>NZ_JASCXN010000129.1 GCF_030010625.1 Streptomyces sp. CC208A | reverse complement strand
GCCGGCGACGGTGGCGTGGACGCCGGAGTTGTACATCAGCGCCCAGACGGCGAGGCCGAGGGGGACGTACCACCACCAGCCGCGCACCCGCAGGCGCTGGAGGACGTGGAAGAGGACCAGCCCGGCGACGGCCCCGCCAAGCGCCCAGAAGTTCAGGTCGGAGGTGAAGAAGACGGCGATGATGAGGATGGCGCCGAGGTCGTCGACGACCGCGAGGGTCAGCAGGAAGGCCCGCAGCGCGGAGGGGAGGTGGGTGCTGATGACGGCGAGGACGGCGAGGGCGAAGGCGATGTCGGTGGCCATCGGCACGGCCCAGCCGTCGAGGCT
>NZ_JASCXN010000128.1 GCF_030010625.1 Streptomyces sp. CC208A | reverse complement strand
GAGGCGGCGTTCCCGGACCTGCTCACCGTCGCCGGTGACGGCGACACCACGGTCGGCGACCTGATCGGCGAGTACACACAGGACGACGGCGGCAACTACGTCTTCCAGTACGGTCCGCTGGTCACCGCGATGACCGAAGGCCGCGCCCTGCTGATCGACGACGCCACCTTGATCTCACCGAAGGTCCTGGCGGCGCTGTATCCCGCGATGGACGGGCGCAGGCAGATCCAGGTCAAGGCCCACAAGGGCGAGACCATCAAGGCCGAGCCGGGCTTCTACGTGGTGGCGGGCCACAATCCCGGCGTCCACGGCGCGGTGCTGACGGAGGCGCT
>NZ_JASCXN010000127.1 GCF_030010625.1 Streptomyces sp. CC208A | reverse complement strand
TAGTACGTGTGGAGGTTGGAGACGGTCAGGTTGTGGACTGTGGCGTTCTGGGACGTCCTGCGTTCGACCGAGGTGATCTGGACGAACGTGCCGGTGCCGGTCTGGAGCCACTGGCCTGCGGCCAGGTCCGTGGCGTCGATCCACTCGCCCAGCTCGGGGACCCAGAAGGGGTGGCCGTCGGTCGCGGTGACCTGGGCCGTCTTCGCGCCGCTCGTGCCGTCCGTGTCGATCGTGACCTTGACCAGGTGCTTGAGGCCCTGGCCCTTGATCTCCGCGGTGACCGTCTCGATCCGGGTCTCGCCGGACTCCGGGTCCGTCGCGACGACCTTGTCGCCGGTCCTGACCT
>NZ_JASCXN010000126.1 GCF_030010625.1 Streptomyces sp. CC208A | reverse complement strand
AATGTGATGCACCACAAGCGACAACACCACCGAACCGTCCAGCAGTTCGAAGAGCACGGCACGGATCGGAAGCTCGGCCACCAGGTCGAAGACCTGACCAGCGACGGCAGCCAGTTCGGCATCCAGGCAGTCGACGTCGACGGGCCGGCATTCGACGGTGACCTTCGCCCTCTCCGGCGCCAGGACGCGCTGGCGCGGCTCGCCGTCGACCACCTCCAGCACGGTCCGGAGGGGGGCGTGCTTCGTGATCACGGCGTTCAGGGCGGACTCCAGCGCCTGGACATCCACACCGCTCTCCAGCCGGACCACCATCGGCACGTTGTACGCCGCACTCCCCCCGTCCAACTGCGAAAGCAGCCACAACCGCCGCTGCGCGAACGACGCCGGCGGAAACT
>NZ_JASCXN010000125.1 GCF_030010625.1 Streptomyces sp. CC208A | reverse complement strand
GGCTTCCGCCGGCGTCGTTCGCGCAGCGGCGGTTGTGGCTGCTTTCGCAGTTGGACGGGGGGAGTGCGGCGTACAACGTGCCGATGGTGGTCCGGCTGGAGAGGGGTGTGGATGTCCAGGCGCTGGAGTCCGCCCTGAACGCCGTGATCGCGAAGCACGCCCCCCTCCGGACCGTGTTCGAGACCGTGGACGGCGAACCACACCAGCGCGTGCTCCCCGCCGAGCAGGCCCGCCTGACGGTGGAACACCGCGCCGTCGAGACAAGCGCCCTGGACGAGACACTGAACGAGACCGCCGGCCAGGTCTTCGACCTGGTGGCCGAGCTTCCGATCCGTGCCGTGCTCTTCGAACTGCTGGACGGTTCGGTGGTGTTGTCGCTTGTGGTGCATCACATC
>NZ_JASCXN010000124.1 GCF_030010625.1 Streptomyces sp. CC208A | reverse complement strand
TCGTCCTTCGGCAGCGAGGAGCCGCCGGTGACGGTCATCTTCTGCTCCTTGCCCGTGCCCAGGTCCTTCGCGGTCACGTGCATGATGCCGTTGGCGTCGATGTCGAAGGCGACCTCGATCTGCGGGACGCCGCGCGGGGCCGGCGGGAGGCCGGTCAGCTCGAACATGCCGAGCTTCTTGTTGTACGCCGCGATCTCGCGCTCGCCCTGGTAGACCTGCACGGTGACCGAGGGCTGGTTGTCCTCGGCGGTGGTGAAGACCTCCGAACGCCGGGTGGGGATCGTGGTGTTGCGCTCGATGAGCTTGGTCATGATGCCGCCCTTGGTCTCGATGCCGAGGGACAGCGGGGTGACGTCGAGGAGCAGGACGTCCTTGACCTCGCCCTTGAGGACACCGGCCTGGAGGG
>NZ_JASCXN010000123.1 GCF_030010625.1 Streptomyces sp. CC208A | reverse complement strand
TGGTCGGCGATCTTCTTCGCTTGTTCCGCGGCCTTCTTCTTCGCCGCCTGGGCCGCCTTCTTGGCTCTCTCTATCGCCGCGATCTTGGCCCTCAGCGCTGCCGCCTCGGCCGCCTTCGCCGCCTTGAGGACCACCTCGGCCGCTCGCTTCGCCGTCCGGAACGCCTGGACCGCGTCGATCGTGCGGTTGACGGCTTTCCAGACCGACGGGATCTTGCCGAGCTTGGTCCACGGGATCGCACCGACGATGAGGCTGCCGCACGACCACATGTCGCCGCCGAAGCAGGCCATGGCGTCGTCGAGCCCGATGAAATCGCTGAGCGTGCTCCAGGCGATCGAGAGGATCACCGACGTCAGGGACTTGCCCATGGTGGCCTGCGCCTGCGCGACCTGGGCCGCGCTCAGCCCCGC
>NZ_JASCXN010000122.1 GCF_030010625.1 Streptomyces sp. CC208A | reverse complement strand
CGCGACCGCTTCGGCTTCACCGCCCACATGGAGTTCTACGAGCCGCACGAGCTGGAGCGGGTCGTGACCCGCTCGGCCGGGCTCCTCGACGTGACGATCGACCCGGCGGGCGCCGCCGAGATCGCCGGCCGCTCCCGCGGCACCCCCCGCATCGCCAACCGGCTGCTGCGCCGCGTCCGCGACTATGCCCAGGTGAAGGCCGACGGAGTGGTCACCCGGGAGATCGCCGCCGCCGCCCTCGGCGTGTACGAGGTGGACGGCCGCGGCCTCGACCGCCTCGACCGGGCCGTCCTCGAAGCCCTCCTGAAGCTCTTCGGCGGCGGGCCCGTCGGCCTGTCCACCCTCGCGGTCGCCGTGGGGGAGGAGCGCGAGACCGTCGAGGAGGTCGCCGAGCCCTTCCTCGTACGGGAGGGGCTCCTGGCCCG
>NZ_JASCXN010000121.1 GCF_030010625.1 Streptomyces sp. CC208A | reverse complement strand
TCACGGTGAGCCACCACGGCGTCGAGCAGGTCGACTGGAACGCCGAGGTCGAGGGCTGGATCCGGCAACTCGTCGAGCACCGCGCCCCGTACGGGCACGGTGGGCATGGCGGACACGCCGACGGTCACCACGGCGACGGCCACCGTTCCGGCCCGGGCATGGGAACGGCGGTCGCCGCCGGTGCCGCGGGTCTGGCCGTCGGCGTGGTCGGCGGCATGGTGGCCGCCGAAGTCGTCGACGAGGTGGGCGACTTCTTCGAGGGTGACGACGAAGGCGACGAAGGCGACGAGGGCTGACCGGCGTGTTGCTCCGGCGGCACCTGGTAACTTCTACAGTAATGTAGAAGATCGGTTCCCCGGGCCGTCCGCCCCCGGCCGGCCCGGGGAACCCTCCATACGACTTAGGGAGTTCTCGATGGCCCTGTGGGACCGCATCAAGGAGTCCGCGTCGACGATGCA
>NZ_JASCXN010000120.1 GCF_030010625.1 Streptomyces sp. CC208A | reverse complement strand
CAGGGCGGCGAGCACCGGGTTCATGGAGCCGCCGGCGCCCGCGACGAGGCCGATCAGGTTGACGCCGATGGCGAGGCCGTAGTTCTGGCGCACGACGCGCAGGGTGTGGCGGCTGAGTTCGACGACGGCGGGGACCTGGCGCAGGTCGTTGCCGGCGAGGGCGATGTCGGCGGTCTCCAGGGCCACGTGGGAGGAGCGTTCGCCCATGGTGATGCCGACGTCGGCCAGGGCGAGCGCCGGGGCGTCGTTGGTGCCGTCGCCGACCATGGCGACGATGTGGCCCTCGGCCTGGAGGTCGCGGATCAGCTGGAGCTTGGCCTCCGGCAGGGCGTGGGCGTGGACCTCGGTGATGCCGAGGGCGTCGGCCACCACCTGAGCGGTCTCGGGTGCGTCGCCGGTGAGCAGGACGAGTCGTTGGACGCCGAGGTCGCGGAGCTGCCGTATGACGGTGTCGGCGCCCGCGCGTACGGCGTCGGAGACGCCGAGGAGCCCGATGAGGTCGGTGTCGTGGGCGAGGCAGATGACGGTCTCGCCGCCGCTGCGGAGGCGT
>NZ_JASCXN010000119.1 GCF_030010625.1 Streptomyces sp. CC208A | reverse complement strand
CCACCTCCGCAGCGGCGGCGAGACCGTCATCTGCCTCGCCCACGACACCGACCTCATCGGCCTGCTCGGCGTCTCCGACGCCGTACGCGCGGGCGCCGACACCGTCATACGGCAGCTCCGCGACCTCGGCGTCCAACGACTGATCCTGCTCACCGGCGACGCACCGGAAACCGCCCAGGTCGTCGCCGACGCACTCGGCATCACCGAGGTCCACGCGCACGCCCTGCCCGAGGCCAAACTCCAGCTGATCCGCGAGCTCCAGGCCGAGGGCCACATCGTCGCCATGGTCGGCGACGGCACCAACGACGCCCCGGCGCTCGCCCTGGCCGACGTCGGCATCACCATGGGCGAACACTCCTCGCACGTGGCCCTGGAGACCGCCGACATCGCCCTCGCCGGCAACGACCTGCGCCAGGTCCCCGCGGTCGTCGAACTCAGCCGCCACACCCTGCGCGTCGTGCGCCAGAACTACGGCCTCGCCATCGGCGTCAACCTGCTCGGCCTCGTCGCGGGCGCCGGCGGCTCCATGAACCCGGTGCTCGCCGCACTC
>NZ_JASCXN010000118.1 GCF_030010625.1 Streptomyces sp. CC208A | reverse complement strand
TCCTGGAGCTGGAGCTCGGCGACCGCATCCAGATCATCAACACCCCGCCCTGGCTGCCGCCCGGGCCGATCGACCTGATCGTCCAGGGCATCAGCGAGACCCTCGGCATCCGCACCTGGACCGTCACCCTCACCTGCGTCCCGGCCGGCCCCTGGACGGTGGCGGTGACCGACGACCCGGTGCGCGCCCGGGCCGGGACGGACGGCACCACCCTCGGTGCCGCGGTGACGGACACGGCCACCTCGATGTCGTTCGTGTCCAACCCCGGCCCGGCCTGGATGACCACCGCCAGCCATCCGACCGCGTTCCCGGTCGACGCGCTGATCGGCGGCGAGCAGATCCGGATCACCGGCATCACCGGCACCGGCCTGACCCAGACCGCCACCGTCGTCCGCTCCGTCAACGGCATCACGAAGAGCCACGCGGCCGGAGCCCCGATCCAGCTGCTCCAGCCCGCCACCGTCGCCCTGTAGGAGGCCGCATGCCCTACTCCGCCTTCCTGGCCGGCGAGAACATCACCGCCAGCAAGCTCAACAGCCGGATCGTCGAGGAGGTCATGGAGTGGACACC
>NZ_JASCXN010000117.1 GCF_030010625.1 Streptomyces sp. CC208A | reverse complement strand
CTTCGCGTGGGACCGGTTCACAGCTTGCTGGCCTGCGGAGAGGGCCTCCCACCGTCCCCAGCACGGGGTGCGGACCGTGCCGCCGGCGCCTCGGTATGCCTTGTCGGCCCAGCACGGGATGTCTGCCTCGGTGAGGGCGTCGACGATGCCGTGTTCGCGGGCCGCCCGGATGTCGTGGACGGCGCCGGGCAGGGCCGGTGAGGCCCACAGCAGCCGGCCGAAGGGATCAGCGATGACCTGGACGTTCATCCCGTGCCTCTTGTGCTTGCCGGAGTAGAACGGCCGGTCCGCGGCGATCCGGTCGATCGGCAGGAGCGTGCCGTCCAGGATCAGGTACGCCTTGGCCGAAGCGGTCCGCACCACGTCGGTCAGGACCGGGGCGAGAGCGGCCAGGAGCTCGACCGCCTCGGTGACGTAGCGGTAGGCCGTCGTGGTGCCGATGTCGAATCCGGCGGCGAGCTGGGAGTAGGTGTGGCCCATCCGCAGGTGGGCGAGGGTGAGCAGGGCCTGGCGGCCGGCGCTGAGGCGCCGCCACCGGGAGCCGATCGCGCGACGGTGGCGTCGCAGCTGCTGTGCGAGGAAGCGGAGGGCGGAGCTGGACACGTCGACGCCCGACGGGTAGACAAGCACGTGAAGCCTCTGGTGGAGCTGGTTCTCTTGGTCGAAAACCCATCTACCAGGGGCTTCACCATGTTGTCAGCCCAACAGCCGCACTTCAGAACCAGGTTGGAAAAGGCTC
>NZ_JASCXN010000116.1 GCF_030010625.1 Streptomyces sp. CC208A | reverse complement strand
GACGCAGCTGGTGGCGAAGAAGAACGACCTCAAGTCCGGGGCCTTCCGCGACGCCTCCATGGCGATGTGCGCCCTCGTGGCCGCGGCGGACGGCACGGTCGACCCCTCCGAACGGCAGCGGGTCGCCCAGCTGATCGCCACCAACGAGGTGCTGCAGAACTTCGACGCGACCGATCTCCAGCGCCGGTTCGACGAGAACCTGAACAAGCTGGCCGCCGACTTCGACTTCGGCAAGGTCGGTGTGCTCCAGGAGATCGCCAAGGCGAAGAAGAAGCCGGCGGAGGCCCGCGCCGTGATCCAGATCGGCATCGTGATCGGCGGCGCCGACGGCGACTTCGACAAGGCCGAGCAGGCCGTCGTGCGCGAGGCGTGTTTCACCCTCGACCTGCCGCCGCACGAGTTCGACCTGTAACCGGTACCGGAGTTACCGCCGGACGAAGCAGGGAAAGGGACAGGTATGGAGATCTCGGGCATCATCAGCGCGATCGTCATCGGTGTCGTCATCGGTACCCTCGGGCGGCTCGTCCTGCCCGGCCGGCAGCGGATCGGCGTCCTGTGGACGATCGCCGTCGGCATCGTCGCCGCCCTCGTCGGCACCGCCCTCGCGGCGGGCCTGGGGGTCGCGGACACCAAGGGAATCGACTGGATCGAATGGACCCTCCAGATCGGCCTCGCGGCGGCAGGCATCACCGCCCTGGAAAGGTACAAGGCGCGCGCCTGAGCAAGAGGACGGGGCCGCCGCCCTG
>NZ_JASCXN010000115.1 GCF_030010625.1 Streptomyces sp. CC208A | reverse complement strand
TGCTCATCTACTGTTCCTCTCGTCTCTGTCACTGATGGGGACTCCGCCCCGCCCTCTGGTGGTCTTGCCGGACATCGCGGAGGGCGGGGCTCACCGTTCTCCCGGCCCGGGACCTCCCCGCAGTCAGGGGCCGGACCGAGAGAACGGAGTCTCAGAGGAAAGCCGGAAGGAATCCGGCGACAAACTGCGCGTACTTCCACGCGCGTTGGGGTCCGTTCACCGCGCGACGACCAGGGCCAGGGCCAGGACGAGCGCGGAGACGGCCACCGTCACGGCCACGGCGTGGCGCCTCACGCGGCCCCCTCCACACGTTCCACGAGCGCCACGTCGGAGAACGTCCGGGCGAACGTGGTGTGCTGCGCGTTGAGCCCCGTGTGCGCCATGCACTGGTCGTCCACGTCGTTCACGCTGAGGCTCGGCGCCGCCTCCCACGCGCACTCGCCGTGCAGACACCGGGCCGCCGCGACCGCCTCGGACTCGGGGTGCCGCCTGATGCGGTGCACCACGAACCGCAGAACCGCCCGGCTCACGGCCTCACCGCCGAAACGCGCGTGGTCAGAACCCGGATGCGCGCGCACTCGTCCTCCGTCGGGCGGCGCAACTCGCCCGGGGACGCCGTCCACTTCGTGCCCCCGCCCGGGGGCGACAGGTGGACCACGTCACCGTCCCACGCGGTCACCCTTCCGAGCCGGGGCGCTCCCTCGGCGGTGTCTGCCGCCATGAACGTACCGAGATCGGGGACCGGCGCCGGCTCCG
>NZ_JASCXN010000114.1 GCF_030010625.1 Streptomyces sp. CC208A | reverse complement strand
AGCGCGTCAGGGCGTCGTGCCCCTCCGAGAAGAGGCCGCCGCGCTTGTCGGCCTCCAGGACCACCTCCAGGCCGGCGGGGCTCGCGAGGAAGGTCACCTCGATCTCGTTGACCTGGTGGGCGTACCGCGGCGCCGGGGTCAGCTCGATCTCCTGGTAGAAGGGCAGCTGCTGGCCGGTGCCGCCGATGCGACCGAGTTCCAGGTCGGCCGACTTGAACCCGAAGCCGAGCTGCCCGAGCGCCTCCAGGATCGCCTCCTGGGCGGGCAGCGGGCGCACGGCGAGCGGGTCGAGGTCGCCCTTGTCCCTGGCGCCGGCCACACCGAGTTCGGTGCGGACGCCGAGGACGACGCCCAGGCCCTGCCCGTACAGCTCGGTGATCGGGGTCTCCCACGGCAGCGTGAAGGAGAACGGCACACTGCGGCGCTCGCCCCCGGCCAGGCGGAAGCCGCCCGCGACGACGTGCCGGTGGAAAGCGACCACACCCTCCGACTCGCCCCCGTCGTGCTCGGCCTCGACACGGGCGACGAGCTCCAGGGTGATGTGCTCGATCGCGAAGTCGGCGTTGCCGCCCTGGAGATGGACCTGCCCGGCGACGACACCGCCCGGCGCCACCGCGCCCGGGTCGAGCACAGTGTCCACCGAGGGGCCCCCTACGCCGAGCGAGCCGAGCAGACGCTTGAACACCATCGGGCGTTCACTCCTTCACATCGCTTGTGTGGTTCGGTACTTCGGCCGGTACGACTCCGGCCGTCTACACGCGCGTAGAAGCATAGGGGC
>NZ_JASCXN010000113.1 GCF_030010625.1 Streptomyces sp. CC208A | reverse complement strand
GGGCGGCCTCGGACAACGCGTAGCGGCCCGTCACGGTGACCTCAAGCGCCTTGGAGCGCACCCACTCGAACACATCGGCGGCCCGTCGGAGCAGTTCGGACCGATCGGCGATGAAGTCCCCGAGGCTGGGCCGGATCAGGGTCAGCGAACCGCCCTGGGCGAGCCGAATCGGATCGAACGGCGGCACGGCACCACTTGCCGCGCCGAAGAGCACGAGATGGCCGCGGGCTCGCAGGCTGGTGAGGCTCGCGTCGAAGGTGTGCGCGCCGACGCCGTCGAAGACGACCGGCAGTCCCTGACCGCCGTTGAGCCGCCTCACCTCGGCCGCGAGATCGTCGACCGCGGAGGAAAGGATCACCTCGGCGGCCCCGGCACGCTTCGCCAGCTCGGCCTTCGCCGTGGTCGACGTCGTGCCGATCACCCTGCCGCCGAGATGGGTGATGAGCTGGGTCAGAAGCAGCCCCATGCCACCGGCAGCCGCGTGCACGAGCACCGTGTCGCCCCCCTGGACCGGGTAGGCGTCCTTGACGAGATAGTGCGCGGTCATGCCTTGGAGGAGCACGGCGGCGGCTGTCTCGAAGCCGATGTCGTCGGGCAGCGGCACCAGCCGGGAGGCGTCCACGACGGCCCGCTCGGCATACGTGCCGGGAATCTCCACCCAACCGACCCGGTCCCCGACCGCCACGTCAGCGACGCCGGGTCCGACTTCGACGACCGTGCCGGCGCCCTCAGTGCCCGGGGTGAAGGGCAGCGGGAGGCTGTACCGGCCCTCGCGGTGGTAGACGTCGAGGAAGTTGACCCCGGACGCGGCGACCTCCACGACCGCCTCGCC
>NZ_JASCXN010000112.1 GCF_030010625.1 Streptomyces sp. CC208A | reverse complement strand
GGGAGCCGGGCACCCGGGCGAGCTCGAAGCCGTCACCGACCTCCACGCCCTTGATGGCCTGGATGCCCATGAGCGCGGCGGCGAGCCGGGCGTCCAGGCGCCGGTCCCAGTGCACGTGGGAGCCGAGGCCGACGGGCACCCCGTAGGCGAGGACCTCGACGACACCGCCGAGGGTGTCGCCGTCCTTGTGGGCCTGGTCGATCTCGGCGACCATCGCCTTCGACGCGTCGGCGTCGAGACAGCGGACCGGGTCGGCGTCGAGCCTCCCGACGTCGGCGGGAGCCGGGTAGAGGCCGTACGGCGCCTTGGCGGCGGCCAGCTCGACCACATGGGACACGACCTCGATGCCCGCGGCCTCCTTGAGGAAGGAACGGGCGACGGCGCCGAGGGCGACGCGGGCGGCGGTCTCCCGGGCACTGGCGCGCTCCAGGACCGGCCGGGCCTCGTCGAAGCCGTACTTCTGCATGCCGGCGAGGTCGGCGTGACCGGGCCGGGGCCGGGTCAGCGGCGCGTTGCGGCCGGTCTCCTTCAGCTCGGAAGGGTCGACCGGGTCGGCCGACATGACCTTCTCCCACTTGGGCCACTCGGTGTTGCCGACCATCACGGCGACCGGCGACCCCAGGGAGAGCCCGTGCCGGACGCCGCCGAGGAAGGTGACCTCGTCCCGCTCGAACTTCATCCGGGCGCCGCGCCCATAGCCGAGACGCCGCCGCGCGAGGTGGTCCGCCACCAGCTCCGTGGTGACCGGGACACCGGCGGGAAGACCCTCCAGCGTCGCGACCAGCGCGGGTCCGTGGGATTCCCCAGCGGTCAGCCAACGCAACCTGCTCAACG
>NZ_JASCXN010000111.1 GCF_030010625.1 Streptomyces sp. CC208A | reverse complement strand
AGAGGATGTCTCACGTGGCGTGATGTCCGTGCGGCATGATGCTGGTCGTGGGTGCTGATCTGTCGCAGCGGCTGGTTCCTGATGGTCTGTGGGAGCTGGTCGCCCCGTTGCTGCCGTCGTTCAAGTCCCGTCCGCAGGGCGGCGGGACCGCTCCACGTGACGAGCGGGCTGTGTTCACGGCGGTGGTGTACGTCCTGACCAGCGGGTGTGCCTGGCGGCATCTTCCGGAGACGTTCGGTGTCTCGCCCGCCACCGCGCACCGCCGGTTCACCGCGTGGACGAGAGCGGGGCTGTGGCGGCGGCTGCACCGCGTGGTCCTGGACGAGCTCGGCGCCCGGGGCGAGCTGGACTGGACCTCCGCGATCGTCGACGCTGCCTCGGTGCGGGCGAAAAGGGGGGTTCGCTGACCGGGCCGAACCCGGTCGATCGCGGCAAGAAGGGCAGCAAGCTGCACGTACTGTCCGAGGCCCGGGGCATCCCCCTGGCCGTCGCCGTGTCCGCCGCGAACACCCACGACAGCCTGGCCCTCAAACCGCTGATCCGCGGCATACCCGCCATCCGCTCCCGCCGCGGACCACGCCGACGCCGCCCTGGCAAGCTCCGCGCCGACAAGGCGTATTTCTCCGCCGACCACCTCGCCTGGCTGCGCGAACGCGGAATCATCCCGCGCATCGCCCGCCCGGGCATCGAGTCCAGCAAACGGCTCGGCCGGCACCGCTGGAAGATCGAAAGGTCAATCGCCTGGCTCTTCGGCTACCGCCGCCTCACCGTCCGATACGAGCGAAAGGGCTCGCACTTCCTCGCCTTCCTCGGCCTGGCCGCCGCCCTGACCTGCTACAAGAAGCTCACGAAGATCACCACGTGAGACACCCTCTTAG
>NZ_JASCXN010000110.1 GCF_030010625.1 Streptomyces sp. CC208A | reverse complement strand
TAGGGCCTGTCCGGCGGATCTTTGAGTGATCTGGCGCTCGTGGCCGTGTAATTGGTCATGGGGCGTGGCGATCTGACGAACGCGGAGTGGTCCCGCTTGAAGCCGCATCTGCCCGGGACCGGGCAACGCGGCGGGAGGTGGGCCAGCCACCGCAAGGTGATCAACGGGATCCTCTTCCGTGAGCGCACGGGGGTCCCGTGGCGGGACCTTCCCTCGCGTTTCGGCAGGTGGAAGACCGTCTACGAACGGCACAGACGCTGGTCCGCGGACGGCACCTGGGACAAGATCCTCAAGGCCGTCCAGGCCGACGCCGACGCGGAAGGCCGGATCGACTGGAGCATGGTGAGCGTGGACTCGACCTCCTGTCGCGCTCACCAGCACGCCGCCGGGGCACGCAGGAAAGCACCGCGTGTCCCGAAAAAAGATCAACGCCCCGGCATCACCGCCCCGACGAGGGACTCGGACGGTCCCGGGGCGGCCTGATCTCCAAGATCCACCTCGCCGGTGAAGGCGGACGCCGACCCCTTGCCCTGCTGATCACGCCAGGCCAGTGGGGCGATGCCCCGCAGCTCATCCCGGTCCTCGAACGCGTCCGCGTCCCCCGGCCGGCAGGCGGGCATCCACGCACCCGGCCGGATCATCTCGGCGGCGACAAGGCGTACTCGTCCCGGCGGAACCGCCGCTACCTGCGCAGACGCCAGATCAAGCACACCATCCCCGAGCCGAAGGACCAGCGGGCCAACCGCAGACGCTGCGGCAGCAAAGGCGGCAGGCCCACCGGCTTCGACAAGGACAAGTACAAGCGCCGCAACGAAGTCGAGCGGACGATCAACCTGCTCAAGGGCTTCCGGGCCGTGGCGACGAGATACGACAAGCGGGCCTACGTATTCCACGGCACAGTCACTGTCGCGGCCATCCGCTTATGGCTCCGCACATGATCCGCCGGACAGACCCTA
>NZ_JASCXN010000109.1 GCF_030010625.1 Streptomyces sp. CC208A | reverse complement strand
CTAGGGTCTGTCCGGCGGATCATGGCTGGAGCCATAAGCGGATCGCTGCGACCGTGACGGTGCCGTGGAAGACGTAGGCCCTCTTGTCGTAGCGGGTGGCGACGGACCGGGAGTTCTTGAGCCGGTTGATCGTGCGCTCGACCTCGTTGCGGCGTTTGTAGATCTCGCTGTCGAAGCCGGTGGGCCGGCCGCCCTTGCTGCCACGCCGTTTGCGGTTGGCCCGCTGGTCCTTCGGCTCGGGGATGGTGTGCTTGATCTGGCGTCTTCGCAGATAGCGGCGGTTGCGGCGTGAACTGTATGCCTTGTCACCGCCCAGGTGGTCCGGCCGGGTGCGTGGCCGTCCGCCCTGCGGGCGGGGAACGCGGACGCGTTCGAGGACCTCGATCATCTGTGGCGCGTCGCCCCACTGGCCGGGCGTGAGCAGGAAGGCCAAGGGCCGGCATCCGCCCTCACCCGCGAGATGGATCTTGCAGGTCAGGCCGCCCCGGGACCGCCCGAGTCCTTCGTCGGGGCGGTGGTGCCGGGGCGTTGTCCTTTTTTCGGGACGCGCGGCTTCTTCTTGCGGGCGCCTGCCGCGTGCTGGTGGGCCCGGCAGGAGGTCGAGTCGACGCTGACCATGCTCCAGTCGATCCGGCCCGCGAGGTCGGCGTCGGCCTGGACGGCACGCAGGATCCGGTCCCACGTGCCGTCCGCCGACCAGCGCCGGTGCCGTTCATAGACGGTCTTCCAGCTGCCGAAACGCTCGGGAAGATCCCGCCACGGTATGCCCGTCCGGACCCGGAACAGGATCCCGTTGATCACCCTGCGGTGGTCGTTCCACCGACCGCCACGCCGTCCCGTCGCCGGCAAATGCGGCTCCAGCCGGACCCACTCGGCATTCGTCAGATCACCCCGCCCCATGCCGGGAACAACGAACCGGCAAGCCGACAGTCACATGATCCGCCGGACACTGCCTAGC
>NZ_JASCXN010000108.1 GCF_030010625.1 Streptomyces sp. CC208A | reverse complement strand
AACATCGGCGAGTTCCTCCAGACCCTCACCCTGCGCCGCACCCGCCGCGCCATCGAGGACCTCCTCACCATCGGCGACGAACGCGTCTGGCTGGTCCGCGAGGAAGGCGTCGAGATCGAGGTCCCCCTCGAACAGCTGGAGCCCGGCGACACCGTCGCCGTCTACGAGCACCACCGCATCCCCGTCGACGGCCACGTGACCGGCGGCGAGGCCCTGGTCGACCAGGCAGCCGTCACCGGCGAGGCGCTCCCCGTGTACGCCCGCGAAGGCGCCCACGTCTACGCCGGCACCATCGTCACCTCCGGCTCCCTGACCGTCCGCGCCGACTCCGTCGGACGCGACACCACCGTCGGCCGGATCATCACCCGGGTCGAGGAGGCCCAGACCGACCGGGCCCCCATCCAGACCGTCGCCGCCCGCTTCACCCAGCGCTTCGTCCCCGTCTCCTTCGCCCTCGCGGCCCTCACGTACGCGGTCACCCGCGACGCGCGCCGGGCCATGACCATGCTGCTGATCGCCTGCCCCTGCGCCGCGGGCCTGGCCACCCCGACCGCCATCAGCGCCGCCATCGGCAACGGCGCCCGCCGCGGCACCCTCATCAAGGGCGGCACCCACCTGGAGGGCGTCGGCAGGGTCACCGCCGTCGTCTTCGACAAGACCGGCACCCTGACCTTCGGCAAGCCCCTGGTCACCAGCGTCGTCACCCTCGGCGAACGCTTCGGCGCCGACGAGGTGCTGAGCCTGGCCGCATCCGGCGAGCTCCACGCCCGCCACCCCCTGGCCCAGGCCATCGTCGCCCACACCGAGGAACAGCACCTGCACGTCCCCCTCCACCAGGCGTGCGAGGTCGTCCTCGGCATGGGCATGCGCGCCGAACTCGACGGCACCCGCCTCCTCGTGGGCAGCCCAGCCCTCCTGCGCCGCCACGGCATCGAACTCACCGACGCCGCCCAGAACTGGACCGA
>NZ_JASCXN010000107.1 GCF_030010625.1 Streptomyces sp. CC208A | reverse complement strand
GGCGGTGTCGTCTGTCGCGAGAGCGTCGGACGTGCTGACATCGGCATGTCGGGGCTGCTTCCGTGGCCACCGGCTCTGTCACCTGCCGAGGCGTTTCCTCAGTTGAGCCTGGTCGTTGATGTTGTGGCCGTATAAGCACTGACAACTCAAACGGAGGAGAGCTGTATGCGGATGAGGATGGCCACCGCCGTCACCATGGCTGCCTGCGCAGTTGCCCTGACCGTCAACGCCGAGGCCGTTGAAGCAGGCTCGGCTCAGGCGCAGAAGCCTGCGTGCGGCAGCGTCGAGAGCTTCCGGCTCGGAGGCCCGTACAACGGACGTGTCACGTCTAGCCACGTGAACGGGTCTGTCAACAACATGGTCATCGGCCAGGAAACAGGCAGGCAAGGACATGTCTCGACTGGCCCGGTGACCGGTACAGCCACCGCCGACTACACCAGCAAGAGCAAGCCCCTTAGCGCTCGCTGGACTGCCATGGACGACATGGTCCTGTCTCCCATGGCCGATTACCTCATCCGCACGTCCGACGGGCAGTCCGTCGGCAGCGTCACCTGCGACGAGTCCGGTGCCGTCACCGAGTTCACCGCGAAGGATGTGACGTACTACGTCGCCGGGGGTACGTGGCGGGAGGAGTGCACCACCGGGATCGGCTGCGGGTACACCAAGGACCCGGAGCGCGTCGAGTCGGTGGTCAACGCAACCCTCACCATGAAGAGCGAGAAGATCACGCAGGACTAAGTCGCAGGTCGGCTCAGACTGGTTGCGCTGGGACCGCCCTCGCCCGCGCCTGGGATGCCCATGCCACGTCCCTTGACCTGGAAGATGCGCGCGACGGCGGCGGGTGCTGGCTCCTCGTACGGGGCCCCCGGCGGGCCGCCCTGCACCCCCTACGCCGAGTCGACCCCTGCCGGACAGCACCGAGGGGCGAAATGGGCTCCGGCCCCGCACCAGGCGGGGCCGGAGACACGGTCAGGCGGCTAGGGTCTGTCCGGC
>NZ_JASCXN010000106.1 GCF_030010625.1 Streptomyces sp. CC208A | reverse complement strand
CGTCAACTACTGCCGTCACCCCACGCAGAAGCCCCGCCAGGACACACCCGGCGGGGCTTCAAATTTGCTATCGCGACCAAGGGATGACCCCTGGGAGACTCACGCCAAAGAGTCAGCCTCAGCAAGATTCTCGGCGATCATCCCTCGGAAGAAATCCGAGAAGGTTCGATATCTTTCGATTTCCCCGCCAGCAAGCCAGATAACCGGCGCCGTTCGATTCGACTCTCTCGCACACGGCATGACGAGGATGTCGATGTCCGTTCGTGACGCACCGATGGGAATCAGGCGGGAGAAATCCCCTCCTCGCTCAATCTGCACCTCATCCTCGATCACACGCACGAGTTCCTCGGCCTCGGCGTAAGCGACACTACCGAAGTCCGCCGTCCCAAACAGGTCGATGTCCTGCAAGATGGCCGGCCAACCGTCCGCATGCAGCAGGAAATCGGCATACTCAGGGTCCACAGGACAGTGCGTCACTGTAGCGATCTCCGCGATCCGCTCCGATGCGGCCGGAGGCTGACGTGACTCATGACGCCAGAGCCCATCTCGGTCGCTGACCGCCAACCTACGCTTAGCCGTTTCCATTTCTGCAAAAAGCGCCGACCAATCAGACACCGCCACCCCTGTTATCCACCAGTACGAACCTCCTAGGACTGCACCCCACCGGGCAGCGCTGCCCTTGGGCAGAAAGACTACTGTTCACCCGCTTAGTCATATCGATCCAGGTTGGCGGCTTCCCATGACCCAGCCACATCGCATCTGGCGCGTGCCCGGCAACACCAGAGTAGGGAGTTCCGGCCGCCGCCGCACGACGCCGCTCGCCCGCCGCCTCACGGGCCGCCTCCCTCCTGATGGAACCTGCGGTAGAGACCCGACCAGTGGGCGACATCTGCCCTTGCGCAATGGCGTCATTGGCTGCATCTACGTAGTCCGCAAACTGCTGCGCCTCTTCATCTGTGGCCCACTCGGGGATCCTGACCTCGGCTTCGCCGTTCGTGTTGCAGTTGTGAACGAGGACCGGCGTAGTG
>NZ_JASCXN010000105.1 GCF_030010625.1 Streptomyces sp. CC208A | reverse complement strand
TATTGATCAGAAACTCATGGGGTTCTCGTTCAAGACGTAGCGGACGTGCGGGCCGCCGAAGTAGCCGCGGACGATGTGCGGCTGACGCTGGCGTCTGCGGAAGAAGCGGCGGGTCTCGGCGGCGAGTTCGGCCTGGTCCCGGGCCCGGTGCTGCTTGGGCAGGCTGTGCTTGAGGTCGGCGTTGACCAGCTCGTCGGGGTTCAGCTCGGGCGAGTACGGCGGCAGGAAGTGCAGCTCGATGTCGTCAGGGTGGGCGGCGAGCCAGTCGCGGACCTTCCTGGAACGGTGGGCGGAGTGCCCGTCGACGACGAGATGGATCTTGCGGTCGAAGTGGCCGGCCAGCCGGTCCAGGAAGCGGCACATCACCTCGGCGGTGAAGCTCTCGGCGAAGACCATGAAGTGCATCCGGCCCTTGGTGCTGATCGCGGACACCGCGTTCACCGAGAACCGGTTCCCAGTCCGCCGCACGACGGGCGTGTTCCCCTTCTCTCCCCAGGTGCGGCCGGTGACCTGGTCGGATCGGATGCCGACCTGGTCGGCGAACAGGACCTCGCCGCCGTCCTTCCTCGCCTTCGCCCGGATCGCCGGCCAGGTCTCCTCGTGCCAACGGCGCACGGCCTCCGGGTCCTGCTCCACGGCCCGCTTGTCCGGACGCTGGAAGGACAGCCCCCACCGCTTCAGGTACTTGCCCACCCCCGGTTCTGTCAGCCGCACCCGGTACAGCTTCGCGATCAGGTCACCGATCAGCCGCCGCGTCCACAACTGCCCGCTCAAGCCCACGTCGCAGGGCCGGTGATCGAGGACCGCCTGCCGCACAGCGGCCTGCTCGGCCTCCCCGAGCACCTGGTGCACCCCGACCGGCTTGCCCCGCGGCCGCATGACCAGCGCCTCCCGCCCGCCGGCCTGCCACTTCGCCCACCAGATGTCGACCGCCTTCAGCGACACCCCGAACACCGCCGCCACGTCCTCACGGTCCCGCCCCGCCACCAACGCGGCCACCGCCCGCAGCCGAAGGGCCTCCTGCGCCGACGGCGACAGATGCCGCGCGTCCCCCACCAGATCGCTCACACCCCACCAACGACCCAGAACCCAAACCGTTTCGGATCAATA
>NZ_JASCXN010000104.1 GCF_030010625.1 Streptomyces sp. CC208A | reverse complement strand
TGCCGGTGGGGCCTCCATGTGTTCCACCGGCAGCGAGGCTGCCTACTCACCGATTCCTGCGATGATAGATCTCGTGATCTCGCCGCAAAGCATCGAAATGCACAGATTCCTGGAAACGTGGTACGGACCTCCCGACCTTGCGCCAGCCCGTACGCCCACGGATCTGTCCTGGCTCCCGCCTGCGCTTCAGAACTGGCACGACCTGTCATCGCGCTGGAGCAAGGACATTTCAACTACTTTCTATCTGGATTACCCGTGGCCCGAGCAGATCGAAGATGGTCGCGCCGTCTTCATGAGAGACCAAGGAGGGTGGGAGATCTCATTTCTCGCGGACTCGCCCGAGAACCTTTTCGAGTCATCCCGGGACGGCGAGTGGGAACCTCTGAACAAATCGCTTTCCGAGTCCTTGATCCACGCGGCAGTCCTCGAAGCGACGATGTCTGCCGCTATACGCGTCAGCGCCCGACGCGTGACAGCCGAAAAGGTGGAATCGATCACATCACGACTCGAAGAGATCGACTTCGCCCCCTGGAAATGTCCCGGAAGCGGAAAGTCCTTCATGGGTGACGGGGTCCTCGTCCTCGTCAAGGACCTGAGCCATTCCCCCTTCCCTTCTCGACGGCTACCCGGATACTTCACTCTCCAAGCAGCGGCCACGCACCAAGCAAAACTCGACCACGCCAGGACCGTGTTCCGGGCCGTCGATGACGCAACCCAGCAGCCTCCGCATTAGCTGCGGACAGGTTAGGCCCCGAACGTCGTTCGGGGCCTAACCTGTAATGAATCAACTAGCTACCTGTATAAGAGCGCCGCTGAATTCCACTGCGGTTTCTGTAAACGACTGTCAACGAAACTCCCGAGGGGAGCATTGACTCGATCGTCCTGGCGCAACTAGGACAGAGCCCGAATCTCGCATTATTTCCTGCAAGGTAGAGGAATCCTTGCAGTCCCCTTGATCCCTGGTTGGCGGCAGCCCTGGCCAAGAGCCCCGCTGCCTGCGCCTCCAGATGGTGCTCCATGCCTTCCTCGGCAGCGTCTGGGATCCACTCGTCGTATCCTCCCCAGACGTTGTCCGGCCCCGAAAAGAGGTAGCCGGTTCCGTTCTCCACGCCCGGCATGGTGAA
>NZ_JASCXN010000103.1 GCF_030010625.1 Streptomyces sp. CC208A | reverse complement strand
GAGGAGCACGAGATGCTCCGGGAGTCGGTGCGTGCGCTGGCGGAGGCGAAGATCGCTCCGTTCGCGGCGGCGGTGGACGAGGAGGGGCGTTTCCCGCAGGAGGCCCTGGACGCGCTGGTCGCCAACGACCTGCACGCGGTCCACGTCCCCGAGGCGTACGGGGGCGCGGGCGCGGACGCGCTGGCCACGGTGATCGTGATCGAGGAGGTCGCCCGGGTGTGCGGCTCCTCCTCCCTCATCCCGGCGGTCAACAAGCTGGGCTCGCTGCCGGTGATGCTCTCCGGCTCCGAGGAGCTCAAGGCGAAGTACCTGGCCCCGCTCGCCGCGGGCGAGGCGATGTTCTCCTACTGCCTGTCGGAGCCGGAGGCCGGTTCGGACGCGGCCGGCATGAAGACCCGCGCGGTGCGCGACGGCGACACCTACGTGCTCAACGGGGTCAAGCGGTGGATCACCAACGCCGGGGTGTCGCAGTACTACACGGTGATGGCGGTCACCGACCCCGACAAGCGGTCCAGGGGCATCTCCGCCTTCGTGGTGGAGAAGGGTGACGAGGGCGTCTCCTTCGGGGCGCCGGAGAAGAAGCTCGGCATCAAGGGCTCGCCGACGCGCGAGGTGTACTTCGACAACGTCCGCATCCCCGCCGACCGGATGATCGGCGCGGAGGGCACCGGGTTCGCCACCGCGATGAAGACCCTGGACCACACCCGGGTCACCATCGCCGCCCAGGCCATCGGCATCGCCCAGGGCGCCCTGGACTACGCCAAGGGCTACGTGAAGGAGCGCAAGCAGTTCGGCAGGCCGATCGCCGACTTCCAGGGCGTGCAGTTCATGCTCGCCGACATGGCGATGAAGCTGGAGGCCGCCCGCCAGCTCACCTACGCCGCCGCCGCCAGGTCCGAGCGCGTCGACGCGGACCTGACCTTCTTCGGCGCCGCCGCCAAGTGCTACGCCTCGGACGTCGCGATGGAGGTCACCACCGACGCCGTCCAGCTCCTGGGCGGCTACGGCTACACCCGTGACTACCCGGTCGAGCGCATGATGCGCGACGCCAAGATCACCCAGATCTACGAAGGCACCAACCAGGTCCAGCGCATCGTCATGGCCCGCAACCTCCCGTAACCCACCC
>NZ_JASCXN010000102.1 GCF_030010625.1 Streptomyces sp. CC208A | reverse complement strand
CTGAGCTTGAAAGGGTGAGGTGACAGGGCTACGGAGGCTCCAGCCCGAGTCCAGTCTCGGCGATGAAGCCGTCGAGGATCTCGGGTCGGCGTTGGATGCCGCGCAAGCGGTTCTTCACGAGTGGAGTGAGGTCGTCGATCGTCCGGGGTGCGAGGTTGGCCAGGGACTTCTTCAGGTGGGCCCACACGCCTTCGACCGGGTTGAGGTCGGGTGCGTAGGGCGGGAGTTTGACGATGGTCAGCCAGTCGCTGTTGCGTTCGCAGAACTCCCGCAACGCCTTGGCGTGATGGGTGCTGGCGTTGTCCCACACCACGATCAGCGGGGCACCGCCGAGCTGCCGGCGGGCAGAGGTCAGCAGGTCCGCGAACTCGCGGGCCCGGAAGCCCTTCTTCTCGCCGGTCCGGCCTCGGTACGTCTGGGTCCGGTAGATCAGCCTGGTCTCGCGGCCCGGTCTAACGCAGATCATCCCGGTCATCAGGACCCGGCCCGATCCCTTCCCCGTCACCTTGGCCAACGGAGTTCGGCCCCGCCGCGACCAGGTCCTGCCCTTGCCGGGCTTCAGGTCCTGCCCGGCCTCGTCCTCGAAGACTATCCACGCGCCCAGGAGCTGGGCCGTCCTCTTACCCGTGACCACTGCTCCGTCCGCCACGCGGCGACGGCCTCTTCGTTCCGCTCGACCGCCCGGTGCGCGGGGACCTGCGGTGACCAGCCCAGCCGGTGCAGCAGATACGACACCCCACGCGGGGTGTACCGGTGGCCGAACAGGCGGTGAATCAGCTCCGCGACCCTGGCCAGAGTCCACCGCTGGTCCTCCATCCAGCCGTGCGCCGCCGGTCCGGCCTCCAGCTCGGCCTGCAACCGCTCCGCCTGAACATCGCCCAGCCGGCACGGAAAGCCACCAGCCCCCTTGGACGCCAGAGCCGTTCTGCCGCCTTGGCGCCAGGCGGCGTGCCAGGCGTAAGCCGACTTCCGCGACACCCGTAACCTGCGAGCCACCTCCGGCGGCCGCACCCCCTGCCCGAACATCTCCGCGGCCTCGAAACGCACCACTTCACGCTTCGCCCGCCCCGCGGCGGTCAGCCCGCCGCCATCCGCGTACCTCATGACGAGGATGTAGCACCGCCAACGCCCCCTGTCACCCCACCCTTTCAAGCTCAGC
>NZ_JASCXN010000101.1 GCF_030010625.1 Streptomyces sp. CC208A | reverse complement strand
CTCCTGGCTCCGCCAGAAGGCTTGTTCGTACTCGGTCGGCGGAACGTAGTCGAGCGCGGAGTGCAGACGCTCCTCGTTGTACCAGGTGATCCACTGGAAGATCGCCTGCTCGACCTGGTCGACGTCCTTCCAGGGGCCCTGCATCTCGATCAGCTCGGCCTTGAAGGTGCCGTTCAGGGCCTCGGCCATCGCGTTGTCGTAGCTGTCCGCGACGGAGCCGACCGACGCGGAGGCACCGATGCCAGCGAGCCGGTCGGTATATCGAATTGATACGTATTGCGACCCGCGGTCGCTGTGATGTATCAGCCCGGAGTCCTTCTTGATCCGACGCCGCCACAGCGCCATCTCCAGGGCGTCCAGCGGGAGTTGTGTCCGCATGTGGTTCGCGACCTGCCAGCCGACAATCATCCGCGAGTACACGTCCAGGACGAACGCCACATACGCCCACCCCGACCAGGTGCGGACATACGTCATGTCCGCGACCCACAGCTGATCGGGCCGGGAGGCGGTGAAGTCCCGGTCGACCAGGTCCGGCGGACGCGGCGCCGACGGTTCCGGAATCGTGGTCCGACGCCGCCGGCCACGGATGACGCCCTCCAGGCCGAGCTCGGCCATCAGCCTCTCGACGGTGCAGCGGGCCACCCCGTGGCCCTTGCGCCGAAGCGCGCGGGTGATCCGGCGGGCGCCATAGGTGCCGCCCGACTCCGCGTGGACCTCCTCGATCAGCGGCATCAACTGCTCGTCGCGGAGTCGGCGGGCCGACTTCGGCCGCTTCTTGCGGGCGAAGTACGTCGACGGCGACAGCTCCAGCACCCGGCAGACGGGATCGACCCCGAGGCCCCTCTCGCGCAGGTGGTCGATCACCTGCTCGGCCTCGTCCGGGGACGGTCGATCTCCTGGGCAAAAAACACCGAGGCGGCTTTCAGGATCTCGTTCGCCCGCCTCAACTCCGCATTCTCCCTGCGAAGCTGCTTCAGCTCGTCGAGCTCGGCGGTGGTGAGCCGGTCGTCCCGCTCGCCGCGGTCGGCCTCGGCCTGGCGGACCCAGCCGCGCAGGGCCTCCTTGTGGATGCCGAGGTCCTTCGCGACGTGGGCGATCGGGCGGCCGGTGGTGCGGACCTCACGGATCGCGCGCTCGCGCAGTTCATCCGGGTACTTACGTGGTGCTGCCATCGTGCTGGTGG
>NZ_JASCXN010000100.1 GCF_030010625.1 Streptomyces sp. CC208A | reverse complement strand
ACACCGTCGGTCACCACGACGTCGACCGCACGGACTGGAACGCTGAGGTGGACGGCTGGATCCGCGGTCTCGTCGAGCACCGCGCCCCGCACGGCTCGTACGGCCACGCGGGTGGTGCGCTCTTCGCCCAGGGCGGCCACGGCTCCCACGGTGGCCACGGCCACAAGGACGAGTACGGTCACGGCGGGCACCACGGTGACGGTCACCGTTCCGGCCCGGGCGTGGGAACGGCGGTCGCCGCCGGTGCCGCGGGCCTGGCCGTCGGCGTGGTCGGCGGCATGGTGGCCGCCGAAGTCATCGACGAGGTGGGCGACTTCTTCGAGGGTGACGACGAAGGCGACGAAGGCGACGAGGGCTGAACGGCGCTGGATCCGGCACCCCGGTGGAGAGTGGTTCGCCGCCACCACCGGGGCGGGCCGATGTGCGCCACATGGGTCGAACCCTCGCGCGGCGGTGTCTGCGGCCCGGTCTCGCTACTACAGGCATGTAGTTTCCGAAGGGGCTTCACCCCTCCCTTCCTCTGGAGTCCGCCATGCCCGCACGTCATGCCCGCCGTGTCCCCCTCGCCGCCCTCGCGGCCGTCCTCGCCGTCGCCGTCGCCGCATGCGGCCGGTCGACGCAGGAGCCGGCGGGGGCGCACGCCCCGCCGACCGCCGGCACTCCGGCAAAGCTCGCCTTCGCGGCCTCGACGCTGGACTCGAAGCCCTTCGAGGGCGTCACGCTCGCCGGGAAACCGGCCGTGCTGTGGTTCTGGGAGCCGGCGTGCGGCGCGTGCGGGGCCCAGGCTCCCGAGGTTGCGATGACCGCGGACCTGTACGAGGGGCAGGTCAACGTCCTCGGTGTCGCCGGCGGCGGTGGAGACGCGCTTCACCGCGCCTTCGTCGATTCGACCGGCACGCGACACGTGCGTCATCTGTCGGACCCCGGCAAGGAGGTGTGGAATCGGTTCGACGTCTCCACACCGGGTGAATACGTCCTCCTCGACCGGGGCGGCGAGGTGGTCGCGCGGGGCGCCGAGCTGGAGGGGCGGCTCGCGAAGGAGGTCGCCCCGCTGGTGCGCTGACGCGCCTTCAGCCCGGCCTCGTAGCTTCTACAGCGACATAGAAGACGGGTTCGCCCAGGCCGTTCACCCCACCCGACCCGGGCGGCCCTCCAAGGGGGGCAGGGAGTTCTCGATGGCCCTGTGGGACCGCGTCAAGGAGTCCGCGTCGACGATGCG
>NZ_JASCXN010000099.1 GCF_030010625.1 Streptomyces sp. CC208A | reverse complement strand
GGCCGTCGAAGGTGATGTCGAAGGCGTTCAGGGCGGTCTTCCAGCGCAGGGTCCAGCGGGTCTGGCCCTTGCCGGTCGGGTCGAGGGACATGATCGCCATGTAGACGCATTTCAGGGCGGCGGTCTCGTTGGGGAAGTGTCCGCGGGCCTTGACCGCCCGCCGGATCCTGGCGTTCACCGACTCGATCGCGTTGGTGGTGCAAACGATGCGGCGGATCTCGGTGTCGAAGCGTAGGAACGGCGTGAACTCCTCCCATGCGTTCTCCCAGAGCCGGACGATCGCCGGATACTTCCTTCCCCACGTGTCGGCGAACTCGGCGAACCGTTCGAGGGCGGCCTCCTCGGTCGCCGCGGTGTAGACGGGCTTGAGGAGTTTGGCGATCTTGTCCCAGTCCTGGCGGGCGGCATAGCGGAAGGAGTTCCGCAGCAGGTGGACCACGCAGGTCTGCACGACCGTCCTCGGCCAGACGGTCTCGACCGCGTCGGGAAGGCCCTTCAGACCGTCGCAGACAAGCATGAGGACGTCGTTCACGCCGCGATTCTTGATCTCGGTCAGGATGTGCATCCAGTGCTTGGCGCCCTCACCGCCGTCCCCGGCCCACAAGCCCAGAATCTCGCGCCGGCCCTCGACGGTGACCGCCAAAGCCACATAGATCGGCCGGTTGGCGACGGCGCCGTCGCGGATCTTCACGTGGATCGCGTCGATGAACACGACCGGATAGACCGGGTCGAGAGGCCGGTTCTGCCACTCGGCCATCCCGTCGAGGACCTTGTCGGTGATCGTGGAGATCGTCTGGCGCGAGACGTCGGCGCCATAGACCTCGGCCAGGTGGGCCTGGACCTCGCCGGTGGTCAGGCCCTTCGCCGACAGCGAGATGACCATCTCGTCCACGCCGGTCAGACGCTTCTGCCGCTTCTTGACGATCTTCGGCTCGAACGACCCGTCCCGGTCACGCGGCACGGATATCTCCACCGGCCCGACATCGGTCAGCACGGTCTTCGACCGGGCGCCGTTGCGGGAGTTCCCGCCGTTCTTCCCCGCCGGATCGTGCTTGTCATAGCCGAGATGGTCGGTGATCTCACCCTCCAGCGCGGACTCCAGCAGCCGCTTCGTCAGCTGCTGGAGCAACCCGCCCTCACCCGTCAGCTGCAGGCCCTCGGCCTGGGCCCGGGACACCAGCTCCTCGATCAGCCGGTCATCCACCACCCTCGCCGGCCGCGGCTCAGCCGCCTCGACAGTCTCGGCCTCGGTCACG
>NZ_JASCXN010000098.1 GCF_030010625.1 Streptomyces sp. CC208A | reverse complement strand
CTTAGGTTCTAGGAGTCGTTGCAACACCCCAGCTCAAGGGGTGCGATGGACTTCGAGATCCGCAAGGAGCGGAAGGGGCAAGGGCGACGGAAGCTGGTCCGTGAGCGGGAGGAATACTTCCGGCTCATGGACCAGGGCCTGACCAGCTATGAAGCGTGCCGGATCGTCGGGATCAACTACCGGACCGGCAAGCGGTGGCGCAACGGCAGGAATCCGGCCCCCACGCACAAGGGTGCGCCGCCTGTTCAGCGGGCGGCGCCCTCGTCGGGTCCCAGCCGGTACTTGAGCGAAGCGGACCGGATCCACATAGCCGACCGGCTGCGGGAGAAGGCCACGGTCCGTGCGATTGCTGCCGAGCTGGGCCGCAGTCCGTCGACCATCAGCCGGGAGATCCGGCGGAACGGCACCGTTGATCCGCGAGGGGGCCGGCACTACCGCCCGCATGCCGCCCAGGCCCGCGCGGATGCCCGCCGGCCCCGCCCCAAGCCCGGGAA
Source organism: Streptomyces sp. CC208A (assembly GCF_030010625.1). GTDB lineage: Bacteria > Actinomycetota > Actinomycetes > Streptomycetales > Streptomycetaceae > Streptomyces. The sequence continues at coordinate 816 of NZ_JASCXN010000098.1, read as the reverse complement.
GATCGGCCAGAACCCCGCACTACGCGCCTTCATCCAGAGCCGCCTGGACCTACGGTGGAGCCCGGAACAGATCTGCCAGGCTCTGCGCCAGACTTTCCCCGAGCGGCCGGAGATGCACGTGGTCCACGAGACCGTCTACCAGGCCCTCTACGTCCAGGGCCGCGGCGAACTGCGCCGCGAACTCGCCAAGGCCCTGCGGACCGGCCGCGTGCGACGCAAGCCCCGCCGCCAGGCCCAGCAGCGCAGACCCCGCTTCCGCGACCCGATGGTCATGATCAGCGAGCGCCCTGCCGAAGCAGAGGACCGGGCGGTGCCCGGCCACTGGGAGGGCGACCTGATCATCGGCAAGGACAACGGCTCGGCCATCGGCACCCTCGTCGAACGTTCCACCCGCTACGTGATGCTCGTGCACCTGCCGAACGGCCGAAGCCCCGAACTGGTCCGTGACGCTCTGATGGAGACCGTCACCGCCCTGCCAACCCACCTGAGGCGGTCCCTGACCTGGGACCAAGGCAGCGAGATGGGCCGGCACCGCGATTTCACCGTCGCGACCGACATCCCGGTCTACTTCTGCGACCCGGCAAGCCCCTGGCAGCGCGGCTCGAACGAGAACACCAACGGCCTGCTGCGGCAGTACTTCCCCAAGGGCACCGACCTGACAGTCCATACCCGCGAGCACCTGGCCGCCGTCGCCGCCGAACTCAACGGCCGCCCACGCAAAACGCTCGGCTGGGAAACCCCAGCCGAGCGCCTGCATAAACTGCTCGCGGCCTGATCAACACGACCACGTGTTGCAACGATCTCTAGAATCCGCCT
>NZ_JASCXN010000097.1 GCF_030010625.1 Streptomyces sp. CC208A | reverse complement strand
TTGACCGTGGAGACCGCCAACCCCGCACCGGAGGCATGCAGGTCCTTGGCGAACTCCTCGAAGTCGCGCCGCGCCAGCGCGGCCAGCATCTTCCGTCCCAGCCGCGGCACGAGATGGTTACGGATGAACCCTTCGTAGTTGCGGCGCGTCGCCTCACCGACGACCCGTCGTTCCAGCCACTCCTGAGCCCAGGTCCGCAACGGCACCAGCCCTCGCGCAGGGTCGAAGCGAATGCCGGCCTTCTTGTCGTTCTCGACCTTGTCGGCGAAAGCGTCCGCGCCGTCCGAGCCCACCCGACGGGGAAACGACCTCTCCCGCTGCCTCCCACGTCTACCGCCCGGTTCCCGGTACCGGACCGTCCACCCATGCCGACACCGCGGACGATCACAGGGAAAGTTCCGGTCTCGGACATCCCTCTTGCACCTCTGAAAGACGCTCGCCACCCAAGCCCCCGCGATCCTTCGCCTGACCGTGCTCGAAACCGTGCACCGCCACCTCACGACCGAGCAAGGCATTCATCACTAATCCCCTCTTTCCGGCGAATGTGGCCCCAGCCTCCCCCGCAGCCCCGCGGACCGTCGAGTCCGCGAGGCCCCCGCCGGATGCGCTCACGCCCTCCGCGCTCACCGCCACGTGATCCGCGTATCAGCATCGAACGCCATACCGCGCTATGGTTGATGTATGGCTACCAAGAAGGTGACTATCACTCTCGACGAATCCCTGGTCGAAGCCCTGGCCGGAGCAGCCGAGGAAGAAGGCATCCCACTCTCCCGCCTCGTCGCCGGAGCAGCCGAACGCGAGCTGCGCCTGCGGGCAGGCCGGGCCGTCATCCAGGAGTGGCAGGCGGAACACGGCGCCTTCACCCCGGAAGAGCTCGCCGCCGCCCGCGCAGACCTTGCCGCCGCCGACGCCGAATACCTCAGCGGCTCGGGAGCCTCGGCCGCGTGAACATCCCCTACCTGTACGACGCCGGAGTCCTCATCGCCATCGACAACGACGACCGACGCATGTGGGCCCGTCACAGCCTGGCCCTTGACGACGGACGGGACATCCACGTCCCCTCCGTCGTTGTCAGCCAGGCATGGCGGGACTCCCGCCGCCAGGTCAGACTCGGCAAGTTCCTCGCCGGGTGCCACGTCGTACCCGTCGGCCTCGAAACCGCCAAAGCCGCAGGCATCCTCTGCGGCAAGGCCGGCACCTCCGACATCGTCGACGCCACCGTCGTGACCATGGCAGCCAGCCTCGGCGCCATCATCTGGACCTCGGACTCGAACGACATCCGCACCCTCATCGACGCCCAGGACATCAAACCCGCCCCTGTCATCCGCACCGTCTAGTACCGCAGCCGCAGT
>NZ_JASCXN010000095.1 GCF_030010625.1 Streptomyces sp. CC208A | reverse complement strand
GAGCGGGCGACCGAGGCCCAGCACGCGAAGGGCAAGCTGACCGCGCGGGAGCGCATCGAGCTGCTCCTCGACCCGGGTTCCTTCAACGAGGTCGAGCAGCTGCGCCGGCACCGCGCGCAGGGCTTCGGCCTGGAGGCCAAGAAGCCCTACACCGACGGTGTGATCACCGGCTGGGGCACGGTGGAGGGCCGGACGGTCTTCGTCTACGCGCACGACTTCCGGATCTTCGGCGGCGCGCTGGGCGAGGCCCACGCCACCAAGATCCACAAGATCATGGACATGGCCATCGCGGCCGGTGCCCCGCTGGTCTCCCTCAACGACGGCGCCGGCGCCCGCATCCAGGAGGGCGTCTCCGCCCTGGCCGGCTACGGCGGCATCTTCCAGCGCAACACCAAGGCGTCGGGTGTCATCCCGCAGATCAGCGTGATGCTCGGCCCGTGCGCCGGCGGCGCCGCCTACTCCCCGGCGCTGACCGACTTCGTGTTCATGGTCCGTGAGACCTCGCAGATGTTCATCACCGGCCCCGACGTCGTCAAGGCGGTCACCGGCGAGGAGATCACCCAGAACGGCCTGGGCGGCGCCGACGTGCACGCCGGCACCTCCGGCGTGGCGCACTTCGCCTACGACGACGAGGAGACCTGCATCGCCGAGGTCCGCTACCTGTTGTCGATGCTCCCGCAGAACAACCGCGAGAACCCCCCGGCCGTCGCCTCCTCGGATCCGGCCGACCGCCGTTCCGAGGTGCTGCTCGACCTGGTGCCCGCCGACGGCAACCGCCCCTACGACATGCACCAGGTCATCGAGGAACTCGTCGACGACGGCGACTACCTGGAGATCCACGAGCGCTGGGCCCGCAACATCATCTGCGCCCTGGCCCGCCTGGACGGCCAGGTCGTCGGCCTCGTCGCCAACCAGCCCCAGTCGCTGGCCGGCGTGCTGGACATCGAGGCCTCCGAGAAGGCCGCGCGCTTCGTCCAGATGTGCGACGCCTTCAACATCCCGATCATCACCCTTCTGGACGTCCCCGGCTTCCTGCCCGGCGTCGACCAGGAGCACGGTGGGATCATCCGCCACGGCGCGAAGCTGCTCTACGCCTACTGCAACGCGACCGTGCCGAGGATCTCGCTGATCCTGCGCAAGGCCTACGGCGGCGCCTACATCGTCATGGACTCCCAGTCGATCGGCGCCGACCTGACCTACGCCTGGCCCACCAACGAGATCGCGGTCATGGGCGCCGAGGGCGCCGCCAACGTGATCTTCCGCAGGCAGATCGCCGAGGCCGAGGACCCCGAGGCCATGCGCGCCCGCATGGTCAAGGAGTACAAGGCCGAGCTGATGCACCCGTACTACGCGGCCGAACGCGGCCTGGTCGACGACGTCATCGACCCCGCCGACACCCGCCAGGTGCTCATCCGGTCCCTCGCCATGCTCCGTACCAAGCACGCCGACCTGCCGTCCCGCAAGCACGGCAACCCGCCTCAGT
>NZ_JASCXN010000094.1 GCF_030010625.1 Streptomyces sp. CC208A | reverse complement strand
GTGGACGGTGTGGCCGTCCTCGAGGAGCCACCGGGCGTGGGTGCCGGGACCTCCGCCGACGTCGAGCACCCGCGCGGGAGCGGGCGGAAGGCGGCGGCGGAGGAGCTCGCGGGTGCGGAGGAGTTCGAGGCGGCCGCTGGCGGTGGTGTGGAGCCGGTCGGCTTCGTCGTACTCGGCGGCGTAGTAGGTGACGATCTCGGACGCTGTCTGCACAGGGCTCGGTGTCGACATGACCGGAGGGTAAGAGCCGGAGACGGGGCAGGGCATCCGGTTTCCCGGGCGTTCTGCGGGGCTCGGCGTGTCACCGGCGGCCGGACGGTAGGGTTTCGCACCCACACGGGGCGACGTTGCACAGGAAGGGCGCGGTGATGCGGGAGAGACAGCCCGGCCGGGACTGGGAGCCCGTCGGCTTAGCCGAGGTCGTCGCGTTGTTCTCGAAGTCGCCCTGCCGCTGGTGGGTGGCTGGCGGCTACGCCGTGGAACTCGCTGTGGGCCGGCCGTTTCGGGAGCACGATGACATCGACGTCCTTCTGCTGCGCCAAGACCAGCTCGCGGTTCAAGAGGTCCTCGCCGGGTGGGAATGGTGGGCCTCGGACCCGCCGGGCTCGATGCGCCGGTGGCGTCCCGGAGAGCTGCTGCCAGTCGGCGTGCACGACGTGTGGTGCCGGCCCGGCCCGGGTGCGCCGTGGTGGATCCAGGTGATGCTCGACGAGGCCGAAGGCGAGACCTGGATGTCCCGCCGCGATGCCCGAATCCGGCGTTCTATGGACCGGCTCGGAGCAACAGCTGCTGACGGTACGCCGTTCCTGGCACCGGAGGTCCAGCTGTTCTACAAGGCGAAGACTCCTCGGCCGAAGGACGAGCAGGACTTCGCCGAGGTGCTGCCTCATCTCGACCCAGCGGCGCGGGCGTGGCTGGCCGAGGCGCTTTCGGTCGCGTACGGGCCGCACCCGTGGGCCGCGATCCTGCAGAACAGGAAGGAAGGCTGATGCCGCAGAAGACCGCTCCGTCCGGCTACTCCTACGCCGCGCACTACGCGGACGTGCACCTGATCGTCCGCCGGGGGGACGAGATCCTCATGAGCCGCCGCGTGGAGACACAGCGCGTATTCCCGGGCATGTTCCAGGTGCCGGCCGGGCTCTTGGAGGAGGGCGAGCCCGCCGCCGTGGCGGCCGCCCGCGAGTTCGCTGAAGAGACCGGCGCCGGCGTCGACCCGGCCGACGTCCGGTTCGTGCACCTGATGCACCACGTATCGACGCACGCCGGTGACCAGCGGATCGCGTTCTTCTTCGAGACAGACCGGTGGCACGGCGAGATCGGCAACCCCGAGCCGGACAAGTGCGAGGGCTGGAAGTGGTACAAGACAGCGGCGCTGCCCGAGCCGATGCCGCCTTATCTCGCGGTCGCGCTGCGGCATATAGCCACTGGCACCCCCTACAGCGAGTACGCGTGGACCGCGATGTAGAGCCATGGAGGACGGCCGCGGGG
>NZ_JASCXN010000093.1 GCF_030010625.1 Streptomyces sp. CC208A | reverse complement strand
CTGGTATCCGTCCTCCAAGACCTGTTCCGGGTGCGGCGCGGTGAAAGCCAAGCTGCCGCTGCACCTCCGGACCTACCAGTGCGACGTGTGCGGCCTGGTCATCGACCGGGACGACAATGCCGGACTCAACCTCGTCGCCCTCGCGGCGCCCCGCACGACCGGTACCGGAGTGGCCGGAGACCGGGACACCCCCAGCGGGTGTCGAAGCCTCGTGGAGCCGACCACAAGACCCGCACCACCCGCCCCGGCCACGCGGCCGGGGCGGGGCGGGCAGGCGGCGCAACCCTGCCGCACCAGCGGCAGGAGGAAGCGAGAGACCGTCCTCAAGCCGAAGCCCTCACGCTCCGGTGACGAGACGGACCTTCCGGGCCGAAAAGCCCGGAATGCTGAGAGCCACCGAGACTCTGAGCAACGGCATGCCGGGCTCCGCGCGGGGAAGGAGCGGGAGGTACAGGCAGCGTCCTACGGCACGCTCTCGTCCATGCTGGGGAGGCCGACATGGCTCGCTCGGTCGGTATCGATCTGGGAACGACGAATTCGGTGGTGGCCGTACTGGAGGGCGGTGAACCGACCGTCATCGCGAACGCGGAGGGTGCGCGGACCACACCGTCCGTGGTCGCCTTCGCCAAGGGCGGCGACGTGCTCGTCGGCGAGCTGGCCAAACGCCAGGCCGTGACGAACGTGGACCGCACGGTACGGTCGGTGAAGCGGCACATGGGCGAGCCGGACTGGCGGTTCCCCGCGAGCGGCGAGGTGGACGGCCGGCGCTTCACCGCGCAGGAGATCTCGGCGCGGGTGCTGCAGAAGCTGAAGCGCGACGCCGAGAGCTATCTGGGCGAGGACGTGACGGACGCGGTGGTCACCGTTCCCGCGTACTTCGACGACACCCAGCGCACGGCGACGAAGGAGGCGGGCGAGATCGCCGGCCTGAAGGTGCTGCGGATCGTGAACGAGCCGACCGCGGCCGCCCTGGCGTACGGCCTCGACAAGGAGAACGATCAGACGGTCCTCGTCTTCGACCTCGGCGGCGGCACCTTCGACGTGTCGCTCCTGGAGATCGGCGAGGGCGTCGTCGAGGTGAAGGCCACCAACGGGGACACGCGTCTCGGCGGTGACGACTGGGACCAGCGGGTCGTGGACCATCTCGTCACCCGATTCAAGAACGGGTACGGCGTGGACCTGTCGAAGGACAGGATGGCGGTGCAGCGGCTGCGCGAGGCGGCCGAGAAGGCGAAGATCGAGCTGTCCTCCGCCACGGAGACCACGATCAACCTGCCCTACATCACGGCCGCCGCCGAGGGCCCGCTGCATCTGGAGGAGAAGCTCACCCGCGCCCAGTTCGAGAAGATGACGGAAGACCTCCTGGAGCGCTGCAGGACGCCGTTCCACCAGGCGGTGGAGGACGCCGGGATCGACGTGGCCGCGGTCGACCACGTGATCCTGGTCGGCGGCTCGACCCGGATGCCCGCGGTGACCTCCCTGGTGAGGTCGCTCACCGGCAAGGACCCGCACAAGGGCGTGAACCCGGACGAGGTCGTCGCCATCGGCGCCA
>NZ_JASCXN010000092.1 GCF_030010625.1 Streptomyces sp. CC208A | reverse complement strand
GGTCATGTCCACACCGGTGGCCTTCACCGAGTTCTCCCGGCTGCGCGGCCTGTCCCCGGACGGCCGCTGCAAGTCCTTCTCCGCGAACGCGGACGGCACCGGCTGGTCGGAGGGGGTCGGGCTGCTCCTGGTGGAGCGGCTTTCGGACGCCCGGCGCAACGGCCACGAGGTCCTGGCGGTGCTGCGGGGCTCGGCGGTGAACCAGGACGGCGCCTCCAACGGCCTGACCGCCCCGAACGGGCCTTCGCAGGAACGCGTCATCCGCCAGGCGCTCGCCAACGCCCGGCTGAGCGCGGCGGACGTGGACGCGGTCGAGGCGCACGGCACGGGGACCCGGCTCGGCGACCCGATCGAGGCCCGGGCGCTCCTTGCGACGTATGGGAAGGACCGGGACGGCGGCAGGCCCCTGTACCTCGGCTCCCTCAAGTCCAACATCGGGCACTCCCAGGCCGCGTCCGGGGTCGGCGGCGTCATCAAGATGGTGCAGGCCATGCGGCACGGGGTGCTGCCGAAGACCCTGCACGCCGATGAGCCGACGCCCCTGGTCGACTGGGAGTCGGGGGCCGTGGAGCTGCTGACGAAGGCACGTCCGTGGCCGGAGACGGGCGCCCCGCGCCGTGCCGCCGTGTCGTCGTTCGGGTTCGGCGGGACGAACGCTCATGTGGTTCTGGAGCAGCCGCCTGTGCCGGAGTCCGAGCCCGCGTCCGAGGAGGCGGGGTCTGTTCCGCCGCTGGTGTCGTGGGTGGTGTCGGGGAAGTCAGAAACGGCGCTGCGGGAGCAGGCGCGGCGGCTGCACGACCACGTCACGGCCGAGGAGGCGGTGTCGGTCGTTGATGTCGGGTACTCCCTGGCCGCCGGGCGGGCGGGGCTTGACCACCGTGCGGTGGTCATCGGCGCCGACCGGGGGGAGTTGCTCGACGGGCTCGGTGCGGTGGCGGACGGCCTGCCCGCGCAGGGGGTCGTCTCCGGAGCCGTACGAGACGGCCGGCTGGGGGTGATGTTCACCGGACAGGGCGCCCAACGGGCAGGCATGGGACGCGAGCTGTACGCCGCCTTCCCCGCCTACGCCGAAGCCTTCGACACCGTGACCGGGGTCCTGGACCCACTGCTCGAACGGCCCCTCCGTGACGTGATCGACTCCGGCGAGGACCTGGACTCCACCGGCTGGACCCAACCCGCACTCTTCGCCGTCGAAGTAGCCCTCTACCGGCTCGTCGAATCCTTCGGCATCCGCCCCGACTTCCTCACCGGCCACTCCATCGGCGAACTCACCGCCGCCCACATCGCCGGAATCCTCGACCTCAAGGACGCCGCCACCCTCGTCGCCGCACGCGCCCGCCTGATGCAGGCACTCCCCCAGGGCGGCACCATGATCGCCATCCGCGCCGGCGAAGCCGACGTGCTGCCCCTGCTCGCGGGGCGCGAGACGGAAGCGGCCATCGCCGCCGTCAACGGACCCGACTCTGTCGTGATCTCCGGCGACGAGGCCACCGTCACCGACATCGCGGCCTCACTGGAACAGCAAGGACACCGCACCCGCCGGCTCACCGTCAGCCACGCCTTCCACTCCCCCCACATGGAT
>NZ_JASCXN010000091.1 GCF_030010625.1 Streptomyces sp. CC208A | reverse complement strand
GTCCATGTGCGGGGAGTGGAAGGCGTGGCTGACGGTGAGCCGACGAGTGCGGTGTCCCTGCTTCTCCAGTGAGGCCGCGATGTCGGTGACGGCGGTGGTGTCGCCGGAGATCACGACGGAGGCGGGTCCGTTGATCGCGGCGATGGCCGCTTCCGTCTCGTGTCCGGCGAGCAGGGGCAGTACGTCGGCTTCGCTCGCGCGGATGGCGATCATGGTGCCGCCTGGGGGCAGTGCCTGCATCAGGCGGGCGCGTGCGGCGACCAGGGTGGCGGCGTCCTGGAGATCCAGCACCCCGGCCACATGGGCGGCGGCCAGTTCGCCGATGGAGTGTCCGGTGAGGAAGTCGGCGTGGATGCCGAAGGATTCGACGAGCCGGTAGAGGGCTACTTCGACGGCGAAGAGTGCGGGTTGGGTCCAGCCGGTGGAGTCCAGGTCCTCGCCGGAGTCGATCACGTCGCGCAGGGGCCGTTCCAGCAGTGGGTCCAGTACCTGCGTCACGGCGTCGAAGGCTTCGGCGTAGGCGGGGAAGGCGGCGTACAGCTCGCGTCCCATGCCCACCTGCTGGGCGCCCTGTCCGGTGAACATCACCCCCAGCGATCCGCCGCCGCCCGAGCCCCGGACGAGGTTCGGTGCCGCCTCGCCCTCGGCCAGGGTGTTCAGACCCGCGAGCAGTTCGTCCCGGTCGGCGCCGATGACCACCGCGCGGTGGTCCAGTGCCGCCCGGCCGGCGGCCAGGGAGTACCCGACGTCGAGGGCCGACACCGCTTCCTCGGCCGTGACGTGGTCGTGCAGCCGCCGCGCCTGCTCCCGCAGTGCGGCCTCCGACTTCCCCGAGACCACCCACGGCACCAGCGGCGGAACAGCCCCCGCCTCCTCGGACGCGGCTTCGGGTTCCGGCACCGGCGGCTGCTCCAGGATCACGTGCGCGTTCGTCCCGCTGACGCCGAAGGCGGAGACGGCGGCACGGCGCGGGGCGCCCGTCTCCGGCCACGGACGTGCCTTCGTCAGCAGCTCCACGGCCCCCGACTCCCAGTCGACCAGGGGCGTCGGCTCATCGGCGTGCAGGGTCATGGGCAGTACGCCGTGCCGCATGGCCTGCACCATCTTGATGACGCCGCCGACGCCGGCCGCCGCGACGGAGTGCCCGATGTTGGACTTGAGGGAGCCCAGGTAGAGGGGGCGGTCCTCGGGCCGGCTGCTCTGGCCGTACGTCGCAAGGAGCGCCTGGGCCTCGATCGGGTCGCCGAGCCGGGTACCGGTGCCGTGCGCCTCGACCGCGTCCACGTCCGCCGGGCTCAGCCGGGCGTTGGCGAGCGCCTGGCGGATGACGCGTTCCTGCGAGGGTCCGTTGGGCGCGGTCAGGCCGTTGGAGGCGCCGTCCTGGTTCACGGCGGAGCCGCGTACCACCGCCAGGATCCGGTGGCCGTTGCGCCGGGCGTCCGAAAGGCGCTCCACCAGGAGCAGTCCCACGCCCTCCGACCACGACGTGCCGTCCGCGTTCGCGGAGAAGGACTTGCAGCGGCCGTCCGGGGACAGGCCGCTCTGCCGGGCGAAGTCCACGAACCCGCCGGGCGTCGCCGTCACG
>NZ_JASCXN010000090.1 GCF_030010625.1 Streptomyces sp. CC208A | reverse complement strand
ACCCGAAGGGGCCGGTCGGCAGCTCCGCATGAGCGAGGCGGAGATCACGGCCTTGGCCACAGATTCGACACCGCATGATCACCTGGAAGTCGCGCCCACTTTCGCCCCACCAAGTCCCCCAACCAGGCAGCCACACTGCCGATCTGAAACGGCATCATCACGGGCAGATCCCCCAACGACACTGCCCTGGCCCAGGGCCTGACAAAGAACCCGCAAAGCGCCCTGCCAATTGCACCTCGACCAGGATGGAAGCTCCCCTGAACCTGAATCCACTGCATGACCTTCCGGTCATGCAGTGGATTCAGGTTCAGCTATTCGACGATGACCTAGATCAGTCGTAGTAGCCAGGACGGGCCAAAGTGAGCGATTGCATGAAGAACCCCTGCTCATCACTTTCGTCAGACGCCACAAACGGGCGCCAGAGAGCAATAAGCAACGACGGTGCAACAATCATGCATCCCCCCTCTTCTTCCTCCGTTTCCACATACTGACGGAGCCGCTCTACAACGTCATCCGCTGGCAAGCCAAACACATCGATGTCGTACAGCCTCAGGCTCACCGTGCGGTGAGGGCGGAAGACTTCGATCGCATTGACCAGGCCGCCCGAGCCTACATGGGCATGGATGGACATACCACTATCGTAATTAGCCTGCCCCCGGACGGGGACTCGGGATTCTTCCGCACCTTGGAATCCTTCCAAGGTGCGGAAGGCAGCCTCGGCGTCATCAATGGTCATCCCGAGAGTGATCGGACCGATCCGGTCCGGGGGTACCACATCGATGATCATCTCGACTCCTTCGGTCCGCGTCAGCCTTGAAGCTGATCCCTTGAGCTTGGTGGATCAGACACTAGCGCATCACCCGATACGGCTCGGCACGGTCCTCAGCCGCTGATATACCGGGTTTCCAGCAAGACCTGCCACCATTTGCCCAATCGCCCCATCGTACTTGGATCCGAATCGGGAACGAATATCGTTGATATCCATCTGAATGGCCTCGTCGATGCGGCCAGAACCGATCAATTCGGCCTGCCACATGCGCCACGCCTTCGCAGCCCGGGAACTACCGGTCGAGTACACCGCTCGATGGTCCAAATAGTCCATTTGAATGGCTGGCCCGGTCGTGTACCCGAAGTGCATCTCTGCAACAGAGGCGGGTGGCACGTGATTGATCTCGGTTCCTGGAACATTCCGCCCGTCCGCCCCCTTGAGTTCCTTATACACCCCACCCTCGTAGGCGTGCCCCGGGTCCGCTCTGTCCTGTCCACCGGGACCGCAATTGTGAACGAGGACCGGCACATCCGCCATCTGCACGTAGTACGTGTGGAGGTCGGATACGGTCAGGTTGTGGACCGTGGCGTCCTGGGCGGTCCAGCGCTCGATCGAGGCGATCTGGACGTAGGTGCCCGCGCTGGTGCGGAGCCACTGGCCGGACTTCAGGTCCGTGGCGTCGATCCACGTGCCGACTTCGGGGACCCAGAAGGGGTGGCCGTCGGTCGCGGTGACCTGGGCTGTCTTTGCACCCGCCTTGCCGTCCGTGTCGATAGTGATCTTGACCAGGTGCTTGAGGCCCTGGCCCTTGATCTCCGCGGTGACTGTCTCGATCCGGGTCTCGCCGGACTCCGGGGCCGTCGCGACGACCTTGTCGCCGGTCTTGACCTTTTCGATCGGCTTGGTC
>NZ_JASCXN010000089.1 GCF_030010625.1 Streptomyces sp. CC208A | reverse complement strand
AAGTACGCCAGCCTGGACGCCGAAGAGGCGCAGCGCGCCGTCGACTTGGCGAAGAAGGGACGGAACCTTTCCCACGAGGAGCTGGAGCGGCTGAACGAGCTGCTCAAGGACAACAGCGGCTCAAAGGAGTTCTCCCGTGCCTTCTACGACGGTCTCGGCCCGAAAGGTGCGCTGGAGTTCTTCGGCCAACTCTCCACCGATACGTATGACTACTCGAAGCTGGACGAGCAGCGCCTGGCAGATGTCCAGGCTTTGCAGGAGAACTTGGGCCTCAACCTTGCCGCGGCGACTCAGGGTGGCGACAAGTGGACCGAGAACTGGTCCGCCGAGATGCGGAAACTGGGCACGGAACGCATCGCGCTCGCCAAGTACGACAACAACCCGGCGTTCGGCTACCAGCTGCTCGGCGGCATCATGCGGTACGGGAACTATGACCCCAAGTTCCTGGTCCCCATCGCTGAGCACGTCACGCAACTGCACGCCAAGGACCCGTATCTGTTTGCCGACAGCAAGATGGTCAGCGCCGGTTGGCTGAAGAATCAGTACAACCCTTCTGGCGTCAACGGATCCGGCTTCGATCCCATGATCTCGATGCTGGAGGCGCTCGGCCACAGCCCGGAGGCGGCGAAGGAGTTCTTCTCCAAGGAGCCGACGGCGTATGAGAGGGGCGGCGGCGTCGGCGGGACGGTGGACCTGGACCCGAAGGCGGAGGGGAACCAGACCAGTTATCTGGACTACTTCGCCAACGAGAAGTACGAGTTCTTCCCTGACACCGAGGGGCATCATCCCGATGATGCCAAGAGGCCGGCGGACTACATGCCCGATGCATTGGGTCATGCATTGGAGGCGGCAACCCTCGGCCATGCGTGGGACGATCCGAGTCCGAGTCTTGACCGTGACGAGACCACGGCCGAGATCATGAATCAGGTTGTCAAGAAGTACGGCAGTGACCCGGAACTCCTAAAGAAGTACCAGTCCACGATGGCCGACAGTCTCGGTAATATGGGCGCTGGCTATATCGACGACCTCAACTGGGCTCTTGCCAAGAACGATTCGGGAAGTGTCTACGCACCGACACGGATGCAGGAGGCTCACCCCGAGTTTGGGCGGGAAGAGGCGATCGACTTCCTTACCACTCTGGGGCAGCACCCGGATGCCTATGCCACGGTCTCCACGGCAGAACGCCTTCACACCACCAGCGTGCTGGAAGCGCAGGTCGGCCCCAACGGGACGATCGACGAGGGTCGTGCTCGTGCCGCTGTGTACACGGGAGCCACGCTGCAGGGTGTACTCGACGAGGCCCGCGCCGATCAGGTCGAGGCGGAAGGCATGAAGAAGCACGAGGAGTATGAGAAGGCCCAGGCGGCGAAGGCCGGTTGGGTGGAGTTCGGTACCACGGCAGCCATCGCGGCCGGCGTCGCCTTTCTACCTGCCACCGCCGCTACGGTGGGTGCCGCCGCCATCCTCGTACCGCTCGCGGTTGATACAGGCTCCGGCGCCATGGAGCAGTTGGCCAGCCAGGTCATCGGCGACTGGTCCGACAAGTCCGTCGAGGATCACAAGGACAAGACCGAGGATCAGATCCACGAGGACAAGAAGGCCCTGTACACGGCAGGCCGGTACAGCGCCGAGGCGCCGATGGAGCACTTTCTCGCGCAGCACAGTTCCAAGGTGAGCAGTGACTTTAAGCAGGACATGATCGAGTCCGTGGACGGCGGCTATGCGAAGGGCAACGACCATGCGAATCAGACGGGTAATGGTCCAGAGACCGGCTGACCCGTCAAGGCCCGGGAGGGGCGCCATGAGAAGAGTGTGCACGTCCGTTTCCACAGGGCTGGCCCTCTGCCTCCTCGCTGCTTGTGGGGGCGGGGAAGAAGAGTCGCAGCCCAGAGTTACCGCCTTGCGGCAGTG
>NZ_JASCXN010000088.1 GCF_030010625.1 Streptomyces sp. CC208A | reverse complement strand
GAGGGGGAGGCGGCCCGTACCGCCTGCGCGCCCGTCCTGCTCCGGTCGGGTGTGGACGAGGAGACCGGCGAGGCCCTTCCCCCCGCAGTTCTCGCCGAGCGGGTGGGCTGGTGCGCCGACCTGGTGGCCGGGATGGTCGGCGCACTGCTGGCCGGGCGCTGGAACGCCGTCGATGTGGACGCGCTGGCGTCGGGTGTGGACGGCGGGGGCCGGACGCTGCCGTCGAACGCGTGGATGGCGTTGCGCCGGCTGGGCTGGAGTGTGGCCCCGCCGGGCGGGGTGCGGGTGAACGACCGGATCGTGCGGATGGCCCAGGAACAGGCCGGGCGGGTGCTGCGGTCGGTGAAGTGGCGCGCCGATCTGGTGGCCGGGGTGCTGGCGGCCTGGCCCGCCGCCCCGGACAAACGCACCGGCGCCGAGTGGGACGCGGTACGCGCCGCGATTCCCGGCGGGGAGCACCTGCCGTCGAGTGTGATCCGGTCCCGCACCCGCCAGATCACGGCGTACGCGCGCCGGCACGGGCGTCTTCCAGTGGATGTGTTCGAGCTGGAACCCTCGCCGGGTGCGGCGCGGATGCTGCTGCTCGCCGCGTGCGACGGCCAGCAGGCCACCCTCGAACGCTCCGACGACACGCGCCGGGCGCTGCTGCGCCTCCAACTGCCCGTCCGGCCCGACCCGCGCAGCTACGCGGACTGGACCTGGGTCGCCTGCCCGATCCGGCTGCCGTCCACCATCCCGGCGGACGCGGTGCTCCACCTGCCCACCCTGCGCCCCACCGGCCGAAGCGTCCGGGCGGATCTGGCCTTCACCCACCCCGTGCCCACGGCTCGGCGCACCGGCCACACCGTGGCCCTCGGGGTGGACTGGGGCCTGAACCCCCTGCTGTCCGCGGGCGCCATCCGGCTGCACGCCGACGGAACCATCACCGCCCTCGGCGCCGGCGCCCAGTTCCGGGCCGCCGGAGTGCTCGCCAAGCAGCACCGGCTGCGCCGTATCTCCGAGCATCTCAACGCCAGGACCGGCCACTACACCCGGCTCGCCGACCCCGCCCTGGACGGCAAGCACGCGGTCCTGACGGAGGAGGCCCGGCGGGTCTCGCAGCGCCGCTCGCACCTCAACGACGCCCTCGCCTGGTCCGCGGCCCGCTGGGCCGTCGACCAGGCCGTCGCGGCCGGGGCCACGGTCATCTGCCTGGAAGACCTCCGCTCGCTGGAGGCCAGGGGCATGGGCCGCACCACGGACACCCGTCTCTCCCAGACCGTACGGAGGAAGATCGCCGACCGGATGCGGCACCTGGCCGCCGAGGCGGGTATCGCCGTGGTCACCGTCCCGCCCCGCAACACCTCGAAGCACTGCCCGTACTGCCTCACCCCGCTGAGGCACCGCAAGGCCCCCGACCGGCCCACCACGCCGGGCTGGAAATGGGCCCTCTGCCCCCAGCCCGGCTGCGGGTGGCAGGGCGACCGGGACCAGGGCGCCTGGCGCCGTATCGCCGCCCGCGGTCTGGCCCACCAGACCAAGACCACCACCGACCGCACCAGCGGACAGCTGGTCATCCGCACGGTGGTCGACCGGCTCGAAACCACAGCCGTCCTCACCACCACCCCGAGAACCGCCGGGTCGGACCGGTCCAAGACCGGCCCGACCCGGCCGCGCACCCACCGCCCCGCGCCCAGGCGACGCGGGGTTCCCTCCCCGGCACACCCCCAGGGTCGTGCCGGCCGGCGTCCGGAGGGACACGCACCAACGGACCGGACCCGGCTGCCCCGCGCAGCCCACCGGCACCAGGACGTGGCCACGATCAGCACACCCACCACCCGCCGACACCGGCCGCGAGGAGCAGCACTCGGCGCCGGATTCCACCTCCACGCCCACGCCTCCCCACCACGGTGGACCGAACCCGCACCGGACC
>NZ_JASCXN010000087.1 GCF_030010625.1 Streptomyces sp. CC208A | reverse complement strand
GTGACGTGTGCAGTCCCAGCTCATCCTTGACGCGGTTGTTGCTGGACTTGCTTGACGGTCGCGGGAGATTCTTGATGGTCCGAGCACATCCCTGACGGACGGCGCTCGTTGTACGGGCATGGGTGAGATAGCTGATGCTGCCGAGACAGGTGCCGAGGACTGGACGGTCGAACATCGTTTCCGGGCCGTGGTGGAGGTGCTGGACGGCTCGCCGGTGGCCGAGGTCGCCCGCCGGTACGGCACCTCACGGCAGTCCCTGCACACCTGGCTGCGGCGCTTCCGCGAGGGTGGACGAGCCGGGCTGAGGGACCGGTCTCGTCGGCCGCACAGCTCACCGTCCCGGGTGCCGACCGAGGTCGAGCTAGCCATCTGCCAACTGCGGCAGACCTATCCGAAGTGGGGCGCCCGCCGGATCGCCCATGAACTCGCCGTCCGCGGCGTCGCGGACGCGCCGGGCCGCTCGACGGTGCACCGCGTCCTGGTCCGCAACGGCCTGGTCAACCACCAGGTCCAGGTCCACCGCCGCGTCTACAAACGGTGGCAGCGCGACGCACCGATGCAGCTATGGCAGATGGACCTGATGAGCGGGGTGTTCCTCGCTGACGGGCGAGAGTGCAAACTCCTCACCGGGATCGACGACTGCTCTCGGTTCATCGTGATCGCCACGGTGCTGGTGCAGCCGACCGGGCGGGCCGTGTGTCAGGCGTTCATCGAGGCGATGCGCCGCTACGGGGTCCCCTCGGAGATGCTGACGGACAACGGCAAGCAGTTCACCGGCCGCTACTCCAAGCCTCTTCCCACCGAGGTCATGTTCGAGCGCGTATGCCGCGAGAACGGCATCAACCAGCGGCTGACCAAGCCCAGGTCACCGACCACGACGGGGAAAATCGAACGGTTCCACAAAACCCTGCGCCGCGAGATGCTCGACCACTCCGGGCCCTTCGCCGACCCGGTCGCGGCCCAGACCGCGATCGACGCCTGGGTCCACGGCTACAACCACACCCGCCCCCACCAGTCCCTGGAGATGGCCACTCCGGCCCAGATCTTCCGCCCGCACACCCTCCCCGCCGACACACAAGAGACCAAGCAAGCCGCAGCAGCCGCGCCGGGGCCGTCCGAGCCGATGCGACTGCCTGTGCTCCCGCCGCCGAGGTCGTCCGAGGACAACCTCCCGCTCCAGGCCGTGGAGTTCGAGGCCGTGATCAGCCCCGGCCGGCGCGTGATGCTGCCGCAGGCGCAGAGCCTGAAGTTCAGCCCGACCCTGGTCGGCCGGACCGTCACCGTCTGGCTCAGCCACCGCACCGTCCACGTCGTCCTCGACGGGCAACTGATCAGGACTCGCTCGATGACCTTCACCGACGCCGACCTGCAAGGTCTGGTCATGCGGGGCGGACGGTTCGGCGGACCCGAACCTCAGGGCGGCGTCAGCTCGGACAAGCCCCTGCCACCCGCGGCCGTTGTCGAGGTCGATCGCAAGGCCACCAAGGACGGCGTGGTCTCGCTCGGGCAAACGCCCGTCGCCCTCGGCACCGAGCTGATCGGCAAGCACGTCACCCTACGTTTCGACGGCAGCCTGATGTATGTGATCCATGCCGGAGTGCTGGTCAAGACCCTCACCGCCCCGATTCCGCACCAGCGCCGCGCGAAGCTGACCGGTGCCCGGGTCGCCACCACACCGCTGCCACCGCCACCGTCACAACCGCGGCGAGCCGTCCGGCGCGTCGGAGCCGACGGCACCTTCGTCGTCGCCCGACACAAGCTCCGCCCCGGCATCGCGCACACCGGCAAGACCGTCACTGTGGTCATCGAGGAGACCTGCTTCCGCGTCCTCGACGGCGAGGTCGAGATCTCCACACACCCGATCAAGGGCGGCCCCATCACCCGCTACCTCGCCGACCTCCGCTGACCGTCAACCATCAGCTGGGACCGTCAATGATCAGGCGAGACGCCGTCAAGTAAGTCCCGGGACCAAACTGTCAAGCATCTCCCCGGACCTCACATCCGGGGAGAACTGAGTGGCCGTTGACA
>NZ_JASCXN010000086.1 GCF_030010625.1 Streptomyces sp. CC208A | reverse complement strand
TCGGCTACGGCTGGGTGCTGTGCAGTACTTCGGCGTGCCGCATCTCGTGGACCTCTCCGATCAGGCTGAAGAACCCGGCGGCGGCGGGGTCGCCGGGCATCTCGCGCGCCGCGCGGGCGGCTGCCTCCGGGGAGGCCCAGAGGATGAGGTCGATCAGGGAGCCGTCCTCGTACCGGGCGAGGTGCGCGCCGAGGAAGTCGCTTCCGTAGCGCTCGCGCAGGAGGGAGATCAGCCGGTCGCGCTGTGCGGTCAGCTCCGCGGGGTCGGCGGTCTCGAAGCGGACGTACTCGATGGTCGCGTTCACAGGGTCTTCCCTTCGAAAGGCATCTCACGGATTTGTGACTCCAAATCCGTGAGCAGAAGCTATCACGTGTTTGGCAGAGCGAATCCGTGCTTCCGGTAGGTTGGGGGCATGACCCTCAGGAACCTCCACGAGATGCCGTGGATCGGAGAGCTGCCAGTGATGGATCTGGCCAACACCGTCCTGTGCGGAGCCGGGCCCGCGGGCGAGGAGGTCGACCTGCTGGCCGATCCGAAGCTGCTGGCCTCCTGGCGGGAGAAGGCCGCCGACCGGGAGCTCGCGGAGCTGCCCCTGGAGCAGCTGAAAGAGCTGCGCGAGCCGGTGCGCCTCGCGCTGGACGCGGGGGCGCGACAGGTTCCCCTGCCCGGGCCGACGCGCACATGGCTCAACGCCCTTGCCGCACGCGCACCGGTGACCTTCCAGGTCGACGACTCCGGCCGCCTGACGGAGTGCGAGGCCGGCGGCCCGGTCACCGCGATGCTGGCCCGTCGGACACTCGTGCTGGCCGCCGGGCAGGAACAGGCCAGGCTGCGCCGCTGCCCCGCCCCCAGCTGCGGGATGTTCTTCCTCGCGCGCAGGCGCGATCAGGCGTGGTGCTCGATCGGCTGCGGCAACAGGGCGCGCGCCGCCCGTCGAAGCGGGCAGCGGCCGGAGTGAACCCGGCGGGCCGCTGACGGTTCAGCCCCTGCCGGACGTCTCTCCGCCGGTGCCGAGGAAGAGGCGCTCGCCTTCCGCCGCCCCCGGGCCGGTGAAGACACACGACCGGTGACCGGCCTCCTGGGGGCATCCGAAACGCAGGGGGCCTTCCCTGAGCCCTCGTCCGGCACACCGCCCCGTATCCCGGCCGAGACCGCCGCCGATACCCCGCCGGCAACTCGGCGAGCGTACGGCCGCCCGCCCGCACCGCCCGGGATCACGGCGCGCCGTGCGAAGCCGTGGCCACCGGGAGCGCCGCAGGTCGTACGCCGGACTCCTCGTCCCCTGAGGAGGACGAGGAGCCGAGGACGGCGGTGAGCAGCAGCGCCGGCAGCGCGAGGGCGCCCAGGACGACGGCGGCCACCACGCGTCGGTCACGTCGTGGCGCGGGCTCGCCCGGGTGGGTGGCCGACTCCTCGGGGAACTGCTGGTTGAGCGTGTCCATCCGGGCGGCGAGTACGGGATCGTCCTTCGCGAGGGCATGCTCGATCGCTGCCAGGTCGCTCCAGTCGTCCGACAGGTGGCCCATGGCGACCCTCCACTACTGCGGTGGGTTTCCTGTGGACAGTATGCCCACCGAGCCCTGTCGGCATCCGTGGATCCCCGAAGGTGCTGACCCGGTCGGCCGAGGCGGCATCGCCGGAGGCTCGATAGGGTGAGGAGAAGGCTTCGAGAACCAGCGCCGGTGTACCGGGAAGCCCGGTCGGTGTCCGGCGCTCGTGTGTCCCTCACCGACGTGTCCCGGAGGGTTCTCATGGCCCATGACCGCCCGCGCAGGACGGTCCTCGGGCTGCTCCCGCGGCCCGAGCGGCAGGCGGTCGCCGAGGCCCTGCGCGGGGAGACCGCCGGCGGCCTCCTCCTGCTCGGTGCCGCGATCGTCGCCCTCGTATGGGCCAACAGCCCATGGAAAGCGGCCTACGAGTCCACGCGCGACTTCCATGTCGGCTTCCCGGCCCTCGGCCTGGACCTCTCCGTGGAGCACTGGACCGCCGACGGGCTCCTCGCGGTCTTCTTCCTCGTCGCCGGCATCGAGCTCAAGCGCGAACTCGTGACCGGCGCACTGCGTACCCCCTCCACCGCGGCGCTCCCGGTCGTCGCGGCGCTGTGCGGCATGGCCGTTCCCGCCGCTCTCTACCTGCTCACGGCCAAGGCGGGTGGCGGC
>NZ_JASCXN010000085.1 GCF_030010625.1 Streptomyces sp. CC208A | reverse complement strand
TCAAGTTGATCAAGAGAGGGGGAAAGTGATGCGCATGCCTCGTTTTGTGAGGAGTGCATTCACGGCGACGGTAGCGGCCGGAGCTATGGTGGTGTTTGCCACGGCTCCGGCACATGCAAGTACGAGTGTCACCGTCCACGTTAAGCAGTGCCCGTTGGATTACTGCGCCACGGCGGGGTACGGGTGGTTCAACGCAGATCCGATCGGGAGCGGCTCCGGGAGCGTTCCCGGTGACGCGCTGAAAGCCTGCGACATGGCCTCCGACGGTTATTACATAAAGGCGTGGCTGACCAACCGGGACACTGGCAAGCTCATTCGCACCGCCAGTACTGGCGGTCACACTGCACCCTATTGCACGAGTTGGCAAACCGGTAACCTCCCGGAGCAGACGCGGGTTTGGCTCGAGGTCTGCAAGATGTCGGGCACGAAGAGAGTCTCGTGCAACCACGGCGCCGAGGGATGGGCCTAACAGCGTTTCCGCCGCCGCGATTCGTCCCGGCGTATGTTCGCCCATTCGTTCCGTTTCGGCGAAAGGCGTCCGGTGAGCGCGATTCCGCTGCCTGACGGCCGCCTTCCGGGAAATGGATACGGGGGTGGATCCCCGCAGGGTACTTCACCTGGAAAGCGCCTTCGGTGATGGCAGGAAAAGGATCTCGATGGTCTCTCATTCCTGTCGGCCAGAGGCGCTTTCTGCTTTCCTGGCCGCCTGCAGGCCCAGCCTCGCTCCGTGAAAGTGCGAGGCTATGGGATGGCAGCGCACCGAAATCCCGTATCGTTACCCACGCCGTGGCGTTGGCCGCATTCCCTAGCGCCGGGGTGGCACGCCTGAACGGGCTGCTGAACGCGGCACCCTCTTGGCTGATCATTTCAGAATGAGTCCGGCTCGCGGGTTTGGTGATCGGGTCGACGGGCGGCAGAGTTCTGCGGGTGTCGGATGATCTTGTGTCTGATGATCTGTGGGATCGTGTCGCTCCGTTGTTCCCCTCTCGCCCGTCGACGGTGTCGCTCCCTCGGCCAGGGCCGGAGATCAGGCGGCCGGGAACCAGTCGCGGCCCTCGGCCCAGTGGGTCACCCAGCCCGTGAAGCCGGGAGTCCCGGGCATCGGGGCGTCGGGCGACGAGGAACCGAAGGGCAGCGCGCCGACGTCGTCGATCAGCCAGACGTGACCCCGCTGCGGACCCGTGACGATCAGGTACCAGTCCATGCCGCAGCCGTCGGTGCCGAGGGGCAGCGAGCCGTGGTCGAACACGGTGTCCGTCCGGGCCTCGAACTCCTCCTCCGACAGCTCCTCGTCGTCCTCGTCCTCCTCCCAGCTCCAGGCCGCCGTGAGCGGGAAGGGCTCGCCGAGTACGCGCTCGGCGCGGTCCGGGCCCCAGTCGTCAGGGACGCGCGCGAGAGGCAGCAGCCCGTAGCACGGCGGCCCCGCCCGCAGCCCGTCGCAGACCTCCGCCACGAACGTGCGGTACGGCTCCGGCAGCACGACGCCGTGCTCCGCCTCGAAGGCCCGTACCGCCTCCCACCCGGCCGGCGGCGCCGAGCCGGAGCGGGACGTGAAGGTCTCGCGGAGGGCGGCCAACTCGGCCGGGTCGCATGTTTCCGTGTTCATGCCGGTCATCATGCAAGGCCGGGGAAGACCTGGAGTATGCGGCCTTGGCGGCGGCGGTGTCGCCCTGGCACTCGCGGCGGAAGCCCGGCTCAGGGGCGCGACAGGCGTGCTCGCAGTGGTCGCAATCCTGCCAGGGGTCCTGGTGGGGGCGGCGGGTGCGTCGGGGAGCGGGGGCGGGAGGAGGGCCTCCAGGCGGTGGGCCAGGAGCCCGGCCGGGTGGACGAGGCCGCCGGGGATCGTGGTGCAGAGCGTACGGCGCACGGCGGCGGGATCCGCCCCTCGCTCGAACCAGGCGGTCACGGCGGGCGCGAGCCGGTGGACGTCCCGCTCGGACAGCAGCAGGCGGGGCTCGTGCGCCCGCAGACCGGAGAGGAGGTCTGCCGCTTCCCGGTGCTCGGCGGGGAGTTCCGGCTTGGGGCGGCGGGGGCGGCGGCAGGGCGCTCCGGCTTCGGTTGGTCGAGCGCGGCACGCTCGGCGGGCGCCGGGAATCGGATCGCCATCAACGGGGTTGGTGGGGGTCATGCGAGCGATACAGGTGTACGAAGTGGGCGGTCCCGAGGTGTTGCGGGAGGCCGAGGTGGACCAGCCGCGGCCGGGTCCG
>NZ_JASCXN010000084.1 GCF_030010625.1 Streptomyces sp. CC208A | reverse complement strand
ATGCGCCAGGCATCCGACCGTTCATCGCGCCGAGCGTCAGCCGATATCCGGTGCTTCAGCACGTACGAACAGCGCGGGCAGGAAGGGCAGCACGCTGGAACCCACGGCCTGTCATCCCCGCTGAGCACTGCCCGACCGTCGGGGCGCATCCATGCCGGGCGCATCCACGAAGGCCAGTCGCTCAACTCCTCAGCCGTGCCCGGAATCTCACGCACCCTGAATCCGATCAGCGTGCGCCCGTCGTTGAGTTTGTGGGCAGCCCCCCTCTTCCGGGCCCATCCCTTCTCGGAGAGGTACCCCCCTATGTCATCGGGGCACTGAATGCACATACCCGCTCCCAGGGGCACGCCGTCAATGCGCACCCCTGAGAGCAGTTCAACGAACATGAGAGTCAGGCCAGTTCGGCAAGCTCAGCGGAGAGAAGCCACTCAGCCTCACTCTTCGGAACGCCGTACGTCTCGCCATTCTGAAGAACGTGCGACGGGATGCCATCAGTGGTCGGGCCATAGCTCATGTAACCGGTCATGCGAACGGTCACGGTCGGCTCATCGGCGTTGAAGAAAGACATGGTGGGGAACTCCTCTTAGACAGTAACGGTGATCTTGCAGACGGCAGCGGCATTCGGCACGGCGATAGCGGCACGGGCGATAGCACGCACGGCGGTTCCGTCCTTGAGGAATCCGAACTGGTCCGAAACCTGGAATCCGGCATCCTTGCGCCAGATCGCAAATATCTGGTCTGCCTCATAGGTGAGAACATCCGTGAGCGGCATGAACGAAGAGATCCACACGGGAACCCCCAGAATCGACCGCTGAACGCCAGCCGTAGGGGAACCTGCCGACTCGCTCAGAAGCGGCTTCAGCGAACCGGACGTTTCCCGAAGCGCCATGAGTCCGGCCCATGTGGTCGGGTGCATCACCACGGCCGTGGCCTTCGAGTTCACCGCTTCGAGCTTTCCGAATGCAGCAACGAAGGCGTCAAGGTCCTTGAATCCGCCCGTCACCGCGTGAGTCTGGATTCCCGGAGTATTCGCGATACCCACGAATCCCTTGTTGGCTCCCGTGCCCACCAGTGCCTCACGGTCGAAACCGAGAGAGACCGACCGCATCAGCGACTTGGCCACCGGGTCCATGAATGCCGAGCCCCCGTCCTCCACAAGCTCATTGGCGAGCATGTCAGCGGCGGCGATCTTCTTCGGGGTCGCCTTCAGCGGCTCAGCCCCGAAACCACCCGTGGGAAGGTCGTCAAGCTCTCCCACGAATCCGGCCGTGAAGTCGGAACGAATCACGGGGAATGAGTAGGTCTCTGCGTTCGTCTGCACCCGGTTCACGCCGGACGCCATGACGACGGACTGAGGGGCGAGAAGGTCAACGAACTTCTTCGCCATGTCTTCCGGGCTGAATGCCTTGCCGGTGCCTGGCGTGGTGATCCCACGGGAAATCTCGACCGAGCGCGCCAGAAGCTCACCAGGGATAATCCCCACGCCTACCGGCTGCCCGATCGGAAGGCCGCGCGTGGTGCCCATCTGCTGTAGCGGGGAGTTCACCCGCATGGCCATTTCCTCAGCGGCAGATGCGGAAATGTGCCTCTTGGCGGTCGTGTCGTGCTCCGCGATCTGGTCCAGAAGGCTGGACTCCTCCTTACGCTCAGCGGCGGAAAGCGCCCGGTTCCCGATCTTCTCGGCAAACGCGCGGAGCTTGTCGGAAGCGGTCTGCCGCTTCTCCATAGCGATCCGCGCTATCTCGGCATGACTCAACTGACACACCCCTTGTGTAGTGGCAGCAAAAAGGCACGAACCCAGGAAGTGAAGGGCCGTGCCGGCTGCGGGTTAGCGGGGGATTTCGGAACGTCCCCTCACCTGTATTAGTAAATGTCTACGCGGCACTACTCGAAGCACGATTCTTCGCCGCCCACTCGCGCTTACGCTGCCTGGTTCGCTCCGCCCTGCACTTGTCGGAGCACATCAGCGGCCAACGGCGCTTCTGTCCTTCGGGGCGCTTCTGCTCGTACGTCTTGCCGCACACTTCGCATTCACCGGTGAACACCTTCACGCCATCCACCACGCGAATAGTGCCGCCCTTCGTCACCCAGGACATGGGGCGAGCCTCACGACGACGAATGATGAGCCGGGACCTCAGCACGTCATTACGAAGCGCGGGCGGAAACTCCCACAGAGGCCGGAACGGATCAGCTATCAACCGGTACCCGCCACGGGCGAAGCCAGCGCGCACGTCCACAGGCCCGCTCTCCCCCTGCATCGAACGGGCGGTATCCCACTTCATGAACGCCCGCACAAGCTCAGGGTTCACGTGCTCGGTGAGTTCGTCAGGGGTGTCAATGATGGCGTCAATCTCGTTCTCAGTCACGCCAGTTGGGTTGTAGTACACGCGGGAATCTCCTGTCAGAGGGCA
>NZ_JASCXN010000083.1 GCF_030010625.1 Streptomyces sp. CC208A | reverse complement strand
GGGCCGCCCACGGCGACGGCGCCCCCGCATCGCTGCGGGGGCGCCGTCGTCATGCGTCCTGAGATCTGCGGAGACCGGTTGTCCGTGATCGTGATGTTGGTGTGCTCCGCGCCGCACTGGCTGGTTATGGGGTGGTGGGTGGCGTCACCGCTGTACGCCGCCGTCGACTTGTAGTCGCCGGAGTCGGCCTCGGCCATCTTGAACCGGGTGTTGTCGGTCGAGGCCCGACCGTTGACCAGGGGCACTGGTCGAACACCGAGCCGCCGATGATGACCCGGTCGACGGAGGGGTCCGTGATGATCGGCGGCTGGGTCTCGGCGACCGTCCGTAACACCGGGTGTTACGGTTGGTCCGTGGCTGTCAAGCGCTTCTCCATCAGCATGGCGGGCGAGATTCACGACCGGATCAAGAAGTACGCCGATGACGCCGGCCTGGACGTGTCCACCTACCTCACCATCGCGGCCCAGGCCCAGATGGACCAACAGGACCGCGTCAAGGAGTTCCTCCAGCCGTTCGAGGCGGCCCGTCTCAAGGCCGAGGAGGAGGCTGGTACCGGGACCTGGGCGGGCGACGACATCGTTCTGACCTCCGAGGAGCAGGCGGAGGTCGACGCCATCCTCGGGCGTGCGCCCCGGGGCCGGGCCGCGGCGTGAGTGTCGTCGTCTACGACACGGGCATGCTGATCGCCCTGATCGGCCAGGACCGTAGGGCGCACACCCTCCACAAGGGGTTCGTGTCCGCAGGTGGTCACGTGCCCGTCGTCCCAGGACCCGCGCTGTCCCAGGCGTGGCGTACGAGCCCGAAAACGGCCTACGCGTGGAAACGGCTCCTCGCCGAGGTCTTCGTGCATCCTGGCGCTCGTACCCACCGCCCCGGTGACCTGCCGCCGAGCTGTCTGCCGTGCGGTACGGGCCTGGGCGTCAGCGGCTGGCAGACGCTCGGCGACATGATCGGTGCGGCCGCTCTCCCGCCGAAGAAGCGCCCTGACCCCGTGGACGCGCTGGCGGTCCTCATCGCGGCCGTTCATGGCGGCGGCAGCGTGATCACCTCGGACCCCGAAGGCATCGAGGCGTACGCGGCGACGATAGCGGGCTGCGTCGTCACGGTCGTGCGCGTCTGACCGGCCGGACATGTCCGCGACCGAGCTGTGCGCATGGCCTCCGTGTCGGTGCGAGCCGGACTGGCGGAGCGGTGCGGTGTGAGTGGCGACGAGGGATGGGGTGTGGCTCACGGACCGCCCACCCGACCAGGACCCGCCCACGGGTCCGCCCTTCCTGCCGCCGATGCGGCCCGCGCGGCGGCAGGAAGAAGCCCCGCCCTGCTCCTAACTCGGGGGCGAGGCGGGGCTGTTGTTCTTTCAGGCGTCGAGCTGCCCGCCCTTGACGCTCTCGATGAACGCGGAGAACGCGGAAGCGGACAGAGCGAGCGCGGGGCCGACGGGGGTCTTCGAGTCGCGGACGGGAACGGCACCGATCGTGGCGGCAAGGTTGGTGGCGACCTCCACGCACTGGCCACCTTGGCCGCTGTAAGAGGACGTGAACCAACGTGGTTCGGGGAAGTTCACAACAGGCCCTTTCGTGCTTCCTGGATCATGGCGACGGAGTCCGCTCGCGAGAGGGATTCGGCCTGAAGCTGATGATAGGCGGCAAGAGCGCGCAGGACCGAAGTAGATTCCCGCTCCAAGTGCCCCCGCTGTGAGGACTGCGCGTACGAGACAACCGCCCGAGACGGCAACGTCAGGATGCTGATAGGCAGGGTGAACGGCCGTCGCTCCCCCATGGAGAACGGTGCAACCTGGAGCACCGTGTTCGGCATGTCTGCGAACTCCAAGACGCGGTCAAGCTGCGCCACCATGACAGATGGCGGACCCATCGGCCGCCGAATGCAGCTCTCATCGAGCACAACGAAGATCTGAGGCGGGACCGTCCGCATGATCGTGGCCTGCCGCTGCGCTACTAGTGCAACCCGCTCGTCTGCCTGTTCCCGCGTCGCTGCGCCCCGCCGGACCTCTTCTGCTTCCAGAGTGGCCGCGTACTGCGGAGTCTGTAGCAGTCCCGGTATGACGCCGACCTCATACAACCGGATCTCGACTGCTGACTCTTCGTACTCCACGTACTCGGGGAAGCCCTCCAGTAGCGAACCCTGGTTCATCTCGCGCCACTCGCGCTCGAACGAGTCGCCGGTTCCGAGGGCTGCATCCGCGCGCCGAGCGAACCGGAGAGTCGGGAACTTGCGACCAGTTTCAACGCCCGAAATATGCGTTCCGGAGTATCCCATGGGGATACCTACGTCCACCTGAGAGAGCCCCAGTTCCTCGCGTAGCCTGCGGAAACGTGCCCCGAATGCGGCTTGTGGTGAGGCTTCCGGGTCCAAGTCCTTACGGTTCACCACTCTGCCTCCAACTTGTCTTCCTCTCCTGGCACGTTGAACGGCTTCCGACTGTAGGCCACGCTGACGGCTCCTGGTAGTGGAAGCACTACGGAGAGGAGCGGTCGTGCCTGAACACAACGCCCGCCCGAGCCCCAGCGCGGAGCC
>NZ_JASCXN010000082.1 GCF_030010625.1 Streptomyces sp. CC208A | reverse complement strand
CGTCGTCGATGGTGAGGGGGGTGGTGGTGTCGAGGGTGCGGGCGAAGAGGGCGAGGAGGGTCTCTTCGAGCGGGGTGCGCGGTGCCCTTCCGGTGGTGGTGTGGGTGGCGGGGGCGGGCAGGGCGCGCTTGTCGATCTTTCCGTTGGGGGTGAGCGGCAGCCGGTCCAGGACCGTGATGTGGGTGGGGACCAGGTGGTCGGGGAGGCGGTCGGCCACGTGCCGCCGGACCTCGTCGGGCGGGGTGTCGGTGCTGGTGACGAGGTAGGCGGCCAGACGCTCCTCGTGGACGGTGACCACGGCCTGGGTGACGGCGGGGTGGGTCAGGAGTACGGCCTCGGTCTCGCCGGGCTCGACCCGGAACCCACGGATCTTGATCTGATCGTCCGCCCGGCCCTCGTAGACGAGCCTGCCGTGGGTGTCGAAGTGGACGAGGTCACCCGTGCGGTAGAGGCGGCCGCCCTTCGTCCCGAAGGGGTTCGGGACGAAACGGGTCGCCGTCAGGTCGGGGCGGCCGAGGTAGCCGTGGGCCAGGCCCTCGCCCGCCAGGTACAGCTCTCCGGTCACGCCCGGCGGGCACAGGTTCAGGTACGGGTCCAGGACGTAGGCACCCTTGTTCACCAGCGGCGTCCCGATCGGGACCACCGTCTGCACCACGTCCTGCTCCTCGATGGTGTGGGTGGTGGTGAAGCCCATGGACTCGGCCGGCCCGTAACCGTTGACCACCCTGATGCCCGGCCACTGCTCCTGGAGCTTGTGCACGTGGGCCGGGGAGGCGGCCTCGCCACCGGTGAAGGCCACGGTGACGGTGGCGAAGGTCTCGGGGTGCTCGTCGACGAGGAAGTTGAAGAGACTGGCGGAGAGCTGGAGCATCGTGACGCCGTGCCGACGCGACAGCTCGCTGATCAGCACCGGTTCCGGCCGCTGGCCGGGCTGCAGGACGGTCGTCCCGCCGTGGAGCAGAGCACCCCAGAACTCCAGGCTGAACGCGTCCCAGGAGACGGGTGAGCACTGAAGGAAGACCTCCGCCGGACCGAAACGGCCGTAGGACTGCCCGCTGACGGTCGAGACCAGATTGCGGTGCGAGGAGAGAATGCCCTTCGGCCGGCCCGTCGACCCGGACGTGAACATCACGCAGGCCACATCATCACCGGCCAGCTCCACGGCCGGATTGTCGGCGGAGAAGCCCGCCAGCTCGTCGTACGACGGGAAGTCGACCGTCGCCCAGGGCCCCTCCACCCGGGCGGCCTGCGCCGGTACGGTGAGGAGCAGCGCGATACCGGCATCCGTGACCGCCGATCGCAGGCGCTCGTCGGGGAAGTCGGGGTCGAGGAGGGTGTACGCGGCTCCCGCCTTGACCACCGCCAGCACGGCGACGGCGAAGTCCGCGCCCCGGTCGAGCAGCACACCCGCCAGGTCGCCCCGGCCCAGACCCCGGGCACCAAGATGGCGGGCCAACCGGTTGGCGGAAGCGTTCAGCTCGCGGTACGAAATCCTCCGGTCACCGTCGATCAGCGCCGTGCGCTCCGGATGCCGCGCCACCGCCTCCTCGAACCGCCCGACCAAGGAGCCATCGCCGGTCTCCACCACGGACCCGGACCACGGGCCGGTGAGCAGCCCGCGCTCTTCGGGCGACAGGACCTCCAGGGCGGAGAGACGGAGGCCCGGGTCGGTGAGCACCTGGTCCAGGACACGGCCGAGGAGCGTGACCATGCGCCGTACGGTCTCCTCGTCGAACAGCTCGGCGGCGAACAGGACCGAACCGTGCAGCCGCCGGCTGTCGTCGGAGCGCAGGAGGAATTCGAGGTCGAACTTGGCGGCACCGTTTCCCGTTCCGGTGACCGTGGTGGTGGGGAGGCCGGGAAGGTTCAGCTCGGGCGCCCCGCCGGCCTCCAGACCGAGGCAGATCTGGAAGAGGGGGTGGCGGGCCAGTGAGCGGGTGGGGTTGACCGCTTCGAGAACGAGGTCGAAGGGCGCCTCCTGATGGGCAAAGGCATCCAGGTCCGCCGTACGGACCCGTCCGAGGAGTTCCCGGAACGACGGGTCACCCGCGCTGTTCGTCCGCAGAACGAGGGTGTTCACGAAGAACCCGACCAGACCGTTCAGGGCCTCGTCGCTCCGGCCCGCCACCGGCGAGCCGATCGCCAGATCGGCACCCGCCCCCAGCCGGCTCAACGCCGCCACCAGAGCCGCGTGGACGACCATGAACGGCGTACAACCCTCCTCACGGGCGAGAGCGGCTACGCGCTCGAACACATCCTGACCGAGGTCGATTTCGACCTCTCCCCCTCGGTTCGAGGCGCGCGCCGGGCGCGGCCGGTCGAGAGTCAGGCCGTGTTCCGCCGGGAGTCCCGTCAACGCCTCGTTCCAGTACGTGAGTTCGCGGCCGAGCAGGCTCTCCGGATCGTCCGGCGAGCCGAGGACCCGCCGCTGCCAGACCGCGTAGTCCGCGTACTGCACCTCCAACGGCTCCAGATCCACACCCGCGTAGGCACGCTCCAGATCGCTGAAGAACACGTCGTTCGACAGACCGTCCGTGGC
>NZ_JASCXN010000081.1 GCF_030010625.1 Streptomyces sp. CC208A | reverse complement strand
GGAAGGAGCCACCACCCTCCTCGAACTCGGCCCCGACGGCGTCCTGACCGCCATGGCCGCCGACCAGACCGACATCGCCATCCCCGCCCTCCGCAAGAACCGTGACGAGACACAGAGCCTCCTCACCGCCCTCGCCACCCTCTTCGTCCACGGCACCCCCGTCGACTGGACCAGCACCTCCACCACACCCCCCGCCCACCACGTCCCCCTCCCCACCTACGCCTTCCAGCACGAGCGCTACTGGCTGGAGGCGCTTCCCGAGGCCGTCGACACCCCCGGCGACGACGACTCCCTCTTTCATGTCGTCTGGACGCCTTCGGAGTCCCTTGAGACGGGCGAGCCGTTCGCCTGGGCGGTCCTTGGCGAGGAGCGGTTCCCGGAGGTGTCGTCCGTCGCCGAGGCGATCACGTCGGGCACCACGGTGGACGCGGTGGTACTGCCCTGGGCGCGTCCGGCGGTGGATCATCCGGCCGTGGCGGTGCACACCGCCACCGAGCGGATGCTGGGACTGATACGCCAGTGGCTCGACGACGAACGACTGGCCGACACCCCCCTCGTCGTCGCCACGTCCGGCGCGGTCGCCACCACCGACGACGAAGACGTCACCGACCTCCCCGCGGCCGCCGTCTGGGGTCTGGTCCGATCGGCCCAGTCCGAAGCACCCGACCGCATCACCCTCGTCGACACCGACGACACCACCCGGCTCACCGCGCTCCTCCCCCGCCTCCTCGCCTCTGGAGAACCCCAACTCGCCGTCCGCTCGGGCCGCGTCCTCGTCCCCCGCCTCCACCGCGCCCCCACCCCGGCCCACGACCCCGCACCCACCCCCTGGGACCCGGACGGCACCGTCCTGATCACCGGCGGAACCGGCACGCTCGGTGCCGAGTTCGCCCGGCATCTCGTGGCCGAACACCGCACCTCCCGGCTGCTGTTGCTCTCACGAGGCGGGGAAAACGCCGTCGGCGCAGCCGAGTTGGCAGCCGAGCTGCGGGACCTCGGCGCGCAGGTCGTGTTCGCCGACTGCGATGTCGCCGACCGTGACGCGCTGGCCGCCGTGCTGGCCGGCGTACCGGAGGAGCACCCGGTCACCGCGGTCGTCCACACCGCCGGTGTCCTCGACAACGGGTTGCTCTCCGCGCTGACGCCGGACCGGCTGGGTGCCGTGCTCCGCCCGAAGGCGGACGGGGCCTGGCACCTGCACGAGCTGACCCGTGACATGGGGCTGTCGGCGTTCGTGCTGTTCTCCTCCACCGTCGGTGTCTTCGGCGGTCCGGGGCAGGCGAACTACGCCGCCGCGAACGCCTTCCTCGACGCCCTCGCGGCGCACCGCCGCGCTCGGGGCCTCGCGGCGACCTCCATCGCCTGGGGGGTGTGGGAGGCGGGCGGTATCAACGCGGGGCTGGACGAGACCGACCTCAAGCGGTTCGCCCGCGACGGTTTCCTTCCGGTCGGGAGCCGTGAGGGCCGTGCGCTCTTCGACCGGGCGGTCGGGGCGGACCGGGCCGCCCTGGTCGCCACCCCGCTGAGCCTGACCGCCGTCAGGGCGCAGGGCCGCGTCCCCGCGCTGCTGAGCGCCCTGGCCGGCTCGCCCGGCCGCCGCCCCGCCGACTCGCCGGGCACGGAGGCGGCCGTCGCCGCCGACCCCGCGGCCGAGCTCACCGCCCGTCTCGCCTCGCTGAGCGAGCCGGAGCAGGAGCGTGCGCTGCTCACGCTCGTACGGGCTCAGGTGGCCGCCGTGCTCGGGCGTACCGACCCCGACGGCCTCGCTCCCGAACGCCCCTTCCAGGACCTGGGTTTCGACTCGCTGACCGCCGTGGACCTGCGCAACCGCCTCGGGACCGCGGTCGGCCTCCGGCTGCCCGCCACCCTGGTCTTCGACCACGCGACCCCCGCGGCCCTCACGGCGTACCTGCGGCAGCGGCTCGCCCCGCAGGCCCCGGACGCCCGGCAGACGCTGCTGGCCGAGCTCGACCGGCTGGACGGGCTCCTGCCCTCCCTCCCCGACGACGACGCCAGGACCGAGGTCTCCCAGCGTCTGCGTGCCCTGCTGTCCCGGCTGGACGGCAGTGCCGGACGGAGCGGCGGCACGACGGACCCCGACGCCGTCGACGCGCTCGAATCCGCCTCCGTGGACGAGATCTTCGACTTCATCGACAACGAGCTCGGCCAGTCCTCCATCTGAATCCCCACGTCTCGCCCGAGGAGTCAGGAACCGATGTCCAACGAAGAGAAACTGGTCGACTACCTCAAGCGGGTCACGGTCGATCTGCAGAAGGCGCGCCGCCGCGTGGCCGAGCTGGAGGCGGCGGAGGCCGAGCCGGTGGCGATCGTCGGCATGGCCTGCCGCTTCCCGGGCGGGGTGACCTCGCCCGACGCGCTCTGGGACCTGGTCGACCGAGGCGTCGACGCCATCTCCGGCTTCCCCACCGACCGCGGCTGGGACCTCGACGCGCTCTACGACCCGGACCCCGAGAGCCCCGGCACGTCGTACGCCCGTGAAGGCGGGTTCCTGGACGGCGCGGCGCTGTTCGACGCCGGTCTGTTCGGGATCTCGCCCCGTGAGGCACTCGCCATGGACCCGCAGCAGCGGCTGCTCCTCGAAACCGCCTGGGAGACCTTCGAGCAGGCCGGCATCGCCCCGGACGCGCTGCGCGGCAGCCGGACGGGGGTCTTCGCGGGCGTGATCGAGCAGAGCTACCTCGGTCTGGACGGGCCCGAGGAGTTCGAGGGGTACCTGCTGACGAGCAAGCTCAGCAGCGTCGCGTCCGGCCGCATCT
>NZ_JASCXN010000080.1 GCF_030010625.1 Streptomyces sp. CC208A | reverse complement strand
CTTCCGGCTTCCGGCTTCCGGCTTCCGGCTTCCGGCTTCCGGCTTCCGGCTTCCGGCTTGCCTAGTCTTTTAGTGTATCCGACTCCATGCGAAAGTACTGTCAAATTGCCCTGGATCAGGTCGAGTTCGCCGCCGAAACTCGCCGAGACCGCGAGGTCCACCGGAGTCGAGAGCGCCTGGCTCCACGGCAGCTCGGGCAGTTGCAGTTCGCGGAAGAGCCCGCGGATGCCGCCCTGGAAGGCGGACGACCCCGTCGACGTGACCAGGAGCTGGACGCGGTAGTCGTCGTGGAACAGCGGTATCAGGTCCGTCAGGCGCCCGGCCGAGGTGACGTTGTGGACCACCAGGAGCACGCGGCGCCGGGTGGTTCGGCTCGTCCACCGGTCGGACCCTTCCCCGACCGGTACGCGAATCGCCGGGGGTTCTGGCCCCACGCGTGACCTCCTGAACGAGCGTGCTGTCGTGGCGCGCACACCCTATCCGCGATCGGACGGCCGCCGTGCTGCCGTCCGGCCGCCGGATCGGTCCGGCCGCTTCCCGGTTCCGCTCACCGCTCCCGGCCGCGCCTACCATTTCCTCATGGCTTCACGCGACGGCACCCCACCTGCAGGCGGCACGCACCAGCGCACCCTGGGCGCTCGCGAGCTCGATGCGGCTGCCCGTGTGTTCGCGTTGCTGGCCGATCCCACCCGGCTGCACCTCGTGTGGCTGCTGTCGCACGCGGAGTCGGACGTCAGCGCGCTCGCCGAGGCGGTCGGCGCGGCCCGTCCGGCCGTGAGCCAGCATCTGGCCAAGCTGCGGCTCGGGGGGCTGGTCGAGACGCGCAAGGAAGGGCGGCGGGTCGTCTACTCGCTGCCCGACGGGCACATGAGGCGCATGGTCGTGGAGGCCGTGAGCCACGCCGACCACCAGGTCACGGGCGAGCCCTGGCACGACTGACGCCGACAGGCAGGAGCGGTCAATAATTCAATAGGTGCGCAATCATGCACCTGTCGGCTACGGTGGTGATGCCTCCGTAGCCGACCGAGGGCGGGCCCATGCTGTCCGTGCTGCGCAACCGCACCTACCGCCACCTGTTCACCGCCCAGGCCGTGGCCCTCGTCGGGACCGGTCTGACGACCGTGGCGCTCGGGCTGCTCGCGTACGACCTCGCGGGCGGGAACGCCTCGGCGGTGCTCGGCACGGCCCTGGCGATCAAGATGGTCGCCTACGTCGGCATGGCCCCGGTCGCCGGCGCGGTCGCCGACCGGACACCCCGGCGGGCGCTGCTCGTGACGATGGACCTGGTCCGGGCCGGGGTCGCCCTGGGGCTGCCGTTCGTGACCCAGGTCTGGCAGGTCTACGTCCTGGTCTTCCTGCTCCAAGGCGCGTCCGCCGTCTTCACCCCCACCTTCCAGGCGACCGTCCCCGAGGTGCTGCCCGACGAGGACGACTACACCCGCGCCCTGTCCCTCTCCCGGCTCGCCTACGACCTGGAGAGCCTGTTCAGCCCGGTCCTCGCCGCGGCCCTGCTCTCCCTCGTCTCGTACACCTGGCTCTTCAGCGGTACGGCGGTGGGCTTCGCCGTCTCCGCCGCCCTGGTCGTCTCCGTCCTGCTGCCTGCCTCCCGGCCGGCGGAGCGGACGGGAGGCGTCCGCGCGAAGGCCGCCTTCGGGGCCAGGCTCCTCCTCGCCACGCCCCGGCTGCGCGCCCTGCTGGCGCTCGACTTCGTCGTCGCGGCCGTCGGCTCCATGGTCCTGGTCGACACCGTCGTCCTGGTCCGGGACGCCCTCGGCCGCCCCGCCGGGGACGTGCCGCTCGCGCTCGGAGCGTACGGGGCGGGGTCGATGGTCGTGGCGCTGCTGCTGCCCCGGGTCGTCGGGCGCCTCGGCGACCGGGCCCTGATGCTGTCCGCCGCGTTCACGGCGACCGCCGCGCTCGGGCTGCTCGCGACCGGGCTCGGCGCGGGCGTACTGTCCTGGGGCGCGCTGCTGTCCGCGTGGCTGGTGATCGGGGCGGCGACCTCGGCGATCCTCACTCCCGGCGGGCGGCTGCTGCGGCGCTCGGCGGCGGCGCCGGACCTGCCCGCCGCGTTCGCCGCCCGCTTCTCCCTCACCCACGCCTGCTGGCTGGTCACCTACCCGCTGGCCGGCTGGCTCACCGCCCGCGCCGGACTCGCCGTCTCGGCCGCCGTGCTGGCCGCCCTCGCGCTGACCGGCGCGGTGGGCGCCGTACGCCTCTGGCCGCGCCTCGACCCGGCCGAGCTGGAGCACGCCCACCCGGAGCTGCCGCGCGACCATCCGCACCTCGCGGCCGCCGGGCACGGTCACGCCCACGTCCACGCCCACGTCCACGTCCACGACTTCCGCATCGACGGCCTGCATCGGCGCTGGCCCGCGCGCCACGCCTGAGCGGGTGCGCAAGGCGGCACTTTCGGCCTTTGTCGGCGAATGTTGGCGCAGAGTCGATCATGCTCTTGAAGCGGAGGCCCGACTCATATTTTCTACACAGATGTAGAAGGTGCGATGGTCGCGCCTGCTCGTCCCCGGAGGTAAGCCATGGCTTCGATCGATCTCGGCAAGGTGCTCGACTCGGCGTGGGCGGACAAGAGTCTGCCGGAGATCCTGGCCGCGCCGGTGGCCGCCCTGAAGGGTGTCTCTGACCGGGACGGCGAGCTCCTGAAGGAGGCGTTCGGCGTCAAGACGGTCGCGGATCTGGCGGAGCTCAAGTACGTGCGCTGGGCCCAGGCGCTCGCCGCCCTGGACGCCGCCAAGTAGCGGCGTCCACAAGCATCGGCGCCCGCCGGTACCGGCGGGCGCCGAGCGCGTTTCCGCCGCCCCGGGTTCCCCG
>NZ_JASCXN010000079.1 GCF_030010625.1 Streptomyces sp. CC208A | reverse complement strand
ACCTGATCTGCGCAGGGCTGTCGTCGCGGACAGTACGACCGGGGCCGCGGCAAGTGCGAAGCACACGGGCAGGGGGAGGCGGCCCACCAATAGTCCAATGGCCGCTGTCGCCCCTGCCGAGCCGGCGTTGAAGGAAGTGTTGACCCACGCACCCGCTCTGGTCCGACCGGCTGGATCAGCTCACTCATCAGCGATCAGGTAGGCGGTGGTGAGGGCCGGAGCGACGAACAGTCCGCCGATCGCTGCCCATGCGATGAGCATGGAGGGATGAGGAGAGATCCCCATGGCGGCCAGGGACAGCCCAAGGGCCGCCGCGAGGAATGCCAGCCGCAACCTGCCCGAGGCCCGCCATGGGACGGCACCGTAGACCAGACCACCGATCGCACTGCCTCCGGACAGCGCGGCCAGGACCCAGGCGACCACTGAAGGGGTCTCGTGTTCGTCTGCGAAGGCGATCACCAGCAGATCGAACGCTCCCAGACACATGCCCACCGCCGCAGCGACCGTGATCGCCTGGCGCATCCCCGGATCCCCGTGCAGCAGCCACCGGCGCAACAGGAAGGAGCGCGCGCCGGAGACGCGGCCCTCTGGCGATGTCGACCCGAGCGGGGTCTTCTCCCGGCCGGCCCAGCCCCGGACCGCCGGAGACGAGCTCAGGGCAAGTGCGCCGATCAGTACGAGTGCGGCGCTCACCGCAAGACCCACCGACGGTGCCGCGACCTGCACCAGCAGCCCGACCAGCAGCGGCCCGGTGACGAAGAGGAGTTCCTCGGCGACCGCGTCCAGGCTGTACGCACGCTGCAACAACCGCCGGTCGGGAACCAAGTCGCTCCACAACGTGCGCATCACAGGCCCAAGTGGCGGCGTACACGCCCCGGTAGGCACCGCCAGGACCCCCAGCAGAATTCCTGACGCGCCAGGCCACGCAGTTGCGACGGCCAGTCCGGTCAGCAACAACGCATAGGCGGCCGCCATGGGGCACAGAGCCCGGCGCGGCCCGTACCGGTCGACCAGGCCCGCACGGACCGGCGAGAGAAAAACACTGGTCAGCGCGAAAAGAGCCATGACAGTGCCGGCTACGGCATAGGAGCCGGTGGCCTCTTTGATCGCCAAGACCAGCGAAAAAGAGACCATTCCATAGGAAAGCCGACCCAACAACGACGCACCGAACGTGCGACAGGCATAGCGGGTGCTGAGCACAGCCGCGTACGAAGGAGCCACGGAGGGCGAAGACATGATCATGTTCCTCTGAGACAGCGCCGGAACGATGGCGCTCACACGTGCATGGACAGCGAGAACCACGCCCGGTGGGCGCGGTCAGCACTGGCTCTAGACACGAAGGAAGAACATCCGGGCACCGTAGCAGAACGCGAGAACGAGTTCCCCGGTCGCCCCGCATCATGCAGGTCTGCGGCCCTCCCAGTAGGAACAGGCTTAGAGCTCGCGCGGATAGGCGGCGAGTAGGGCCCGGCAGCAGGACAGGCACAGGTCCCGGGCGATCATGGAGTTGCGACGCTCTGTGATCATCGAAGGAGACCTGTGCCTGCCCTGCCATCATGGCTGACCGAACCGTTATGGGACCAATTCACTGATCTGCTGCCGCCGCGGCCGGAGTTCGACCCAGCCCATCCGCTGGGTTGCCATCGGCGCCGTGTCGCCGACCGGATCGTGTTCGACAAGCTGCTGCAGGTCCTGCGCTTCGGCTGCTCCTACGAGGCGATCGCGGACACGACCTGCTCGGCCACCACGATCCGAACCCGCCGCGACGAGTGGATACGAGTGGGCCTGTTCACCAGACTGAAACAGATCGCGCTCGAGGCATACGACCGCATCGTCGGCCTGGTCCTCGACCGGATCGCGGTGGACGGCGCCATCACCAAAGCCCCCGGCGGAGGCGAGGCGGCCGGACCCTCACCCGTCGACCGTGGCAAGCAGGGCATGAAACGCTCCTCGATGACCGACGGCTACGGCATCCCGCTCGGCCGCGTCCTGGCCGGCGCCAACCGCCACGACTCCCCGCTCCTGGCCCCGACTCTCGACCTGCTGGACGGGCTTGGACCACTGCCGAACGACATCACCGTGCACCTCCATGCCGGCTACGACTCCGCCGGCACCCGCACGGAACTGGACCGGCGAGGACTGCACGGACAGATCGCCCACAAGGGCGAGAAGGCACCGATCCAGGCAAGCCGACGCTGGCACGTCGAGCGCACCCATGCCTGGCAGAACGCCTTCCACCGCCTGGCCCGCTGCTACGAACGCCGCCCCCTGGTGATCAACGCCTTCTTCGACCTCGCCGACACCGTCATCACCGTCCGCAGCCTCATCAGACGCGCCTGGACCACGCACCGCTGGAACCGCCGCCCCTGGCGCCGCCGATGACTCAACTCTTCTCCTGCGGCCCCTCATCTGTGTGCTGCACGCCGTCCAGATCGTCGGCGTAGTACTCAATCGCCCGCCGGTAGCCCTGCACCCGACGGTCGCCGCTGGTGGCGGCCAGCGTCTTCAGCAGAAGCCCCACCGCTTCCCGGCCTTCACCCTGGTTGTACAGCGCCATGCCCAGGAAGGCCTGCAGTGCCGGGTCGTCGGGAAACTCATCAAGCCCACGCCGCAGCGTCTGTGCGGCCACCCCGTAGGAGCCCAGGACCCGGTAAGTGCTCCCCAGCCCGAGGAAGGCCCCATGCCGATCTTCGGGAGACAGGCCCGCACCGACCAGGGCCCGCTCATAGAACGGGACGGCTTCACGCTCCAGACCGAGAACATCGTGCGCCCAGGCCGCCTGGTAGGCGATCTCGGCATCCTCCGGATACCGCTCGGCCAACTCCACCAGCCGTTCCCGAGCCTGCCCGGCCTGGCCCTGCTCCCGCAGCTGTACCGCTTGCGTCAGCGCCGCATCCCTCTCGTGATCATCACTCATGTCACCCACGGTGTCACACCAAAACCAGCCGCACCTCACGGGAG
>NZ_JASCXN010000078.1 GCF_030010625.1 Streptomyces sp. CC208A | reverse complement strand
CTTCAGAACAAACACAGTGGACGCGAGCAACTGAGGACAAGCCCTCGGCCTATTAGTACCGGTCAGCTCCACCCCTCACAGGGCTTCCACATCCGGCCTATCAACCCAGTCGTCTACTGGGAGCCTTACCCCATCAAGTGGGTGGGAACACTCATCTCGAAGCAGGCTTCCCGCTTAGATGCTTTCAGCGGTTATCCCTCCCGAACGTAGCCAACCAGCCATGCCCTTGGCAGGACAACTGGCACACCAGAGGTTCGTCCGTCCCGGTCCTCTCGTACTAGGGACAGCCCTTCTCAATGTTCCTGCGCGCACAGCGGATAGGGACCGAACTGTCTCACGACGTTCTAAACCCAGCTCGCGTACCGCTTTAATGGGCGAACAGCCCAACCCTTGGGACCGACTCCAGCCCCAGGATGCGACGAGCCGACATCGAGGTGCCAAACCATCCCGTCGATATGGACTCTTGGGGAAGATCAGCCTGTTATCCCCGGGGTACCTTTTATCCGTTGAGCGACGGCGCTTCCACAAGCCACCGCCGGATCACTAGTCCCGACTTTCGTCCCTGCTCGACCCGTCGGTCTCACAGTCAAGCTCCCTTGTGCACTTACACTCAACACCTGATTGCCAACCAGGCTGAGGGAACCTTTGGGCGCCTCCGTTACCCTTTGGGAGGCAACCGCCCCAGTTAAACTACCCATCAGACACTGTCCCTGATCCGGATCACGGACCCAGGTTAGACATCCAGCACGACCAGAGTGGTATTTCAACGACGACTCCACAACCACTGGCGTGGCCGCTTCACAGTCTCCCACCTATCCTACACAAGCCGAACCGAACACCAATATCAAACTGT
Source organism: Streptomyces sp. CC208A (assembly GCF_030010625.1). Lineage (GTDB taxonomy): Bacteria > Actinomycetota > Actinomycetes > Streptomycetales > Streptomycetaceae > Streptomyces. The sequence continues at coordinate 2,355 of NZ_JASCXN010000078.1, read as the reverse complement.
AGTAAAGGTCCCGGGGTCTTTCCGTCCTGCTGCGCGAAACGAGCATCTTTACTCGTAGTGCAATTTCACCGGGCCTATGGTTGAGACAGTCGAGAAGTCGTTACGCCATTCGTGCAGGTCGGAACTTACCCGACAAGGAATTTCGCTACCTTAGGATGGTTATAGTTACCACCGCCGTTTACTGGCGCTTAAGTTCTCAGCTTCGCAACCCCGAAAGGTCACTAACCGGTCCCCTTAACGTTCCAGCACCGGGCAGGCGTCAGTCCGTATACATCGCCTTACGGCTTCGCACGGACCTGTGTTTTTAGTAAACAGTCGCTTCTCGCTGGTCTCTGCGGCCACCCCCAGCTCAGGCAGCACGTGCCGTCACCAGGAATGGCCCCCCTTCTCCCGAAGTTACGGGGGCATTTTGCCGAGTTCCTTAACCATAGTTCACCCGAACGCCTCGGTATTCTCTACCTGACCACCTGAGTCGGTTTGGGGTACGGGCCGCCATGAAACTCGCTAGAGGCTTTTCTCGACAGCATAGGATCATCCACTTCGCCACAATCGGCTCGGCATCAGGTCTCAGACTGCATGTCACGCGGATTTGCCTACGTGACGTCCTACACCCTTACCCCGGGACAACCACCGCCCGGGCTGGACTACCTTCCTGCGTCACCCCATCGCTTACCTACTACAGATCCGGGTCACCGGCTCCACCACTCCCCTACGCTCCGAAGAGCTCAGGGCGGCTTCACGGGCTTAGCATCGTCTGATTCGATACTGGGCGTTTCAAAGCGGGTACCGGAATATCAACCGGTTGTCCATCGACTACGCCTGTCGGCCTCGCCTTAGGTCCCGACTTACCCTGGGCAGATCAGCTTGACCCAGGAACCCTTGGTCAATCGGCGCACACGTTTCCCACGTGTGTATCGCTACTCATGCCTGCATTCTCACTCGTGAACCGTCCACAACTCGCTTCCGCGGCTGCTTCACCCGGCACACGACGCTCCCCTACCCATCACAGCGGGCGTTGGCCCTCATGCTGCAATGACACGACTTCGGCGGTACGCTTGAGCCCCGCTACATTGTCGGCGCGGAATCACTTGACCAGTGAGCTATTACGCACTCTTTCAAGGGTGGCTGCTTCTAAGCCAACCTCCTGGTTGTCTGTGCGACTCCACATCCTTTCCCACTTAGCGTACGCTTAGGGGCCTTAGTCGATGCTCTGGGCTGTTTCCCTCTCGACCATGGAGCTTATCCCCCACAGTCTCACTGCCGCGCTCTCACTTACCGGCATTCGGAGTTTGGCTAAGGTCAGTAACCCGGTAGGGCCCATCGCCTATCCAGTGCTCTACCTCCGGCAAGAAACACACGACGCTGCACCTAAATGCATTTCGGGGAGAACCAGCTATCACGGAGTTTGATTGGCCTTTCACCCCTAACCACAGGTCATCCCCCAGGTTTTCAACCCTGGTGGGTTCGGTCCTCCACGAAGTCTTACCTCCGCTTCAACCTGCCCATGGCTAGATCACTCCGCTTCGGGTCTTGAGCGTGCTACTGAATCGCCCTGTTCGGACTCGCTTTCGCTACGGCTTCCCCACACGGGTTAACCTCGCAACACACCGCAAACTCGCAGGCTCATTCTTCAAAAGGCACGCAGTCACGACATGCAAGCAAGCTTGCATGCGACGCTCCCACGGCTTGTAGGCACACGGTTTCAGGTACTATTTCACTCCGCTCCCGCGGTACTTTTCACCATTCCCTCACGGTACTATCCGCTATCGGTCACCAGGGAATATTTAGGCTTGGCGGGTGGTCCCGCCGGATTCACACGGGATTTCTCGGGCCCCGTGCTACTTGGGAAATGAGCAAGCAAGCCGCTGATGTTTCGTCTACGGGGGTCTTACCCTCTGCGCCGGACCTTTCGCATGTCCTTCGACTACACCAACGGTTTCTGACTCGCCTCACAGCCGGCAGACTGTGAAAGCTCACTCCCACAACCCCGCATGCGCAACCCCTGCCGGGTCTCACACGCATACGGTTTGGCCTCATCCGGTTTCGCTCGCCACTACTCCCGGAATCACGGTTGTTTTCTCTTCCTGAGGGTACTGAGATGTTTCACTTCCCCTCGTTCCCTCCACATGCCCTATGTGTTCAGGCATGGGTGACAGCCCATGACGACTGCCGGGTTTCCCCATTCGGAAACCCCCGGATCAAAGCCTGGTTGACGGCTCCCCGGGGACTATCGCGGCCTCCCGCGTCCTTCATCGGTTCCTGGTGCCAAGGCATCCACCGTGCGCCCTTAAAAACTTGGCCACAGATGCTCGCGTCCACTGTGCAGTTCTCAAGCAACGACCAGCCACCCACCAC
>NZ_JASCXN010000077.1 GCF_030010625.1 Streptomyces sp. CC208A | reverse complement strand
AAGAGCATCACACGAATGCTCTGACCAGCGTCAACGCTATCGCCCGCAAACTGCACGGGTACTACAGCAACGCCGAGTACACGGACGGCTGGCGGATGGTCGTCGGTTCGTACGGGAAGGGCACGGCCGTCAATCCGCCGCGAGATGTCGACCTGCTGTTCTTCCTGCCCGTCCACGAGCACACGCGCTTCACTGGGTACAGGTACAACGGTCAGTCGGCCCTCCTCCAGGAGATCAAGGGGCTGCTCCTCGACCGCTACCCACGTACCGAGATCCGAGGTGACGGCCAGGTCGTGGTCGTCGAGTTCTCCACCAGGCACAGGGTGGAGCTTCTGCCCGGATGGCGCAGACAGGGCGGCGGGATGATCGTGCCCAACACCCACAACGGGGGAAGCTGGCAACACGTTGATCACCACGCCGAGATCGCCCACATCGCCGAATCGGACTCCCGGACCAACGGCAACACCCGCAACCTCATCCAGATGATGAAGCTTTGGCAGGACTATTGCTCTGTACCCATCAAGTCACTGGTCCTGGAGCTGGAAAGCGTCGCGTTCCTGCAGACTTGGGCCCACGCCCGCGAGTCCACGACCTACTACGACTGGATGGTCCGCGACTTCTTCGCCGAACTGACCAAGAAGGCCAACCATTCCCGACTGATCCCTGGCACCAGCGAGTTCAAGCACTACGGTGACGCCTGGCTCAGCAGGGCGAACAGCGCCCACGCCCGAGCGGTCAAGGCATGCCAGTTCGAGTCCGAGGATCGGCACATCGAAGCCGCACTGGAGTGGCGCAAGATCTTCGGAGAGCAGTATGAATTCTAGTCAGGGCACCGGGCATACGGCGAACGTGCAGGCGATCCGGGAAGCCTTCGGCCGCGTCGTCTACACGCACAAGGCCCACGAGAAGGCCCGCGAGCTGGAAGCCGCCAAGGCGGACAAGGCCAAGTGGGTCAACATCACCCTCGTGACGCTGACGTCCGGGACACTGCTCGCCTCGGTGATCACGAACAAGCAGCTCCTTCTCTACATCAGTAGCGGAGCCTCCGCGCTGGCACTGGCCTTCACCATCTTCCAGCTGAGCTTCACCCCGGAGAAGGTCGCCGAGCAGCACCGTGCCGCCGCCAAGGAGCTCTGGTACATCCGGGAGCTGTATCTGCACCTGCTCACCGACATACAGACCGACCCGCAATCCGTGGACATACCTCGCCGCAGAGACGAGCTGCTCGAGAAGCTGAACCACGTTTACCGGCTGGCACCGGACACATCGAGTAGCGCCTACCGGGCCGCGCAGCGAGCCCTGCAGATCGACGAGGACATGACGTTCAGCAGCTCAGAGATCGACCGCTTCCTCCCGGAAGCACTTCGCACGTCCTGATTCCCGCCCCTGTGTCCTGACGGGCGGATCACGGGCGGGTTCCTATTCGGTGCGGCCGTGCCGGTGGACGCCATTCCGGGGCTTCCGCGGGGCGGGCACCTTGCGCTGCTCGGTACGCTCGGAGCGCCGGTCTCGGTACCGCATGGCGGCCAGCCACAGGTCCCGTTTGTGCTCGGAGTCCGACGGCATAAGCACCAACGCAATGAGGATGCCGAAGGCTGCGGTGATCGTGAGGACGACGGCGACGGCCACCACCCACCACGGGGCCCCCGCGAAGGCGAGCACGCCGATGGCGCCCCCGCCGCCGAGGACGGTCCCGCCCAGCATCCGCCGGCCGTTCGGACCGGACGGGGGCGGCGCGGGGGATGCGGCCGGCTGCTGAACTGATGTGCTCATCGGGCCGCCTCCTTCTTGCATTCCCTGCGGGCATTGCGGGCCGCTGCCTTGCGGGCTTCCTCCTCGCGGCCACGAGCCCAGTCGGCGATGATCGACGGCGGGACCGCGAGTTTTCTGGTGTCCCACAGCCGCTTAAGGCCGGGATTCTTGTTCTCCATGCCCTCGTATACTGCCCGTATGGGACATTGGTCTGAGGGCCTTGTCGACGAGGCCGTGAAGCTGATCGGCGGTAGCCCAGACCGCCAGGTGCTGACGGACATGCTCGTCCGAGCCGGCCGTGAGATTGACGTTCTCTCGGGCCGTACCTTCCAGCCGCTGCGCCGAACGACCTCAGCCATAGAGCCCAACGGCTTGCCCTTCGTAGACATCCCAGACATGCAGGTCGGCTCGATGGAACGAGGGGCGGGTGCATGGGAGGTCCCTGACCCGGTGGACGGCCAGATTGCGACCGTCCTGCAGGTCTCACCCCTGCCTAGCCCTGGCCCGAGTGCCGCGCGTGCGGCGGACGCGCTCTGGATTGCCGGCCAACTCGTCGCCGGGGCATCACAGACGGGGCGGCTGTCGGCGGAGCATGTCCTCCGCTGGCTGGGCACGTCCGTAGACCGTGAGCAAAGAAAAGATCTATTTCACCGCATTATGGACCCTGCCGTTCGCTTTTACGTCCCGATTCTCGGGGTCGCTATCAACGGATGGTGGATCCAAATCGCCCGGCGTCTCATCTGGGTGACCAGCGATACCGAGGACGAAGGGCGGCTTATCGAGCCGCTATTGGACAAGGAGAATGCCGGCGGACAGATCCCTCCGCTTGCAGCCGTCGAGGCCATCCTGATCGTGGCCCCGATCACGCGACACCCGGCAGACTGGGCATTCACGGCACGCATTTGGACCGAACAGGTTCAGCGTCCTATCGATCGGCCATGGAGAGGGCTCGCGAAGGCTATCCACGGTCACGGCATACCGACCATCACCGTCGACCCTGCCTCGACGTCTTACGAGATCGCGTGCCAGGTGGTCTTGAAGGGCTACTGGCATGGCTACATCGAGGGCGACGAGCCGGCGCTGGCGACTGCCGTCGCGATGGCGTACCCCCGGCAGGTCGATCGCATCCAGCGTGAGACCCATGCCCCAGACAGAGTCTCTGCCGCCGCAACACTGCTCGAACAACTGATCCACCCCGGATTCGATCCGGCGCGGGGCGCGGAGGCGACTCGTCGGTACGTGCGCCGGAAGGCGAGCATCGCAGTCATGCAGTACCGGAAGAGCGAGGCCCCGGACCGGTACCCGTGGACACAAGTCGGAATCAGCGAACGTCGCTACTACAAACTCCTGCCGTTGTTCGCAGAGAAGGTCAACGGCCGCTATGACTACGACTACGACGACGTGGTGGCGCGCATGAAGGCCCACCTGAACCTCGTAGACAAAGCGCGAGAAGTGCGAGCAGCCGCCCTTGAAGTCCTCCGGTCACACGGCTTCGGCGACGAGGCCGCACGCAAATGGCTTCAGCGGCATCCGCCTGGGGAAGCTGCCAACGCCTGGCCGCGTGATCGGCGCCCGTAATACCGGCTCAGGGTTTGTCCCGTAAATGATCGCCGAGACACCGCGAGGTGGGTCGCCGTGCGACCCTTGCCTATCCAACGAGGGCAAGGTTATGCATACGGGCGATGTCGAGCATTGCGTGGTGGACACCGTCTCCCCTGAGGCAACAGTCGCGGAGGATCCTCCCCGACGCCGACTGCCAGGTCTGCCCCCGATCGATGTCGGCCGGAGGACGCAACAAGCAGGGGATGGGCGCCGCCGCAATTGAAAGCACGACCTGGTCGCGCGGGACGTACTGCGCCACAAGCTCACGAACTTCTGACTAGCGTTCAGCGCACCCACAGGAAAACGGCGATCACTGCGATGGCAACCGCGTACATGCATCGGGTCTTCCAGTCCTGAAGCTCCTGCTCCAGCTTCTTCAGCTTCGCGGTGTACTGCCGTCTACTCTGCTCCTCCTGCCGGTGATACCTCTCCGCGAGGGCCACCACGTCCAGCTTGACGAGGGAATTCTTCGCTTCCGCGAGCCCTCGGTTCGCTTCGGCGATGAAGGACAGCGTTTCCCTCTTGGCCTCCACCAGCTTCTTCATGTCCTCCAGGACCTGGCCAAGGTCTGAGATCACAGGATCGCTCTCCAGGTAGTTCACGGCCCGTGAGAAGTCGTCCAACCGCCTCGAATCCACCAGATGCGCA
>NZ_JASCXN010000076.1 GCF_030010625.1 Streptomyces sp. CC208A | reverse complement strand
TTCTCCTTCGCCAGGACCGTAACCCTGGCATCAGGGACTCCACAAATCTCAGTACAGCTCATCCTCCATGATCGGGAGTTACACCGAACGATTTACAGTCCCGGTCCGCCCGGTGATCCCTCAGCGAGTACCGGTGCCCCGAGGCAGGCTGGAGTTGAACCTGGCGGCGGCGCTCGTGGAGAGCCGCCGCCAGGGCGTATTCATTCTGCGAGGACCTGCCTCACGAACTCCCTACGCGGCTGATCGTTCCCCAGGTCGCCTGCTGCCGAAGCATCTCGTGAGAGGTTCCAGCTCCTGGGCGGCACCGCACAACGAGCCCGGGCGGACGCCGGGCCGCGGGGCCAGCTCAAGCGCCGGTGCCAGGCCAATGCGGGCACACCGATCGGGCGACTGGTCACACCATCACGCGATTCAGTGAGTGGAGTCGAAGACGTTGAAGCGCGCTGGCTCTGCACCTTCCACGTACCGCAGCCTGTTTCCGTTGACGATCGTCAGGGGGCGGCTGCTGTCCGGCTTGTTGTGCTGCCAGATCTCGTAGTAGTCGCCCTTGTCGATGAACGTGACAGGGTCGGCCTTGCTGGAGACCAGCGCGACCCAACCGGCGCTTGAATCGACCCACCTGCCCTTGTCGCACTCGGAGGTGACCTGGAGGTAACCGCCCCAGTTGCCGTCCTTCTCCCAGCCGTCGACGATCTTGACCCAGGCGGCGGGAAGAATCTCCGAGATCGGGTCTCCCTTGATCTTGTCGCCCTTGTAGTCCGTCCGGATGTTGCCGTTGGAGTCCTTGGCCCACACCTCCGGGACCGGTTCGTTGACGACCAGGTAATTGCCGTCGATGCGGACCGTGGTCTCAGTCCACTTCTCAGGTCCAGTGTGGATCAGGAAGTCCTTCGTGCGAAGCCAACCCATGGGTCCCCTCCTCCGTGATCGTGATCAAGACCCCCCCGACCTTCCCACCCTGGCCGGCTTTATCCATCCGATCCACGTCAACCTATGGGGAACAACTGGATCCAGCCAGCGCATGGCCCTTCCCCGCCTACCCTGAGCCATTCGTCGGCGGAGCCCTTGAACCCTTAGGGCCACGCGGCATAAGGCGCTTCCGGACCACCGGCAACTGTTCCAAACGAAACTGCCTAGGCGTGGTAGATCGCGTACAGGCGGCCGTTGTGGGCCGTGAGGGCGGGAGCCGCCAGCGGGGTGCAGGTCCACGTGCCCCGCTGGATGACTTCAGCGGGGTTGTTCGCCCAATGGCGGCTGGGGGATTCCGGGTGAGTGGCGCGCCAGCCCAGGTAGGCGCGGTTGTCCAGACCGGTATACGCCATCCATCCGTAGCGGCCCGCCTCGTGCACCGTGGGAGCGTGGCGGGTGCTCCAGGAGGCGCCCAGTCCCATGGTGCTCCATCCGCCGTCGAACGGTTGCCTGCGGGACAAGGTCGCCATCCTGTTGTTTGCGTTGCGGTAATCGATGGTGATCCGGCCGGGGGTGGTACCCAAGGCGGGGGTGCTGTGGACGGTGTTGTGGTCGAGGGGACCACCGGCAAGCTCGGCGGTATTCCAGTTGGTGCCCTGGACCCAGCTGGCGATATAGGCGCGGTCGCCGCCGGTGTGTCCGGACCACAGGACGCCGTCCATTTCGACCAGGGCCGGGCCGAGGGCGGACTTCCAGTTGCTGACCGGTTGGAGGGGGCTCCACTCCTGGCCGTTGAACCAGCCGTGGTAGAGGTTGCTGTCCCCTCCGGTGTACATCAGGTGCAGCTGGTCCTTGTGGACGGCGAGTGCGCAGGGGTGGTCGCTGGCGGCGGAGCCGATGATGCGGGGAGCGGTCCATGCGGCCCCGTCGTAGCGGCTCCACACGAGCCGCTTGTCGCCGGCCTGTGGGAACACGGTGTACAGGTGGCCCCGGTAGGAGGCGAGGGCCGGTGTGGCCCCGGTCTTCCAGCCCAGTGGGACGGGGGCGCTCCAGGCTCCTGCGGCGGAGGGTTCAGTGCCCTGGTCACGGCTGGTGATCTCGATGCTGCCGGTGGGGTAGACGGGGCGTTCGCCGGTGTAGCGGACGCGGAGTCGGTGATAGCCGTCGCCGTTGAAGTCCCATTCCAGGCCGGGCTGGTGGTGCAGGATGGCCATGTCGTCGCGGGTGAGGACGAAGGTACGGCTGCAGGAGAGGTCGTCGTTGTTGCGCAGGGTGTCCATGAGCGCGACGAAGACCTTCGTGACCTCCCAGGCGATCGTCACCGGCAGGGGGGTCGGGTCCACGATGGTCGCGACCGGGTTGCTCAGGACCCTGTCGATCGTCACGACCGCAGAGTTCAGGGCTTGCTGCAGGCTGTTGTACCACTGGGAGTTGCTCTGGTCGGCCTCCCACACCTGGATGCTGGCGATCGCCAGGTCGCTGCCGCTCTGCTGGTCCAGGAACACCTTCTTGTCGGAGGAGAAGGTGCGGGTCTGGCCCTGTTTGACCGCGCCGAACTCTTCGGAGACGAAGGTCTGATTCCTTCCGTCGCCTACGCTGGCGGCGGCGGTGAAGTAGATCTCGTCCCTGCCGCCCCCCTGGTCCCCGACCGCACGCTGAACGTAGAAGTTCTCCATCTGCAGTTTCACCCGCCACGACTGCGCGGCCGGGGCCGCATCCTGCACCGTGCCGCTGTCCTGGGACCGGACGCCGGCACCGGGATGGCGGGCCACCCCGGTCACCGCGAAGCCCGTTTCACGCATCGCCTCGATGAAGGCCGCGTCCTCCTGCGTCCGCCCCGCCGCAAGGTCCTCCGGCGTCAGCAGCAATAGATTCGGCGCCTGGGACGCCTCCTGCGACAGATGCGGCAGCACCTCGGCCAAGTCCGCGTAATCGAACCCGGACGAAGAGGGACGGGCCGCGATCACCTCCGGTACCACCAGCGTGCCCGGGGCTGCGCTCTGCACCGTCTCCCGGTACGCGGCCCCCCACTCCAAGGTCTCCCTGCCGAGGACATTGAGGAGCGCCCCCGTGAAGAGGAGCTCCAGCGGGGTCGGCGGCGTGCCCTCGCGCATCCGGTCCGCGCCGTGCAGCGCCACCCCCAGCAGCAGGTTCCCGTACGTACCGGAGGATGCCAGCGCCGCCCCCGCACGGCGACTGGAACTCTTCCCGGTCAGCAGCGCCTTCAGCCGCTCGATCCGCTCCTGCGACGACTGCGCACCCGCCATCGTGAACCGTCCTTTCCTCGCGTCCCGGGCACCGTCTGTACACCGGTCAACGCCGTCGCCAAGACTGGTCGGCCACCGGCCCTCGGCAAAGCGGAATCCCCGAAACCGCCCAGAGGTTGGCGCATGCAGACATGCTGATTGCCGAAAACGCACCGTTGCGCTGGCCGGGCAAACCGAGTGCGGTGACCCCCACGCTGGCCCGCCGGCGTCCCCTGGCGTGCAGGCCACGGAACGTGACTGCTGCCCATGATCACGCGGAAATGCTCGATTGGTGCTCATGATCACGCGGAAGTGCTCACGAAACTGCGGAACCTAGATCCGTACGGCTGTGCAGGATGGAGCGCAGGCTGTGGCCGTACTGCCAGGCATGCCTGCGGGCCGACGCCTCCAACTGGTCGTACCCGTGCTGGGCCGTCATCTGCCCGCCCCACTTCCGGTACCGGTAGACGGGGACCGGGAGCAGGACGCCGGGTGCGAGGTTCGAGGTGCCGACGGCCGCCATGCTATTGCTGCACTTCTGTCGCGTCTCATTCGATGGCAGGGGGCATCTGGTCCCCAACGGGCCTGTCTTTGAATCTCCTGCACTCACCTGAGTCGGCATGTACCGTCCCGGGGCATGTTGTTGATCTCCTTCTCTCGTGAGGGATGGGAGCAGTGGGGGCTCGACTATGAGCCGCTGATCCCGGAGCGCATGCCGGTCCTGCTCGACGACGACCTCCTGTTCGAGGACGAATCCGGTCCTCGGCCGACGGTGGTCGCGAACGCATGGCTGCGCGAGTTGCCGATCAATGGGGTGCCGGCGTGGCGTTCTTGGTGGGCGTACGCTCGGGGCCTTGCCCCGTGGCTGGAGTTCCTCCAGCGACACGGCGTGGACCCCTTCGGGGACCGCGATGAACTGCGTTCCGCGCTCGGAGGGTTCGCCGAGTACCGCCTCGCCGGCCCGCTGAAGGAGCGGTGGGACGTCGAGACCTGGAATCAGCGGGTCAACGCCCTGTCCCGCTTC
>NZ_JASCXN010000075.1 GCF_030010625.1 Streptomyces sp. CC208A | reverse complement strand
GGCAACGCCAGTGGACGGTGGCTCCGCACGGCGGCGGGTCGGCGCCGTTGCCGCGGATTGACTCGTCGCTGACAGGTTCGAACAGCGCATGGAGCCGGTGTCCACGCGCGGTTGTGAGGAATTGGCAGGCTCCGTCGGCGGTGAGGGGGTCGAAGCGCCGGGGCCCCGTCACCGAGACCCAACACCTGCATGATCACCTGGATGAGGGCAGGCGCCGCCGTGTTGAACCGATCGCACGCGGTGGAGCGGTGGGGCGCAGGGTGAGCTGTTCAAAGTTTCTTTACTTGATCAAGGCGGCCCGCTGTCGCGGGCCGCGCGCGCTCCGGCCCTGTGGGGCCGCCGCCCGCTCCTGTCTGCCGCCCCGCTGGCGACGGCCCCGCCGGTCCGGGCGCGCAACAGCCAGCACAGCAAGCCACCTGGGGCTCTGCCCCAGACCCCGGCCCTCCCTCCGAGGGGCAGGGGGCCGAATATCGGGTGCGGCTTCGTCGTGGTGAGTGGTCGAGGGGCGCGGGTCGCGTCCCTCGTCGCCCGGTCACCGGAGGCGTACCAGGAACCCCCGGGGGCCGCCAAGGCCGAGCGCACGCGTCACAGGGTGAGCCTTGGCGGCCCCCGGGGAACCCTGGTCCGGCGAAGCTGCCCGACCGACGAGGGACCCCACCCGCTCAGGCATCGCGCGTGCTGGAGCCCAGCCCCGCGCGGGGGTGGTGATCGCTCCGTGGCGGGTATCTGCCGGATAGCCACCGGTTGACGCGCCCGTCCGGCGTACCGTGGCGCTGGAGGTGTGAACGGGATGACTACGGAACTGGCCGACAACGTCCGCAAGTACCGGCGCCGCGCCGGCATGAGCCAGGAGGAACTGGCCCACGCCGCAGGCGTGTCACCGGGCACGGTCCGCAAGGTCGAACAGGGCGGAACGGTCCGCATGGAGACGCTGCACACCCTCGCCCGCGCCCTGGGGGTGACCACCGCCGCGCTGATGGCGCCGGACGCGCCGGAGCCCATAGGGCGGGCCGAGGAGCCGAACCAGCTCAACCTGATCCAGCTTCGCGCAGTGCTCACCCCAGCCGTCGGACTCGTGGACCAGGCCGCCGAAGTCGCGGGCGAGGAACCGAACCTGCGCACCTTCAGCCGTGCCGTACGAGACGCGCGAGAACTGTACTTCTCCGACAGCTACAAAAGCGTCGCCGCCCAGCTGCCCGGCCTGCTACGCGATGCCTCCCTGGCCGTGGCCTACTACGACAGCGGAGACGAGCACCGGCAAGCCCTCATGGCCCGTGCCGAGGCGCTGCGCCTGGCCGGCACCTACCTCACTCAGGTGAGGCAGTACGACATCGCGTACGCGGCCCTGAGCGGAGCCATCGCGGACGCCAAACAGAGCGGGGACATGCTCGCGGCAGGCTCGGGCGTCGGCGGCATGTGCTGGCTGCTGGTACGTCAGGGTCGGTTGGACGAGGCGGAGCGGATCGCCGCCGAGAGCATGGACGCGGTCGAGCCGAAGATCACGGGAGCCGAGCCGGACCACTACGCGGTATGGGGCGGTCTAGCGATGGAGGCAGCAGCCGCAGCCGCCCGCAACAACCGCCCGGACGAAGCCAAGGAGTACCGCAAGGCGGCGCGGGTGGCGGCAACCGCCGTCGGCACCGCGCACCGCAACCTCTCCCGGCACTGGTCCGTCTTCGGCCCCGTCACCGCCGCCCTGAAGGCACTCGAAGACTCCATGGTCATCGGGGACGCCCGCGCGGTCGTACGGAAAGCAGACGAGGAAGAGGCACTATCGCCTAGGGCGTGGAAGCGCCTGGGCAGGCCCAGTACCAACGACGGGAACCGCTTCACCCTCGACGTCGCGCGGGCCCACACCCGCACCGGAGACCTGTCGGCGGCGATGGACGAGCTGACCCGGGTTCGGGACGCCGCCCCCGAGTGGCTCAGGCACCAGAACTCGGCCGCCGAGACCATGCAGGAGATCTTGAGCAAGCGGAAGCGCACCCTGACGACGGAGATGCGGGACATGGCCGCCTACCTCGACGTTGTCGGATAGCCGCCACGCTGCGTGGTAGTTCGCAGACCCGGCGCCGCGAATTGCCCTGCTGCTTACGTGGAGTGACGATCATCCAGACGGCTACGGTCGCCGTGCCCTATCAGCGACCCAAGCCAGGAGTGCACGGTGAGCAGTTCCAGGAGCGACGCGGACCGTATGCGACGCAGGGAGTTGTACGACGCGGCGACGGGCGTGGCCGGCCCCCGCTTACTTCCCTGGACCACCCCCGACGGGAACCCCTGCTACCTCAGCACCGACGGCAGGGGCTACCTGTCCACACTCGCTGACAGCATCGAAGCCGTCCAACTCGGCATGGGCGAGGAACTGCTTGAACACGCCCGCGAAGCCCTGGCCCCCGGCGCGCGGGCACTGTCGGCCACCGAGTACCGCTGGCTGGCCAGCCGACTGGCCGAGGCCCTGACGGACGCGCTCCGGGTGGCCGAATCGCGAGGACAGCGCATCCCGGACCCGCAGGAGGAGGCGGCCGAGCATGTCTGACTCCGCAACCACCGGCACCCCGGTCCGCAGGCGCTACCGCTTCCGCGAGTACCACGTGACCGCCGTGGTGGACCCGATGGCCCTGCCCACCTTCGAGGCCGCCTGCGTCACCGGAGAAGACCACGACTGCGGCGCCACCTCCGGCGAACTCCACGCCGAGGAGGATCTGACACGCTGGATCGCCGAGCACTGCGCCCAGACCGGCCACGACTTTTACCACCGCACCACCCGCGCCACCCTTCGCGCCGAACCCGGGGCATGGCAGTAGCGGGCCCCCGCCGTCCGTAGGCCCTGACGGCAGTAGCGACGGCAACAGCCACGGATTTCCCCGCACATCCACGGACGTCAGCGGAACGCAAATCAGGTGCTGACCTGCGGAGAAGCAGGTAGAGGGGTTCTGCGTAGCACACGTACTACGTGCTGGCGGGGGCCACTCCGGTCCTCGTCCACAACGCGGGCGGTGGTGATCCGCATGTCTGCGAGATCACCACCGAGCCGTCGGACGAGCTGCTCGATCACGCCGACGACAACGTCGGTCAGACCAACGTCGCCGCGCAGGTCTTCACGGCCGACGGGCAGCACAGCGCCCTCGGCATCAGCACGAACAGGTCGCTCGACGACCTCACCCCGAACGTGCGGACTGCTGTGCAGATGACCGGCCACCACGGCGGTTGCGGTGAGATCGGGGCGCTGTGCGAGCTCGAGAACCGTCGTCTGCCGATCGGAGGCGCCAGGTCACAGGCCGTCGATGTCCGGGGCGGATCCCAGGGGTATGGATGGGATCGCCATGGAGCCTATCGGGAGATGTGCCCCAGCTGCAGGAAGCTCTTCACCTACCTGCTGGGCGTCAATCACTAGTCCGCCACCCTTGAAAGGAGCATCCGGGTGAAACCGACAGCCGAGTCCGTTCGGTTCCTCAACGAGGAGGTACGTGCCCCTCGTGGACTTCGCGAGGTCCCGTCGATCGACTTCCCGTCCGAGACGGGAGCACTGATCGAACTTCTCTCGGAGGAGTGGGAGGGCTGCGTCCTTCCCTGCTACGGGGGGAACTTCTACGGATGGACCCGGATCTCGGTCTCCCCGGGCGACTGGACTCTGTCCCCCGAGGGGGACGAGTTCATCCGCATCGCGGAGAACCACGACGTCCCCTGCGCGATCGTTCTGCGTCGTGACGGCAGGGTCGGGGTCTCCTGGAGTGGCGAGTACACGGACATGTTCGCCAGCTTCACGGAATTCGTGGAGATGGTGGCCCTCTGGTCGACGCTGCGGGGCTGGACACTGCTGGAGAGTTACGGTCTTCGGTACCCCGACACTGTGGAGTTCGTCTCCCGCGGGAGGACCCGCCCTGTGACGGGCGGGAGCCTCACCCGATGGACGCGCTTCGACGATGCGGTCGTCCTGGAGGAGCCGTTCCTGACCGGAGACCCCGACCGCCCGCCACGGGTCCATGTCGTAGTGGCGGATCCGGCGCTGCTGGCAGGCTCCGACTTTGTCGAGTCGCTGCCGTATCCGAGCTTCTCGGCGCTCGGCCAGGGGTTCCCCGAACTCCCGGCCCGATGGGCCTGACATCCGGCCCTGAAGGACCTCTCCGGGACTTGCTTTCCCGGGTGTAGTCCTTCTCCGCCCCGCTGGGTTCGCCCAGCGGGGCGGAGCGCTCTTTCCAGCGGTTCGTGCAGGTCGGTCACGGCCCGCTCCCTTGCCCTAGTCGGTTCGTGTGCTGCTGCTGCTGGTCGGCGGCCTTGACCGCGTCGGCTGGCTGCTCGGGCTTGGGCCGGTCCTCGGTCGTCCTCAAGGCGGCGAAGGCGGCCGAGGCAGCAGCGCTGAAGGCCAAGATCGCGGCGATGGAGAGAGCCAAGAAGGCGGCTCAGGCGGCGAAGAAGAAGGCCGCGGAGCAAGCGAAGAAGATCGCCGACCAGGCGGCCCAGAAAACGAAGAAGACCGGCAACCCGGTCCAGAAGCAGGCCCAGGCCAAGGCGGCACCGAAGGTCTCGTCGGCCGGCAACGGCAAGGGCGGCGGCAAGGGC
>NZ_JASCXN010000074.1 GCF_030010625.1 Streptomyces sp. CC208A | reverse complement strand
CTCCAGCCCCTGGCCCGTCCCCCATGAGGGGCGCAGCCTCCCGGCTCGCTCAGCTTCTCGCCGACTACCCGGATGAAGCCCGCGAGAAGGCCACCGCACCGCAGGTCGTACCCGGCCTGCTCACCATCAAGGCCAACCAGTTCCAGATCGTGAGCCGCAGCAGCGTCATGCCGCTGCAATGCCCGTACGGCGACGGCGTACTCGCGGTTCGCGTCGACGGCCCCGAGGCGATCTTGGAATGCGTCCAGGGGCACATCACGGCCTCATGGCAGCTCGACGCCGCACGGGTACGCATGGCGGTCGCCCGAGCGACCGGGGCCCGGCCTTCCGCACCGGGAAGCCACCTGCTCCCCGAGCTGCTGATCGCGTCGACGTCCCTGGACCGGCACAGCGACCCGGTAGAGGTCAACGTGTTCCTGCGGACGCCGACGCACCCGATCGTCGGCCGAGACGGCGTATTGCGGAAGCTCAACCACATCATCGACCGCCGCGGCTGACACGCCTCTCGGCCGCCCGCGTGATGATGAACTCGGGGTGGCGCGCCTTCATGGTCGTGGGCAGGCCGGCGGCCCGGCGCGCTCGCCGGTACGTCAGCGCCCACCCCGTGGTGTGCTCGACCGATCCGTTGGGGTCGAGTGCCGCGCGCCACCACAGCCAGCCGATCATGTACTCACGGCCGTCGGCGCCGGGCGCCGCGAACGCCACGGCCACCTCGCCGGTCTTGTGAGCCAGCGTCTCGACGACGGCACGGCTCTGACCGAGGGCGATGAGGTCGCGGCGGACCTGCTCGCGTGCCGACTGCACGGCGCCCCGGAGCACGCCTCGGGCGAAGCCCCAGCCGACCAGGCCGATGACCGGGACAGCAATAGCGAGGAGCACGGTCCACCCGACCGTCATCGGGTGGAGCCGCCGAGGCGGATCTCCGCGACCGGTTCCATCGACATGCGCCATCCGCCGCTGGCCTCATCCTCCGTCCAGGTCACGGAAACCAGGTGTACACGATCCACATGCATCGGCGCCCGCCGTGGGGTGATCTCGTTCCGCAGGCGCGAGTTGAGCCGGTCAGAGGAGGCGGTGTCGTCGGCGTAGCAGAACGAGACGTGCCCCCGGCCGCCCTGGTGCTGGAGTGCGGCCTCGCCCCGCACCTTCCTAATCCCCGTACGTGTTGCCCCACGCACCACTTCGAACTCCGCCTCCGGCCACAAGTCGAAGACGCCCCCCCGCGATGTTCGCGATGGGGGGGTCCCACCTCGGTCGTGAACGGGGCGATGTCGGCGAGCTCCGCCTCCAGGGCCTCGACGAGTTGTTGGATCGCAGGCTCGTCATATTCGTTGGCCGGGGCGTCCGCCAGCATCTCCAACGTAGCGTGCAGCAGCCCCGCGTCGTCGCCGGTGGCCGAGATCTGAGGGTCGACCGGGTATCCCTCCGTCAGCAGCACGCAGGACCGCGCGAGCGACAGCACCCCGTCATCGACCCCCGGGCGGGGCAGCACGTAGACGTGCAGCGCCGGCATCCCGCTCGGCCACGGACGGCCCTGAAAGTGCGGAACGAACCTCTCCATCAATCCCCCTCGCATCGTGGCCCGAAACGCTCGAACGAAGTCCTGGCGGTCCATCCTGGCCTGAGGTACATACTCCGCGCAGCCGAACGGATCAGCCCCCTACGGTCAGCGCGAGACCGCATCCAGTGCGCCCGACCGGTGCCGTGTGTGTGAGGGCACGGCGTCGCTCATCACGGCCGATGGCGCAGGACCTGCTCACCCGAACTTGTGCCGGATCTCTGCCGTGATCGCGTGGTTGGTGTCGCGTAGCATCACCAACCTCATCTCGTGCAACCAGGGGCGGTGGTGCCGGAGCGCGGGACGATCTTCGCTCTCGCCTTTGGTTGTGTGCGTAGCTGACCGTCAGCCTGTCCCCAGGAACTCCCGTGCTCCGCGGAGCTGGGTGCTCAGCCGTTGCTGAGTGGCGCGGCTGTCGAGGCGTACGTCGAGGGCCCCGGGCAGGTGGCTGTCTGCCCTGAGGCCGGCGGGCAGAAGGGCGGGATCGAGTCCATCCCGTTGCGCGACGAGCACGCCGAGGTCGTAGCGGCTGACGGCGTCGGGACCGGCCAAGTGGAAGACGCCGGTCGCGTCGGTCAGCGCAAGCTCCCACAAGGCAGCCGCGAGGTCGGCGACATGGACGGGGCAGCGGGTGTCATCCGTGAACAGAACTCCATCCCGTGTGCCGGAAGCGAGTTCGTGGACGACGCGTTCGTGGGAGGACCCGCCGTCGCCGATGATCAGCGAGGTGCGGGCGACGACGGATGCCGGGTGGAAGAGGCGTATGGCGGTCTCGGCGGTGGCCTTCGCGGCCCCGTAGGGGGTGACGGGATCGGGGAGCGCTGTCTCGTCGTAGTGCACGTCGGCCCCGGAAAAAATCGCGTCGCTGGACACGTGCACCAGACGGATCCCCCTGCTTGCCGCCGCCACGGCGAGGCGGATGGGACCGTCGGCGGTGACCGCCCAGTCAGCGTTGCCACTGGACGCGTTGATCACCGCGCTTGGGGTCACGGCGTCGAGGACAGCATCGAGGCGAACGGAGTCGCGCAGGTCCAGCTGATGCCACTTAGTGCCGCCACCGTCGCCGGGGCGGGAGTTGAACGTCGCGACCGTGGCATTGCCCGCGGCGCTCGCCTGACGCACCAGCTCCGTCCCGAGGAACCCACTGGCCCCGATGATCAGCACCGTCATGGCGCTACACGGTAGCGCAGGCCGGCTCCTCTGGGCACCTGCGGATGACAATGCATCTTGAAATGCGAATAGGCAACGCGAGCGGAAGTCGGTGGGCTTCATGACGCGTGCGTACGCATCGAGTTCGCACGCCGAGCCTATCTTTTCCGGGTGGTATCTCGAAGGTCGCGCGGAGGGTTCAGGAACGGCTATTGTGAGCGTCCTGTCGCCCGTTCCTCGCGGGGGTCTGGCTCGTGCTCTGCACGGGGCGGTTCGGTGTGCCGAGCTGTCCTGTCCGGAGCACGCAACCGGCGTGCCCCTCACAGGGAGGTGGATCGCATGTGTGATCCGTCGCGGCAGGAACCCTCGTCAGGAGGTAGCCCTCGCAAGGGGCTTCAGCGGTTGAAGGCCATCTGCGCCATCGTGGCGCGCGTGGCGTCTGCTCTGGCCAGCTGTGCGACCGTGCTGGCCTTTCTGATGAGGTAGGGCGCCGCCCGGGACCGGGGTCTAGACGGTCCCGGACGGCAGTCCGGGGAGAGGCCGGCGTGGACGTTCTCGTCTGCGTCGGCCTCAACTTTTGTCGCGACCAGATTGCTAATCTACGCTGCGGCAACTTTGCTAATCTTCCCGCGCTGAAAGTTTGCGTCGTAATTTCCGTCGTAACTTTGGCGCCGAAAGTGTGACGCTAATAAGTTGCCGCGTATTTGGGGTGTGCGTCAAGTTTTAAGCGTCGCTCCTAATCTAGCTTTCGGGCTTCCCGGAAGCTAGCTCGTCGGACCCCGCTGGCCAGTCTGGAGTCACATCCGTGCAGGTCAGATCTGGTGGCAGGTGTTCAGCTTCGGCGGCGGCCAGGTTACCGGCCGCGGGCGCGCTGGGCGGGCACGGCTGCGGGGAGCCTGCGGGCGGGCGCCGGGAGCGGCCTCGGGGTCGGCCGTGTGGATGATGGAAACAGAGCAGCGGCGGTGCTGGCGAGCTGGGCCAGGAGGTCGTGGGGAACGTCGGCTGAGAGGCGGATGGTCCACGCCGCTCGGTCGAGGTTGTTCCCGCCGTACAGCATCCAGCGGTCAGTCTCGGCGCGCGGGGTGTGCTCGAAGGTGATGGCGTCGGCTGCGGTCCAGGTGGTGCGGGCGGGGTGGCTCGCCGGGTGCCATCCGGCGTCGCGGAGGACGTCGTGTGCTTCCCAAGCGGCGACGAGCGGCGGGGCGTCGAGGTGCTGCAGGATCGTGTGGATCAGGGCGACAGGGGTGCCGGCGGTGATGGTGGCGTGCCAGAGGCGTTCGCCAACCGGGCCGTCGTACTCGGCGATGGTCCAGGCGACGTCGGTGCGGTGGCGGGCTTCGTGGTCGAACTCGACTCGCACGGTGAGGGATTCATGGGAGGCGATGGTCGTCTCGTCGAAGGGTCGGTACCTCTCCCACTGGCGCTCCTGGGCGAACAGGGCCTGGAGGAACGCCTCGTGCTCGCCGGGCTCCGCGACCGGCGGCTCGACCGAAGGCGCGGGGGCCTGTTCGGCGGTGGTGGCCGGGGGCTTGCCCGTGAGGAGTCGACCGACGGCCTGTTCGAGGTCGGTGAGCGGGGCGGGGCCGGGGCGGACGGCGACGGAGTAGAGCCGGTGGAACTCGGCGACGGCCTCCGCTTCGGTGTCGAAGATGATGTCGGTCTCCTGCCGCAGGTGGTTCTCACCATGGAGGTGCACGTGCCGTCGTACGCCGGTGGTGTAGGAGCCGACGGCGACGGTGGTGTGCCCGTCGTCGGCGTGCAGGTGGATGATCAGCCGGCCTTCGGCGATGTCGTCGTGGATGCGCTGGGCCTGGGCGCTCACCGCGCGGATCTCGTCGCGGGTGCACCAGGGATAGGGGTAGTTCGCCCAGGTCCACTCGGTGTCGATCTCCTCCTGGAGGGCCGGGGCGATCTCGGTGGTGTAGCCGTACTGCTGGAGGAGGTGTGCCGCCTTGGCGGTGTAGTGGGGTTCCTCGCGGTCGATGCGGGCCAGGACCATCGTGGCCGGGCCGGTGCTGCGGAAGCCGAGGTCGTGCAGGTCGGAGCGGGCGGCGTCGCTCGTCGGCCCGGACGTGGTGGCGATGACGGCGGGATGGTGGTCCGGGTGGAGAGTGAAGCGGATGTGGGCGTCGGCGGGGGCGTGCATCGGGGGGTCCTTCGGGGGT
>NZ_JASCXN010000073.1 GCF_030010625.1 Streptomyces sp. CC208A | reverse complement strand
GGACTCGGGAGACTTCTCCCGGGCACTGCGGTTCTGGGTCGACGGCTTGCCGACCCTCGACTCCGACGTGCCCGGCGAGGACGGGGAACCGCTGCCGTTCGACCGCAGCAGAATCTTCCCGTACGCCTTCCGATCCTCGTTCGCGCAACGCCATGCCGACGCAGGCACCGACATCGACGTGCTGATGGACCTCATGGACCATCGCTCTCCCGACGTGACGATGACCTACTACAAGGTGACGATGGAGCGGAAACGGTCGGCAGTAGCGACGCTGCGGCTCCAATCTGTCGACCGCGCGGGCCACCCGGCTCCCTTCTCCTCGAACCTGTCGTACGAGTCGAAGTCGGTCGCCGTCCCGTACGGAAACTGCATCGAGCCCTCGAACGTGAAGGCCGGCGGAAAGAAGTGCGCAATCCGATTCCAGTGCGCCGGCTGCGGCTTCTACCGCCCCGACCCCTCCTACCTGCCCGCGATCGAGGACCATATCCGGGCCTTGAAGGCCGACCGGGAGATGGCCGAGGCCATGGACGCCGACGCCTTCGTCATCCGCAACCTGAACGACCAGATCGAAGCGTTCCAAGGCGTCATCGAGCGCATGAACGCCCGGATGACGGACCTGCCAAAAGAGCTCCAGGCCGAGGTCGAGGAAGCCAGCAGGGTCCTGCGAAAGGTCCGGGCCGGCGGGCGCACCCTCTTGCCGCTCACCGTCGTCGAGAAGCCGGGAGCGTCGGCATGACCAGCCGCAGGAAGCCCGCCGAGGTCCTGGCGGAATCACGCCGGCAGGACAGCCGCGCCAAGCGACGGCGCGTCCTCGCCACCGTGGACCAGATGCTCGCTCAGGGCGACCCTGTCACCTTCGCAGCCGTCGCACGCACGGCCGGAGTATCGAACTGGCTGGTCTATGCCGACGGAGTCCGGGAGCACATCGAGAAGGCCCGTGGCCAACAGGCCAGCCGTCCCGCTCAGGAACGGCTCACCAGAGCCACGACGAGCAGCTCGAGCATCCGCACGGACCTGGAACTCGCGCGCGCCGAGATACAGGCCCTGCGTCAAGAGCGCGATCATCTCAAAGGTGTTGTCCAGCGCAGTCTCGGGCAGCAACTCGAGCAAGTCGCCTCCAAGGACCTCGTCGCGCGGATCGACGAACTGACACGCCGCAACCACGAGTTGACCACGCGGCTCAACCAGATCCAAGGAGAGAACAGCGAACTCCAACGACGTCTCCGGGAATCAGAAGATGACGTCGCGGCGGTCCGCAGCAACCTGCGCCGGATGATCCGGTCGGGCGTGCAGGCCGAAGTCTCCTGATTGGTTGCCCCTGCCGTCGTGGTGTTCTGCCTCGGACTCTCCGAGGCAGAACACCACGAGGGCCCCTGTATGTCAGTACGGAGCCTGAGCCGCGATGCCCTTCGCCACGTTTTCGAGGTTCACGAGAAGGAACTCGAACCGTCGCTGCCGCTTCACCCAGGAGCCAGCGCTGCCCATCTTCTGGTGTCCCGTCTCCCGAAGCGCAGCCGACTTGCCGGCGGCCGGGGACGGTTACGTCATGTAGCGGGCCGGAGGGGTGGGACGCAGCACGCCCAGGCTGACGGCGGGCCCCGTCTCGTGTGTCGGGGCGGCTAGGATCGGGAGCCGATATCGGTTTCGTCACTGTCGGAGGTGGCCAGGGTGCGGGAGTTCCAGCGGGGCGCAGTGCGGCTGCACATCCTGCATCACGCGGCCGAGGAGGAGATCCACGGCGCGTGGATGACCGAGGAGCTGGCCTCCCACGGCTACCAGATCAGCCCCGGCACGCTGTATCCGACGCTGCACCGGCTGGAGGCCGACGGGCTGCTGACCTCGGAGCAGCGGGTGGTCGACGGCCGCACCCGGCGTGTCTACAAGGCGACCGAGGCCGGGAAGCAGGCCCTGGCCGAGGACCGCAGGGCCCTGGCGGAGCTTGCCCGCGAGGTTCTGGGCGACGACACGCCCTGATCAGCCGCGTACCGCTGCCTTGGCCGGGACGGCGGAGTCGGCACGGGTGAGGCGGGCGTCGAGGGAATAGGCGCCGGCGCCGACGATGAGCAGGAACAGGCTGCCGCACAGCTGCGCGAGGTCGGTACGCGATTCGTGGGCCAGGTCCCACCAGCCGGACTTCCCGTCGAACAGCGGGGCGTCCCCCCACAGGATCGGAAGCTTCGTGATCAGCAGCGCGCCGAGCATGTTCACGGTCATCGGAACGACGGCGAGCCGGGTCAGGAGACCGGCGAGGATCAGCAGGCCGCACACGATCTCGAAGGCGCCGTCGAGCGGTGCGAGGAAGCCGGGGGCGAGGATGCCGGCCTTGTCGAAGCGGCCGGTGCCAAGCTGGTCGGGGCGCAGGAACTTCAAGACGCCCTCGGACAGGAAGACGGCGCCGACGTAGAGGCGGATGAGGACGACGGCGCCCGGAGCGCTCGTGCCCATCAGCCGCGCCTGCCACCGCTGGAGCTGGGTCACGGCACTCGCACCTCGCCTCGGTCGTGTGCGGATATCGTCCTGCGGTTCCGGGACCGGGGACGCCAGGCAGTCCGGCCGTTCCCCCGGGCGGGGGAACGGCCGGGGCGGACGGGTCAGCCCCGTGCGGTGAGGGTGCGGCGTACGGCGTAGACGGCGGCGCCGAGAGCGATCACCGCGGCCCCGGAGATGACAGAGGAGGCGGGCAGGGCGAAGGCCAGGGCGAGGCAGCCCGCCAGCCCGACGGCGGGGATCAGGCGGTTCGGGCGGCCCTCGTCGGGGGTGAGGGTCCAGGCGGAGGCGTTGGCGACCGCGTAGTAGACCAGGACCCCGAAGGAGGAGAACCCGATCGCCCCGCGCAGGTCCCCGGTCGCGGCGGCCACGGCCACGACGGCGCCGACGAGCAGCTCGGCGCGGTGAGGAACCTGGAACTTCGGGTGGACGGTGGCCAGGGCGTGCGGCAGGTGCCGGTCGCGGGCCATCGCCAGGGTGGTGCGGGAGACACCGAGGATCAGGGCGAGCAGCGAGCCGAGCGCGGCGACGGCCGCCCCGACGCGGACAACGGGCACGAGCCAGTCGGCGCCCGCGGCCCGCGCGGCGTCCGACAGCGGCGCGCTCGCCTCGGCCAGCCCGTCCGGGCCCAGCACCATCAGGACGGAGACCGCGACGACCGTGTAGACGACGAGGGTGATGCCCAGCGCGATCGGGATCGCCCGCGGGATCGTGCGGGCCGGGTCGCGGACCTCCTCGCCCAACGTGGCGATGCGCGCGTACCCGGCGAAGGCGAAGAACATCAGCCCCGCCGCCTGGAGCGCCCCGCCGACGGTGGCGTCCGAGCCGACGTCCAGCCGGGCCGCGTCCGTCGCACCGGAGGTCAGGGCTGCGACCACGACGGCGGCGAGGACCGCCAGGACCACGGCCACGATGACGCGGGTCAGCAGCGCGGACTTCTGCACTCCGGCGTAGTTCACCGCGGTGAGCGCTACCACGGCCGCAACCGCGACAGCGTGCGCCTGGCCGGGCCACACGTACGAGCCGACGGTGAGCGCCATCGCCGCACAGGAGGCAGTCTTGCCGACGATGAAGCCCCAGCCCGCCAGGTAGCCCCAGAACTCGCCCAGGCGCTCGCGGCCGTACACATACGTACCGCCGGAGGCGGGGTAGCGGGCCGCGAGCCGCGCGGAGGAGGTGGCGTTGCAGTAGGCGACGACGGCCGCCAGAGCCAGGCCGATCAGCAGTCCGGAGCCGGCGGCGCGTGCGGCCGGGGCGAGCGCGGCGAAGATACCGGCGCCGATCACCGAGCCCAGACCGATCATGACGGCGTCGGGCACGCCGAGCGTCCGCCGCAACTCCTCGGGGGCGCTGCCGGCGGTCGATGGCTTGCTCATGGGCACACTCCTCGGCGGCACGAGCCGCGCTTTACGGACTCCGATATCGGCAGACGATATATGAGCCCGGCGAACGGCTGCGACGGCAGTCCAGGCGGTTCGACACGCCGGACACGAGATCCCCCGCCTCTCGACCGGACCGCATCGGGTGCCCGATTCCCTACTACTGTGCGTAATCAAGGCCGTGGCCACTCGACGCCCCGTCAAGTGGCCACGGGTGGGGAATCTCAACTGGCCACCGACACCATCGCTGGCCTGGCCTGCTGCGCGCTGCCCGTCCTGATCACCGCCGGGGTCGTCGGCGTTGGGACCGGGGCGGTGGTCGGGTGGCTGCCCACCATCGCGCTCGTTTCTGGCCGCCCTCGCCGCTGGAACCTGGTGGTGCGGCCAGCGCAGCACCTCCTGCTCCCGCGCGCCGAGGACCGACGGTGAGGGCGGGTGCGGCTGCAAGGCGTCCGCAGCCTCGTTGACGATCGGGACCCCGGACGCGCGGCAGGACCGGTATGCGAGCGTGGGGACCGCACTGCCCGGAGTAGCCCGTCCGTCAGGGCGAGCCGAACTGGGTCGCAGAGGTGCGGTCCCCGGCGTGGCTACTCCTGGGGCTTGTTGAAGTCGGCCTGCTGCCCGATGCGGTCGATCTCGTCCATGAGCTGGTCAACGTCGACCTGGATGGCCGTACGGTCTTCCTCGGTGGAGGTGGGGCCGGTTCCGTCAGGGGTGGTGTCTGCCATCGGTCCTCATTCATCAAGCGATGCCCCCCGATTGGGCACCGTGTTGGTCTCAGAAGCCGTTGTCTTTCCGGATGTGGTCGGTGGGTTTTCGCTGGTCAGGGATGAACTTCGTGGCATCAAGGAAGAGTCGGGCCGTCACGTTTGTCGGGGATGAGACGGAGGTGGCCGATGGCTTCGGTCATGGGCTTGCTGGAAGCGCGTGAAATGGCCGCGCTGGTTCGGGTCGAAGAGCTCCGCGAGGAGGTGGAGCGGGTGCTGGCCGAGCTCGCGGAGGCGGAAGCGGTGCTGGAGCGGCGGGTCATCGCCCGTGGGGAGCTGGCCGAGGCCCTGGCCGCGTCGGATCAAGAGGCCGCGCAGTCGCCGGAGTCGGCGCGGGGTGTGGTGAAGGTCCCGGTGGCGGGTTCGGTGGTGCCGCGCTGGCGGGAGGGTCTGTCGGTGGAGGCGCTCGCGCCGGTCTATCGGCGGCTGGTGGGTCTGCTGGAGGCGGAGGCGGAGGCGGGAGGGAGCGGGCTGCGGGCCGCGGAGCTGGCGGGACGGATGGGGCTTGAGGTGGTGCCGGTGAAGGTCGAGGGGCTGCGGACGAAGATGAAGCGGCTGGTGGAGCGGGGCTGGGTGGCCGAGGAGCGTCCCGGGGTGTTCACACGGCGGCCGGCGGCCGTGTGATGCTTCAAGACCGGTGGCGGGCGAGGCGGCGTCCCATGAGCATGGTCATCGACCACAGGACAGCGGCTTCGCTGCTGTCGGGCCTGCTTTCGTAGTCCCGGGCCAGGCGGCGTGAGCGCATCAGCCAGCTCAGCGTGCGTTCCACCACCCATCTGCGAGGAAGCACCACGAACCCCCTCGCGTCGTCATTGCGCTTGACGATTTCCAGGGTGAGCCGGAGCGTCTCCTGCGCCCAGTCGACCAGGCGGCCGGTGTAGCCGCCGTCGGCCCACACCAGGCGGATCTTGCGGTGGCGGGCACGGAGCTGTTCCAGCATGCCGCAGGCGGCGTCGCGGTCGGTCACGTCACCTGCCGTGACATGCACCGCCAGCAGCAGGCCGAGCGTGTCCACGACGACGTGCCGCTTGCGGCCGTTGATCTTCTTGCCGCTGTCGAAGCCGCGTGAGGCGGCCGGCACCGACGCGGCTGCTTTCACCGACTGCGAGTCGATGATCGCGGCGGTCGGCTCGGGAGCGCGTCCCTCGCTCTCACGGACTTTGGCCCGCAGCCGGTCGTGGAACTCGGCGATCAGCCCCGCATCGCGCCAGCGTCGCCAGAAGGCGTAGACCCGGTCCCAGACGGGGAAATCGGCGGGCATCGCCCGCCACTTGACGCCGTTGTCGACCAGATAGCGGATCGCGTCGATCATCTGCCGATGGCAGTAGCCCTCCGGCTGGCCGCCCTTCCCGTTCATCCACGCGGGCACGGGCAGCCCATCACGCACCGCTGCCCACTCCTGATCCGTCATATCGGACGGATAGACGGGCACACGCCCGGGACGGTCGGCCGCGTTCCCGTACTGATGCGCGAAACAATCACACGACCGGGCAACCGAGTTGGACCCCGAGGGCGCCGGCACGGAAGACTGCGACAACAGGGCCTCCTGTTGCTCGGATGGATTCGACACCCACGAGCTGTGCAGGAGGCCCTGCCTTCATGCCGGCACACCGGAAGACCACCCGACCGGGAACCCACGTTCGACTGCCAAGCGAACCACTCGGTACGACAACAGCTTCTCAACCCTAGCCAGGGCTACTGGACCACAGAGGTCAGCCGGCGGGGTGGGCGTGAAGGTTTCCGTTGCTCTGGTCCGACGCGGCGGTGTTGGTTGCGCCGCTCTTGATGCCGAGCGCGTTGAGGCTGTTCAGGGCGTCCAAGTTGTTGAGGCTTTCGCCGGCGATCGAGGCGTGGGCGGGGGTGGCCAGGAACAGGGGCACGACAGCGGCGAACGCGGCGGCCCTGAGCACAGAACGAGTCGTCATGCCGTGAACAACGGATGGGCTGACCACGGGACACGGCAGGGTAGCTCACCAGGGACGGCACCGACGCAGCGTCCGCGCGGGGTGCCCGAGGCAGGGTGAAGCGGATCGCCTGCCGCATCAAACGGCGAGGCAGCGCGCCAACCCCGGTGCGTGTCATCCCGGTTCGAGTCCGCAGGCGGACACCGCGGGT
>NZ_JASCXN010000072.1 GCF_030010625.1 Streptomyces sp. CC208A | reverse complement strand
TCGGCTTACTCGCATCGCCGCCGGACCGATCGAGCGGGAACGGACAACGGCCGCGGAACCGCAGCCCTCCATCGACGGGTGAGAGGGCCGCGCGGGCCTGCCCTGCTCGACGTTTGCACCACAGGAACCCGCGCGGCCGATGCCGTGCCGGCGCGGTGGAAACGTCAGACACGTTCCAGCGGCCAGTGCGGCCCGCTGGGAAGCCTTGCTTCGATCGTGTCGCCCGGGCGCACCGTGCCGCCCTCCTTCACGATGCTCATGATCCCTGCCTTGCGTACGATGTTGCCGGCTTCGTCGCGGCCGACGACCTGCTTGAGCAGCCCGTCCTGGAAGTTGTCGATCTGCAGGCAGGGATTGCGCAGGCCGGTCACCTCCAGCACTGCATGGTCTCCGACACACAACAGTGTGCCTGCCGGCAGGGCGAGTAGATCGATGCCGCTGGTGGTGATGTTCTCGCCTAGGTCGCCAGGTGCCACCCTGAATCCTGCCGCGCCGAGTTCCGCGAAGAGCTCTTGATGCATGAGGTGGACCTGGCGCAGGTTCGGCTGGGTGGGGTCCTGTGCAACTCGGGAGCGGTGTTTGACCGTGGCGCCGGCATGCACGTCGCCCTCCACGCCGAGCTCGGCGAGCAGCATGATGCTGTCCCGGTTCGGCTTGGTGAATGTGTACTCGCCGTTGCTGCTGACAGCCGTGACTATCCCGTTCATCCTCGGGCCTCCTTCTCCATGTGCGTGGTCGGCAACACCCCTGGCCTCGGTCCTGAAGGCGCAGCAGCCACGGTCAATCGCGGGTGAGGCTGTGACGTCAGTGCCCATTGGCCTGGCCGCCGACGCCAGGGCCGTGGTGGGCGATGTTGCCGACTCCATCACCAGTACTCTACCTTTGGCATAGGACAATGTTTGGCATAGGACGTATTCTCGATCTTGGCGGGGGCGATCACGTGGGTATCAAGGGCGCCACCGCGGCTGAGATCGCGGGGAGCGTGCGGGACCTGGTCGCTTCGGGTGTTCTGGCGCCGCGGACGGGTCTGCCCCCGGTGCGCTTGCTCGCGGCTGAGCTGGGGGTCAACCGGAACACGGTCGCCCTCGCGTACCGGCGGCTCGTCGAGGCGGGGGTGGCCGAGACGCGGGGCCGCGGCGGCACGGTGGTCGCGGCGGTACCGCAGCTCGCGCGCGAAGGCGTCAGCACCTGTGACGACTGCGTCGACCTGGCCAGCGGCAACCCCGACCCGAGCCTGTTGCCCGACATCCTGGCCGCCGCCCGGCGCGGAGGGTACAGCCAGCCTCTGTACGGCGCGCCGGCCGTCGACGCCGGGCTGGACGCCTGGGCCCGTGCCGACTTCGCCGAGGACATCGATCATCCGTTCCGCACGCTGGTGACCTCCGGAGCCGTGGACGCCACCGAGCGGCTGTTGAACGCTCACCTCACCCGTGGGGATCTGGTGGCGGTCGAGGATCCCTGCTTCCTGGCGAGCATCGGCACCCTGCGACTGAACGGCTACCGCTCGGCACCCGTAGGGGTCGACGGCGCCGGCATGCACCCCGACGCTCTGCGGGCCGCCCTGAAGGCCGGCGCCCGCGCGGTCGTCTGCACGCCCCGGGCCCACAATCCGACCGGCGCGAGCCTCACCGAGGAACGGGCAGCCGACCTGCGGGCGATCCTGGCGGAGCATCCCCAGGTCCTCGTGATCGAGGACGACCACTTCTCAGCGGTCTCCGCCCGGCCGTACCACCGGATCACACCACCGGGAAGCACGCGCTGGGCGCTGGTGCGGTCCGTGTCCAAGTTCCTCGGACCGGATCTGCGTCTCGCGCTCGTCGCCGCCGACGCCGAGAGCACCGCGCACCTGGAGGCGCGGTTGAGTCCCGGCACCACCTGGGTCAGCCGCCTCCTGCAACACGCCGCCCGCCAATTGCTGCTCGATCCGAGCGTCCACGAACTCCATGAACGGGCCCGTGAGGTCTACGCCCGGCGCAGCGGCCTGCTCGTCGAGCGGCTGCACGCCCACGGCATCGAGGTCCCGCACCGCCCGGACGGGCTGAACGTCTGGGTCGAACTCGACGTCGACGGGAGGGCCGCGGTCGAGGCCCTGGCCCGGCGGGGTTGGGCGGTGCGCCCGGGCCACCTCTTCGCACCGGACCCGGCCGCCCACCACGGCGCTATCCGGGTCACCACCGCCACCATCACCGAGTCGCAGGCCGGGGAGTTCGCCGCCGAACTCGCCGCTGTCATCGCGGAACTGCGCGCGACGACCCACTGACCAACACCCTTCCCACCCACCACGAGGAGTCATCATGTTCCACGGCCTGAGCGCCTTCCCCCTCACCCCCACCAGCGAACAGCGCATCGACACCGCGGCGTACAGCGCGCTCGTCACCCGCCTCGCCGCCGCGGGTGTGGACTCCATCGGCGCGCTCGGCTCCACCGGCAGCTACGCCTACCTCACCCGAGAACAGCGCGCTCACGCAGCGCGGATCGCGGTCGAGGCCGCCGACGGGGTCCCCGTCATCGTCGGCATCGGCGCGCTGCGCACCTCGCACGTGCTTCAGCTGGCCGAGGACGCGCAGAAGGCCGGCGCCTCCGCGGTGCTGCTCGCCCCGATGACGTATCAGCCGCTCACCGAGGACGAGGTGTTCGGGTTGTACGAGGACGTCACGCGCGAACTTTCCGTGCCGCTGTGCGTGTACGACAACCCCGCCACCACGCACGTCCACTTCACTGACGAACTGCACGGCCGCATCGCGCAGCTGCCGAACGTCGCCTCGATCAAGATCCCCGGCGTGCCCGACGACCCGCACGCGGCCGAGCGCCGCGTCGACGCGCTGCGCGCGCTGATACCCGACACCGTGACCATCGGGATAAGCGGCGACTGGATGGCCGCCCGCGGCCTGACCGCCGGGTGCGACGTCTGGTACTCGGTCATCGGCGGCACCTTCCCGCGGACAGCCCTCGCCCTCACCCGCGCCGCACGGGCCGGCCACGCCCGCACGGCCGCGGAACTCTCCGAAGGCCTCGAACCGCTGTGGGGCCTGTTCCGGCAGCACGGCAGCCTGCGCGTCATGTCCGCCGCCGCCGCCCACCTCGGCCTGACGGAGGCGCCGAACCTGCCGCGTCCCCTGCGGCCACTGGAGGAGACCGCGCGCCGCGAGGTCGCCGCCGCTCTGGACGCCCTCCAGCTCACCTCCTGAACACGAACACCATGAGCCGACAGCACACAGCGAGCACGCCGAGGAACGCGAAAGCTCCGCCCCCGCCCGGAAAGGCCAGGGGTGGCCTGGCACGCTACGTCGTCGCCGCGGCCCTCGCCCGTACCGCCGACGGCGGCGCCGTGGTCGCCGTCGTTCTGCTCGCCACCTCATCCGGTGCCTCCGGGACGCTCGCTGGGGTACTCGGTGCGTGCGTCACCGCCCCGCACCTGCTGGGTCCCTTCGTCGCCCGGTCGCTGGACGTCGCCCTGGACGGCCGGAAGGTCATCGCGGCGGCCTGCCTGCTGTATGCCACCGCGCTGACCGCAGGTGTACTGACCTACGGTCACGTCCCCGCCACGCTGACCGGGCTCCTGCTCGCCACAGCGGGCACGTGCGGGCCGTTGCTGACCGGCGGCATCAGCAGCGGACTGCCCGCCATCGTCGGACCTCGACTGCGCACGCAGCGGCGGGCCCAGGGCTGGGACGTGGCCACCTACGGCATCGGCGGCACCGTCGGCCCCTCCCTGGTGGCCGCCCTGTCCGGGTGGGCCTCACCCGCCACGGCGGCTCTCGCGCTCGCGGCGGTGGCGGCCACGGCGGCAGGCGGCGTCCTGCTTCTGCCGTTCACCGCGCCGTCCCACGACGGCGACAGGACAGCGATCCTCAAGCCGGGAGCGACTCTCGCGCTGATAGCACGCACCGGCCACCTCCGACGCACCATGTACCTGACGATGATCGTCGCCCTGAGTGTCGCCGCACTGCCCGTCACCGCAGTGCACATGACGAACATCCTCGGCGTCGAGCCGGCCACCGCGGCCGCACTGACCGCGGCCTACGGCCTCGGCAATCTCACCGGGTCGATAGCCGTCATGCTCTTCCCCCTCACCGGTAGTCCGGACCGGCTGATGCGCCACCTCGCCCTGGGCGTCGTCGCCGGCCTCCTCACCGTCGCCGCGAGCCCCACCTTCACGATCACCATCGCGGCCTACGCGCTCACCGGAATCCTCAACTCCTGCTTCTTCGCCTCCACCCTCGCCGCCCGCACCGAGTACGCACCGCCCAGCGCGCGCAGCCAGGTCTTCATCTGGGTCGCGGCACTGAAGATCACATCCGGATCCGCCGGAACGGCGTTGGCCGGCTCCCTGACAGGTGCGAACGTCAGACTGCCGCTCCTCGTCGGCCTCCTGGCCGTCTCTGCCGCAGTCGCCGTCGCGACCGTTGAGGCACGCTTCACCAGAGCCGACGGGAAACGCCCGTGCTCGTGACAAGCGCACCGTCCCGGCATGGGCCGATCGTGGCACCCCGGATCCGCTCCCACAGCTCCGGGTGAGGCCCTTGGCCCTTGAGTATCCCTTCACTCTCACCGCATGACACCTCAAGCACCCGCACATGGACGGACGAGCTGCTGGACTGTCCCCATGACAGCGGTCCGAGATGTCGCGTCCGGAAGCGGCCGCGGGCTGACATCCGCCGACGGGTGCCAGCGGTCCGCCGACGCCCCGGACCAGGGGCCGGGCCCCGGACGGCGGATCGCCGTGCGGCTAACGGGCCTTGGCCGGAGAGATCTCTAGGCCCCCGTCATGGACCCGGCGCCGAGGCGGCGGCACCCCGCCCGGGTCCGACGGACCGTGTGACGCCGACGAGGCCACAGCCGGGCGGAAGAAGCGACAGCGCGGTTCGCTCGGCAGATCCAGTGTGAGCCTGTGGAGCTGGTGTCGAGCTGCGGTCAACTGCCGCTGATCGTCAACTCCGAGACCCCGTACGTTGATGTGATGCCTTCAGCTGTCGCACACGCGCCCAGGTCCAGGGCCACGCTCGTGATGGTCTCCACCGCGGTGGCTCCCTGGAACCAGCCACTGGTGATCTCGCCGGTCAGCGTCACCACCGTCTGGCCCTGAACGATGGACACCGTCCGGTTGTAGGAGAAGGTGCTGGTGGCTCCTGTCGACCACGAGATCAGGTCGACTCCGGTGTTGGCCTCCGTCAGGCTGAGGCAGGACAGCGTGGTGGTGGAGGTGAACCCCGTCGAGCCCGTGAAGGTGAAAGGGCTCACCGTCGCAAGGCAGGGTGCGTGGATGTTCTGTCCCGACCGTGTGAGCGTCTGGGGTGTGTTGGTGAGCCCGGGGTCGTACGTCGTGGTCTGGCTGCCTCCGCACACCACCTGGTAGGGGCTCACTTGCTCGGCCGCGCCGGCCGACTGCACGGGGAGCAGAACCGCTGCGGCGGTCAGCGCGCCAGCGCCGAGAAGGGCACGAATACGTCTACTAACGGACATGGCTTTCCCTCGGTCGTTTCCAGGGACTCTCCCCAAGCATCGCCGGACACAGGAGCGCCGCCGAAACGACGCCTGACGGGGGAGCTAGTACCTGTGCAGCGTGACAGCGAGACACTCGTCACGCACAGCCCTATTTCAGGACAAGAGTGCTGAGTCGGGGCGCTATTCCAGGGGTTCCTGGGGCTGGCTTCGCATGGTTCGACCCCGCTGGTTTCAGACCGCGGGCTTGCCCCGAGTCCGTCCGGAGGAATCAGGGCGTACCGGCCGTGCGAGGCGGGCTTGCCGCCCGGCCCGTGCGTGCGCAGCATCTCCTCCAGGCGCTCGCGATGCTGCTCCACGAACGCCTCCAGGCGCTCGATGTACCCCGCGCGTTCCTCGGGGCGCACCGCGCTCAGCGCGACGTCCAGGAAGTTCGACCCGTCCGGCCAGTGCCGCTCGCCGGGTGCGGCCACGGCCCACGGGAAGCGTTCCGCGGCAGCCAGGACGTCCTTCGCGTCCAGCGCCGGGGTTGTCGGGCCCGGCTCTGGCTCGGGAGCGTCCTGCGGGGCGGGGGAGTGCGGCTGCTGGAGGTGGGCGAGGAGCATGGCGCTGGAGGCGGCGCGGCCGCGCCCCGCGTGGGCGGTGGTGTCGGCGATGCGCAGCAGGTAGCTGGCGACGTCGCGGACACCGGCGAACCAGCCGTCCTCGAACCGCTGCTCGGACCCGTGCGGGGGGCTGCTCTCGGAGATCCAGGTGTGGGCGCCGGCCACCGCCCCGGCCTCCAGCTTCGCCACGATGTCGTCGGCCTGCTCGTGCCCGATGCCGACGGCGGCCAGGGCCTGGAAGACCGTGAACCGCGCGTCGGTGGCCTCGTGCTGGTGGTGGCTGATGCGGGCCAGCTCCTGGCCGTACGCGTCGGCGTCGTGCTGCTCGGTGCTCACGTGGTGCCTCCCCGGTCGGTGCGGGTGCGGTTGGCGACCCAGTCCGGATCGCGTACGGGCGTCGGCGTTCGGGTCTCGGTGGCGGGGGTGCGCATGATGCGCCAGCTGGTGCGCGGCGCGGTGACGGCGTGGGCCAGGACGACGACGGCCTGGCGGGCGGCACCGCCCCGGACCCACGTGCCGGTGAAGCGGACCTGATCGGCCGCCCAGTCGCCCAGCCGCTGCCAGGGGTGCAGTCGCCCGAGCAGGTAGCCGGCCGTAAGCGGGGCGGCCGCGGTGACGACGAGGCTCACCATCAGGACCACCGCATCCCGATCGCGGACAGCAGCTCCATCCGCTCCGGCGTCAGCGTCGCCGCCCGGGAGCGCTGGTTCCCGATCCAGGAGCCCAGCTTGTGCTCCCGCTCCTCCTGGTCCTCGCCGCCGACGATCCGCTCGACGTGCTTCCTGGGGACCTGGAGGTGCCCCTCGCGCTCGTAGAACTGGCGGGCGGCCTCGTAGTTCATCGCCCACTTGTCGGCCTGCGTACGGCGCTTGGGCTTCTCGTCCTCGGCTGCGGGCTCGATCCCGAGGACCTGCTCGCACATCCACTGCTGCACGGCCGTGAGCTCGTCCCAGCCGAGCCGCACCGACTGCACCCACCGCCCCAGATCCTCGCCCTGGCGCACGACGTCGCCCGCCTCGGTGGGCAGTGCCTCACCGGCGTCCAGGTGCATCCTCACCAGGTGGAAGCATCGCTGCCAGGTCACCGGCCAGCTCGGGCACCAGGAGGCGTCGATCTCCTCCAGCTGCTCGCGCCGCTCGTCCGACAGCGCCCCGGCCGACGACTCCACCGGCAGCCCCTCGGCACGTCGCTGCTCGTTCTCCTGCGCCTTGCGGGCGGCGGCCCGCGCCTTCTTCAGGAAGATGCCCACCTTCGCGCCCTGGAAGGTGGCGTCCAGCGGGGCCAAGAGGTGCCCGTGTTCGGCGGCCCACCCGCGCGCGGCAGACAGGCCATCCTCCCACGCGACGTCGAAGTGGCTCCAGATCATGCCGAGCTTCTCCAGCTGCGCGACGCGGTCCTCGTCCATGTCACCGCAGGCGTAGAACCGGCGGGCGTCGGCGGTCCACTGCCCGAGCGGGAACCCGGCGAGCGAGGCTGGCCACACCACGCCTTCCTCCCCCTGCTCCTGGTCGTCGACGGCGGGCACCC
>NZ_JASCXN010000071.1 GCF_030010625.1 Streptomyces sp. CC208A | reverse complement strand
AATGGCCCTGGGGCCCTGCTCAGACGGTAGATCGTCGGGTGGGGCCCTAGGCGTTGACGGGGGCTCACGGGGTGTTCGCGTGGGCTCGCGTAGGGAGGGCGTCTCCCAAAAATCCCCCAACCGATCATGGCGAAAGCCCTGGTCGCAAGGCACAATGGCCGCGAGGCCCCCGACCGCATCATGGTCGGGGGCCTCGCTCTGTGCCGGACCCATCCGGGGGGTCACCAGGTGCAGAGACCGGCACGTTCATATGGGGGGGGTGGCTCGGGAGGGGCGATCAGCCCCAGCCGATGTCTCCTGCCGGAAGAGCCGACGGACTCGGGGGCGAAGTCGGCACGGAGGTCTCCGTCGGAGGGGCGCCCCAGCCGATGTCCCCCTCGGTGGTACCGAACGTCGACGCTTCGTCCGAGGCGGTCGCAGCGGACACGGGGACGGCGATGACCGCCGCCGCGAACGCGGCCACGGCGAGCGCCCTGATCATCTTCACTCGGGTCACAACGAAACCTTTCTTCGAACACCCTTGCGTATTTCGCGTTCCCTATGAGAGTGCCACGTGCGTATGCCAGGATCTAGACCTGGGGCGCTGCAACATCACGCGTTGCGAGTGATCGCAACGCGCAGCGAAGGGGTGGGAATGCAGAAGAACAGCGGGAGCGCGCTCGAACTCGCGCTCACGCCAGACGACCAGGTGACATACAAAGCGATCGCGGCCGGTGAACCTGTCTGCGACCAAGCAGCCCAGCGGCTGGCCGCCACCGGCCTCGTAATCCGAGACCCGTACGACCCCGCAGGCTGGGTCGCTATAGACCCCCGGGCCGTTGCGCAGCGCGTCCTCGAAGCCGAGCAGGAGACCCTCGAACGCAGCCTCACCCGAATCCGCCAGATCTCCGCCATCGAGGGCCTGTACGCCCACTTCGAGGAGTACCGGATGTACGGAGGAGCCGAGCGGTCCGAACTCCTGCCGACCATGGCCCAGATGAACGACCGGCTCGGCGCGGTCTCCGCGCTCGCCACCGACGAGATCTGCACCGTACAGCCCGCGCCGCCCGCCGAGCGCAACGTGGACGTGCGCCGCCTCGGAAGTGACCGCAGTCTCAAGCTGCTCCGGAGCGGGCGCGTCGGCATGCGACTCGTCTACGGCCTAGCCGCCCTCACCGACGAGGGGACCAGGGCGTACGCAGACGCCTTCATGGCGGCTGGCGGCCAGATCAAGGTGTCCTCGGCGCGCGAGCAGCGCCTCGTGATCGTCGACACCGCCAGCCTCTTCATCGACGACCACGTCATCGACGGCACCGAGTCGCACAGTGGCTGGCATGTCCGCGACCGCGCCACCGTCGCGTGGGCGAAGGCCGGGTTCGAGCGACTGTGGACACGGGCTCGCTGGTGGTCCGAGGCACTGGCCGAGGCTGGCGACATAAGGCTCACCGCCCGCCAGCTCGACATCCTCACCCTCTTCGACGCGGGGCTCGACCAGCCCGCAGCCGCCCGAGAGCTGAAGCTCAGCCACCGGACAGTCTCCTCCGAGCTCGCGGAGGCCCGAACGGCGGTCGGCGTCTCAACGACGAACCAACTGATGGCCTGGTACGGCCGATGGACGGCCCAAGCCCGGGCATAGAAGCGTGCCCCGCCCGCGGCATCATCGCAGGCGGGGCACGCGCTCAAGAGGCGCCGCTAGGACCCTTTCAGGTGGCAGAAGATCGCGCAATGTAGGGTCTGCCCTACAGATTTTTGATCTTGCCCCCGTGAGCGTGGACCACGTGCCACGCTCCACGCCGCCACCCGACTGGGTCCTCGATCACCGGCGGCGGATCGGTGCCCAGATCCGAGCGGCCCGCCTCCACGCCAACCTCACCCAGGAGCAGGTGGCGCACGCCATCCCCATGGACCGGGCGACGTACAACCGGATCGAGCAGGGCCACTCGACACCACTCCTCGACACCCTGCTGCTCATCGCCGACGCCATCGGGGTACCCCTGGCCGAGCTGGTGCGGTGAGCCTGTCCGTGGGCGGCCGGCGGCGCCCACGGACAGGAGTTCAGCGGCGCGCGGCCTCGGGCGTACGCGTGGCGGGCCGGCCGCAGGCGAGCGGGTCAGCGTGGACGGTGGCGTCCGGCCGAGCCCCGGATGCGGAGTGTCGCGGAACCGTCTTCACCTGGCCGAGGATCGGCTGGGTGCAGCGGTCGCAGTAGACGGGGCCGTACGCGTAGCTCATGACGAGGCTCCTCGGACGCGTTTGGTGATCAGGTCGGTTGCCGCGAACTCGCGGTAGAGGGTGTGCTGAGTGCGGCCGCTGTGGGTCATCGCCCACAGATCGCTTTCCGCCTGCACCGGGGTGACGGGCGACTTCTCCTCGCACTCCCGGCACTGCACGTACCGCGCCGGCGGACGGCGGGCCGGATCAGGCAGCACCCGCCACAGGGCGTGGCGCAGGATCGTCGTCATCCCGCCTCACCCACCCCGGCGGCCTCGGTGTCGAAGACGTACAGGGGGGTCACGCCGCGCTCGGCTGCGCAGGCGCGGTGGGCGTAGATGTGTCCGCCGCCGTACTCCGGCCGCTGGGTCCGTACGCAGGTGTCCGCGTCAGGACGCGGGCAGTACGTGCAGGCCCGTGGCCTGCGGGTTCGCGTCGCCATGCCAGGGACCGTAGAGCGGCTGGTCATCAGCCGGCGGGGTAATTGCGTCGGATTGCTCGGATCCGATCGGGGGTTTCGCCGGAGTTGCTCAGGGCCGCGCAATCGTCGAACGGACCCGGCCGAGCAGTCGTTGCGCCTGGAGGCCGCGGGCGGCGTGGTCGGAGAGGTTGTCCCAGACTCGGGTGTAGAGGTCGAGGTCTTCCCGCCCGTCGTACTGCAACTCCGTGTTGATGGTCTCGACGACGACCCGCTGTTCGTCGAAGATCCAGAACCCGTGTTTCGGGGTGAGCGGCATGGGCGCGCGGAGGGGCACGATGCCGAGATCCACGGTTGACATGCCGATGAGGCCGACGAGCCGGTCAAGCTGACCGATCATGGTCTCTGCGGTGCCCACGTTGGCGTAGAGGGCCGCCTCCCAGATCAGGATCCGGAAGAGCTTGCCCGGCTCGTACAACACTTCCTGACGGCGCATGCGGGACTGTACGGCGGCCTCGGTGTCCCGGGGGGAACGCATCAACGCGGCGTTCTGCGTGAGGAGGTGCCGGGCGTAGTCGGCTGTCTGGAAAAGGCCTGGGACCACGCTGGTCTCGTAGCCGCGGGCCGTCGCCGCGCGCCGGTACTCCACGACGTAGCGATCCTGGACCGGGGCGTGGCCGGCGGCGAGCTGGCGGCGCCAGTGCTGCGGCTGCGACTCCAGGCCTCGGAGGCGGGCGAGGAGCTCACCGAGGACATCTTCGCGCCCGGACGCTGCCGCCCACTGCTCCAGGTCCTTGGGGCTCGGCTTCTGCTGGCCGGTCTGGAGGCGACTCACCTTCGAGCGCTGCCACCCGAGACGGGCGGCGAAGTCCTTACCGTTCATGCCCGTCTCGGCGCGCAGCTCTGAGAGCCGCGCGCCGAGAGCTACTCGGCTGCTGTCGGGCTCGGTCACACAGTGGACCGTACCGCTGCCCAGACCTTGGCAGTAGGCACGGCCGCGGCCTGTGCTGTGTCCCGGGCCCGGCAGGCGGCCAGGACGGCGGCGGGGTCCGTGACGACCTCGACGCCGATCGTGGTGTCGGTGTCGTCGATGTGCATCCGCACCAGCGTGGTGGAGTCGAACAGCCAGAAGTCGTGGGCGAGGTCAACCCCGAGCTGCTCAGCCTCAGCCCGGGGCAGGACACGGATGTCCTCGCCAGCCTCGGCGTTCCCGGCGGCGGTCGCCATGAGGAACCGCTGTCCGTCCGTAGGCGGCTCGTCGATGATCCGTACCCGGGAGAACCGGGCGCCGGCGACGGTCTTCTCGCGCACGTTCACGTTCCATGGGTGATCCGGCTCCGGAGCCGGGTCGATGCCGCGCATGAACGCCTTGAAGCGGTCGCCGTTCCGATCGGTGGCGTAGCCGCGGCGGGTCTCCAGGCGGAACGCGCTGTGCTGGAACTCGGCGAAGTAGTGGGCGATCTCCTCGAAGGGGATCAGCGGGGGCACGGTCACTCCTTGGGGGCGAAGCGGGTGAGCAGGTCGCGGGGGATGACGACGGCGGTCTCGGCAACGCCGAGGTCACGGAGCTGGGCGCGGTGCTCGTCGTCGATCTCGTCGCCCTGGACCACGAGGTCTCCGGTCTCGACGACCTCGTACAGGGTCGGGCAGTTGCCGTGCTCGCTGGTGGTGCCGATGAACCTGAGCGTCATGACAGAGCTCCTTCGGTCGATGGAGCTCCAGCATGGTTGGAAGTGATGGAGGGTGCAGGCCAGTTGCGCAAGATTGTGCGAACTGGACAGGTGCGGGCGCGTTGCGCACAACGCCAACCCTGGACATGACGAAGCCGCCCCCTCTGCCGGAAGGCAGAGGGGGCGTCGTGGTTCAGGGTCAGGCGGCCTGCCTCTTCTCCCACATGTCGACGACGAGGTCGATCCCCTGCGCCGTGGCGTACGCCGTGGGGAAGTTCCAGCCGTTCTTCGTCTCCTGCTTCACGACGAAGAGGCCCGTGTCCTGGTACATCTTCCGCGGCATGTTCCTGTTGCCGCCGTTCTGCGACGACTGCTTGCGGAACACGCCCGTCTCGACGAGCCACCCAGTCAGAGAGCGGACATCGGTGTGGAGGAGGTCGGCGAGCTCGGTCATGCCACACAGCCCGTCGGAGTTCAGGAACTCGTCCCACTTGCCGGCCTTCGGAGCGAGGACCTTGTTCTCCGCCTCCAGCGCCTTGTTCTCCCGGACCTTGCCGAGGAGGGCGACGAGCGCCTCCTCGTAGTCCTGCGGGAGTGCCGGTGCCGCGACGGCGGCCGTCTCAGCCTTCCGGGTCTGGACGGCGAAGTACGTCTGCGCCGCCGCAACCTCGGCCTTCCGGGAGTCGCCGTTCATGGCGACCATGTACGCGCCGTACCGGGTCAGCTTGTAGTCCGACCGGGGCTTGGTTCCACCAGGGAGATTTTCGCGGCGTCGCGAAATATGCAGGTCAGCGCTCTGGCCGCTGTTGTTGATTGCCACCCGGGCCCGTTCCAAGGAGTCCTCGAAGCGTTCCCAGCGAAGGTAGCCGAGGAGGGGCTGGAGGTCGCGGGCGGACCACCACTCGCCGGTGTCGTCCGTTCGGCGGATTTCGTCGAACGGGGACCCCTGGGGGTTGCCGTCGGGCGTGGAAACGATAGGGTTGAAGGGAACCAAGGAGCTACTCCTCCAGGTCATTTGCCCTTGCGTAGGCTGCAACCCCGCGCGAGGGCGTTTTCTTGTCGCCTTCGAATCGAAGCCGACCGGGCGATCACCAGTCTAGGGCGCGCGAGTGACAGGGGGCAGGGCGCTTTACGCGCGATTGCGGCACCGAGTGCCCTGATCGATTAAGACGCATTCGATCTGTCCTGCTCACAATGCGTTCTGGCGTGCGCCGTCAGTGTCACGCAGTGTCGTATTCCTCTCCAATCGGCATGGCGGATGTGACCTATCTCTCGTACGTCCGTACGTGTCGGCCTGTGTGAAGGCGCACCTTTAAACCGAAGGCGACATGACGAAGCCGCCCCCTCCCGAAGGAGGGGGCGGAGTACGTTCAGCGGCCGGCCAGTTCCCAGAGCGCGAGCCCTGCACCCGCTACAGCCGTGAGCGCGGCGATGGACGCGAGGGGCCACCGGTTCTTCTCCAGAGCATCAAGCCGGGCCTCGTGGTCGGCGAGCTGCTTGTCGGTCTGATCAGACCGCTGCACCAGCAGCGCGAGCGAGCCGTCCACCCGCGCGAACCCGGCCTCGACCGTCCCACGCAACTTCTCCAGCTCCACCGCCACGTGGGTGGACTCCGAGGGGGTCATCCCCGCGGCTCCGGCTCCTCGGTGCGCAGCCAGCGCGGGAGAAGCATCTGCACGCCCGGGAGGGCCATCACGCGGGTGAAGCCGCCCGCGACGGCAAGCGCGCCGGCGACCCACGGTAGGGCGGCGGGAATGCCGGAGGCGTCGACGAGCGCGGGGAGGACGACGGCGATGCCGATGGCGGTCTGGAGGACGGTGCGCGCGGTGCGCTTGGCGGCGTCGGACATGGTCAGGCTCCCTTGGAGACGATGGCGAGGATCTTCTTGACGTTCGCGGACAGCTCCGTGACGGCGGTGTACGTCTGCACCACGTAGCCGTAGAAGTCCGGGATCCGGTGTCCGGTCTTCTTCTTGCTCGCCTCGTCGGCGGCCTTGTTGCGGTACGCGAGCACCGCGAGTGCGACGCGCTGCACGTCGGCGTCGGACAGGGCCATGGTGGGTTCCTCCTTGGGGGTGGGCTTCGGGGCCGGGGCGGGCTTGTCGGCCGGGTTCCACGAGGCCGGGTGCCGCAGGCGCTCGGCAACGTCGCGCCGGAAGGCGTCCATGTCGATGCGGGGATCGGCCGGCTTCCTCGTCGTGGCCTCCTTGTGGGCCCAGACCGAGTCCGCGGACCAGCCATGGAAGCGGCAGCGAGCGGCCTGGACGCGGACGGCGACGTCGTACTGCTTCGGGGTCCAGTCGCGGCCGGGCTGGCCGTTGTTCTCGACCTCCAGGCCGTACGAGACCGCGTTGCCATCGAGGGCGTCGGGCCCCGGTGCCGGATGTACGGACCGCTCGTGGAGGACGGCGTCGTACGCGTTCCGCGCGACCTTCCCGGCGTGGTTCGCCCGGCCGTTGCCGACGAGGTAGAGCGTGCCGGAGCGGGACAGGAAGTCGTGGCAGAGCGGGCCGGGGAGGTCCGCGTTGCCGTTGTAGCACCAGGCCGGGAGTCCGGGGCCTTCTCCGGCGGTGTGGTGGACCATGGTGGCGTGGACGTCGCCCCAGCCGTCGCCGCGCTGGCCGCGGTTGTGGGTGCGCCAGCCCTTCATCTCGACGATGTCGGTGACACCCTCCGCGCGCAGGGCGGCGAGCCACTGGTCGGCAGTCATCGGTACGGCCATCAGCGGATCACCCCTTCGGACAGGAGCCGGTCGACGACCGCGACCATGAGCCC
Source organism: Streptomyces sp. CC208A (assembly GCF_030010625.1). Taxonomy (GTDB): domain Bacteria; phylum Actinomycetota; class Actinomycetes; order Streptomycetales; family Streptomycetaceae; genus Streptomyces. Next base: position 855 of record NZ_JASCXN010000071.1, on the reverse strand, counting down.
CTTGTTGTTCTCGGGCACCTCGGCCCAGGGCTTCCGGGACGCCTCGCGTGTCTCGTAGCCGTGGCTCGGCGCCAGCTCCTCGTACGCCGCGTGGAACTGCTGGGCGATCTCCTCAGCGCGTTGGGTCATCAGGCACGCCCCGGCCATGCCCAGGTGCCCGGCTCGGCGCCCTCGGCGCGCGAGGTGGCCCACAGCACGTCGTTTCCGTCCAGCATCACCTGGAGGTTGACGGTCACGGTGGACTCGTCCCAGACCCGCACGATCATCGCGGGGAACACGTCGCCGGGCTCGACCCGGTTGCCGATGTGGCTGACGAACCCGGTGCGGTCAGCGGCGCCCCGGCTGTTGTGGAAGTCCCGCCGACGGCGGTTGACGGCGTCGGCCTCCTCCTTGCTGACGCGGTAGTGGACGATCCGGCCGATGGCCGGGGTGGGTTGGGACATGAGGGCCTCCAGGAAGCAGAAGGGCCCCGGCCGGACGGCGCGGGGCGGGCGGTGAAGCGGTGGGGGTCAGAGAGGGTTGGTGAAGCACACACCGTCCAGCCAGATCGTGGTCGGCGACGCCGAACCCGTCGGCACCGAGCCAGTGAGCGCGCCCGAGACCATCAGGCCGAGACGCACCGGGAAGTGCGCGCTCGTGGCGGCATACACGCTCGCGCCACGTTCGACCAGGGGCCGGTACCCGCTGTTGAAGGTGAACATCGTCTGCGTCGTGTTCACCATGTTGGCCCCGGAGTTGTTGATCCGGCCCTCGTACATCCAGCACTCAGTGCCGAGGACCCGGAGGATCCGCATACGGGGAGCCATCGCCGGGTTGGCGGAGAAGTTGGTGGCGAAGCTGCCGAGGCTGGCCAGC
>NZ_JASCXN010000070.1 GCF_030010625.1 Streptomyces sp. CC208A | reverse complement strand
GCCCGGTCCCATGGGGCTCGACTCGGCCTGATCTGGGCGGCCCGACCGGTGATTTCCGTGCTCAACGCCTCTGCGGCTCATCGGAGCGCCGCCGCCAGTGGTCTTCGGGTGTCAGCTCGATTCGCTTCGTCTGCTGGTGACTTGGGGTACCTGCGCATTCGCCCTGAGACGGGTGCAGAGTGCGTTTCCGAATCTTTCGTGTCCGAGAAGGGGCGTATTGGTGGTCGTTGACGCTGCACTTGGCGAGGCGGGCCCCGCTGGGGGCGTCTCGGCGCAGAGGGAGCGGATCTCTTTGGTCCTTGCGGGGTGGCGGTTACAGGTGGCATCACCCTCGCGCGGTGCTCTTGGATCCGTCGTGGAGATGCTGGTTCCGGCGTGTTCCGTGAAGTCGTCGAGTGCGGGTGCGCAGTGGAGGCTCGAGGTCGAGCAAGGCGCAGGTGCTCCGCTGCTGGAAGCGGAGGATGCCTCTGGTCGCGGGGGGCTGGTTCTGGGGCTTCCGTACGGAGGTCGTCGCTTGGCGGTGGTCGGGCTGACGGACGGCGTGATGAGGCTGGTGGCGCGCTACCGGTCCGGGGCGCCGCCGGCTGGGATGGAGGTCGATGCCGTCGCGGGTGTGACTCGGCTGGTGGTGTCGGCCGGTGACGTGGTGGGGCTGCGGTGGGCGGACTGGCTGGCCCGGGTCTTCTTCGCGTCGCGGCTGCTGACGTCGGGGTGGCGGATGCTCCACGCTTCGGCGGTTGCCGTGGAGGGGAAAGCTCTGGTGTTCCTGGCGGGGCGGTGTGGGGGGAAGTCCACGCTCGCCCACCGTGCGGTGCGGGAGCTGGGCGGCCGGTTCCTGGCCGACGATCTGGTTCTGATCGGCCCGGGCGGCATGGTGGTGGGCTGGCCGACTCGTGTCGCTGTGCCCGAGTCGCTGGTAGGAGGTGTCGCCGGCGGGCGGCGTGATCGCTCGGTTGTTGCCGGGGTGGTGCGTGAGCGGGTGCTGTTCACTCCGGCCGAGCACCGCGCTGCCCTGGGGATCTCGTATTCGCCGCCCGTCCGGCTCGGTGCGGTGGTGGTCGTCGACGGTTCCGGCGCGGCCGGAGAGGGGGTTCGGGTGCGCGAGGCGGGAGCTGGCGTGCTGGAGCGGGCGGTGGCCGGGGCGGCGGACATCACGGATCAGATGGTGTACGTGAGTGATCCGCTGGGCCTGATGGGCGGAGCGCGGCTGGCGGACCAGTCGGCCGGGATGGGGCCTGTGGACGGGTTGTTGTCCGGCGTCCCTGCCGCCGTGCTGCGGGTGGCGGTGGAGCAGCTGTCGACGGCGCCGGTGTGGCGGGCCTTGGAGGGCGTTGTTCCCGGGGCCGGTCGAGGCCGGTGAACGCCTCGGTAGAACAGGTGTACGAGGTGGTGAGCGCCGGGCGCGGGCTTGAGGTGAGGGCGGATGCGGTGTTGGTCTCCCGGTGGGAGGAGATCGCGCCGCACCTGCCCGGTGTGCCCCGTGACGGCCTGCGGCCCGGCCTGGATATGTCGACGGACGCAGTGCGACTGCCCCAGGGGGCGCGGGTCGGCGACGTGCGCCGGCTGTTGAACGCCCATCTGCATCTGCTGCATCTCGCCCATGGAACGCTGTGCCTCCACGCCGTTGCCCTTCGGCATCCGGCCGGCGGCCGGGTGGTGGTGCTGCTCGGCGGGCACGGAGCGGGCAAGACGCTGGTCGCGCTGGCGTTGTTCCTGCGCGGCTGGCGGGTGATGGCCGGGGACGTCACGCTCGTGGACTGCTCGGCCCAGGGCCTGTCGCCTCGCGTGGTGGGCGGCACGGCGGCGTTCCTTGCCCGCCCGGGTCCGACGCGGCGTTGGTTCCCTGACCTCGTACCGTCGGTTGCCGGCGAGGATCGTGTGGACCTGAGCCGCGTGCCCGGGCTGTGGGAATCTCCGCTAACTGCGCCGGGTACGGTGGCCGCGGCGGTGCTGGTCGATGTCGACGGTGATCCGGCGGCCGGTGAGGGCGCGGTCGGGGTGCTGGACGGTCACACGGCTGCCAACGTGTGGTGGCGGGCCAGTGGTCATCTGCTGGAGCGACTGCTCGACGACGCCCCGGTGGTGCTGCGCTTCCTGGAGGACGGCGAGGCCGCCGTCCGGCGTCTGTCCCTGGTGCGAGCCTTGGCCCGCACGATTCCCCTCCATGCGGCGTGGGGGGCGCCTGAGCTGATAGCGGACCGGATCGAGCGCCTCGCTCACGCCGCCATGCCCGTACCGGTCACGGAGGTTTCTTCATGAGGGGGCAGGAAGGGGTGCGCCGGTACGCCGGGGCTCGGGTGCGCGTTGTTCGCGGCCAGGCGCGGCTGTTGTCGGCGGTAGGTCCCGGGCCGGGCATGGTGGCGGGGCAGTTCAGCGTCCTCAGCCCGGGAACCGAGCGCCGTCATCTGGCCGGCGCGGACCGCGAGGCCGGATATATGACGCTGGGGCGTACGGACGAGGCCGCGGGATGGCTGGTGGCCCCGGTACCGCACGGCGCCGCCTTCGACCCGGCGTGTCCGGGTGCCGTCAGAGCCCCCGCGGGTGTGCCGCCGAGCCTTGCCGCACTGGCCCGGTTTGGGCAGATGGCCTGCCTGGGTCTGGACCGCGTACCTGCTGTCGACGTGAACGGCGCCCTTGTCGTCGGCTCCGGCCCGGTCGCTTTGGGCTGCGTACTGGAACTGCACCGCCGCGGCGCCACCAGGATCCGGGTGGTGACCTCGCGCAGCAAGGCGCCCATCGGCCAGGCCCCCGGGGTCACGTGCGAGCGGCCGGACGGGGCCGGGCGAGGTCACCTGGTCATCGACACGACCGGGGATGTCCGGCGCGCGGCCGCCCTGACCGAGCCCAGCGGAGTCCTCGGACTGCTGGGCACCCCCAAGGCCGGCGACGTGCTCGGGGCGCTGGAGGTGCACCGGGGCGGGTGGACGGTGGTCGGCATGCACGAGCTTGCGCCCGCGGCCCCCGGCGCCTATCAGGCGGCTTACACCACCGTGGCGTCCTGGCTGGCCGAGCATCTCGATCCGGCCCTGGTCGGCCGGTGGTGCCGGACGGTTCCCGGAGCATGCGCGCCGGAACTGTTCGCTGTGCTGGACGCGCCCAGCCGCCCGGCCGAGCCCGTTGTGCTGCTGGACTGGAGGACCTCGTGACAGAGATCGGCGTCGGCCTCTACAGCATCGGTGTGCGCGGCCTCAGGGTGCCCGAACTGCTGGAGTGGACGGCGTCCCAGGGGATTTCGTTCGTGCATCTGCGGGGCGGGCCGCGCGGATACGACCTGGCCCGGCAGGAGCGGGCGACCCTGGAGTCATGGCGCGAGTGCGCACGGCAGTTCGCGCCGGTCACCGGTGTGACGGCGGATCTGGACCTGGCCGACCTGTTCGCCGCCGACGAGACCGCCCGGGACCGCGCCCAGGTGGAGCTGGAGCGGCTCGTTGTCGCCGCGGCGGTGCTGGGCGCCGGGTGGGTGCGGCTGCTGGGCCGCATCGTGCCGCGGGGCCGGTTGTTTCAGGCCATGTACGGTGGCGGGCTGCCGGAGGTCGAACTCCCGCTGCTGGTCGAGCTCCACGATCCCGGCTGGCTCGAGCCCGCCGCGCTGGACACTCTGGAGGTGCTGCTGGAGCGATGGCCCCGCCTGCGGCTGCTGGCCGATACCTCGCAACTGGCCGCTGCCGTACCGTCCGCAGGCCAAGGCTCGGACGAGGCGCTGCATCGGGTGCTCGCGTTCGCCCGGGTCGTGCATCTGTCCGACGACGGATCCGGCCTTCACACGGCGGGCCACAGGATGGTCGCGGCGCAGGCCGCGCGACAGATCGCGGGCGGGCGGGACATCGAGGTCGCCGTGGAGTGGACCGGCCGGCCCCGCACGACACGGGCGTGCCTGGCGCGGTACCGGTCCGCCTGCCGGTGGTGGGCCGAATATGGTTCCCCCCCTGCGGCGAGGCCATAGAGTGTCCCTCCGGTCACGACAGGTCACAAGGAGGGGTCGTGTTGGACCCGGACGCACACGCTGATCTCGCCTCGGTCCTCGCGGGCGCCTACGCCTTGCCTGCCGTGGCCCTTGAGCGGCTGCCGATCGGCCAGGTCACCGTCAACTACCGCGCCCAGGCCGGGGATGAGGTGCTGTTCGTCAAGCAGTACCAGGACGGCGCGGACCTGGCGGCCGAGCAGCAGGCGGTCGACCAGGCCGCCCTGGCCGGCGCGCACCAGGTGCCGGTCGCGAGGGTGCGGCGCTCGACGGACGGGCGCCGCCTCGTCCAGCAGGACCGGGTCGCGGTGTCCGTGTGGGAGTGGGTGTCCGGCACGGTCGTCGACGACGGGCTGAGCCCCGCCCAGCAGCGTGCCGCCGGCGCGGCGCTGGGCCGCATCCATGTGGCGTTCGCCGATCACCCGGCCGGGGAGCGGCCGTCGTCGAAGCTCGACAAGTGGATGGACCCGGACATCGACAAGCTGGAAGCCACCGCCGTCAAGCTGCTGGGCATCGCCGGTGAGCGCGCCCAGCGCGACGCCTTCGACGAGGAGGCGCTTCGGACCCTGGCCGAGCGTCGCGCGGTCCTGCACCGCATCCCCGAGCTCCTGGCCGGCCTTCCCCAGCTGACCTGCCAGGTCCTGCACGGCGACTACTCCGCGGTCAACCTGCTGTTCGACGGGAACACGTTGGCGGCCGTGCTGGACTTCCTTCCCCCGGACCCGTTCCTGGTCGCCTACGAACTGGGCCGCATCGCCTTCGACCCGCGCACCGTCGTCCTCAACGACGACTGGATCGCCGCCGGCGTGAACCTCGTGGCCGCCTACCTGGACACCAACCCTCACCTGCCGGCCGCCGACGTCACCGCGTGCGCCCGCGTGGCGCTGCTGCAGCTGATGACCAGCCTGTACGGGGTCAAGCAGCACTACCTCAAGCCAGGTCTGCTCCAGGACGACCTGGACCAGTTCTGGCTGCTGCGGCACGCGGCCGCCCAGCGGCTGTTGGAGAACCTGGCCGACGTCGAAACCGCACTCGCCCAGGTATCCCGCAGCCGCTGACGGCTCTCGACCGGCGCCAGAGGGACGGGGAGGGCGTGATGTCCATGACAGTCTTACCAGCGGCCGAGGGCGACTGGGCGGTCCTGCGCGGACCGGTCGGCTCCGACGAGGTGATCGCCGCCGCGACCGCGGTCGCCGGACGCCATCAGCTCCAGTGCGACCAGGCGGGCCCCGGTACGATCCACCTCACCAGCCCCGACTCGGGCCCTGTGGTGACGGTGCGGTGGAAGACGCTGCCGCCCCAGGCTCCGCGCACGCTGGGCTTTCAGCTTCCTGCTCCGGCCGCCGTGGACATCCTGGTCGATCCCGCCCCCGGCGCCGGCCGGCTCGCCGCCGAACTCCATGACGCCCTGTCCGCGCGCGCCCTGCCCTACACCGACAGCGAGCTGGACGGCATCCGTGCCGCCATGCCGCTGCTGGAGCGCTACAGCACTGCTCCGCAGCAGGCGTTCGACGGCTGGGCATTGCTCTTCCGCGACCACTACCTGGAACACAGCACCGGCTTCGTCCTGGCGATGGAACGGGCCGGCATCCCCGCCGAGTGGATCTTCACCCTGGACAAAGGGGACCACACCTGGAACAGGCAGCGGGTCCACGCCACGTTCCTGGCGCGCGGCTACCGCAGCGACGTCCTGGACAACAGCGCCGTCAACGACCCGGCCTCGCACCGCACCGGCCTCGCCCGGGTCCAAGCCGAAGTCGACGCGTTCCTAGACGCCGCCCACGCGGCGGGCCGACGGGTCCTGGTCGTCGACGACGGAGGACTGCTCGCCCGCGGCTACGGCGCGGCCGGCGCCCCGCGCCGTGTGGATGCCGCACTCGAGCTGACCGTCAGCGGCATCAAGCGCATTGCCGCGGCCGGCCCCCTGGCCATCCCCGTCCTCAACCTGGCCCGCTCCCAGGTCAAGACCCGCCTCGGCTACCGCGAGATCGCCGACTCGTGCCTGCGCCGCCTGCGCGCCCTGCTGCCGGACCGCAAGATGATCGGCCGCCAGGTCCTCCTGCTCGGCTACGGCACGCTCGGCTCCCGCCTCGCCGCCCAGCTGCGGGCTCTGGGGTGCCGCGTCGATGTCGTCGACACTGACCTGCCGGCCCTCATCGACGCTGCCGAGGACGGATTCACCACCTACCGCACCGCCGCCGACGCTCTGGCCTCCACCACACCGTTCCTCGTCATCGGCACCTCCGGCGAACTCGCCCTCACCCCGGACGACCTTCCTCATCTGCCCGACGGCGCGCTGCTCGCCCCGTTCGCCACCCGGGACTTCTCCGCCCTGACCGAAGGCCCCCACCGCGCCCGCGCGACCGACATCCCCGGCGTCGGCATGCGCTTCGACCTCCCGGACGGACAGGCCGTCACCCTGCTGGGCAACGGCCGCTCCATGAACCTCTTCGAGGCCGACTCCATCCCCAACCAGGGCTACGACGCCTACCGCGCCGGCACCCTCATCGCCGCCGCAGCGCTGTGCACAGACCCCGGCCGCGTTCCTCCCGGACTGCACACCGCCCCCGCCGACACGGCCATCGCAGCCGCCGGACTCTGGGAGGCGTACTACGACCTGTACGCCGCACCGAGACCCGCGCCCCACCAGCCCACCACCGTCCCCGCCCCTCGCCCGGCGAAACCGGCCGCCATAACCGGACTGCGGCGCGCCGCGGTCGTCGGCTACGGCGTCGCCGGCCGGCTGCACACCGCGATCCTCACCGACCTCGGCGCCACACCGGCCGTCATCGACCCCAAGCACCAAGACCTGCCTGCGGCCGTGCGCACCTTCCCCCACGAGGTCGGCGAACTGTCCCCTGCCGTCGCCGCGGGTATCGACCTGTGGTCGATCTGCTGCCCCACCGCCGAACACCTTCCCGTACTGCGCGCGGTGCTCGCCCACAACCCGGCCGCCCGAGTCCTGATGGAGAAGCCGGCCTGCCGCGGGCACGAGATCGACGCCTTCACCCGCCTGCTGGCCGAGCACCCTGGCGCGCGGATCGTCGTCAACGACCAGTACCGGCACTCCACCACCCTGCCCGCGTTCGCCGACCTCATCGCCACGCTCGAGCCCGACGCGCCCATCGAGAAGGTGTCGGTGCTCTTCACCAAGGACCGCCGCCCCGACAGCGCCTCGGGCCGCTTCATCGACCGCGACTACGGCGTCCTGGGCTACGAGTGGCTCCATATGCTCGCCGTCGTACGCGGCATCCTGCCCCCGCCGACCTGGGAGAACTACCTCGCCTCCGACCCGGCCACCACCACGACCGAGCCGGCATACGACCCGCGCCTGTTCGTCGCCGCCCTGACCGAACGCACCCGCCTGCCCCAGCCCGGCACCGCGGCAGGCCTCCAGCTGGAACTCACGTCCTCCATCCTCGGCCCAGGCCAGGCCGACGACACCGCGCCCGCTCCCCGACCACCCTGGCGCCAGGGCCTGCGTGCCGCCGACGACCGCTACCGGCACCTCACCGTCCACGCGGGACGGACCCGCTTCACCCTGCACCTCGAACCCGTCACCGCGCCCGGCGGCTGGCAGCTGGAACGCAACCACCACCGCCTCACCGCCGTACGCGACGGCGCCCTCCTGCACGACGAAGTCCTCACCGACTCCCCGCTGGACACCTCCGTCCGCCATGCCGCAACGGTCCTGTTCGGCGACGCGCCCCCGCCGCCGCCCGACCTCGCCCCCTTGCGGCGCATCGCCCGGCTGGCCGACGTCCTGCGTGAGAGGGCACCGCGCAGCCACCGCACACATGCCGAGTCCCCGACAAGCGCGTAGCCACACGTCCCTCACCCGGCCCTGCGGGGCCGGCCCACCGGAAGGGCTCCGCTCATGACGCACACCCTCACGCTCGCGGCAGGCCGACGTACCGTCAGGGTCCGTTCCAACAGTGCTTCCGTCACCGACTGGGCAGCCCGGTACTTCGGTCCCTACTGGCGGGCAAGCCCCTCAACCAGCGCCGAAGGGCCGACGGTCACCGCCACCGACGCAGACCACCAGGCGCCCGCCCCCCTCGCTCACTCCCAGCACGCCGTCTTCGCCCGTGAACGCATCGGCTACACCCGCCACCTCGACGGCACCGTGACCGCGCAGACCCTGTCCGACCCGGCACTCGGCTACCACTACAACCCCGCAGAGCAGCACCTTGCGATCACCAGCCGTGAGGACCTGACAGCCTCCTCCCGCCCCGGTCGGCCGACACGGCTGGCCACCGCGACCACCCGCTTCGCTCGCGAGATGATGCGGGCCCAGCTCATCGCCGACGGATGGGTCCTGCTCCACGCCTCCGCCGTCACCTTCCCGGGCGGGCGGACGCTCCTGGCACTCGGCGACTCCGGCGCGGGCAAGACCACCACCGCTCTCACCCTGGCCACCCAGGGCACCGCACTGCTGGCCAACGACTGCTGCTTCGCCCGCCCCCACCCCGACGGCACGCTCCGACTTCTGCCGTGGCCCTCCGCGGCCGCCATCGGCCTCGGACTCCTCAAGGCCCTCTCCCTCTCCACCGCCGCCGGTCATCACCTACGGACCGGTGAACCACCCCACCCCACCCAGGACCAGAGCGTCACGGACGCCCTCGTCAACGGACAGGTCACGCCTCTGAGATCCGAGTCCGGGCGGGAGCTCAAGGCGCACATCTGGCCCGAACAACTCACGCGGTGGCTCGGCCTGCCCCTTGCTACCTCCGGAACCGCGACGGCCGTCCTCCTCCCCCGCATCACCCCGTCCCTCACGGCTCCGGCCGGCATCGACACCAGCCGCGACGCACACGTCACAGCTGAAGTCTTCGTCGCCTCTGACACGGAGCGGTACCCCGACCTGTTCGGCTTTCACAACGGCAGCAACGCCGGCATGCCCAACGCCCAGTCCGCGGTCCTTCAACACCTGAACCGGCTGCCACGACACGCCATACGCCTGGGCCACAACCACGAGGCGAACAGGGAGTTCCTCACCACGCTCTCCGCGCCGTTCGTCGCGCCCACACTCGACGACGGGCAACATCATCTCCGGCATGGGGCAACAAAGGGCAGTCCGGGCGCGTAAGAGCGGTCTCACCCAAGGGGAGCCGCGCTAGGCGCAGCTTCACCACCCACCACGCCCCCGCGTGTCCTGCTCGTATGCCGCCGGCCCGTCACTCCACAGGAGTCCGCCGATGAGCTCTGCCCCGACCACCGGCTTCTCCGCCTTCGCTGCGGGCGAGTCAACCACCGCTTGATCAGCACGCCGGCATCCTGACCGGCTCATAGGGCGCGATGGACTCGGCGATGACCTCGGCCAGCTCGTCGACAGTCTGCACCGTGTGCCCAGGCGGGGTGATCCAGATCCGAGGTTCCGCGTCCGGGCCGTCCTGGTTGGGGATCAGCTGCGCGTACAGGTGCTGGTGTCCGCTCGGATCCTGCTCGTAGCCCCAGGTGCTGTACTTCTCCCAGCCGGGGAGCCAGAACGGGTGGGGGCCGCCGCGGGTCAGGTCGGGCTCGGCGGGCCGCGGCTGGTCCTCCCCAAGTCGGGGCCGTGGCGGCCGCACCGAATGCGACCGACTGCTGTCCACAGCCGA
>NZ_JASCXN010000069.1 GCF_030010625.1 Streptomyces sp. CC208A | reverse complement strand
TACAGAAAGGGCATGGGGGCGTGCGGAAAGTTCCGCACGCCCCCAATAATTGTCAGGTTTTCGCCTACCGCTCAGCCGTAGCAGTCTATCGAGCGCCAACACGGCAGTTCAGGACTAAAATCTCTCCTACGCCGACAGGCACGCCACTGCATCGCAATTTCAGGTCCGGGGAAACTCACCTTCGAAACCAGCGATAAAACGCAGGTACCGCGGAGTGAGGAAGGAACCGTCGCTCACCCTTTGCTTCATGCTGGCCAGTTCCCGATAGGCGCCCTCGATGTCCCCTTGAAGCGCCAAGGCGAGTGGGAGCCTCTCGAGACGGCGGTCGGCCATCTGGCCCTTGCCGGTTTCCAACGCGGCCACCAGGCCGGCGTACGAGGTGTGCTCCCGAATGAAGCCGAGGCCGATGTCGGTCACATCGGAAATATTCGCCTGGATGGCGTCCTCTGCGGACACCTCTGCGAGGTCGACTCGATGCTCCAGCCATTGTGCTTGAGGGGTGAGGTAGCCGACGTTCATCGAGACGGTGGCGACATAGGAACGGCCGTCCCATCCCGGTACCACGTCGCCGCACCATTCCAGGATGCGGTCCTCAACCTGCACGCACCGCACTCCCGTGAAGGTCGCGACCCACAGGACGGTTTTCTCGCCCTTCGCGGCGTCCGCGAACGAACACCAGCCTTCAAATCCATTTCCGAGGTCCAGTACGTACTCATAGTTCGACCTTCGACGTTTGAAGCCCAAGCTCTTCATCTCGCCTGCGACTGCTGCGAAAACTTCTGACTTCCTCAACGCGAATGCTCCCTATCTAGTACAGAACCGACTGGGGCACCCTGATCCCCACCAGCAGTGGGGATCAGGGTGCCCCATGACATCACACGTCCTGGTGAACAACGTTGATGACGAAGCGCGACGGGTCGAGGTATCCCGCGATACCCGCCCTGCGCGCGTACCGGCCGTACAACACTAGGCCAGTCTCGGTGAAGAGATCGTCCATCGCCTTCTGGCTCGGCTCATAGGTCGCACCGGGGCCGTTCTTGGATTCGTGAAGGAAGAGGTAGCCGTCTTTCTCAGTCACGAGGTCGTACTTGCGATAGTTACCCTTGGCGTGCCGGGTACCGGGGATACGGGCATGCACCTCGCGACCGATGACAGTGTGCCCTTGGGCCACGACATCGTTCTCGAGTTGGTCCACACCCCGGTCGCCGATCTGGCTAGGCGTTGAGCCGCCCCGGCTGGGCGTTGCGGCGGCGCAGTTGTGAACGAGGACCGGAGTGGCCCCCGCCAGCACATAGTACGTGTGCGTGCTGAGGTGCTGTCATCTGCGTTTTCGCAGGTCAGCGGATCTCGGCCAGTCCGTGGGTGTGCGTGGAAGTGCCGTGTTGTGCACCCCTGTTGCCGTCGGCGTTGCCGTCAGACGCCTGCGCGCGTGAGGGCGGCGGAGTGGGCTTTGGCCGGTGTCCTGCCCGGGTTGGGGTCGGGCATGGTCAGGGGGCCGTACGCTGGCCCGGCAACTCGGGCAGGCTTTGGACCTGCCCGGAATTTGAACGAGTGGCCCCCTGGCCTTGCCCGACGCGGGCCCCAGCCTGGGGAGGTGGGTAAATCCCACGGAGCCGACCGACCCCACCTCCGGGCCTGCGCCCCGGCCAATTCCCCGCCGTCGCCTCGCCGTCGGCCTGGCGTTCGCTGTGCGGGCGCGTCCGGCTTCCCCTGCGCTTCCGGTCGTCCGCTGTGCTGTCTCTGCGCGGCCTGGTCGCTGGCCGGCCCGCGGTGGCGGAGCCGAGAGCGGGCCGGGCGGGCGGCCGTGCCGCGCGCGACCCGCGTCAGCGGGTCGCCTTGATCAAGTAAAGAAACTCTGAACAGCTCACCACTGGTCGATCTGTCAGGCTGTCGATCAGGGGCGCTGCTGCCCGCGTTTCCTCGACTCGGCCAGCGCGGCCTCCAGCTTCTGGCTCGGCGACACGTCCGACGTGGCGTCGTCGTCATGGAGGGGTGGCAGGAACAGGCCGCGTCGGCTCTTCTCGCGTTTTACCTTCCGGCGCTCGTTGAAGACTCGCTGATGCTCCTCGCGGATCGTGACCCATCGCCGGTCCAGCTCCGCCTCCCGCTCCAGCAACTCGTCATCGCTGAGGTCGGCGAACTCGGCGGCAGCCGCACGGGCCTCGCGGGCGATCTCGTCTCGCAGCAGGTAGTTCGTGATCGGCCCGTGGTGCTTGCCCGGCTCCGGGGCCTGGCGCACGAAGACACCGCGCCCCTTGACCGCGTACACGAGTCCTGCCTGCTTGAGGCTCCGATAGGCGTTCTGCGCGGTGGAGTTGGCGACTTGGAATCGCTCCTGGATCTCACGGGCCGGGGGTAGCTGGGAGCCCGGAGGATAGGTACCTTCCTCGATCTCGCGACGGAGGATGTCGGCCACCTGAACGTACGGCGGGCGGCTGTCTTCGTTGCGGATGAGGTCGACCGGCCAGTCCGGGCCTTCGCACTCGGCATCGCCGTGGTCGTCGTCAGCTGGTCTGGCACTCTGGCCGGCTGAGGCGCTGACGTAGCTGCCGCGACCGAGCTGGGAGTAGACGAGCCCTTCCTGCTTGAGCACACGCAGGGCGTTTTGGACGGTGGAGCTGGAGACACCGAACCGGTCCCGCAGCACGTTGGCCGAGGGCAGGCGCTCGCCGGGGCGGAACTCGCCGTTCAGGATCGCGTCCCGCAGGGCCTCGGCGGCCTGGAGGTACGGCGGCCGGGAGTCCTCGTCCAAGGGCAGGGTCATGCCACCACGGTATCGCCAGCCAGCCCTAGCACTACAGGCACATCCACGTGTTCCCCACCTGAGCGCCTCGCAACCTAATCGTTTTCACGATCTAATCGACCTTGCAAGTTAAGCGATGATCTCTTTATGCTCCTAGCGAGCCGATCAAGCGGCTCCATCGATCAAGGGGTGTGATGGCATGGCCATGTCTCGAATCCGTGTTGCTCTGCTGCCGTCGGCGGTGTGCATCGCGGGCACCGAGCCGGTGCTGAAGATCAAGGACCAGCAGACCGGGGAGGTCGCCACCGACCGGGAGACCGGCGCGTCGCTGTACACGGTGACCGTGATGCTCATGGAGGACGGCCGGGCCGAGGTCCTGAAGATCACCGTCCCGGAAACGGGCCTCGCAGCGGGACTGAAGCCGGGTGTGATGGTCCGGCCGGTGGAACTGTTCGCCACCCCGTGGGCGCGGATCTTCAACGGTCAGCTCTCCGACGGCGTCGCCTACCGCGCCGCCCGCCTGGAGTTGGTCGCGGCGGAGGCGGCCCAGTGACCGGCCGTGGCAACCGGGGGCCGCAGCGGAGGCTGCACGCGCTGCGGCCCTTGCCGGGCACCGAGGGCAAGGCGGCGTTCGCCGTCTCCGGTGCTGTGCTCGGACTGCTTGGCCTGAACCCGGCGGACGCGGCCGGGCTGGACCTGGCCGAGATACTCCGCCTGATATCCGAGGCCGAGGGGGACTGACGTGGAGGATCTGACCGACCGCGTGCCGCAGGTGCTGCTGATCGTGGCCGTGCTGGCGGGCGCGTGGCTGCTGTGGGCGATGGCGCGCTACGTCCGTGCCGACCGGGGCACGCGGGTCAGTATGCGGCAGGCCGTGCGGGTGCGCTGGGGCTGGGTGCGCCTGGCGCGGATGGCCGGACTGACGGTCACCGACAAGACACCGGGTCTGCTGGCGCAGATCACCGCGCAGAAGGACGGCCCTGCCCCGGCCCCTCGGGTGCTGACTCCCAGGATCAAGGTGAAGCCGGACCGGTTCGGTGTGATCGTGCGGGCCAGGACGCTGCCGCAGGTCGGATTGGAGGAGTACCAGAAGGCGGCACGCTTTCTGGCGGACGCCTGGCGGTGCACACGGGTCTCCGTCCTGCCGGACGGACCCGGCCGGGTGGTGATCCGTGGCGTGCGCTCCGACCCTTTGACCACGTCGACCGAGCACCGGCCTACCGGCCGCCCGCTGGAGGAGGTGTCGCGCTGGGAGTTGGGGGTGGACGAGTATGCGGCGCCGGTGTGCGTGTCCTTGGCGAATGTGCCGGGGGTGACCGTGGCCGGCACCCCGGGTGCGGGCAAGACCTCGGCGGTGAACAAGTTCGTCTGTGACCTCGCGCCGTCGGCGGCCGTGCAGTTCGTGGGCTTCGACGGGAAGGTGTCGCGGGCCTCGGAGGGCGACTACGCGGACCTGGTCAAGCGGATGTTCGCGTTCTGCGGTGACGACCTGGACGAGGCCAACGCGCTGTTCAAGCGGCTGGTGGAGCTGCGTCGGCGGCGGTCCTCAGTGATCCGTGACGTGCTGGGCGTGAAGAACATGTGGCACGTCGGCCCCTCGCGGCTGTGGCCGCTCACGGTGGTGCTCATCGATGAGGCGCACACGTTCTTCCGTGAGTACAAGGGCAGCGACGCCGAGACGAAACGTTTGGCCGCGTTGACGGCGGAGAACGCCCGGCTGGTGGAGGATCTGGTCAAGAAGGGCCGCAGCGTCGGCATCCTGACCATCCTGATCAGCCAGAAGACCACCGGGGATGCCATCCCGACCTTCATCCGCGATGTGTGCCCCGTGGGGCTCTCGTTCGCGCAGAAGACGGTGGAAGCCGCGGTGGCCGCGCTCGGCGACGACATCCGCAACTGGCCCGATGCCAGCCCGGTGACGTTGCAGGACCCCACCTATGTCGGTGTCGCGGTGATGGCGATGCAGGGCCGCCCCGGCTTCACCCGCATCCGCACCCCGTACGTCTCCGACGCCGACGCCGCCCGCATCGCGGAAGCCACCTCCCACCTGACCGCCGACCCCGCCCTGTGTCTGGACGCCCTCCTCGACACCACCAGCAACACGAACCCCGGCGACGACGAAGGACCGGACGGCCCGGCCGTCCCCCTGGCCAAGCCCTGAACGCCCCCGATCCCACGCCCCGAGAGGAGGTTCCGCGCATGGCGGAGGAACGGTTCACCCGGCGCACCGTGACCATGGTGATGGCGGTCATCGCGGCCCTGGCCTTCGTCTTCTCCTTCGGCAACGTCTGGGCGCTCGCCCTGCGGCTCGGCGTCCCCCGCCCCATCGCCCCGCTGATCGCCCCCATGGTGGACCTGTCCGTCGTCGGCCTCCTGGTCGCGCTGCGGTTCCTGGCCCTGCGCGGTGTCCCCGCGTACGAGTTGAAGGCCGGCACCCGGCTGCTGCACCTGTGCGGGCTGCTCACCCTCGCGCTGAACACCGCCGAGCCCCTGCTGACCGGACGCTACGGCCGGGCCTGTTTGGACACCGTCGCCCCGCTCCTGCTCCTGGGCTGGGGCCACGTCGGCCCCGCCTTCCTCGCCCACTTCCACACGGCCGCACACCGGGAGGACACCACCGCAACCATCACCCCCGCCCCCAGCGCTGAGCCGGTGCCCACCTCGGCGCCCGCTCCCGAAACGGCGGCTCCGGCCCCTGAGCCGGTCCCCGCCTCGGCACCTACGCCGCCTCCGGCCGCAGTGCCTGCCGTGCTCAAGGTCCCCGACTCCGCCCCCGCCCCGGCCGTCACCACGGCGCCTGCCACCGGCTCCCGCCCGGCCCTCCCCGCCGCACTGCTGAGTGCGGCCCGGCGCATCGCGGACACCCACCAAGCCGAGCACGGAACACCGGTTACCGCCGCGCAGCTCGCAACCCGCATGGGCGTCGCCCTGCCGGTGGCCATCGCCGCCCTCGCTCAGCTCTGAGCCACCCCGGCCACCGGCCGGATCCCCCCTGAAATCCACGCCCACCCGATGGGCCTGGTTCGTCATGCCCCGAGCAGCACCAACACGGCTCCTGCGTCGCTGGTTGCTGCTCGGGGCCACACACCCGACAGAAGGGACACGCCCCGAATGGTCACCCTGGACCTGCGCCACGTGGCAAGCCCCGCCGCGCGGGACCTGCTCCACCTCGTCAACCAGCCCGACTTCGACCGCGCACAGCAGCAGATCGAACGCCTCGGCGGCTGCACCGAACCCGTCCGCCTGACCGGCCGTACCGCCACCGTCGACACCACGACCGGCGAGGTACTGCGCTCCTACGCCACATCCGACGAGCCCACGGGCAGCCTGCTCACCGCGTGCGGCAACCGCCGCGCCTCCCGCTGCCCGGCCTGCTCCCGCCTCTACGCCGCCGACACCTACCACCTCATCCGCGCCGGACTCTCCGGCGGCAAGACCGTGCCCGACACCGTCCGCACCCACCCGCGCGTCTTCGTCACCCTCACCCCACCGTCCTTCGGCCCCGTCCACAACCGCCCCACCACCCCCGGCGGCGACATCCGCCCCTGCCGCTGCCGCAAGCTCCACGAACCCACGGACACCCTGATCGGGACACCGCTGAATCCGAAAACGTACGACTACGCGGGCGCGGTCCTGTTCAACGCCCACGCCTCCGCCCTGTGGGCACGCTTCACCACCTACCTGCGCCGGGAGATCGCCGCTGGGCTCGGCATGACCCAGAGGGCCGCCCACGCGGTCCTGCGGGTCTCCTTCGCCAAGGTCGCCGAGTACCAGCAGCGCGGCCTGGTCCACTTCCACGCCGTGATCCGGCTCGACGGCCCGGACGGCACCAGTCAGCCCCCGCCGCCGTACGCCACCGTCACCGTGCTCACCGATGCCGTACGCGCCGCCGCCTCCCGGGTCCGCGTCACGGTCGCGTCGGACGCGATCGGGGAACGCGAACTCGCCTGGGGCGAACAGCTCGACGTACGCGAGATCGCTGCCTTTGGCGCTGACACCGAATTCAACGATCAGGCCGTGGCCGCCTACGTGGCCAAGTACGCCACCAAGTCCGCCGACGCCTCCGGCGCCCTCGACCGCTCCCTATTCTGCCGCCCCTGCCAGGGACGCGGCGCCACTCTCCTGCCCCACGGAACCCCGCTCCCGTGCACCACGTGCGACGGCACCGGACAGGCCCGCCCGTTGCCGCGCCTCGCCGTCGCCCGGCACGTGCGGCAGATGATCCGCACCTGCTGGGAGCTGGGCAAGCTGCCCGAGTTCGCTGGCCTGAAGCTCTGGAAGTGGGCCCACATGCTCGGCTTCCGGGGCCACTTTTCCACCAAGTCCCGCTCCTACTCCACCACCCTCGGCGCGCTCCGTGCCGCCCGCCGCGCCTGGCGCACCGAACAGGCCCGCACCCACGCCAGCCTGCCCAAGCCCGACCCGGACACCACCCTCGTCATCGGCCACTGGGCTTACCTCGGCACCGGCTACAGCCCCGGCGCCGGATTCCTCGCCGCCGCCGTCTGGCATCGCAGAGAACTCGCACGGCAGTTCATCGCGGAAGGGGGCTGCTGATGACCGCACATGACCCGGTCCCGCCCTGCGAGGAGGAGCTGCTGACGGTTCCCCAGGTCATGGCCCGCCTCCAGCTCGGCCGCTCAGCCGTCTACGACCTGCTCCGCACCCGCCAGCTCGCCTCGATCACCCTCGGCCGCGCCCGCCGCATCCCCACACACGCCCTCACCGACTTCATTCGCACCCGCCTCGACCAGGAAGCCGCCGCCTGATGACCACACCCCGAGACAACCCCGCCTCCCGCCGCGTGCGCGCCAACGGCGACGGGACCGTCTACCAGCGCAAGGACGGCCGCTGGGAGGCAGCCGGATACGTCCTCGCCCCTGGCAACACCCGCAAGCGCGTCCGGGTCTACGGCACCACCCGTAGGGAGGCGCTGGCGAAGCTCACCGAGAAGATCGCCAACAGCAACCGCGGCCTCCCCGTCCCCTCCACGCAGGGCAGCGTGGCCGCGTACCTGACGTACTGGCTGGAGACCGTCGCCGTCCACCAGCTCCGCGAGAACACCCACACCCGCTACACCGCCTGCGTCAACCGCTACCTCATCCCCGGCCTCGGCAAGAAGAAGCTCGCCAAGCTCACAGCCAAAGAGGTCCGTACCTGGCTCAACCAGCTCCGCACCACCTGCCAGTGCTGCACCCGCGGCATCGACGCCCGGCGCGACCAGCCCCGCTGCTGCGCCGCCGGCCAGTGCTGCCACAAGCTGCTCTCCCCGCTGACGCTCACCTACATCCACTCCGTCCTCAAATCCGCCCTGGAGCACGCCGTCCGCGAGGAAGAGATCCCGCGCAACGTCGCCCGGAACGTCCGCACCGGCACCCCACGGCCCCGACGCTTTGAACCCCTCACCGCCGACGAAGCCCGTCAATTCCTCACCGCCGCGCAAGGTCACCGGCTGCACGCGCTGTTCGAACTCGCCCTCCACACCGGACTCCGCAAGGGCGAACTTCTCGGCCTCCGCTGGGAAGACCTCAACCTCGACGCGGGCACCGCCGCAATCCGCCGAACCTTGCAGCGCACCAGCGCAGGCGGGCTCACCACGCTGCCCACCAAAACGCGGGCCTCCGAGCGCCGCATCGCCCTCCCCACCCGCTGCCTCCAGTCGCTGAAGCTCCACCACGAGCAGCAGAAGCCCGAACGTGAGGCCGTAGGCACCAGATGGCAGCACGACGGACACGTGTTCACCACCGCGCAGGGCCGACCGATCGACCCGACCAACCTCACCCGCGCCTTCATCGCGCTCCTCCGCAAGGCCGGCCTCCGCCGCATCCGCTTCCACGACCTTCGCCACACCACCGCCACCCTGCTTCTGGAACAAGGGGTCGAACTTGTCGTCATCAAGGAGCTGTTGGGCCACGCCCACATCGGCGTCACCGCCACCGTCTACGCCCACGTACGCCTCCGCCTCCAACGCGAAGCCATGACCGCCCTCGGAAACGCCCTCAGCCACTCCTGACCCACACACGGCAACGGCGGCGAACACTGTGGTGTCCGCCGCCGTTGCCGTCAACTACTGCCGTCACAGCGCCCTAAGGCCCCACCAAGGCATACCTGATGACGCTTTTGATTTGCTGTCGCTACCGAGGCAGCCGAGAGAGCATCTGCGCGAGCTCGTCAGGGAACTCTGACAAGTGCGGCTCGGCACAGTACCTCACGGTGCAGGCGGCAGAGAGCAACTCCACCTCCGAGTAATCTCCGCTTGACAGCATTCTCGCGGACATTCCCAAAGGAACCATGAAGTCCGACTGGGCGCCGTCCGATAGTGAATCGAGAAGATCGGAATCCTCTGAGAGGGCGAACTCCACGATTGATTTGAGGGCACCCTTCAGTTCGGAGATATCCACATTTCTGGAAACCTCTATCATGTCTTCGTATTCGGCGAAACCGAAGCGATTCACTCGGAGGTGCTGCCTACTCACATCATTTCCCTCAGTAGCTGATTCCCTGGTGATCCAGCCTGGGTTGGCAGACCAGTGAACATGGGCTGGCGGGGGTGCCGTGGGCGCCACCCGGCGGAGAATTCAATCCTCTCACCTTCACCACTTCGAACGTCCCTCCTCTGAGCCCAGCGGCACCCTCGGCGGCCTCAGCCTGAATGAGACACATCGTCTCTGCGCATCCCGCATGGTAACGGCCACCTTCCGGCGTGAACCGCCGAACAAGGGAGTCCACTTCCCCACCAGGAGTTGGACTCAGATCATGACCTGAATGACCGAAATAGGTTCGCCCTGACGGAGAGGTGTATTTCGCCGCAAAGAACGGACCGTCTACCTTGTTGAACCCCGGGCGCAGACTGTCTGCGTACTCCGCCAGCGATGTGTTGCAGTTGTGAACGAGGACCGGCGTGGCC
>NZ_JASCXN010000068.1 GCF_030010625.1 Streptomyces sp. CC208A | reverse complement strand
ACTTCTTCCACCTCGGCGGGCACTCCCTCCTCGGGGCCCGTCTCACCAACCACATCGCCAGTGCCCTCGACGTACGCCTCACCGTGCGCGACGTCTTCCAGCACCCCACCCCGGCCCGGCTCGCCGCGCACATCGACACCCTCAAGACCGCTCCGGCCGCCCGGAAGGCCCGACCGGCCCTCCGCCGCCGCACCGAGACAGATCGGATCAGCTCATGAGCGCCTCCACCGGTTCCTCCTTCACTCCCGCCCCCGAGGACGTCGTCTGGGACCTGCCCGGTGACGCCCCGCACCGCCTGTCGCTGCTCGTCCTCCCGCACGCGGGCGGCAACGCCCACGCGTACAGCGTCTGGCGCGAGCACCTCCCGGCCGACGTCCGTCTGCTCATCGGGCAGTACCCGGGCCGTGGCGCCCGCTACTGCGAGGACCTGCCCGGTTCCGTCGACGACCTGGCCCTGCCCGTCGTCGAGGCGCTCCCGGCGGACACCGGTGCCCTGGTCGTGCTCGGCCACAGCATGGGCTCCCTGGTCGCCTTCGAGGTGACCCGGGCCCTCCAGGCCGCCGGCCGCACCCCGCTGGGGCTCGTCGCCTCCGCCTGCCGGGCGCCGGTGCTGCCCAACCAGTGCCCGGTGCACCCGGAGCGGCTCGACGACGACGAGCTGGTGGCCGCCATCAAGGAGCGCGGCGGCACCGACGACGGCATCCTCGACGACCCGGAGCTGCGCGAGATCGTCCTGCCGTCCATCCGGGCCGACTTCGCGATCGACGACGCGTACCGGTGCACCGCGCCCGACGTACGGCTGGACTGCCCGGTCGCCGTCTTCGGCGGCGACGCCGACCCGATCGTGCAGGTCGACCTGCTCGACGGCTGGGCCCTGGTGGCCGGGCACGAGGTCGTCCCCGAGGTCCTGCCCGGCGACCACTTCTACTTCCAGCAGGACCTGACGGGATTCTTCGCCCGCCTCAACCCGGTGCTCGAAGCCCTCGCCACCACCCCGGCCACCACCACGGCCTGAGTCCCCGGCTCCCCCCGCCCTTCCGAAGACGAGGAACCCACCATGACCACCTTCGCCCCGCAGCAGGCCCGGACCGAGGCCCCCGTCCCCGCCCCCGGCACCCAGGACGCCCTCACCGTCGTCCGGGAGCCCGGCAAGCCCGCCCTCGTTCAGACGCCGCCGCTGTCCACCATGGCCGAGGCCACCGCCTGGCTGAACGCCCGGCGCTCCGAGATCCAGACCGAACTCCACCGCTCCGGCGCGGTCATGCTGCGCGGCCTGCCCGTCACGGACGCCGCCACCTTCGCGCAGGCCCGGGACGCGCTGATCGCGGAGCGCGCCGGGTACAAGGAGAAGGCGACCCCGCGCACCGACTTCGGCGAGGGCGTGTTCTCCTCCACCGACCTGCCGGCCGCCCAGCCGATCCGCCTCCACAACGAGAACAGCTACACCCTCGACTTCCCCGGCGTCCTCCTCTTCGGCTGCGTCACCGCCCCCGAGACCGGCGGCGCCACCACCGTCGGCGACATGCGCCGGGCCCTGGCCCTCCTCCCGCCGGAGCTGGTCGCCCGCTTCGAGAAGGCCGGCTGGCTCCTGGTCCGCAACTACTCCGACCTCGCGGGCATGCCCTGGCGCAAGGCGTTCTCCTCCGACGAGCCGGCCGGCGCCGAGGAGTACTGCGACGCGCACTCCATCGGCTACGAGTGGCTCGACGAGGAGACCCTGCGGACCCGTCAGCTCCGCTCCGCGATCATCACCCACCCGGTGACCGGCGAGCGCGTCTGGTTCAACCACTTCGCCTTCTGGAACGCGCGCAGCCTCGACGAGGACGTCCGTGAGGTCCTCGTCGAGACCTTCGGTGCCGACGGCCTGCCGTTCGACACCCGGCTCGGCGACGGCACCGCCCTCACCGACGCCGAGGTCGACGCCGTCAACGACGCCTACGCGGCCGTGACCGTCCGGGAGAGCTGGCAGGCCGGCGACCTGATGCTCGTCGACAACATCCTCTGCGCGCACGGCCGCGAGTCGTACACCGGCGCCCGCAAGATCCTCGTCGCCATGGGCGAACCGATCCCGCTGTCCGACTGCTCCCCGACCGTCGCCCCCTCCACCCACCCGTACGGAATGTGAGCCCCGCCATGACCGCCGTCCTCCCCGAGACCACGACCACCGCCATCGCGCCCGCCCCCGCTCCCGCCGAGGCGCCCGCCACCGCCACCGCCACCGCCACCGCCCTCGCCGAGGCATCCGCGCCCACTGCCGAGCCCGCTCCCTGCTCCTGCTCCGCGTGCGCCGCCGGCACCGGCCACGCCGACCTCCTCGCCCGGCTCGCCACCGCCCCCGGCGGGCGTACGGCGGTGGTCTCCGCCGACCGCGAGCTCAGCTTCGACGAGCTGCGGGCCGAGGCCGCCGCCGTCGCCGCCCGGCTCACCGCCCTCGGCATCGGACCGGAGAGCCTCGTCGCCCTCTGCCTGCCGCGCGGCGCCGGACTCGTCACCGCCCTCATCGGCACCCTCACGGCCGGCGCCGCCTACCTGCCGGTCGACCCCGCGCTGCCCGCCGAGCGCCGCCGCTACCTCCTGGAGGACTCCGGCGCGGACCTGATCGTCGTCGAGGACGTCGAGGACGCGGACACCGACCCCACGGCGGCCCCGCGGACCCGTACCCTCACCCTCGCCCAGCTGACGGCCCCGGCCCCCGCCCCCGGCCCGGCGGCCCCGTACCGTCCCGCCCCCGTCACCGCCGACACCCTCGCCTACGTCATCTACACCTCCGGCTCCACCGGCCGCCCCAAGGGCGTGGAGATCGGCCGGGGCGCCGCCTCGCTGCTCCTCGCGGAGCTGGAGGGAGCCGGGGCCGCCACCGGCGACGGCCGCCGGGTCGGCTGGAACGCCTCTCCGTCCTTCGACGCCTCCGTACAGCAGTGGGTACGGCTCTGCCGGGGCGACACCCTCGTCATGATCGACGAGGAGACCCGCCGCGACCCCGCCCTCCTCGCCGCCTTCGTCGACGCCCGGGGCCTCACCGACCTCGACATCACCCCCTCCCACGCCGACCCGCTCCTCGATCTCCTCACCGCCGACGGCGGCCCCCGCCCGCTGACCCTGCTCATCGGCGGCGAGGCCATCAGCCCCGCCCTGTGGGACCGCCTCGCCGCCGCCCACGGCTCCGGGCTGTTGCACGCCCTCAACGTGTACGGACCGACCGAGTGCACCGTCGACGCCACCGCCGGCCTGATCGACCGGCCCGGCGAGCCCCACATCGGCACCGTCCTGCCCGGCCTGCGCATGCGCCTCCTCGACGAGAAGCTCGCCCCGGTCGCCCCCGGCGAGACCGGCGAGCTGTACCTGGCCGGACCGCGCGTGGCCCGCGGCTACCGCAACCGGCCCGCCCTCACGGCGGAACGTTTCGTCGCGGACCCGGCGACGGACCCGACCACGACCCAGGCCGGGGACTCCAACGCCGGCGCACGCGCGTACCGCACCGGCGACCGTTGCCGCCTCCTCCCCGACGGCCGGCTCGTCTACCTCGGGCGCGCCGACGGCCAGGTCAAGCTGCGCGGCCACCGCATCGAACTCCCCGAGATCGAGACCGTCCTCACCCGCCAGAACGGCGTCGCGGAAGCCGCCGTGATCCTCGGCGAGGACGCCGCCGGCAGCCCCGCCCTGCTCGCCTACCACCGGGGCGGCGACGCCGAGGCCCTGCGCACCGCACTCGCCGCGACCCTCCCCGCGTACATGCTGCCGTCCGTCTTCGTCGCGGTGGAACGGTTCGCCACCACCCCCAGCGGCAAGCTCGACCGCGCCGCCCTGCCCACCCGCGCCGCGACCCCGGCGTCGCAGACCTGTCAGGCGCAGACCGGCCAGGCGGAGGGCGGCCCGGCGGCCCCGGCCGGCAGCGGCCTCTCCGGCCCCGCCGAGGAACTCATCGCCCGCGTCTGGGCACAGGTCCTCGGCGCCGCCTCGATCGGCCCCGACGACAACTTCTTCAAGCTCGGCGGCCACTCCCTCCTCGCCATCAAGCTGGCCTCCCGGGTCCGGGCCGAACTCTCCGTCACCCTCCCCGTCAAGGCCGTCTACGCGCACCCCCGGCTCCGCGACCTCGCCGCCCACATCGAGGAGCTGACAGCCGCGCGGGATGCCTGACCGCCCGCCGCACCGGCGCGGTCCCCACCACCGGTCCACCCACCCGCCCCCGTCCTTCACGAGAGGCAGCAACCGTGATCCCCCTGTCCTACGCCCAGCGGCGTCTGTGGTTCATGAACCGGCTGGAGGGCCCGACCCCCGCCTACAACGCGCCCGTGGTGCTCCGCCTCGCGAGCCGGCCGGACCCGGCCGCCCTGGAGACGGCGGTACGGGACGTGGTGGCGCGGCACGAGGTGCTGCGGACCGTCTACCCGGCCGTGGACGGGGAGCCGCACCAGCGGATCGTCACGGACCCCCCGGTACGGGTCGAGGCGGCGCGGTGCCCGGCCGGCGAGGTCGACGAGAGCGCGACGGAGTTCGCCCGCCTCCCCATCGACATCACCCGGGAACTTCCCCTGCGGGTGGGCCTCTTCGAGGCCGAAGGCGAGGAGGTGGTGGTCCTCGTCCTGTCCGTGCACCACATCGCCACCGACGGCTGGTCGGTCGGCTGTCTCCTGGGGGATCTCGACACCGCCTACCGCGCCCGCGCCGAGGGCCGGGAACCGAGCTGGGAGCCGCTGCCCGTCCAGTACGCCGACTACACCCTCTGGCAGCGGGACATGCTCGGCGACCCCGACGACCCGGAGAGCACCGCCCACGAGCAGCTCGCCCACTGGCGCGAAGCCCTCGACGGCATCCCCGCCGAGACCCGGCTCCCCGCCGACCGCCCCAGGCCCGCCGAACCGACCCACGCGGGCGCCTTCGTCCGCACCGAACTGGACGCGGCCACCCACCGTGCGCTGGCCGACGTGGCCCGCGACGGCCGGGCCACGCTCTTCATGGTCGTCCGGGCCGCCCTCGCCCTCGCCCTCCACGCCGCCGGCGCGGGCCCCGACCAGGTGGTGGGCACGCCGGTCGCCGGCCGGCCCGAGGAGGACCTGCACGAACTGGTCGGCTTCTTCGTCAACACCCTCGCCCTGCGCACCGATCTGACCGGTGACCCCACTCTCGCGGAGGTCGTACGAAGGGTCCGCGACGCCGATCTCGCCGCCTTCGCCCACGAGGACCTGCCCTTCGACCTCCTCGTGGAGGACCTCAACCCCGAGCGTTCCCTCGGCCGCCACCCCCTCTTCCAGGTCATGGTCAGCGCCCAGGCCCAGCAGGACACGGAACTCCGGATCGGCGGCATCCCCGCCACACTCGACGACGCCGACCTCGCCACCGCCAAGTTCGACCTCGGCTTCCACTGCCAGGAGCGGACCGGCACCGACGGGGAACCCGGCGGACTCCTCCTCGGCCTCCAGTACGCCACCGACCTGTACGACGAGGACACCGCCCACCTCCTGCTCGGCCTCTTCCGCCGAGCCCTCACGGTCCTCGCCGAACAGCCCGGCACCACCCAGGTCAGCGGCCTCACCCTCCTCACCGAGGAGGAGCAGGCGGACGTCGACCGCCGCCACCGAGCCCTCGCCGCGGCGGCCGCACACGGCCGCTCCACGCCCCGGCCCGGGTCCAGGAAACACCGGGGCACCGGACCGGCCGCCGACCCCCGGGAGGAGATCCTCCGCGGCCTCTTCGCCGAGATCCTCGACCGGACCGACACCGTCCTCGCGGAGGACAACTTCTTCAAACTGGGCGGCCATTCGCTCCTCGCCGGAAAGCTCACGAACCGGATCCGCACGGCCCTCGGCCTCCAGGCGGCGATCCGCGACGTCTTCCTCGCCCCCACTCCCCGACAGCTCCTGCGCCGCCTCGACCTCGACGCAGACGGCGGCACACCCGGCGATGGCACCGGCGACGGGACCGCGCGACCCACACTCCGCCCCGTACCCGCCCCGCTCCGTCCGGCACTGCTGCCGCTCTCGTACGCCCAGCGGCGGCTGTGGCTCCTCAACCGGATGGAGGGCCCCTCCGCCGCCTACAACGCGCCCGTCGTCCTCCGCCTCGCCACCCGCCCCGCCCCCACCGTCCTCGAAGCGGCGATACGGGACGTCCTGGAACGGCACGAGGTGCTGCGGACCGTCTACCCGGCCGTGGAGGGCGAGCCCCACCAGAAGATCCTCACCGGCACCTCCGTGCCCGTCGAGACCGTCGCCTGCGCGGCCGGCGAGGTCGACGAGAAGGTGACGGAGTTCGCCCGCCTCCCCATCGACATCACCCGGGAACTTCCCCTGCGGGTGGGCCTCTTCGAGGCCGAAGGCGAGGAGGCGGTGGTCCTCGTCCTGTCCGTGCACCACATCGCCACCGACGGCTGGTCGGTCGGCTGTCTCCTGGGGGATCTCGGCACCGCCTACCGCGCCCGCGCCGAGGGCCGGGAACCGAGCTGGGAGCCGCTGCCCGTCCAGTACGCCGACTACACCCTCTGGCAGCACGAACTCCTGTCCCCCGACCGCAACTTCACCCAGCGACGACTGGACTTCTGGCGCGAAGCCCTCGACGGCGCCCCCGCCGAGACCCGGCTCCCCGCCGACCGCCCAAGGCCCGCCGAACCCAGCCACCGAGGCGCCCTCGTGACCGCCGAACTCGACGCCGTCACCCACCTGGCGCTGACCCGGGTCGCCCGCGACGGGCGCGCCACCTTCTTCATGGTCGTCCGGGCCGCCCTCGCCCTCGCCCTCCGCGCCGCCGGCGCCGGACCGGACCAGGTCGTCGGCACCCCCGTGGCCGGCCGGCCCGACGAAGCCCTCGACGATCTCGTCGGCTTCTTCGTCAACACCCTCGCCCTGCGCACCGATCTGACCGGTGACCCCACTCTCGCGGAGGTCGTACGAAGGGTCCGCGACGCCGACCTCGCCGCCTTCGCCCACGAGGACCTGCCCTTCGACCTCCTCGTGGAGGACCTCAACCCCGAGCGTTCCCTCGGCCGCCACCCCCTCTTCCAGGTCATGGTCAGCGCTCAGGACCGCCGGGACGACACGACGTCCCTCGGCGGCATCCCCGCCGTCCTCGACGGAGCCGACCTCGGCAGCGCCAAGTTCGACCTCGGCTTCCACTGCGCCGGCACCCACGGTGACGACGGCGTGCCCGGCCCCCTCCTCCTCGGCCTCCAGTACGCCACCGACCTGTACGACGAGGACACCGCCCACCTCCTGCTCGGCCTCTTCCGGCGGGCGCTCGCGGCACTCGCCGAACAGCCGGCGGACACGCCCCTGAGCGGGATCGAATGGGCCACGGACGACGAGCGGCACGCCGTCGAGCGACGCCACGAGGCCCTCGCCGCCGCCCGGGCCGCCGAGCCGGAGACCCCCGGCACCCCGGACCCCGGGCGGGGACGCGCGGAGAACACCGCCGCCGACCCCCGGGAGGAGATCCTCCGCGGCCTCTTCGCCGAGATCCTCCACCGCGACGACGTCCTGCCCGACGACAACTTCTTCAAGCTGGGCGGCCATTCGCTCCTCGCCGGGAAACTCGCCAACCGGATACGCGGGACCCTCGGCCTCCAGGCCGCGATCCGCGACCTCTTCCTCGCCCCCACCCCCCGACAGCTCCTGCGCCGCCTCGACGAGCGCGCCGACGGCCCCGCCCGGCCCCCGCTCCGCCCCGTCCCCGCCGCCCTGCGCCCCGCCCGGCTGCCGCTCTCAGCCGCCCAGCGCCGTCTGTGGTTCGTCGGCCGGCTCGAAGGCCCCAGCGCCACCTACAACATCCCCGTCGTCACCCGCCTGCACCAGCCCCTCGAACCGGCCGTCCTCGCCGCCGCGCTCGCCGACGTCGCCACGCGGCACGAGGTGCTCCGCACCGTCTACCGCTCGGCGGGCGGCGAGCCGTACCAGCTCGCCCTCGACGACCGGACACCCGTCCTCGACGAGGTCCGCGCCGGCGGCCCCGACGCCGTCCGGGCCGCCGTGGACACCGCCGTCGCCCACGTCTTCGACCTCGCCGCCGAACTGCCCTTCCGGGCCACGCTCGTCACCGGTGACGACGGCCGCCAGACCCTGGTCCTCCTCGTCCACCACATCGCCGCCGACGGCTGGTCCACCTCCTGCCTGCTCGCCGACCTCGACACCGCCTACCGCGCCCGCGCCGAGGGCCGGGCACCCGGCTGGGAGCCGCTGCCCGTCCAGTACGCCGACTACACCCTCTGGCAGCACGCCCTCCTCGACGGCACAGTCGGCACAGGCGACACAGACGGTACGGGCGGTAAGGACGGCACAGGCGGCACGGACGGAGCCGAGCGCATCCCCGGCATCGCCGCCGAGCAGCTCGCCCACTGGCGCGCCGCCCTCGACGGCATGCCACCGCTCCTCGCCCTGCCCACCGACCGGCCACGCCCCCTGGAGAGCGACGGCACCGGCGCCCTCACCGGCTTCGAGGTGAGCGCCGCCACCCACCAGGCCCTGCTCCGCTGCGCCCGCGCACACGGCGCCACCCTCTTCATGGTCGTCCAGGCCGCCCTCGCCACCCTCCTCACCCGGCACGGCGCCGGCACCGACATCGTGCTCGGCACCACCGTCGCAGGCCGCGCCGACCACGCCCTGCACCCCCTCGTCGGCTTCTTCGTCAACACCCTCGTCCTGCGCACCGACACCTCCGGAGACCCCGCCTTCACCGACCTCGTCCACCGGGTCCGCGAGGCCGGACTCGCCGCCTACAGCCACCAGGACCTCCCCTTCGACCGGCTCGTCGAGCACCTCAGCCCCCAGCGCTCCGCCGCCCACGCCCCGCTCGTCCAGGTCATGCTCCAGGTCCACGCCGCCGACACCACGGGCCGCACCCCGTCCGTCCTGGACGGCGAACCGGTCGCCTTCACCGGCACCGGAGCCAAGAGCGACCTCACCTTCGCCCTCACCGAACTGACAGGTCCCGACGGCGGCCCCGGCGGCCTGCGCGGCGCCCTGGAGTACGCCACCGCGCTGTACGACGCCGACACCGCCCGGCTCCTGGCTCGGCGCCTCACCGAGACCCTCGACGCCTTCGCCGCCGACCCCGCCGCACCGCTCTCCGCGCACCGGTACGACGGCGACGCGCCCGTCACACCCGTGACCGTCCTCGACGAGCAGGGCCGCCCCGCGCCCGTACGGGTGCCCGGCGAGGTGCACACCCCGGTGCCCGGCGGCAGGCTGCGCGCCACCGGCCGGAGGGCGTACGTCTCCGCCGACGGCACCCTGCGCCCGGTCGCCACCCTCACCGCCGGCGGCTACCCGGTCGAACCCGGCCGAGTCGAGGAGGCGCTCCTCGCCCACCCGGCCGTCACCGGCGCCGCCGTGGACGTCCACGACGACCGGCTGCACGCCACCGTCACCTGCGTGCCCGGCACCGCCGTGACCGAGGCGGAGCTGCGCGCCTGGGCGGAGCGGCGGCTGCCCGAGTACCTCGCCCCCGCCCGGATCACGGTCGGCGGCGGGGCTCGGCCCGGCGGCCCGGCAGGGGAGACGGCGGCTCCGATCGGCGCCCACGAGGAGCGGCTGCTCGCGCTCTTCCGGGAGGTGCTCGGCGGACGGGACGTCGGACGCGGCGACAACTTCTTCAAGACGGGCGGACACTCGCTCCTCGCCGTGCGGCTCCTCAACCGGATCCGGGCCGAGTTCGGACAGGACCTCACCCTGAGGGACGTCTTCCGCAACCCGACCGCCACCGCCCTCGCCCGCCTGCTCGACGACGCCGCGACACAGCCTCCCAGGCCCGGGGACACCACACGGCCCGGCGGCGACGCCAGGACCCCCGGCGAGCCCCGTCCGCACACCCCGGCCGCCGGCCCCGCACGGCCCCCGGCCCCCGCCCCCGCGCTCAAGCGCCGCACCCGCGCCGGTACTCGTACCGGCCGCTGAACACCCTCACCCCACCCCGTACTACACGACCGGCAGCTCCGGGCGGCTCCTTCTGCCGCCCGGAGCTGCCGCGTCTCCTGCCCCGGACGGCCCTGCCCCACCCCTAGCGTGGTGGTCACGGAGGCGAGAGGAACCGTTCGCCCCGGTCTCTCGGCCCCTTACCGGAGGAACTCAGCATGCCCCCCAGCAGAACGGACGACCTGCTCGACGGCGGACCCTCTCCGGCTGTCGCGCCGCCGGTGCTCGACCTGATCGCCCACCAGGAGCGGACCCGCCCCGACGCCATCGCCCTGGTCCACGCCGACGCCCGGCTGAGTTACGCCGGACTCGGCGCCGCCGTCCGCGCCCGGGCCGCCGAACTCGCCGCCCAGGGCGCCGGACCCGGCCGCCTCGTCGCCCTCCACCGGCCGCGTGGTATCGACGCGATCGTCGGTCTCCTTGCCGTTCTCACTACCGGTGCTGCCTACTTGCCGCTCGATGTGCAGGCCCCCGATGCCCGCAACGCCGCCATCCTGCGGGATGCCTGTGGCGAGGACGCCCCCGAGCCCGCCGAGGTCGCCCGCCACGGCGAACTCGTCCTCGGCGGGCCCGGCGCGGGAGAGGACGCCGCCTACGTCATCTACACGTCCGGTTCCACCGGTGTGCCCAACGGTGTCGTCGTCGCCCACGACTCCCTCGCCCACTTCATCGCCGGTGCCACCCCCGCGTACGGCATCGGCGCCGACGCCCGCGTCCTGCAGTTCAGCCCGCTGCACTTCGACGCCAGCATCCAGGAGATCTTCACGACCCTCGGTGCGGGCGGCACCCTCGTGCTGCGCACCGACGACATGCTGGACGTCGCCGAACTCCTCGCGGGCTGCGAGGAGTTCGGCGTCACCCTCCTCGACCTTCCCGCCGCCTACTGGCACGAGCTGGTCTACGTTCTCACCACCGGCTCCGTCCGCCTGCCCGCCGCCCTGCGCACGGTCGTCATCTACGGTGAGGCCGCCCTGCCCGAGCGGATCGCGCAGTGGCGCGGTCTTGTCGGAGACCGGGTGCGGCTGCTCAACGCCTACGGCCCGACCGAGACCACCGTCGTCGCCACCGTCGCCGACCTCACCCGGCACGACTCCGGGCCGGTGCCCATCGGCCGCCCGCTGCCCGGCGTCCGTGCCGCCGTCGTCGCCGGTGAACTGTGGCTCCTCGGCGGGGGACTGACGCGGGGTTACCTCCACCGCCCCGATCTCAATACCCGCCGCTTCACCGAACTCGACGGCGAACGCGCCTACCGCACCGGCGACCTCGTCACCATCGGCGACGACCGGCAGATCCTGTACCACGGGCGCCTCGACGACGAAGTGAAGATCGGCGGCCAGCGCATCGACCCCGCCGCCGTCGACTCCGTCCTCGCCGGCCATCCGGCCGTCCGTGAGGCCGCCGCCGTCGCCCAGCAGGACGCCGACGGCGTCAAGCGGCTCGTCGCCTTCGTCGTCACCGACGGCGGCACCAGTGCCGAGGAACTCCGCGCGTGGGTACGCGAACGGATGCCGGCCGCCGCCGTCCCCACCGTCTCGATCGTCGTCGCCCTGCCCCGCACCAGCTCCGGGAAGATCAACCGCAAGGTGCTGCGCACCACCGACCCCCGGCTGGCGGTCGTCCACGAGGACCCCCTGCCTCCCGGGGACCGGGTGCCGCTCTCCCACGCCCAGCGCCGCCTCTGGCTCGTCAATCAGTTCGACGGCCCGTCCGCTGTCTACAACATGCCGGTCGTCCTCCACCTGGATGCGGCCCCCGACCGGGTGGTGCTTGTT
>NZ_JASCXN010000067.1 GCF_030010625.1 Streptomyces sp. CC208A | reverse complement strand
GTGGCCGCGGTGGCGGGGGTGGGGATGTTCAGGCGGCGGCGCAGGTCGGCGTCGGTGAGAGTGGGCACCACGATGCGGTAGTCCGCGGCGCGGCCGTCCTCGACGGCTTGGGCGAGCGGGTACTCGAAGACCTTTGGGCCGTAGACGGCCTCGTTGTCCATGGAATTGGCGAACGCGTTTGCGGCCATTGCCGTGGCGCGGCGGCGCGGGCGGGTGGTGTCGGCGGACTCGGCCAGTTCCGGGGCGGCGAAGATGCGGGGGGTGGCGGTCATGTAGAGGCGGCGCTCCGCGTGGATCCGCTTCGCGTCGTTGACGATGGCCCACTTCTTGTCGGCGCGGCCGGCGATCCGGTGTGCCTCGTCCATGACCGCCAGATCGAATGGCGGCACCGCGTACTTCGTGCTCTGGGTTTGTTCGATCTTGTCTAGGGAGTCGTAGGTGCAGATCACCGTCAGCGCCGGAATCTGGTCCTCCCTCTCCCCCACCACCGACATCAGCGCGGCCAGTGCGTGCGGGTCGGTGGTCGACATGACGCGGGCGGCGACCAGGTCGTCACGGCCCGCGGCATCCAGGGAGGAGACGATCACCATGTGCTCGGCGTGCCCGTCTTGGCGCCAGGCCAGCGCCGTCTGGGCTGCCAGGTCGAGGGTGGGCACCACGAACAGCACCAGGCGTGCGCCGAGTTCGTCCGCCACCCGGATGGACACCAGGGTTTTGCCGGTCCCTGTCGCCGATACGTACAGCCCGCGCGTGCCCGCACGTCGCAGATGCCGCGCCAGCCGCTTGACGGCCTGGATCTGGTCGGCGAACAGCGGCCGCTTCTCAGGTCGGCCGGATGCGGCAACAGCAGCCACGGTCATGCAGGTCTTCCTCGGTCCGAAGCGGGACGGCGCCCCCGGGCAGGCCGGGGCGGTGAGGCCGTAGCGGGAGCTTCCAGGCGGGCACCATACCACTCCCAACTCTCTTCGTACGCTTGATGCACGAAGAATGGACGTGGAAGGTACGCGATAAGTTCGTTTCATGGGCTAGGGTGCGAGTGGAGGTATCTCATGTCCGAGTTGTTCGACGCGGTTGATGCGCTGGTGGCGTCGCGGTCTGCGTTGCCGCCGCCGGCGCAGCGCAAGCGGCTGCGTCAGGCCCATGCGCTCACCCTTGATGAAGTGGCCGCCGCTCTGGGCGTGCGGCGCGCGACCGTCGGCGACTGGGAGTCGGGCAGGACCGAACCGCGGCCGCCGCAGCGGGAGGCGTACGCGCGCCTGCTGGAGCAGCTCGCGCAGCTCTACCCGGCCCCCGCCGCCGAGAGCGTCGGCGCACTGCAGGAGGACAGCGCTGTGCCGGAAACGTTCACCGGCCCGGCGCCCACGGCGGCGCCTGTGCCCACGGGCGGGGAGCCCAAGGCCGCGGCCCAGAGCGCGTCCGGCAGCACCCCTCCCGCTGCCCGCACCGCTGTTCTGGCACCGGCTGCCGCGTCACGTGTGGCGCGTACCGCCCGCCCGTCGCAGACATCGCGCCGCCCGGGTGGGAAGAAGGCCGCCTGGGCGAACAACCCCGCGCCCGGCGGCGCGTACGCGCACGGTCCGCTGCTCGTCCTCGATGCCGGCGCCGGCCGGGAGGTGACCGGCTACGGCATCGGCGGCCTCATCCTGGACGTACCCGCCACGTCCCTGCCTGCCCTGGTCGAGTGGACGCTGAGCGAGGCGCAGCTGGGGGCTTTCAGGCTGCACGGCTGCGGGAAGGACGCCGACCCTCTTCTGGTCCTCACGCCGGCCGCGTGCGAGCGGTACGGCCTGCCGGCTGCGCTGTCGCAGGAGGAGCGGCTCGCCGGGCGGCTCGGGGACGGGCACAAGGTCATCAAGCAGCTGAAGCGTGCCGACTGGCAGCTCACCAAGCGCGGGTTCGGGCCCTGGGCGCGGATCTACCGCCCCGCCCAGGGCGGCCGACGGCGTTGCGTGCAGTTGTGCATCCCCTCGTGGCGCGCTCTTGATGACCGCGCCTGGGGCCATGCCGCGCAGCTTCAGCCGGCGCAGCTCGCCCGCGTGCTGGGCGTGTACGCGATGCGGGTGATGACGCCGGTCGGCTCCACCGCCGTCACCGGACTTGAACTGATGACCGCGCTGGGCCCGCCGACCCGCGCGAGCGAGCCGGACGCCGACGGCCGGCGGCACCGCGAGAGGCGGCCTGGGTCGCTGGGTACGGAGCCGATGGACCCGGCGCCGTGCGAGGCGACCGACGGACATCCCGTCCTGGCCGACCTGCCCCGGTTCCACGTGCGCGGCCCTGGCGAGAAGCTGTTCGAGGAGGCCTACGACTGGGCGCGGGATCTGACCGATGCCGAGTGCATGCAGCGCTACCTGGTCGGCATCGACGTGAACCTGGCCTTCGGCGCGGCCGCCAACGGCGCCCTCGTGGGCCTGGCATCGCCGCCCGTGCACGTCACCAACCCCATCTTCGATGCGGCGCTGCCCGGTTCCTGGCTGGTCGACCTCTCCCACGTCGACCTGGGCCGTGTGAAGGTCGCAAAGCAATGGCGTGAGCTCGACGGAGCGTTGCTGCCCAGCCCGTTCACCCCGACCGGCGAACGCCCCCAGGGCCCGGCCTGGTACGCCACCCCCACGGTGGCGTACGCCGTGGAGCTCGGCTACGACGTCACCCCGCTGGAGGCCTGGGTACGGCCGGAGGCCGGCCGGTTCCTGGACGGCTGGTACAAGCGGCTGCGCGACGCCTACGTCGCCACCATGGCGGACCTCGGCGTCACGGAGAACCTGACCCCTCACGAGTTCCTGAAGGCGATGGACGGCTACCGCAGCCGTGATGCGGAGATGGGAATCGTCCTGGACGCGATCAAGATGACCGTCAAGGGTGGCATCGGCAAGCTGCAGGAGAAGGCGCGCGGCGGCGGCTGGAAGCCGGGGCAGTCCTGGCCCGCTCTCGCCCGGCCGACCTGGCGGCCGGACATCCGTGCCACCGTCATCTCCCGGGCCCGCATCAACATGCACCGCAAGATGCTCAACCTGGCGGCGGCCACCGGCCGCTACCCGGTCGCGGTCCTGTCGGACTGCGCCGTGTACGCCGCCGACGGACCCAGCCCGCTGGATGTCCTGCCCTACGGCGCCGACGGCAAGACGGTGCCGGGCAGCTTCCGGCTGGGGGTCTCGCCGGGGATGGTCAAGCACGAGGGCACCCAGACCGTGCTGTGGGGGGCGGACGTGCTCGAACAGCTCAGCGCCGACGGCCGTGTCGCCAACCTCGCCCGCTACATCAAGACCGGCGAGCATGCCGCCAGGGATACCGGAGAGTAGGGGGATTAAGGGGCGATGGTCACGGTCGCGGAAGAACTCGACAGGGCGGTGCAGGGCGCGTTTACCCGACCCGTTCCCAAGTCGGCCGGGGCGCAGATGCGCTACCTCGTCACGAGGCACGGCGGCCGGACGAAGCCGGTCGCCGAACTGCTCGGCATCAGCCAACGCACCGTCGAGCGGTACGTGAAGAACAAGATCAAAACCCCCCGGCCGCAGGCTCGCCGACCGCCTCGAGCGTGAGGTCCGCGCCCGCTGGCAGCCACAGGTCCGCGCCCGGGCGAAGCAGGCCGCGGCCACCACCGGCGGCATCATGATCGATGTCCAGGCGAGGTTCGGCTACACCGCCGCCCCCGGCAGCACCGACCAGGCCCGCGTGCGTCACCTCACCCTCGCCCTGCCGCCCCGCCACGCCGCCCGTCTCCTTCAGGCCCAGGAGGCCGGCGTCAGCGAGGACGGGCTCCGCGAGATCGCCGCCGAGGCCCTGGGCGAGGTGTACTTCCGCGACAACGGCCGCCGCGCCCACGGCCTCGAAGTGGAGCTCACCGACCTGGTAGACCTCCAGTTCGAGCTGTAGGCGCGCCCCAGCCCCACCGGCCCGACCCGTTGTCGGCCTGGGGCATCGCCGGCCGGCTCCCTTCCGTGCGCCTTCAGCAGCGGTGCATCTATGACGTCTTGAGCCTCGCCAGCCGCTTCCGAGGACTACGGCCGCAAGGAGACGATGCCCCGCCGGCGTGGCGCACAACGCCCCGCGGCACCGGACGGCGCAGGACCGCGGGGCGGGCAGAACAGGCATGGCGGGGAGGCTTGTTGACCGAAACCAGTCGCTGCTGTGACGGGGCGGCGTAGCCTGCGTGCCGCTTGCGGATGACCGTGCGGCCGGGAGCCAGGGGTGCCTGACTGGACCGGTCACGGACATGGGTGGAGGGGCATGGGCGTACCCAAGGACGTCGTGGTGGTCCACCGGGATGCCGTGGGGCGCACGGTGAAGGTACCGGCTGCCCAGGCGGCCGATGTGCCACTGACGCGACGTGAGGCGGTGTGGGCACCGTCTCGGCACCCCTCCCAGCGCAGCATCGCCACCTGGTGGTGGTCGGCCACCACCGGCCGTCTCGTGGGGTGCCGGTCGCTTCAGAGGCTGACCGTGGCGATGCTGCTGGATTTCCACCCGCAGGTGGTGGACTTCCAGGCATGGTCGGCGCGGCTCGAGTGGCGGGAGGGGGGCCGGGAGAGGAGTCTGGTGCCGGACTTCTTCGTGCGCACCGCCTCCGGCGCGCTGGCCGTGGTGGCCTGTCCCCCGGCGACCGGGCCCAGCGCCCGCTTCGAGCGGCAGCTGACGGTGCTGCGTGAGGTCTGCCAGGAGGCGGGCTGGGAGCTGGGGGCGCCGCCGCGGCCGCCCGGCCCGGTGGCGCTGGCCAATGTGCGGTGGGTGGCGCGCTACCGGCATCCGCGCAACGGCGATGCGGCGGTGGAGCGGGAACTGCAGGCGGCGTTTACCTCTCCGTGCCCGCTGCTGGAGGGCATCACGGGCGCGGGGCTGCCGACGCTGACGGCACTGCCTCGCCTGTACCACATGCTGTGGCACCGGCGGCTGGGCATCGACTGGAGCGTGCCGCTGGGGCCGGGCTCGCTGGTGGGGCCGGTGGGAAGCGAGCCGCAGGCGATGCGCCAGCCCTACCAAGCCGAGGACCTGTGATGACCGCGGTGGCCACCAAGCCGCCGGTGACGCGGCACGCGCGGCGCGGGGTCCTGGCCCCTGGCGACAGCGTGCAGTGGCACGGCGGCCGCTACACCGTCACCGCCCTGTCGGGGGTGACCGTGCACCTTGCCCCGCAGGCCGGCAGCCCGCAGCCCCCGGCGGCCGTGCTGCTCGCGGCGCTGGCCGCGGCGGAGGACTTCGCGGTCCTGGACGGGGCGGGCCGGCCTCTCCAGCACACAGTGATGCCGGACTGGGCGCTGCTGCAGGGCATCAGCGAGGAAGCGGCCCGCGAGGCGCGGATCTGGGAGCGGCACGTCATCGAGGTCGACACCGGTCTGCTGCCCGGGGTGCCGGAAGGCTCCCCGCCGCGCGAGGGATACGACCCGCGGTGCACCACGCTCATCCAGCGCTACCAGGCCAAGGCCGCCGAACTGAGCGCCGTGCTGGGATGGAAGGTGTCGTGGCAGACCGTGCAGACCAAGCGGCTGAAGTACAAGGCGGAAGGCGCCTGGGGGCTGGTAGACAAGCGCCGCACCCGCAGCACGACACTGTACGGGCGCACCGACATCCGGGTGATGGACCTGCTGCTGGAGCTGGTCGAGGCCGGACGTAACGCGCCGCCGGGCAACGCGGTGAAGCTGTTCACTCAGCTGCGGCGCGCCGCGCGGGCCCGGTACGGGGCGGGGGTGAAGGTGCCGGCCGACTCCACGCTGTACAAGCTGCTCGAGCGCCTCGGCATCGACGCCAGGCGCCTTGATGGGCCGAGCGGCCGGCACAAGCGGTCGGCGGGCCGGCCCGCTCCGCCGTTCACGGTGACACAGGCGATCGCCCCGGGTGAGGTGGTGCAGATCGACTCCACCGATCTGGACGTGAAGGTCCTCGGTGACGACGGCCTGCCGGCCGCGGTCGAGCTGACGGCGGCCGTGGATGTGGCCACCCGCAGCATCATCGCCGCCGTGGTGCGCCCCAAGACGTCCCGCCGCCGGCGCCGGGGAGCACAGGCGCGGCCGGGGCTGATCTGCGCGCAGCGCAGTACCGGGCGGGCCACCAAGGCCGTGGACGCCTCCCTGCTGCTCGCCCAGGCCCTGACACCGGCCCCGATGCGGCCCGGTTTCAGTCCGCTGGCGCACGCCGGCGCCTCGCACCTTCCCTACGACGAACTCGTCGCCGCGGATGCGCGGTTCGCGCAGGCGGCCAGCCGACCGGTCATCGTGCCGGATCTGATCGTGATCGACCACGGCACGGTGTTCGCCGGGCGGACCTTCTTCGACGCCTGCGCCTGGCTGGGGATCTCGGTACGCCCGGCCCGGCGGCGTACCCCCACCGACAAGGCGATCGTCGAGCGCACCTTCGCCTCCATCAAGTCGATGTTCAGCCAGTGGGTGAACACCTACACCGGGCGCGACTTCACCCGTCGCGCGGCGGTGGTGGACGGCCAGCGGCTGTGGACGCTTCAACAGCTCGACGACCTGCTGCAGGAGTGGATCGCCCTGGGTTGGCAGAACCATCCGCACGAAGAGCTGCGCAGCCCCTACGACCCGAATCTTCCCCCGTTGACGCCGAATCAGATGTATGCGGCGTGTGTGCAGACCGCGGGATATCTGCCGATCCCCCTGGGGGAGGAGGACTACCTGCGGCTGCTGCCGACCGCCTGGGTCGGCGTCACCGACCAGGGCGTCCGCTTCAAGAACCGCACCTACGACCATCCCGCGAAGGATCCCAACGAGGGGCTGAACCCGTACCGGTACCAGCCCTCGGGGCTGCGCGGCAAGAAACGCGGAGGGTGGGAGCTGCGCTACAACCCCTACACCCCGGAGCGGGTGTGGCTGCGCGACCACCAGCGCGATATGTGGGTGGAGGCCACCTTCGTCCACCAGCATCTGATCGGCGCGCCGTGGACGCAGTACCTGTGGGACGTGGCCACCGCCGAGCACGTCGAGCGCGGCGGCCGCCGGGAGGATGAGGAGGCGATCGCGCAGGCCCTGGCGGAGCTGCTGGAGCGGGCCGGGCGCGGCCCCGATGAGCCGGGCACGGTCGCCGTCCCCGACGGCTACGGACCCCACCTGCCCCTCCCCACGCCCGCGCCGTTCGACCCATACGCCGGAGCCGCGCCGGTGGACCTGTCGGGTCTTCAGCCCCTGGGCAGCCTCGATGAGCTGGACGACATCGGCA
This sequence comes from Streptomyces sp. CC208A, assembly GCF_030010625.1. Taxonomy (GTDB): domain Bacteria; phylum Actinomycetota; class Actinomycetes; order Streptomycetales; family Streptomycetaceae; genus Streptomyces. The sequence goes on along the minus strand of NZ_JASCXN010000067.1, from coordinate 6,106 downwards.
TGTACACAGCGACCATCCCCTCCCCCGCGCAACCGGCCGGCGACTGGCCTGCTGCCGACACATGGGGGCAGCTCACCACGCCTCATGGCACGCCGCTGTCCGCGGGTGCGAAGTCCCCGGGCAGCGAGGCGGACCTCGTCGCCCCCGCGAGCGGCGGGGAGGACTTCACCGACTGGTACTGGAAGGGCATGCCCGCCATCACCCCCCTGCCGCCGCTGGACGACGACGGCGGCAGCTGACCGACACCCGCTTTTCGCCCTGTGCTCCCGGACGAGTTGGACGGACCTATGAAGCCCGACACCGACGCCATCGACCTGCCCGCGTTGGCTGCGGCCCCGCTCCTGGCCCCGCCCGCCCCCAGGTGGCTGGATACCCGGCAGGCGTGGAAGGCGTTCGCCGCCCACCGCCCGCAGCCGCCGGACCTGGCCGACTGCGCGCCCCTGGGCAGCGACATCACCGACAGCGACCCCCGCCTGCTCTACCACGGCCAGATGCGCATGGTCCGCACCCCCGCCATCAGCCGGGCCCTGCCCGTGGTCCACCAGCAGATCCGGGCCAACCGCCAGCGCACCCACGGACGGATCGGCATCATCGTCGAAGGCCCCCGTGGCACCGGCAAGACCGTGCTGCTGCAAGCCATCGGCCTGCACTACGAACACAAGATCCAGCGCCTGTACGCGCCGGACGACAACCGGATCCCGGTGATCACCCTCAGCGTGCCCGCCCCAGGCCGCGGAGGCGCAAGGAACTGGCCGGCCGCGTTCGCCGCCTTCCTCGGGCTGGAGCGCGACGGCGGATCCGACCCCACCCGCTCCATCTGCCACGTCATGCGAGCCAGCGGCACCCTGCTCGTCCTCATCGACGGCATCGAACACCTACGGCCCGGGGCGGACACCGAGCAGACCTTCGACTACCTCGAGTACATCAGCGAGCAGACCGGGGCGACCTACATCTACTGCGGACGCGGCGCCCGCTCCATCGTGGACCCGATGACCCGGGACCGGGAAACCCCGCTCGAGGGGGGCGAGGAGCCGTGGGGTGACCACATGGTGCTGCGCACCCGGCGCATCGGGTTCAGCGACGAAGAACGGGCGGAGTTCACACAGATCGTCGACGTCTTCGACCGGGATTTGCGCCTGCACCACCACACCCTGGGCGAGCTGACCCGCCTCGCCCCCTATCTGCACAAACGGAGCAAGGGATACCTGCGGGCCCTGTCCCACCTGGTCTGCCAGGCCGCCCAGCAGGCCATGCTGACGAAGACCGAACGCATCACTGAAGAACTGCTGGACTCGCTGTACCTGGGGCGCAGCATCACCTTGTGACGGGTAGGGGGCGCGGGCACCGGCCGGTTTCACCCCTGGCTTCCGGTGCCGTCGGCAGGCGGTGGCAGGCGCCGTCGCCCGGCCGTGCCGCGCCGACTGGTACGGGCGAGCGAGACGTCCCACACCATGCGGAGCGTCTGAAGGGCCGTCCGCTCGGCTTCGGTGAGCTTCTGCGGCCAGCGGCGGTGCTTGTGGATGAAGGCGCCGAGGCGGACGGGGCCGATCCAGGTTTCCTCGACGTGCGCCCGCGGCACCAGCAGGTTCCCCTCGCGGGCGAGGTAGTTGGCCGCGGCGATCAGGCCGCGGCGGAACTCCTGCCGCTCAGGCGTGAGGAAGGGACCGGGGTACAGGCTGTCCACGTCGGGCGTGGCGCCGAGTTCGAGGAGCAACTGGGCCTGGGTGGGATCAAGGTCACCCCAGTGGTTCCGCTGGCGACTGAGCCACTGGCCCAGCGGTACACCGTCGCCGGTGCGGAAGTCGCCGGGCACATCCACGCTGCCGCCGGCCCGAACATGCGCCTTGGCGGCCGCGTAGGTGCGCCTCCACGTCAGCGGGAAGGGCGGGTTCCACCACGGGTCGATCGCGCACAGGGCCCGCTCCTGTTCGTCCGGGAGGGTGCCGGCTTTGGCCCGGGCGCGGCAGCCGGCCAGCCAGGCGCCGACGCGGTGGCCGCCGGCGGTGGCGGTTGTCGGGGCGGCCAGGTGCCCGTGCTCGTCGGCGTAGCGCCGCGCGTGGGTGAGCATGCGCTCGAAGGTGTGCTCGGGCGGTGTCCACAGCATGCCCAGCCGCTTCAGCGCGCGTATCTGGTCTGCCGGGATGCGGCCCAGGAGGTAGCGCAGGCGCTGGTTGACGATCCACTCCCCCAGCGCGAAGCCTTCGTCGTCGACGAAGGGCTCCGGCACGTCCAGATGCCGGTGCTTGGTGGCGTAGCGGGTGGCGGCGCGCAGGGCCTCCTCCCAGGTGCCGGTGGCGGGCAGCGTGATCTGAAGACCCAGGGCGGCGGCGAGTTCCGCGGCGCGCTCCGGCTGGCTGTAGTGCAGGCGGCGGCCCAGCACCCGCCCGCCGGGGCGGCGTTCAGGCAGCGCGATCCGGTCCAGGTAGGAGTCGTCATGGGCGCGCAGGGCCTGCAGGATCGACCACAGGGCGCCGAAGGAGGAGTTCTTCAGCAGCTTGCCCGGCGAAGTGCCGTCGGGCAGGTAGACCGGAATGACCAGGGTGGCGATCTTGCCGCTGCCCGGCGGCTGGCGCAGGGCCCGGCCGATCGCCTGGATCGCGTCGATCACGCTGTAGCGGGGATCGGCGAAGACCACCGCGTCGACCGCGGGCATGTCGACGCCCTCGTTGAGCACCCGCACATTGCACAGTACGGCCTTCTCGATCACCTCCTCGCCGAAGGCGGCCAGCACACCCCGGCGGTAGGCGGGGTCCTGCTCGCCGTCGATGGCATACGCCCACAGCTTCTCGATGCGCAGCGGCGGCGGCACCTGGGCGGCGGTGGCGGGCAGCGTCCGGGCAAAGTGGTGCGCGGCATCCACCCGGTTGTGGAAGACCAGCACACGCCGCAAGTCCTGCTCGGCCATCGCCCGCAGCACCGCCACCTGGATCGCTGCCGTCCGCAGCCCGTCGTGATGGGCGCTGGTGGCCGGGCGCCGCTCGGCCAGGATCGTGTGCAGATCGTCGTCGCCGACCACGGGCATGAGGACCTGGTAGTCGGCCAGGATCCCCTCCTCGATCGCCTTGGCCAGACCGAGGGTGTAGACGGTGGGTCCGAAGACGTCCTCGCGGTCCATCGTGGCGGTCGGCGCCCGCTCCACGAACTCCGCCAGCTCCTGTGGCGCCTGGCCGTTCCAGATCCTCGGGGTCGCCGTCATGTACAGACGCACCTTGGCCGGCACGAGACCGTCATCGTGGACCTTGCCCCAGCCCTCCCCCACCCCCATACACGTACGGTGCGCCTCATCGGCGATGACCAGGTCCCACGACGGCAGCGCGAACAGCTCATACGCCCGGATGATCACATGCAGCGAGTCGTAGGTGGCGAAGACCGCCAGCGGACCGCCGGCAGTCAGCGCCATCGCCACACGCAGGGGGTCGTTCGTCATCACCGCCTCAGAACGGGGCAGCCCGCTACGGGACTGCGGCAGCGAACACACCCCCAGCGCCAGCCCCTGGTACCCGGCCTGCCGCCAGCGGGAGACGGTCTGGGTGACCAGCGCGAGCGTGGGCATCAGCACCAGCACCGCACCCGATGGGGCCACCTGCTCGGCGGCCCGGCAGGCGATCAGCGTCTTACCCGTACCGCACGCGGCCACCACCGTCATCCGCCGCTCACCCCGCCGCACCGCACGCCGGATCGCAGCCAGGGCCTGAACCTGATGCGGAAACAGCTTCATGGCTGTCTCTTCGGTGTCGGACACGAGCGGCCGGACTTCCTTGCGGGGACACAATGCGCCGATCATCAGGTGATCCGCGCGCGGGAACTGTACAAGCCCGACAACGCAACAGCGCCGAGAATCGGCCAACTCCAGTGGCTCCCGGTGCCACTTGGCCTTCGTAGAGCGCCGAAGGCGCCACGTGCAGCCGACCCGTTAAGAAGAAGACACAAGCCGCCACAGCGGACCACCGCCACGGACGTTCGATGAGGAAGGACACACACGGCCATGCCGAAGGCCCCGCGCAAGAAAAGGACCCGCACACGCACCAGCTGGCGGCCCGCCCGGGCGCTGCCGCGACAGGTCCGGTTCATCGCCGGGGAGTCCACCGGCTCCTTCGCCCGGCGCCTTGCCGCGGAAAACGGCCTTCAGCCCGAGGAGTTCTGGCCACTGGTCGGCGACGGCAACCAGATCTTCGACCCCCGCTACTCCGAGGCCTACCTCAACGCCGCAGCCCTCGACCGCCTGGCAGGGCTGACCGGACGCGACACCGCCACCCTGCAGTGGCCCCTGCCCAACCTGCGCCCCCACCGCCTGCTGGACACCGGACCCGGCCCGGTGTGGCGCTGGCCCTGGGACGCCACCTCCGGCTACCTGGTACGCGCCTGCGAACTGTGCGCCCACACCAAAGGCACCGCCGAGAACGCCTACCTGATCTCACCCACCACCTGGCAGGTCTGCACCCGCCACCACCGCTGGCTGGACAACCGCCGCGAGGAACACGCCGCCTCCATCCCCCTGCACACCCTGCCCGACATCATCCACGCCCACCAGCGCCAGCTGACCCTTCAACGCCGCCTGGGCGAATCCGGGCGCGTCCTGTTCGCCGACGCCTACGCCATCGCCGCCTACTGGTGGAACCTGCCCGCCCTCTCCCCACCCGCCTGGCGCAAGCGCCAGAACCACATCGGTCCGGCCGGAGCCGACGATGTCCGCTGCGCCCCGCTCGTCCTCTACCCCGAAGCCGTACACCTGGCAGAAGCCATGGCCGCCCGCGAACGTCGACGCCTGCGCGGCCCCCTCACCCCCACCCAGGCCGGCCTGTGGCTCCACCACGTCGCCGGCTTCCTCGAGGACTGGCGGATGCCCGCCGACCTCGCAATCCAGCCCGTACTCCTGTGGGCCGCACGCCACCAGGACCCCGACCCCGCACCCCGGCAGACAAGCCCTCGTCCGGCACGCGGCCGCTACCGCCGCCTCCCCCTCCCCCACCCCCACACCACCCAGCCCATCGACACCACACTGCCCGAACTGTCCTGCCTCCCCTGGCAGATCGGTGAGCTCCTGCGCTCCAGCCTCTCCCCCGCACCCGGCGGATGGACCCTCACCGGCCGAGCCTGACCCCGGCCCGGCCAGCTCCCAGATGCCAGGAAATTATCTGTGCAGTTACGACATCCCAAGTGCATTCACAACATCGCAGGTCACCGCGATACAGGCGCGACACTGAATCATCGACAAACGCCTATACCACCTGATCACCCACCTGACAGCGACCTCTCACCAACCTCTCCGCCTACCAACAACACCCCAGCTCACAGAGCTGCTGATGTCGCAACTTCACAGATAACTGACAGGCGCACGCTCGTGTTCCACCACGTTGTGAAGGAGGCCGAAGCCTTCGCGGCCGGCCTCCCCGACGTCGCCGCCCGGCTGCACGCATCCGACCCCGAGCTGTACCCGAAGACGATCTGGGCGAACTGGCTGTGCGGCGACCACAAGCCGCTCCACCGCCGCCGGCTCCTGGGCGAGTTCGCGGCCGGGATCGCCACGGACGGCACCGTCGTGGAGAAGTGCTTCCTGTGCTCGGTGAAGGTCCTGGGCGAGGGCGTCGACACCAAGAACTGCGACTCCGTCTACTGGGCCGACGTACGCGGCTCCATGCCCGACCTGGTCCAGGCCGTGGGCCGGGCGCTGCGGATGCAGCCGGGCGAGGGCAAGGTCGCCTCGCTCGTGGTGCCCGTGCTGCTCGGGCCGGGCGAGACGGCCGACAACATGCTGACGAGCCGGGCGTTCGGCGGGCTGGCCAAGCTCCTGGAGGCGCTCCGGGCGCACGACGCGCGGATCGTGGAGAACCTCGCGGAGCAGCAGGCCCCGAGCCGCTACAAGCCCGTCAGCAAGGACGACAGCGGCAAGAGCACGGGCGGGAGCGGCGAGGGCTCCGGAGGCGTCAGCGCCCCCGCCAAGGCCCTGCTGAAGTTCTCCACGCCCCGCGACCCGGCCGCCCTCGCCGCGTTCATCAACCTGCGGGTCCTCAACCCGGAACACGAGCACTGGCGGCGCGGGGTTGAGGCCGCCGTCATCTACGCCCGCGAGCACGGCGACTTGAAGGTGCCGTTCACGTTCCGGGTG
>NZ_JASCXN010000066.1 GCF_030010625.1 Streptomyces sp. CC208A | reverse complement strand
GTACCTGAACCTTCCCGAAGAGGTGCAGGAGCGGCTGTTCCGGGGAGACGCGTACTCCGAGATGTGGCCGGTCGGGCCCGACTCCATCCGGGAACGCAGCCCCCGGAACCTGCGGATCGCCTATATCGAGGACGTCCTCCTCGAATTGGCCAACGAGAAAGCGGACCGCATTCGGCTCGTTCCCGCCGCTTTCGATCCGGTCGAGCACGAGGAGAGCACGGCCGAAAGCCATGTGCTCGCCATCTGCGAGGGAAGCCGGTCCCGGACCCGTGAGCATTTCGCCGACAAATTCGGCAGTGCCGACAAGTCCATCTATTCGCTGCACGGGCAGCACGTCCAGGACGTCGTCCTGGGACTGCGCGTCAAATCCGCCATGACCGACCCCATGACCGTTCTCCTGGCGGTGGCCCAGAACCGGTTCCTCCTCAATTCCCTGCGTGGCGAGGGGTTCCTGAACATGCGGCTCACCGACGCCGAGGCCGCGGAAGTGGTCGGCATCGATCCGGTGCGGCACGTCTTCGAGGACTGCATCGCCTCACGGCCGTGCGTCATGGGGCGGGACGGCCACGGCGACTTCCAGTGCTCGACGCACAGCACGCTCTTCCTGCCCGCCATGGTCAGGGGCTCGGCCCTGTGGAAGCGGGTCCTGGAGGGGCTCGCCCTGTTCGGGGTCGCCGAGAAGGACCTGAGCGCGGTCACCGCCTTCCGGCTCGACATGGTGCAGCGGCCCAGGTTCACCACCCGGCTGCACCCGGCCACCTCGACCACCCCGGGGACGTACGGGTTCCTGCTCGGCGACGCCGCCAACGCCATCCACTTCTGGCCGGGGCGCGGGCTCAACAGCGGGCTCGGCTCCGCCATCTCGCTGGCCCGGTCCCTCGACGGCGCCTGGACCGGCAGGCCGTTCCGGGACGCGGACTTCGCCCGCCACGAAGCGGCCATGTCGATGCTCCAGTACCGGCACAAGAGCCGCGCCTGGAACACGATGATCACCACCGACGAGAACGGCGTCAGCCGGGCGATCAAGGAGAAGATCGCGCAGAGCATCGAGGAGGCCGAAGGGGAGGGGAAGGAGCTCCTCGACCGGGACGCGGACATCGACGCGCTCATGGAGCGCATGCGGGGGATCCGTGCCCGGCTGGCCTCCCGCGTCCCCGGCATGCCCGACGACACGACCCTCCGGAACCACCTGGAGACGCTCGGCTCCGCCACCCTGCGCACCCTCCTGGACAGCGGGGCGTGGGACACGCTGACGGTGGGGGGCGAAGAGGTGGACATCGACATCTTCTACCGGCGGGACGCGGCGGGCGCGGCGGGTACGGCCGGCGCGGGGAAGGCCCCGACTCCGTCGTGACCGCGGAACTCCCGCGTCCGGGTGGCGGAGCGGGGGTGAAGGGCACCGCGGGGTTCGGGGGCGGGGATCGGGCATGTACGTTTTCGATCGTGTCTGCTTCGAACAGGGCCGCTTGGGCGGTCACCGCTGCGCTGTTGCTGCCGTTCTCCTTCGCCGCCGCCGGGACCGCCCACGCGGACGAACCGGTCAAGCCGGGTGCCACCGCGACGGCGGAGAAGACGGAGGGGACGGAGAAGAAGGACGAGCAGCCCAAGCCGCCGCCGAACATGTCGTCGGTGGGCGGGGCGCTGCTCGGTCTGCCGGGGACCCAGGTGAAGCTGGGGCCCGGGGCGCCGGTGCTGCCCAAGGAGCTGTCGGCCCGGTCGTGGATCGTGGCGGACGCGGAGAGCGGGGCGGTGCTGGCGGCGCACAACGCGCACTGGCGGCTCGCGCCCGCCTCCACGCTGAAGATGCTCTTCGCGGACACGCTGCTGCCGAAGTTCCCGGACAAGACGCGGACCCACCTGGTGACCTCGGCCGACCTGGCCGGGGTCGGCGCGGGCTCCAGCCTCGTCGGGATAAAGGAGAAGCAGAGCTACACCGTCCGGGACCTGTGGCTGGGGGTCTTCCTCCGGTCGGGGAACGACGCCGTGCACGTCCTGACCCAGATGAACCAGGGCCTCACCAAGACGGTGAGCGAGATGAACGCGCACGCCGCCGAGCTCCAGGCGCTCGACACCCACGTCAAGACGCCGGACGGCTACGACGCGCCGGGGCAGGTCTCGTCGGCGTACGACCTGACGCTGATCGCCCGCAACGGCATGCAGAAGGCGGACTTCCGGGAGTACGCGGCCATCCCCCGCGCGGCCTTCCCCGGCGAGGCGAAGCCCGGCAAGAAGCGGGAGACCTTCGAGATCCAGAACACCAACCGGCTGCTGACCGGTGACTTCGGCATCGCCCCGTACCAGGGCATCGCCGGGGTGAAGAACGGCTACACCACGCACGCCGGCAACACCTTCACCGGGGTCGCCGAGCGCAACGGGCGGGTGCTGCTCGTCACCGTGATGAACCCCTCGTCGAAGGAGCAGCACGCGGTCTACAAGGAGGCCGCTCGGCTGCTCGACTGGGGTTTCGCCGCGTCGGGGAAGGTGACGCCGGTGGGTGAGCTGGTGCCGCCGAAGAACGCGCGTCCGGTGGCGCGGCCGTCGGGCGGTACGGAGACGGGCGCGGCGGCTCCGGGCGAGGAGAAGCGGCCGGAGACGGACGGGCCCGCCGCCGCGGCCGCCGCCGGGAAGGGCGCGGGCGGGATCGGGATCGCGCTCGCCGTCGCGGGCGGGGTGCTGGTGCTGCTCGCGGGCGCGGTCTTCCTCGTCAACCGTCGCTGGCCCGCGGCGGGCGGCTCTGGCCGGCGTCTCCGTTCCCGGACGGCCGCTCCCGATCCGGACGTGAACCCGTAGGCGCCTCGTCCGTCTCGTCCGCCCCGTCCGCCTCGTCCGCCCCGTTCACGGCCGTCCACGCGGAGCAGAACAGGAGGAGCTTCGCGGTGAAGTTGATCCACAGCAGCAGGGCCACCGGCACGCCGAAGGCCCCGTACATCGACTTCCCCGCGACCTCCCGCATGTAGCCGCCGAGGAGCAGTTTCAGGAGTTCGAAGCCGGCCGCGCCGATCAGGGCCGCCACCACGAGCCGGCGGCGCGGCGCATCGACGCCGGGCAGCGGCCCCAGGACGTACAGCAGGATCAGGAAGTCGGCGGCCATCGCCACGAGGACGGCGGCGGCCTGGAGGAAGAAGCCGCCCGCGCCGCCGCCGGAGAGGCCGAGCCGGTCGGCGCTCCAGCCGACGGCGGTGGAGCCGAGCCAGGAGGCGGCGAGCGAGCAGAGGGCGACGCCGCCGAGGCCGACCAGGACGGCCGCGTCCTTGCCCTTGCGGACCAGGAGGTTGCCCTCGTCCGCGTCGTCGCGCCTCCAGACCGCGCGCAGGCAGTCCCGCATGGAGCCGATCCAGCTGATGCCGGTGAGGAGCAGCAGGGCGCCGGCGACGAGTCCGACGGTCGCGGCGTTGTCGACGAGGCCGCCGATGTCGAGCTGGTCGGAGATGCCGGGGACCTGGTCGGAGAGCTTCCGCTCGATCCGGTCGAGCTGGTCGTCGGAGAGCAGCGCGGCGCCGATGGCGGCGGCGACCGTGATGAGCGGGAAGAGGGCGAGGAAGGAGAGGAAGGTGATGGCGGCCGCGAGCCGGCTCCAGTGCACCTCGTCGAGCCGCTCGTAGGAGCGCCAGGCGTGCGTCCTCATCGCCCGGGCGGCCCAGGGGCCGATGACGGGAAGCTTGGTCAGCCAGTCCATGGGGCCCAACGTACGAGGCGGGGGTGGGCGGGAGGAGGAGACCGGGCCGGACTCCCCCGAACCTCCTTTCCCGGCGGGTACGGGACGCGGCGGCGCGTCACCCCACCGAACCGCCGTACACGTCGGTCCGCAATAACCACATATGGGGCAGATACGGCGATAACGTCACCACCATGGCTGTCGAGACCTTCGTCCCGGACGACGACTGCGTTCCCCTCACGGGCTCCGGGCGCACCGCCCCCTCGCTCGCGCTGCTCGCCCGGCCCCGCTCGGCCGCCGAGGCCGCCGGGGCGGTCCTCGGCCGTGGGCCGCGCGGTGCCGTCGCCCGCGGCCGGGGCCGGTCCTGCGGCGACGCGGCGCAGAACGCGGGCGGGACGGTCCTGGAGCTGACCGCCCTGGACCGGATCCGCGGTCTGGACGGGGCGGCGGGCCTGGTGGTGTGCGAGGCCGGGGCGGAACTGGGCGCGGTCGCCCGGGCCCTGCTGCCGTACGGCCTCCGTCCCCGGGCGGGGGCGGGCGGCTGGACGGCCGGCGGGGCGGTCGCCTCGGGGTACGGGAACGGGGTCGAGGCGCTCGAACTCCTCGGCGCCGACGGGGAGTCCAGGACCGTCCGGCGCGGCGAGCCGCTCTTCGACGCGACCGTCGGCGGGCTCGGTCTCACCGGGGTGATCCTCTCGGTGACCCTGGCCCTGCGGCCCGTCGAGACGGCGTTCCTGCGGGAGCGGACCGCCCGTTTCCGGGACGCCGACGCGCTGCTCGCCCACTGGACCGGCGGGGCGGCGCCGCCGGAGCCGTACGCGCGCGCCCGGGTCGAGCTGACCGGCCGGGGCCGTGCCGTCCTGACGACCGCCGCGCCCGTCCCGTACGCCGGCCTCCCCCGGGGCCACCGGGCCCGCCGCGCCCCGCTGGCCCCGCCGTCCCGTCCGTGGCTGCCGGCGGGCGGGCTGCGGCCGCTGCCGGGGCTCGTACGCGCGCGCGTGGTGCCGTCGTACGGCTCCGGCGGCGGGGCCTGCTTCGTGCGGTACCGCTGCGCCGTCCCCGAGGGGCGCGAGGAGGCGCTGCGGGGGCTGCTCGCGCTGCTCGCGGACCGACGCTCCCCCGCCAGGGCCGCCCGGCACGCGCGCGTGGAGCGGGTCGGGGCGGCGGGGGCCGGGCCGCTGGCGTTCCCGGTGCGCGGCTGGTGCCTCGGGTTCGACGCGCCCGTGGGGGCGCGCGGGCTCGGGCGGTTCCTCGACGTCCTCGACGAGCGGGTGGCGGCGGCCGGCGGGCGGGTCTGCCTCGCCGAGGACGCCCGGCTGCGGCCCGCGCTGCTGCCCGTCATGTATCCGCGGCTCGACGCCTTCCGCGCGCTGCGGTCCTCGCTCGATCCCCGGTCCGTGTTCCGCTCGGACCTCTCCCACCGTCTCGCCCTCTAGGAGTCCCGTCGTGAAGGACGCTTTCGGTGCCCCGCAGTCCCTGCTGCTGCTCGGCGGCACGTCCGCGATCGGGCTCGCCACGGCGCGCCGCCTGATCGCCCGCAGGACCCGCACGGTCTGGCTGGCCGGGCGGCCCTCGCCCGAGCTCGCGGAGGCGGCCGGGTCGCTTCGCGGGCTCGGGGCGGAGGTGCGGGTCGTGCCGTTCGACGCGCTCGACACCGACACGCACCCGGAGCGGCTCGGCGCGGTCTTCGCCGAGGGGGACGTCGACCTGGTGCTGCTGGCCTTCGGGGTCCTCGGCGACCAGGCCCGCGACGAGTCCGACCCGGCCGCCGCGGTGCGGGTCGCGCAGACCAACTACACGGGGGCGGTCTCGGCAGGGCTGGTGTGCGCGGGCGCGCTCCAGGCGCAGGGGCACGGTTCGCTGGTGGTGCTGTCGTCGGTGGCGGGCGAGCGGGCGCGGCGCGCCGACTTCATCTACGGCTCGTCGAAGGCGGGGCTCGACGTGTTCGCGCAGGGCCTCGGGGACGCGCTGCACGGGACGGGGGTGCACGTGATGGTGGTGCGGCCCGGTTTCGTGCGCTCGCCGCGGACGGAGGGACGGCCCGAGGCGCCGCTCGCGACCACCCCGGAGGCGGTGGCGGGCGCGATCGAGCTGGGGCTGCGGCGCCGCTCGGAGACGGTGTGGGTACCGGCTCCGCTACGCCTCGTGGCCTCCGCGCTGCGGCACGTGCCGCGGCCGCTGCACCGGCGCCTTCTGGTGTGAGGCGGCGGGGGCGGGGTGGGGTGGGGTCAGGAGGTGGAGGAGGGGACCGGGCGGCCGCCCTGGGCCGGGACGGCGGGGACCGGACGGCCGCCGCCGAACTCGTAGTCGTACAGCTTCCGCCACACGCCGTCCGCGCCCTGCTCGTACAGGGCGAAGGAGGAGCAGGTCCAGGCGGCCTCGTAGTCGGCCAGTTCCTCGTAGGCCCGGTCCATCGCCTCCTCGGCGATGCCGTGGGCGACGGTGACGTGCGGGTGGTAGGGGAACTGGAGCTCGCGGACGAGCGGCCCGGCCTCCTCCCGCAGGCGGGCCTGGAGCCGGTCGCAGCCGGCCACGCCCTCGGCGAGGGTGACGAAGACCACCGGCGAGAGCGGGCGGAAGGTGCCGGTGCCGCTCAGCCGGATCTCGAAGGGGAGCCAGTCGGCGGCGACACCGGCGAGGTGCGCCTCGATCTCCGGCAGCCGGTCCCGGTCGACCTCGGTCGGCGGGACGAGGGTGACGTGGGTGGGGATGGCGTGCGCGGCGGCGTCGCCGAAGCCCGCGCGCCGCTCCTGGAGCAGGCTGCCGTGAGGCTCCGGGACCGCGATCGAAACGCCGAGCGTTACGGTCCCCACGTCGTTCTCCTCCGTCGTCCTGATCGGGTCGGTGTGTGGTGGTGCAGCCGCCAGTGTGCGGCCTGCACCACCCTGATGGCCAGGGTCCTCGGACCCTGGCCCACGTGAGTTCCGCGTCAGTGCTTCGCGGGCAGGAAGCCGATCCTGTCGTACGTCTGCGCCAGCGTCTCGGCGGCGACCGCGCGGGCCTTCTCCGCGCCCTTGGCCAGGACCGAGTCCAGCGTCTCCGGGTCGTCCAGGTATTCCTGGGTGCGGGCCCGGAAGGGGGTGACGAAGTCCACCATGACCTCGGCGAGGTCGGTCTTGAGGGCGCCGTACATCTTGCCCTCGTAGCTCTTCTCCAGGTCCGCGACGCTCGTGCCCGTGAGGGTGGACATGATCGTGAGGAGGTTGGAGACGCCGGCCTTGTTCTCCGGGTCGAAGCGGATCACCGTGTCGGTGTCGGTGACGGCGCTCTTCACCTTCTTCGCGGTGGCCTTCGGGTCGTCCAGGAGGTTGATCAGGCCCTTCGGCGTGGACGCCGACTTGCTCATCTTGACCGTCGGGTCCTGGAGGTCGTAGATCTTCGCCGTCTCCTTGAGGATGTACGGCGACGGGATCGTGAACGTCTCGCCGAAGCGGCCGTTGAAGCGCTCCGCGAGGTCACGGGTCAGCTCGATGTGCTGGCGCTGGTCCTCGCCGACCGGGACCTGGTGGGCCTGGTAGAGCAGGATGTCGGCGACCTGGAGGATCGGGTAGGTGAAGAGGCCGACGGTGGCGCGGTCGGCACCCTGCTTGGCGGACTTGTCCTTGAACTGGGTCATGCGGGATGCCTCGCCGAAGCCGGTGAGGCAGTTCATGACCCAGCCGAGCTGGGCGTGCTCGGGGACGTGACTCTGGACGAAGAGGGTGCAGCGCTCCGGGTCGAGGCCGGCGGCGAGCAGCTGGGCGGCGGCGAGCCGGGTGTTGGCGCGCAGCTCGGCCGGGTCCTGCGGGACCGTGATCGCATGCAGGTCCACGACCATGTAGAAGGCGTCGTGGGACTCCTGCAGTGCGACCCACTGGCGGACGGCGCCGAGGTAGTTGCCGAGGTGGAACGAGCCTGCGGTGGGCTGGATTCCGGAGAGCACACGGGGTCGGTCAGAGGCCATGCTCATCATTCTCTCAGGTGTGGGAACCGTTCCCGGCCCGCCGGTGCGCCGAGGGGGCGGAGACACGGCAGGGGGCGTCGTGGCCGGTGGGACGAGGGACACACCGCGGGTCGCGGTCTCCGTCCGGCGGCGGCTCCGGCCGGCGGCGGCTCCGGCCGGGGTTGTGTTCACGGACCGGCGGGCGCGCCGTCGCCCGAGGTTTCTTCGTCCGGGATGCGAGCGACGATAAGAAGGGGCCACAACCCACCCCGGCCGCAGGACGATCGGAGATCCCGTGTCGAGAACGCAAGACGAGATCGCTGCCGCGGACGCGCACAGCGCCCACAACTACCACCCCCTGCCCGTCGTCGTCGCCTCCGCGGAGGGGGCCTGGATGACCGATGTCGAGGGCCGCCGTTTCCTCGACATGCTCGCCGGCTACTCGGCGCTGAACTTCGGCCACGGCAACCGCCGGCTGATCGACGCGGCGAAGGCCCAGCTGGAGCGGGTGACGCTCACCTCGCGGGCCTTCCGGCACGACCGGTTCGCCGAGTTCTGCGCGCGGCTGGCGGAGCTGTGCGGCAAGGAGATGGTGCTGCCGATGAACACCGGGGCGGAGGCGGTCGAGACGGCCGTGAAGACCGCCCGGAAGTGGGGGTACGAGGTGAAGGGCGTGCCGGACGGGCACGCGAAGATCGTGGTGGCGGCGAACAACTTCCACGGGCGGACGACGACGATCGTCTCGTTCTCCACCGACCACGAGGCCCGGGACCACTTCGGTCCGTACACGCCGGGCTTCGAGATCGTTCCGTACGGCGACCTGACGGCGCTGGAGACGGCGGTCACCGAGAACACGGTGGCGGTGCTGCTCGAACCGATCCAGGGCGAGGCGGGCGTCCTCGTCCCCCCGGCCGGCTATCTCCGCGGCGTGCGCGAGCTGACGGCCCGGCGGAACGTGCTGTTCATGGCGGACGAGATCCAGTCGGGCCTGGGCCGCACCGGGAAGACCTTCGCCTGCGAGCACGACGGGGTGGTCCCGGACGTGTACATCCTGGGCAAGGCGCTGGGCGGCGGCGTGGTGCCGGTCTCGGCGGTGGTCGCGGACGCGGACGTCCTGGGGGTCTTCCGGCCGGGCGAGCACGGCTCGACCTTCGGCGGGAACCCGCTGGCGTGCGCGGTGGCCCTTGAGGTGATCGCGATGCTGCGGACCGGGGAGTACCAGCAGCGGGCGGCGGAGCTGGGCGAGCACCTGCACGCGGAGCTCGGCCTGCTCGTGGGTGGCGGCGCGGTGGAGGCGGTGCGGGGCCGCGGCCTGTGGGCGGGCGTGGACATCGCGCCGGCGCGCGGCACGGGCCGGGAGATCTCGGAGCGGCTGATGGAGCGGGGCGTGCTGGTGAAGGACACGCACGGCTCGACGATCCGGCTCGCGCCGCCGCTGGTCATCGAGAAGGAGGACCTGGACTGGGGGCTCGAACAGCTGCGGGCGGTGCTGTCCGGCTGACCTGGGTGGGGGGCGGGGCCTGTAGCCCTGTCCGTACGTACAGGGCGGCGGGCCCGGCCCGTGGCCCCGTACGTACGTAGGGACCGGCGCCGGCCCCGCGTACGGGCGGGGCTTACAGGATCACGTGCGGGAGGAAGCGGGCGTACTCGTCGGTGACGGGGCCCGCCGACTCCCGGATGCCGAGCCCGGCCGCCTCGTCCTCGACGACCCAGGCGCCGAGCAGCGTGCGGTTGCCGTCGAAGTCGGGCAGCGGGGCGAGGCCCTGGTAGCAGCAGGGCTCGTCGCGGACGGAGGGCTCGCCGCCGGGCTCGTGCAGGGTGACGCCCGCGCCCTCCCGGCCGAGCAGCGGCTTGGCCGCCCAGCCGGTGGTGGCGGCCAGTTCGCGCGGCCCGTCGAGGTAGGCGGGCAGAAGGTTGGGGTGGTCCGGGTACAGCTCCCAGAGGATCGCGAGCAGCGCCTTGTTGGAGAGCAGCATCTTCCAGGCGGGCTCGATCCAGCAGGTGGTGCCGGAGCCGCCGCCGTTGTCGAGGGTGTCGAGGGCGTGCGCGCCGAAGGGGTCGGCGACCAGCCACTCCCACGGGTAGAGCTTGAAGCAGCTGCGGATGAAGCGCAGCTTCTCGTCGACGAAGCGGCGGGAGAGCCGGTCCCAGCCGATCTTCTCGACGGAGAGCGCCTCGGTGACGAGCCCGGCCTGCTCGGCGGTCTCGCGCAGGTACGCGACCGTCATCAGGTCCTCGCCGATCTCGTCGGTCTCCGAGTGGGCGAAGTGGACGGGGCCGGGCGGCAGCAGCCGCGCCTGCCGCTTCCAGGCGTCGACGAGCCGCTCGTGGAGCGAGTTCCACTGGTCGGCGCCGGGGAACCGGTCCTCCATCCAGAACCACTGCGGGCTCGCCGCCTCCACCAGGGAGGTCGGCGTGTCCGCGTTGTACTCCAGCATCTTCGCCGGGTCCGTGCCGTCGTAGACGAGGTCGAACCGGGCGTACAGGGAGGGGAGTTCGGCACGGCGGCGCCAGGACTCGGTCACCCGCTCCACGACCCGGGGGTCGGTGATCCCCAGGTCGGCGAAACGGTCCCGCTCGACGATGTGGGCGGCCGCCGCGAGACACATGCCGTGCAGCTCCTCGACGGCCTCCTCCAGCGCCTCCACCTCGGGCAGCGTGAAGGAGTAGTACGCGCTCTCGTCCCAGTACGGGCGCAGCGAACCGTCCGGGTAACGGGTCAGCGGGTAGACGAGCCCCTGCTCCTCGACGATCCGCTGCCAGTCCGGCCGGGGCTCGATGGTGTGCCGCTCCACGACGCCGCCGCCTCAGCCGCCGCCGGAACCGGAGGACGAGCAGCCGAAGCCGCCGGTGGAGACGGCCTTCCGGTCGAAGCTGCCGCCGGTCACGTGCGAGTCGCGGACGCGGCCGCCGTAGTAGTACGAGCCCTGGGAGGAGGAGCTGCCGCTGCTTCCGCCGCTGCCGCCACCGCTCTCGCACCGGTAGCTCGGCAGTTCCTCCAGCGTCACCGGGTCCGCGCACCGGCGGTCGGGCTCGGCACCGCAGGCGGTGATCGCCGCCGCGAGCACACCCATACCGCCGAGCACCACCGTGCTCGACCTGAGCCTCCGCATGTCCCTCACCCTCCCCTTCACGCGCCCGTTCATATGACCGCGAGCACCGCGACCGCACAGTGTAGGCCGCCGGTTTCCGGCCTGGCACCTGGAGCCGCTTCGTCCCCTTCGGTGCGGTTCGCGCGGGGCGTCAGGGGGCCGGAGGGCGTTCCCGGAGGTACTGGGCGAAGGTGCGGGCGCCCGTCGCGTGGGTGGGCGTCAGATGACCGCCCGCGCGGAAGGCGCGATAGACGCGGCCCGCCAGGGGGACGGCGAGGACCTTCCGTCGCCGCCCGCTCGCGGCGAGGTAGGCGCGGGCCAGCTCCGTGAAGGTACGGATCTCGGGGCCGCCCATGTCGGGCGCGCGGCCGGCCGGGGGACCCGCCGCGAGGACCGCGAGCCGGTCGGCGACCTCGCCGACGTCCACGGGCTGGTCCGAGACGCCCGCCGGGACCGGCATCACCCACGGCACCTTCGCCGCGGCGGCCAGGACCTGGACGACCAGGTCGTGGAACTGGGTCGCCCGCAGCACGGTCCAGCCGAGCCCCGACCCCTCGACCAGCCGCTCCACCGCGAGCTTGGTCCGGTAGTAGCCGAGCGGCACCCGGTCGACGCCGACGATCGAGACGTACACGAGGTGCCGCACGCCGGCCCGTCGCGCCGCCGCGATCAGGTTGCGGGCCGCCTCCTCGTCGCCGCCGCGCGGGGCCGTCGCGCAGTGCACCACGGTGTGGACGCCCGCCAGGGCCTCGTCGAGGCCGGTCCCCCGCCGCAGGTCGACCGGGTACGTCCGGGAGCGCCGGCTCAGCTCGCGCACCTCGTGCCCGTCGGCGGCGAGCCGGGCGCACAGCGGCCGCCCGAGGGTGCCGGTGGCCCCCGTCACCAGGATGGTCTTCGTCCCCGTCGTCATCCCCGGGACTCCTTCCGGACGCGGGCGCTCCCGGTGGAGCGCCCCTCAGCCGCTACGAACCGCCGAGACCGCACGGATGTGACAGCCCCGAGGGCCTCAGCCGCCGGCGGTGGGCTCCGGGAACGCGGCGGCGAACTGGCGGGTCGCATAGCCGAGCTTCTCCGGGTTCATCACGATCCGCACCTCGGCGATCCGCCCGTCCGCCCCGGCCTCCACCGTGGCGACGCCGGTGACCCGCCGCCCGACGTGCATCACGAACCCCGGTGCGCCGTTGACCTCGGCGGCCGTGAGGCGGGTGCCCTCCTCGACCTTCCGGGCGACGCCCAGGAGGAACCGGAGCACCCTGTCCCGCCCCTGGACGGGCCGGACGGCCGCGCTGACCCTGCCGCCGCCGTCGCTGCACCAGACGACGTCCGCCGCAAGCACCTCCTCCAGGCTCGCGAGGTCGCCCTCGCGGGCGGCGGCGACGAAGGACTCGACGAGTTCCCGCCGCCGCTCGGGCGAGGGCGCCTCGAACCGGGCGCCGCCGCCGTCGGACGCGGCCACCCGCCGGGCCGCCCGGCCGTACAACTGGCGGCAGTTGGCCTCCCCGAGGTCGAGCACGCCCGCGATCTCCCGGTGCGGGTACCCGAACGCCTCGCGGAGCACGTACACCGCCCGCTCGGCCGGCGTGAGCCGCTCCAGCAGAAGCAGCAGCGCCGTGGAGACGTCGTCGCGCAGCTCGGCGGCCTCCAGCGGCCCCGCCCCGCCCTCGCCGAGAAGCCCGCCGTCCGTGAGCACCGGCTCGGGCAGCCAGGGCCCGACGTACCGTTCGCGCCGTACCCGCGCGGAGGTGAGCCGGTTGAGGCAGAGATGGGTGACGACCTTGGCGAGCCAGGCCCCCGGATACGTGATCGCGGCCCGCTCGGCGCCACTCCACCGCAGATAGGCGTCCTGGACCACGTCCTCGGCCTCCTCGGCGGAACCGAGCATCCGATAGGCCAGCCCGAAGAGCCGTCCCCGGTGCGTGGTGAACTCCCGCGCGGCGGCGTCCGTGTCGGGGCTCTCGTCCGAAGTGAGGTGCGACATCACGGCTCAACCCTGCCAGAGGCTCCGCCCGGTCGCGGTACGAAGAAGCCCCGCTCTGCTCCCGACTTGGGGGCGGAGCGGGGCTTTCGGCACCTCACGCGCCGAGCTGCCCGCCCTTGACGCTCGCGATGAACGAGGCGAACGCGGCGGCGGGCACGGCCAGGACCGGGCCGCTCGGGGTCTTCGAGTCACGGACGGGGACCACGCCGCAGGAAGCGACGAGATTGTGGGCGACCTCCACGCAGTTACCGTCGTTGTTGCTGTGGGAGGACTTGAACCACTGCGGGGTTTGGGACGTCACGGATACGCCTTTCGTGCCTCACGGATCATGGCCACCGATGCCGCGTGCGGTAGGGCTTCGGCTTGCAACAGATGGTAGGTCTTGAGCAGGGTCAACACCGAGTCCGTGTTGCGCTCCATATGACCCCTGATCTGTGACTCGGCGTACGCGAGCACGGACATGTCGGGCATGGTC
Source organism: Streptomyces sp. CC208A (assembly GCF_030010625.1). GTDB lineage: Bacteria > Actinomycetota > Actinomycetes > Streptomycetales > Streptomycetaceae > Streptomyces. The sequence goes on along the minus strand of NZ_JASCXN010000066.1, from coordinate 1,548 downwards.
AGCAGGTTGAGCGGCAGATCAAGCGAGCGATGCTCCCCCATGTCGTACGGCGCAATCTGCACAACGGTGTTGGGCTGCTCTGCGACTTCCAAGAGCCGGTCAAGCTGCTCGACCATGACCGCGGGGCCCCCGACTCGGCGACGGATGCAGCTCTCATCCAGGACTATCAACATCATCGGCGGACGGTCACGCACAAGAGCCGCTTGCCGCTGCGCCAAGAATCGCACGCGCCTGTCTGCCCGTTCCGGTGTGATCGCGCCACGCCGTACGTTGCTGTCCGCCAGGCAACGGGCGTACCCGGGGGTCTGCAACAAGCCCGGGATGATGCCGATCTCGTACAGGCGGATCTCTACCGCCTTGCCTTCGTTGGCGACGTACTCAGGGAACCCCTCAAGGAGCGGACCCGGTCGCGTCTTCTGCCACTCGCGCTCCAGAGAGTCAACGGTCCCCTTGGTGCCGAAGATCTCGTCCATCTGCACCGAGAACGGAAGGGAGGGTGGCTTGCGAGTAGTTTCAACAGCGGAAATATGCTGGCTGGAATATGCCGACCGCGCGGCCACATCCTCCTGCGTCCACCCCCGTTGATCGCGCAACCTGCGTAAAAGCACTCCGTACGCGGCCTGCGGGCTGGACGTGGCGTCCAGCTCCTTCCGGTTGGTCACAACTCTTCCTTCCGAGCAGGCCAGTTGAAGGGAACTCGACTGTAAGCCACGCTGACGGCTCCTGGTAGCGAAAGCACTACGGAGAGGAACGGTCGTGCCTGAACACAACACCTGTCCGAGCCCCAACGCGGAGCCGGCGCCGGTCCCCGACCTCGGTACGTTCATGGCGGCAGACACCGCCGAGGGAACGCCCCGGCTCGGAAGGGTGACCGCGTGGGACGGTGACGTGGTTCACCTGTCGCCCCCGGGCGGGGGCGCGAAGTGGACGGCGTTCCCGGGCGAGTTGCGTCGGCCGACCGAGGACGAGTGCGCGCGCATCCGGATTCTGACCACGCGCGTTTCGGCGGTGAGAGCGCTGTGAGCCGGGCGGTCCTCCGGTTCGTGGTGCATCGCATCAGGCGGCACCCCGAGTCCGAGGCGGTCGCGGCGGCCCGGTGTCTGCACGGTGCGTGCGCGTGGGAGGCGGCGCCGAGCCTCAGCGTGGGCGACGTGGACGACCAGTGCATGGCGCACACGGGTCTCAACGCGCAGCACACCACGTTCGCCCGGACGTTCTCGGACGTGGCGCTCGTGGAACGGGTGGAGGGGGCCGCGTGAGGTTCCACGCCGTGGCCGTGACGGTGGCCGTCTCCGCGCTCGTCCTGGCCCTGGCCGTGGTCGTCGTGCGGTGAACCGGCCCAACGCGTGTGGAAGTACGCGCAGTTTGTCGCCGGATTCCTTCCGGCTTTCCTCTGAGACTCCGTTCTCTCGGTCCGGCCCCTGACTGCGGGGAGGTCCCGGGCCGGGAGAACGGTGAGCCCCGCCCTCTGCGATGTCCGGCAAGACCACCAGAGGGCGGGGCGGAGTCCCCATCAGTGACAGAGACGAGAGGAACAGTAGATGAGCG
>NZ_JASCXN010000065.1 GCF_030010625.1 Streptomyces sp. CC208A | reverse complement strand
GCTGCTGTCGTTGATCTTGTGGAACGGCACGAGGTGTTGCGTACCGTTTTCCTCGCTCCCGGCGACGAGCCCTACCAGCACGTTCTTGCTGCCGGTGCGGTGCGGCTGCGGACTGTTGAGGCTCCCGGGGGTGAACTTCCCGGTCTTGTCGCCCGTTTCACCGCGGAGACCTTCGATCTCGCCCGTGAACTCCCGTTGCGTGTGGCTCTGTTCCTGCCCGAGGACGGTCCCGGTGCCACCCTCGCTGTGCTGCTTCACCACGTCGCCGGCGACGGCTGGTCGCTCACGCCGCTGATGGCCGATCTGGCCGCCGCCTATGCGGCCCGTGCCGGGGGCCGGGTTCCCGGCTGGGAGCCGCTGCCTGTCCAGTACGCCGATTACACCTTGTGGCAGCACGACGTCCTCGGCGCCCCCGACGACCCCGACTCGGTCGCGGGCCGGGGCCTTGCCCACTGGCGGGGTGCTCTCGCGGGTCTGCCGGCTGTCACCCCCCTGCCTCTCGACCGGCCCCGGCCCGCCCTGCGTGACCATGCCGGCGGTCTGGTGACCGCCCGTGTCGAACCTGTTGTCCATGCCCGGCTCGTCCGTCTGGCCGAGGACCACGACGCCAGCCTTCTCATGGTCCTGCAGGCCGCTCTCGCCCTTGCTCTGCGCGCGGCCGGGGCGGGTGGCCGGCTCGCTCTTGGCACCCCTGTCGCGGGCCGTGACGACGAGGCTCTTGACGATCTGGTCGGCTTTTTCGTCAACACCCTGGTGCTGCCCACCGACACCACCGGCGAGCCCGCTTTCGCCGCTCTCCTGGACCGGGTCCGGGACACCGACCTGGCGGCCTTCGCTCACCAGCGGCTCCCCTTCGACCTGCTCGTCGAACACCTCAGCCCGTCCCGTGCGCCCGGTGTCCATCCTTTCTTCCAGGTGATGCTCACCCTGCGTACCGCCGGGCCCGAGCCGGAAGGGTTCTCCTTCGGGGGTCTCACCGGCCGTTTCGCTGCCGGGGACGGCCCCGCCACCACCAAGTTCGACCTCACTGCCGCCTGTGTCGACCACCGTGACGCCGCCGGTGTTCCCGCCGGGCTGACTGTGGGTTTCGAATACGCCCGGGACGTCTTCGACGAGGAGGTTCCCCGGCTCCTGCTCACCGCCCTGGTGCGCGCCCTGCGTGCTGCCGCCGGCGACCCGGCCGCGCCGGTGGGGGACGAGGTCCTCCTTCCCGCCGCCGACCGCCGTGCTCTGGAGGCGCGCCGTGACCGTGCCGACGCCGCCTTGCGGATCGAGGACACCGGCCGGGCCGCAGTCGTCGACAGCGCACTCGTCGGCACCCTGTGCGCCCTGTTCGCCGAGGTCCTCGGTCTCGACCAGGTCGGACCGGGCGAGGGCTTCTTCGCCATCGGTGGTCACTCCATGAGCGGTGTCCGCCTCGCCAACCGTGTCCGTGCCCGTCTCGGCGTGGACGTCCAGGTCCGTGACCTTCTCCTCGCTCCCACTCCCGAGGCTCTCGCCCGCCGTATCACCGCCCGTGCCACCGCTTCCGGCCCCGGCGGCGGGCCGGAGCCCGCTCGCAGGTCCCGCCCCGTTCCCCGTGCCGACCGGCCCGGCCGTCTTCCGCTCTCCTGTGCCCAGCGCAGGCTGTGGTTCATCGACACCCTCGAAGGCCCGTCCGCCTCCTACAACATCCCGCTCGTCCTGCGCCCCGTCGCCCCTCTCGATCCTGCGGCTCTGGCCGACGCGCTCGCCGATGTCTGTGACCGGCATGAGGTGTTGCGTACCCGTTACCGTGCGGTGGACGGCGAGCCCTACCAGGACGTCCTCACCGGTGTCCGGCCCGCTCTCGACCGGCGGACCGTTCCCGCCGGCCGGCTCGCGCAGGCCGCCGCCGAGGCGGCGGGACACGTCTTCGACCTGGCTGAGGAGATCCCGCTGCGGGCCGCGCTCCTGACCCCCGATGACGGCAGCGGGCAGGTCCTTGTCCTCCTCGTCCACCACATCGCCGCCGACGGCTGGTCCACCGGACCCCTCCTGGCGGACCTCGCCGCCGCCTACACCGCCCGTGCCGGGGGCCGGGTTCCCGGCTGGGAGCCGCTGCCTGTCCAGTACGCCGATTACACCCTGTGGCAGCATGAACTCCTCGAAGGCCCCGGGGCCGACACCCACCGGGCCTTCTGGCGCGACACCCTCACCGGTGCCCCCGCCGCCGTCGACCTGCCCGCTGCCCGTCCCCGGCCCGCCGAGGCGAGCCACCGCGGCGCCCACGTGCCGATCAGTGTCGATGCCGCCACCCACGCGGCCCTGGAGGCCCTCGCACGGCGCGGCGGTGCCACCCTCTTCATGGTCCTGCAGGCCGCCCTCGCCGCCGTCCTGACCCGGCACGGCGCCGGTACCGACCTGCCGCTGGCGACCATGACCGCCGGCCGGGACGACGAACACCTCGGCGGTCTCGTCGGCTTCTTCGTCAACACCCTCGTCCTGCGCACCGACACCTCCGGCGACCCCGCCTTCACCGAGCTCCTGGACCGGGTGAGGCGGACCGATCTGGCCGCCTACGCCCACCAGGAACTCCCCTTCGACCGGGTCGTCGAGCACCTCAACCCGCCCCGCACCACCGCTCACCACCCGCTGGCCCAGATCGTCGTCCAGCTCCACCACGACTACACCCGGCACGTCCCCGGCACCTTTGCCGCGCACGACCTGTTCCGCGAGGACGGCCCCGCGCTTTTGACCACCGTCACCACCAAGTTCGACCTCACCTTCGCCCTGACCGAGCAGCGGCACCCCGACGGCCGGCCCGCCGGCCTGACCGGCGGACTCGAATACGCCACCGACCTCTTCGACGCCCCCACCGCCGCCCTGCTGGCCGCCCACCTCGGGCGCACCCTGCGTGCCGCCGCCACCGACCCGGCCGTCCGCATCGGCGACCTGCCCCTGCTGACCGACGCCGACCGGCTGTGCCTGACCGGCCACTACAACGACACCGCCACCGTCCTTGCCGAACGCGGCACCGTCCACGGCCTCATCGCCCGCCGGGCCGCCCGCACCCCCGGCGCCCCCGCCCTGATCACCGGCACCGAGACCCTCACCTACGAAGAGCTCGACGCCCGCGCCGACGCGCTCGCCGCCCGCCTGCGCGCCGCGGGCACCGGCAGGGGCGACACCGTCGGCGTCCTCCTCGACCGGGGCGTGACGCTGGTGGTCACCGCGCTCGCCGTGCTCAAGTGCGGCGCCGCCTACCTGCCGCTCGACCCCCGGCTGCCCGAGGCGAGGATCCGGCTGATGCTGCAGGACGCCGGTACCCGGCTCGTGGCCACCGACCGGCACCACACCGCCCCGCGGGACGTACGGACCCTGCTCGTCGAGGCGCCGGCGCCGGAGGCGGACGCGGACGCGGACGCGGGGGCCCCGTGGGGCAGCGGCGCGGCGGAGGTCTGCGAGGACGACCTGGCGTACGTGATGTTCACCTCCGGCTCCACCGGCCGCCCCAAGGGCGTCGCGGTCACCCACCGCAACGTCGTGGAACTGGCCGCCGACCGCGACCTGTCCCTCGGCCCGGGCCGGCGGATGCTGGTGCACTCCGCGACCGGCTTCGACGCCTCCGTCTTCGAGGTGTGGGTCCCGCTCCTTGCCGGCGGCAGCCTGGTCCTCATGCCCGGCGACGGCACCGATCTGGCCGAGACCGCCCGCACGGTCCGCGAACACGGCGTCACCACCGCCTACTTCACCGCCGGCCTCTTCCACGTCATGGCCGACGAGGGCCTGGACACCCTCCGCCTGCTGCGCGAGGTGTGGACCGGCGGCGACGTCGTCTCACCCGCCGCCGTCCAGCGGGTCCTCACCCACTGCCCCGACACCGTCCTGGTCCACTCCTACGGCCCCACCGAGACCACCTTCGCCTCCCACAACCAGTGGTTCACCACCACCCAGCGCGAACTCACCGGCACCGGGCTCCATCTGGGCCGGCCCATGGACAACACCCGCAGCCACGTCCTGGACGAGGCGCTGCGGCCCGTCCCGCCCGGTGTCCCCGGCGAGCTGTACATCGCCGGCACACACGTCGCCCGCGGCTACACCGGCCGTCCCGCCCTGACCGCCGAGCGGTTCGTGCCCGACCCCTTCGAGGGCGACGGCAGCCGCATGTACCGCACCGGCGACCGGGTCCTGTGGACGGCGGACGGCGAACTGCGCTTCCTGGGACGGGCGGACGGCCAGATCAAACTCCGCGGCGTCCGCATCGAACCCGGCGAGGTCGAGCGGGTGCTCGCCGCCCACCCGGCCGTCGGCCAGGCGCTCGCCGTCGTCCGCGAGGACCGGCCCGGCGACAAGAGCCTGGTCGGATACGTCGTCCCGCGCGCGGGCGGCACCGTCACCGGGGCCGAACTGCTCGCCCAGGCCCGCCGGCTGCTCCCCGAACACCTCGTCCCCCACACGGTCGTCGTCCTCGACGCCCTGCCGCTGACCGTCAACGGCAAGCCCGACCGGGCGGCGCTGCCCGCCCCCCGCCGGCCCGCCGCACCGGGCGGGCGGGCGCCCCGCAACGCCCGCGAGGAAGTCCTGTGCGCGCTGTTCGCGGAGATCCTCGACGTCCCCCGCGTCAGTGTCGACGACAACTTCTTCGCTCTTGGCGGACACTCCCTGCTCGGCGTCCGCCTGGTCAACCGGATGCGCGGTGTCCTCGGCGTCGAACGCACCGTCCGCGACCTCTTCCGCGCCCCCACCCCCGCCGGCCTCCTCGGCGAGGAGACCGGACCGGACGGCAGGGGCGGCGGCGACGGCGGCACGGCGGCCTCGGCCTTCGGGATGCTGCTGCCGCTCAGCCCCGCAGGCAGGCGCCGCCCGCTGTTCTGCGTCCACCCCGGCACCGGCGTCGGCTGGGCGTACGCAGGCCTGGCCCGCCACCTCGGCCCCGACCAGCCCCTCTACGCCCTGCAGGCCCGCGCGCTCGCCGAGGCCGGCCACCGGCCCGGCAGCATCGAGGAGATGGCCGACGCCTACCTGGAACGGATCCGGCAGGTCCAGCCCTGGGGCCCCTACCGGCTGCTGGGCTGGTCCTTCGGCGGCCTGGTCGCCCACACCATGGCCGTACGGCTCCGGCAGGCCGGCCAGAGCGTCGAACTGCTCGCCCTCATGGACGTCCACCAGACCGGACCCGGCAGCGTCCGCGTCCTGCCGCCCGAACAGAGCGCACCCCAGCCCGCCGCCGACGTGGCCGAGGCGATGGACCGCATCCGCCGCGAGGACCCCGTCCTGGCCGGCTTCTCCACCGCCGAACTGCGCGCCGTGCTGCGCGCCTCGAAGACCCACGCCCGGCTCATGGCCCGCCACGTACCCGGCCGGGCCGACACCGACATCCTCTTCTTCACCGCCCGCCGCCCAGGAGAGCCCGAAGGCGCCCTGGCCGCCACCTGGATCCCCTTCAGCGAGGGAATCATCGAGAACCACACCCTCGAACACGGCCACCTCCACCTGGCCGAACCAGAACCCCTCGCCATCATCGGAAACATCGTCTCGGAGAAACTCTCCGCCCTGCAGAAAAAAGAAACGAGGACCCAGTCATGAGCGATTCCGTCAACCCCTTCGACAACGCCGAAGGCACCTTCCACGTCGTCGTCAACGACGAGGGCCAGCACTCCCTGTGGCCGTCCTTCGCCACCGTCCCGGCCGGCTGGACCAGCGTCTGGGGCCCCGGCGACCGGGGAGAAGCCCTGGAGTACATCACCGCCCACTGGACCGACATCCGCCCGCGCAGCCTCGTCGCCCAGTACGCCTGACACCCTGACAGCCACACCCGAAAAGGCGCCGCGCCCCGCATTCCCAGCGGGGCGCGGCGCCTTTCCCGTACCTCCTCCGCATTTTCCCTCAGAATCGAAAGTGCCGGTCGCTGCTGCCGCTCCCACTTCCCCTTCCGGAACCTTTCGAAAATTATTCTTCAGGCATGAAGATTCTCTTGAGCGGAACCGCCTCGGATTCCCATACGTGGAATCTCGTGTACCTCCGGCTCTTCCTGGAGGAGCTCGGGTACGAGGTCGTCGGGCTCGGCCCCTGCGCAGGTGCCGAACTCCTCGCGGACGCCTGCCGGCGGCACGCGCCCGACGCGGTGGTGCTCAGCAGCGTCAACGGCCACGGCTACCGTGACGGCCTCGCCGCCGTCCGGCACCTGCGCGCCGACCCCCACCTGGCCGGCCTGCCGGTCGTCCTCGGCGGCAAGCTCGGCGTCGCCGGAGGCGGCCAGGACGAGGACACAGCCCGCCTCCTCGACGCCGGCTGCGACGCGGTCCTGGGCGACGACCTGGCCGCGCTGCGCGGCTTCCTCGCCGCCCACACGCGCAGGGAGGCCGTGGCGTGACCCCGCTCCCCGCCGGCCCGGCCCCCTCCTTCGGCGCCTTCGTCGCGGCCTCCGCCGCCGCCGGCCGGCTCGTCGTCCAGCCCCGCATGGGCTTCGGCGACCCCCGCCTGATGCGCACCGGCCTCGCCCGCACCCGCAGCGCCACCGCGCACACCGCCGGCACCCTCACCGTCGACAGCTACACCCGCGTCGGCGACCTGGCCGCCGCCCGCGCCGCCGTCGCGGACGGCACCCGCCTCAACGGCTACCCGATCGCCGCCCACACCCCCGACACCACCCGCGCCGTCCTTGACGGCCTGCACGGCGCCGGCTTCCCCGTCCAGGTCCGCCACGGCTCGGCCCGCCCCGAGCCCATCATCCGCGCCCTGATGGCCGCCGGCCTCGACGCCACCGAAGGCGGCCCCGTCTCCTACTGCCTGCCCTACGGCCGCACCCCGCTGCGCGATTCCGTCACGGCCTGGGCCCGCGCCTGCGAACTCCTCGCCACCAGCGCCCGCCCCGGCACCACCCCGCACCTGGAGAGCTTCGGCGGCTGCCTCCTCGGCCAGCTCTGCCCGCCCAGCCTGCTCGTCGCCACCAGCCTCCTGGAGTGCCTCTTCTTCGTCCGCCACGGCCTGCGCAGCGTCTCCCTCAGCTACGCCCAGCAGACCCACCCCGGCCAGGACGCCGAAGCCCTGCGCGCCCTGGGCCGGCTCGCATCCGACTTCCTCCCCGCCGACGTCGAACGCCACCTCGTCCTCTACACCTACATGGGCGTCTACCCGCGCACCGAACGCGGCGCCACCCGCCTGCTCGAAGCCTCCGCGCGGCTCGCGGTCCGCGCCGGGGCCGGCCGGCTCATCGTCAAGACCGCCGCCGAGGCCCACCGCATCCCCACCATCGACGAGAACGTCCGCGCCCTGGAGACCGCCGCCGCAGCCGCCGCCCTGACCGGCACCCCCGCCCCGGCCGCCACCGACGACGGCGAGACCTACCAGGAGGCCCGCGCCCTGGTCGAAACCGTCCTCGGCCTCCACCCCGACCTCTCCCGCGCCCTGACCGCCGCCTTCGCCCGCGGCCTGCTCGACGTCCCCTTCTGCCTCCACCCCGACAACCCCGGCCGCTCCCGGGGCTTCATCGACCCCTCCGGCCGCCTCCGCTGGGCCCGCACCGGCGCCATGCCGCTACGCCCCGACCCCGCCGCCGACACCACCCCCCTCACCGCCGACGGCCTGCTCAGAGCCCTGCACCACGTCGCCGACCACTACGACGCCCCCACCGGCCTTTCCACCCGCCACCCCACCGACGAAGACGGCCACGACCACCCCGCCGCCACCCCGCTCCCGGTCTGACCCCCACCCCCGCTCCCCGCCCCGCCCCGCTTCTCCGCCCGATCCCGCACCCGCAGCCGTCCCCGTCCGGCCCCGCACCCGTACCTGTCCCTGTCCGGCCCCGCCCCGCAGCCGTACCCGTCCCGCGCCCGTGTCCGACTCCGCCTTGCGCCGGCCCCGTCCCGCCCCTGCCACTCGCCCGATCCCGACCCGTACCTGCCCCACGACCACGCCCACGCCTGCCCCCCCACCCCCGCCACTCACCCGATTCGCCCGCCGGCCCCCGCCCCGCTGCCCGTACCCGCCGTTCGCCCGTTGAACAGGAGCCCTGCCATGGACCCGACCACTCCCACCACCGACGACACCGCGCCCCTCGCCCCGCCCCCGCTCGGCGAGCACCTGCGCTCGCCGAGGCTGCGTGCCGCCATGCTCGTCCAGCAGGAAGCCCTCCAGGCCGCCCGCAACTACCTGCGCGGCGAGGGCTTCACCGAACTCCTGCCTCCGCTCGTCGGCCCCGTCACCGATCCGGGCGGGCGCGGCGCCAAGGCCCTGGACATCGACTACTACGGCCACCCGTACAAGCTCATGACCAGCGCCATCCTCTACAAGCAGGCGTCTTTGCGCGGCTTCCCCCGCCTCTTCTACATCGCCCCCAACGTCCGCGTGGAACCCGAGGAGACCGCCACCACCGGCCGCCACCTGGTCGAGTTCCACCAGATCGACGTCGAGATCGCCGACGCGAGCCGCGAGGACGCCCAGGAGATCGCCGCCGGCCTGCTCACCCACGTCACCGACCACGTGTGGACGGCCGTTCCCGAGCTGCTGACCGGACTGGGCCGCCAGGAGGCCGACTTCGCGGACGTCCGCGCCGGCAAGTACGACGTCCGCACCCACCAGGAGGCCGTCGCCCGGCTCCTGTCCCTCGGCCACCCGCAGAACCCCGACGGCGAGATCGACTGGACCGGCGAGCGGATCCTCTCCCTGGAGAGCGACCGGCCGTTCTTCGTCGACGACTATCCCAAGGGATCACGCGGCTTCTACGACCGGGAGGACCCCGAACGCCCCGGCGTCCTGCGGAACTTCGACCTCATCGCCCCGCACGGCTACGGCGAGCTGGTCTCCGGCAGCGAGCGCGAGGCCGACTACGCCACCCTCGTCACCCGCATGCGGGAGAGCGGCGAGAACCCGGCCAAGTACGCCTGGTACCTGAAGGAGGCCCGCGAGGGCATCCCCTCCAGCGCCGGCTTCGGCATGGGCCTTCAGCGCCTGGTCCGCTTCCTCACCGGCCTGGACGCCCTCTGGCAGGTCAGCGCCTACCCCAAGCTCCCCGGGGTGGTGACCCCGTGACCACACCCCTGACCGCCTCCAGCCCCCCGGCCGCCCCGAGCATGCCGAGTACGCCGTTCGCCCCGACCACCCCCGTTGCCCCTGCCGACACGAGCACCCCGACCGGCACGCCCCCCCAGAGCGCCCCGGCCGCCCCCGCCCCCGCACCCGCTCCCGCGCCTGCCCCCGCCCTCACCGCCCCCGGCTTCCCCGAGACACAGGTCCGTGCCCGCGCCCGGCTCGGTACCGCCGCCGTCTTCCCCGACCCCACCACCTACGGCAGCCGCCTCTTCGGCCCCGAGAACGCGCCCGGTCCCGCGGACGCCCTGGACCGGATACGGATCGTGCCGCCCGTCTTCATGCCCGAGCGGCTGGAGAAACTCATCGACCTCGCCCGTGAGCCCGAGTTCGACGACGTCGACCTCACCACCCGCATAGGCGGCTTCACCGCCCGGCTGCCGCTCTACCTCTCCGCCTTCGGTTCCACCCGGGCCGGCAGCGGCGACCTCGCCGTCCACGCGAGCCGGCAGGCCGCACGGCTCGGCATCCCCATGGTCATCGGGGAGAACATGGTCCCCGTCCACGGCTACCGCCGCACCGCCACCAAAGGCGGCGACACCACCCGCTCCGCGCTCCTGGCCCGGGTGGAGGCGTACCTGGAGGCCGCACCCGACGGCGTCGGCGGCATCGTCGTCCAGCAGTCCACCGAGGACGCCGACTGCGAGGTGTGGAACCTCCTCTACAGCGACCCCGCCTTCCGGCCGCTCCTGGACACCGGCCGTCTCGCCTTCGAGCTGAAGACCGGCCAGGGCGCCAAGCCCGGCCTCGGCGGCATGACCGTCGTCGGCCGTGCCGAGGCCGAGGAGCTCGCCCGCCGTTTCACCGTGCGCGAGGTCTTCGGCGCCGACGCCCCCCACCAGCTGCGCTGCGCGGTCCCGGGAACCTTCACCGAGGAGATCCTCAGCCAGCAACTCCGCTTCATGCGCAACAACTTCCCCAAGGCCCGTACCTGGGTGAAGTTCCACCCCGGCCGCGACATCGCCCACGCCGCCCGTACGGCCTGGGCCGCGGGAGCCGACGCGGTCACCGTCGACGGCGCCGAGGGCGGCACCGGCTGGGCTCCCGGTGTCTTCCTCGACCAGGCCGGCCTGCCCCTCGCGGAGGCGTTGCGCCGCATCGGCACACCGGCCGGCTGCCTGCTGGCCACCGGCCGTGTCTGGGAGGGCGGCCGCGCGCTGCGCGCTCTCGCCCTGGGCGCCAGGGCCGTCGGCCTGGGCCGCGCCGCTCTCGTCGCCGTCGACGAGGACCCCGCCCACGGCCTCCGGCGCCTCGCCGACGCCCTCGCCCTCGAACTCCGCCTCCTCATCAGCGCCCTGGGCAAATACACCCCCGCCGCCCTGGCCCCCGACGACCTCTGGTCCCCGCCCCCGCCCTTCACACCCGACCCCGACCCCGACCCCGCCTCCGACACCGTCCACGGCCCCTTCCCGGCCCCGGCCCCAGGACACCCCCGGTGACCCCCGCCCGCCGCCGCTCCCGCCCGGCCCCCACCGTCCGCGCCCGCTTCTTGCTGCGGGAGATCCCCGGCATCACCGTCACCGCCGCCGGAAACCACAACACCCTCCCGCCCAGCCTCGACGCCACCGCCCGCCGCACCGCGCAGCGCGCCCTCACCGAAGCCGGCCGCGCCTACCTGGGCGGCCACATAGAACTCCGAGCCCCCCGCCGCACCCCGGCCCGCGCCCTGCGCCGCGCCACCACCAGGGCCGTCGCCGCAGCCGTCACCACCACCCTGCGCACCCTGACACCCGCCCCCACCACCCCCCTCGCCACCCCCCTCACGGCTCCTCTCACCACCCCCCACACAGCCCCCTCCACGGCCTTCCTCACAGCCCCGCCCCACCCCACCAACCCCACCAACCCCACCAGCCCTCACCGGCCACCGGGCCGCCCCCGACCCCACTCACCCGCCCACCCGCCCACCCACCGCCCCCGCACAGGAAGCCGGCCCCATGGCAGCGCCCACCACTGACGACCCGAACGCCCCCGGCATCCACTGGCGCCGCCTGACCAGCCTGGTCACCGGCCAGGCCGCCGTCCAGGCCGGCAGCTTCGCCCTCCTGATCGCGATGAGCTGGAGCGCCGTCCAGCTCGGCGGACGCGGCGCCGTCACCGCCGTCACCCTCGCCGCCACCCTGCCCCGCGCCCTCCTGCTCCTCTTCGGCGGCGCTCTGACCGACATCCTCGGCCCCCGCGCCCTGCTGCTGCGCGCCACCAGCGTCCGCGTCCTGGTCCTGGCCACCGGCGCCGTCGTCACCGCCACCACCCACACCCTGTGGCCGCTCGTCGTCATCGCCCTCGCCGACGGCATCCTGCTCGGCCTGACCGGCCCGGCCGCCGGAGTACTCCTGCCCCACCTCGCACCACGCGAGCACCTGGGCCGCGCCAACTCCCTGTTCTCGATGGTGCTGCGACTCGCACCGATCGCCGGTTCGCCGCTGGGGGCCTGGCTGGTGGTCGTCGGCGGCCTGCCCGCCGCCATGGCCGCCGCCACGGCCGGCTGCGTGCTGTGGCTGGGCTGCGCCGCCCACGTCACCGCCGGCATGCCCCGCCCGCAACCCGCCCCCCAGCAGCCCTCCCTGCTGCGCCGCTCCGGCGACGGCTTCCGCCTGCTGGCCGCCCACCCGCGGCTGCGATGGATGTTCGTGGCCTGCTTCGCGATGGACCTGGCGTTCTTGTGGCCCGCCGAGGTCGCCCTGCCGCTGCGCGCTGCCGCCCAGGGCTGGGGCGTCGGCGCGGTCGCCCTGGTCCTGGCCGCCTTCAGCGCCGGCGCGCTCGCCTCCGCCGCCCTGGGCGCGGCCCTGGCACACCGCGTCCCGGCCCGCCTCAAACTCGTGGTGACCGGCGCCGGCCTGGCCGCCGGCATGGGCGCCATGGCGCTCGTCCCCTCCCCGGGCCTCCTCGCCGCCACCGCCGCCGGCGTCGGCCTGCTGTCCGGCCTCAACGGCCCGGCCCTGGTGACCGCCTACCAGCAGGCGGTGCCCGAAGGAAGGATGGGCGCGGCGATGTCGACCTTCGCACTCTCCGGGATCGGAGCCGCCCCCCTGTCCCTGGCCCTGTTCACCCCCGTCTCGCTGCACCTGGGCGTGACCGGCACCTGGCTGCTGTGCGCCGCCGTCGCCCTGATGTCACCGATCGCCGCCGCCCTGGCCCTGCGCGGCACCGGGAAGAAGACCACAACCCACCCCCGCACCACCTCCCCGAAAACCACCGACCCGCAGTCCACCACTCCGAAAACCACCGACCCGCAGTCCACCGTCACGTCCGTGTGAGGCAGACATGATCCCCCTGACCCCAGCACCCCCGCCCGACCTGTACGCCTCCACCCCCGCCCTCCTGCACCCCACCCCGCTGCCACCACTGCCCGCCCCACTGCCGCAACCACCGAGCCCGCGCCCGCGCCCGCTGCACCCCCAGCTCTGGCTGGTGCCGACCGACACCCACCACACCACCGCGGCCAGGCACGCCCCCCTCGTCCTCGACCCCTCCGAACTGGCCCGCGCGCAGGAGTTCCGCCGCCCCGGCGACCGCGCCACCTACCTGTGCGCGCACGTCGGCCTGCGCCGGCTCCTGGGCGCCCACCTCGGCATCACGCCGCGCAGCGTGACGATGAAGCGCGCACCCTGCCCCTGCTGCGGCGAGCCGCACGGACGGCCCGTCCTGCCGGACGGCCGGCTGCACTTCTCCCTCTCCCACTGCGAAGGCCTGAGCCTGATCGCCGTGGCCACGAGACCGATAGGCGTGGACATCGAACGAGTCCCGCCTCCCCACCTGGTCGCCGAAGCCGCCGAAGTCCTGCACCCGGCCGAGGCCGCCGAACTGACCACACTGACCACCACCGGCAGACCGGACGCGTTCGCCCGCGTATGGACACGCAAAGAGGCCTACCTCAAGGGCCTGGGCATCGGCCTGGGCGCCGACCCCTCGGCCGAATACGTCGGCGCCGGCCCCACCCCCACACCCCCACCAGGCTGGCTCCTCGCCGACGTGGCCGCCCCACCCGGCCACCACGCCGCAGTGGCCCTGCTCCGCTGAACACCCCGCCGCTGTGGGGGTGTGTCCAGTAAACGGCTGATCCAGTTTCTGTAGTGGGTCAGTTGGCGGCCGGGGTGAGCCGGCCTTCGAAGGCGATCTGGAAGGCGTTCAGGGGTGCCTTCCAGCGTATGGTCCACCGCTTTCGGCCCTTGCCGGTCGGGTCCAGAGACATGAGGGCCATGTAGACGCACTTCATGGCCGCGGCCTCGTTGGGGAAGTGTCCGCGCGCCCGGACGGCCTTGCGGATGCGGGCATTGACGGACTCGATGGCGTTCGTCGAGCAGATGACCTTGCGGATCTCGACATCGAAGGAGAGGAAGGGTACGAACTCGGCCCAGGCGTTCTCCCAGAGCCGGATGACCGCCGGGTACTTCTTGCCCCAGGCTTCCTGGAACTCGCCGAACCGCTCGGACGCGGCGGCCTCGTTCGGGGCCGTGCAGACGGGCTTGAGCACCTTGGCGATCTTGTCCCAGTCCTGGCGGGCCGCGTGCCGGAAGCTGTTCCGCAGCAGGTGAACGACACAGGTCTGGACAATCGTTCGAGGCCAGACGGCTTCCACCGCCTCGGGCAGGCCCTTCAGCCCGTCACAGACCAGCATCAGGACATCGTCGACGCCCCGGTTCTTCAGGTCCGTGAACACGCTCAGCCAGTACTTCGCGCCCTCGCCGCCGTCACCGGCCCAGATCCCCAGGATGTCGCGGTGGCCCTCGGCGGTCACGGCCATGACGACGTAGATGGGGCGGTTCGCGACCTGCCCGTCCCTGATCTTCACGTTGATCGCGTCCACGAACAGCACCGGATAGACGCGGCGGTTTCCACTGATCGTTGCGAATCAGCAGTAAGCGAGCTCTCTCGACCAGCGTCTCATGACCTCGGCCGGGGTGCGGTCTCCGAGGACGCGGCGAGGACGTTCGTTGAGTTGTTGTTCGACTTGCGTGAGGTCGCGGAGGGTGTAGTGGGCGAGGCTGGTGCCCTTGGGGAAGTACTCCCGCAGCAGCCCGTTCGTGTTCTCGTTGGTGCCGCGCTGCCACGGTGAGTGCGGGTCGCAGAAGTAGATCCGGAAGCCGGTCAAGCCCTCTATCTCCTCGTGGTAGTAGAGCTCGCGGCCCTGGTCCCAGGTGAGCGTGCGCCGCAGGCTCGCGGGCCAGTCGCCGGTCTGGGCGACGAGTGCGTCGCGGACCTGCGGGGCTTTCCAGCCGCCGGGCAGGTGGATGAGCCGGACGTAGCGGGTGGCGCGGTCGACCAGGGTTCCGATGGCGGATCCTTGGCCCTTGCCGACGATCAGGTCGCCCTCCCAGTGTCCGGCCCGCTGGAGGCCCTCGGCCTCTCGAGGCCGGGTGTGGACCGGCCGCATGTTCGGGATGGCGTTCTTGGAGGGTATGCCCCGGCGCTGCTTCTTGCGGCGTGTCCTGCGGGTACGCAGTCGGGCGGTGCGCTTGTCCAGCAGCCCGTTGTAGAGCGCGCGGTAGATCGTCTCCGGGCAAGCGCTTATCGTCGCCTTGCCGGGGTGATTCCGGGCGAGGTGACGGGCGATCTGCTGCGGCGACCACCGCTGTTTCAGCTTGTCGTTGACGAAGGCACGCAGCTCGGTGTTGACACGGAGCTTCTCCTGCTTGGGGCGACGGCGCCGCAAGATGGCCTGGTTGTGAGACCACCACGGGTTGTAGGTGCCCTCGGGGCCGCCGCGGCCGCGGGAGATCTCGCGGTAGACGGTGGAACGGTGCTTGCCGATCTCCTCGGCGATCACCGCAGCCGTACGGCCGGCACGCAGGCCCTCGGCGATCGCGATGCGGTCGTCCTGGCTGAGGTATCGGTCGTCGACGGGTCTGTCGGGCAAGAGCATGCGTCCAGCCTTGATGAACCACAGCGAGCCCGCACTGGTGGATACGCCCACCCGGCGGGCAGCCGCTGCCCCTTTCAGGCCACCTCTACGCAGCTCGAAATACTCCTTTGGCACCGACAGCGGCAGACGGTTGGCTCCACCTCGCGGCATGGGTCCGACTCCTCTCAGGTGCCGCAACGATCAGTGGAAACCGCCCACGGTCCAGGGGACGGTTCTGCCATTCGGCCATGCCGTCCATGACCTTGTCGGTGATGGTGGAGATGGTCTGCTTGGACACCTCGGCGCCGTAGACCTCGGCCAGGTGCGCGGATATCTCACCGTGGGTGAGGCCCTTCGCGGACAGCGACAGCACCATCTCGTCGACGCCGGTCAGACGCCGCTGCCGCTTCTTGACGATCTGCGGCTCGAAGCTGCCGGCCACATCCCGGGGCACCCTGACCTCGACGGGGCCGACGTCGGTCAACACGGTCTTCGCCCGGGTGCCGTTGCGGCTGTTGCCGTTGTTCTTCCCTGCCGGATCGTGCTTCTCATAGCCGAGGTGATCGGTGATCTCACCCTCCAGGGCGGACTCCAGCACCCGCTTGGTCAGCTGCTGCAGCAGCCCGCCCTCGCCGGTCAGCTGCAGCCCCTCCGTACGGGCGCGGTCCACCAGCATCGCGATCAACTGCTCGTCCGTCGCCGTACTCGACGGCGCCTGGACCGGCTGCTCAGCGGGCTCGTGCTCAACGACGGTGTCGGTCATCTCTGGCATCTCCTTGATCATTAGATCCGCCGTTGATTAGACACT
>NZ_JASCXN010000064.1 GCF_030010625.1 Streptomyces sp. CC208A | reverse complement strand
CCGGCGGACGGGCCTTCGCATGCCTGGAGGTGACCCCATGGCCAGGAAGCCCCGCCCCGTCGGCGAGGAAGACGAGCAGCAGGTCCGCGACCTCCACACACAGGGCCTCGGCCGGAACGAGATTGCCCGCCGCCTGGACCGCAGCGGACGCACCATCTCGATCATCGCCGCCCGCCTCGGCCTCGAATTCGACTGCACCCGCACCGAAGGGGCCACCCGTCACCGCATGGCCCAGCTCGCCGAGAAGCGCACGATCCTCGCCGAAGCCCTCACCGACGACGCACTCCGCCTCTCCGCGCAGGTCTGGGAACCCGCGACCGTCTTCAACTTCGGCGGCAAGGACAACACCTTCGAGAAGCGGGAGTTGCCCGAGCCGCCGGCCGCCGACAAGCGGGCCCTGATGGCCGCCGCCACCTCGGCCGCCGCGCAGTCGCTGCGCCTGGTGCCGCCGTTCGACGAGGACGGCACGGAGCAGGTCGGTTCGCTGCTGACGTCGCTGTACGACAAGCTCCGAGACCGGCATGGGGACGGCTAGTTTCGGCCTGTCGGACAAGCAGGAGATCTCGATCGCGCACGCCAGCTCGTGGCTGAACGTGTGGGAGGGCAGCGTTCGGTCGGGCAAGACCATTGCGTCGCTGCTGCGCTGGCTGATGTACGTCGAGACCGCGCCGTCCGGCGGCGAGCTGGTCATCATCGGGAAGACGTTCGACACCGTCGCCCGCAACGTCTTCGGCCCCCTCACCGACGTCAGTCTCTTCGGCGCCGCGGCCAAGACCGTCCGGTACACCCGCGGCGCGTCCGTCGCCTGGATTCTCGGCCGGCAGATCGAGGTCATCACCGCCAACGACAAGAAGGCGGAGGGCCGGATCCGCGGCCTCACAGGAGCCGGCGCGTACGTGGACGAGTGGACCCTGATCCCCCAGGAGTTCTTCAAGCGGCTCGTCGACCGCATGTCGGTGCCGGGCGCGAAGATCTTCGCGACCACGAACCCTGACAACCCGGGCCACTGGGTCCGCAAGGACTGGCTCGACAAGGCCGACGAACTCGGCATCCGCCGCTGGCACTTCGTCATGGACGACAACCCGGCCCTCGACGACACGTACCGCGAGCGGATGCGCCGCTCCTTCACCGGCCTGTGGTTCCGGCGCTACATCCTGGGCCACTGGGTGCAGTCCGAAGGCGCGATCTACGAGTCCTTCGACACCGAGCGGCACGTCGTGAAGACGCTGCCCCGGATCGAGCGGTGGCTGTGCGACGCGATCGACTACGGCACCGTCAACCCGTACGCCGACCTCCTCATCGGGCTCGGCACGGACCGGCGCCTGTACGTCGTCTCCGAATACAGGCACGACTCCCGCAGGGCCCGCCGACAGATGACTGACGCCGAGTACTCGAAGGCGCGCCGCGGGTGGCTGGCCCGGGTGCCGCAGCCGGAGAGCAACGTAGTCGGCGTACAGCCGGAGTGGACGATCGTGGATCCGTCGGCGGCCTCGTACATCGAGCAGCTGCACCGGGACGGTGTGACGGGCGTGACGGCTGCGGACAACGCGGTCCTCGACGGCATCCGCACCGTCAGCAGCCTGTTTTCGACCGGCCAGCTCTTGGTGCACGAGTCCGCGCAGGGCCTGATCGACGAACTCCCGGGCTACTCGTGGGACGACGCGGCGGCCGAGCGGGGCGAGGACAAGCCGATCAAGGAGAACGACCACAGCTGTGACGCGCTCCGCTACGGCGTCCGGACGACCGAGGCCCTGTGGCGCCCGTACATGCCGACTCGCTTGGAGGTAGCCGCCTGATGGCCTCGACCAGCCTGACCCTGCCCGTCTTCATGCGGGTCGGGGCCACCACCGAGTTCCACCTCGGCGACTTCGCCCTCGACCTGGCGGATGAACGCGGCGCTCTCCAGTACGGCCGCCCCGAGCTGGCCGCGATGCTGCGCGCCGCCGCTGACGAGATCGAGAACCCGACCGAGCCCGACGAGGAGGTGCCCGATGCCGCTGCCCGCCGGTAACACCACCTGGCCCCCGCCCTACCTCGGGCCCGCCCTCGACTCCATGCACACCTGGGACACCTGGTGGTCCGGCGACACCGACCGCCTCGAACGCCTCTATGGCGGCCGGTCCGGCGGCGCCCCTGACCCCAAGCGCGCCCAGTTCTCCGGCGGCGTCGTCGGCCGCATCGCCCGCTGGTGGTGGGGCACCCCCACCGCCCCCGGCGAGCGCCGCACAAAGCTCCACGTCCCGCTCGCTGGCGACCTGTGCGGCGGCAGCGCCGACCTGCTGTTCAGCGAGCCGCCGAAGTTCACCGTGGACGACGAGGCCACCCAAGCCCGCCTCGACGACCTGGTCGACGACGGGATGCTCGCCACCCTCCAGACCGCCGCCGAAGTCGGGGCCGCGCTCGGCGGCGTCTACCTGCGCCCGGTGTACGACAAGGACGTAGCGGACCGGCCGTGGATCGCCGCCGAGCACGCCGACCGGGCCCTGCCCGAGTTCACCTGGGGCAGGCTCTCGTCCGTCACCTTCTGGAAGGTCGTCCGCGAGGAAGACGGACAGGTCTGGCGCTGGCTCCAGCGCCACGAACCCGGCCGCATCCTCCACGGCCTCTACCAGGGCACGAGCGACAACCTCGGCCACCCGGTCCCCCTGGAGGAGTCCGCCGCGACCGCCGGCTTCGCGACGCTCGTGGACGCGGACGGCGCCATCGCCACCGGCTACGACAAGCTCGACGTGGTGTACGTCCCCAACCAGCCCACCCGCCGCTGGCGGTCCGCGCCGCGCCTCAAGGACTTCGGCCGCAGCGACCTCGACGGCGTCGAGCCCCTCATGGACGCCCTGGACGAGACGTACTCCAGCTGGATGCGAGACATCCGCCTTGGCAAGGGCCGTCTCGTCGTCCCGGAGTCCTACCTCCAGTCCAACGGGCCCGGCCGCGGCGTCAACTGGAACCCGGACCAGGAAGCGTTCGCCGGTATCAACGTCCTCGCCCGCGGCGACGGCATGGCGCTCACGGTGGCCCAGTTCGCGATCCGCGTTCAGGAGCACCGCGAGACGGCCGAAGACCTCGTCAACCAGATCCTTCGCAGCGCCGGGTACAGCGGGCAGACATTCGGCATCGGCGGCGACGTCGCCGTCACCGCCACGGAGGTCACGGCCCGAGAGCGGAGGTCGATGACGACCCGCGGGAAGAAGGTGCTGCGGTGGCGGCCCGAGCTCGCGCATCTGGTGGAGGCGCTCCTGGCGGTCGACCGGCACGTGTTCGGCGGCCCCATCATCCCGCAGCGACCCACGGTCGAGTTCGAGGACTCCGTACAGGAGGACCCGCTCACCCTGGCGAACACTGCCGACGTGCTCCGCCGCGCGCAGGCCGCCTCGACGGACACCCTCGTCCGGGCGGTACATCCCGAATGGGACGACGCCCAGGTGGCCGCCGAGGTCCAACGTATCCAGGCCGAGGCTGGCACCGCCGTACCGGATCCGTTCCAGGCCGGCGACATCCCGTAGGAGGTGGCTGGTCATGCCCGTCTCCCCGGCCATGACCGAGACCCTCGCGGCGGCCGTCGCCGACCTGTACGAGGCGGCTGAGGGCGTCCTGATCGACAGGATTCGGCGCGCCCTTGCCCAGGGACTCGACTCGCCCGCGTGGGCCGAACTGAAGCTGGCCGCCGTCGGGAACCTCCAGGCCGCCATCGACGAGGTGATCGCGGCGCTTCGGACCGACGCGTCCGGCGCCATCCACCAGGCCATCGCTGACTCCTACGACCGCGGGCAGCAGGCGGCCGTCGCCGAGCTCGGCGCCCTGGGCACCGGGCAGGCTGCCGCCGCGCTCACCACGGTGCCGACGGCGCCGGTCGTGGACCGGCTCGCGCGCGCGGTCATCGACGACACCGGCCCGGTGTACCTGCGGATGCTGCGCGCCTCCATGGACGCCTACCGGGACGTCGTGGCCCGGGCGGCTGCCGCCCCGCTGCTCGGCGCGCAGACCCGCCGTCAGGCAGCCCAGTCCGCGCTCGACGACTTCGCCAGCCGGGGGATCCGCGGCTTCGTCGACAGCTCGGGCCGGTCGTGGGAGCTGCGCTCGTACGTCGAGATGGCGATGCGGTCCGCAACCGCCCGCGCCGCGATCGACGCCCACACCGACCGCCTCGGCGCCGCCAGGGTGGCCCTGGTGATCGTGTCGCAGTCGCCGGAGGAGTGCGAGCTGTGCCGCCCGTGGGAGCGGAAGATCCTGACCCGCACGGGCCCGCCGGGCGCGCGTGACGTGCAGGTGGAAGACGCGGTCCGGGACGGTGAGACGGTCACGGTGCACGTGGCCGGGTCGCTGCCGGAGGCGCGCGCGAAGGGGTTGCTGCATCCGAACTGCCGGCACACGGTCTCCGCGTACTTGCCTGGCGTGTCCCGGGTCCCGGCGTCGCAGCCGTCGCGCGGTACGTACGAGGACACCCAGCGGCAGCGGTACTTCGAGCGGCAGATCCGGAAGTGGAAGCGGCTGGAGGCCGCGGCCATGGACGACCGGCGGCGGGCGGAGACCCGGGCGCGGGTGCGGGCGTATCAGGCGCGGGTGCGTGAGCTGGTCGTGGAGACCGGTCTCCCGAGGAAGCCGCACCGCGAGCAGCTCACGACAGCCCGCTGACGGGCCCCCAGACTTCCGCCCGCCAGGCGCGGGACGGATCGCACAACCCCCGCCAGGCGCGGGGCACACCCACCCACCCGACGCGCACCAGGAGTGCACGCATGCAGAAGCGAACTCTCGCCCGCCACCGCCTCGACGGCGCTGGGTGGGCGCACCCGTACGGCCACGGCCCTTTCGCACCGTTCCTCTACGCCGACGGCGGGGACGGAGACGACTCCGCCTCCACCGACGACACCGGCGGTGACGACGATGGCCAGGACGACGACACCGGCGGGACCGGCGACGACGACCAGGACGACGCGGCCAAGGACGAGAAGCCCAAGCCCCGGCCCCCGGCGAAGAAGGACGACGAGGACCCGGCGGCCGAGCTGGAGCGGCTCCGCAAGGAGCTGAAGCAGGCCAACTCGGAGGCTGCCAAGGCCCGTACGGGGGCGAAGAAGCAGGCGGCCGAGGAGGCCAAGGCGCAGCTCGTCCAGGAGATGGGCAAGGCGCTCGGCCTGATCAAGGACGACAAGGACGAGGCACCCGACCCGGCGAAGCTCACCGCAGAGATCGAGCGGACGCAGAAGGCGCACCGCGAGACCGCCGTCGAGCTGGCCGTGTACCGCGGCGCGGCGAAGCACGGCGCCGACCCCGACGCCCTCACCGACTCCCGCACGTTCCTGCGGTCGATCGCCGACCTCGACCCGTCCGACGCCGAGTTCGCGAAGAAGGTCCAGGCCGCGATCAAGCAGGCCGTGACCGACAACCCCAAGCTCAAGGCCGCCCCCACCGCGCCCACGCGGACGAGCGGCGACTTCTCCGGCAGCTCGGAGAAGACCACCAAGCCCACCGGCATCGAGGCCCAGCGCGAGGCACGCCGCAAGGCACGCCAGGGCTGACCCTCCCCCAGATAGGAGGCCCCCGTGGCCAACACCTTCCTGACCCCCGACCTCATCGCCCAGCGGGCGCTCGCCACCCTGTACGAGTCGACCGTCATGGCGCAGCTCGTGCACCGCGACTACGAAGCGGACTTCCGCGGCAAGCAGGGCGACACCATCACCGTCCGCAAGCCCGCGACGTTCACCGCCACGGACTTCAACCGCGCGACCGGCATCGTGCCTCAGGACGCGACCGAGTCCGGCGTGCCGATCGTCCTCAACCACCTCGCGGACGTCTCCACCACCGTCACCACCGAGCAGCTCACCCTCGACATCGAGGACTTCGGCGTCCAGCTGCTCGACCCGATGATGGAGGCGATCTCCCAGAAGATCGACCGCGACCTCCTCGCCCTGCGCGACGACATCACCCAGGAAGTCGGTGTTGTCGCCGGCGACAACGAGTTCGCGTGGGACAACCCGCGCTCGCTCATCGAGGCCGGCCGGGTCCTGGACACGGCGAAGGTCCCGATCCCGGACCGGCGCGTTGCGGTCGGCCCGACCACGGCGTCGAAGTGGCTGGGCGACCCGCTGTTCCACGAGGCCGACAAGCGCGGCTCGACCGACGGCCTGACCGACGCGTCCCTCGGCCGCCGGGTGTTCGGCTTCGACCCGTACATGACGCAGAACATCGCCAAGCCCGCCCAGACCAGCGGCAACTCGACGACCGAGGTCGGCGTGGCGTTCCACAAGACCGCCTTCGCGCTGGTCACCCGCACCCTGGACGTGCCCCCGGGCGCGCAGGACGCGACGATCATGTCCTACAAGGGCTTTGGTCTCCGCGTGGTCTACGACTACGACATCAAGTACAAGCAGACCGTCGTCTCCGTCGACTGCCTGTACGGCACGAAGACCCTCGACGCGAACCGCGCGTGCCTCATCAAGGGCGCCGACGTCGCCTGACCCCTGCCAGACCCTGAGCACGGCCTACGGGCGCCGGACCTTCCCGGCCGGCGCCCCGTCAACCCTGCCCTGAGCCCTGGGAGGGGCCCATGCCGCAATACCGCAACGAGAACACCAGTGACGTCGTCGAGTACGAGCAGCCCAGCCCGCGGCTGGAGATGCTGCCGAACTGGACGCGCCTGGACCCGGTGCCCGAGCAGCCCCCCGCGCCGCCGGCCGACCCGACCGAGCGGCCCGCCCGCAACGCCCCGAAGGACGCGTGGCAGGCGTACGCCCGCACCCGCGCGCAGGACAGCGACGAGGAGGCCGCGATCGACGGCCTCACCAAGGACCAGCTCATCGAGCAGTATGGGGGTGAGGGCTGATGACGCTCTCCGGAACCGTCCTCGCCGTCAGCGCCTTCGCCGAGCTGGTGAAGACCACCACCCTCGGCGGCACCACCCGCGCCCCGCAGTCCCTCGCCCGCTCGATGTCTCTCGCTGACGGCACCGGCGCGGGCAAGGCCGACCGCGTCTGGTCGGACCGGCGCACGCTCGCCGCGTCCGGCAGCGAGGACCTTGACCTCGCTGACGTCCTGCTTGACGCCTTCGGAGGCGCGATCAGCTTCGCCCGGGTCAAGGGCATCGTCATCGCCGCCGCGGCCGGGAACACGAACAACGTCGTCGTCGGCAACGCCAGCGCGAACGCGTGGGCGCCGCTCCTCGGCGCCACCGGCACCGTCACCCTGCGGCCGGGGGCGTTTCTGGCCGTCGGTACCGGCGC
This sequence comes from Streptomyces sp. CC208A, assembly GCF_030010625.1. Lineage (GTDB taxonomy): Bacteria > Actinomycetota > Actinomycetes > Streptomycetales > Streptomycetaceae > Streptomyces. The sequence goes on along the minus strand of NZ_JASCXN010000064.1, from coordinate 8,519 downwards.
GGCCGACGCGACCGGCTACGCGGTCACCGCGAGCACCGGCGACCTCCTCAAGATCGCCAACAGCGGCGCCGGGTCCACGGTCACCTACGACATCCACGTCATCGGCGCCAGCGCCTGACACCCGCCGGGCCCCGCGCCCGCGCGGGCCCACACGCAGGAAGGAAGACGCCCATGGCCCGCGTGTACGCCACCGTCGCCCAGTACGAGGCCTATACCGGCACGTCCCCGGCGCCGGCCGACACCGGGACGCAGCTCGCCCGGGCGTCCCGGATGCTCGACCGGGCCGTCCTGCGGTACTCCATGTACGACACGGACGGCTTCGGGTTCCCGACCAACGAGGTCGTCGCCGAGGCGATCGCCAACGCCACGTGCGCGCAGGTGGCTTGGTGGGCGGACACCGGCAGCAACCCCAGTGGCGCCGACGCTGTCGGCTGGGGCTCCGTCGGGATCGGCTCTGTCCAGCTGTCCCGGTCCGTCACCGCCGTCTCCGGCGAGGACTCCCCGGCCCGGCAACTCGCCCCGGACGCCCTCGACGCCCTCCGCTCGCCCGATCTGACCCCGGGCATCTTCCGAATGGGGGCGATCACCTCGTGCTGATCCCCCGCTTCCTGATGCGCCACCAGGTCCTCGTCGAGCCGTACCTCGGCAACACCAGCACCGGCCCCCGCTACGGCCCCGCCGCGACGATCCGGTGCTTCCTCGACGCCCAGATTCGGATGGTCCGCTCCCCGGCTGGCGAGCAGGTCACCTCCTCGTCAACCGTCTACGCCGACCCCGGGACGGTCGCGCCGCCGGCGTCCCGGGTCACGCTCCCCGACGGCCAGGTCACCACCGTCATCTGGGCGAAGGCCCGCGACGGTGGCGGCCTGCCCACCCCCGACCACGTAGAGATCGCACTCGAATAGGGGGTCTGCCCATGCCGCAGAACTTCCGGATCCGATTCGACGGAGGCCCTGCGGCGCGGGAGCTCCGTACGGCCGCCGCCCGTGGCCTGTTCCTCGGCGCCGAGCACGTCCTCTCGCTGAGCGACGAGGTCGTGCCCCTCGATGAGGCCGCGCTCCAGCGCTCCGGGGTCGCGTCCGTCGACGAGTCGTCGCTGACGGCGATGGTCTCGTACGACACTCCGTACGCGGTGGTCCAGCACGAGCGCATGGACTTCCGGCACGCGCCCGGGCGGACGGCGAAGTACCTGGAGCGCTCGCTCAACGCGGGCCGCCAGACGGTCCGCGCGCTCATCGCCGCCCAGCTGAGGCGGGCCCTGCGGTGAGCGGCTACACCACCAGCCTCCTGGGCGGCCTCGGCGTCCTCATCGACGGTGCCGGCATCGCCGTGTGGCGGCCGGATGGCGTGATCGGCCCCGGGGAGACCGGCCTGTACAGCGCGGTCGTACCGCCTGAGCCGGACCGGGCAATCGGGATGACCACGTACCCGGTGGAGGACACCGATCTCACGGACGCGATTACCGGCGTCCAGTTCCGTCTCCGCGCAGGCCGGAACCCGGACGACGTCAACGACCTCGCGGACAGCCTCTTCGACCTACTCCACAACCGCCAGCACTACCAGCTCGCCGGCATCCATGTGGCTCTGTCGTGGCGGCAGTCGCAGGCGTGGATCGGCCAGGACGACCACGGCCGCATGGAGCTGACCAGCAACTTCTACTTCCGGACCACACGGCCCGGGCCCAACCTGTTCGACTAGGAGGACCCATGTCCACCCCCACCCCCGTGACCGCCCTCGCCCGCCGGTGGCGCCTGGAGATCGACATGTCGGCCGCCAAGGACGGCAGCGACTGGCAGATGGTGCCGGGCATCACCGAGTTCAACCCGGCCGCCGAGCCCAACATCGAGGACAGCTCCTCGTACGACTCCGACGGCTGGGCCGAGAACACCAAGACCGGCCAGTCCTGGGAGCTCGGCGTCACGATCAACCGCAAGATCAACGACCAGGTCAAGGTCTACCACCCCACCCACGAGGCGTTCCGCGCCGCCGCCTTCGCCTTCGGCAGCGCCTCCGAGGTACACGTCCGCTACTTCGACCGCAACGGCCTGCCGGAAGCGTACGAGGGCATCGCCCTGGTCACCTGGGCCCCGTCCGGCGGCGAGTACACCGCCCTCGACCAGGTCGAGATGACCCTCACCGGCCACGGCCCGCTCGCCCAGATCACGAACCCGGCCGCCTGATGGCTGAGTTCGGCGCGCTCGACGCGTTCCTCGACGAGTACCTCGACCTGTCCATCCGAGGGCGGGACGGAGAGATGCGGACCTACCGCATCGCCGAGCCGTCCGCCGACAACGGCCTCCGTATCGAGCGGATCACCTCCCTCGCCGCCCGCCTCGCCGCCGGTGGGAAAGCCCCGGAGGCGCCCGTCCTCGACGACGAGGAGGAGCGGGACCTCTACCGCATGTGCCTCGGCGACCAGTACGAGCCGATGCGGGCCGAGCTGGGCTGGAGCGCGTTCAAGCACATCGCGCTCACGGCCATGTTCTGGGTCACCACCGACAAGGAGACCGCCGCCCAGTACTGGACAACCGGGCAGCAGCCGGGAAAAGCACAGAACAGGGCGGCACGTCGCCAGGCGTCGCGCGGCTCCTCGGCGTCGGGCACGGCGAGTACGACCCCGTCACCGGCCTCTACGAATGGTACGAGGGCGGGATCCCAGCCCCGAAGCAAGGGCGGCAAGGGCAAGCAAGCCCAGAGCTGACCTGGACGACCCTGCTGGAGCAGTGGCCCCTCATCGAGGCCGACCTCCATCAGACGTACGGCATCGACGCCAGCAGCGGCATCCTCCGTGACCGCTCCTGGCGCTGGCTGAAGGCCCGCATCTTCGGACTGCTCTCCGCCGAGACCCGCCTTCAGCGGCACTTCGCGCCGCCTCCTGACCACCCTCGCGCACCCCGAAGGAGGTAGAGCTGTGGCTCTCACCGTAGGCGAACTCAACGCGGTCCTCTCCGTCGACGACCGAGCCGTAGAGCCCTCCCTCCGCCGCACCGAGCGCGCTCTTCGCACCGCAGGCCAGCGGATGGGCAACGAGGCCGAGCGCGCGGGTGAGGATGTGGGCGAAGAGCTCGGGGAGAGCATCGTCCGCGGCGCCGACGGTCGCCTCCGCAACGCCCGCGGCCGGTTCGTCGCTGCGGGGCGTCGAGCCGGTGAGGCTGTCGGTGACGCGCTCGCTGACGAGGCCGCTGCCGGAGCGGACGAGGCGGTCAAGGAGACCGGCTCGCGGCTGGAGCGTTTGAAGATGCTCGCCGCCGGGGTCGGCCTGGCGGCGGGTGCGGTGCTGGCGGCCGGGATCTCACAGGCCCTGGAGCAGTCCCGGATCACTTCCCGTCTGGGCGCCCAGCTGGGGAAGACTCCAGCGGAGGCCCAGCGGTACGGGAAGATCGCCGGGAAGATGTACGCGGACGCGGTCACGGAGGACTTCCAAACCGCGGCCGATGCCATCTCGGCAACCATGCGGGCAGGCATTGCCCCGCCCGGGGCGACGGAGGCTCAGCTCCAGTCGCTCGCGACTAAGGTCACCGACCTCGCATCCACCTTCGAGCTGGACCTCGGCCAGACCGCCAACGCCGTCGGTCAGGCGATCAAGACCGGCTTGGCGAAGGACGGTGTTGAGGCGCTCGACGTCTTCACCCGCGGCATGCAGATCATGGGCCCCCGGGCCGACGACCTGATGGACACCTTCAACGAGTACTCGACAATCTTCCGCCAGACCGGCATCGACGCGAAGACCGCGACAGGTCTCCTCAGCCAGGGCATGAAGGCCGGCGCCCGCGACACCGACGTGATCGCTGACGCCCTGAAGGAGTTCGTTCTGATCACGCAGGCCGGGGAGGAGAAAGCTGACGAAGCATTCAAGACGATCGGCCTGTCCGGGAAGGAGATGCAGAAGGCATTCATCGAGGGTGGTCCCGGCGCCCGCAAGGCGCTGGACCAGGTCTTCGACCGGCTTCGCGGCATGAAGGATCCGGCCGAGCGCAGCGCCGTTGCCCTGGAGCTGTTCGGTACCAAGAGCGAGGACACCCAGAAGGCGTTGTTCGCGCTTGACCCGTCGGCGGCGGTGGACGCCCTCGGTGGTGTCGGAGGGGCGGCCGACAAGATGGGCGACACCCTCCGTGACAACGCGGGCGTCCGCGTCGAGCAGTTCAAGCGGCAGGCGATGCAGGGCCTTGTGGACTTCCTCGGTGCGCGGGTGATTCCTGCGATCGAGAAAGCCTTCACCTTCGTCCGCGAGCACTCCACCGAATTCAAGATCGCCGCCCTGGTGATCACCGGCGTGCTCATCCCCGCCCTCGCCCTGCTCGCGGTCACCGCCACGGTGAAGATGGGCGTGGTCGTCTGGGCGTGGATGACCTCCGGTGCCGCCTCCCTGAAGGCGGCGGCCACACACGTCGGCTCCGCGCTGACGACGGCCGGCGCGTGGGCGATGATGGCGCTCCGGGCCACGGGCTCTTTCCTCGCGACGGCCGCGTCCGCGACCGCCAACGCCCTGCGGACAGCGGCAGCCTGGGCGGCGGCCGGGGTCCGGATGACCGTCACCTTCCTCGCGGCGGTGCTCCGGGTCACCGCGGTCACGCTCGCCCAGTTCGCCCTCATGGCCGCGCGCGCGGTCGCATGGGCGGCGACGATGGCAGCACAGTGGCTGATCGCGATGGGACCGATCGGTTGGATCATCCTCGCCGTCGGCGCGCTGGTCACGGCGATCATCGTCTACTGGGACGAGATCAAGGCGGCCACGGTGGCGGCTTGGGACTGGCTCGTCAAGACGATCAAGCAGTTCGGCCTCGACCTCATCAAGTGGTTCACGGGCTGGCCGATCTGGGCCACGATCGCCAAGCACTGGCAGTCCATCAAGGACGGCAGCCGGCGCCTGTGGGACGGCCTGATGAACTGGCTCCGGCAGCTGCCCGGACGGATTCTCGGGTTCTTCGCCGGCTGGTCCATCGCCGCCATGATCACCCGCCACTGGCAGGGCGCGAAGGACGGTGCGATCCGTCAAGGCCGCACCCTTCTCGACTGGATGCGCAACCTCCCCCGGGAGATCGGCCGTGCCGTCGGCAAGCTCGGCAGCCTCCTCATCGGCCATGGCCGGGACGTCGTCCGAGGCCTGTGGGACGGCATCAAGGGCATGGGCGGCTGGATCAAGTCGAAGATCCTCAGCTGGGCCCGGAGCGTCATCCCCGGCCCGATCGCCCGCGCCCTCGGCATCGCCTCACCGTCCAAGGTCACCGCCGAGCAAGGCCGGTGGATCGCCCGCGGTCTCGTGCTCGGCCTCACCGGCAGCACGAAGCAGGTCCAGGCCGCAGCCCTACGGCTGTCGGACATCGTCCGAGACGCCCTGAAGCCCGGACCACGGCGGGCCGGTCTTCAGCGGCAGATCGACCGGAGCACGGCCCGGCTGATGCAGCTGGCCAACGCCGAGGCCACCGTGGCGAACAAGCTGAAGGCGGCGAACAAGCGACTCCAGGACCTGCTCAAGGCCCGCGCGGACCTCGTGGCCAACGTCCGCTCAGGCATCCTCGACGCCGCCAACATCACTCAGGACACCGAGAACGGCGTCACCGGGGCGAGCATCCTCGCCAACCTCCAGGACGACCTCAGGCGCGCCAAGCAGTTCGCGGCCGACCTGGGCACGCTCCGCAAGAAGGGAGTACGCGCCGACCTGATCTCTCAGATCGCGCAGGCCGGGGTCGAGCAGGGAGGGGCTACAGCCGCGGCCCTTGCTGCTGCCTCGTCCGGGCAGATCCAGCAGATCAACGACACCCAGAAGCAGCTCGTGGGGGCTGCGAACAAGGCGGGCAACGCTGCTGGTGACGCCATGTACGGGGCGGGCATCCGCGCCGCGCAGGGCCTGGTCGAGGGCCTGAAGAAGGAGCAGTCCGCGATCGAGCGGCAGATGCTCACGATCGCGACCGCCATGCAGAAGGCCATCAAGCAGGCCCTCGGCATCAAGTCGCCGTCGAGGGTCATGGCCGCGGTCGGCCGCTTCATCCCCGCCGGCCTGGTGCGGGGCATCGAGTCGGGCCGCTCGGCGGTCGACGCGTCGATGTCCAACCTCGTCAAGCCGCCCACACCGACGGCGGTCGCCGGGGCGTACGGGGGCGCAGGCATGCCGGCCGCGACCGGCCGGGCGCAGGCCCCGACGGTGATCGAGATCCGCTCCGGCGGGTCCCGCATGGACGACCTGCTCGTCGAAGTACTCCGCAACGCGGTCAAGGACCGGGGCGGCGACGTACAACTCGCGCTCGGGCAAAGGAGGTAGACCACGGTGGCGTTCCCCGACGACCCGCTCGGCGCACGCGTAGATCTCCAGGTGGGCGGGGTGTGGACGGACGTCACGGCGGACGCCTACACCCGCGACCCGATCACCATCACCCGCGGGCAGCCGGACGGGGCCGCCGTATCGGACCCGTCCCGCTGCACCGTCACCCTCAACAACAAGGACGGCAAGTACAGCCCCCGCAACCCGATGTCCCCGTACTACGGCCAGATCGGCCGCAACACCCCGATCCGCGTCTCCGTGGCCGGCTCCACCTCGTACCTGAGCACCACCGGCGCAGCGGGCGCCGGCGCCCAGACCCCGGACCATGCGTCCCTGGACATCACCGGCGACCTCGACATCCGCGTGGAGGCCGAAGGCGACTGGTGGAGCTCCTCCAACCGCCTCTTCGGCAAGTGGGGCAGCGTGGGCCAGCAGTCCTACCGGATCCAGGTCGAACGCGGCACGCTCTACCTGATCTGGTCCCCCGACGGCGGCACCAACCCCTTCTTCGCGGGCTGGACCATCCCTGCGGACACGCCCCGCCGAGCCGCGTTCCGCGTCACCCTCGATGTCGACAACGGGGCGGGCAAGTTCTACACCGAGTTCTTCACCGCCCCCACCCTCGACGGGCCGTGGACCCGCTATGCCACCTTCACCGGCGATGCGACCACCAGCATCTTCAACTCCACCACGCCGCTCACCCTGGGCGGCTTCACCGTCGGGCTCACCGGCCCCGTCTACCGCGCCGAGCTGCGCAACGGCATCAACGGCACCATCGTCGCCTCCCCTGACCTGCGCGCCCTCGCTCCCGGCACCACGTCCTGGACAGACTCCTCCGGCCGGCCGTGGACCCTGATGGGCCAAAGCGGTCAGGCCGAGGTGACCAACCGCGCCGTCCGATTCCACGGTGTGGTGTCGTCCTGGCCACCGCGCTGGGCACCGTCCGGCCAGGACGTGTGGACCCCGATCGAAGCCGCCGGCACGCTGCGGCGGCTCGGCCAGGGCAAGAAGGCCCTCGCCTCGACACTGCTCCGGCGACTGCCGTCCCAGACCTCGCTCCTGGCCTACTGGCCGTGCGAGGACTCGGCCGGGTCGACACAGGCGTACTCCCCCCTCTCGAAGGGGTCACCCCTATCGGTCACGGGCTGGGACTTCGCCCAGGACGACACCCTGGGCGGATCCTCCCCGCTGCCGGTGATCGCCCCCGGAGGCACGATGCGCGGGCAGGTCCCGGCCCCTGCCACGGCGTCAACGGTCTGGGCGGTGTGCATGCCGTACCGCGTGGACGGTGCCGCGCCGGCCGTCGAGCAGGAGATGCTGTCGTGGAGCACCTCGGGTACCGCCCGCCGCTGGCGGATCACCATGGGCTCCAGCGGCTCCCACATCTTCGCGTACGACGCAGCCGGGGCCCTTATCCTCGATTCCGCCATCAGCACCACCGTCACCCAGTTCGCGGGTTGGCACCGTCTGGAGTTCACCGCCCGCCAGAACGGCGGCAACATCAGCTACACCATCAGATGGACCCGCGTGAACGGTGTGGGCATCAGCGTCAGCGGCAGCATCGCAGGGACCGTCGGCCGGGTCACCTCCCTCGACACCTCATACGGTCCCGGTCTCCCCGACATTCGTGTCGGCCACATCGGCGTCTTCAGTGCTGACGTGGTCGGCGAGGCTTACGCAAGCGCGGACCACGGATACAACCGGGAGAGGGCCGCCTCGCGCCTGTGGCGGCTGGCCGGCGAGGAGTCCCGCACGGTCTCCCTCCTCTTCCCCTCTGGCTACTCCTATGCCTCCATGCCCCTAGGGCCCCAGCGTCCCGAGACCCTTCTCGACCTGTTCCAGCAGTGTGCCGACAGCGACCTCGGTGTCCTCACCGAGGACCGAGCCACCAGCGCCCTCGCCTACCGGTCTCGGGAGTACCGCTACAACCTCACCCCCCGCATGGTCCTCGACTACGCGGCCGGGGACGTGGCACCCCCGCTGGAACCCGTCGACGACGACCAGGCCACCCGCAACGACCGCACGGTCAACCGCATCGGCGGATCCTCGGGACGGGCGGTGCTGGAGTCCGGCCCCATGTCGGTCCAGGCCCCTCCGGCCGGTGTGGGGCTCTACGACGACTCCACAGACCTGTCCCTGGCCGACGACGCCCTTCCCCAGCAGATCGCCTCCTGGCTGCTGCATCTGGGCACCTGGGACGAGTCCCGCGTCCCCACCGTGCAACTGGCGCTCCACAAGACCCCGCACCTGATCCCCGCCT
>NZ_JASCXN010000063.1 GCF_030010625.1 Streptomyces sp. CC208A | reverse complement strand
CCACCCGGCCGGGGCCCTCGCACATCCCTCAGATGCTCGCCAAGATCGCCGCCCGGCGATCCTGGTACTCCTGATCAGAGATCGCGCCCGCAACCCGCAGCTGATCCAGCGTCGCCAGCCGCGACGCCACATCCGGCACACCAGCAGGTGCCGGAACAACAGCGGGCGCAGCTGCGGCCGGCGGCGCGGAGATGACCATCCGCAGCCGCGACGACAGCGCCTCACCGTGCGCCTTGGGCACGCTCTTGATGTCCGCCTTGTTGCCCGACGCGAACACCGACAGCGTGCCCATCAGCATGCCGGCCGACCACTGCACCGAGCTGATGTTGCCGAGCGGGAAGTCCTCCAGCGCCTGCGACATGATCCCGTGCTTCAGGAACAGCAGCCGGCGGTCCGTGAGCGCCACCAGGCCGACGCCCCCGCCGTAGGCGCCGGTCGCGAGCATGTCGACCGTCTCGCCCTCCCACAGGACCGTCGGCAGGTGCTGGATCTCCCGCTTCGCGCCGATCGCCGGCTTCACCTTCTGAGCAGCCGCCTCGATGTCCGGCCGGTCGCTGAACTTGCCCATTTCCACCCCTTCTTCTGGTGGTTCGGATCGTAGCCGTCCGCCCTGTCTTCCTGGAGGTGAATCGTGGCGGCTCCCCAGCGCCCCCGGCCCGTGACCGACGCCGACGAGGAAGCCGTTCGGCGCCTCCATGCCGAGGGCCTCGGTCGGAACGAGATCGCGCGCCGCCTCGACCGTGGCACCCGCACCATCTCGGTCATCGCCGCCCGCCTGAACCTGGAGTTCGAGTGCACGCGGACCGAGAAGGCCACCCAGCACCGCACGGCGCAGCTGGCCGAGAAGCGGGCGATCCTCGCCGACGCCCTGATGGACGATGCGCTCCGCCTCACCGCGCAGATGTGGGAGCCGGCCGTCGTCTACAACATCGGTGGCAAGGACAACACGTACACCGAGGAGCACGTCCCCGAGCCGCCGCCGGCCGACAAGCGAGCCCTGATGAGCGCGGCGGCCACCGCCGCCGCCCAGTCCCTCCGGCTTGTCCCGCCGCGCGACGACCAGGGCGTCAACGAGGCCGTGTCGCTCCTCGGCAACCTCGCGAGCAGCCTGACCACGGTCCACCAGGCGCTTACCGAACAGGCCAACGACGAGGGGGACGGTGATGCTCAGTGACCTCGCCCTCCCGCTGTCGCGCAAGCAGGTGGCCAGCATCGTCGAGTCGCAGGATGCGCCGCTGGCCCTGTGGTCCGGCGCCGTGTCCTCCGGCAAGACCATCGCGAGCCTGATCGCGTTCCTCATCCGGCTCACCGTCGCCCCGGACTCCGGACTGATCGTCGTCGTGGGCCGCACGCTCCAGACGATCGAACGGAATCTCATCGACCCGCTTCAGTCCGTCACCTTGTTCGGGCCGATCGCCGCGCACGTCCACCACACCCCCGGATCGAGCACCGCCGTCATCCTCGGCCGTACCGTCCACCTCGTCGGCGCCTCCGACGCCCGCGCCGAGGGCCGCATCCGCGGCGCCACGATCGCGCTCGCGTACGTCGACGAGGCGACCTTGGTGCCGCACTCCTTCTGGATGATGCTGCTGTCCCGACTCCGCGTCGGCGACCAGTCCCGCCTCCTCGCCACGACCAACCCGGACGGGCCGTTCCACTGGCTCCACCGCGACTTCATCCAGCGCAGCGGAGAAGTCGGGCTGACGAACTGGCACTTCACCATCGACGACAACCCGAGCATGGCGCCAGCCGTCGTCACCCGCCTCAAGGCCCAGTACACCGGCCTCTGGTACCGCCGCTTCATCCTCGGCGAGTGGTGCCTCGCCTCCGGCGCCGTCTACGACTGCTTCGACGTCGAACGCCACGTCGTCGACCTCATGCCGCGGATGCGCCGCTGGACCGCCGTCGGCATCGACTACGGCACCGTCAACGCCTTCTCCGCCGTCCTCGTCGGCCACGGCGACGATGACCACCTGTACGTCGCGAGCGAGTACCGGCACGACTCCCGGACCGCCGGCCGCCAGCTCACGGACGCCCAGTACTCGACGAACGTCCGCAGCTGGCTCGCGAACGTCCGCCCGCCGGGCGAGACCACGGCCGGGGTGCAGCCGCAGTGGGTGTTCGTCGACCCGTCGGCGGCCTCGTTCATGAACCAGCTGTGGACGGACCAGATGCCCGGCGTCTCCCCGGCTGTGAACGACGTCCTCGACGGCATCCGATCGGTGTCCGTGGCACTGTCCTCCGGCCTGCTGCGGATCCACCGCTCGTGCGCCGGCGTGCTCGGCGAGCTGCCGTCGTACGCGTGGGACGAGCGGGCGGCGGAGCGCGGCGAGGACAAGCCGGTGAAGACCAACGACCACTCGGCCGATGCCCTGCGGTACGCGCTGCACTCGACCGCGCACGAGTGGCGGCCCCTGATCCGCCGTGACCTGGAGGTAGCCGCCTGATGCCCGCTGAGCTCACCCTGCCGGTGTACATGCGCGTCGGCGACAGCCCCGAGCAACAGATCGGCCTCGTCACGATGCCCGTGCACGGCGATCACGTCGAAGCCACCGCGCTCCGCGCCGAACTGGCCTCCTTCTACCGTGCCGCCGCCGACGCAATCGAGAACCCGCCTGAGGACGACGAGGAGGTGCCCGATGCCGCTGCCTGACAAGGGCGCCGCCTGGCCCCCGATCAGCCCCATCGTCCGCTCCGACATGGAGGACTGGGCCGCCTGGTACTCCGCCGACCCCGACCGCCTCGCCTACCGCTACCGCACCCGGCGCCGCACCGGCCGGGCGTACGGGCAGCCGGACAACCGGCCCTCGCAGTACCGCGGTGGCATCGTCGGTACCGTCGCCCGTTGGTTCTGGGGAGAGCCGACCCCCGCCGGCGAGAAGCGGGCCAACCTGCACGTGCCCTTGGCTCGCGACCTCGCCCGCACCTCCGCCGATCTGCTGTTCTCCGAGCCGCCCACGCTGATCACGCAGAACGCGGCTACTCGGGACCGGCTCGAAGAGCTCATGACCACGGGCCTGCGCCGCACGCTGATCGCCCAGGGCGAGGTGTGCTCCGCGCTCGGCGGCTCCTACCTGCGGCTCGTGTGGGACACCCGGATCCAGCCCGGCCCGTGGATCAGCCTGGTGCGCGCCGACGGTGCCGCCCCGGAGTTCTTCGGCGAGCGGCTCCGCGCGGTCACGTTCTGGAAGGTCATCGCCTTCGATGGTCAGAAGGTCGTCCGGCACCTGGAGCGCCACGAGCCGAACCTGATCCTGCACGGCGTGTACGAGGGCACCGAGGACAACCTCGGCAGCCCCGTCCCTCTCAGCGCCTACCCCGACACGAAGGACCTCCTTCCCGTCCGCGAGCTGCCGCTCCAGGGCCGTCTCGCGTGCTCCTACATCCCGAACACGATGACGGCCCCGGACTGGCACGACGTGCCGGGCGCGGCCGGGCTGGGCACGTCCGACTTCCAGGGCGCCGAGGGCATGCTTTCGGCGGTCGACGAGGCTTACACCTCGTGGATGCGGGACATCCGCCTCGCCCGCTCCCGGATCCTCGTGCCGTCCGGCTACCTCCAGTCACTGGGGACCGGGCAGGGCGTGGCGTGGGAGGACCGTGAGGTCTTCGCACCGATGAACATCCCGCCCACCGGCGAACAGGGCATCACGCTGAACCAGTTCGCGATCCGGCACGAAGAGCACCGGGCCACGATCGAGGACCTCGTCTCCCGGATCGTCCGCAACGCTGGCTACAACGAGGGCACCTTCGGCGACGACGGTGACAGCACGCAGATGACCGCGACCGAGGTGAAGGCCCGCAACGCGCGGACCATGGCCACCCGCGCGCGGAAGACGGAGCTGGAGACGGTGGGGATCGCGGAGATCACGGAGACGCTCCTCATCCTGGAGAACTCCGGTCTCTTCCCCGGCGCCCCACAGACCGAGGTCGAGCGGCCTGAGGTGCGGTGGCAGGACTCCGTCCAGGAGGACACCAAGGTCCTGGCAGAGACCGCCGACCTCCTCCGCCGCGCCGATGCCGCCTCTACAGAGACCCTCGTCGCCCTGGTCAACCCCGGCCTTCCCCTGGAGGAGCAGGCCAAGGAAGTCCGCCGGATCATGCGCGAGACCGGCCGGGACACTGCCGACCCCGCGCTCACCGGCGCCGAAAACCCCGGCCCCGGCTTCAGCCAGGACGAGGACGGTGAGGAGGGGGTCTGATGCCCGTCTCCCCCGCCATGGCGGAAGACCTCGCCGCCGCCATCGCCGCCCTGTACGCGGACGCCGAACTTGCGCTACTGGAGAAGCTCCGTGACGCCCTCATGGCGGGCATCGACAGCCCGCTGTGGGCGGAGATCAAGCTCCGCTCGATCGGCGACCTCCGGGCCGCCGTGGAGGACATCACCACCGCCCTCCAACAGGACGCGGACGGTGCCGTCGGCCGCGCCCTGGCCGAGGCGTACGGCCGCGGCCGGCAGGCCGCCGTGGCCGAGCTGGGCGCGCTCGACATCGGCCGCGAGCTCCAGGCCCGCCGCGTGCTCCCCGGGACGTCGGCCGTGGACCGGCTCGCGGCGTCGTACGCGCAGGACACCCGCCCGCTGTACGTGCGCATCACCCGCGCGGTGCTGGACGTCTTCCGATCGATCGTGACCCGCGTATCCGCCTCGACGCTCCTCGGCGGCCTCACCCGCCGACAGGCGACCCAGCGGGCGCTCGACCAGTTCGCGCAGCGGGGCGTCACCGGCTTCGTCGACGCGGCGGGCCGATCGTGGGAGCTGGCGGCGTACGCGGAGATGGCCGTCCGGTCCGTGACCGCTCGGGCTGCCGTGGAGGGGCACATCGACGCCCTCGCCGAGCTCGGCGTCGGCCTGGTGATCGTGTCTGATGCGCCGCTGGAGTGCCCGCTGTGCGCGCCGTGGGAGGGCGAAGTCCTCTCCCTCGGGCCGGAGCGGGGGCCGCAGACGGTGCGGGCAGAGAAAGCGATCCAGCCGGAGCTTCATTCCGGGCCGCCGGAGACAGTAGCCGTGCACATCGCCGGGTCGCTCACGGAGGCCCGCGCGGCGGGGCTCTTCCATCCGAACTGCCGGCACAGCCTGAGCGCCTTCTTGCCCGGGGTGACGACCCGGCCGCCGCATCATCCGACGCCGGGGACAACGTACGTGGACACGCAGCGGCAGCGGGCGATTGAGCGGCACATCCGAGCGTGGAAGCGCCGTCAGGCCGCGGCAACGACGGACGCGGACCGGCAGCGCGCGGGCGTGTTCGTGCGGCGGTGGCAGGCGCAGGCACGCGCGCACGTGGCGGCGTACCCGCACCTGCGGCGGAAGCCCGCTCGGGAGCAGATCGGGCAGGCCCGTTAGACCTCGGCCACCGGCGGCACCTCGGCGCCGATGAAGAAGACTGTCCAGCCTTCGCTGAGCACTGGTTGAACGTCCGTCACGATGGCGCGCCCCGTGTGCGGGACACCGGGAAGCTGCACCTCTACCCCATGCCGCGCGTCCACCCACTCCTGCGCGGGCCCCAGATCCGCACGGGGGATGGCGGCCACCGCCTCCCAGCCCCGCAGCAGCTCCACCGGCTTGTCGGGCCACGCCACGCCGTCGTCGTAGGTGGCGAACACCCGGACCCGCAGGTTGGGGACCTCCTCGCCGTCGATCACGGCCGGGCCCTCGTACGTCTTCAGCGTCGCTTCCATGCGGCCCAGTCTCCTCGCCCGCGCAGGCGAGCACCACGACTTCCCTCCGCCTGGAGCGGACGGGAGCACCACGGCCCGCCCGGCGCGGGCCCCGCACCACCCCTTTCCTCAGGTCGGCCAGGCGCCGGCCATCCCCTACGCGCCCCAGGAGGGCACGACCATGCCGAAGCGCACCCTCGCCCGCCACCTCCGCCTCGACGGCGGCGGCTGGGCCCACCCCTACCCCACCGGCCCTTTCGACGCGTACCTGTACGCCGACGGCGGGGACGGCGACGGATCCGGCTCCGGATCCGTCGCGGACCAGTCCGGCGGACAGCCCGCTGACCAGGGCGGACAGCAGTCCGGACAGACGGACAGCACCGGATCCGGCGACGGACAGCGCTCCGGACAGCAGACCGCCACGACGACCGGCGGCGACGACCAGGCCGCGACCGTCAAGCGGCTGGAGAAGGAACTCGCGGACGCCCGCAAGGAAGCCGCGAAGGACCGCACCACCGCCAAGCAACAGGCCGCCGACGAAGCGGTCAAGGCGCTCACGGAGAAGCTCGGCAAGGCCCTCGGCCTCGTCAAGGACGACGTGCCGCCGGACCCCGCCGCGCTCGCCAAGGCCATCGAGCAGAAGGACGCCGCGCTCACCGAGCGGGAGACCGCGCTCCGCGCGAAGGACGTCGAGCTCGCCGTCTGGGCGCGGGCCGAGAAGGCCGGCGCGAAGGCGGGCGCGCTGCTCGACTCCCGTTCCTTCGCCCGCACGCTCGCCGACCTCGACCCGACGGCCAAGGGCTTCACCACCGCGCTCGACGACGCGATCAAGGCGGCCGTGAAGGACAACCCGACCTTCGCCGTCCAGCAGCCCGCGGCCCGCTCGGGCGGCGACCTGTCCGGCGGCACCGGCGAGACCACCGCCAAGAAGCGGTCCGGGTCCCTGTCCGGCGCCGTCTCGCACCACTACCAGACCTGACCCCACCTGAGGAGAACCCCATGCCCATCACCCTGGCCCAGGCGCAGGTGAACACCCAGATCGATGTGGACTACGCCGTCATCGACAACCTCCGCCGCTACTCCTGGCTCCTCGACCAGATCGTCTTCGACGACACGGTCAACCCCGGCACCGGCGGCGGCACCCTCACCTACGGCTTCACCCGCCTCACCGCCGCCCGCACGGCCGCGTTCCGCGCCCTCAACAGCGAGTACACCGCCGGGCAGGCCACCCGCGAGCGCAAGACCGTCGACCTCAAGCCGCTCGGCGGCTCGTTCCAGGTCGACCGCGTCCTCGCGAACCTCGGCCAGGCGCAGACCAACGAGGTCACGTTCCAGATGCAGCAGCTCCTCACCTCCGTCCGCACGGAGTTCCAGAACGAGCTGATCAACGGCGACGTCGCCGTGGACGCGAACGGCTTCGACGGCCTCGACAAGGCCCTCACCGGCCAGCCGACCGAGTACCTCCCGGTCGACGAGGGTGTCTCCACCGGCTACCTCGACTGGACCCGCGGCACCATCGACACCCAGGCCGAGGCCATGGCCCAGCTCGACGTCGTCGACGACTGGCTGTCCCGCATCGTCCCGTCCACCACCGGCGGCGGTGACCAGGGCGAGCCCGGCGCCCTGCCCCCGGGCGTCAAGGCCATCCTCGGCAACACCCGCTCCATCACCCGCATGCGGGCGCTCGCCCGCTGGGCCGGCATCTACACCCAGGCCAAGGACGACCTCGGCCGCGGCATCGAGATGTACGGCCCGTGGGTCCTCATCGACCTCGGCGACAACGCCACCGGCGCCGCGCCGATCATCCCGATCGAGACCCGCGACCCCGACGGGGCGGGCGCCGGCGGCAACGTCACGGGCCTGACGGACCTGTACGCCGCCTCCTTCGGCCTGGATGCGCTGCACGGCGCCTCCGTCGCGGGGAACCCGCTGGTGCAGACGTGGATGCCTGACTTCGAGCGCGCCGGAGCGGTGAAGACCGGCGAGATCGAGATGGGCCCGGTGGCCATGGTGCTGCGCAACACGAAGGCGTGCGGCGTCCTGCGGAACCTCAAGGTCCAGTAACCCGGGAAGGGAGCAGCAGCATGACCAGCTACCACGTCACCGCCCCCGACCCGGAGTTCAGCGGCGAGGCATGCGGCGTCGTCTTCGAAGACGGCGCCGCTTTCGTCTGCGACGGGGACAAGGCCGGCCGGGCCGCGATCGAGTACTTCCGGCGCCGCGGCTACGACCTCGTCCCGGAGGCCGCCGGCGAGACCGCCGAGCCGACCGGTGCCGCCCCGGACGAGTCGTTCGACCCGGCCGCGCACGACGCGGCCCGGGTCGTCGACTACCTCGATGTCCTCGACCCCGACGACCCGGAACAGGCCGCCGAGTTCGACCGTGTCATCTCCGCCGAGCAGGCCGGTAAGGCCCGCAAGACGGTGCTCGCGCTTGCCGAGGAGGGCTGACGGATGCCGCTCACCTCTTCCCTGTCGGTGGCTGCGAACGCCACCCTGACCAGCGCCCTGGACCTGGCCACCGCGTCCGCCCCGGTCACCGTCCGGGCCGCCACCACGTGGCAGTCCGGCATCGGCGCCGGGCAGGCCGACCGCGTGTTCTCCGACCGGCGCACCCTGGCCGCGTCCGCCACTGAGGACCTCGATCTCGCTGGCGTCCTCCTCGACGCCTTCGGGGCCGCGATCACGTTCGCCCGGGTCAAGGGCCTGTACGTCCGGGCCGACGCCGCCAACGTGAACAACGTGGTCCTCGGCAACGCCACCAGCAACGCGTGGGCCGCGCTCCTGGGCGCCACCGGCACGCTCACCCTGCGCCCCGGCGCCGCGGTCGGGCTCACCACTGGCGCCGCGGACGCCACGGCGTACGCGGTGACGGCCGGCACCGGCGACCTGCTGAAGGTCGCCAACTCCGGCGCCGGGACGGCGGTCTCGTACGACATCGTCATCATCGGCTCCAGCGCCTGAAGGAGGTGGTCGCCATGGCCCGCGTCTACGCGACCGCCACCCAGTACGAGACCTACACCGGGCTCAGCCCGGCGCCGACCGACATCGACGTCCGACTGCGGCGCGCCTCCGCATTCCTCGACGCGCAGGTGTTCCGGTACTGCCGGTACGCCACGGACAACGAGGGCCTGCCCGCCGATCCGCTCGTAGCCGCCGCGTTCGCGGACGCCGTGTGCGCACAGGTCGAGTGGGGCATCGACGTCGGCGACACCACCGGTGCCGCCGGCGTCGGCTGGGGGAAGGTCCAGGTCGGGTCCGTCCGCTTGGAACGGCCGACGGCTGCCAGCGCATCAGGCGGTGAAACGCCTGGCCGCCAGGTCGCGCCGGCCGTGTGGGATGCGCTCCAGTCCCCGGGCCTTGGCCCGGAGCGGCTGTACCTCGGGCTGGTGGTCTCATGCTGACGATCCCCGTGTGGACGCTGATCCACGTGGTTCAGGTGGAGCCGTACCTCGGCGTGGGCCCGTCCGGGCCCGCGTACGGCCCGGCGGGGCCGGTGCGGTGCCTGCTGGAGGAGCAGACCCGCCTCGTCCGGTCCCCGGCCGGCGACGAGGTCGTCTCCTCGTCCACCGCCTACGCAATGCCCGGCACCGTCGCCCCGGCGAAGTCGCGGGTCACGCTGCCGGGCGGCCGGCGCACCGTCGTCATTGCCTCCTACAACCGGGACGGCGGCGGCCTGGGCACCCCGAACCACACGGAGGTACAGCTCCAGTGAGCCCGCAGCAGGCGCACATGTCCTGGCAGGGCGACCGGCTGTGGACCGGCCGGGGCCGACGCGCAGCTTCCCGGGGCCTGCAACGAGCGCTGGAGCACACCCTCGGCGTCTCCAAGAGGCTCGTGCCTCTGGACGAGGGCACGCTGGAGCGCTCGGGCCGGGTCGACGTAGACGGCCTGAACGGCATCATCAGCTACGACACGGTCTATGCGGTCCGGCAGCACGAGGAGCTGACCTGGAAGCACCTGCCCGGCCGCCAGGCGAAGTATCTGGAGCAGCCGATGAACACCGAGCGCGACATCATGCTGCGGCTGATGGCCGTCTCGCTGCGGGACTGGCTCCGTGGCTAGTCGAGGAGCGGATCCGCTTCCTGCCATCGCCGGACGAACTCCCGCCCCTTCGGGGTGATGGCGTAGTACTGCTCGACCTCTTGCCCGTTCATCGACAGGCCGCCGAGCCCGTGATCGCGGAGCCGGGCGAAGATCCCGTCAGCCACAAGGTGCCGTACGAGCAGCGCGACGCTTCGGTGGATCGGGAAGATCGTGTTCCCCGGGGTCTCGGCTGCGGCCTCCAGCATCCGTCGCTCTAGGTCGCTGTACCGTCCGTTGAGCACAGCCAAGTTGGCCTTGTACCTGAGGATGGAGAGCTTCGGGATCTCCTTCTTCTGGTCGAACCGCGTGTGGCAGTTCGGGCATAGGGCGATGAGGTTAGCGAACGTGTGTTCCTGCACCTTGGCGTACGGCTCGATGTGCGCAATCTCGGTGGTCGTCGCCCGGCAGGTCGGTACGGCGCAGGCGTAGCCGGCCTCTTCGAGTACTGCTCGCTTCATCGCCGCAGGGATCGCGGGTCTTCCTTCTGGCATCTCCGCACCGTACGGCCCGCACGCTCCCTCTGTCACCGTTCCCGCTGATCTCAGGAGGTGCCGGTGGGCTACACCCGCGACATCCTCGACGGCGCAGCCCTGCTGCTCGCGGCTTCGGGGCTCGGCGTCTACCGCCCCGGCGGCGTCTACGGCCCCGACGAGGACATCACCGCCATTGGTTACGGCATCCGGCCCGAGGCCCCGAACCGCATCCTCTGGCTCAACACGTACACCGTGGAGGACTCGAACCTGACGGACGCGGTGACCGGCCTTCAGATCTGGATCCGGACCGGCTCCGACCCGCTCGTCACCACCGACCTCGCCGACCGCGTGTTCGCCGCCCTCCACAACCGGCGGGGCTTCTACCTCGGCAGCACCCACGTGGCGCTCGCCTGGCGCCAGTCCCAGACGCTCCTCGGCCAAGACCCGCACGGCCGCCAGGAGATGACCGCCAACTACTACCTCCGGACCACACGGTCCACCCCCAACCTGTTCGACTGAGGAGGACCGCGTCATGTCGACGCCGACCGAAACCGCGCTCGCCCGCAGGTGGCGCATGGACATCAACATGGGCACCGACGAGGCCCCCGACTGGCAGCTGTGCCCCGGGATCACCGAGTTCCAGCCCCAGTTCCCGCCCAACATCGAGAACTCCAGCTCGTACGACAGCGACGGATGGGCGGAGAACACCAAGACCGCCCAGGAGTGGTCCGTGGAGGCCACGTTCAACCGCAAGTCCTCCCCCGACTCCACCACCTACAGCCCCGTCCACGAGAAGCTCCGCATCGCATCCTTCTCCTACGGCGCCGCCTCCAAGGTCGGCGTGCGCTGGTACGACCGCGACGGCCTCCCGGAGGCGTACCAGGGCAAGGCGATCGTGACGTGGGAGCCTCAGGGCGGCGAGTACACCGCCCTCGACCAGGTCCAGACCACCCTCACCGGCGACGGCATCCTCAACCTCATCGCGAACCCGGTGACCCCCTGATGGCCGCCGGATTCAAGGTCCTGGAGGAGTTCCTCGGCGACTCCCTCGACCTTCCCGTGAAGTGCAAGGATGGCAAGATCCGCACCTTCCACATCGAGGGCCCGTCCGCCGAGGACGGCCTCAAGGTCGAGAAGCTGATGGAGACGGGCATCAAGCTGGCCGCCGCCCCGGAGGCCGCCCCGGACGCCACTGCCCTCGACGACCTCGCCGAGCTCAACCTCTACAAGGCCGCCCTCGGCGACACGTACGACGAGGCGCTCGCACAGCTCGACTGGGCCCGCTTCCGCCACATGGCGCTTACAGCTGTCCTGTGGATCAGCCAGGGCCTCGACGCCGCCGAGACCTTCTGGAACTCGGGTGGCGACCCTTCTCAGACGGGCCCGGCGAACAGGGAGCAGCGCCGGGCCTCATCCCGTGCGGCGAAATCGACCCCGTCACGGGCCTCGCGGAGTGGTACGAGCACCCCGCCGGCTACCGCCCGCGCCCGGAAGGCCACCCGGACCTGACGTGGGGTGCGCTGCTGGAGCAATGGGCGCTCATCGAGGCCGACCTCCACGAGGTGTACGGCCTCGACCTCTCGGCGCCTGGCCTGCTTCAGCAGCGCTCCTGGCGGTGGCTCCGCGTCCGGATCCTCGGCCTGCTGTCCACCGAGTGCCGGCTCCAGCGGCACTTCGCACCACCTGAACCCAAGTCACCGAAGGGGGTGCGATAGCCCATGGCGCTCACCATCGGCGAGCTGGTCGGCATCATCCGCGCGGACGACTCCGGCTGGCGTTCGGGCCTGGCCGCCGCCCGCCTGCGGCTGCGGGGCCTGACCCGCGACGCGGACGGCCAGCTCCGCGACCTGCGTGGCCGGTTCGTGTCCGAAGGCGAGGCCGCTGGCCGCGGGCTGGCGAACCGCATCCGGCACTACTCCGGTATCGCCGTCACCGCGCTCAAGAAGATCGGCCCGGCCGCCGCCGGTATTGGCGTCGGCATCCCGGCCGTCGCCGCGCTCACCACTGCCATCGCAGGGCTCGCCGCCGGAGCTGTCGCCGCCGGCCTGGCCGTCGGGGCCTTCTCCCTCGCGGTCAAGCCGCAGATGGAGATGATGCAGGAGTCCGCGGACGCAGCAGACAAGCTCGCTCAGGCCGAGGAGGACGAGGCCCGTAAGGCGGAGCTCGCCGCGAAGCTGAAGGCCCAGGGCTCCGACCTGGCCACGAAGGCGGAGAAGGCGTACCAGACGGCCCGCCTGAAGACGAAGGAGGCCGAACTGGCGTACCAGCGGCAGACCGCTGGGATGCCGAAGGCCACCCGAGAGGCCGCGCTCGCCCAGGCCAAGCTCAAGCTCGCGCACGAGGAATGGTCGGAGTCTCTCGCGGACACGACCATGCCGGTGTTCACCAAGGGCCTGAACATCCTGCGCGATCTGCTGCCGGTCCTCACGCCCTTCGTGAAGGCGGCGGCCGGCGCGCTCGACGACATGCTCGACCGTGTCGCCAAGGGTGTGAAGTCGGCGAAGTTCAAGGAGTGGACGGCTGACATGGCCGAGGCTTCCGGTCCGGCGCTGTCGAACTTCATCCAGGTCATCGCCAACCTGGGTAGGGGCTTCATGGGCCTGATGCAGGCATTCCTTCCCACGTCGGACGGCATCACCGGTGGCCTCGTCGACATGACGGACGCCTTCGCCGACTGGGCCCAGGGCCTCAAGGGCAGTGAGGGGTTCGAGAAGTTCCTCGACATCGCCCGCGAAGGCGGCGGTGCGCTCGGCCAGCTCGCGCTCGCGGCCGGCAACCTGCTGGTGGCGCTCGGCCCGCTGATCGGCGTGACGGCGGAGATCGCGCTGGCGATCGCGAACATCATCAACTCGCTGCCGCCGGACGTCCTGGCGGGCATCGCCGCCGGTGTCACCGCGGTCGCGCTGGCCTTCAAGGCGTACCAGCTGTACGCCCTGATCGCGGCCGGGGCGAGTCTGGTGCTGGAGTCGCGGCTTTGGATGCAGATCGGTCTCTGGCTGGCCGCCGCGCGTACGGCGGTCGCCTCCATGCTCGCCATGGCCAGGGCGGCAGTGGTCCACGCGGCCACGACCGCCGCAGCCTGGCTCGGCGCCGCGCTCCGCGCGGTGGGCACGTTCGCTCTGGCCGTGGCGCGGGCGGCGCTGGCCGTCGTGGGCCAGATGGCCATGATGGCGGCCCGCGCCGTTGTGTGGGCGGCCACGATGGCCGCACAGTGGCTCATCGCCATGGGGCCGATCGGTTGGATCATCCTCGCCGTCGGCGCGCTGGTCACGGCGATCATCGTCTACTGGGACGAGATCAAGGCGGCCACGGTGGCAGCTTGGGACTGGCTCGTCAAGACGATCAAGCAGTTCGGCCTCGACCTCATCAGATGGTTCACGGGCTGGCCGATCTGGGCCACGATCGCCAAGCACTGGCAGGCCGTCAAGGACGGTAGCCGACGGCTGTGGGACGGCCTGATGAACTGGCTCCGGGGTCTCCCCGGGCGGATCATCGGGTTCTTCGCCGGCTGGTCCATCGCCGCCGTGATCACCCGCCACTGGCAGGGAGCGAAGGACGGCGCGATCCGCCAGGGCCGCGCCCTTCTCGACTGGATGCGCAACCTTCCCCGGGAGATCGGCCGTGCCCTCGGCAAGCTCGGAGGTCTCCTCGTCAGCCACGGCCGGGACATCGTCCGCGGCCTGTGGGAGGGCATCAAGTCGATGGGCGGCTGGATCAAGTCCCAGGTCGGAGGCTTCGTACGGACCGTGATCCCCGGGCCCATCGCCAGCATGCTCAAGATCGCGAGCCCGTCGAAGGTGACTGCGAAGCAGGGCGAGTGGGTGGCGCGCGGCCTGGTGGTCGGCATGACCTCCGGGCTGAGCCAGATCCGGTCGACGGCGGCCAAGATGGCCAACATCATCATCGACGCGACCGACGTCACCCTGGCGCCCCGGAAGAAGCGGATCCCGCGCAAGCAGCGCAAGGAAGTCAAGGGCACCGAGGCTCAGAAGAAGCGAGCGCGCGAACAGAACAAGAAGATCGACGAGCAGAACCGGGAAATCGACGCCCAGAACAGGAAGATCGACCAGCAGAACAAGAAGATCGACGAGCAGAACAAGCTCCTGCTGCAAAGGTCGAAGAGCACCCGCACCAAGGCGATGACCGTCCTCAACGCCGCCACCGCCAAGCTCGCCACGCTCGCCAAGCGCGAGGAGCAGGTGGCCGCGAAGCTGAAGGCCGCGAACGCCAAGCTCGCTGACCTGGTCAAGGCCCGGAACGCGCTGGCCGCCGACGTGAAGAAGAGCGTCCTGGACGCAGCGGACATCACGCAGAACCAGGACGAGGGCGGCACCACCGCCACCAGCATCCTCGCCAACCTCCAAGCCAACCTGGCGAAGGCCAAGAAGTTCGCCGAGGACCTGGCCACCCTCCGCAAGAAGGGCGTGCGAGCGGACCTGATCGCCCAGATCGCCCAGGCCGGAATGGAGCAGGGCAGTGCGTCCGCTGCCGCGCTGGCGGCGGCGTCCTCGGGCCAGATCAAGCAGATCAACGACACCCAGGCCCAGCTGGTGAAGGCCGCCACCCAGGCGGGCGACACCGCCGGTGACGCCATGTACGGCGCGGGCATCCGCGCCGCGCAGGGCCTGGTCGAGGGCCTGAAGAAGGAGCAGTCCGCAATCGAGCGGCAGATGCTCACGATCGCGACCGCCATGCAGAAGGCCATCAAGCAGGCCCTCGGCATCAAGTCGCCGTCGAGGGTCATGGCCGCGGTCGGCCGGTTCATCCCCGCCGGCCTGGTGCGGGGCATCGAGTCGGGCCGCTCGGCGGTCGACCAGTCGATGTCCAACCTCGTCAAGCCGCCCACGCCGACGGCGGTCTCCGGAGCGTACGGGGGCGCCGGCGCACCGGCCGCAACCGGCCGGGCGCAAGCGCCGACGGTGATCGAGGTCCGCTCCGGCGGGTCCCGCATGGACGACCTGCTCGTCGAAGTACTCCGCAACGCGATCAAGGACAGAGGCGGCGACGTGCAACTCGCCCTCGGACAAAGGAGGTAGACGATATGGCGTTCCCCGACGACCCTCTCGGCGTACGCGTGGACCTCCAGGCGGGCGGGGTGTGGACGAACGTCACGGCGGACGCCTACACCCGCGACCCCATCACCATCACCCGCGGACAGCCGGACGGGGCCGCCGTGTCGGACCCGTCCCGCTGCACCGTCACCCTCAACAACAAGAACGGCAAGTACAGCCCCCGCAACCCGTTGTCGCCGTACTACGGGCTGATCGGCCGCAACACCCCGATCCGCATCTCTGTCCCCGGCCCCACCTCATACCTGAGTACCAACGGCGCAGCGGGCGCCGGCGCCCAGACCCCGGACCATGCTTCCCTGGACATCACCGGCGACCTCGACATCCGCGTGGAGGCCGAAGGCGACTGGTGGAGCTCCTCCAACCGCCTCTTCGGCAAATGGGGCAACGTGGGCCAGCAGTCCTACCGGCTCCAGGTCGACCGCGGCACGCTCTACCTGATCTGGTCCCCCGACGGCGGCACCAACCCCTTCTTCGCAGGCTGGAGCATCCCCGCGGCCACACCCCGCCGCACCGCCTTCCGCGTCACCCTCGATGTCGACAACGGGGCGGGCAAGTTCTACACCGAGTTCTTCACCGCCCCCACCCTCGACGGGCCGTGGACTCGCTATGCCACCTTCACCGGCGACGCCGCAACCAGCATCTTCAACTCCACCACGCCGCTCACCCTGGGCGGCTTCACCGTCGGGCTCACCGGCCCCGTCCACCGCGCCGAGCTGCGCAACGGCATCAACGGCCCCGTCGTCGCCTCCCCTGACCTGCGCGCCCTCGCCCCCGGCACCACGTCCTGGACAGACTCCTCCGGCCAGCCGTGGACCCTGATGGGCCAAAGCGATCAGGTCGAGGTGACCAACCGCGTCAACCGATTCCACGGTGTGGCGTCGTCCTGGCCACCGCGCTGGGCGCCGTCCGGCCAGGACGTGTGGGTGCCGATCGAAGCGGCTGGCACGCTTCGGCGGCTCGGGCAGGGGAAGAAGGCGCTGGCGTCCACACTGCGACGGCGTCTGCCGTCCCAGACCTCGCTCCTGGCGTACTGGCCGTGCGAGGACGCAGCAGGATCCTCGCAGGCGTACTCCCCGCTGCCGGGCGGCTCTCCGCTGGCGGTCTCCCGCTGGGACTTCGCGCAGGACGACACCCTGGGCGGCTCCTCCCCCCTCCCCGTGATCGCGCCGGGCGGCACAATGCGCGGCACCGTCCCTGCCCCGGCGACCGCGTCGACCGTCTGGGCCATCTGCATGCCCTACCGCGTCGAGGGCACTCCGCCGAACGTCGAACAGGAGATGCTGTCGTGGACCACCACGGGCACGGGCCGCCGCTGGCGCATCACCATGGGCGCCAGCGGCACCCACCTGTTCGCCTACGACGCCTCCGGCGCTCTCGTACTGGACTCCACCATCATCACCAGTCTCGCCCAGTTCAACGGCTGGATGCGGCTGGAGTTCACCGCCCGACAGTCCGGAAGCAACATCAGCTACACCCTCACCTGGACCGTCGTCAACGGTGCCGCGTTCATCGTCAACGGCAGCGTCCCCGGAACAGTGGGCAGGGTCACCGCCGTCGACACCAGCTTCGGCCCCGGACTCCCGGACCTCCGCGTCGGCCACATCGGCGTCTTCAGCGCCGACGCCACCAGCGCCGCCTACGCCAGCGCAGACCACGGGTACAACCGGGAACGGGCCGCCGCGCGGCTGTGGCGGCTGGCCGGCGAGGAGTCCCGCACGGTCTCCGTGGTCTTCCCCGCCGGCTACTCCTACACCTCCATGTCTCTGGGGCCCCAGCGTCCCGAGACCCTTCTCGACCTGGTCCAGCAGTGTGCCGACAGCGACTTCGGTGTCCTCACCGAGGACCGGGCTACCAGCGCCCTCGCCTACCGGCCCCGGGAGTACCGCTACAACCTCACCCCTCGCATGGTCCTCGACTACGCGGCCGGGGACGTGGCACCCCCTCTGGAACCCGTCGACGACGACCAGGCCACCCGCAACGACCGCACGGTCAACCGCATCGGCGGATCCTCGGGACGCGCGGTGCTGGAGTCCGGCCCCATGTCGGTCCAGGCCCCTCCGACCGGTGTGGGGCTCTACGACGACTCCACAGATCTATCCCTGGCCGACGACACCCTTCCCCAGCAGATCGCCTCCTGGCTGCTGCACCTGGGCACCTGGGACGAGTCCCGCGTCCCCACCGTGCAACTGGCGCTCCACAAGACCCCGCACCTGATCCCCGCAG
>NZ_JASCXN010000062.1 GCF_030010625.1 Streptomyces sp. CC208A | reverse complement strand
GCCGGAGCGGTACGCGGCGCGGTCAGGCACCGATCGCGTGCAGACCGCCGTCGACGTGGACGATCTCGCCGGTGGTCTTCGGGAACCAGTCGGAGAGCAGCGCGACGACGCCGCGGCCGGCCGGTTCCGGGTCGGAGAGGTCCCAGGTGAGCGGGGAGCGGCTGTCCCAGACCGCGGCCAGCTCGCTGAAGCCCGGGATGGACTTGGCGGCCATGGAGCCGATCGGGCCCGCCGAGATCAGGTTGCAGCGGATGTCCTGGCCGCCGAGGTCGCGGGCCATGTAGCGGTTGGTCGCCTCCAGGGCGGCCTTGGCGGGGCCCATCCAGTCGTACTGCGGCCAGGCGAACTGCGCGTCGAAGGTGAGGCCGACGACCGAGCCGCCCTCGCTCATCAGCGGCAGCAGCGCCATGGTCAGGGACTTCAGGGAGAAGGCCGAGACGTGCATGGCGGTGGCCACGGACTCGAACGGCGTGTTCAGGAAGTTGCCGCCGAGGGCGTCCTGCGGGGCGAAGCCGATGGAGTGCACGATGCCGTCGAGACGGTCGCCGAGCTGCTCGCGGACCTGGCCCTCCAGGCGGGCGAGGTGCTCGTCGTTCGAGACGTCGAGCTCCAGGACCTTGACGTCCGGGTTGGGGAGCTTCTTGGCGATGCGCTCGGTGAGGGACGGCCGGGGCCAGGCGGTGAGGATGATCTCCGCGCCCTGCTCCTGGGCCAGCTTCGCGGTGTGGAAGGCGATGGAGGACTCCATCAGCACACCGGTGATGAGGATGCGCTTGCCTTCGAGGATTCCGCTCATGTGATCAGTGACCCATGCCCAATCCGCCGTCAACCGGAATGACGGCTCCAGTGATGTACGAGGCGTCGTCGGAGGCGAGGAACCTCACGGCCGCGGCGATCTCCTCGGGCTGCGCGTAGCGGCCGAGCGGGACCTGGGACACGATGCCCGCGC
Source organism: Streptomyces sp. CC208A (assembly GCF_030010625.1). Classification (GTDB taxonomy): domain Bacteria; phylum Actinomycetota; class Actinomycetes; order Streptomycetales; family Streptomycetaceae; genus Streptomyces. The sequence continues at coordinate 17,139 of NZ_JASCXN010000062.1, read as the reverse complement.
GCTGCTCGTCGGTGAGCACGGCGGTCATGTCGGTGTCGACGAAACCGGGCGCGACGACGTTGAAGGTGATGTTCCGCGAGCCGAGCTCACGGGCGAGCGAGCGGGCGAAGCCGACCAGGCCGGCCTTGGAGGCGGCGTAGTTGGCCTGGCCCGCGGAGCCCAGCAGACCGACGACCGAGGAGATCAGGACGACACGGCCCTTCTTGGCGCGGAGCATGCCGCGGTTGGCGCGCTTCACGACGCGGAAGGTGCCGGTGAGGTTGGTGTCGACGACGGAGGTGAAGTCGTCCTCCGACATGCGCATCAGGAGCTGGTCACGGGTCACGCCGGCGTTGGCCACGAGGACCTCGACCGCGCCGTGCTTCTCCTCGATCTCCTTGTACGCCTGCTCCACCTGCTCGGCGTCGGTGATGTCGCACTTGACCGCGAGGCAGCCCAGCTCCGCGAGCGCGGCCGGCGGCTCGCCCGACCGGTAGGTGTAGGCGACCTTGTCGCCCGCCTCGGCGAACGCGCGGGCGATGGCGAGGCCGATGCCCCGGTTTCCTCCGGTGACGAGAACCGAGCGGCTCAACGGATCACCCTTTCGATCAGCGGTCTGGTACGCCGAAAACCTATCGGTCCGTTCCGCGATCCGCGGAATCGGGGCGTGACAGTGGCGTACGGATGTCACTGTCGGATCCCTACAGAAAAGCCTGGGCATCCCGGCTCAAAGCACGACATGATCGGGGCGACCGGTGTCAGACGACAGGAGACAGCAGTGCCAACTGGGGCCCATTCCCTCGATCCGGCCTTCACGGCCCTTCCGCTGAGGGCGCTCGCCGACGCGGCGCTCGCGCGGGCGCGGGCGCTCGGCGCCGAGCATGCGGACTTCCGCCTCGAAAAGGTCCGCAGCGCCTCGTGGCGGCTGCGGGACGCCAGGTCGGCGGGGTCGTCGGACACCACCGACCTCGGGTACGCGGTGCGGGTGGTGCACGGCGGCGCCTGGGGGTTCGCCTCCGGGGTGGACCTGACCATGGACGGGGCGGCGAAGGTCGCCTCGCAGGCAGTGGCCATGGCCAAGCTGTCCGCGCAGGTCATCGCGGCGGCGGGCTCCGACGAGAGGGTGGAGCTGGCGGCGGAGCCGGTGCACGCGGACAAGGTGTGGATCTCCTCGTACGAGATCGACCCGTTCACCGTGCCGGACGAGGAGAAGAGCGCGCTGCTCGCCGACTGGTCGGCGCGGCTGCTGCGGGCCGACGGGGTGGCGCACGTGGACGCCTCGCTGCTCACGGTCTTCGAGAACAAGTTCTACGCGGACACGGCGGGCACCGTCACCACCCAGCAGCGGGTGCGGCTCCACCCGGAGCTCACGGCGACCGCCGTGGACGGCACCACCGGCGAGTTCGACTCGATGCGGACGATCGCGCCGCCGGTCGGCCGGGGCTGGGAGTACCTGACCGGGACCGGCTGGGACTGGGACAAGGAGCTGGAGGAGATCCCGGAGCTGCTCGCCGAGAAGATGCGGGCGCCGAGCGTCGAGGCCGGCCGGTACGACCTGGTCGTGGACCCGTCCAACCTGTGGCTGACGATCCACGAGTCCATCGGCCACGCCACCGAGCTGGACCGGGCGCTGGGCTACGAGGCGGCGTACGCGGGCACCTCCTTCGCCACCTTCGACCAGCTGGGCAAGCTGGCGTACGGCTCCTCGGTGATGAACGTGACGGGCGACCGGACCGCGGAGCACGGGCTCGCGACGATCGGCTACGACGACGAGGGCGTCGAGGCGCAGTCCTGGGACCTGGTGAAGGACGGCACGCTCGTCGGCTACCAGCTGGACCGGCGGATCGCGAAGCTCACCGGGCTCGGCCGGTCCAACGGCTGCGCCTTCGCGGACTCCCCCGCGCACGTGCCGGTGCAGCGGATGGCGAACGTGTCGCTCCAGCCGGATCCGGGGGGCCTGTCGACGGAGGACCTGATCGGGGGCGTGGAGCGGGGCATCTACGTCGTCGGCGACCGGTCCTGGTCGATCGACATGCAGCGGTACAACTTCCAGTTCACCGGCCAGCGCTTCTTCCGCATCGAGAACGGCCGGCTCGCCGGGCAGCTGCGGGACGTGGCGTACCAGGCGACCACCACCGACTTCTGGGGCTCGATGGAGCAGGTCGGCGGCCCGCAGACGTACGTCCTCGGCGGCGCCTTCAACTGCGGCAAGGCCCAGCCGGGCCAGGTCGCGTCCGTCTCCCACGGCTGCCCCTCCGCCCTCTTCCGGGGCGTCAACATTCTGAACACGACGCAGGAGGCCGGTCGATGAGCCGCGTCAGCAAGCCGTACGAGATCGTCGAGCGGGCGCTTGAGCTGTCCCGGGCGGACGGGTGTGTCGTCATCGCGGACGAGGAGTCCTCGGCCAATCTGCGCTGGGCGGGCAACGCGCTCACCACGAACGGGGTGACCCGGGGCCGTACCCTCACGGTGATCGCCACCGTGGACGGTTCCGAGGGCACCGCCTCCGGCGTCGTCTCCCGCTCCGCGGTCACCGTGGAGGACCTGGAGCCGCTGGTGCGGGCCGCCGAGGCGGCGGCGCGGGCGGCGGGGCCCGCCGAGGACGCGCAGCCGCTGGTGGAGGGCGTGCCCTCCTCCCCCGACTTCACCGACGCGCCGGCCGAGACCTCCTCCGCCGTCTTCGCGGACTTCGCGCCCGCGCTCGGCGAGGCCTTCGCACGCGCGCGTGCCGGCGGCCGGGAGCTGTACGGCTTCGCCCACCACGAGCTGACCTCCACCTACCTGGGCACGTCGGCGGGGCTGCGGCTGCGGCACGACCAGCCCAACGGCACCCTGGAGCTCAACGCCAAGTCCGCGGCGACCGCCGAGGGCCGATCCCGCTCCGCCTGGGCCGGGCGCTCCACCCGGGACTTCAAGGACGTGGACCCGGCGGCGCTCGACGCGGAGCTCGCCGTCCGGCTGGGCTGGGCCGAGCGGCGGATCGAGCTGCCGGCCGGGCGGTACGAGACGCTGCTGCCGCCGACGGCCGTGGCCGACCTGCTGATCTACCAGATGTGGTCCTCGATGGCCCGGGACGCGGTGGAGGGCCGGACGGTCTTCTCCCGGCCCGGTGGCGGCACCCGGCTCGGCGAGACCCTCTCGCCGCTGCCGCTGACCCTGCGCAGCGACCCGAACGAGCCGGGTCTGGAGTCCGCGCCGTTCGTGATCGCGCACTCCTCCGGCGACGACCAGTCGGTCTTCGACAACGGTCTGCCGGTCGCGCCGGTGGAGTGGATCCGGGCGGGCGCGCTCGACCGGCTGATCACCACCCGGCACACCGCGGGCCTCACCGGCCTGCCGGTGGCGCCCGGGGCGGGGAACCTGATCCTGGACGGCGGCGGCGACCGCTCGCTGGAGGAGATGGTGGCGGCGACCGAGCGCGGTCTGCTGCTGACCTGCCTCTGGTACATCCGGGAGGTCGACCCGGCGACGCTGCTGCTCACCGGTCTGACCCGGGACGGCGTCTACCTCGTGGAGAACGGCGAGGTGGTCGGCGAGGTCAACAACTTCCGGTTCAACGAGTCGCCGGTGGACCTGCTGTCGCGGGCCACCGAGGCGGGCCGGACGGAGCGGACCCTGCCGCGCGAGTGGAGCGACTGGTTCACCCGGGCGGCGATGCCCGCCCTGCGGGTGCCGGACTTCAACATGAGCTCGGTCAGCAAGGGCGTCTGACCCCCATAGACTGACTGTTGCAGAACAGTGCGGCTATCCGACCAGAACGAGGAGACTGACGACCGTGACGGACATCGTCGACGAGCTGAAGTGGCGTGGGCTCTTCGCCCAGTCCACCGATGAGGACGCCCTGCGCAAGGCTCTCGCGGACGGTCCCGTCACCTTCTATTGCGGTTTCGACCCGACCGCGGCCAGTCTCCACGTGGGCCACCTGGTCCAGGTGCTCACCGTCCGCCGGCTCCAGCAGGCCGGGCACCGGCCGCTGGCGCTGGTCGGCGGGGCCACCGGTCAGATCGGTGACCCCCGGCCGACCGCCGAGCGCACCCTGAACGACCCCGAGACGGTCGCGAACTGGGTGACCCGGCTGCGGTCGCAGATCGAGCCCTTCCTCTCCTTCGAGGGGGAGAACGCGGCGGTCATGGTGAACAACCTGGACTGGACCGCCGGGATGTCGGCGATCGAGTTCCTGCGGGACATCGGCAAGCACTTCCGGGTCAACAAGATGCTGACCAAGGACTCCGTGGCCCGCCGGCTGGAGTCCGAGCAGGGCATCAGCTACACCGAGTTCAGCTACCAGCTGCTCCAGGGCATGGACTTCCTGGAGCTGTACCGGCGCTACGGCTGCACGCTCCAGCAGGGCGGCTCGGACCAGTGGGGCAACCTGGTGGCCGGGCTCGACCTGATCCACAAGCTGGAGCCGGGCGCCGAGGTGCACGCGCTCGCGACGCCGCTGATGGTCAAGGCGGACGGCACCAAGTTCGGCAAGACCGAGGGCGGGGCCGTCTGGCTGGACCCGGAGATGACCACCCCGTACGCGTTCTACCAGTTCTGGCTGAACGTGGACGACCGGGACATCTCCACCTACATGCGGATCCTCTCCTTCAAGTCCCGTACGGAGCTGGAGGAGCTGGAGGCGCAGACCGCCGAGCGGCCGCAGGCGCGGGCCGCGCAGCGGGCGCTCGCCGAGGAGCTGACCACGCTGGTGCACGGCGAGGAGCAGTGCCGGGCGGTCATCGAGGCGTCGAAGGCCCTCTTCGGTCAGGGCGACCTGTCCGAGCTGGACGAGAAGACGCTGGCCGCGGCGCTCTCCGAGCTGCCGCACGCGCGGGTGACCGAGCTCGGCCAGGTCGTGGACCTGTTCGCCGAGGTCGGCCTGGTGCCGAGCAAGTCGGCGGCGCGGCGCACGGTGAAGGAGGGCGGTGCCTACGTGAACAACGTGAAGGTGACCGCCGAGGACGCCGTCGTCGAGGCCGGCGAGCTGCTGCACGGGCGGTGGCTGGTGCTGCGGCGCGGCAAGAAGAACCTGGCGGCGATCGAGTACGCCGGCTGAGCACCGTAACGGCGTGTTCACACCGGGAGGCCCGGTACGGCGATCGCCGTACCGGGCCTCCCGGCTTCTCTCCCGGTTCTCCGTCCGCGTCAGGTGCGCTGCCGGTTGCCCTTGAGCGAGACCCAGAGCATGTCGCCGACGCCGACCACGGCCACGGCGCCGATGAGCTGGAGCAGGTGCCGGGTCCAGTCGATGCCCCGGGTGTCCTCGACGCCGATCCAGGCCGCGACCGCGTTGCCGAGGACGCTGCCCAGGATGCCGAAGATCGTCGTCAGCCAGAGCGGGATCTGCTGCTTCCCCGGCAGGATCGCCTTCGCGATCAGACCCAGGACGAAACCGACGATGATCGCCCACAACCAACTCATGACCGCCTCCTTGTACGCATGTGGCCCCAGTCTCGGTTCGCCGGCCGTACGCCGCATGTCGGATACCTCCGTACGTGCCCCGGCCTCGTCGCTCCGGCACCGTGGGCGTACGGTGGTGAGAGGTCCGGGCCGGGGAGGGTCCGGCGCGAGCGGCGGGTGGTGGAACACGATGCGGAAGCGTGGCGGACCCGAGGTCTTCCGGATCACCGGGGCCCGGCAGGGGCTCGCGGACGACGTCCGGGGCAGGCAGCGGCGGTACGTCATCTCCATGTCGGTCCGGACGCTCTCGGTGATCGCGGCGGCGGTGCTGTGGAACGTGGAGCGGCACGTGGCGGTCGTGGCCCTGGTGCTCGGGGTGCTCCTGCCGTACATCGCGGTGGTGATCGCGAACGCGGGCCGGGAGACGGCCCCTTCGCTCCCGTCGACGTTCCTGCCGGCGCCGGTGCGGCCGGCGCTCGGCGCGGCCGAGGACGGGGCGGAACCCGGAGCGGAACGGCCGTAGGCGTCCGCGGGGCCGGGAACCTCAGGAAAAGCTCAGATCAATCGTGAAGTTCCGGTGCACCTCACCCGGGGTGCCGTGACATACTGCGTACGCGCTCCGCATCCCCCGTCGGAGCGACGGACCGATGCCGGGCAGCTCCCCCCGTGGCTGCTCGGCATCGCCCTTGCTGGACAATGTTCCGGTGATCAATGGTCCCGTGAGTGACGAGAAGCCGGTCTGCTCCGCGAAGGGGTGCCGGGCCGACGCCGTCTGGGTGCTCGCCTGGAACAACCCCAAGCTGCACACGCCCGAGCGGCGCAAGACCTGGCTCGCCTGCGAGGAACACCGCGAGCACCTCTCCCGGTTCCTGGGTGTGCGGGGCTTCCTGAAGGACGTCGTGCCGCTCGCGGAGTGGGAGTCGGAGGAGCCGGGCTCAGCCGCCGATCGCTGACATCGGGCGGTCCGGCTGGAGGAAGCTCGGGTCGTCCAGGCCCGAGCCGGCCTTCTTCCCCCACATCGCCTTCTTCCACAGCTCCGCGATGGCTGCGTCCGATGCGGACGGCGCGTCCGAGCGGAGCGCGGCCCGCAGGTCGGTCTCCTCGGTGGCGAAGAGGCAGGTGCGGATCTGTCCGTCGGCGGTGAGCCGGGTGCGGTCGCAGGCCCGGCAGAACGGGCGGGTGACGGAGGCGATGACGCCGACCGTGTGCGGTCCGCCGTCGACGACCCAGCGCTCGGCGGGGGCGGAGCCGCGCTCCTCGGTGCCCTCGGGGGTGAGGGTGAAGCGGGTGCGGAGGGAGGTCAGGATGTCCCCGGCGGTGATCATGCCGTCGCGCTTCCAGCCGTGCTGGGCGTCGAGCGGCATCTGCTCGATGAAGCGGAGCTCGTACCCCTGCTCCATCGCCCAGGCGAGGAGGTCGGGGGCCTCGTCCTCGTTGAGCCCCGGCATCAGGACCGCGTTGACCTTCACGGGGGTGAGGCCGGCCTCGCGGGCGGCGGCCATGCCGTCGAGGACGTCGTGGTGGCGGTCGCGGCGGGTGAGGGTCTTGAAGACCTCGGGCCGCAGGGTGTCCAGGGAGACGTTGACCCGGTCGAGGCCGGCGGCCTTGAGAGCGGTGGCGGTGCGCTTCAGGCCGATGCCGTTGGTCGTCAGGGACATCCGGGGGCGGGGCTCCAGGGCGGCGCAGCGCTCGACGATCCCGACGAGGCCGGGACGGAGCAGCGGCTCGCCGCCGGTGAAGCGGACCTCGGTGACGCCGAGGTCGGTGACGGCGATCCGGATCAGCCGGACGATCTCGTCGTCGGTGAGGAGGTCGGGCTTGGCCAGCCACTGCAGGCCCTCTTCCGGCATGCAGTAGGTGCAGCGCAGATTGCACCGGTCGGTGAGGGAAACGCGCAGGTCAGTGGCGACTCGGCCGTACGTGTCGAGGAGCACGGTCCCCCTCCCCTTCTCCAGGTTCGCTTCTTCTCCCGAGCCTACGTGACCACTCCGACATCGGGCACGGGCCGATTGTCACGAGGACGGGACCGGCCGCGTCGTAGAACTCTACGACGCGGCCGGTGCAGAGCAGCGTTCTTGTATACGACCGGTGGCTCCGTGCTCAGTGCTCGACCGGGGCGGCGGTGCCGACGCCGGTGAGGGACTTGACCTCCAGTTCGGCGTACTTGCCCCGGTCCGGTTCCTCCTTGGAGAGGAGCGAGCCGAGCCAGCCGAGGAGGAAGCCGAGCGGGATCGAGATCAGGCCCGGGTTCTCCAGCGGGAACCAGTGGAAGTCGACGTTCTTGAACATCGAGGCCGGCCCGCCGGAGACGACCGGGGAGAAGAGGACGAGGACGACGGAGGAGACCAGACCGCCGTAGATCGACCAGAGCGCGCCCTGGGTGGTGAACCTCTTCCAGAAGAGCGAGTAGAGGATCGTCGGCAGGTTGGCGGAGGCGGCGACCGCGAAGGCGAGGGCGACGAGGCCGGCGACGTTGAGGTCGCGGGCGAGGGCGCCGAGCGCGATGGAGACGATGCCGATGAGGACGGTGGACCAGCGGGCGGCCCGCATCTCCTCCTTCTCGGTGGCCTTCCCGCGCTTGATCACGTTGGCGTAGATGTCGTGCGCGAAGGACGAGGAGGAGGCGAGGGTCAGTCCGGCGACCACGGCGAGGATGGTGGCGAAGGCGACGGCGGAGATGACGGCGAGGAGGACCGCGCCGAAGGCGGAGTCCGCGCCGCCGCCGATCTCCAGGGCGGTGAGCGGTGCCGCCGTGTTGCCCGCCTTGTTGGAGGCCGTGATGGTGTCGCCGCTGAGCAGGGCGGCGGCGCCGAAGCCGAGGACGATCGTCATCAGGTAGAAGGCGCCGATGATGCCGATGGCCCAGTTGACCGACTTACGGGCGGCCTGGGCGGTCGGCACCGTGTAGAAGCGGATCAGGATGTGCGGCAGGCCGGCGGTGCCGAGGACGAGGGCGATGCCGAGGGAGAGGAAGTCGAGCTTCGAGAGGGCGGTGGCGCCGTACTTGAGGCCGGGCTCCAGGAAGGCGTCGCCCTTGCCGCTGTTGGTGGCGGCGGCGCCGAGCAGGTCGGAGAGGTTGAAGTCGAACTTCAGCAGGATGAGGAAGGTGATGAGGAGGGTGCCCGCGATGAGGAGCACCGCCTTCACCATCTGCACCCAGGTGGTGCCCTTCATGCCGCCGATCGTCACGTACACGATCATCAGGACGCCGACCAGGGCGACGATCGCGATCTTGCCGCCGTCGCTGGTGATGCCGAGGAGCAGCGAGACGAGGACGCCGGCGCCGGCCATCTGGGCGAGCAGGTAGAAGATCGAGACGACGATGGTGGAGGTGCCGGCGGCGGTGCGGACCGGGCGCTGGCGCATCCGGTAGGCGAGGACGTCGCCCATGGTGAAGCGGCCGGAGTTGCGCAGCGGTTCGGCGACCAGGAGCAGGGCGACGAGCCAGGCGACGAGGAAGCCGATGGAGTAGAGGAAGCCGTCGTAGCCGTAGAGGGCGATGGCGCCGCTGATGCCGAGGAAGGACGCGGCGGACATGTAGTCGCCGGAGATCGCGAGGCCGTTCTGGAAGCCGGTGAACTGGCCGCCGCCGGCGTAGAAGTCGGCGGCGCTGCGGGTCTGCCGGCCGGCCCAGACGGTGATGGCCAGGGTGGCGATCACGAAGGCGCCGAAGAGGGCGATGATCAGCGGCCGGTGCTCGGCGGTGGCGCTGTCGGCGGCGAGCAGGGCGGGGGCGGTGAGGGTGCTCATGCGTCGCCCTCCAGACGGGTCTTGATGGCCTCGCCCCGGGGGTCGAGGCGGAGGGCGGCGTGGCGGGAGTAGAGCCAGGCGATGAGGAAGGTGGTGGCGAACTGGCCGAGGCCCAGGACGAGGGCCACGTTGATGTGGCCGAAGAGGCGGGTGCCCATGAAGCCGCCCGCGTAGTTGGAGAGCAGGACGTAGAGCAGGTACCAGCTGATGAAGGCGATCGTCAGGGGGAAGGCGAAGGAGCGGTAGGTGCGGCGGAGCTCGCCGAACTCCTCGCTCTCCTGGACCTCGACGAACTGCTCCGTGGTGGGCCCGGAGGGACCGGTTTCGGTCGTGGTGCCCTTTCTCGGCGGCGGTGGTGCTTCGGTAGCCACGGAATCTCCTCGTGACGCGGGGACGGACGGCATGGTCAACGGGGCCTCACCTGGGGTGTGGGAACAGGGGCTCCGATCGGAGCCCCTCCCCTGCTCAACGGCACGGAGCCCGGTGCGAAGTGGTTCAGTGGAGTGGTTTTCTTCGGGGCAATCTTCATGAAGTCTTCTCAACTCATTGATGAGTGGGGAAGATCAGCGATAGTTTCAGCCGTCATGCACCTGACCGGTCGCAACCCCGCGCCCGGGCAGTACAGACGGATGATGTGGAGAACCCATGGCTCATCTGGGATCGAGGCGCGGCCGAGTACTCGCTCTGCCTGCTGGTCTCGCGCTCACCGCTTCGCTCGGCTTCCTTCCCTCCGGCGCCGCCTCCGCCGCGGAACTGAGCGATGCCCCGGCGGCCGCCACCGTCGCGACGAACGGCGAGAAGCTTTCGTACGTCGTCAACATCGAGGGTGGTCGCTGGACCTCCGCCTCGGTGAAGAAGGCGATCGCCGCCGCCGGCGGCGAGGTCGTCATCGCCTACGACCAGATAGGCGTGATAGTCGTCCACTCGCAGAACCCCGCCTTCGCGCAGGAGATCCGCAAGGCGCGTGGCGTGGTGTCGGCCGGTGCGACCCGCGGCGCCCCGCTCTCGGTGCAGAGCGACAACTCCGTCGGCGGCGGCTCCGAGTCGCTGTCCGCGGCCGAGGCGCTCTCCGCCGCGGCGACCGCCTCCGACGACCAGGACCCGCTGGAGCCGCTGCAGTGGGACCTCCCGGCCATCAAGGCCGACAAGGCGCACCAGAAGACCCTCGGCAGCAGCCGGGTGACCGTCGGCGTCATCGACACCGGTGTCGACGACACCCACCCGGACCTGGCGCCGAACTTCAACGCCGCCGCGTCCGCCAACTGCGTCACCGGCAAGCCGGACACCACCCCCGGTTCGTGGCGTCCGAACCCGGGCGAGTCGGACCACGGCACCCACGTCGCCGGCACGATCGCGGCCGCCAAGAACGGCGTCGGCGTCACCGGTGTCGCCCCGGGCGTGAAGGTCTCCGGCATCAAGGTGTCCACCCCGGACGGCTTCTTCTACACCGAGGCCGTGGTCTGCGGCTTCGTGTGGGCGGCCGAGCACGGCGTCGACATCACGAACAACAGCTACTACACCGACCCGTGGATGTTCGCCTGCAAGACGGACGAGGACCAGAAGGCCCTCGTCGAGGCGGTCACCCGGGCGACCCGGTACGCGGAGAAGAAGGGCACGGTCAACGTGGCCGCGGCCGGCAACTCCCGGTTCGACCTCGCCGCCGACGAGATCCTGGACAACTCCAGCCCGAACGACACCACGCCGGGCGACCGGGTCATCAACCCGCGCGAGTGCCTCGACTACCCGGCCCAGCTGCCGGGCGTCGTGACGGTCTCGGCGACCGGCGCGAAGGACCTGAAGGCGTCCTACTCTAACTACGGTCTCGGTGTCATCGACGTCGCCGCCCCCGGCGGTGACCGCACCGAGTACCAGACCCCGGACGCCCCGGCGGTCAACGGCCGCATCCTGTCGACCACGGTCAACGGCGGCTACAACTACAAGGCCGGTACGTCGATGGCGTCGCCGCACGCCGCCGGTGTGCTCGCGCTGCTGAAGTCGACGCACCCGAAGGCCAGCCCGGCCGCGCTGAAGGCGCTGCTGTACGCCCAGGCCGACGAGCGCGCCTGCACCAACCCGTACGACATCAACGGCGACGGCACCGTCGACGCCGTGTGCGAGGGCGGCAAGCAGAAGAACGGCTTCTACGGGGCCGGTCTGGTGGACGCGCTGGACGCCGTCCGCAAGCGGTAACTCCCCGGTGTGAGAGGGGCCCTGGTGTGGTGCGCCACATCAGGGCCCTTTCGCGTGTCCACGGGGTGGCACGGGGTGCCATAGTGCGGGCATGGACTGCACGGTGCGTACGGGTACGGAGTCGCTCTGGGCGACGCTGGGCGGCGACCCCGCCCTGGTGGACCGGGTGGAGTTCGGCGGGGTGGCGGGGCTGTTGCCGGCCCGTCTGCCGGTGATGGACCTCGCGCGGGCGGCGGTCGCGGTCTGCGGGCTCGCGGCCGTGGAGCACGCGCGCGTGGCGGGGCCGGTGCGGGTGGACGACGGGGCGGTCGCCACCGCGTTCGTGAGCGAGCGTCATCTGCGGGTGGACGGGCGGGCGCCGGTGACCTTCGCGCCGCTGTCCCGGTTCTGGCGGGCGGCCGACGGCTGGGTCCGTACGCACGCCAACTACCCGCACCACAAGGCGGCGCTGCTCGCCGCGCTGGGCGCGGCGGACTCCGTGGAGGCGGTCGCGGAGGCGATCGGCGGACGGAAGGCCGTCGAGGTGGAGACGGCGGTGTACGCGGCCGGGGGCCTCGCCGTGGCCCTGCGCACGCCCGCGGAGTGGGCCGCCCACGAGCAGGGCCGGGAGGTGGCGGCGCGGCCGCTGCTGACCCGGTCGCGCACGGACGAGGCCGCGCCGCGGCGGCGGGACGGCCGGCCGCTGCGGGTGCTCGACCTGACCCGGGTGATCGCGGGGCCGGTGGCGACCCGGACGCTGGCACTGCTGGGCGCGGACGTGCTGCGGATCGACCCGCCGGGCCGCCCCGAACTGCCGGACCAGCACGCGGACACGGACGCCGGGAAGCGGACGGCCGCCCTCGACCTGGACCGGCCGTCGGACCGGCGGACCTTCGACGAACTGCTCGACGCGGCGGACGTGCTGGTGACCGGGTACCGGCCGGGGTCGCTGGAGCGGTACGGCCTGGAGCGGCCGGGCCTCGTGACGGCCCGGCTGTCGGCGTGGGGCGACTACGGGCCGTGGGGCGGGCGGCGCGGCTTCGACAGCCTGGTGCAGGTGGCGACCGGGATCGCGGTGGAGGAGGGCTCGCCGGAGGAGCCGGGGGCGCTGCCGGCGCAGGCGCTCGACCACGGGACGGGGTATCTCCTGGCGGCGGCGGTGCTGCGGTCGCTGACGGAACAGGAGCGGGACGGCGGCTCCCGCCTCGTACGGCTGGCGCTGGCGCAGACGGGGCACTGGCTGGCGCACGGGCTGCCGCGGTACGCGCCGGAGCGGTATCTGACGGAGTCGGAGGGGCCGTTGGGGCGGCTGCGGCACGCGGTGTCGCCGGTGACGTACGAGGGCGGCCCGGCGGGCTGGTCGCGCCCGCCGGGCGTCGCGGGGGCGGACGCCCCGGAATGGACTACGGCTTGACGAGGACCTTGAGGGCGGTGCGCTCGTCCATGGCCTTGTAGCCGCCGGGGACGCCGCCGAGGTCCACGGTGAGGTCGAAGACCGGAGAGGGGTCGAGGCGGCCGTCGAGGACGTCGGCGAGCAGCTCGGGGAGGTACGCCCGGACGGGGGCGACGCCGCCGCGCAGGGCGATGTTCCGGTCGAACATGACGGAGAGGTCGAGGCCGGTGCCGGAGCCGTGCGGGACGCCGACGTAGCCGATGGAGCCGCCGTCGCGGGCGATGTTCACGGCGGTGCGCATCGACTGCTCGGTGCCGACGGCCTCGATGACGCCGTGCGCGCCCTGGCCGCCGGTGAGTTCGCGGACGGCGGCCTCGGCGGCCTCGCCGCGCTCGGCGACGACGTCGGTGGCGCCGAAGGCGCGGGCGATGTCGGTACGGGCGGTGTGGCGGCCCAGCGCGATGATCCGCTCGGCGCCGAGCCGCTTGGCGGCGAGGACGCCGCAGAGGCCGACGGCACCGTCGCCGACGACGGCGACGGTGGAGCCGGGGCGGACGCCGGCGCCGAGGGCGGCGTGGTGGCCGGTGCCCATGACGTCGGAGAGGGCGAGCAGGGCGGTGAGGAGCCGGTCGTCGGAGGCGGCGTCGGCGGGGAGCTTGACGAGGGTGCCGTCGGCGAAGGGGACGCGGACGGCCTCGCCCTGGCCGCCGTCGGAGCCGACGGAGCCCCAGAAGCCGCCCCGGGGACAGGAGGTCTGGAGGCCCTCGGCGCAGTGGTCGCAGGTGCCGTCGGACCAGACGAAGGGGGCGACGACGAGGTCGCCGGTCCTGAAGCCGCGGACCTCGGGGCCCGCGGCCTCGACGACGCCGAGGAACTCGTGGCCGATCCTCTGGCCGGGCTGCCGGGCGGACTCGCCGCGGTAGGCCCACAGGTCGCTGCCGCAGATGCAGGCGCGCAGGACCCGGACGACGACGTCGGTGGGGTCCTGGACGACCGGGTCGGGCACCTCCTCCACGCGCATGTCGAACGGGGCATGGATGGTGGTGGCGCGCATGGGTCCTCGCTGTCAGACGGTCGTGGGACCTTCCATCGTACGACGTTCGCCGTACATCGCTTTCAGGACACCGGTGGTCAGAAGGTACTGGGCGGCGAGGTAGGTCAGCATGACCCAGAAGTCGGGGGCCGGCAGCTGGGGCCAGTCGGCGACGCCGGTGGCGATGAGGGTGTCGGAGAGCAGGAAGAGCGCGCCTCCGGCGCCGGCGAGGACGCCGAGGGCGCTGGACCGGTAGGCCATGGCGGTGAGCAGCAGGGAGTAGCCGGCGACGGGGATCCGCAGCTCGGCGGGGAGGTCGGGCCAGAGGGCGGCGACGGTGCCGAGGAGCGCGACGGCGTAGAGGACGCCGAGGAGGGGGGAGGTCCGCCGCCGGCCGAAGAGGACCAGGTAGCAGACGTGGCCGAGGGCGAAGGAGCCCATGCCGACGAGGAAGGCCCAGTCGGCGCCGGAGAGCAGGAAGACGTCGCCGCCCCAGCCGAACAGGAGCGCGGCGAGGAGGAGCCTGGGCGCGCCCCGGGTGGCGGCGTACGCGGCGAGCAGGGGCATCAGGAGGGGCTTGGCGATCAGGTGGCCGGTGTCGGCTCCGGCCAGGAGGGAGCCGAGGTCGACGGCGGCGGCGAGGAGGAAGGCGCCGAGGAGGGCCCGGGAGAGAGTGCTCACGCGGCGGGCTCCGGTGCGGTGCGGCCGCCCTGGGGGGCGGTGGGGGCGTCGGCCCGGGCCGTACCGGTCTCGGCCGGGGTCGTGCGGGGCTCGGCTTCGGCCGACGTCGTACGGGCCTCCGGCTGCCAGCCGGGGCCGCGGAAGACGCGTCCGGCGCGCTCGCGCCAGTCGGCGGCGGCGCGGACGTCGCGGGCGATGGCGGCGTACTCGTGGGTGGCGACGCGGAGCGGGTTGTACGTCTCGATGTTCTTGGTGAGTCCGTAGACGGGCCGCTCGGTCTCGCCGACCCAGGAGCCGAACATCCGGTCCCAGACGATCAGGATCCCGCCGAAGTTGCGGTCCAGGTAGCCGCCCTGGGAGGCGTGGTGGACGCGGTGGTGGGAGGGGGTGTTGAACACGTACTCGAAGGGCCGGGGGAGCTTGCCGACGCGTTCGGTGTGGATCCAGAACTGGTAGACGAGGTTGACGGAGTAGCAGAAGGCGATGGCGGCCGGGTGCACGCCGAGGGCGATCATCGGCAGGTAGAACGGCCAGCCGGTGACGCTGGTCCACGGCTGCCGCAGGGCGGTGGTGAGGTTGAACCTGCGGCTGCTGTGGTGGACGACGTGGCAGGCCCACAGGATGCGGATGACGTGGTGGCCGCGGTGCTGCCAGTAGTAGAAGAAGTCCTGGGCGAGCAGCATCAGCGGGATCGTCCACCACACGACGGGGACCCGCAGCGGCGTCAGTTCGTAGACGGCGGTGTAGACCGCGACGATCGGGATCTTCCACAGGGCGTCGAAGGCGAGGCTGCCGAGCCCCATCCCGATGCTGGTGGCGGCGTCCTTCGTCTCGTATCCGGCGGCCTCCTCGTCGGGACGCAGTCGGACGCTCACCATCTCCACCACGGTGAGCAGCACGAACGCCGGTATGGACCAGAGCACGACATCGGGCAGGTTGGGCATGCCGTCGACGGTAGGGCTCAGCCTCGGCGCACGGCTAGACGTTGTTACCAACAAGTATGCGAGACGACTTGTCAGCAGCCTTTGGCGGCTTCCGACAAGACGGCCCGGTCTACACCCCCGCCGCGCCCAGGAGGGAGCCCGCCGCATAGGTGACGGCCATGGCGAGGGCGCCGCCCGCGACGGTGCGGAGGGTGCCCCGGGGGGCGGGGGCGGCGGCGAGGCGGGCGGCCCACCAGCCGGTGAGGGCGAGGGCGGCGAGGACCGAGGCGACGGTGACCCAGAGGCGGACGGAGGCCGGCGGGAGGACGATCGCGAGGAGCGGGAGCAGGGCGCCCGCGGTGAAGGCGAGGAAGCTGGCCCAGGCGGCGTGCCACGGATTGGTGAGGGCGTCGGGGTCGATGCCCAGCTCCACGCGCGCGTGGGCCCTGAGGGCGTCGCGGACGGTGAGCTGTTCGGCGGCCTCGCGGGCGACGTCGGGGGTGAGGCCGCGGGCGGTGAGGAGCGCGGTGAGCTCGTCGAGCTCCTCCGCCGGGCTGTCGTGGAGTTCGCGCCTCTCGGTGGCGAGGGCGGCGTCCTCGGAGTCGCGCTGGACGGAGACCGAGACGTACTCCCCCGCCGCCATGGACAGGGAGCCGGCCAGGAGCCCGGAGAGTCCCGCGGTGAGCAGGGCGGCCTGGGACTCGGTGGCGCCCGCGACGCCGACGACGAGGCCCGCGGTGGAGACAATGCCGTCGTTGGCCCCGAGCACGGCGGCCCGGAGCCAGTTGAGCCGGCTGCCGAGGCCGCCGCCCTCGGCCGGCGGAGGCGGGACGGAAGGGGGCGAGTCGGTCACCTCAGGAGGGTCGCACCCGGAGCCTCACCAGACCCGTACCGACCCGCCCGGGGCGAAGGCCGGGCTGGTGGCGCCCTCGGGGACCTTCTCCAGGGGCTCGGCGATCTCCTCGACGGCGGGGCCGTGGACGGCCGCGATCGGGTCCAGGAGGGCCGGGTCGAAGCCGTAGACGCGGGCCGCGTTGCCGCCGACCATGGCCGCCACCTCCTCGCGCGGGAGGCCCGCGTAGGCGAGGCGGAGCCCTTCGCGGGAGTACGGGGCGGTGCCCTCGTCGTGCGGGTAGTCGCTGCCCCACATGATCTTGTCGAGGCCGATCTCGTACCGCTGCGCCAGCTCGCGCCGTTTGGTGTTGGTGACGCAGACGAGGACCTGCCCGTCCAGGTACGCACTCGGCGGGCGCCCCAGCTCCGCGAAGGGTGAGAACTTCTTGCCGCCGGGCGCGCCGAGGTAGAGCCGGTCCTTGACTTCCCCCCCTCCTGTTGGAGGGGATTCCTACGGCTCGCGCCGTGGGGTTTTCTGCTTCGTCGCCGACCGCCCGCCCGGAGTTCTCCGTTGGGGTCTTACACCGGCTCCACAGACCGCCACCGCCAGCCCGGCGGCCAGAAGGTTGCGTGCCGCGTTCACGTCCCGGTCGTGGGTCGTGCCGCAGCTCTCGCACGTCCAGGTGCGGACGCTGAGCGGCATCTTCTCCTGCAAGGTGCCGCAGTGGGAGCACAGCCGGGAGGAGGGGAAGAAGCGGTCGACCGTGATCACTTCCCGCCCGTACCAGGCTGCCTTGTATTCCAGCAGGTTCCGGAACTCCGACCAGGCCGCGTCGCTGATGGCGCGGGCCAGACTCCGGTTCTTGACCATGTCGCGCACGGTCAGGTCCTCGATCACGATCGTTTGGTTCTCACGAACGAGCCGAGTGGTCAGCTTGTGCAGGCCGTCGCGGCGCTCGTGCCGGGGGTTGGCGTTCTTCTCCCCGGTGGAG
>NZ_JASCXN010000061.1 GCF_030010625.1 Streptomyces sp. CC208A | reverse complement strand
TCACTGGTGGGCGCGGACGGTTTCGAACCGCCGACATCTGCTTTGTAAGAGCAGCGCTCTACCCCTGAGCTACGCACCCGTGGGAGGAGCCAACAGCCTACACGGAGGGGGTGGGCGGATCGCAAACCTGTGGGCTCGGGGAGGGCGGGGTGAACTTGGCGGGCCGTGTGTTCGTCTTGGGACGGTGGGAGAATGGTCGTTCGGACGGCCTGTTCTACGGAGACAGCACGGGAGAGGGACGTGGCGGCGAGCGACGCGAGGGGTGGGGCGGCGTCCGGGGGCGTCTCCTTGGTGCGGTTGGCGGTGGTGTTGCCGCTGCTGGTGGGGGCGGTGGTGCCGCAGGCGTTCGCGGGTGGGGGGACGCGGCGGTGGTTCGGGGGGCGGGGGGAGAGTCAGCGGGCTGAGGCGCAGGCCGCCAAGGACGCGGCTGCTGCGGCGTTCTACGAGCTCGACACCGCGCAGCGCGGGTTGCGGATCACCATGGAGACGATCACCGCCGTGGACGGGTCGCCCGAGGCCCGGCGGGCCGTCGAGCGGTTCGCGGCGCTGGAGCGGCGGATCGACGAGGTGTCGCACGCGTACATCTCCGCCGTCGATGCTCATGATCTTGATCGTGAGGAAGTGGATGGTGCTACCGCCGGTCGTGCTCGGGGGGAGCTGACTCGCGCTCGGGAGGAGCTGGAGCGGGTCAAGGGGGAGCTCGATCGGTTCGAGGGCGGGCTCGCGCCGTTGGTCGAGCGGGCCGAGACGCAGCTCGCGCGGCTCGCGCCTGCCGTGGAGCGGGCTCGGCAGGCGTTGCGGGGGGCGAGCGACGCGCTGGACTTCGTGCGGGGCCAGGGGTTGCGCGCCGATGAGCTGGCCGCTCGGCTCGCCGTGCTCGGGCCCGAGCTGACCCGGCTCAACGAAGGGGCCGGGCGGCATGGGGTCGGTGAGACGCTGCAGCGTGCCGATCGGGTGGTGCGGGACGCCGAGGCGGTGCGGGCCGAGGCGGAGCGGCTGCCGGAGCGGGCTGCCGAGATCGACAAGCGGCTTGTGTCGCTGCGGACCCGGGCGCAGGCGCTGACGACCCGCTCGGAGGCTGTGGAGCCGGTTCTGTCCGAGCTGCGCCGGCGGTACTCCGCCGCCTGCTGGCAGGACCTCCAGCACGTGCCGGAGCAGGCCGCCTCGGCCGTGCGGCAGGCGGAGGAGCGGCTCGCGGAGGCCGCGGCGGCCCGGGCCGAGCAGCGGTGGCCGGACGCGACCGCCCTGCTGTCGACCGTACGGGCGCTGCTCGACACCACCGGGGAGGCCGTGTCCGCCGCCGGTGACCGGCTGCGGCGGCTCGACGCGGTCGCGAAGGATCCGCGGGCGGAGACGGACCGGGCGAGGTTCGCGGTGCGCGACGCGCAGCGGCTCGCCATGGAGGGGCGGCAGCAGCCCGATCCGCGCCATGCCCGCCCCCTCGACCGGGCGGTGGAGCGGATCGACCGGGCCGTCGCCGGGCTCGAAGGCCGCCACCCCGACTACTGGAGCTTCCTGAGCGAGCTGGAGGCCGTACGGGCCGAGGCCGCGCGCGTCGTCGCCGCCATCCGGGAGGAGCGGGGGGCCGGCGCCCACTGACCGGCGGTGGGCTCCGCCGTTAGCCTGGGACCATGCCTCGTTACGAATACCGCTGCCGCACCTGTGGTGACACCTTCGAGCTCAGCCGGCCGATGGCCGAGTCCTCCGACCCCGCCACGTGCCCCGTCGGGCACGACGACACCGTGAAGCTGCTGTCGGCCGTGGCCGTCGGTGGGTCGGCGGCCCCAGCGGCTCCCACGGGTGGTGGCTGCTGTGGCGGGGGTTGCTGCGGCTGACGTCGGGACGTCAGGACACGGCCGCCGCACGGAAGCGGCGGAGGATCTCCTCCCCCGCCGCGACGCCCCGCTCCGCGAGGACGTCGAGGTGGGGGGCGGTCCACGCGGTGTCGGCGAGTTCGCCGTGGCCCGGGCGCCAGGCGCGGTCCGCGGCGAGCAGCAGGTCGGCGTCGAGGAGCGAGTCGCCCGCGGCGAGGGTGAGCGCGGCGCCGGTGCGGCGGGCCACCTCGCGGACGGCGGCGCTCTTCGTCAGCGGCTTCGGCACCGCGTACACCTTGCGGCCCTGGAGCGAGACCGTCCAGCCGCGCTCGCCGGCCCAGGCGCCGAAGCGGTCCAGCCAGTCCTCCGGCAGCCGCTCCCGCTCGACGACCAGGTAGGCGAAGAGGTCCTCGGCGACCCGGTGCTTGCGCACCCAGGACAGGTCCGTCGTCGCGGTGAGGTAGGCGCGGATCTCGGAGAGCGGGGCGCACTCGTCGGCGAGCCTGCGGACGACGGAGGCGTGCCAGTCGGGGTCGGAGACGCCGTCGACGAGCAGGTGCCCGCCGTTGGCGCAGATCGCGTACGCCGGGGTGCTGCCGGGCAGCCGGATGCGCTGGTACTGCTTGCGCGTCCGGGTCGTGGTGGGCACGAAGACGGTCTCCGAGGTGAGCCGCGCGAGGAGGCCGGCCGCCTCCTCCGTCATGTACGACAGCGGCTTGGACTCGTGGACCTCGACGCACAGCAGCCGGGGCGCCTGCGCGTCCGGCATGCCGAGGGCGAGGGCCGCGGTCGAGTAGATGAGGGTGCGGTCGAGGTCGCTGGCGACCAGGGTCGTCGTGGGCGCGGCGGCGGTCATCGGGACGCCACCGCCTTGCCGTCGGCGCCTGTCGCGCCCCTCGTGTACCGGGGGTGGATCAGGCCCACGCAGGTGTACGGGAGGCCGTCGACCTCCTCCACCGGCACCCCGCGCTGCTCCGCGAGGAGGCGGACGTGGGCGAGGTCGGCGCCCGCGCCGCGCCGGGCGAGGATCTTCCAGGGGACGCGGCGCAGCAGGACGCGGGTGGTCTCGCCGACGCCGGGCTTGACCAGGTTGACGTCGTGGATGCCGTACTCCTCGCTGATCCGCTCGACGGCGGCCCAGCCCTCCCAGGTGGGAGTGCGGTCGGCGGCGAGGAGCTCCTTGACGGCGGTGTCGACGGTGTCGGCGGCTTCGGCGAAGCGGGCCTCGACGGCATCGAGGAAGGTGCCCGAGACGTCGGCGCCGGCCAGCTCGCGGTAGAACTTGGCGCCGTGGAAGTCGGCGGGGCCGACCAGGTCGGAGCGGAGCACCGTCCGCGATATCAGGCCGGAGACCGTGGAGTTGAGGCAGGCGGAGGGAATGAGGAAGTCCTCGCGGGTGCCGTAGGTGCGGACGCAGGAGCCGGGGTCGGCGAGGACCGCGAGCTCCGGGTCGAAGCCGGCGAACTCCTCGGACTCCCGCAGGGCGGCGGCGAGTTCGCGGGTGATGGCGCCCTTGCCGGTCCAGCCGTCGACGAAGACGACGTCGGCCGGGTCGTGGTGGGCGGCGAGCCAGCGCAGCGCGTTGGCGTCGATGCCGCGGCCGCGCACGATGGAGACGGCGTAGTGGGGCAGGTCGAGGCCGTGGCGCCACAGGGCCCAGCGGCGCATGAGGACGCCGACGGGGGTGCCGGCGCGGGCGAGCGAGACGAGCACGGGCCGGCCACCCCGCTCGGACCTCTCGGACCTCTCGGACCTCTCGGACCTCTCGGCGAGGACGGTCTCGGTGACCGTGCCGACGGCGTGGGCGATGCGGGCGGCGGAGGACTCCAGGGCGCTGTGGAAGAGCTCCTGGTAGCGGGCGTCCGGCTGGTACTCGACGGGCAGCGACTCGGCGTAGTGGGCGCCGCCGCTCTGGATGGCCTCCTCGCGTTCCTCGGTGGGCGCCTCCAACTCGACGTCCGAGAGGTCCTGGAGCAGCCAGCCGACCTCCTCGGGGGCGTACGAGGAGAAGGCGGGGCCGCGGAGGGGCTCGGGCAGCATGGAGCTCCTTTCGGGAGCTTCGGGGTCGGTCGCTTGAGGTGTGGTCGCTTGAGGTGTGGTCGCGGCCTCCGGTCCCGGGGCCGCCTGGGGCGTGTACGAGGGGACGACGGCGAGGACCACGTGCGGGACGTGCGCGGCGAGCCGGGCGAGGAGGCCGTCGGGGGCGTGCAGGGCGGGGGTGTCGGCCGTCGAGTCGACGACGACGACGACGGCGTCGAAGCCGCCGCCCGCCACGTTGTAGGCGTAGCGCTCGCCGGGGCCGTCGGCGGGGTCGTCGTGGGCGGGGAAGACGAGCCGGGTGCGGATGGCGTAGCCGGGGTCGTCGACGGCGAGGACGGGCGAGCGGGTGGTGGTGGAGTACCGGACGTCGAGCCCGGCGTCCTCCAGGGCGCCGGCGAGCCGCAGCGGCGCGTACATCAGCTCCTCGAAGCCGAGGACGAGCACGCGGGGGCCGTCCGCGCCGGGGGCGGTGCCGGGGTGCGCAGTCCCCGGCAGCGCCTCGGTGAGCGCGGCCGTCATCGTCGGCAGCGCCTCCTCCAGACGGGCGCGGTGCGCGGGCGTGAAGCCGTGCCGGCCGCCGTCGGGGACGTCGCCGGGCCAGTCGAGGGAGACCCGTACGGGGGCAGGGGTGGGGGTCGTCGGTGCCGTACGGGACCGGTGGGCGGCGGGCGCCTGCCCCTTCTCCTCGTGGCGGGCGACGAGCTCCTGCCCCTTCTCCAGGACGCCGTCCGGGAGGCGGACCGTCCCCGCGGCGAGGGTGAGCAGGTCGACGCGGGCGCCGAGCTCCGCCGCGAAGGCGGTGAGCCGGTCGCGGTCCTCGGGGCCGCGCATGTCGACCAGGGCGACGACGACGTACCGCCCGCGCGGGTAGCGCTCGTGGAGGCCGCGGATGGTGTTGAGGACGGTGTTGCCGGTGGAGAACTCGTCGTCGACGAGGACCAGCGGCCCCTCGCCCGCGAGCAGCTCCGGGTCCTCCGGAAGGAGGAGGTGGGAGGTGGCGTGGGAGTGGGACTCCTCGAAGCCGCCCGCCGTGGCGACCCCGGCGACGGGGCGGCGGGTGGAGTGGAGGTAGGGGGCGGCGCCGAGGCCGTCGGCGACGGCGTGACCGAGGGCGGTGGCGGTCTCCGCGTACCCGAGGACGACGGCCCGGGCGGCCTCCTCGGCGCCGAGGAGCTCGCGGACGCGCAGGCCGAGGCCGAGGCCGGAGCCGTACACGACCGAGGGACGCTGCGGCACGTGCTTGCCGAGCACGCTGGAGACGAGCAGGTGGGCCCGCTTGGGGTTGCGGCGCAGGGCGAGGCCCAGGAGGGACGGCAGCTCCTCGTCGCCGGTCAGTTCGACGCCGAGTCGCTCCGCGACCCACGTTCCGGTCCACACCACGTCGCCGTCGTCCTTTCGTCAGCCGGCGAGGCCGGCGGTGAGCAGTTCCACGAAACCGACGTCCTCGCGGGCGACGCCGAAGACCTCGGCGCGCACCAGGGTGCGCTCGGCCCAGGCGCGGTGCGGTTTCACTTCGTTCATCTTGTTCGTGTAGGCCGAGCGGAGCACCCCGCCGCCGTCCTGTTCCGGCCGGAGGATGTCCTGGGCGTCGCTCCACTCCTCGTGGCTGACCACGGACAGGGCGTGGACGGGCGGCACGTGGCTGGGGTGGATGCAGGTCTTGCCGAGGAGGCCGTTGGCCCGGTCGAGCTCGATCTCGCGGAGCAGGGCGTCCATGTCGTGCTCGATGAGGGAGGTGCGCAGGTCGTCGGCACTGCCCTCCAGGAAGGGGCTGCGGCGCAGCTGGGGCTTGAAGATGCGCTCGCGGGGGCGGAAGTACTCCCAGACGGGGCCGGTGATGGTGAAGCCGGTGCCGTCGGCGCGGCCGAGGACGTTGACGACGTCGGCGATGACGTGGGCGACGACCTTGACGTCGTAGGCGGTCATGTCGGGCGAGCGGCGGAGCCCGTAGGCGGAGCAGAAGTCGGTGACGCCGAGGCGGAGGGCGAGGACCCGCTCGCGGTGCTTGTCGGTGACGGCGGCGATGCCGGCGAGGGTCTCGGCCCGGGTCTCCAGGTGGAGGAGTTCGGGGGACTCCAGGACGGGCATGGCGTAGAGGCGGCGTCCCGCGGTGTCCTCGGCCTGGACGAGGGCTTCGAGGAAGGCCCCGCCACGGTCCTCGGTGAATTTCGGTAGTACGAATCCGGACAACAGGTCGACGGTGTCGCCGAGGCGGGCGGTGAGGTCGGTGATCTGGTCCGGTTCGCGGACCCGGACGAAGAGGAGCGGTACGTCGGGGCCTCCGGCGGCCCGTCCTTCGGCGAGGTCGCGGAACTGTCGGACCAGGTTGGCCTCGCCGGCCTCGACGTCGGCGTCGCTGATCGAATCCTCCAGGCAGAGGACCATGGAGACGACTCCGCGGGCGGCCTGCTTGCGGATGTCGGCGGCGAGCCGGGGCCGGGTGGCGGGGCTGTAGAGGGTGGCGCCGAGGGCGGCAGCGAGGACGTGGGCGGGCGAGTCGGCGGTGAACTCGGCCGGCTCGCGATGGAACAGCCCGCGCCGTACGGCGGAGGGGATGTGCCCGAAATGACGCATGTGACTTCCCCGCCTGCTTCCCTGGGCCCTGATGACGTGTGGCCGGTAATAGTACGTAGGTGCGGGTGTCCAAAGTTCCCGCCGTGTGTGAAATCCCGGTGACCCGTCCGCGTCCGGTCCCTTCTCTCCGGCTTCTCCCCGCCGCTCTCTCCACCGCGCGGGGTGCCCCCGCGTTGTCCCCCGGCCGGGCAGGAGGGCAGGATGGCCGTCATGACGCACGCGATGCTGAAGGGCTCCAACGTCCCTCTCGACACCGCGGCCGTACGGGCCGTGCTCCGCTGGACCCCGGGCCCCGGGGTCCCCGACGTGGACGCCTCGGCCCTGGTCCTCGGTCCCGACGGCCGGGTCCGCTCGGACGAGGACTTCGTCTTCTACAACCAGCCGCGCCACCCCTCGGGCCTGGTGCGGCGGCTGCCGAAGAAGCGGGTGGCCGAGGGCCTGACGGACACCGTCGAGGCCGATCTCGGCGGGCTCGACGCCTCCGTCGACCGGGTGGTGCTCGCCGCCTCCTCGGACGGCGGCACCTTCCGCGCGGTGACGGACCTGCGGATCGTGCTGTACGACGCCACGGCGGGGCCCGAGCGGGAGCCGCTGGCGCTCTTCGACGTGACGGCGGAGACCGGCGAGGAGACCGCGGTCATCTGCGGTGAGCTGTACCGCCGCGGCGAGGGCTGGAAGTTCCGCGCGGTAGGGCAGGGCTATCCGACCGGTCTGGTGGGCCTGGCGACGGACTTCGGCATCTCGGTCGACGAGGCGCCGGAGGAGGCCGAGGGCGCGGAGGAGACAGAGGGTCCGGAGGGCGCTGGGGGCGCTGAGGGCGTGTCCGCCGCCGAGGCCGCCGAGGCCGCCGACGGCGCCCTGGCCGAGACCGCGTTCGTCGACAGCGCCGCCGTCGGGTCCGGTACGGGCTCCGCCGCGCACCCGGACCCGGACGCGACCGTCGTCCATCCCCCCGTGCCGTCGCCCCCGCCCGTACCGCCGATGCCCGACCGGGCGCCCGCCTACGGCTACCCGCAGCCGCCGGTGCCGGACCAGGCGCCCGCGTACGGCTATCCGCAGCCGGTGCACGCCGCGCACGGCCCGGAGGCCGCCCCGGAGTTCCGGATGCCGCCGATGGGGCCGCAGTTCCAGCACCGCTGACAGGGGCGGGCGGGCGGCTTTCAGGTCCTCGACTTGTAGCCGCGGCCCCACTGCAGCCCCCAGCCGTAGAGTCGGTCCAGTTCGGCCTGGAAGCCGTAGACGAACCGCACCTCGCGCCGCACCACCAGCTCGCCCTTGCTGTTGTCCACTGAGAAGACGGCGCAGGAGCGGGCCTGCGGGGCGCGTTCGTCGAGTTCGATCTCGATCCGGGGGCCGTTGCTCGGGTAGAGGGTGATCTTGGCGTGCGTCCGGTCGAAGGCCGGGGTCTGGTCGTAGATGTACGCGAAGAAGAGCAGCCGCTCGATCTCGTCCCGGTGGTCGAGGTTGACGAAGATCGTCTCCCCGGAGGGGGAGCCGAACCGGTCGTCGCCGCTGAGCTTCACGTACGGGGCGGCGTTGAGGTCGCCGAAGAAGTCGCCGAGCGGCTGCACCACGCCCTTGCTGCCGTCCTTGAGCTCGTACAGGCAGCCGAGGTCGAGGTCGACGTTGACCATGCCCTGGGTGTGGGCCTGGACGGCCTCGGGGCGGAAGAACTGGGTGGGGTTGCGCAGCAGCCGGCCGCTCTGCCGGGAACGGCCCTCGATGTCGGAGCTCCGCATCCGCCAGGAGAGGTTGACGCGGAGGTTGCCGGTGGCGCCGCCCTGTTTGGTGAGCGAGACCGCGGGGCGGCGTCTGGTCAGGTCGATGGTGTGGGACGCGCCCACGCCGGTGTCGAAGGACGTCGCTCGTCCCGGAAACAGGTTGTCCAAGAAGCCCATCGGGCCCCACCCCCACGTCGGTCGCCTTGCTCGCCGGTCGTTCTCTCCGCCCGCCGGACGGCCTCGGGCCGTCCGGCACATGCCTGCGGGGCGGCCGGACGTACCGGCCGCCCCGCAGGGAAGCGTTCCTCGTCGTCCCCGGTGTCACACCCCGTGGCGGGGCGCACACCCGGGAGCAGGGTGTCACACCCCGGAGCTCACCTCCGCCTTGTCGTCCGGAGCGCCGGAGCCGCCCTCGGCCGCCGCCAGCGCGCGGTTGCGGCGGACGGAGGACCAGAAGGACCAGGCGATCAGGGCGACGCCGATGCCGCCGGTGATGATCTCGGGGATCTCGTACTGGATGGTGATCATGAGGATCACGGCGAGGGCGCCGATCGCGTAGTGCGCGCCGTGCTCCAGGTACACGTAGTCGTCGAGGGTGCCCTGGCGGACCAGGTAGACCGTGAGCGACCGGACGTACATGGCGCCGACGCCGAGGCCGAGCGCCATCAGGACGATGTCGTTGGTGATGGCGAAGGCGCCGATGACGCCGTCGAAGGAGAAGGAGGCGTCGAGGACCTCCAGGTAGAGGAACATGAAGAAGGCGGCCTTGCCGGCGAGCTGGACCGCGGAGACCTTCTTGCCGCTGCGCCTGGCCTCTTCCTCGATCTCGTGCTCGCGCTCCTCTTCCTCCTCCAGCTTGTTCTCGAAGAAGCCGGAGAGGCCTCCGACGACGAGGTACGTGATGAGGCCGGCGATGCCGGAGATGAGGACCGTCTGCGCCTTGTCGATGTGGGCGCCACCGTGCTGGTGGGCCTGGGTCGCGAAGGTCATCGAGGTGACGAGCAGGACGATCAGCGCGATGCAGACCGACAGCATGTCGACCTTGCCGAGCTTGGCGAGCGGGCGCTCGATCCAGCGCAGCCACTGGATGTCACGGTCCTCGAAGATGAAGTCGAGGAAGATCATCAGCAGGAACATGCCACCGAACGCGGCGATCGCCGGGTGCGCGTCGGTGACCAGTTCCTGGTATCGGTCGGCGTCGTTGAGCGCCAGGTCGACGGCCTCGATCGGACCGATCTTGGCGCTGACCGCGACGATCACGACGGGGAAGACCAGTCGCATTCCGAAGACGGCGATCAGAATGCCGATGGTGAGGAAGATCTTCTGCCAGAAGGCATTCATCTTCTTCAGGATGCCGGCGTTGACCACCGCGTTGTCGAAGGAGAGCGAGATCTCGAGGACGCAGAGGATCGCGACGATCCCGAACGCCTCCCACCCCCCGTAGAGCACCGCGACGACCAGGCCGAGCGCGGTGATCGCGAACGACCAGCCGAAGGTTTTCAGAACCACTGCCTACCCCATTATGTGATGACGCGGCTTTACGAAACGTTGACCCCGAAGTCTAGAGCGATGCCGCGCAGCCCCGACGCGTACCCCTGGCCGACCGCCCGGAACTTCCACTCGCCGTTGTAGCGGTAGAGCTCGCCGAAGATCATCGCGGTTTCGGTGGAGGCGTCCTCGGAGAGGTCGTAGCGGGCCAGTTCCTGCCCGTCCGCCTGGTTGACCACGCGGATGAAGGCGTTGCTGACCTGGCCGAAGGTCTGGCCCCGGTTGTCGGCCTCGTGGATGGAGACCGGGAAGACGATCTTGTCGCACTGGGGCGGGACGCTGGTGAGGTCGATGATCAGCGACTCGTCGTCGCCCTCGCCCTCACCGGTCAGGTTGTCACCGGTGTGCTCGACGGAGCCCTCGGGGCTGCGCAGCTGGTTGTAGAAGATGAAGTACTCGTCACCGAGCACCCGCCCCGCCTGGCACATCAGGGCGCTGGCGTCGAGGTCGAAGTCGGCCCCGGTGGTGGACCGCGCGTCCCAGCCGAGGCCCACGAGGACCTTCGTCAGGTTGGGTGCGGCCTTGGAGAGGGAGACATTGCCTCCCTTGGCGAGCGTGACGCCCATGGTGTTCGGTTCCTCCCCGGTGAGTGCTGCTGCCATGAGGCGCGTCCGGCGCCGCACGGAGGGTGCGGCGCCGGACGTCGTCGAGCGGGACCCGGGGCCGGGCCCGAAGCGGCCCGGCCCCGAACGGTCCTGAGGCGGACGGCTCAGACGTTGACGCCGAAGTCCTGCGCGATGCCGCGCAGGCCCGAGGCGTAACCCTGGCCGACCGCGCGGAACTTCCACTCCGCGCCGTGGCGGTACAGCTCGCCGAAGACCATGGCGGTCTCGGTCGAGGCGTCCTCGGAGAGGTCGTACCGCGCGATCTCGGCTCCGCCGGCCTGGTTCACGACGCGGATGAACGCGTTGCGCACCTGGCCGAAGGACTGCTGGCGGTTCTCGGCGTCGTAGATGGACACCGGGAAGACGATCTTGGAGACGTCGGCCGGTACGGCGGCCAGGTTGACCTTGACCTGCTCGTCGTCGCCCTCGCCCTCACCGGTGAGGTTGTCACCGGTGTGCTCGACGGAACCGTCGGCGCTCTTGAGGTTGTTGAAGAAGACGAAGTCCTGGTCGTTGCGGACCTTGCCGGCCTCGTTCACCAGAATGGCGCTGGCGTCGAGGTCGAAGTCCGTACCGGTGGTGGTGCGGACGTCCCAGCCCAGACCGACGGTCACGGCGGTGAGGCCAGGGGCCTCCTTGGTCAGCGAGACGTTGCCGCCCTTGCTGAGGCTGACTCCCACGAGTCCCTCCATAGGTTTCCAGGGGCAGCGCCCCCAGTCGTGCGTTGGCATCGGATCAACGTCTGGATCCTAGTGACGGGTTCCCCGCCGGGACAGGCGATTCACCCGGGGAGTCGGCGGGTGTCGGCGACGGCCGCCGACACCGGGGCCGGCTCAGGAGCCGACTCCGAGGCCGGCTCAGGGGGTTCAGAGGGCTTCGAGCGCCTTGACGTACTCGTCGAGGTCGCGGGCGTCGGGCAGGGCGTTGACGACCGTCCAGCGGACGACGCCCTCCTTGTCGATGATGAAGGTGCCGCGGCCCGCGCAGCCCTTCTCCTCGTCGAAGACGCCGTAGGCGCGGGAGGCCTCGCCGTGCTTCCAGAAGTCGGAGAGCAGCGGGTACTCCAGGCCCTCCTGCTCGGCGAAGATGCGCAGGGTGTGGATGGAGTCGTTGGAGACGGCGAGCAGCTGGGTGTCGTCGTTGACGAACTTCGGCAGGTTGTCGCGGAGCTCGCACAGCTCGCCGGTGCACACGCCGGTGAAGGCGAAGGGGTAGAAGAGCAGCACCACGTTCTTCTCTCCGCGGAAGTCGGAGAGCCGCACGGTGCGGCCGTGGTTGTCCTTGAGCTCGAAATCGGGGGCCTTGGTGCCGACCTCGATCGCCATCGCGTACGCATCCCTTCGACGGGGCCCGGCCCCTTGGGCCGAACCGGTGAACCCCACCCTACGGCCCTGACCGACGGCTGCGGGGACGGGCCCGGGGGAGGGGGCGCGGGGGACGGGGGCAGGCGGGGGAGGGAGGTGGCCTGGGGCGCGGGGCACGGCAACGGAGCGCGAGCGGGGGCCGGGGCGCGGGGTCCGGGAGCGCGGAAGCCCCCGCCGGGGCACCGGCGGGGGCTTGCGCGCAGCAGGGGGATCAGCGCTTGGGAGCGGCCAGGCGGGTGCCCGTCCAGTCCTTGGCGACGCTGATGCTCTTGGTCTGGGAGAGACCAGCGGTCTGCGCGGCATCGTTGATGTCGCTCGGCTCGATGTAGCCGTCGCGGCCGGTCTTCGGGGTCAGCAGCCAGATGTTGCCGCCGTCCTCCAGCAGGCCGATGCTGTCCACCAGTGCGTCGGTGAGATCGCCGTCCTCGTCACGGAACCAGAGGACGACGGCGTCTGCGACGTCGTCGTAGTCCTCGTCCACGAGCTCCTGGCCGATGATGGACTCGATGCCTTCACGGAGATCCTGGTCGACGTCGTCGTCGTAGCCGATCTCCTGGACCACCTGTCCGGGCTCGAACCCCAGCCTCGCCGCCGGGTTGGTCCGCTCCTCCGCGTGGTCCGCGGTCGCGCTCACGGCTTGCCTCCTGATCATGTATCGGAAAATGCTCGGGCCGCGCATGCGCGCGGCGCTGGCCGTAGTCCACACGTGACGGGGCGGATCGCGCAAGTACCCGGCCGTGGAGACCGCCGAAACGGTGACGTTTGGGGCCGTCTCACCGCAACTTCCGGCGTCTTCCGACAGCTCTCCGTGATCAGGGGTACACGATTCGTCCCGCTGTGCGGGGTTCTGCGGTTTCAGTCTGCCGAACGCCCTGCCGAAACGCATGCTCGGATTGGGCGTAAGGTTGCGATTTGACCGTACCCCGTACCCGGGAGGGCGCGGGGAGGGCCACCTCTCGGTAAAGATGGGCTACCTCTCGGTAAAGATGACGTGTGCCGCGGGCCGGGTGGACGATGGACGTCCCGGCCTCGGACATCCCGGCCTCCACGGGGCTCCCCTCCCTCGTGGGGCTCCCCCCGACCAGCGAAGGAACAGCGTGGCTCCCGGATCCGATCGCAACCCGATCATCATTGGCGGCCTTCCCAGCCAGGTCCCGGATTTCGACCCCGAAGAGACCCAGGAGTGGCTCGACTCCCTCGACGCGGCCGTCGACGAGCGCGGCCGGGAGCGGGCCCGCTATCTGATGCTCCGGCTGATCGAGCGCGCCCGCGAGAAGCGGGTGGCCGTGCCCGAGATGCGCAGCACGGACTACGTCAACACGATCGCCACCAAGGACGAGCCCTTCTTCCCCGGCAACGAGGAGATCGAGCGCAAGGTCCTCAACGCCACCCGGTGGAACGCGGCCGTGATGGTCTCGCGCGCCCAGCGCCCGGGCATCAGCGTCGGCGGTCACATCGCCACCTTCGCCTCCTCCGCCTCCCTCTACGACGTGGGCTTCAACCACTTCTTCCGGGGCAAGGACGAGGGCGACGGCGGCGACCAGATCTTCTTCCAGGGCCACGCCTCCCCCGGCATCTACGCCCGCGCCTTCCTCCTCGACCGGCTGTCCGAGACCCAGCTCGACGGCTTCCGGCAGGAGAAGTCGAGGTACCCGAACGGCCTGTCGTCCTACCCGCACCCGCGGCTGATGCCGGACTTCTGGGAGTTCCCCACGGTGTCGATGGGCCTCGGCCCGCTCGGCGCGATCTACCAGGCCCGGATGAACCGGTACATGGAGGCGCGCGGGATCGCCGACACCTCGAAGTCGCACGTGTGGGCGTTCCTCGGCGACGGCGAGATGGACGAGGTCGAGTCGCTCGGCCAGCTCTCCATCGCGGCCCGCGAGGGCCTCGACAACCTCACCTTCGTCGTCAACTGCAACCTCCAGCGGCTCGACGGCCCGGTCCGCGGCAACGGCAAGATCATCCAGGAGCTGGAGTCGGTCTTCCGCGGCAACGGCTGGAACGTCATCAAGCTGATCTGGGACCGCTCCTGGGACCCGCTGCTCGCCCAGGACCGCGACGGCATCCTGGTGAACAAGCTGAACACCACCCCGGACGGGCAGTTCCAGACGTACGCCACGGAGACCGGCGCGTACATCCGCGACCACTTCTTCGGCGACGACCACCGGCTGCGGGCCATGGTCGAGTCCATGTCGGACCAGCAGATCCTCCACCTGGGCCGCGGCGGCCACGACCACAAGAAGATCTACGCGGCCTACGCGGCGGCCAAGGCCCACAAGGGCCAGCCGACGGTGATCCTGGCGCAGACCGTCAAGGGCTGGACCCTCGGCCCCAACTTCGAGGGCCGCAACGCCACCCACCAGATGAAGAAGCTGACGGTCGACGACCTCAAGCGCTTCCGCGACCGGCTGCACATCCCGGTGTCCGACAAGGAGCTGGAGTCCGGTCTCCCGCCGTACTACCACCCGGGCCGGGACTCCGAGGAGATCCAGTACATGCACGACCGCCGCAACGCGCTCGGCGGCTACGTGCCGACCCGGGTGGTGCGGCCCAGGCCGCTGGCCCTGCCGGACGACAAGACCTACGCGGCGGTCCGCAAGGGCTCGGGCCAGCAGTCGATCGCCACCACGATGGCCTTCGTCCGGCTGCTCAAGGACCTGATGCGGGACAAGGAGATCGGCAAGCGCTTCGTGCTGATCGCCCCCGACGAGTACCGCACCTTCGGCATGGACTCCTTCTTCCCGAGCGCCAAGATCTACAACCCGCTGGGGCAGCAGTACGAGGCGGTGGACCGCGAACTCCTCCTCGCCTACAAGGAGTCCCCGACCGGCCAGATGCTGCACGACGGCATCTCCGAGGCCGGCTGCACGGCCTCGCTGATCGCCGCCGGTTCGGCCTACGCCACCCACGGCGAGCCGCTGATCCCGGTCTACGTCTTCTACTCGATGTTCGGTTTCCAGCGGACCGGCGACCAGTTCTGGCAGATGGCCGACCAGCTGGCCCGCGGTTTCGTCCTGGGCGCCACCGCCGGCCGCACCACGCTGACCGGCGAGGGCCTCCAGCACGCCGACGGCCACTCCCACCTCCTCGCTTCGACGAACCCGGCGTGCATCGCCTACGACCCGGCCTTCGGCTTCGAGATCGCCCACATCGTCAAGGACGGTCTGCGGCGGATGTACGGCCCCGAGGCCGAGGACGTCTTCTACTACCTGACGGTCTACAACGAGCCGATCCAGCACCCCGCCGAGCCGGAGGACGTGGACGTGGAGGGCATCCTCCAGGGCATCCACCTCTTCAGGCGCGGCGAGGCCGGCACGATCCCGGCGCAGGTCATGGCCTCCGGCGTCGCCGTCCCGTGGGCGGTCGAGGCGCAGCGGATCCTCGCCGAGGAGTGGAACGTCAAGGCCGACGTCTGGTCCGCGACCTCCTGGAACGAGCTGCGACGCGAGGCGGTGGCGGTCGAGGAGCACAACCTCCTCCACCCGGACGAGGAGCAGCGCGTGCCGTACGTCACCCGCAAGCTCCAGGCCGCCGAGGGCCCCTTCGTGGCGGTCTCGGACTGGATGCGTTCGGTGCCGGACCAGATCTCCCGCTGGGTCCCCGGCTCGTACACCTCCCTCGGTGCGGACGGTTTCGGTTTCGCGGACACCCGCGGCGCCGCCCGCCGGTACTTCCACATCGACGCCCAGTCGATCGTCCTGGCGGTGCTGACCGAGCTGGCCCGCGACGGCAAGGTGGACCGCGCGGTCCTGAAGCAGGCGGTGGACCGCTACCAGCTCCTGGACGTGGCGGCCGCCGACCCCGGCCCCGCGGGCGGCGATGCCTGACGGGTCGTAACGCCTGGTGAGGGGCGGTGGGCCGGTGGGCCCGCCGCCCCTCGGCATGTCCGACGACCTACGATGCCCCGCATGCCCGTGAAGAAGGAACGGCCCTCGAAGGTCGAGTGGGAAGAGCGCACCCAGACCCCGCTGCTGGTGCTGGCCGTGGCCTTCGGCATCGCGTACGCCGTGCCGATCGTCGCGCCCGGCGCCGAGCCGTGGGTGCACGAGGTGTGCGTGTGGGTCGAGTGGGGCGTGTGGGCGGCCTTCGCCGCCGACTACGCCGTCCGCCTCGTGCTCTCCCCGGCCCGCTGGGTCTTCGTCCGCTCCCACCCCCTCGATCTCCTCGCGGTCCTGCTGCCGCTGATACAGCCGCTGCGGCTGCTGCGGCTGGTCGCCACTCTCCTCCTCGTGGGCCGGCGGGCCCGGATGGCCCCGCAGATCACGCTCACCACCTATGTGGCGGGCGCGGTGGCCGGGCTGATGATGTTCGGCTCGCTGGCGGTGCTGCACGTCGAGCGGGACGCCCCGGGCGGCAACATCAAGACCCTGGGCGACGCCGTCTGGTGGTCCTTCACCACGATGACGACGGTCGGCTACGGCGACCACGCCCCGAAGACCGGGCTCGGGCGGGCGCTCGCGGTCGGGCTGATGCTCTCGGGCATCGCCCTGCTCGGTGTGGTCACCGCCAACATCGCGGCCTGGTTCATCTCCCGCTTCGAACGGGACGACGCGGTGGAGCGCCGGCAGACGGAGCTCCTGGAATCGCTGACCCAGGAGGTCCGCGAGCTGCGCGCCGAGGTGGCCCGCCTCTCGGGCCCCGTACCGTCCCGGGCCACGGCCGCGCCCGGAGCCGTACCGGAGGCCGCGGTACCGGAGGCCGTACCAGGAGCCGCGACGCCGTCAGTCGTACCGGAGGCCGTACCGGAAGCCCTGCCGGAGACTTCTATCGCTCCCAGATCTTGAAGGCTCTGACCTCGTAGGGCGTCTGCGGCACCCAGGTGCCCTTCCCCGGGTACGTCTCGAACTCGCCCGTCTCCGCGCACTCCGCCGACTGGTACGCGGTGACCGGCCGTCCCGTGCGGACGGCCAGGGACTGGGCCGAGGCACCGGCCGGGAGGGCGACGCAGCTCTCGATGTCCGTCGTCGCCAGCTCGTACGCCCACGGCCTGCCCTTGAAGTCGGCCTTCGGCCAGAGGCAGAGCCGCCCGGGCCCGCAGGCCCCGAGCGCGGTCCCGGCGGCCTGGGCGGTGGTCCCCGTGGTCCCCGTGGTCGCGGCGGCCGGGGCGGCCGTGGCCGGGAAGGCGGCCAGGAACAGGGCCGCGAGCCCCGCGAGTACGGCCGTCGTCTTCGTGTTCATGCAGATCAACCCCCATGTCGTCACTCTCTGTGATCACGAGCATGGAGGAAGTGACCCAGCGAACGGAAGAGGGGCCGCCCCCGTTCCTTCGAACGGGTGACGGCCCCCTAGGGAATCTCAGGGTGCGTCAGATGTGCCCGCCGCCCACGCCCTCCTGCGCGTTCTCGCCGCGCTTGGTGAGCATGGCGACCAGGGCCGCCACCACGGCCACGACGCCGGCGACGGTGAAGGCCAGGCCCATGCCGTCGAGGAAGGTGTCGTGGATGACGTCGGCGATCATGGCGAAGAGGTCCGGGGTCATGCCGGGCGCCTGCGCCATCTCCGGCGGGACCATGCCGAACTCCGCGGCCCCCTCCAGACGCGGGTCGGCCGGGACCGGAATGCCGGCCGCCCGCCAGTTCTCCTCGAAGGAGCCGGAGACCTTGGAGGCCATGACCGCGCCGAGCACCGCGGTGCCGAGCGCGCCGCCGACCTGCATGGCCGCCTGCTGGAGACCGCCGGCGACACCCGAGAGCTCCAGCGGCGCGTTGCCCACGATGACCTCGGTGGCGCCGACCATGACCGGGGCGAGGCCCAGGCCGAGGAGGGCGAACCAGAGGGACATCGTCAGCGTGCTCGTACCGGCCGAGAGCGAGATCATGCCGAACATCGCGGCGGCCGTGCAGACCATGCCGCCGACCAGCGGCACCCGCGGGCCGAACCTGGTGATGAGCGCACCGGCCAGCGGCGAGGAGACGATCATCATCGCGGTCAGCGGCAGCAGCCGCAGACCGGCGTCGATCGGGCCGAGCCCCTTCACGCCCTGGAGGTAGAAGGTCACGAAGAAGAGGCCGCCCATGAAGGCGAAGGCCATCAGCACCACACCGGCCGAGAGCGGCACGGAGCGGAACATGCCGAGCGGGATGAGCGGCTCCGCGACCTTCGTCTCCCAGAGGGCGAAGCCGGCGAAGAGGACGACCGCGCCGAGCAGGCAGCCCCACGTGTTGCCGCCGGCCCAGCCCCAGTCCGCGCCCGCCTTGATGAGGCTCCAGACGAGCAGGCCCATCGCGGCGGAGAGCAGCACGATGCCGATGACGTCGAAGGAGCGCGGCGCGTTCTCGGCGCGGTGGTCCTTGAGGATGAGCAGGCCGAGCACGAGCGCGAGCACGCCGACCGGCACGTTGATGAAGAAGACGGACTGCCAGCTGACGTGCTCGACGAGGAAGCCGCCGAGGATCGGGCCGCCGGCGGTGGAGGCGCCGATGACCATGCCCCAGATGCCGATGGCCATGTTCAGCTTCTCGGCGGGGAAGGTGGCGCGCAGCAGGCCGAGCGCGGCCGGCATCAGCAGGGCGCCGAAGAGGCCCTGGAGCACCCGGAAGGCGATCACGAAGCCGATCGAGTGGGAGAGGCCGATCGCGCCGGAGGCGGCGGCGAAGCCCGCGATGCCGATGAGGAAGGTCTGGCGGTGGCCGAAGCGGTCGCCGAGCTTGCCCGCCGTGATCAGGGCGACGGCGAGCGCGAGCAGGTAGCCGTTGGTGATCCACTGGAGCTGGTCCAGGGAGGCGCCGAGGTCGGCCTGGATGGCGGGGTTGGCGATGGCGACGATCGTGCCGTCGAGCGCCACCATCATGACGCCCACCGCGACTCCTAATCCTTCCTAGATAGGTAGGTCATCACTACAGTGCCGGTATGCCCGTAGCCCTGGAATACGCCCACCTGGTCTACCCCAAGCGGTGGCCGCTGAGAGGGGCCCTGTACGCCCGTCAGAGCGGCGATCGCAGCGGGAAGGCCGAATCGGTCGCCGAGCAGTTCGAACACGATCGAGCACAGTGCGAGAGGTTCGGCATAGGCATCGTCGCCGAGTTCGGAGACCCTGGATGGTCCGCGAGCCGATACGGCGTCGGGAAGCACGTCAAGCCCCGTCGCGTGACTGCCCAGCCTCGTGACGACTTCACCGCCCTGGTCGACATGGTCAAGGCTGGCGAGGTCGACGTGGTCATGGCCTTCCTGCCGAACCGCCTCTACCGCGACATGACCGACTACGTCGCCCTGAGGAACGCGTGCACAGAGACCGACACGTTCCTCAGCTACAACGGCAACCTCTACGACCTGTCCAAGCCAGAGGACCGCCGGATCACCGCCCAGGACGCCCTCGCCGCCGAGGGCGAGGCGGACAACATCCACGTCACCAACACGCGAACGGCCGCGGCACATGCCCAAGACGGAAAACCCTGGGGCCCGTTGATCTTCGGGTACCGACGCCGCTACGACCCGGAGACCGGCGACCTGCTCGGCCAGTTCCTTGACACAGCCAAGGCCAAGATCGCCAAACAGTGCTGGATCGACGCCGACTCGGGCCAATCCACCTACGCCATCGCGAAGCGGCTCCGCGAACAAGGGAAGGAGGCAGAGAGGCCCAACGGGATCCCGTGGACACCTGAGCACGTCCGCGCCATGCTGCTGAACCCGGCCTACATCGGCAAGAGGGTTCACCACGGCGAGATCATCGCCAACGCCAAGTGGCCGGCGCTGCTGGAAAAGCCGGACGAGGTGGCGATGTTCCATCGAGTGAAGGCGAAACTGGAGGACCCTGCGCGGCGGACTCAGCGGGAGTCGGAGGTGTCTCACTTGCTGTCCCGGATCGCCCTGTGCGGGGAGTGCGGCGACCACGCGGTACTGACGGCGGGCAAACGCAACGCCGGAGTGCAGTATCTGAACTGCCAGACGGCATACGACACCGCACTCCGCGAGGACTGGATGGACGCCTGGGTGGAGACCGAGGTTCTCACGTGGTTCGCGAAGCCCGAGGCCCGCGCAGCGTTCTTCCCTCAGAACGACGACCGCGACGAGCGCCTCGCCGAAGCGCGGGCCCGGCTGAAGGAGGCGAGCGATCAGCTGGGCGAGGCCCAGGAGTTGGCCACCGAGATCGACGAGGAGACGGGGCGGTTTCGGCTCTCCCCGA
>NZ_JASCXN010000060.1 GCF_030010625.1 Streptomyces sp. CC208A | reverse complement strand
GTCGTCCCGGTTCAGCGTGCAGATCCAGATCGGCACGGACTACGACCTCGCCCTGGCGCTGAGGATCGACGCCCGGGTGGTCCGGGTAGCCCGACACCTCTCCCGCCAGGTCGAACTCGGCGAGCTGGGCTGGGCCCCCCAACTGCGGGAACTGCTCAGCTACCAGAAGACCGAGGCCGTCCTCGGCACCAATGCCGCGCTCGCGAACCTGGTCGGCATCGCTCCTCTGGAGGATCGCGACGCCGTCGCCGCCGCCGTCATCAAGGCCGTCGGCGTTAAGGAGGTCCGCCCCCTCACCCTCGGCAAGCAGCTGTCCGCCTCGGCCGTCCGGCAGCCCCCGGGCAGCACCGGCTCCGCACACCGGGGCCGTTCGCGATGAGCGCCCACCACCACGTCCAGCCCCCCGCCACCACACCGGACGACGACGCCGACCTCGCGCGATGGGACGACGACGGCGCCCCACCCGCACGACCCCGCTCCTCCCCGGCCGCGTGGCTGCGCGTGGGAGCCGAACTCGGCGACCGGCTGGTCGCCCTCTCCGGCCGCCAGGACCTCCTCGTCACCTGCCGCCCCGGCACGCGCAGCGGCGCACCGGCCGCGTTCTTCCCCGCTCTGGGCGAGGTCGAGTTCGACGCCGGCCTGTTCGCCCCGCTCAAGCCCCACGAGATCCATCCGCGGATTGTGGGCGACGAGGAGCGGTATCCCGCCGCCTGGGGAGTGTTCGTCCACGAGGCCGCGCACGCGGCCCACTCCGTCTGGACGGCGCCTGCCGGAGCGAACCCCCGTGTCGTCGAGGCCGCGCTCCTGCTGGAGGAGAGCCGTGCCGAAGGCGCACACCTGACCAGGCGGCCCACGGACCGCACGTACCTGCGCACCAGTGCCCGGACCCTGGTCATGCCCGACATCGCCCACCCCACCCTTCAGGGCGTCGAGCACGCCGCCGCCGTGGCGGCCCTGATCCTCGGCCGGCGTGACGTCGGCATCCTGGACGCCGGCGAGACCCGGGCCGTCGCCGATCTGTGCGAAAAGGTGCTGGGCGCAGACCTGCTGGCCACGCTCACCCGTATCTGGACCGCAGCCCACCAGTGCGCCGACCACGATGCCACGACCATGCTCGCGCACGCTCAGGAATGGTGCGACGCTCTGGACATCGCGACCCCCGCCCTGCCCGTGCCGGAGGGCCTTCCCGATCTGCTGTCCGGCGCCGTGGGGGTGGTCATGGACAGCGCGGCAGCCACCGACGCCGCCGACCGCGCGGCACAGGACGCAGCGGCCAACGCCAAGGCCGCGCAGTCCAAGGCGCAGGCTCAGGACCGCGCCCAGCGGGCCGGACAGCGGCGCAAAGCCGCTGCCACCGCCAAGTCGGTCTTCAACGGCCGTGGCACCACCGTCGCCCCGGACGGCACACCGGCGCCCCGCAGCAACCCGGTCACCGGCACCCGCAGGCCCACCGCCGCCGAGCAGAGCGCCGCCGCCCGTCTGAGCCGTGCCCTACGAGCCGCCGCCTACCGCGAGCGGACCGAGGAGCGGACCACCAGCCCCACCCCGCCCGGCCGCCTCAACATGCGCGCGGCCCTCGCCCGCGACGCCCAGCGCGCGGCCGGGGCGACACCCACGGCGGAACCGTTCACCCACACCCGCCGCCGAAACTCCCCCACCCCACCGCTGCGCGTGGGTATCGCCGTCGACGTCTCCGGCTCCATGCGTGCCGCCTGCGCACCCGTCGCGTCCGCCGCCTGGATCGTGGCACGCGCAGCAGCCCTGACCGACCCCGACTCCCGTACCGCCACCATCGCCTACGACAGGCACCTGACCGCGCTGACCCGACCCACCCACCGAGCACCGGAGCGCGTGACGACGTTCGAGGCCACCGGCGGCGCCCACAATCTCGGCGACGCCATCGACGCGCTCGACCACGGCCTCGAACTCAGCCGCCCCGGCGCCGGCCGCCTCCTCGTGATCGTCACCGACGCCCAGTACCGCAGCGACGAAACCGCTCAAGCCGTCACCCGCATCAAGCAGCTCACGACCGCCGGCTGCGCCGTACTCCAGCTCACCCTCACCGCAAGGTCCCTCCACTTGCCGGGGACCACCTTGCTGCACCTGCCCCGGCCCTCCAGCGCTCCTGCCGCCATCGCCACGGCGGCCACAGACGCCATCCGCAGGACGCGCTGAGACGACACAGAAGACAGAAAGTAGGAACAACTATGGCAATCAAGACTTCCTGGACCGTCACCCACAGCTGCGGACACGAGATCACCCACAACCTCGCCGACCGCCCGGCGGACCGCCGGGCGGGGTTCGCACGCTGGCTCGCCGGGCGTGAGTGCACCGAGTGCTGGAAGGCCGCCCGCGACGCCGACACGGCCGCGAAGGAGCAGTGGCTCGCCGCACGGCGCGCGGAGGAGCAGGCGGCTGCCGCCCAGTGGGCCGAGCAGTTCGACATGCCGCCGCTGGAGGGGCCGGAGCGGGCCCTGGCGTGGGGCGAGCGCTCCCGGTTCCAGCTGGTCACCGCCGCGTACAGGGCCCTGGTCAGCGAGGGCACCTGGGACGAGGCGGACTGGGCCGTGCTGGAGGAGAAGATCCGCACGATCAGCCGCGCGGGCTGGTGGATCGATCAGCGTGACGCCGAAGGCACTGACCTTCCGGAACTGCTCGACGCCGCCACAAGTGACGACATCGGCACCGAGAACCCGCACCGCTGACCGTGGCTCCCACAAGACCGTCCCGGGAGCGAAGCCGCATATATATAGCGCACGTTCGCCGGTTAGCCTAACCGGCCAATTTCCAGACTATGGAGTCCTGACCCCAACGCAACCTGCGGCTTTCTGCGGAAGGACTTCGCCGTGCCCGAACCCACCCGTCCCCAGTTCGCACCCGCCGACACGATCACGGCCGACCGCGACATCACCCACGCCCACTTCGCCGCCGGCGACCAAGTCGTGGTGATCAAGGGCGTTGCCGACGGCGAGCTGTGGGGCGACGCGATGACCATCGTGGCCCCGTCCTGGCACACCCCGACCGACGAGGACGGCTGGCGGGTGCGCAACCCGCTCGGCGGCGCGCAGTCGTTCACCACCGCCCACCCCCGCTACCTCGTCCATCTCTCCAAGAGGTGCCCCGACTGCCTGATCTACCTGCGCGCCCTGGAGGACTACCTGCTCCCGAAGATCGTCGGCACGGAGCAGGTCGACCTCGGCTGGTACCGGGTGACCGACCGGGGTCAGCTCGTCCACGTCTCGGACACGAAGGCGGCCGGCCGGTGATCATCCGCATTCACGAGCGTGCCGCCGACGCCGGACTCGTGCTGGGCGACGACGTACTGGGCACCCCGCTCCCCTACGAGGAGAAGCTCGCTGGGGACACCATCGCGGCCTACTGGCCGGGGCTGGACGCGTTCACGGCCGCCGGCGAGCCCGGGTCGTGGACGGCGCTGGACTGGGCGGAGCATCTCAATGATCCGCTGTACGAGCATCCCTTCGCGGCGAGCCCCGCGGGCGACCGGCGGGCGGTGCTGCACCTGACCGTCCGTCTGGCGCCCGAAGACCGGCCGCTGACCGGGCAGGAGTGGTCCGAGGTCGCTCACCGCATCGCCCGCGCCGCCGGAATCGAGATCCCCGGCGACGCCCAGGACTGCCGGTGGGTCGCGCTCCAGGTGCGTCCCCACCGCCTCGACCTGATCGCCAGCCTCATCAGGCTCGACGGCGCCTGGCAGCAACAGCCCCCTGGCGTCCCCCGCCGCCTGGCCGCCGAAGCCCGCCAACTGGAGCACGACCTCAGCCTCCTCACTCCCGGCGCGCTCTCCACCCCGCCGTGCGGCATCACCCCCCTGTCCGACATCGCGGCCCCGCTGGCCGGCGCCCGCAGCATCGTCGAACTGCACGCCCAGCTCCTCGCCGGGCATCCGCAGGCTCATCGCCGTGAGGCCGGCCACCGTCTGGAGTGGCTGGCCCGCCGCCTGCTCGACCTCCAGCACGACATCACCACCACCGCCGACGAACTCCGACGACCGCCGACCGCACCCCCGCCGGCGCCGTGTCCACCGGCCCGGCCTTCGGCGGCACGAACGGGGTCACGGCGCCTCATGTAAGGACATCCCTGCTTGGCGCTCAGCGACCGCCACATCGAACTGCACCGCGATCCCCACTCCGGTGAAGTCCTCGCCCACGGAGGCGATCCGGAGGCGCACAGCATCCTGCAGCGCACCGGCTTCGTCCACATCCGCCGCTGGCACGAGCAGTACCACCGCGCCCCCACCGGCCTCGACCAGGCTGCCGAGAAGGCTCTCGCCGCCACCGCGGTCTCCGCGCTCCGGTCCGTCGGCTACTGGGTCGCCTGCGACGAGCCCTTCGACACCGACCGGCGCACCACCCACGATCTCCCCCTCGGCGCGCAGGTCGCCGCCCTCGCCGACGACCTCCGCCGTGCCACCAGCACGCAGGACGCAGCCGCCGTCCTGACTGAACTGACCGCCACCCACGACGGCGTGCTCGCCGCTCTCGGCCAAGTACTCGATGCGACGGCCGAGTTCCTCGACACCTTCGGCCAGGGTTCCGACCGGCACACCGCCGCCCTCCGTGGTCTGAACGGTCGCGAACTCACGATCGTCGCCACTCAGCTCCACCAGCTGCGCAACGAGCTCGCCGACCGGCACGAAGACCACCCCGCGCGCCGCCCCTGCCCGAGCGAAGTCGCGGACAACGAACGCGAAGCGTCCGTCCACTGCCCCTGCCCCATCCCCGCCCTGCCACCCCGGCCGGCCGGCTCCCCGCCGGCCCGGCGGCTGTGACCCACGCACCAAGGACCCTCTTGCACGACACCGACCCCAGCGACCTCGAATCCTTCGCTGTCATCCTCGCCGGCGAGCTGCCCGGCCGGTGGACCAGCCAGTACCACCCCGACCACGGTGGCACCGACTACGACCACCTCGCCTCCGCCGTGTGGGACATGGACCAGACCGCTCACACCATCGCCACCCACGGCGTGGCCCACTGCGCGATCCTCACCCGCACCGACGAAAACACCCGCCTGCTCGTCATCGACCACCTCGGCCAGCCCGAAGGGTTCCTCGTCGCCGCCCTGGCCCCCGACGATCTCCCTGAGGCCGCGTACACAGGGGTCCGAGAGCCCGACGGGCTCTCCCTCCCCGCCGACCCGTTCCACGCCGCCGAAGCCCTCGTCCTGCACCTGCTGCCCCGCTACGCCGACGCCCTGGCACACGTCCGCCGCAACGCCACCGCGCTCGCCTCTCCGCTGCCCGAGAGGATCGACCTCACCTGGTCGGATGACGACCTGACCACACCGGTCCCCGATTCCGCCCCGTTGGCCAAGCTGCTGACCGAGCACGGCTTCGTCCACGACAACGGGCAGGACCTCCTTGTCCTGCCCGGCGACGACACCGCCGCACAGGCACAGGCCGTGCGAGCCGTCGGCGCCCGCCTGGCGGAGATCCGCGTCGGCATCGGAATGCGGCATCCCGCCCCGCCGGCACCGGCCGCGCCCCGACCGCTCCCGGCCCGCACGACGGCTTCCGCCGCCCGCAGCCGATGAACCCCACCACCGGAGAGCCCGAGTTCCTCCTCCCCCACTACGTGACGATCACGCGCGACCCGCGCACCCAGCTCGTCCTCGCGGTCGGCGGCGACCAGCGAGCGGCCGGCATCCTGCAGACGACCGGCGGCTTCACCCGCCACCCGGGCCCCAGCACTTACTACCACCGCCTGCCGGTCACCATGCCCGTCGAGCAGCAGCGCCTCGGGACAACCACCGCCTCGTACGCGCTGCTGGCCGCCGGATACAGCACCTTCCTCGACCCCAGCCTCAACGTCCTCGCCACACAGGACGGAGACCGGGAAGCCGCCCACCGGCACCTGACGTACCTGGCGGAACTCGCCCGCAAGACCGGCGAAGGGCCGGTGCTCGCCGCCGTCCTCGCCTAGATCTCCGCACCCGAGACAGGAGTACTGCCCCGGCTGCGGGACGTGCTGGTCTCCGTCTGGACGTCCTGGGGCAACCAGGTGCCCGCAGAGCCCCGGGACGGGGGTTCGGTGGAACGCCTGATGGACGTCACCGACGTGCTGTCGAGGAAGACCCGGGAGATCGAAGAGCTGCGCACACACGCAGCACGCTCGCCCGCCTCAACCGCACCAGCCTCGCCTCCCCCGCGGGCCGCGGCCTCGAAGGGGCCCGCGCGCCGCCCGGGCCCGTAATCCCCCCTTCTTCCTGGAGAACCCTTTGACCCTCGCGGACGAGACCAACACGGACGTCGAGATCTACCGCAAGGCCGGCCACCCCGACCGGCTCCACATCATCACCAGAACCGGCGCCCCCGAGGAACTCCTCGCCCGGCTCGACAAGTCCGGTCTGGAACGGCGGCAGGAGGTGACCGACGGACCCGGCTACACCTGGCACGAGACCCCCGAGGGCCTGAACCAGAAGGCGCAACGCCAGCTCGTCACCCGCGCGATCCTCCCGCTCCTGATCGCGGGGTTCGACGTCAACATCGAGCCCGACGAGCTCGACGTCACCGCCTGGGCGCAGAGCATGCTCGCCCACCGCACCTCGCAGAAGCCGAACGCGGACCCCTCCCCGCCTCCGCCGCCCCCGTCCGCCGGCTCACCCCGCGCCCCCCGGCGCTGACCACACCCCGGCTCGCCCGGTCCGCTCCTCTCCTGGAGTCCTCCTCTGAACAAACAGCCTTCCCCCCGCACCTACGGCACCTATCAGGCCCGCAGCATCGCCGCCCGGCTCGACCACCTCAACGAGTACCTGACCCAGCCAGGCTCGCCCCCCGACACCGTGGCCGTCCTGGCGGACGTCTTCGACCCCGAGCGCGGCGCTCTGGCCGCCTTCACCAACCTGGCCGCCACCGCCAGCCGCTTCGCCCAGCAGCAGGCCACGCAGGGACTGCTGCCGCCGGAGGTCTGGCTGGCCCTGGGCCGCGCCGCCAACGAGCTGCACGACATCGGCCTCGACCTCGACGAGCACCTCGACACCCTCGCCGAAGCCCGCACCCCGTCCGCCACAACCGTCAAGCCGCCGGCGCCGGTCCCGCTCGTCGTACGGAGGCACCGGTGAGCCGCCGGCACCACCCCACCTGGGGTACCGGCGAGCAGGCCGAGCAGCACTACCTCGTCGAGCCCCGGCACCTGGCCGGCGGCGGCGACATCCGGCACGTGACCGAGTTCCTGCGCGCCTCCGGCTGGACCGACCGCTCCGTCACGGGCGGACCGCTCATCTTCGACCGCGCCGACCACCTGGTGCGTGTCGCCTACGACCCCGCCGGGCAGCCGGGCGGCTGGCACATCCAGGGCCAGCCCACCGCGACCGAGCCCGGCTGGCAGGTCACCTTCACCCGGCAGACCCCGGTGGAGATCGTCGCCGGATTCACCGACGCCCTCACCCGCGACCGCTCCGCCCACGCCCCTAATCCCTGGGCCCCGCTCCAGCAGCAGCGCTGGGAGACCGAACGCGACCAGCACTTCACCGCCGTCAGCCCCGACCGGAACACCTGGCTGCAGTTCCACCAAAGCGGCCCCGGTCAGGCCCACTGGTGGGCCGGCGCCCGCACCGAGCACGGCAGAACCTGGGACGCCGTGTTCTCGGCCACGACCCCG
This sequence comes from Streptomyces sp. CC208A, assembly GCF_030010625.1. Classification (GTDB taxonomy): domain Bacteria; phylum Actinomycetota; class Actinomycetes; order Streptomycetales; family Streptomycetaceae; genus Streptomyces. Next base: position 14,577 of record NZ_JASCXN010000060.1, on the reverse strand, counting down.
ATGCACCTCGTCGAGAACTTCTCCGCGGCCCTCTCTGACCCGCAGCCGGTGATGCGGCCCCGCGGCCACGTCCCGCCCTCGAAGTGGATCCAGGTCACTTCCGTGTCCGTACGGCCTTCCGAGGTCAGCTCCTGGCAGCAGGCCCGGATCACCGCCGCCCGGGCCGCCACCTGGGGCCGCAGCTCCTGGGCCGCCGCCCGGACCCGCACCCGCAAGCCCGCTCCCGCCCGCGCGTACGCGACGAGCAGCGGATCCCGTACCCGACGATAGAACCCACCGGAAAGAGCAGCGTCTTCGTGATCGACTCGCGTCAGCGGGATGCCTTCGCCAACGACTACCTGGGCAAGCTCGGCTCGCCGGTCTCTCCCCGCTACCTCGCCGGCCCCGGCGACCCCCGGCACATCACCCACGCACTGTGCGCCGCAGGTTGGACGGTGCACTCCGATCCACTGCACCCGGTCATCCACATGAAGAGCCCCGGCCAAGAGCACGACCTCATCTTCAAGCCGTCTCCTCACCACTTCCACGGCTGGTGGAAGGTGAACAGCAACCTCGGCCCGGGCCACTGGTACGCCTCGTTCAGCGGCGACGCCCCGGTGGAGATCATCGCCGGACTCACCGACGCCCTCGTGCGCCCCGCCCCGGACAACGCCTCCGGTGACATGACGAGCATCCTCGCGGCGCGGGGCTGGACGCACACGGCCGACGCCGACGGTGGCCACAAGGTCGTGTCGCCCGACCGCACCACCGTGGCCGAGAGGCGTGTTTCACCCTCCATGGGCCTGTGTGGATGGGAGATCGAAGCCGCCCGGAATTCGGGCCCATACGGCCCCGAGGGCTTCCTGTGGCGAGCATCCCTCGATCCCCGAGCCCCGGATCATGTGCTGAGCGCGGTCGCCACCGCTCTCTCCGACCCGGCTCCCACGCTGCGGCCCCGCTTCAGATCGACGATGGGCTCCATCTTCACGTGGGCCAGGAAGTCGAAATCGGCACCCGCATCGTCACCGAACATCGCAAGCGCCTCGCCGAAGCCCGCCAGCACCGGCCCGCGCCTCCCTCACTCACCACCCGCACGGGCCCAGTCGCGCTGCCCGGCTTCCCCGTCCGCCGCCGCTGACCCGCACCCGCACCCGCACCCGCCTCGAAGGAATCACCCTGCCCCCGCTCCCCTATCGCGCCGACCAGCACGCCGCCGCCCTCCAGGCGCTGGCGACATTCCTGGTCCAGAGCGAGATGATCCTCGCCTCCTGGGACTCCTACTCCGACGAACACACCGACACCGACGGCTGGCCGTACGACGACGATTCGTACGGCTGGCGCAAGGTCCAGAGGGACGCGCAGACCTGGCGGGCCTTCGAGCCCGTCCGCCGCTCGGCGCGCTACCTGCTCGCCACGGCCCGGTTCCAGCTTCAGCACATCGCCGCGGGCGACGTCGAGCCCCGCTGGCCGTGGCAGCTGAGCGAGCTGGCCACGGCCCTCGACCGCCTGGAGGCCCTGCGTACCGAGTGGGCCAAGGCCCGCGAGGCCCGGCGCACCTCCCGGCCGGCCCACGCGGAGTTCATCGACGCGCTGGCCGAGCGGAACGCCGAGGCGTGGAGCGATCTGGACACCTGGGCCATCCACGGTCGCGCCATTCTGGGCCTGCACGCCGTCGCCCTCAAGGCGCCGGCGCCGGGGCTGGCTCCCAGCGCCGGCGCGGACCTCAACCGGCAGCCCGTCACGAGCAGGTCGGCGGTGAGGCGCTGATGCCCAGGCCCGAGCTGGTCGACCAGGCGCTGGTGTCGCCCGTCTACCTCGCCGGCCCCGGCGACTCCGCCTGGATCACCGTGCCTCTGACCACGGCGTCCGGCTGGACGGCGCTGAACCAGCCCCTCGTCCCGCACGTCGTACTGACCGGCCCCCTCTCCAAGAGCCAGCTCCGCCTGGAGCCGGTCCTGGAGGGCCCGTGGTGGCATGTGTCGGACCGCGACGGCCGCACCGGGACGAACTGGCAGGCGTCCTTCGACGGGTCCACGCCCGTCGAGCTGATCGCCGCCGTCACCGACGCCCTGACCCACCCCGGCTACCCCCTGCGGCAGCCGGTCGACCCCTACGAGCCCCTGCGGCAGGCAGGCTGGACCACCGACCCCGGCCGGGGGGCCTTCCTTTCCCCAGAGGGACACGTCCGCGGCAGCCGGAACTCCCGCGGCGGCAGCCGCTCCTGGCAGATCACCGCCAGACTCGACGAGGACGACCCCCTGTGGCACGCCTTCCTGTCAGCAGGCACACCCACCGTCATCCTGGCCTCGCTCTTCAAGACCCTCGCCTCCCCGGAACCGGCACGGCGCTCCGCCGAGCAGATAAAGGGCTTCCCGCGCCGCGGGATCACCCTGGAGTGGGAGCGGTGGCCGGCCGAGCACGTCGCCCGGGCCCTGCCCGAGCGGGTCGAGCAGCTCGCCACCCGGCGCGCGGCCACCTCGCCACCGCCGTCTCCAGCCGGTGGAGAAGGTCTCGCCCCGGCAGGGCGGAGGCTTCGGTGACCGACATGATCGACCAGGCGCTCGTCGCGCCCCGCTACCTCGCCGGCCCCGGCGATCCGGCCTGGGTGACCGTCCCCCTGCACCAGGCGTCCGGGTGGAGTCACGGACACGAGCCGCTGCTGCCCCGGGTCGTCCTTTCCAGCCCCGACCAGCAGACGCTCCTGCGCCTCGAACCCGTCCCCGGCGACCAGTGGTGGCGCATCACCCACAACGGGGGTTCACCTGCGACCAGTTGGTACGCGTCCTTCGGCTCCCGCACCCCGGTGGAGCTGATCGCCGCGGTCACCGACGCCCTGACCGACCCCGTCCGCACCGAGCGGGCCATGGCCGACCTCCTGCTTCCCCTGCGCCGCCGGGGGTGGCAGACGGCACCGGACGGGGACTTCCGCTCGCCGGACGGAGTCGTCGAAGGCGAGCGGCTCACCCTCTCCGGCTCGGCCTCCTGGTTCATCACCGCCGGGCGGAAGGAGGATGTGCCGGTCTGGGCTGTCCGCTTCGACGGCCGTACTCCCACCCGCATCGTGGCCGCCTTCATCAAGGCGCTCGCCGATCCGGCACCGCTTCGGCGGACCCACGAACAGACCCTCGGCCTCAGCCGGCACCGACTCGACCTGCAGTGGCAGCAGGTGCCGGCCGAAAGCCTCGCCTCCGCCCTGCCCGACCGCGTCGCTCGCCTGGCCGCCCGCCGGCACAGCGCTCCCCCGCCCGCGACAGGCCCGGCCCCGCAGACGCGGCGCCGCCCCCGCTGACCGTCCCGCCGCCCCGGCGCCATCGCCCAAGGAACCACCGCCCCTTGCCCATGCCCAGCTCCCCTTCGTCCGGCTCCGACGGCTACGACATAGCCCTGAAGATCCTCCTCGCCGCCGTCGCCGTCGGCCTTCCCGCCGCCTCCATCGCCTGGCTGTGCGGCAACATCTCCGCCTGGACGGCAGGCGGCCCCTGGGTGCCCTACCGGCCGGCCGACGCCCTCCTCCACCCCGAACAGCTCTGGCCCACAGCAGGAGAAACGTCCCTGCTCGTCGCCACCCGTATCGCCCCTGCCCTACTGACGCTGGCCCTCGCCGCCGGCGCGGGCGCCCTGTGGCTCCGTTACAAGAACCGGGCCGCCGGCAGGAAGAAGACCGTCGACGGAATGGCGACGGCCCGCGACATCCAGCCGCTGCTCGCCCAGGCCGTCGAGGCCAAGGCCCGCTCCCTGCGGCCGAGCCTGAAGCACGCCAAGCACATCGAACCCCGCGACGCCGGCATCCTCGTCGGCAACCTCGCCGGGACCCGCCACGAGGTCCGCATGGGCTTCGAAGACGTGGCCGTCGCGATCATGGCCCCGCGCTCCGGCAAGACCACCAGCCTCGCGATCCCCTCGATCCTCGCCGCGCCCGGACCGGTCCTGCTCACCTCCAACAAGGCGGCGGGCGACGCCTACACCGCGACGTACGACGCGCGCGCCGCGGTGGGCCGGGTGTGGTCAATGGACCCGCAGCAGATCGCCCACGCCGCCCGCGAGATGTGGTGGAACCCCCTCGACGGCGCGAAGACCCTCGACGGTGCCAACCGGCTGGCCTCGCATTTCCTCGCCGCGAGCGTGGACGCGAGCCAGCAGGGCGACTTCTGGTCCAAGGCCGGCAGCAACATCCTCAGCCAGTTGTTCCTCGCCGCCGCGCTGGACGAGCGACCGATCACCGACGTGATGCAGTGGCTCGCCTTCCCCGCCGACCGGCGCCCGCTCGACATCCTGCGCGACCACAAGTTCACCGCGGTCGCCTCCCAGTTGAAGGGCACGGTGGAGGGGCCGCCTGAGACCCGGGACGGCATCTACGAGACTGCCCGCCAGTACGCCTCCGCCCTGCTCAACGCCGAGATCGCCGCGTGGGTCACCCCTCAGAAGGACGTCCCCGAGTTCAGGCCGGCTGCCTTCGTGACTTCCCACGACAGCCTGTTCCTGCTGTCGAAGGACGGCGGCGGCGGCGCAAGCGCGCTGATCGCGGCGTGCGCCGACAGCGTGATGCGGGCCGCAACCGCCCAGGCCGAACGCGCCGGCGGACGGCTCGACCCGCCGATGCTCGCGATCCTCGACGAGGCCGCCAACGTGTGCAAGATCAGCGACCTTCCTGATCTGTACTCCCACCTCGGGTCCCGCGGGATCATCCCGATCACCATCCTGCAGTCCTACCGCCAGGGCCAGAAAGTCTGGGGCGACGCCGGCATGGACGCCATGTGGAGCGCGGCCACCGTGAAAATCATCGGCTCCGGTATCGACGATCCGGATTTCGCGGACAAGCTCTCGCGGATGGTCGGCGACCACGACGTCGAGACCGTCTCCACCTCACACTCCGAGTCCGGGAAGTCGACCTCGGTGTCCATGCGGCAGGAGCGCATCCTGCCGGCCGACGCGATCCGCGCCCTGCCCAAGGGCAGCGCGTTGTGCCTGGCCACCGGTATGAGGGTCGCGATGTTGACCTTGCGCCCCTGGTACGCCGAGCCCGGCGCCGACGAACTCGCCGCCGCCTCCGCCCGCGCCTCGAAGGCCATCACCGCCCGCGCCGTCGCCAAACAGCATCCCGCCCAGAGCGACTTCGACCAGGCCGCGTAGCCATTTCCACCCCTGCCGCGGAGACCAGTGAAGACCATCGACCTCGCCGAGCAGACCCGGCTCCTCGGGCTCGTACCGGGCGAACTAGAAGACCTGCACGCCGAGATCGACGGCGTGCGGGACGGCGACATCACCCGGCCCGTCCGGGAGATCGCTCCCATCGCCGCACGTATCCACCATCTGTCCATCAGGTGCCTGCAACAGCTCGACACCCTCTCGACCAGTCAGTACGCCGTCATGAAGCAGGGGCCCGAGGCTCTTGCCCGTCTCTCAGAGGCCGCTCTGCGGATCTCCGTCGCTGCCTCCCTGTGCACGTACGGCATCACCGGGCGCACCGACGCCCTCCTCTACGAGGACGGCGACCGGACGGCAGGCACCAGCCGCGGCTACCTGTCCGAGGCGGTCGAGGAACTCTCCCGCGCTGCCAGCGCGTACCGCGGGCTCGCCCAGCACCTCTCACGACGGCTGGCCTCCGCCGCCGCCCGGGCCAAGGACCAGCCCCTCATCGACCGGGCCACCGCCGAGCCCGCGCTGATGGCCGCGAAGGTGCCGACCGCCCCCGCAGTTCCGACAGCCCGTACCCGGCGCTCGTAACGCCCTTCCCCACCGGCCAGGTCCGCGGCCTGCCGCCGAACTCACCCACCGACCCCAGGGAACACCATTGGACTCCTCCCACAGCTCGGTCCCGAGCCCCGAAGACCTCGCCTCTCTCACCAAGCTTCTGCTGGTCAGCATGGACAGACTCGACGAGCCCCGGCGTCAGCGCGGCTCCGCGACCGAGCGGCTCGCGGACACGGTCCGAGCCGCCGGCTGGATACACCAGACCTCGTTCCTGGCCGGCAGGCGCCTGGCCCAGACCGCGCTGAGCGACGCCCCCACCACCATGGACGGACTCCACGCCGTCGCTCTTCTGCGCCGCCTCGCGGAGGCGACCACCCATGCCTCCGGACACGTAGCGAACACCATCTCCGCCCTCGCACACGGCGACATCGCAGCGTCCGAGGACCTGCTCGTGCAGGCGAAGGCCGCGCTGGCGAGAACCCCTGTAGCCGTTCAGGACGTCGGCGCCGCTCTTCTGCGTCACGACGGCGTCCTCTACGCCCAGGAACGTGCGGCCCGCGACCAGACCATGACGGGCAGCACGGCCGTCAAGGTGAGCGAGGCCCAGCGCAAGGGCCTCGCGGTCTTCGCCCGCGGCGACGCGGTCGTCCGCACCTCACACTCGGGCATCCGGGAGGTCGCCACGCCACTGGGTGCTCATCTGCGGGCCACGACCATCGATGCGCTCGTCGACAAGAAGCTGGTCGACCTCACTCCGCTGCAGGGCACGACCGAACGGTACGGCGCGCGGCTCACCGCCAGCGGCGTCCGGACCCTGCTGGAGGCCCGCCCCGTTCCGTCCCTCCCCACCGCCGTCCCGGCCTCCATCGCGGCACGCACGGGCGCCCCCCGACCGACAGGCGCACGGCGCTAGCCCGGCCCGGCGCCTGCCTCTCCCCGAAAGGAGCACTCCGCCATGGAGTTCCCCAACCCTCTGCTGGACCTCCGATGCCCATGCAGGCCGATGTCTCCGTCAAGCGCAGCAGGTAGCCGTGCAGAGTAGAGCCACGGACCGCTTCCTGGTGTCACCTCGACATCTGGCCGGCACGGGTGACCGGCTCGCGGATGTCCTCGGGCCCCTGATCCACCTGTTCGGATGGGAGCACACTCACGATCCGGCGTCCGGCCACGTCAGCATGGACAGCCCAGGGCACGACCTGCTGCTGGACTTCTCCCCGTCCAGCCCCAACGGGACATGGTGGACGATCCAGCACCCCGACCCGCTCTGGAGGATCACCGCCACCCATCTCACCCCGCTCGAACCCCTGGCCGCGATCACCCAGGCCCTGCCCCAGCTCTTGGGCGACACACGCCATGCGGACCGGATCCCCCTCACCCGCCACTCGGTCGCCGAGATCGCCGACCTGAGCGGATGGACCACGAGCGGGACCTCGTTCACCTCCCCAGACGGGCACTGCACCCTGCGCTACGAACAGGGCGCCTCCTGGCAGATCGAGCACTCCGTGTACGACGGCTTCGGCACCCACTGGTCCGTCCGGGCCGAAGGCGATCTTCCCGAGCAGCTCGCCGCCCAGTTCCTCTCCTTCCTCGCCACGCCAGACCCGGTCGAGCGCGCCTTCGACGACATCCCGTACCTCGCCCGCAGCCAGGCCCGGCTGACGCCACTCGACGGCAAATCCCCCCTGGGCCCACACGTCGTGCACGCCCTCGGCGCTCTGGTCGAACCTTCCGGAAGGGGGCGACGCCGATGACAGGCTCCACTGACACCGCCGCCCCGACATCGCTCGCGGTCCACGTCCTCGCCGGCCACTTCACCCGCCACCCTCCGGTCACTCCATTCCCGCGGCCTGACCGAGTACCTGCCCTTCCCCGGTCATCGGGCACCCAGCGCGTCGCCCTCTCCCCGAGAGGCCGCCGTGCTCTCGCCGCCATCTTCGGCACGCCCTCCAGCGCCGTCCTGAGCACTCGCCCAGCGGCATCGCCTTCGAAACCCTCCGCCCCCTCTCAAGGCCCCAGTTGAAAGAAACCGCATGACCGAACCCTCCAGCGAAGCCTCCGGATCCGTCGCCCGGACGCCCCCGTCGGACGATGACTCAGGACGACACCTGGCCTGGCCGAAGGACCGGCGCCGCGACCGCTACCTGTGGGAGCTGGCCCGCGGGCCGATCACCGCGTTCGGCGAGTCCAAGCCCCTGGCCTCGTGGTCCAAAGACCCCCGCTGCGCGGTCAGCCGCGAAGCGCTGCGGACCCGCCTCGCCCTGGGATGGTCGCCCGAGGACGCCATCACCCGCCAGCGCCACGACAAACCTGCCCTCGAACACACCTACCAGGGAAGGACCTTGACTCTGCGCGGCTGGGCCGACCAGTCCGGCATCAAGTACCACACGCTCTACAACCGGATCACGAAGTTCGGCATGCCCTTCGAAGAGGCTCTGCTCAAGGGAGCCGACGGCCCCGACTTCACCATGCACGTCACGGCCTTCGGGGAGACAAAGCCGCTCTGCCACTGGGGTGTCGACCCACGGGCCGCCTGCAGCACCAGCACCCTCCGGCTGCGCCTCATCCAGGGATGGGACCCCGAGCAGGCGATCACCGAGGAGCCACAGAACCGCTCGACCCTGGGCACCGGCACTCCCCACCGGGCCTACGGACTGAGCATGGGACTGGAGGACTGGGCCCGGTACACCAAGATCCCCGCCGACAACCTGCGCTACGTCATGACCCGGCACGAACTGCCGCTCGAATCTGCACTCCACGCTCTGGGCTGGAGCCCCCACACACAGCCCACCGTGGTGCACGACCTGATCACCATCACCACCGACCAGCTCCGTCCGGGCGACCGCGTGCTCGGCGTCACGAGCAACGCCTCGCACACCCCGGTCATCACGGTACGAAGGCCCCTCGCCTCCCGGCCCCCGCAGCCCAGTGGCCGCGCCCCAGCACCCCCAGTACGGACAGCTCCCCCGGCGGCTGGCCCCTCCGCCGCCAGCCCCGCACCGGCCCCGTCTCCCGCTGCCCCCCACGCGGCGAAGCGCCGCTGACGCCACCGCGGCAGCCGGCCCCGTCCCCTCCTCTTCCTCGCCGAGCCCGCTCCCCCCTCCAGGAGCCGTTTTCCGGCCCATCCCCCTCATCCAAGGATTTTCCAAATTTCCACCTCTCCCCAGTTCCGTGCCCTTTCTCTTGGCGCCGGCGTCCAGTCCAGCGCCCTGCTCGCCCTGACCGCAGAAGGAATTCTGCCGAAAGTCGATTACGCGATCTTCGCCGATACCGGATGGGAGCCCCGGAGCGTCTACACGCACCTTGACCGTCTCGAACGGGAAATCGCCGAACCGGCCGGAATACCCATCCTCCGGGTCTCCTCCGGGAACATCCGCAACGATGCCCTGGACCCCGATCACCGTTTCGCTTCGATGCCCCTCTACATTCTCAACGCGGACGGCCGACCTGGGATGACCCGGCGCCAGTGCAGCGGGGAATATAAGGTCAAGCCCATCAAGAAGAAGGTCCGCGAGCTCCTTGGATACCCGTATCCGACGCGAGTCCCTAAGGGTGTTTTCGTCGAGCAGTGGATCGGCATATCCACCGACGAATTTCACCGCGCCAAGGACGCCGATGTGAAGTACATGCGCAATCGGCATCCGTTGATCGACATGGACTGGTCGCGTTCCGACTGCGTCCGCTATCTCACCTCCCTCGGGCTCGCGGACACCCCGAAATCGAGCTGTCTGGGCTGTCCTTTCCACGGAAATGCCCAGTGGCGGCAAATTCGTGACACCTCGCCCGGCGAATGGGCGGATGTCGTGGAGTTCGACGCCGCGATCAGGAAGGGCAACGCCCGTGCCAACGCCACCGGCAACGCCTTGCTGGGCCAGGCGTTCCTGCACCGGTCGCGTGTCCCCCTTGGCGAGGCCCCGATCGACCATGTCACCAGGGCCGAGCGTGCCGCCCTCGACGCCGCGGCCGAAGCCGAGGCCGACGCGGCCGAGCTGGGCGTGGTGAACGGCTGCTCCCCCTGGAGCTGCCGCGGCGATGTCGAGCAGGACGACTTCGGGCTCGCGTCGTGATCCCGCCGAAGGGTCTTGTCCTTGATCTTTTTGCTGGTCCTGGTGGTTGGAGCGCGCCTCTGCACCGGGTGGGGATCCGGGACATCGGGCTGGAGTGGGACGAGTGGGCGTGCCGGACGCGGGCGGCGGCCGGTCTGCTGACGATCCGCACCGACGTGGCGATGTACCCGGCGTGGATCTTCGCCGGCCGGGTCCGGGGGTTCATCGCCTCGCCCCCGTGCCAGGCATGGTCGAGGGCGGGCAAGCGGCTCGGCCTCCTCGACCAGGACCTCGTCCACCAGGCGGTCGCCGACCTCGCCGCCGGCCTTGACACCCGCGAGAAGCTCCTGTCCGCCTGCCGTGACCCCCGTTCCCTGCTCGCCGCCGAACCCATGCGCTACCTCCACGCCCTGCACGCCGCCGGCGAGCCGGAGTGGATCGCGATGGAAGAGGTCCCCGACGTCCTGCCGCTGTGGAAGCAGTACGCGCAGATCCTGCGCGGCTGGGGGTTCTCCGTGTGGTGCGGCATCCTCAACGCGGCCGACTACGGCGTCCCGCAGACCCGCAGGCGGGCGATCCTGATCGCGTCCCGTGTCCGGACCGCCGAGCCCCCGCCGCCGACCCACGCCGAAGTCGCTGAACCTGAGAGCCTGTTCGGGCCGGGCCGGGCCCGCTGGGTGTCGATGGCCGAGGCCCTGGGCTGGGGGGCGACCGACCGGCCCGTGCCGACCGTCTGCGCCGGCGGCGGGCCCGGCGGCGGCCCCGAACCCTTCCCCTCCGGCGCCCGCAAGACCCTCGTCGCCGCCCGGGCGCGCGGAACCTGGACGGCCCCGCCGGCGGTCGGGGACATCGTCCTCAAGCCCCAGACCCGCGGGTCGGGCTGGACCGCCCGGCACGGCGCCCGCGGCGACAGCCCCACCACCGGCCCCGCCCCCACCTGCACCAGCAAGACCGGGCACTGGACGTGGTCCCTGCGCAGCAACAACCAGGCCAACGCCACCGTCCGGGCGCTCTCGGAGCCGGCCGGGACGCTGTTCTTCGGGCACCGCGCCAACGAATGCACTTGGGTCGCCCAGGCGGGGGCCGAGGACGTACCGGCGCCGGCGCCGATCCGGATCACCGCCACCGAAGCCGGAATCCTGCAGAGCTTCCCTGCCGACTACCCCTGGCAGGGCACCAAGGGCGCCCAGTTCGCGCAGATCGGCAACGCGGTCCCCCCGCGGCTCGCGGCGCACCTGCTCGCCCCGCACCTCGACCGCACCCTCACCCCCGACGACTTCACCCTGGCCGCCTGATGTCCCACAGCCCCGATCCCGACGAGGACGACCTCAGCACGATCCCGGCGCCGCGCCCGGTGTTCCACGCCGAACAGGCCCTCCTCGGCGCGCTCCTCTTCGACCCACGCCTCCTCGGCGACGTGACCGGCATCTCCGCCGACTCCTGGAGCACCGCCCCGCACGCCGCCCTGTTCGCCGCGATCAGCACCCTGCCGCCGCCCGACCCCGACGAACACAGGAAGACCACCGCGTGGCTCAACCAGGTGCTCGCCGCGGCCCGGAAGGAGGCGCGCGGCCTGAGCGCCTCCTACCTGCACACCCTCATCCAGGTCTGTCCCTGGCCCCGGCACGCGGCGGCCTACGCGCGGATGGTCGAGGCCGAGCACGCCCGCCGCCGCCTCCAGGCCGCCGCCGACCTCCTCGTCCAGACAGTCCGCGACCCCTCCCTCCCCGACCCCGTCCAGACGGTCCTCGCCCGGGCCGACGCGCTCGCCGCCGTGGTGGACGACATCGCCACACGCTTCCCGCCCCGCTCCGGCGTGCTCCCCCGCACGCCGTCGGCCCCGCCGGCCACCGTGCCCGATCACGCCGAAGCAGCGGAGGAAGAGCAGTTGCTGCTCGCCACCGCCACCGCCCACCCCGCCGACATCGAGTCCGTACGGTGGCTGCTGGCCGAGGACTTCACCCAGCCCCTGCACGCCGGCCTGTGGCAGTGCCTCACCGCGCTCGCCCGGCGGCACGAGCCCGTCGACCCCGTCACCGTCCTGTGGGAAGCCCAGCAGCGCGGCCTGCTGCTGCAGGACGGAAGCGAGCCGGGCGACGTGCTCCGTCTCCTCGCCGAGCCCGTCGGCTCCGTCGGGCACTGGGGCCAGCGCGTCCTGACCCGCTCGCTCCTGGCCACCACCGACCAGACCGGCCGACGCATCAAGGCATACACCGGCGACCCGGCGAACACGCCCTTCCAGCTCGTCGCCGGCGCCCGCCGGGTCCTCGCCGACATCGGCGCCATCCGCACCCGCTGGCAGCACGCCACCCGCCCTCCCCTCACCCAGCCGGCCCGCGCCGCACGTGCCGGCCCCGCGGGCCGCCGTGCCCCCGCCGTCTCGCCGCCGGCACGCCCCGTCGCCGCCGGCCGGACCCACTGACCCCGCGAAGGACTCCGATGCCGTACGCCCCCGCAGACGCCCACGTCCGCTTCTCCCTCCACCCCGACCACCACCCCGCCGTCATCGCCACCACGACGGGCCCCACGGCCGACGCCGCCCGCTCCCACCTCCACGACGCCGGCTTCCGCAGCACCAGCCCGACGACCATGGTCCTGGCCCGCGTCGACCGCGAAGAGCCCCACTACGCCGTCAAGACGGCCGAACGGCTCCGGCAGCTCGGGTTCACCACCGAGATCGAGCCCGCCCTCCAGGAGGAGATCGACACCGAGTGGACCTGGGCGAACTACCCGATGCCCTGGTGCACGCGCGAGGAGATCCGCGAGGTCGGCGCCGAGGCCCAGCGCATCCACGACGACATCGCCGAAGGCCGTCTCGTCGTCCACCTGCACGCCCACGACGGCCACGCGACCGTCGCCGTCGGCTCCTATGCCACAGGCGTCCGACGCCACGTCCACCTCCACGGCGAGAACCACCTCCGGCAGAAGACCGGCATCGCGTTCGACACCGAGGCGGAGGCCGTATCCGAGTTCCACCGGCTCTACTCCGTAGCCGTCCGCCCCGGCCCTGCCCCGCTCACCGACCTCGAACAGTCCATCCGTCAACTCCTCGCGGGCGAGATACCGTCCGCCGTTGAGGAGACCTTCGCTCCCGCGGCCGAGCCTCCGGTCGCAGAGCCTGGCGATCACGAAGCTTTCCTCGCCGCCCTCTTCGACGAGGAGCGCCAGTGGGAGAGGTACCGCCCCTTCGACGAGACGACCATCGCCTTCCACGAATCCCTCGCCCTGCGAGCCCAGTTCGATCACGAGGCCCGGCACCGCACCGACGTCGCCTGGACCATCGCGGAGTACGACGGCCCCGTCGGCGAGCGGCTCTGGCACGCCACCGTCACCGCCGGCACCCCCGTCCCCCTCGTCCACACGATGCTCCAATACCTCGACGCCCCGCCCTTCACGATCGCCGGCGACCTGGACGGCGTCCTCCACGGCGCCGCCTGGCGCCCGGCGAGCCACCCCGCCCGCACCACCTGGGCGGCACCAGACGGGACCGTCGTCTTCGAGTCCACCCCGCACGCCGTGGAAGACCGATGGACGCTGTACGGCGGGGAAGACCTCGGCCGGGCTGCGTGGACCATCCGTCTCTCCGCCGGCGTTCCCCACGATCTCCTGGCCCAGCTCGCCAGCACCGCCGCCGACCTGATTCCGTCACCCACACAGCCGAGCCCCAGGCCGCTCCCGGCACCCGGCTCCGCCTCGCAGTCGGCTGCCCAGCTCCCTCTTCCGGCGGCCGTACCTCAGGCACGGCCGCCGCGCAGGTAACAGTCTCAGGCCCGGCAAACGGATCCGAGGCAGAACAGCCGGTCACGGCTGCACGTCCAAGACCTCAAACCATCACAGAATGAGCCATCCATGATCAGCTGGGGAGACAACATCGTGGTCACCGAACCCGCCCCCGCCCTCGCAGGCCCGGCCCGCTACCTCGCACCGAAGCTCATCGACGAGGAACTCGACGAGATCTCCTTCCTCCTCACAGCCATCGGTATCTTCCTCATCGCCTTCGTGGGCGGCGGCACCGCGGGCGAGCTGGCCGCGTTCTTCCTCGGCGAAGGGGCCCGGGCACCGGTCTGGGTCGCCTTCGACCTGACCGTCGCCATCTGCGTTGCCGCTTCCTATCACCTCGTCGCCCGACACGGGCTGCGCTTCCCGGACAGCCAGCGGTCCCAGAGAACCATGGCCGCGGTGGGCAACCTCGCCTTCACCTGCCTGCCCGAGGACCTGCGCCCCGAGGCTGCCGAGCACCTGCGCGTGATGAATGCGGCTGGCCGCCTGCTCCTGGTCGCCCCCGACGATCAGGAAGCCCGAGCGGTCCTGAAGGAGGAGTCCGGGCATCTGCGGGACCAGGCAACCGCGTTCGAAGCCGTGCTCGCCCAGCACACACAAGGGCGCTGACCTCATCAAGGCTGAGAGAAATGGCTAGAAATCCAGCCCGGTGTGGGGCGAGAGAAGGTACCCCGGCCCTCCGAGCAGTCCGCGACCCCGTCAGCAGTCGGCGCCCTTCGGGCACAGGACGATCCCGAGCACAGCCTCGCACGCCGTCCGCGTACGCCGGTTGAGCTCGGCCATGCAGTCCTCGGGGTAGATGGCGGCGGTCACGCGCGTGGCGAAAGGTAGCCGAGAATCCCCGGTTAGCCTAACCGGGGATTCTCACGATGATGGGTGTTCCACCGCCACTTCCTGCCGCCCTTCGAAAGGTCCTTAAACGACAGAGAAGCCGAAAAACTCCACCGCCGGCGGCCAGACCGTAATCGCACCCGCTTTCACGCTGTCGCGTAGCTGGCACGGAAGAGGTCCTGGGCGCGCTCCAGTTCCTTCTCGCTTCGCAGGCGAACTTCCAAGTCGCCTGTTCCGTGGTGGCCCACGCCTG
>NZ_JASCXN010000059.1 GCF_030010625.1 Streptomyces sp. CC208A | reverse complement strand
CGCAAGGGGGTGGACTTTTTCAAAGGAACCTCGACCAGCCGGAACCGGCTGGACGGGGTATCAACATAATCTGGCGTTGATTTTTGGCACGCTGTTGAGTTCTCAAGGTGCGGACGCTTCCTTCGTTCCCGTCTCCGGGCCCTCCGGGCGCTTCCTTCGTTTCCAACCTTACCAGATCCTTTTCCGTTCCGTTTCCGGTTCGGATTTCGTTTCCGGTGGCCTGTTGGCGGCCTTTGCCTTTCGGCGTGTCCACTACGTTAGCCGATTTCCCGGACAGCTCATAATCGAGCCTTTCGAAACAAATTTCGGCACGCCGAAATAAGCCCCGTAGGAGATCTTCATAGCGAGTGGATGGCCGCTCCCGGGGTGCTTGAACAAGCACCACCTTCTCAAGCGGCTCGGGCCACGTTACGCCCCTGCCTCAGCAGGGTCAAGTCGGCGCTTCCGGGGCGTGTGGGGACGGTACGGACTGACCGTGGGGTCCTCGGCGATCCAGAAGCGCCAGGGGTGCGGGGCGCCGTCGCCGCCGACGCCCGTGCGCGGGCCCGTACGGATCAGGGAGGGGGGTGGCGGGGTGCCGGTGAGGACGGCGAGGGGGGCGGCCGGGCCGGCGCAGGCGTCGGTGCCGTTGAGGGAGCCGGGGACGTCGAGGGCGGTGGCGAGGCGGGCCGGGCCCTTCGCCAGTTCGGTGTCCTTGCGGGCCGAGCGGCGGCGGGGGCGGGCCAGCTCGGCGCCGTGGAGGATCTCGCCCGCTCGGAGCAGTACACCGCTCGCCTCGCCCTCGGGGCCGCACACCAGGTTCAGGCAGTGCCACATGCCGTACGTGAAGTAGACGTAGGCGTGTCCCGGAGGGCCGAACATGACGGCGTTGCGGGGCGTGCGGCCTCGGAAGGCGTGCGAGCCGGGGTCGATCGCGCCGGCGTACGCCTCCACCTCGGTGAGTCTCAGCTCGATCCGTCCCTCTTCCGAGGTACGGACGAGGGTGCGGCCGAGGAGGTCCGGGGCGACCTCCAGGACGGGGCGGTCGAAGAAGCTCCGCGGGAGCGGCGTACGGTCGGGGCTCTCGCTCATGGCGTCCGAGGGTAATGGGGAACGCCGTGGAACCGGCTACGGTCGTCGCGCGTATGTACGCGTGCACGACGCGTGCGCAGGGGACCGGGAACGAGAAGGAGAGAGTGCATGGGATTCAAGAAGCTGCTGGCCAGTCTGGGTGCCGGCGGGGCGACCGTGGAGACGGTGCTCACCGAGGAGAACGTGGTCCCGGGTGGGGTCGTCCAGGGTGAGGTCCGGATCCAGGGCGGCAGCGTCAACCAGCAGATCGAGGGCCTGTCCGTCGGTCTCCAGGCGCGCGTGGAGGTCGAGGGCGGCGACCAGGAGTACAAGCAGAACGTCGAGTTCGTGAAGGTGCGGCTCGGCGGGGCCTTCGAGGTGCAGGCCGGCGCGGTGCACGTGGTGCCGTTCGGGCTCGAGATCCCGTGGGAGACGCCGGTGAACACGATCGCCGGGCAGCGGCTGCACGGCATGGACATCGGCGTGACGACCGAGCTGGAGATCGCCCGCGCGGTGGACTCGGGCGACCTCGACCCGATCAACGTGCACCCGCTGCCGGCGCAGCAGGCGATCCTCGACGCCTTCATCCAGCTGGGCTTCCGCTTCAAGAGCGCGGACATGGAGCGCGGGCACATCCGCGGCACCCGCCAGCGGCTGCCCTTCTACCAGGAGATCGAGTTCTTCGCCCCGCAGCAGTACCGCGGCCTGAACCAGGTCGAGGTCAGCTTCGTCGCGGACGACCGCGAGATGGACGTCGTCCTGGAGATGGACAAGAAGCCGGGGCTGTTCACCGAGGGCAGCGACTCCTTCCGTTCCTTCACGGTGGGTCTCGCCGACTACCAGAACACCGACTGGGCCGCCTATCTGAACCACTGGCTCGCCGAGGTCGGCGGCCGTCGCAACTGGCTCTGAGGCCGGCGGCAAGGGGCGAGGGCCCGGATCGCGGTGGCGGTCCGGGACCTCGGCGTTCACGGCTACATGCGGGCGTAGCCGGTGTCGGTGATCTTCTCGAAGGAGAGTCGGGCCGTGGTGGCCTCGTCCGCCGGGAGCTCGTTGTGAACTCGGAGTGCGGTCAGCTCGTCGGGGGTGAGGGCCCGGCGGACGAGGGTGAACTCGTCGAGGGAGCCCTCGAACGGGTGGCCGCCGTCGAGGCGGCTGCCGAGCTTGATGCCCTTGGCCTGGAAGTTGTCCGTGTAGTGGACGGAGCCGCCCGCGGGTGCGTCCGCCTCGCCCTTGGCCACGATGGGGGTGCTGCCCGGGTTCGCCTCGGTGATGGTGAGCGTCAGCTTGCCGTCGGCCCGCTGCAGGACGACGTGGTGGTAGGCGTCCTTGTCGGTGCGGAAGGAGTCGTCGGAGGCCTTGACGTACGAGGTCGCGACGTCCGTCTCGAGCAGGGCCGAGATGCGGTTGTATTCCGGCTCGGCACGGATCCACAGCTGGCGGTCGTCGTCTCCCTGACCGTACGCCCAGGCGATCACGGGGGTCTTCTTCGCGAGGCCGGCCTTGGCCGCGTCGAACCGGACCCAGAGGGCGAGGGTGAAGTCCTCGGAGCCGACGGCTTCGGTGTTGGTGAAGGGGAGCTCGATGTGGCCGTCCGTACCGTCGAGGGTGACGCCACCGCCGCCGAAGGTGCCGCCGGTGCCGTTGACGACGGCGCCGCCGCGTACGAAGGCGTTGTTGCAGTGGCCGGAGTTGTCCGGGGTGGCCGGGCCGCCGACGACGGGGCGGGTGTACATGTCGTGCATCTGGGTGGTGCTGTGCTCCATGGACCACCAGATCCGCTGGTCCGTGGGGTAGTCGCCGGTGCCGGAAGCCGGCTTGGTCTCGGTGGCGGGCCTGGTGATCTTGTCCAGCTCCTGGTCGGCCCCTGTCTGACCGAGGGGGCGCTGGGTCAGGGCCCGGTGGTAGAAGCGGTAGTCGTCGAGGGTTCCGGTGAAGACTTCGGTGCCGCCGGGACGCGAGCCCAGCCGGAGTCCGAGGGCGTCCGGGCGGCCGGCGGTGAAGGAGCCGGTGCCGTTGGCGCCCAGGCCGGTGCCTTCGGCGGTGCGGTCCGCGTGCGGGGCGTCGATCTGGAGCTTGAGGGAATCACCCTTGCGGGTGAGCGTGAGCAAGTGCCAGTCACCGTCGCCGAAGGCGGTCCGGTTCGTGTCCGTGTCCTTCAGTTCCAGCCAGACCTTGCCGTGGTCGGTCTCGGCCAGGGCGTGGAGGCGGTCCTTGCCCGGGTCGGTGCGGACCCAGAGGGAGGGCTTCGGGACCTGTGCGGTTCCCACGCCGTAGGCCCAGACGAGGGTGGATCCGGGGGTCGCCGCGGTGGCCGTGTAGCGGAACCAGAGGGTGTGCGTGAAGTCGCCGGTGCCGGGGTCCAGGGCGGACGTGTAGGGGACTTCGAGGCCCTGGCGGGTGGAGTCGGTGATCAGACCGTACTTGCCCATCCGGGCGTCGCCGTAAGGGGTGTTGAGGGGCTTCTTGCCGGGGGCGAGCAGGATGGTGGCGTCGGCGCAGTTGCCGGAGACGTCGTCGGCGATGGCGACCTCGGTGACCGGGCCGGGCGCGGTGGCGTCGTCGGCGACCTGGAAGGCGAGGCGGGCCGCGAGGTGGTCCTTGTCCTTCGCGGTGGTCCGGCCGGTGCCGAGGAGTTCGAGGTCGCCCTCGGCCAGGTTGGTGCGGTACATGCGGAAGTCGTCGACGGTGCCCTTGAAGGGGTCGGTACCGTCGGGCTTGGCGCCGATCCGGATGCCCTCGTTGCCGGTGTAGCGGGGGGAGGTGACCGGGCCTTCGAGGGCGGTGCCGACGCGCGCGTCCTGTCTCACCCCGGTTCGCTTCGGGTCCGCGGCCGAGGCGACGGCCGGCGTGACGTCCTTGCCGGACCGGACGAGGGTCAGGTGGTACCAGCCGGCGTCGGCGGCGAAGGCCTGGGGGACGGAGACCATGGTGGTGACCGACTTGCCGCCGGGCCCTCGACCCTGGCCCGGATCACTCCCTCGGCCGGGTAGGCGCGTACCCACACCTGCGGCTTCGCGTTGACGCCGTAGGCCCACATCAGGACCTGGGGGGTGGTGGGGCCGGCGGGGTCCCGCCTGAAGTGGAGCGAGTACGTGAAGCCGTTCTGGCCGGGGTCGACGGCGGCGGCGTACGGGACGTCGGCGTAGTCGGGCCCGTTGGGGTTCTGGGCGGTCGACGACTGGGCGCCGTCGAGGGCGAGGCCCTGGCCGAACCTGCCTCCCTTGACGACCTTCGCGTCGCCGACGAGGTAGGCGTCGTTGGCGTGCGGTCCGCTGTCCGGGGTGGTGAGACCGGGCAGCTGTCGCGGCTGGGGGTTTCTGGTGCCGGCGAAGGTGCCGGGGATCTTCAGGTCCGACGGGTAGAAGCGCTTGAAGTAGATGTGCTGGGCGGAGAAGGTGCTGCCGCCCTCGTACACCATGCCGATCTCGCCGCCGGTCATGACGGGTTCGCCGGACGGGCCGGGGACCTCGACGCCCATTTCGACGAGGTCCGAGTATCCGGCCCGGTCCGGGTAGCCGGTCCGGTCCGGGTAGCCGGTCCGGTCCTTGTTGACGCGGCCCGCGTCGTCGGCGGGGCGCTGCCAGGTCTCGCCGTGGTCGAGGGAGTAGCGGATCTCGAATTTCTCGCGGTCCATCGGATCGGCGGGGGCCGCCGCGATGAGGGTGTCGCCGGGCGTGCTCTGGTAGGTCAGGCGTGGGGCCAGGAGGGAGGCCTGGATCTGCGGGGTGACGAGGCTGGGGACGGCCTGGAAGTTCTTGACCGTGGCGCCGCCGTCGGTGCTGCGGGCGCGGACGCGGTGGTGCGGGGGCACGGGCTTTCCGTCCGGCCCGGTCTTCGGCGACACCTCGTTGCGGGCGCCCACGTAGACGGTTCCGTCGAGGAGTTCGACCACCGAGGGCTCGGTGGGCTTGATCTCGGTCACGGGCGGCACGGTGTCGCCCGTGGCGTACGTGGTGCTCGTCTTCCAGGTCGCACCGTGGTCGTCGCTGTAGTAGACGCCGGTGTGCTGGGGTTTGCCGTTCGGGCTTTCGTAGGCGCCCACGACGAGCCGTCCGTCGTGGGCGGTGCCGTTGCGCAGCTGGATGCCGTGCGAGGGGCCGGTGCCGAACCAGCCGTCGGTCTTGCCGCTGAGACGGTTCAGGTCTTCGGCCGGACCGAAGGAGACGCCGTCGTCGGTGCTCTTCTGGACGTAGGCGAGGCGCTTGCCTCCGGGGACGGTCGGCTCGCCGGTGGAGAGCAGGAAGACGTCGCCGGTCTCCAGGTCGGCGACCGGGGAGGCGTTGCCGTGGGTCCAGGGGGCCTTGGGATCGCCCGGCTGGTCGGGCTTGCCCGCCTCTTTGATCAGGGGGCGGCCGGTCAGGACCACACGGACGGGGCCCCAGGTGCGGCCGTCGTTGGTGGAGCGGCGGACCACGATGTCCATCGGGCCGCGGTCGGCGCAGGAGGGGGACGTGCGGGCCTCGGCGAAGGCGAGGAGCGCGCCCGTCCTGGTGCGGGTGAGGGTGGGGATGCGGTAGCAGCCGTAGCCCCCGGTGCCCGAGCGGAACAGGATCTGTTCGTTGCGCCTGGCCTCGGGGTCGGGTGTGGACTGTTCGGTGCCGGATGCCTGCGCCGGGGATATCGCGACGAGGGTGGCGGCGACCGCTGCCAAGCTGCTCAGCAGGGCCGCGGCGGCGGTGCCGCGGAAATCTGACGGTGTGTTTCCTGATCTGTGCACCGGGTGAAGGTAGTGCATCGCCGAAAGGCCTTAGGCTCCCGGTGCGAACGTTTCGATCACGCAAGGAGGTTCCGTCGTGTCCGAGCTCAAGCGGCCGCCGCTGCCCCACGATTTCCACCCCGAGGTGCACGAGTTCACCGTGACCAGTGCTGACCTGGTGCACGGCGGGGAGCTGGGCGAGGGGCAGGTCAAGGCCGGTGGGGACGTGTCCCCGCACCTGCGGTGGGAGGGGTTCCCCGCGGAGACCAGGAGCTTCGCCGTGACCTGTTTCGACCCCGACGCGCCGACGGGCAGCGGGTTCTGGCACTGGGTGCTGTTCGACATCCCGGCGTCGGTGACCGAACTGCCGGCCGGTGCGGGCAGCGGGAAGTTCGAGGGGCTGCCGGCCGGTGCGGTGCACGCGCGGAACGACTACGGGTCGAAGGACTTCGGCGGGGCCGCCCCGCCGGCCGGGGACCCGGCGCACCGGTACGTGTTCACGGTGTACGCGGTGGACACGGAGAAGCTGGGTCCTGACGCGGACGCCTCGCCGGCCGTGGTCGGGTTCAACCTGCGCTTCCACACGCTGGGCCGGGCCCAGCTGATCGGTGAGTACGCGGCTCCCGCGGCAGGCTGATCGTTCGTCTGTTGTTTGCCCGCTTCTGGTCTTGGAGAGATCAGAAGCGGGCATCTTTTGTTGCGCACGAAATTGCGTTGTCCGACCCCGGCCGGCCCGGCCATCGTTTGATCCAAGCCCGAAGCCTCATGTGGGGGCCGGGCCGGCACAACGGGAGGTGGGCATCATGCGGGACACGCTGGTACTGAACGCGAGCTTCGAGCCGCTTTCGACGGTCACACTCAACCGTGCGGTGGTGCTTGTCCTTCAGGACAAGGCCGTCGTGGAGCATTCCCACCCCGAACTGCGGGTGCGTGCCGCCGCCGTCGACCTTCCGGTGCCCCGGGTGATCAGGCTCTGCCGTTTCGTCCGGGTGCCGTTCCGAAGACAGGCGCCGTGGTCGAGGAGGGGGGTGCTGGTCAGGGACCAGCACCGGTGCGCGTACTGCGGGAGGCGCGCGACGACCGTGGACCACGTGGTGCCGCGGGCGCAGGGAGGTGGGGACACGTGGCTGAACACGGTCGCCTCCTGCGCGGAGGACAACCACCGCAAGGCGGACCGGACGCCGGAGCAGGCGGGGATGCCGCTGCTCTTCCAGCCGTTCGTGCCGACGCCGGCGGACGCGATGCTGCTGGCGATGCGGGCCGGTGAGCGGTCGGAGCTGCCGGAGTGGCTGGCTCGTGCCGCGGCGTGATCCGTCCCGTACCGCGGTGTGATCCGTACGGACCCGTGAGGGCCCGCCCCTGGTGAGGGGCGGGCCCTTTTCCGTCACCTCAGGGTGAGTTGGAGGATGGCGACGACGCCGACGGCGATGATCACGCCGCGGAGGACGGCGGGCTTGAGGCGGCGGCCGACCTTGGCGCCGATCTGGCCGCCGAGGGTGGAGCCGACGGCGATGAGGAGGACGGCGGTCCAGTCGAACTCGGCGACGAAGAGGAAGAAGACGGCGGCGACGCCGTTGACGAGGGCGCCGAGAACGTTCTTGACGGCGTTGATCCGCTGGAGGTCGTCGTGGAGGAGCAGGCCCATGAGGGAGAGGTAGAGGACTCCCTGGGCGGCGCCGAAGTAGCCGCCGTACATGCTGGCGAGGGTGAGGCCGACGAGGAGGGCGGGGCCGCCGTCGGGGTGGGCCTCGCCGCCGGTGCGTTCGCGGCGGCGCTGGACGGCGGCGGAGATGCGGGGCTGGAAGAGGACCAGGACCAGGGCGAGTCCGATGAGGACGGGGACGATCGCGTCGAAGGCCTCGGAGGGCAGGGCGAGGAGGAGGATCGCGCCGGCGAGGCCGCCGACGAGGGCGGCGGCGCCGAGGCGGAGCACCCGGCGGGTCTGGCCCCTGAGTTCGCGGCGGTAGCCGATGGCGCCGCTGAGGGAGCCGGGGACGAGGCCGAGGGCGTTGGAGACGTTCGCGGTGATCGGGGGCAGTCCGGTCGCGAGAAGAACCGGGAACGTGATCAGCGTTCCCGATCCGACGATGGTGTTGATGGCGCCGGCGCCGATGCCGGCGGCGAAGACCGCCAGGGCTTCCCAGGTGGACAAAGCCGTTTCCTCACATGGTCAGTGGCTCGCCTCCCCGCCCTGCGTACGGCAAGGGTCGAGGGGCTCGCACCGATCATGCACGGAATTACGTGTACGTGTCAGTCAACGGTGGGTTCTTCCCGCCTGGCGGACGGGACGTCCTTGGTGAAGGACGGGGCGGCGGCGCCGGGGGCCACGTTGCCGAGGGCGCCGGAGAGGCCCTTGAGGGCGTCGCCGATCTCGCTGGGCACGATCCAGAGCTTGTTGGCGTCGCCCTCGGCGATCTTCGGGAGCATCTGGAGGTACTGGTACGAGAGGAGCTTCTGGTCCGGGTCGCCGGCGTGGATGGCCTCGAAGACGGTGCGGACGGCCTGGGCCTCGCCCTCGGCCTTGAGGGCCGCGGCCCTGGACTCGCCCTCGGCGCGGAGGATCGCGGACTGCTTCTCGCCCTCGGCGCGGAGGATCTCGGACTGGCGGACGCCCTCGGCCTGGAGGATGGCGGCGCGCTTGTCGCGGTCGGCGCGCATCTGCTTCTCCATCGAGTCCTGGATGGAGGTGGGGGGCTCGATGGCCTTGAGCTCGACGCGGTTGACGCGGATGCCCCACTTGCCGGTGGCCTCGTCGAGGACGCCGCGGAGGGCGGCGTTGATGTCCTCGCGGGAGGTGAGGGTCCGCTCCAGGTCCATGCCGCCGATGATGTTGCGGAGGGTGGTGACGGTGAGCTGCTCGATGGCCTGGATGTAGCTGGCGACCTCGTAGGTGGCGGCCCGGGCGTCGGTCACCTGGTAGTAGATGACGGTGTCGATGTTGACGACCAGGTTGTCCTGGGTGATCACCGGCTGGGGCGGGAAGGGGACGACCTGCTCGCGGAGGTCGATGCGGTTGCGGATCGTGTCGATGAACGGGACGACGATGTTGAGGCCGGCGTTGAGGGTGCGGGTGTAGCGGCCGAAGCGCTCCACGATCGCGGCGCTGGCCTGCGGGATGACCTGGATCGTCTTGATCAGGGCGATGAAGACGAGCACCACCAGAATGATCAGGACGATGATGACTGCTGACATCGTGTTCCCCGTGCCCTTCGCTGCCGGTTGTCTGCCGGGTTTCTTCCGAT
The DNA here is from genome assembly GCF_030010625.1 of Streptomyces sp. CC208A. Taxonomy (GTDB): domain Bacteria; phylum Actinomycetota; class Actinomycetes; order Streptomycetales; family Streptomycetaceae; genus Streptomyces. The sequence continues at coordinate 14,385 of NZ_JASCXN010000059.1, read as the reverse complement.
GATCGAGTTTCCCAGACGCCGGGACGTCGTGGGCGCACTTCGGTCAGATGACGACGGCGGTCGCGCCGTCGATCTCGACGACGTCGACCTCTTCGCCCGGTTCGAAGGTGCGGTCGGCGTCGAGGGAGCGGGCGGACCAGATCTCGCCCGCGAGCTTGATGCGGCCGCCCTCGCCGTCGACCCGCTCCACGACGCGGGCCTGACGGCCCTTCAGGGCGTCGATGCCGGTGGCGGGGGCGGCGGTGCCCGCGCGGTGGCGGGCCGCGATCGGGCGGACGACGGCGATGAGCGCGACGGAGACGACCGCGAAGACGATCACCTGCGCGACGATGCCGAAGCCGAGGGCGGCGGTGACCGCTCCGGCGACCGCGCCGACGGCGAACATGCCGAACTCCGGCATGGCCGTCAGAACCAGGGGGATGCCGAGCCCCACCGCGACGATCAGCCACCAGATCCATGCGTCGATGTCCACACGGTCATGGTAGGGCGGGTGGGGCCGGACGGAACAGGGTGCGGTGAGGTGCGGTGCGGTGCCGCGGCTGTGCGGGTCACGGCGGTTCACTGCGGGTCACGACCCTGTGAGGAGCGGGGAGTTACCCCAGCGGGAGTCCCTGGGCGGTCCAGCGGTCGCCGACCTGCTCGACGACGAGCGGGAGGCCGAAGCAGAGGGAGAGGTTGCGGGAGGTGAGCTCGGTCTCCATGGGGCCGGCCGCGAGCACCTTGCCCTGACGGATCATCAGGACGTGGGTGAAGCCGGGGGCGATCTCCTCGACGTGGTGGGTGACCATGATCATGGAGGGGGCGTACGGGTCCCGGGCCAGCCGGCCGAGGCGGCGGACCAGGTCCTCGCGGCCGCCGAGGTCGAGACCGGCGGCGGGCTCGTCGAGGAGGAGCAGCTCGGGGTCGGTCATCATCGCGCGGGCGATCAGGGTGCGCTTGCGCTCGCCCTCGGAGAGGGTGCCGAACCTGCGGTCCAGGTAGTCGTTCATGCCGAGGCGGTCGAGGAAGGCCTTGGCGCGGGCCTCGTCGACCGGGTCGTAGTCCTCGTGCCAGGTGGCGGTCATGCCGTACGCGGCGGTGAGGACGGTCTGCAGGACGGTCTGGCGCTTGGGCAGCTTCTCCGCCATGGCGATGCCGGCCATGCCGATGCGGGGGCGCAGCTCGAAGACGTCGACGGCGCCGAGGCGGTCGCCGAGGACGGTGGCGGTGCCGGTGGTCGGGTGGAGGTAGCTGGAGGCGACGTTGAGAAGGGTGGTCTTGCCGGCGCCGTTGGGGCCGAGGATGACCCAGCGCTCTCCTTCCTTGACCGACCAGGAGACCCCGTCCACCAGAGCGCGTCCGTCGCGGACCACGGATACGTCCACCAGCTCCAGTACATCGCTCATGAGCGCGTTGTCTCCCCTTGCCGTCGAGTCGTGTCGGCTCGTGTCGTCGCCTTGGGCCGCGGGCGCGGCGTCCACGGGAAAACCTACGTCATCGGCGGAGCGGGCCGGTCCCTAGGGCGTCGTCCGGGTCCCTACTCTGGAGGGATGCTTTCGGAACCACGTTCAGGACGCCTGGCAGCCTGGGGCAACGCCCTGCTCGCCGGGGTGGTGTCGCCGGACGACGCGGCGCTGGCGATTGTCGGAGAGGACGCGGTGCACCGCGTGGCCGGGCTGCCGGGTGAGGCGGGTCCGGTGGGGCTGACGCTGGCGCTGGGGCGGCTGCGGCGGCTCGGGGTGACCGGGTGGCGGGTGGCACTGCCGGCGCCGGGGCATCCGCTGGGGCTGAGCGGTCCGCCGGACTTCAACGCGCGCGCCTTGGAGGCGGAGGAGGCCGTGGTCGGCCACGGCGCGCCGTACGGCCTGGTGCCGGAGGTCTCGGAGGCGGGCCCGGCGGGCGATGTGCACGTGGAGGTGGTGTGGCGCTGCCTGCCGGTGCGGGAGGCGCCGCCTGCGGACGTACCGTCCCTGAGCGAGGCGGAGCGGGAGCTGGCGGAGGCGCTGCGGGACGCGACGGCGGCGCTGACCCGCCTGGACGTGGCGGCCTCGGGCCCCGCGGCGGAAGCGGCCCGCGAGGCGTACCGGGCCCGCGCGGAAGCGGGCCGCGAGCTCCTGGCCCCCGGCTACCCCCAGCGCGCGGTCCGCGTCCTGGAGCTGGCCCGGCGCATCGGCCTGATGGTCGACCTGGCGTACGGCAACGGCCACGGCGGAGCGGTGAGCGCGTCCGAGATGGCGGCGCGGGGGGCGGTGCTGCGGCCGGTGGAGCGGGTGGCACGACGGGCGCAGGTCGCGGCGTACAACGCGTACATGGAGGAACGGGAGCGGGGGGCCTGACCTCGCGGCCGGGGGTGCCAGAGCGAGGGGGCGCTCCCCCGGCACCCCCGTGGGGCGAGGACGACGGACGGAGTCCGGCGCAGCGGGGCGAAGCCCGGGAGGCGCCCCGGCGCCGAGCGGTGCGAGGCACGCGGCAAGAGGGAGGGGCTGGCGGCGCGGGGGGCGGTGCTGCGGCCGGTGGAGCGGGTGGCGCGACGGGCGCAGGTCGCGGCGTACAACGCGTACATGGAGGAACGGGAGCGGAGGGTCTGGCCTCGCGGCCGGGGCGGGGGCGCTCCCCCGGCCCGCCCGTTCCTCCCTCAAGGACTACGTCCAGGGGGATCCCCAAGCGGAACGTATGCCCACAACTGGGAAAAAGGGGACGGCCCCCGGAGGGAGGGTCCGGGGGCCGGGTGGAGGTGGCGGTCAGCCGTTGTGGGCGTGGTTGCCGAAGGCGGGGTTGAGCAGGCCGATCACGTTGACCGTGTTGCCGGAGACGTTCACGGGGACGTGGACCGGGACCTGCACCAGGTTGCCGGAGGCGACGCCGGGCGAGTTGAGGGCCTTGCCGTGGGCCTCGGCGCCGTGGGCGGAGGCGACACCGGCGCCGGCGGCGACGATGCCGCCGGCGACCATGGTGAGGGCAGCGGCCTTCTTGAGGTTCTTCACTTGGTACTTCCTCCTGGTCATCGCTGCGGCCGGTCCGCCGCAGCACGCCCTGGAGAACGCCGCTCCCCCCGCCGGGTTGCGCCGAACGGGGGATGTCCACCCGACGGTATGACTTTCTGAACGGGCGTGCGCCCCGGCGCGTACGCGGGGCGCGTCAGCCACTCAGGCCGTGGCGCACCGCCCAGAGCGCTGCCTGGGTGCGGTCGGCGAGGTCGAGCTTCATGAGGATGTTGGAGACGTGGGTCTTGACGGTCTTCTCGGAGAGGACGAGGGCCCGGGCGATCTCGCGGTTGGAGCGGCCGTCGGCGATGAGGCCGAGGACCTCGCGCTCGCGCTCGGTGAGGGTGGTGCCCCGTCCCGTACCGCCCTGGGGGTCGTCCTGGGCGAGGAGGGCGCCGGCGACCTCGGGGTGGAGCAGGACGTGGCCGGCGTGGACGGAGCGGATGGCGCCGGCGAGGGCGCCGGGGTCGACGTCCTTGTAGAGGTATCCGGAGGCGCCGGCGCGCAGGGCGGGAACGACGGTGCGCTGCTCGGTGAAGCTGGTGACGATCAGGACCCTGGCCGGGTTGGCGAGGGCCTGCAGCCGTCTGAGCGCCTCGATGCCGTCGGTGCCGGGCATCTTGACGTCCATGAGGACGACGTCGGGGCGGAGCTCCTCCGCGCGGGCGACGCCCTCGGCGCCGTCGGCGGCCTCGCCGACGACCTCTATGTCGTCCTGGATCTCCAGGAAGGTGCGCAGGCCGCGGCGGACGACCTGGTGGTCGTCGACCAGGAGCACGCGGATGGCCCTCCCGTCTCCCACCACCGCCCTTTCGACGAAGCGCTCCGCGCTGCCTCTCCTGTCCTCAGCCACCGGGGACCTCCATCTCGATCGTGGTGCCCTCGCCGGGGGCCGAGGTCACGGTGAGGGCTCCGCCGACGCCGGCGGCGCGGTCGCGCATGGACACCAGACCGAGGTGACGGCCGGCGCTGCGGACCGTCCCCGGGTCGAAGCCGCGGCCGTCGTCGGTGACGGTGAGCCGGGCGCCCTGGCCGTGCCGGGCGAGGGTGACGGCGACCAGCCCGGCGTCGGCGTGGCGCAGCGCGTTGTGCAGGGCTTCCTGGGCGACCCGGAGGACGGCTTCCTCCTGGGCGGCGGGCAGGGCGCGGACGCCGGGGCTGTCGAAGACGACCCGGGCGGTGTGGGCGCGGTCGAGGACCTGGATCTGGGTGCGCAGGGTGTGGACGAGGCCGTCCTCGTCGAGGGCGGCGGGGCGGAGCTCCACGACGGCGGCGCGCAGCTCGTCGGCGGCCTCGGCGGCGAGCGCGGCGACCTGCTGGAGCTCGCCCTTGGCGCGGGCCGGGTCGCGGTCGACGAGGGCGGCGGCGGCCTGGGCGGTGAGCCGGAGGGAGAAGAGCTTCTGGCTGACGGCGTCGTGCAGCTCGTGGGCGAGCCGGGAGCGCTCCTCGGCGATGGTGAACTCGCGGCTGCGCTCGTACAGCCGGGCGTTGGTGAGGGCGATGGCGGCGTGCTGGGCGAGGATGCCGAGCAGCTCCTCGTCCTCGGCGGTGAAGCCGCAGCTCCCCTCCGGCTTGGGGCAGCGCTTGTTGGCGAGGAAGAGGGCGGCGAGGGTCTCGTCGCCGTCGCGCACCGGGAGGCCGAGGAAGTCGGACATCTCGGGGTGGGCGTCGGGCCAGCCCTCGAAGCGGGGGTCCTTGCGGACGTCGGCGAGCCGCTCGGGCTCGGCCCTGTGGAGCATGGCGGCCAGGATGCCGTGCTGGCGGGGCAGCGGGCCGATGGCCTTCCACTGCTCGTCGCTGACGCCGTCGACCACGAACTGGGCGAAGCCTCCGTGGTCGTCGGGGACGCCCAGGGCCGCGTACTCGGCGTCGAGGAGCTCGCGGGCGGAGACCACGATCGTCTTGAGGACGTCGCGGACCTCCATCTGGCGGCTCATCGCCAGCAGGGCGCTGCTCACGGCGGCGAGACCGGAGCGGGGTCGGTGGCTCATGGGGTCACCGTACCGGCGGGGTGTGACGATCCGTATGGGGCTGTGGACGGCGATGGAGCGGGTCGCGGGACCTAGGTCGAAGTGCCCTCGGGGGGCGGCCGGGATCAGGGGAGCACGCGCGCGCGTGCACGAGGGCCCCGGGAGGGGCGGGCGCGGGGCGGAGTCCGTACGGCTCCGTGGTGCTCCGGTACGAGGTCCGGATTCCCGCTCTCCTCCTTACGGCGGAGAAGGCTCACCGTGTGCATTGCTGTCGCAACGGGTGGTGAGCTTGTTACGGGGCCGATGTGAGCCCGCGCATAGGACGCAGGTCACTTACGAAGCTCCTTAGTGGAGCGTTTCGGGGTGGTTAGAGGCGGGACGAACCAGACCCGAAGCCCCGTCTCGGGCGTGTACACCCGCCCCTGATCCACTACCCGGGATCGTACGTCACACCTTTGCCACGCGATTTTGCTGCCGCTAAGAATTGCCCCCGTCGCCGCCGAGCAGGCGCAGCGCCGCCCCGGCCCAGCGACCCCCAGCGATTCGAAGAGGTAGTCCTGCATGTCTCAGAACACCCCTGGCCACAGTCGTGGTCTGAAGAAGACCCACAAGGCCACGATCGCCGGCGTCGCCGCCCTGGGCGCGGCCGCTCTGACCCTGTCCCTCGTGCCGGGCAACGGCGGCTCCACGGAGACCGAGCCCCAGGCACTGAACACGAGCCAGCGAGTGGCGTGGGCGTACGACGCCGCCAGCCCGCAGGCGAAGGCGCTGGCCGCGAGCGTGACCGACCAGCACACCGCCGTCGGCCTGAAGGCCAAGCAGGACGCCGAGGCGAAGGCCAAGGCAGAGGCCGCCGCCAAGGCCAAGGCCGCGAAGGCGGCCAAGGCGAAGGCCGAGGCCAAGGCGAAGGCCGACGCGGCCGCGAAGAAGCGGGCCGCCCAGGCGAAGGCCGCCGCCAAGGCCAAGGCCGAGGCGAAGGCCAAGGCCGACGCGAAGAAGCGCGCCGCGAAGAAGACGGCCGCGAGCCGTTCCGTCGCCCGGAAGCCGGTCTTCGCGAACAACCTCGACGGCTGGATCCGCGAGGCGCTCTACATCATGGACAAGCACAACATCCCGGGTTCGTACCACGGGCTGCACAAGAACATCATGCGCGAGTCCAGCGGCAACCCGTACGCGATCAACAACTGGGACATCAACGCCCGCAACGGCGTCCCGTCCAAGGGCCTGCTCCAGGTCATCTACCCGACCTTCAAGGCGTACCACGTGCCGGGCACCAAGTTCGACCAGTACGACCCGGTCGCCAACATCGTCGCCGCCGCCAACTACGCGGCCGACCGTTACGGCTCGATCGACAACGTCAACAGCGCGTACTGATCCGGTCGCGCGAACGCCGGAGGGCGGCACCCCGATCGCGGGGTGCCGCCCTCCGGCGTGGTTCCGGGGCCGTTACTTGCGCATGACCTCGGGCTCGTGGCGGCGCAGCAGGCGGGCGACCGCCACGCCGAGTACGACGGTCATGAACAGCAGCACGCCGACGTTGAAGCTCCACTGGCCGACGCTGTGCTCCCACAGCGGGTCCAGGTCGGTGGGGTTCTTCGGGTCCCACGGCGCCATGAGGTGGGCGAGGTCGAGGGTGGTGCCGGCGCCCGCGATGGCCCAGCGGGACGGCATGAGCCAGGCGAACTGCTCCAGGCCGGGCGAGCCGAAGACCTTGAAGAGGATGCCGGTGAAGACGACCTGGACGATCGCGAACATGACCAGCAGCGGCATGGTCTTCTCGGCGGTCTTCACCAGCGAGGAGATGACCAGGCCGACCATCATCGAGGTGAGGCCGAGCGCGATGACGACGAGGCAGAGCTCGACGGCCGGCGGCATGAGCAGGCCCTCGGCGGGCAGGTCGCGGATGGCGAAGCCGATGGCGCAGAGGATGACGCCCTGGAAGGCCGTGATGACACCGAGGACGATCACCTTGGACATCAGGTAGGCCGAGCGGGAGAGGCCGGTGGCGCGCTCCCGCTCGTAGATGACCCGTTCCTTGATCAGCTCTCGTACGGAGTTGGCCGCGCCGGAGAAGCACATGCCGACCGTGAGGATCAGCATGATGATGCCGGCGTCGCCGTTGAAGCGGGACGGCGGCGTGGGCGGGGCCAGGCCGAAGTCGGACGGGATGACGACGGAGACCGAGCCGATGACCGCCGGGAGGATCACCATGAGGGCGAGGAAGCCCTTGTCGGAGACGATCACCGAGGTGTAGCGGCGGATCAGGGTCCACAGCTGGGAGCCCCAGCCCTGCGGCTTGGGCGGGCGGGACATCGCCTGCTGCGGCAGGTGGACCGGCTGGGCGGCGACGGCGTCGATGTCGGCGGCGTACAGCTGGTAGTGCTGCGAGCCCTTCCAGCGGCCGGCCCAGTCGTAGTCGCGGTAGTTCTCGAAGGCGGAGAAGACGTCGGCCCAGGTGGAGTAGCCGAAGAAGTTCAGCGCCTCGTCCGGCGGGCCGAAGTACGCCACGGAGCCGCCGGGCGCCATGACGAGGAGCTTGTCGCACAGGGCCAGCTCGGCGACGGAGTGGGTGACGACGAGGACCGTGCGGCCGTCGTCGGCGAGGCCGCGGAGCAGCTGCATGACGTCGCGGTCCATGCCCGGGTCGAGGCCCGAGGTCGGCTCGTCCAGGAAGATCAGCGACGGCTTGGTCAGCAGCTCCAGGGCGACCGAGACGCGCTTGCGCTGGCCGCCGGAGAGGGAGGTGACCTTCTTCTCCTTGTGGATGTCGAGCTTGAGCTCGCGCAGCACCTCGTCGATGCGGGCCTCGCGCTCGGCGGGCGCGGTGTCGCCGGGGAAGCGGAGCTTGGCGGCGTACCGGAGCGCCTTCTGGACGGTCAGCTCCTTGTGCAGGATGTCGTCCTGCGGGACCAGGCCGACGCGCTGGCGCAGCTCGGCGAACTGCTTGTAGAGGCTGCGGTTGTCGTAGAGGACGTCGCCCTCGTTGGCGGGCCGGTAGCCGGTGAGCGCCTTGAGGAGGGTCGACTTGCCGGAGCCGGAGGGGCCGATGACGCCGATGAGCGACTTCTCGGGGACGCCGAAGGTGACGTCCTTGAGGATCTGCTTGCCGCCGTCGACGGTGACCGTGAGGTGGCGGGCCGAGAAGGAGACCGAACCGGTGTCGACGAACTCTTCCAGCTGGCCGCCGACGATCCGGAAGGTGGAGTGGCCGACGCCGACGATGTCCTGCGGGCCGAGGAGGGCGGTGCCGCCCTTGGGGATCGGCTGACCGTTGACGTAGGTGCCGTTGTGCGAGCCGAGGTCGCGGATCTCCATGCGGCCGTCGGGCGTGGCGTGGAACTCGGCGTGGTGGCGCGAGACCTGGAGGTCGGAGACGACCAGTTCGTTCTCGAGCGCGCGGCCGATGCGCATCACGTGGCCGAGGGCCAGCTGGTGGAAGGTGGTCGGGCTGCGGTCGGAGTAGGCCGACGACGCCCCCGCGGCGGCGTCGGGCCGGACCTGGCCGTGACCCTGCTGGACCGGCTGGTGGCCCTGGTGGCCCTGGTGGGGCACCTGCGGCGGGACCTGGCCGCCGTGCTGCGGAGCCTGCTGCCAGCCGCCCTGCTGGGGCGGGGCGTCGTGCGGCGCGGCCCACTCGGCCTGCGGTGCGGGCTGCTGCACGGGCTGGGCCGGGGCGCCGCCCTGGTGGGCGTGGGCCTGGGCCGGCTGCGCGGGCTGTGCGGCGTACGGGGCCTGGGCGGCGTGCGCGGCGGAGAGGTTCAGGCGCGGGCCGTCCGTCGGGTTGCCGAGGTGGAGGACCGTGCCGGGGCCGATCTCCAGCTGCTGGATCCGCTGCCCGGCGGCGAAGGTGCCGTTGGTGGAGCCGTGGTCCTCGATGACCCAGCTCCGGCCGCCCCAGCTGATCGTGGCGTGCCGCCACGAGACCCTGGCGTCGTCGATGACCAGGTCCCTCTGGGGGTCGCGGCCCAGGGTGTACGACCGGGACGCGTCCAGCGTCCAGGTCCTGCCGTTGAGTTCGAGTACGAGTTCTGGCACTCCATGCCCCACTGTGTGTCCCCCGATGCACCCCCGTCACGGGGGCCAGGGATGGCGAATCATCCTGGGGAACTATTTCAGGCCGGGTTCCCGATCCGAAAGTCGGGCGGCGTGAAGACCCCGGGGAGGGGCGGCGGGACCCGCTCGGGCGGAGGCCGGGACGAGGCCGGGGTGGGGGGACGGGGCGAAGGCCGGGGTGCGGCCGGGCGGGGCGGGCGGGTGTCCGGTACGCGGGACGGGGCGCCGGGGCGCGGGGGGCGCCCGATACGGTGGAAGCACCATGAGCGCATCGCAGACTCCTGACATGCCCGCCGTTCCGCCCGCGGACGTCCCCACGCTTCTCGTCAAGATCTTCGGGAAGGACCGTCCCGGGATCACCGCCGGTCTCTTCGACACCCTGGCCGCCTTCTCCGTGGACGTCGTCGACATCGAGCAGGTCGTCTCGCGCGGCCGGCTCGTGCTGTGCGCGCTCGTCACCGAGCCGACCGTCGCCACCCAGGGCGAGCTGCGCGCCACCGTGCACAGCTGGGCCGAGTCCCTGAAGCTCCAGGCCGAGATCATCTCGGGCACCGGCGACAACCGTCCGCGCGGCGAGGGCCGCTCGCACGTGACGGTGCTCGGGCACCCGCTGACGGCCGAGCAGACGGCGGCCATAACGGCCAGGATCGCCGGGTCGGGCGGCAACATCGACCGTATCTTCCGGCTGGCGAAGTACCCGGTGACGGCGGTGGAGTTCGCGGTCTCGGGCTGCGCGACCGAACCGCTGCGGACGGCGCTGGCCACCGAGGCGCACACCATCGGCGTGGACGTGGCCGTGGTCTCCGCGGGGCTGCACCGGCGGGCCCAGCGGCTGGTCGTCATGGACGTGGACTCGACCCTGATCCAGGACGAGGTCATCGAGCTCTTCGCGGCGCACGCCGGGTGCGAGGAGAAGGTCGCCGAGGTGACGGCGGCGGCGATGCGCGGCGAGCTGGACTTCGAGCAGTCGCTGCACGCGCGCGTGGCGCTCCTGGAGGGCCTGGACGCGTCGGTGGTGGACAAGGTGCGGGCCGAGGTGCGGCTCACTCCGGGGGCGCGGACCCTGATCCGCACCCTGAAGCGGCTCGGCTACCAGGTGGGGGTCGTCTCGGGCGGCTTCACCCAGGTCACCGACGATCTGAAGGAGCGCCTCGGCCTTGACTTCGCCCAGGCGAACACGCTGGAGATCGTGGACGGGAAGCTCACCGGCCGGGTGACGGGCGAGATCGTGGACCGGGCGGGCAAGGCGCGGCTGCTGCGCCGGTTCGCGGCGGAGGCCGGGGTGCCGCTGGCGCAGACGGTGGCGATCGGCGACGGCGCCAACGACCTGGACATGCTGAACGCGGCGGGCCTCGGGGTGGCGTTCAACGCGAAGCCGGTGGTGCGCGAGGCGGCCCACACGGCGGTGAACGTGCCGTTCCTCGACACGGTCCTGTACCTGCTCGGGATCACCCGCGAGGAGGTCGAGGCGGCGGACGGCGGCGAGGAGCTGCTCCACTGAGTCCGTGGGCTTGTACGCGAAGGGGCCCGGCCGCCGTGAGGACGGCCGGGCCCCTTCGCGTACGAGCTCGCGCGCGGGCCTCGTGTACGAGCTCGCGCGCGGCCCCGCCGGTCAGTCGTGCGGGGTCCAGAACTCGACGAGGCGGCCGACGCCGTGCTCGACGGACTTCCAGCTGCCGGTGAAGGCGATGACGGCGAAGGCGGAGGTCGGGTAGCCGCTGCGGGTCATGCGGGCGAGGGCGTCCCCCTCGCCCTCGCCGGCGAGGGCGTCGGCCAGGGCGTGCATGCCGGGGTTGTGGCCGACGAGGAGGAGATCGTCCACGTCTTCCGGGACCTCGTTGAGAAGGGCGATGAGCTCGCCGAGGGAGGCCTCGTAGATCCGCTCCTCGTAGACGGTCCGGGGGCGCTCGGGCAGTTCGTGGACGGCGAGCTTCCAGGTCTCACGGGTGCGCGCCGCGGTCGAGCAGAGGGCCAGGTCGAAGGTGATGCCCGTCTGCGCGAGCCGGCGGCCCGCCACGGGTGCGTCCTTGCGGCCGCGCTCGGCGAGCGGGCGCTCGTGGTCGGTCTCCTGGCCCCAGTCTGCCTTCGCGTGCCGGAGCAGCACGATCCTGCGGGTTGTTTCGACGCTCATGGTCCACAGCTTGGCACGGATCGGCCCGTCCTGACTCAGAGAGCGAGGGTTTGCCCGATCCGCTGGACGAGCCGGCCGATCCCGCCGTCCCCGCCCGCCGCGGCGGCCTCACCGGGCCCGGTGACGAGCAGCAGGAGGACGGTGAAGGCGGCCACCGGGAGGGCAAGGGCCCACCAGGGCAGCCGGGTGTCGACGCCGACGGCGGGCGTGGTCCGGTCGCCGGTGCGGGTGAGGGCCGTCATGACCGCCTCCGTGGTGGGGTGCCCCCTGGACGAAGCCCGGGGAAAGAGGTGGGACACCGCGGAACCGCGGTGTGTCTCCACCGTAGGGAGGGCGGGGGCCGTGGCCCATCCGGTGATCCACCTACTCGTCCCTGAGACTTTCCCCTAGGGGATGCGGGGGTTGCCCCCACCTCCCGGGGCTGGCGGGACCGGGCCGTGGGCCGGAACCGCGGGTCAGGGCCGTGGCGTCACGGGGAGGCGATCGAGGCGATGACGGCGATGACGACCGTGATGCCGAGCATCGCGCCGAGCACGACGAGCAGCTTCTTCTGGCCGCCCTGGGGATTGGGTTCGAGAACGGGCATGGGCCCAGTCTCGCATCTCAGGATTCGTCTTCGATCGTCCGGTCCCGTCCTGCGAGCGTGCCCACGACCATCTGCGGCACCATGAGCCCGGCCATGAGCGCGATCGGCACGCCCCAGCCGCCGCTGTGCTGGTAGAGCACGCCGACCAGGAGGGGGCCGGGGATGGAGATGAGGTACCCGACGCTCTGGGCGAAGGCGGAGAGGCGGACGACGCCGGCGCCGGTGCGCGAGCGCATGCCGATCATGGTGAGGGCGAGCGGGAAGGCGCAGTTGGAGACGCCGAGGAGCACCGCCCAGACCCAGGCGCCGCCGGCCGGGGCGAGGAGGAGGCCGGTGTAGCCGACGAGGCCGCAGGTGCCGAGGGCGACGACGATCGGGCCCTGGTGGCGCATCCGGGTGGCGAGGCGGGGGATGACGAAGGCGAGCGGGACGCCCATGACCATGGTGACCGCGAGCAGGACGCCCGCCGTGGAGGCGGGGACGCCTGCGTCGCGGAAGATCTGCGGCATCCAGCCCATGGTGATGTACGCGCCGGTGGCCTGGAGGCCGAAGAAGCAGGCGAGGGCCCAGGCGGTGCGGCTGCGGAAGACCGGGCGGGGCGCGGTCGTGCCGGCGGGGGCCGTGGGGGCCGTGGGGGCCGTGGGGGCGCCCGTCGCGGCCCTGCCGACCGGGGCGCCCGATTCCGTACGGCCGGTGCTCGCGCGGTCCCTGACGAGCGGGAGCCAGGGCAGGACGGCGAGGGCGGCGACCGTGGCCCAGGCGCCGAGGCCGAGGCGCCAGTCGCCGCCGAGGACGTCGGTCAGGGGGACGGTGAGGGCGGCGGCCAGCGAGGTGCCGAGCGCCAGGGCCATGGAGTACAGGCCGGTCATGCTGCCGATGCGGTCGGGGAAGTACCGCTTGACGATCACCGGCATGAGGACGTTGCTGACGGCGATGCCCATGAGGGCCAGGGCGCTGGCGGCCAGGAAGGCGGCGGTGCCGGTCGCGAAGGGACGCAGCAGCAGGCCGGTGAGGATGGCGACCATGCCGGCGCAGACGACGGCGGTGGGGCCGAAGCGGCGGGCGAGGCGCGGGGCGGTGATACCGAAGACCGCGAAGCAGAGCGGCGGCACGGAGGTGAGGACGCCGGCCACGGTGCCGCTCATGTGCAGCCCTGTGCTGACCTCTTCGAGGAGGGCGCCGAGGCTGGTGATCGCGGGGCGCAGGTTGAGCGCGGCGAGGACGAGCCCGACGGAGACGAGGACGAGGGTCCAGCGGGCGGCGGGAGCCGGGGCGGGGGTCGGTCGCTCCGCGGCGGCGGCCGGCCGGATGGTGGTGGGGTCGAGGGTCTGGGGCTCGTCTGGCATGGGGCCATCATAGAATCATGGGATGATTGGTTGTCCAATCTTGAAATGCTTCTCCCCTCTCGAACCAGGGATCCCGGTCGGACGGATCCCGACCCGACGGAAGGTGTCTTCATGGCTCTCGGCCACCCCCGGCGCACCGGCCTGACCGACCAGGTGATCGCCGAGCTGCGGAACCAGATCACCTCCGGCGAGTGGCCGGTCGGTTCGCGGATCCCGACCGAGCCCGAGCTGGTCGAGCAGCTGGGCGTGGCCCGCAACACGGTCCGCGAGGCGGTCCGGGCCCTCGCCCACAACGGGCTGCTCGACATCCGGCAGGGTTCCGGCACGTACGTGGCGGCGACCAGTGAGCTGGCCGGGGTGATGCACCGGCGGTTCGCGGGCTCCGATCCGCGGCACGTGGCCGAGCTGCGCTCCACGCTGGAATCGGCGGCCGCGCGGTTCGCGGCGCGGCGCCGCTCCGAGCGGGACCTGGGGCAGCTGGACGCGCTGCTCGCCCGGCGCGAGGAGGCGTGGGGGTCGGGGGACGCTGAGCGGTTCGTGACGGCGGACGCGGCCTTCCACCACGCGGTGGTGGCGGCCTCGGGCAACGACGTCCTGACGGAGCTCTACGCGGACCTGGGCGATCTCCTGCGGGAGTGGCTGCGCGACGACGTGGGGCAGGAGCTGCGCCCGGAGAACCACATGGACCACGCGCGCCTGGTGGACGCGATCCGGAACGGGGACGCGGAGCGGGCGGCGGAGGAGGCGGCCGGCTATCCGTTCATGTGCCTGGGCGGGAAGAAGGGGTCCGGGGCCGCGGACGCCGAAGCGACGGGCGGGTCTAGCGAACAGGGTCCGCCGCCGGTTCGTGGGTGATCCACGCGGCGCGGACCTCCTTCCAGCAGCGGGCGGTGACGGTCGCGTGATCGGCGGGGAGGACGGCCACGGGCGCGGTGTCGGTGTCCAGGTCCCACCAGGGGTCGCACTCGACGTGGAGCCGTATGCGGTCGGTCCACGGGTAGGGGTTCCGGCAGTGGGCGGTGACCCTGGTGCCCTCGACGACGGTGTGGCAGAAGGCTCCGAAGTCCTCCGGGCCGTCGGCGGACGGGGCGGTCGCGGTGATCTCCTCGACGGGGGCGGGGGCCGCGTGGACCTCCGCGGCGACGGCGGTCCCGAGGAGCAGGGCGGCGACCGAGGCGTGGGCGGCGAAGCCGCGGTGAAGCACGCGCATCTCCGTACCTCCTCCCCGTGAGTAGCCGGAACGACACGCTTCGACCAGTCTGCGGTGATCCGCCGGACTTTTCGAGTCGGGGCGGAAAGGCCCTGGAAACAGCCCTGGGAGCAGCCCTGGAAACGG
>NZ_JASCXN010000058.1 GCF_030010625.1 Streptomyces sp. CC208A | reverse complement strand
GGCACCCCGTGTCCCGGCCGCGTCCCGCGTCCCCGCCCGGCTCCCGTTCCGGGCGGGTGTGATTGATGGAATCGATGGATTCCGGCGGGGTGCCGCCTCTGGGAGAGAGTTTGTCCTGGTTCGGGTGCCTATGATCCGTGCTCATGTACCCGCAACCGGAACTGGCCCAGGCCCCCAGCGAGCTCGCCGCGGCGGTGCTCACCAGCGGGAACCGGACGATCGTCGCCGTCGTCGGCGGGGTCGCCCTCGCCGCACTGGTCACCGCGCGGATCTTCGGCCGCCAGGTGCTCAAGGCCGGCGAGGGCACCCCCGCGATGCGGCGGATCGCCGCCGCCGTGCAGGAGGGCGCCAACGCCTACCTGGCCCGCCAGCTGCGTACCATCGGCCTGTTCGCCGTCGTCGTCTTCCTCCTGCTCATGGCGCTGCCCGCCGACTCCTGGTCGCAGCGGGCCGGGCGTTCGCTGTTCTTCCTGGTCGGGGCGTTGTTCTCGGCGGTCACCGGGTACGTCGGGATGCGGCTCGCCGTCCGGGCGAACGTCCGGGTCGCCGCGGCCGCCCGGGAGGCCGATCCGGTCGACGGCCAGCCGGGGCGCGGCCCCGCCGACGCCGCCCGGCGGGCCATGCGGATCGCCTTCCGCACCGGCGGGGTCGTCGGCATGTCCACGGTCGGCCTCGGGCTGCTCGGCGCCACCTGCGTCGTCCTCGTCTACGCCGCCGACGCGCCGAAGGTCCTGGAGGGCTTCGGCCTCGGCGCCGCCCTCATCGCCATGTTCATGCGCGTCGGCGGCGGCATCTTCACCAAGGCCGCCGACGTCGGCGCCGACCTGGTCGGCAAGGTCGAGCAGGGCATCCCCGAGGACGACCCGCGCAACGCCGCCACCATCGCCGACAACGTGGGCGACAACGTCGGCGACTGCGCGGGCATGGCCGCCGACCTCTTCGAGTCGTACGCCGTCACCCTGGTCGCCGCCCTCATCCTCGGCAAGGCCGCCTTCGGCGACCACGGCCTGGTCTTCCCGCTGATCGTGCCCGCCATCGGGGTCCTCACCGCCGTCGTCGGCATCCTCGCCGTCGCGCCCGGCCGCTCCGGCGCCGGCGGGATGCGCGCCGTCGACCGCGGTTTCTTCGTCTCCGCGGCCGTCTCCCTCGCCCTGGTCGCCGTCGCCGCCTTCGTCTACCTGCCGTCGTCCTACGCCGAGCTGGCCGGCGTCACCGAACCGGGGCTGGCCGCGCACGACGGCGACCCACGGGTCCTCGCCCTGATCGCCGTCGCCATCGGGATCGTCCTCGCCGCGCTCATCCAGCGGCTCACCGGCTACTTCACCGAGACCGGCCGGCGGCCCGTCCGGGACATCGGCCGCTCCGCGCTGACCGGCCCCGCCACCGTCGTCCTCGCCGGCGTCGCCATCGGCCTGGAGTCCGCCGTGTACGCGGCGCTGCTCATCGCCCTCACCGTCTACGGGGCGTTCCTCCTCGGCGGCACCTCCGTCATGCTCGCGCTCTTCGCGGTCGCACTCGCCGGCACCGGACTGCTCACCACGGTCGGCGTGATCGTCGCCATGGACACCTTCGGCCCGGTCGCCGACAACGCGCAGGGCATCGCCGAGATGTCCGGGGACGTCCGGGGCGACGGCGCTCAGGTCCTCACCGAGCTCGACGCCGTCGGCAACACCACCAAGGCGATCACCAAGGGCATCGCGATCGCGACCGCCGTCCTCGCCGCCGCCGCGCTCTTCGGCTCGTACCGGGACGCCATCGCGACCTCGGTCGCCGAGGTCGGTGCCAAGGCCGGCGAGCTCACCCTCTCCATGGACATCTCCCAGCCCAACAACCTCGTCGGTCTGATCATCGGCGCCTCCGTCGTCTTCCTCTTCTCCGGACTTGCCGTCAACGCCGTCTCCCGGTCGGCCGGTTCGGTGGTGTACGAGGTGCGGCGGCAGTTCCGCGAGCACCCCGGGATCATGGACGGCAGCGAGACCCCCGAGTACGGGCGGGTCGTCGACATCTGCACCAAGGACGCGCTGCGCGAACTCGCCACGCCGGGCCTGCTCGCCGTCACCGCCCCGATCGCCGTCGGTTTCGCGCTCGGCGTCGGCCCGCTCGGCGCCTACCTCGCCGGGGCGATCGGTACCGGCGCGCTGATGGCGGTCTTCCTCGCCAACTCCGGTGGCGCCTGGGACAACGCGAAGAAGCTGGTCGAGGACGGCAACCACGGCGGCAAGGGCAGCCCGGCGCACGAGGCGACGGTGATCGGCGACACCGTCGGCGACCCCTTCAAGGACACCGCGGGCCCGGCGATCAACCCCCTCCTGAAGGTGATGAACCTGGTGGCGCTGCTGATCGCGCCGGCGGTGGTGCGCTTCGGCCACGGCGAGGACGCGAACGCCTGGGCGCGAGCCGGGATCGCCCTCCTGGCGCTGCTGGTGGTGACCCTCGCGGTCCGCGCCACCAAACGGCGCTCGGTGGCCGTCTCCTGACGTGGCGTCTGTCTCATTCCGCGGGCGGTCGGGTGGTCCGGAGGTCCGGTGCCGCTTGGGTCAAACGGATTCAACACGGGAGGAATCCCTCGTACGAAAGGTGGAAGTCGCCCGCGCGGCGTGTATGTTCCGGGGCCGAGAGTCTTGGAAGGGACCGATCCGGTGAACAAGAAGCTTGCGGCAGCGCTGTCCGGCGGTGCGGTACTGGTGCTCGTGCTGTCCGGTTGCAGCGAGGACGAGGGCGACAAGGTGAACGACTGGGCCAAGTCGTTCTGCGACCAGGCGAAGCCGCAGATCCAGAAGCGGGCCGACGCCCACCAGATCATCATCTCGACCGCGGCCGACAGCCGTCCGGCGGAGATCCAGGCCGCCGACTCCAAGGCGTTCAAGGACATCGCGGACGCCGACCGGGCGCTGGCCAAGGCCGTCGAGAACGCGGGCGTCCCGCCGGTCGAGAACGGCGAGAAGGTCCAGAAGGACGTCATCGCGGAGCTCAACGCGACCGCCGTCGCCTACGAGGGGCTGAAGAAGCAGGTCGACGCCCTCGACCCGACGAACCAGCAGAAGTTCGCCGAGGGCCTGAAGAACGTCGCCGACGGTCTCACCAAGATCGAGAAGATGGACCAGAACGCGCTGGCCAACCTGGAGAGCGGCGAGCTGGGCCAGGCCATGGCCAAGCAGCCGGGCTGCCAGAAGCCGACACCGTCGGTGCCGACCGGGACACCGAGCGGAACGCCCACGGGGACACCGACCGGTTCGGCCTCCCCGAAGCCGGATGCCACGGCCTGACCGAAGGCCTCCGCCTCCACCGACTCGCCGAAGGCCTCCGACTCGCCGAAGGCCACCGCCTCCTCGGAGTCGTGACGCTCGTGACGCCGTCGCAGCCGTAGCGCTTTCCCGTCGGACCACGGCCGGCGCCGGGCAGCCCGGTGGCCGGCCGTCGGGCTGTCGGTGCCCGGGTTGTCGGTGGCGGCGGTCACAATGGGGCCGTGAGTACGACCAGCCTGACCACCAGCCTTCCGGTGCCCACGCACGCCGCCCGACTGCGCGAGGCCCTGCTCGCCGCGGACTTCACCGCCGACGGCCTGCTCGACCTGCTCGGCGCCCCCGCCTACGCGGCGCTCGCCCGCAGCGAGACCGTGCCCGCCCTGCGCGCCACCCGCGGCGACTCCCCGCTGGAGGCCCTCGTCCGGCTCTTCCTGCTCCAGCAGGCCGTCGAGCCCGCCCGGGCCGCCGCCGCCCTCCCGCTGGACGAGGCCCTGGCCGACGGCTGGGTGGTCCAGGAGGACGGCGCCGTACGCGCGACCGTCGACGTCCGGCCGTACGGCGGCCCGGACGGCGAGGACTGGTTCATCGTCTCCGACCTGGGCTGCGCCGTGGGCGGCGCCGGCGGCAGCGGGAAGAACGGCCGCCAGGCGGACACCGCGGTCGTCCTCGGCGTCGGCGGCGCCTCCACCACCCTCGCCGGCATCACCGTCCGCACCCCGGCCGCCACCGCGCTCGACCTCGGCACCGGCTCCGGCATCCAGGCCCTGCACGCCGCCCAGCACACCACCCGCGTCACCGCCACCGACCTCAACCCCCGGGCGCTGGACTTCACGAGGCTGACGCTCGCCCTCTCCGGGGCGCGCGAGGCCGAGCTCCTGGAGGGCTCGCTGTACGAGCCGGTCGGCGGCGCCACGTACGACCTGATCGTCTCCAACCCGCCGTTCGTGATCTCCCCCGGCGCCGGACTCACCTACCGGGACGGCGGGATGAGCGGCGACGACCTGTGCCGCACCCTCGTCCAACAGGCCGGCGACCGGCTGAACGACGGGGGGTACGCCCAGTTCCTCGCCAACTGGCAGCACGTCGACGGCGAGGAGTGGCAGGACCGGCTCCGCTCCTGGGTGCCGTCCGGCTGCGACGCCTGGATCGTCCAGCGCGAGGTGCAGGACGTCACCCAGTACGCCGAGCTGTGGCTGCGGGACAGCGGCGCCCACCGCGGCGACCCCGAGGCGTACCGGGCGGCGTACGACCGCTGGCTGGACTCCTTCGAGGCGAGCGGGACCCGGGCCGTCGGCTTCGGCTGGATCACGCTGCGGCGCGACCCGGCGGTGGCCGCCGGGAAGACCGAGCCGTCGATCGTGATCGAGGAGTGGCCGCACCCCGTGGAACAGCCGCTCGGCCCGTACGTACGCGCCCACTTCGAGCGCCAGGACTATCTGCGGACCCGCGACGACGCCGCCCTGCTCGCCGACAGCTTCACCCTCGCCCCCGAGGTGGTGCAGGAGCAGGTCGGGCTGCCCGGCGCCGAGGACCCCGAGCACGTCGTCCTCCGGCAGAACCGGGGCATGCGCCGCGCCACCCGGGTCGACCACGTGGGCGCCGGGTTCGCGGGCGTCTGCGACGGCACCCTCAGCGCCGGCCGGATCCTCGACGCGATCGCCCAGCTCACGGGCGAGGACCCGGTGCTGCTGCGGGACCGCACCCCGCAGGCGATCCGGCTCCTCGTCGAGGAGGGCTTCCTCACCCCGGAGCCCCTGCTTACGGCGGACGGGAACACGGAGGAGAAGGGAGGGGAGGCGACGGAGTAGCGGGACACTACCGGCCATCTTCGTGAAACCGGCGGGCCCGGCCCGCGCCGTTCACCCGGAATTCGCGTCTCTGACGCCGGAAGCTGTCAGCCTCCCTTCCAGGACACCCCCGGGGCTCCCTTCCAGGACACCCCGGGCCCCCTCCAGGACACGCCGAGGGGAGACACACCGCGCGGGTACGGCGCCGGGACAGGAAGCGGGTACGGGCGATGGAGAGCGGGCCGGCGATCTTCGCGGGAGCGGCGTTCACGCTGTTCGGGGGCGCGCTGCTGCTGTGGACCACGGTCCGGGTCCGGCAGGGCGAGCCCGTCGTGCTCGGCGTCGCCCCCCGCGCCGCCGCCGCGCTCTCGGGCCTCGCGGGGACGCTCTTCCTCGCCCTCGGCCTCTGGTGCTTCGGCCGCCTCTGAGCCACCGCCCGCCCACCGCCCGGCCGGGGGGCCGGGCCGCGCGCTGAGACGCGCTCCACACCGTCCCGCCTCGCCGGTCCGGCAGTCCGGGCGGCAGGAAGGGCAGGAGTCGGGTTACCGTTCGAGTGGCCGTTGCGGGCTTTTGCCGTTTGACACGGGGGCGGGTTGTACCGTCACACTCCGCAGCGACGGGAGCGTCACCGTCCGTGGCGCCGCCGTGCGCGCCCAGCGCTCGTGTGAACCAGCGCTGCCGTGCGTGCCGCCGCCGTACAGGCCAGCCCCTGGCCCGCACGGGCCCGTACGGGCCTAGAGAGTGTCGACCGGAGAGAAGAGCGAAGTTGTCCCCGACCAGCGAGACCGCACACGGCGGCCGCCGACTCGTCATCGTCGAGTCGCCTGCCAAGGCGAAGACGATCAAGGGCTACCTCGGCCCCGGCTACGTCGTCGAGGCGAGCGTCGGGCACATCCGTGACCTCCCGAGCGGCGCCGCCGAGGTGCCGGAGAAGTACACCGGCGAGGTGCGCCGCCTCGGCGTGGACGTCGAGCACGACTTCCAGCCCATCTACGTCGTCAACGCCGACAAGAAGGCGCAGGTCAAGAAGCTCAAGGACCTGCTCGCCGAGTCCGACGAGCTCTTCCTCGCCACCGATGAGGACCGCGAGGGCGAGGCCATCGCGTGGCACCTCCAGGAAGTCCTCAAGCCCAAGGTCCCCGTCCACCGGATGGTCTTCCACGAGATCACCAAGGACGCGATCCAGCAGGCCGTGCGCAACCCGCGCGAGCTGAACAAGCGGATGGTCGACGCCCAGGAGACCCGCCGCATCCTCGACCGCCTGTACGGCTACGAGGTCTCCCCGGTCCTGTGGAAGAAGGTCATGCGCGGCCTCTCCGCCGGCCGCGTCCAGTCCGTCGCCACTCGCCTCGTCGTCGAGCGCGAGCGCGAGCGCATCGCCTTCCGCTCCGCCGAGTACTGGGACCTCACCGGCACCTTCTCCACCGGCCGCGCCGGCGACCCCAGCGACCCCTCGTCGCTCACCGCCCGCCTCGCCTCGGTCGACGGCAAGCGGGTCGCGCAGGGCCGTGACTTCGGCGCCGACGGGCAGCTGAAGACCGCGAACGTGCTCCACCTCGACGAGGAGAAGGCCCGCGCGCTCGCCGCCTCCCTCGCCGACACCCGCTTCACCGTCCGCTCGGTCGAGTCGAAGCCGTACCGCCGCTCCCCGTACGCGCCCTTCCGCACCACCACCCTCCAGCAGGAGGCCAGCCGCAAGCTCGGCTTCGGCGCGAAGGCGACCATGCAGGTGGCGCAGAAGCTGTACGAGAACGGCTTCATCACCTACATGCGTACGGACTCCACCGTCCTCTCCGAGACCGCCGTCGCCGCGGCCCGTGCCCAGGTGACGCAGCTGTACGGCGCCGACTACCTGCCGGAGAAGCCGCGCGTCTACGCGGGCAAGGTCAAGAACGCGCAGGAGGCGCACGAGGCGATCCGGCCTTCGGGTGATCGTTTCCGCACCCCGGCGGAGACCGGTCTGACCGGCGAGCAGTTCAAGCTGTACGAGCTCATCTGGAAGCGCACCGTCGCCTCCCAGATGAAGGACGCCACCGGCAACTCGGTCACCGTGCGGATCGGCGGCACCGCCGCCGACGGCCGCGACGCCGAGTTCTCGGCCTCCGGCAAGACGATCACCTTCCACGGCTTCATGAAGGCCTACGTGGAGGGCGCCGACGACCCGAACGCGGAGCTCGACGACCGCGAGCGGCGCCTGCCGCAGGTCGCCGAGGGCGACGCGCTCGCCGCCGAGGAGATCACCGCCGACGGCCACGCCACCAAGCCGCCCGCCCGCTACACCGAGGCCAGCCTGGTCAAGGAGCTGGAAGAGCGCGAGATCGGCCGCCCGTCGACGTACGCCTCGATCATCGGCACCATCCTCGACCGCGGCTACGTCTTCAAGAAGGGCACGGCCCTCGTGCCGTCCTTCCTCTCCTTCGCGGTCGTCAACCTCCTGGAGAAGCACTTCGGGCGGCTCGTCGACTACGACTTCACGGCCAGGATGGAGGACGACCTCGACCGCATCGCGCGCGGCGAGGCCCAGGCCGTGCCGTGGCTGAAGCGTTTCTACTTCGGCGAGGGCGAGGGCGCCGGAGCCGCCGACGCGGGCAACGGCGACGGCGACCACCTCGGCGGCCTCAAGGAGCTCGTCACCGACCTCGGCGCCATCGACGCCCGCGAGATCTCCTCCTTCCCCGTCGGCGACGGCATCGTGCTCCGCGTCGGCCGCTACGGCCCCTACGTCGAACGCGGCGAGAAGGACCAGGAGGGCCACCAGCGGGCCGACGTCCCCGACGACCTCGCCCCCGACGAGCTCACCGTGGAGTACGCCGAGGAGCTGCTCGCCAAGCCCAGCGGCGACTTCGAGCTCGGCACCGACCCGGTGACGGGCCACCAGATCGTCGCCAAGGACGGCCGGTACGGCCCGTACGTCACCGAGATCCTGCCCGACGACGTCCCGAAGACCGGCAAGAACGCGGTCAAGCCGCGCACCGCCTCCCTCTTCAAGACGATGTCCCTGGACACGGTGACCCTGGAGGACGCGCTCAGGCTGATGTCGCTGCCGCGCGTCGTCGGCACCGACCCCGAGGGCGTCGAGATCACCGCGCAGAACGGCCGGTACGGCCCGTACCTGAAGAAGGGCACCGACTCGCGGTCGCTGACCAGCGAGGACCAGCTCTTCACCATCACCCTGGAAGAGGCGCTGGCGATCTACGCCCAGCCCAAGCAGCGGGGCCGGGCCGCCGCCAAGCCGCCGCTGAAGGAGCTCGGCACCGACCCCGTCAGCGAGCGGCCCGTGGTCGTCAAGGACGGCCGCTTCGGCCCGTACGTGACGGACGGTGAGACCAACGCGACCCTGCGCACCGGCGACAGCGTCGAGACGATCACGCCGGAGCGCGGCTACGAGCTGCTCGCCGAGAAGCGCGCCAAGGGACCGGCGAAGAAGACCACCGCGGCCAAGAAGGCCCCGGCGAAGAAGACCGCGGCCAAGAAGACGGCCGCGAAGAAGACCACCGCGGCCAAGAAGACCGCGGCCAAGAAGACCGCGGCGAAGAAGACGACCACCGCGAAGACCGCCGCCAAGAAGACGACGGCGGCCGCGAAGAAGACCGCGGCGGCCAAGCCGGAGTAGTCCGCGCGGTTCCGGACGCGCGGGAAGAGCGGTTCCGGACATCTGGGGCGGGCGGGAGCGGAGGCTCCCGCCCGCCCCCTGTTTGTCCGGCCGCGGGCCCGGTGAGCAGGGCCCTCCGGATAGGGTGGACGGATGACGCGAGCAGAGCAGCCAGAGCCTCTGGGCGACTCCGAAGCCGCACCCGCCCCCGGCGCCGCCCCCGTCTCCGACGCGGCCCTCGTCGCGGACTCCCGGGAGCGTGCCGTACGGGCCCTCGTACGCCACCAGCCGCTGCGCCGGCTGTGGAGCGCCCAGGCCCTCGGCGGGGTCGGCGACGCCCTCACCCTCCTCGTCCTCGTCCTCCTCGGCC
Organism: Streptomyces sp. CC208A; assembly: GCF_030010625.1. GTDB lineage: Bacteria > Actinomycetota > Actinomycetes > Streptomycetales > Streptomycetaceae > Streptomyces. Next base: position 15,115 of record NZ_JASCXN010000058.1, on the reverse strand, counting down.
GCCAGGCCGCACTGGCCGAGAACGCCTTCGGCGGCGGCTACCGGGGCGCGGCCTTCGCCGTGGCCGCCGTCGTCGGCGCCCGGCTGCTCGCCACCGTTCTCTTCGGCGCCGTCCTGCTCGGACCGCTCATCACCCTGACCGCGCCCGGCGCCGCCCTCGACCGGCGGTGGACCATGCTCGGCGCCGACGGGCTGCGGATCGCGCTGCTCGTCATCGCCCCCCTGTGGATCGACTGGATCCCCGGCAACGCCCTGTGGTTCCTGCTCGGCACCGTCTTCCTCACCGGCGCCGCCGAACGCCTGTGGACGGTCTGCCGCGACAGCGCGGCCCCCGCGCTGCTGCCCGCCGCGCCCGTCGAGGGCGACGCGATCCGGCCGCTCCCCGACCACCTCGGGGCCCTGCGCACCCTCACCCAGCGCACCGCCTTCCTCGCCGTCCCGGCCGCCGCGGCCGTCCTGCTCGTCGCCACCCTGATCGGCAACCTTCTGGGCTCCGGCATCGCCTGGTTCTCGCTCCACCAGGCCGCCCTCGGCTCGTACGTCGCCGCCGGTCTCTTCGCCGCCTCCGTCAGCGTCCTCGCCGCGATGACCCTGCCCGGCGGCCAGACCCCGCGCCCCCGCTCGCCGCTGGAGGGGCTGCGCAGCAGCGGAGGCGCCGGGAAGGGCCGCACCGGAGCCGTACCGCTGCTCGTCCTGGCCTGCGCCACCGTCGCCGCCGCCATCGCCGCGGCCGCCTCGCTCTCCGCCCTGCACGCCTTCGACCTCGGCGGCGGGCCCGTCACGTACGCGCTGCTCGTGCTCGCGCTCAGCGGCGCCACCGCCGTCGGCATCCGCACCGCCCGCTCCGTGCTGCCGGTGCTCTCCCGGCGCCGGCTGCTCGCCCTCGCCGTCGCCGTCACCGGCGTCGCCCTGATCGCCGTCGGCCTCGTGCCCGACACCGCGACCGTGCTCCTCCTCGCCGCCCTCGCCGGGTACGCGGCCGGCGTCGCCGCCCACACCGGGCACGTCCTGATCGACCAGGAGACCGAGGAGCCGCGCCGGGAGCGCACCACCGCGCACCTCCAGGCCACCGCGCGCGTGGGCATCGCCGCCGGCGCGCTCGCCGCGCCGCTGCTCGCCGCCGCGATCGGCCCGCACCGGCTCGTCTCCGACTCCGGGAAGTTCGTCTTCGACCACGGCGGCGCCGCCTTCACCCTCGTCCTCGTCGGCGCCCTGCTGCTGCCCGTCGCCGCGCTCGTCCTCGCCAGGACCGACGACCGCGCGGGCGTACCGCTCCGCCGCGACCTGCGCGACGCGCTGCGCGGCGCCGACCCCGCCCAGGCCCCGGCCGCGACCGGCTTCTTCATCGCCCTGGAGGGCGGCGACGGCGCCGGCAAGTCCACCCAGGTCCAGGCGCTCGCCGACTGGATCCGCGCCAAGGGCCACGAGGTCGTCGTCACCCGCGAGCCCGGCGCCACCCCCATCGGCAAGCGGCTCCGCTCGATCCTGCTCGACGTCTCCTCGGCCGGCCTGTCGAACCGCGCCGAGGCGCTCCTTTACGCCGCCGACCGCGCCGAGCACGTCGACTCCCTGGTCCGGCCCGCCCTGGAGCGGGGCGCCGTCGTCATCTCCGACCGGTACATCGACTCGTCCGTCGCCTACCAGGGTGCGGGGCGCGACCTCTCGCCGACCGAGATCGCCCGCATCTCCCGCTGGGCGACCGGCGGCCTCGTACCGCACCTGACCGTCCTCCTCGACGTCTCGCCGGAGACCGCCAGGGAGCGGTTCACCGAGGCGCCCGACCGGCTGGAGTCGGAGCCGCCCGAGTTCCACGCGCGCGTGCGGGCCGGTTTCCTCGCGCTCGCCGCCGCCGACCCCTCCCGCTACCTCGTCGTCGACGCCGGTCAGGAGCCCGAGGCCGTCACCACCGTCGTACGCCACCGGCTCGACCGGGTGCTGCCCCTCTCCGAGGCCGAGGTGAAGGCCGCGGAGGAGGCGCGCCGGAAGATCGAGGAGGAGGCCCGGCGCCGCGCGGAGGAGGAGGCCGCCCGCAAGGCGGAGGAGGAGCGCCTGGAGCGCGAGCGCCAGGAGCAGCTCGCGAAGCTGCGCGCCGAGGAGCAGGAGCGCAAGCGGCGCGAGGAGGAAGAGGCGCGCCGCCTGGAGGCCGAACGGCAGGCGGAGGAGGCCCGGCGCAAGGCCGAGGAGGCCCGGATCGCCGCCGAGGAGGAGGCCCGCCGGCTCGCGGCCGAGGAGAAGGCCCGCCGCGAGGAGCAGGAACGACTCCGCAAGCAGGCGGAGGAGGAGGCCCGGCTCCGTGCCGAGGCCGAGGCCCTCCGCCAGGAGAAGCAGCGCAAGGCCGAGGAGGCCCTCCTCCGCGCGGAGGAGGCCCGCAGGCTCGCGGCGGCGGCCGCAGCGGCGAAGGCGGCCGAGGAAGCGGCGGCGAAGGCCGCGGCGGAGAAGGCGGCCGCCGAGCGGGCGGCTGCCGAGCGGAGGGCGGCCGAGGAGTCGGCCAACGAGGTCACCGTGCAGACGCCGGTCGTGAACCTCGGCAAGGACTCCTCCGGTACGGCTCCGGCGGGTACGGCTCCTACTGGCGGTGGCGCCCCGACCGTCTCGCCGGACGAGCTCACCGTGCAGACGCCGGTCGTCCGCCCGGGGGACCCGCGCCCCCAGGACTCACGTCCCGAGGACGCGCGTGCCAAGGACGCGCGTCCCGAGGCCGAGACGGCGGTCCTGCCGCAGATCAAGGACCCCCGGATCGCCGCCATGGGCGAGCCCGCCCTGGACGAGACCGCCGTGCTGCGGCCCGTGCGGGACGAGCGGCGGGCCGACCCGGCGGACCGGGTGCCGCGGGACTTCTTCCGGGACGGGCGGGAGACCCGGGAGACCGGTGAGGCGGGGGCGAACGACGTCACCCGCGAGCTGCCCCAGCTCGACGAGGGGGGTCGGCCGCGCCGCCGCTCGGACTGGGCGGAGGAGACCCCGCTGGACGACCTGCCGACGCTGGCGGACGAACTGTTCGGTGCGTACGAGGCGGAGGACGGCGACAGGTACGGGGACGGAGACGGCAGGGGCGGCCGCCGGGGCCGCTGAGCACCGGCGCCGGCCTCGGCCCCGGCACCGGCCCGGACTGTCAGTCGGCTGCCCCACAATGGAGGGCGTACCTTCAGGAGGGGCAGACATGGCCGTATGGGACGACCTGGTCGGGCAGGAGCGGGTCGAGGAGCAGCTCGCCGCCGCCGCGCGGGACGCCGACGCGCTCGTCACCGCCCAGGCCGCGGACGAGCCCGCCCCCGAGGCGTCGAAGATGACGCACGCCTGGCTCTTCACCGGCCCGCCCGGCGCGGGCCGGGTCGACGCAGCCCGGGCGTTCGCGGCGGCCCTCCAGTGCGTGAGCCCCGACCGGGCGCTCGGCGGGGCACCCGGCTGCGGCTTCTGCACCGGCTGCCACACGACGCTGATCGGCACCCACGCCGACGTGACGACGGTCTCCGCCGTCGGCACGGAGATCCTCGTCAAGGACATGCGCGACACCGTCCGCAAGTCGTTCACCTCCCCGGCCAACGGCCGGTGGCAGATCATCCTCGTCACCGACGCCGAGCGGCTCAACGAGAAGTCGGCCAACGCCGTCCTGAAGGCCGTCGAGGAGCCCGCGCCGCGCACGGTCTGGCTGCTCTGCGCGCCCTCCGTCGAGGACGTCCTGCCGACGATCCGCTCCCGCTGCCGCCACCTGAGCCTGCGCACCCCGCCGGTCGAGGCGGTGGCCGACGTACTGATCCGGCGCGACGGCATCGAGCCGGAGACCGCCCGCGCGGCGGCCCGCGCCACCCAGGGCCATGTCGACCGGGCCCGGCGGCTCGCCACGGACGAGCGGGCCCGCGCCCGCCGCGCCGTCGTCCTGAAGCTGCCGCTGCGGGTGGCCGACATCGGCGGCTGCTTCAAGGCCGCCCAGGAGCTGGTGGACGCGGCGGCGGAGGACGCGAAGCAGGTCGCCGAGGAGATCGACGCCAAGGAGACCGAGGAGCTGAAGGCGGCGCTCGGGGCCGCGCAGGGCGGGCGGATGCCGCGCGGCACGGCCGGAATGATGAAGGAGCTGGAGGAGAAGCAGAAGCGCCGCGGCCGCCGGACCCAGCTGGACAGCCTGGACCTCGCCCTCACCGACCTGACCGGCTTCTACCGGGACGTCCTCGCGCTCCAGCTCGGCGCCTGCTCCGAGCTGGCCAACGAGGACGTACGGGACACGGTGGAGCGGATCGCCCGCGACACCACCCCGGAGCGGACCCTCCGCCGCGTGGAGGCCGTCCTCGCCTGCCGCAAGGCCCTGGACCGGAACGTGGCCCCGCTGCTCGCGGTGGAGGCGATGACGATGGCGCTGCGGGACTGAGGGAAGGGGTGGGGCGGGGCGGGCCGCCGGGGGACGGCCTCGGCCTCGGAGCGACCGGCCCGCGGGTGCCGACGTCGGCCTCGGGACCGGGCGGGCCGCCAGGTGCCGCCACCGGCATCGGCCATGGCAGCGGGCCTCCGCCCTCAGCAGGCCGTCCGCGATTGGACACGGTCCGTACCCGGCCGGATACGCTCCGGGGATGGACTCCAGGAGCTTCCTCCGTACCTCCGCCGTGGCCCTCGCCGCCGCCGGGCTGATCCTCTCCGGCTGCACCGGGGGGAGCGACGCGGCCGCGCCGGCGGGGCCCGTGGCCGGGTCCGCCTCGCCGTCGCCCTCACCCGCGGCGCTGAAGAAGTACTACGGGCAGAAGCTCGCCTGGCGGGACTGCGGTGTCCCCGGCTTCCAGTGCGCGACGCTGCGCGCCCCGCTCGACTACGCGAAGCCGGACGGACCCCGGATCGAGCTCGCCGTCTCGCGGGTGAAGGCCACCGGCCCCGGGAAGCGGATCGGCTCGCTCCTGGTGAACCCGGGCGGGCCGGGCGGCTCGGCCGTCGACTACCTCCAGGGGTACGCGGGGATCGGCTACCCCGAGCCCGTGCGGGCCCGCTACGACATGGTGGCCGTCGACCCGCGCGGGGTCGGCCGCAGCGAGCCGGTCGACTGTCTGACGGGCCCCGAGATGGACGCCTACACGCAGATCGACCAGACGCCGGACGACCCGGTGGAGACCGCCGCGCTGGAGGCCTCGTTCAAGCGGTTCGCGGCCGGGTGCGAGAAGCGGACGGGCGCGGTCCTGGGGCACGTCTCCACGGTGGAGACGGCCCGGGACATGGACATCCTGAGGGCGGCGCTCGGCGACGAGAAGCTGCACTACGTGGGCGCCTCGTACGGCACCTTCCTCGGCGCCACCTACGCCGAGCTGTTCCCCGGGCGGGTGGGCAGGCTGGTCCTCGACGGGGCGATGGACCCGTCGCTGTCGGCGCTCGACCTCAACCGGGACCAGACGGCGGGCTTCGAGACCGCGTTCGGGGCCTTCGCCGCCGACTGCGTCACCCGGCCCGACTGCCCGCTGGGCACGGAGTCGGTCCGGGCGGCCGGGAAGGCCCTGAAGAAGTTCTTCCGCGACACCGACGCCGCTCCCGTCCCCACCGGCGAGGACCGCGAGCTCGGCGAGTCCCTGGCGGCCACGGGCGTCATCGCGGCCATGTACGACGAGGGCGCCTGGCCGCAGCTGCGGGAGGCCCTGACCCGGGCGATCGGCGGCGAGGGCTCGGCCCTGCTGTCCCTCGCCGACAGCTACTACGAGCGGGAGCCGGACGGCTCGTACGCCAACCTCATGTTCGCCAACGCCGCCGTGAACTGCCTCGACCTGCCGCCCGCGTACCAGGGCCCGGCCGACGCGGAGAAGGCCGTCCCGTCCTTCGACGAGGCGTCCCCGGTCTTCGGTACCGGCCTCGCCTGGGCCGCCCTGAACTGCACCTACTGGCCGTCCCCCGCCACCGGCCGCCCGCACCGCATCACCGCCGAGGGCGCCGCCCCCATCCTCGTCGTCGGCACCACCCGCGACCCCGCCACCCCCTACCGCTGGGCCGAGTCCCTCGCCGACCAGCTCTCCTCCGGCACCCTCCTCACCTACGAGGGCGACGGCCACACCGCCTACGGCCGGGGCAGCGACTGCGTCGACACGGCGATCAACACCTACCTCCTGGAAGGCACCCCGCCTCCTGCGGGAAAGCGCTGCTCATAGCCCCCGGAGCCGCCCGCTCCGCCCGTGGTCGGAGCACCCCCGGAAACTGTGTAGACTTGGCGACGCTGCTGCACCGACCATGGTGTCGCGCAGCACGCCGCCTTAGCTCAGTTGGCCAGAGCAACGCACTCGTAATGCGTAGGTCTCGGGTTCGAATCCCGAAGGCGGCTCAGAGAAAGGCCAGGCCAGATACCAGCTGACCTGGCCTTTTCTGTTGCTCGGGGCATGGCGAGTCACACGGTCGGCGTGCCGTGACTTTGCTTGCGTGAGCGATGCGTGAGCGGAGCGGCCGTCAGCCCTTCTTCGCGGCCTTCTTGGCCTTGGCCTTCTTCTTCCGCTTGGCCTTCGCCTTCTGGGCCTTCTTCGCTTCCTCGGCGGCCTGGCGGACCTGCGCTTCTTGCTCGGCCTTGCGCTGGAGGGGGACGAGCTTCGCGGTGGCCTCGGCGGCGCTCTTGCCGACGTGGGGGAGCACGCTCTGGTAGATGTCGCGCGTGATCCGGGTGTCACTGTGCCCGAGCGTGTCCGACACGATCTTGATGTCGATGTCGGCGGCCAGCATGAGCGTGGCCGCGCCGTGACGGAGGTCATGCAGTCGGATCGGTGGGAGCCCGGAAGCGGCGACGAGGCGCTCGAAGAGGTCGGTGACCTTGCCCGGGTGGAGCCAGGACCCGTCCTCCTGGGTGAAGACGAGCCCGGTGTTCACCCAGGCCGAGCCCCACTCGGCACGGTCGGCCTCCTGCTGCTCGCGGTGCCGCTTCAGGACATGGACGGTGTCGTCGTCCAGGGCCACGACGCGGAAGCCGCTGTCCGTCTTCGGCTCGGACGCCTCGACCTCCCAACCGTCCTGGACGAGCTGGCCGGTCACGGTGAGGGAGTGCCGGTCGAGGTTGGTCTCCGACCAGGGCTGTCCGCACGCCTCGCCTCGCCGCAGGCCGCGGAAGGCGATCAGGTGCCACATCGCGTACAGCCGGTCCTTGGCGACGAAGTCGAGGAAAGCGCCGGTCTGTTCTGGCGTCCAGACCATCACGGGGGACGGCTTCTCGCCGGTCTGCTCCCACTTGGCGACCCGCTCGTCCGTCCACACGAGCGCCTTCGGCTTGCGTACGGGGTCGATCTCGACGTGGGCCGCCGGGTTGAACGTGATGATCTGCTGCCCGACGGCGTCGTTCAGGGCCGCGCGGAGGGTGGCCTTGATGTGCTGGCGCGTGGCCGGTCCGGTGACCCGGCGGAAGGGCGGCATGGCGTCGATCGCGGCCTTCATGGCCTTGCGGCGAGCGCGGTTCACCACACCCTTCCACGGGACGGTCGCCAACTCCTCTACCGCCGCTCGCCGCTGGGCGTTCTGCTCCACGATCTCAGCGTTGGCGTCGGTGATGGCGGTGAACATGTCGCTCAGGTGGCTGACACGCAGCCGGTCGAGACGTCGGTGGCCGATGTGCGGCTTGAGGTGCACGCGGACGTCGGTCTCGTACCGGCTGATGCCCGACTTCCGGATGCGCTTGCCGGCGAGCCACCGGTCCAGCCACTCGGCCACGGTCAGACTGCCGATGAGATCCTGGCCGGCCCTCAGCCGGCGCCGGGTCTCCTCCACGTCCGGCAAGGGCAGCTTCTCGCCGCTGACCTCTGCCAGCATCGCGGCGATCAGCTCTATGCCCTCGGGGTCGTCGGACTCGGCGAGCCCCAGGAGAGCTCGGACATGGTCGAGGTCGGCCTGGGCGGCCTTGAGGCTGCCGTACCCGCCACGTGCGAAGGATCGTCGGCTGCCGTCCTCACGGGGCGGCAGCTCCTGGCGTATGGAGTACGTGCAGTGATTCCTGCTGTTGCGCTTGGGGCAGGAAGTGCCGAGCTCTTTGCCAGTCTTGGGATCACGGCAGGAACAGCGGCGGTAGGTGGAGCCTTTCAAGCGTCTTCCTCCTGGTCGGGGTCAGGCTGCGGCTCGATGTCTTCGAGCCATGGGGACAGTTCGGGTGGAGTGGCGCCCTCTTCGCGGATGTCGTCACGAAGGTTGAGGAGCCGGCGCTTCGCTTCCTCGGCGCGCTGGGCGTACTCGGCGGCCTTCCGCTCGGCTTCCTCGCGCTGGCCAGAGGTTGCCGCCGTCTCGGCATCGAAGGCGGCACTTTCGGCCTCGCGTCGGGCGGCGATGACAGTTCGGGTCAGGCTGGCGTGCAGGTTGAACTCGGGCATGAGGCCACTGTCGGTCTCGTAGTCCCTCTCCTCGCCGGTGAACTTTCGCATGGCGTCCCAGGTCGGGATGAGTGAGTGGAAGGGGAGCTCCTGGGTCTGCTCGACGTAACCGAGGGGGAAGATCAGGCAGATCGGATACGTCTCCAGGGCCGCGGCCAGCACCATGACGTCCACCAGGGGCAGGTTCGCCCGTCGGCCGGATTCCAGGTTGGCGATCACGTTGCGGGGGATGGGGTGCCCTAGTTCTTCGCAGCGGTCGGCCAGCCGTTGGGCGCTCCACCTCCTCTCCTTCCTGCGGCGCCGGACTTCGCCGGCGACGTTGTTCCTGATGCGGTCGACCCACTCCGGGAAGTCGTCGTCCTCTTCATCATCGAAACCGTGTTGTGTCATGGCGACACATTAGCTTCTTCATCATGGTTCTCGTTGGCCTGGAGCCGGACGCGACGACCGTGTTCGCCGAGGGCTGTGACGAGAGGGGCGCCGCGTGCGCGACGACGCCATGGGAACCGGTCCGAAGGGCATGAGCCGGGATGAGCTGATGGCCCTGTCGGCAGCCGTTGACCTGGACACGGGCAACCGTGCGCTGGGTCTCGGGCGGAGTAAGGGCTACGAGCTGGCCAAGCGGGGCGAGTACCCGTGCAAGGTCCTGCGCCTGGGCAAGGCATACCGCGTGGTGACGGCGGACCTGCTCAACCTGCTGGGGCTAGCCGCATGAGGGCGAAAGAAGATAGCAGGCGGTTCTGCGCTGAGCTGACACAGAATCGCTGGACTGTCGCGGGGCGTGGACGTACGGTCCGTGTTCCCTCGCCCCGCTCGGGAAGCGAGAGAGCCTCCGGCGAGGCAACGCCGGAGGCTCAACGACCCCCCGCCCGTAATCCCACGAACGACCCCGCGCGCCGGGCCCGTATGCCTGGCGACGCGAGAAGAGGAGCTGCCCAGTGCAACCCGCGATGCCCGAGCCCTATTCCGACCAGGGCACGACCGCGTGGCCGCCGGTCGCCGTGCTCGGCCAGCCGGGCCGGACCACAGCCGAGACCAGTCGGGCCGCCGACGATCCGGCGCAGACCCCGCCGCCCGACGAGCGGTGTCCCGAAAATGAACGGCCCGACCTCGGCCCCAAGCGGTGTCCCGAGTCGGAACAGACGGATCCGGAGCCGACGCACGGATCGGAACTCCTCGACGAACTCCGTCGGCAGATATCGAAGTTCGTGATCCTGCCCTCCGAGCAGGCGCTCGACGCGGTCACCTTGTGGGTGGCGGCGACGCATCTGCAGCCCGCGTGGCAGCACGCCCCGCGCCTCGCGGTGGTCGGTCCGGCGAAGCGGTGCGGCAAGTCACGTCTCCTTGACGTGCTGACCGAGACGGTCCACGAGCCGATGCTTACGATCAACACCACGCCGGCGGCGGTTTTCCGCTCGGTCACCGAGGAGCCGCCCACGCTCCTCGTGGACGAGGCGGACACGATCTTCGGCACGCCGAAGCAGGCGGAGAAGAACGAGGAGATGCGCGGGCTGCTGAACGCCGGCCACCAGCGCAACCGGTACGTGACCCGGGTGGTCGGCAACGACCACACGCCCCACCGGTTCGCCACCTTCGCCATGGCGGCCATCGCCGGGATCGGTGACCTGCCCGACACGATCATGGACCGGTCGGTCGTCATCCGCATGCGCCGGCGGGCGGAAGGTGAGACCGTCCGCCCCTTCCGGTCACGGCGGGATATCCCCGCCCTGCATGGCCTGCGCGACCGGATCGCCGCCTGGACGGGACCCCTGGTGGACGAGGCCGCCGACCTGGAACCGGTGATGCCGGTCGAGGACCGGGCTGCTGACACCTGGGAACCACTCGTCATCGTCGCCGACCTCGCGGCGGGCACCTGGCCGCGCCGCGCCCGTACCGCGTGCGAGCAGATGGTCTCCGCCGAGGAGGCGGCCGAGGAGGACCACCCCAGCGGGGCCCGCATCCTGGCCGACATCCGGCGCGTCTTCGTCGCCCAGCGCGAGGTCGACAGCCTCTCCACCGAGGAACTGATCCACCACCTGCGCCAGGATCCGGAAAGCCCGTGGGCCGAGTGGGGCCGGAACGGGCTGAGCCCGCGTGACCTCGGCTCGATGCTCCGGCAGTTCGGCATCAAGCCAGGAAACGTCCGCATGGCCGACGGAACCCAGCGCAAGGGCTACATGCGCAACAAGTTCCTCGACCCCTGGCGCCGCTACTGCCCGACCGTCCACCCGGTCGACGCCGCACCCACCCTCCCCCAGGGCTGACCCCGCCCCGCCCCCGCTGGTTGCCGTCCTTGCCGTCCCTGCCGTGATCGCGCAGGTCAGAGGGCATACGCGCAAGACGGCAACCGGGCCCAAGACGGCAACACGATCACCATCGCCCGCGCAGGCCGCCAGGACGTCGCCCGCATCCGTCTCGTGTCGTCCCACTCGTACGCGCCGTATCGACGCAGGTCATCGGCCGTGAGGCCAAGACGGAAGGCCGACCCATGCCGTCCCCCACCAGGACGCGGCCAAGACGGACCCCGACCGTCCTGCCGTACCAGCCCTGACCTGCGTTTGCAACGGCCAAGACGCCCAAGACGCTTCACACCACTACCCCAAGGAGTATCCCCGCTTGACTCTCCTCTCCCGCCTTCGACCACTACGCCGCACGCAGCCGGGTAGCAGGCCCGGTGACGGGCGGCCGATGACAACTGGGCACACTGCCGAACGGTTCGCGCTCATCGCGGCCGGAGTCGTCATCGTCCTCCTGACGGCCGGAGCGTTCTGGCTCTCCTACGCGCACCTGGCCGACGTTGCCGGCCAACACGGCCTCGGCAACTCCCCGATCCGCCGCTGGGCGTGGCCCGCCACTCTCGACGCGTTCATCGTCGCGGGCGAGCTGCTCATGCTCCGCGCGAGCCTGCGCCAGGTCACCGACCTGTGGGCCGTCGCCGTAACCGCCATCGGGTCGGTCGGATCCATCGCGCTCAACGTTGCGGGCGTGGGCGGAACGAGCGACTCCCGCACTGTGCACTGGCTCGACTACGTGGTCGCCGCCGTCCCACCGACCGCCGCGCTCCTTGCCTTCGGCGTCCTGATGAGGCAGATCCACCAGCTCGTCGAGCGGCCCGACGGCCACCGAAAGTCCGTCCCGGAATCGATGCCCCCGGCCAAGGTGGTCGCCCCGTCGTCCCCTCCAGGCGAAGGCAAGGATCGCGGCGACGGGCCGACGGAGCATCCCGACCCCGATCGTCTGGCCGACACCGAAACCCCGCCGGGCGGCGAGGCCACCAGCAAGCCCCCCAAGCCGACCGGAGCACGGCCTCGGCGTACCGGGCGTCCGCAGGACATCTCCGATGACGAGATCCGGGCCATCGCGCGCGAGGTCATGACCCGTACGGGAACCGCCTCTCCCACCGAGATCGTCGAAGAGATCCGCGTCAACCGCGGCCGCAAGGTCGGCAACGGCCGCGTGAAGAACGTCTGCGACGAGCTGAACGCCCAAATGGTCGAGCCGGGCCCCGCGATCGCAGTCAGCAGCAGCACCGGCTGACCCGTCCGCAACGACTCCCTTCGGTGGCACCGGAAGTACTTCCGGTGCCACCGAAACCCGGCCAGCCCCCACCCCGACCCCGCCGGAATCCCGCCTCCGCCACCAGGCCACCGCCCGCAGCGCCCACTCCTCCACAGCTGTGGACAGCCAACTACCGGCTGCACGACGCCCGGCCTTCCACGTCGCCCTGCCTGCCCTTTCCGCCTCATCCGGAGAACTGCCCATGACGCGCCACACGCACGACTCGCACGATGCCGAGGCCGTCCCGGACGAGCTGTCCGTGCCGACGAAGTCCCCTACGCTGCTGGGACGTTTGCGGCAGGCGTTCGGACGACCTGCCCCTGGTGGAGCCAGTAGTACCCCGAGTCCGACTCAAGGCCGGTCTTCGGGGATCTCCGCCCCGGGGGTGGCGGAGACGGTCCGACGCCAGGGGGCGCCGGTCCGGAAGGTCGGGACCGAGGGCGGCCCCGACCCGGACGAGCTCCACGCCGTCCAGCAGCAGATCCTCCGCCCCGCACCCGCCACCGAGCCGACAGCCGGTGAGCGTGCGGTGCAGAGCATGCAGCCGGCGATCCGCCGTTTCACCGGCACCAAGCGGACCGTGCGCGTCGGACCGCTGCGGTTCACCGGCGACGAGCACAACGATCTCCAGGAGGCCGCCGCCGAGCACGGCTACAAGGGGGAATCCGGCTTCGCCGCCGACATCGTCCTCGCCTTCATCGCCGGCCGGTTCACGGCGAACCTGCCGCTGTCCGAGGACCGCCGCCGCACCCACATGTTCCGTGCCCAGGTGCTGCGCGAGCTCAACCGGATCGGCGTCAACGTCAACCAGATCGCCCGCGCCCTGAACAGCGACCTCACCCCGCCCGACATCCGCCACCGTCTCGACGAGCTCCACCGCCTGCTGGAGCTGATCGCCGAGGCCCTGCGCGAACCCGCCGACTCCAGGAAGGGCCAGGCCGCGTGATCGCCGCCATCAAACGGGCCGGGTCCAACACCCGTGGCCTGCTCGCCTACCTCTACGGCCCCGGCCGCCACGACGAGCACACCGACCCGCACATCCTCGCCGGCTTCGCCATGCTCGGCACGCCCGACCCCGGCCGCGACCCGGACGCCACCCTCACCCAGCTCGCCCGTCACCTCGACGAGCCCGTCCATCTTCGGAACAGTGAGTTCGGAAGGAAGGTCACCGACCACGTCTGGCACTGCCCCGTCCGCACCGCCCCCGAGGACCGCCGCCTCTCCGATACGGAGTGGGCCGAGATCGCCCAGCGGATCGTCGAAGCCGCCGGCATCGCCCCACCCGGCGACGACCTGGCGTGCCGGTGGGTCGCCGTACGCCACGCCGACGACCACATCCACATTCTCGCCACCACCGTCCGCGAGGACGGCCGCCGCCCCAGGCTTCACGACAGCGGCATCCGCGTCGGCGACGCCTGCCGCCAGATCGAGACCGACTATGGCCTGCGCCAGCTGAAGAAGGGCGACCGCACCGCCGGACGTCGGCCCACCCAGGCCGAGATGCACAAGGCCCAGCGCCTCGGCTGGGAGCAGACCAGCCGCGACTGGCTCCAGGACCGCATCCGCGCCGCCATCCCCCACGCGAGCAGCGCCGAGGAACTCCTCGCCTACCTCGAAGCCATGGGCATCGCGGTCAAACCCCGCCGCGGACCGTCCGGAGACCTCCTCGGCTACGCCGTCGGCCGCCCCGGCGACCTCAACAAGGACGGCGAACAGATCTTCCACCCCGGCGGGAAGATCGCCCCCGACCTCACCCTCCCCAAGCTCAAGGCCCGCCTGGAGACCACCGCGCCGGAGGAGCACCCCACCGCCCGCCGTGACCAGCCCGCCACCCCCTGGCACCAGGCCACCGGCGCCCTCGACACCCTCCACCAGGGGATGGCCGACGACACCCACGTCCAGGCCCACATCACCGCGCTCGGCGACCTCATCGAAGCCGCTGCCCAGAGGGCTCCAGACCACCTCCACGCCGAACTCCGGGCAGCCTCAAGGGCATTCGCCCGCGCTCAGCGCTGCCAGATCCGCGCCGAGAACCAGGCCGCCCACACCCTGCGCCGAGCGGCCCGCGACCTCGCCCACACCGCCACCGGCCCCGACGGCAGCGCCCTGGCGACCCTGCTCGCCGCCCTCGTCTGGGCCACGATCGTCGCCGCCCGCTGGCACGAAGCGAAGAACCACGCCCACCAGGCCGAAGCAGCCCGCCAGACCCTCCACCACCTCCAGGCCGCCGCAGACCACGCCCTCACCCCGATCGTCGGCAGCCTTGCCACCCGCCGGCCGAACGATCAGGCCCTTCGGACCCTCGCTCACGACGTACGGGCCGCCGTCCCCGCCCACGCCGACCGTATCCTCACCGACCCCGCCTGGCCGGCCCTCGCCACCGTCCTCGCCGACGCCGAAGCCGGCGGCCACAAACCCCACCAGCTCCTCAAGGAGGCCGCCGCCCAACGAGAACTCACCACCGCCCGCCAACCCGCCCGCGTGTTGATCACCCGTATCCAGCACACCAGCCGCAACCCTGCCCCCAACCCCCGCGCCGAAGCCGCCCGCCGCCGCTCCACCATGGCGCCCACGTCCAGCGGACACCAGGCCCGGGACCCCCAGCCCACACCGGTGGCCACGACCTCGGCTGGTCAACACCGCCCCCGGCGCTGACAGTCATAGAGAGGCCCCATGGCAGGCACCCGACAGGCGCAGCTCGAAGTGCATCCTCACGGGCCCGCCCCACACGAGTCGACAATGAGGGTTCTTCTCTCCACCCGATCGTGTGACTTGGACGCGTGGGAGAAGAAGCAGGGGCTAGAGTCCTAGCTGCCGGGCGGCAGCCCGGTGGCAGTGGGCGCCCCGAAAGGGCGCCAGAGGTAGGGCCCAAACTGGGGCCCCACCCTGGGGTGTCCGGTGACGTCCTAGGAGTTTGTCGCGCCTCTCCTGCGGAGAGCAACCGCAGGTCTGTCCCCGACCCGAACGAGGAACACACCCGGTCCGCAACCGGGAGCATCACCTGAGTCGCTACACCGGCGCGATCTCAGTTCGTCACCTATTGGTGGCCGGACTGAGCGCGCGTTTTCGGTCCGGCCTTTTTGAAAGGTTGGACGTTGGACAAGATGACCCTTGGAACCTTTGCTGCATTCGGGCTGCTCAGCATGGTTCTTCACTTCATCACGAGGCTGGGCCACGAGGTAGATGAGGTCTTCGATGCGTGGCGTAGGCCGTCCGCTCGTCTTCGTCGCTGGTGGCGTGATCGACGGAACCGATCTTGAGACA
>NZ_JASCXN010000057.1 GCF_030010625.1 Streptomyces sp. CC208A | reverse complement strand
ACGGCAGCACCGCCGAGGACAACAAGGACGACGGTGCGCTGCGCACCACCGCCCTGCACCTGGCCGTCCTGCGTGCCATGACCGAGCACGGCCTGAAGAAGGTGCTGGTCTACTTCAACCTCGTCTCCGACGCCCGCCGCTTCACCCGCGAACTGCCCCACACACTGCGCCTGCTCCGCCACACGGATCCCGGCCTGTGCCCCGATATCACCCCGCAGCTGTTCTTCGCCCACGGCGAGCACACCCCCGCCCAGCGAGCCGACATCTTCGCCGACTTCCGCGCCGCCGACTGCGCGGTCCTGGCCAACTCCCGCCTGATCGCCGAAGGCGTCGACATCCCCAGCGTCGACGCCGTCGTCTTCGCCGACCCCACCCGCAGCGTCATCCGCTGCGTCCAGGCCCTCGGCCGCGCCCTGCGCCTGGACGTCTCCGGCAAAACCGCCTCACTGATCGTCCCCGTCTACACCCCGCCCGGTGCGGAGCCCGAGAACATCCTCGGCACCGCCTACGAACCCGTCTGGGCGATCGCCTGCGCGCTGGCCAGCCACGACCACCGCATCCTGGAGCGCCTGCCCGACAAGGCCAACCGCCTGCCCAAGGAGACCAGCGACGTCATCGAACGCCGCTGGCACTTCGACTTCACCGTCCACCCCGAGCGCATCGCCCGCGCCATGGACCTGGCCGCCTTCGACCCCCGCGACCCGGGTGTCTCCCGCTCCCGCCGCCTCGGCCTTGCCGCCGCCCAGTCCTACCACGACGAAATGGGCCACCTCGACGTCCCCACCGACTACACCGACCCCACCGGCTACAAGCTGGGCACCTTCATCACCACCATGCGCGACGCCCGCACCGCCGGCCGCCTGGAAGCCGACTGGATCGCCGAACTCGACGCCCTCGGCATGATCTGGGACAAGCACGACGCCGCCTGGCGCGCCCGCCTGGCCGCCGCAGCCGACCACCTGCGAACCCACGGCCACCTCGCCGCCCCCGCCACCACCCCCGTCGGCGCCTGGCTCGCCGAACAACGCCACCTCGCCGCAAAAAATCAGCTCGATCCGGCCCGCGTTGACGCCCTGACCGCCCTCGCCCCCGACTGGCGCCTGCCCCACGGCGCGGACTGGCATCGCAAGTACCACCTGCTGCGCGCCCATCTCGCCGGCGGCGCCGACCCCGCCGCCCTCACCCACGACACCCTCCTGCAAGGTGTGAAGATCGGCTCCTGGCTGCACCGCCAACTGGTCACCTGGCAGGCCCTCCACCGCCGTCAGCAGCAGATGCTGACCTCCCTCGGCCTGACCCCCGCCAGCAACCCGCTCGCCCCGGCGCGCCGCACCCGCCGCACCTTCGAACAGACCGTCCAACTCCTGGAACTCTTCCTCCACCGCGAAGGCCGCGCGCCGACCGCCCGTGAAGAGATCACCGTCGACGGCGAGCGCGTCAAGATCGGCCCGTGGCTCGCCAAGACCCGCACCAAACAACGCGCCGGCCAACTAGCCTCCGAGCAACAAGCCCTGGTCTCCTCCCTGTTCGACGGCGACTGGACCGACGACACCGCCCCGCCCGCTTCCCTCGGGTAGAGCGCAGCTACCCCACCAGGCAGCCCGTCATGAAGGCAGCAACCGTTCATTGAGGAAGGCCAAGGAGCCCGCACCTGCAGCAGGCCCGCCAGATCCCGGTCCACGGCACATGCACGCCTCCGGCGGCCTGCCAGAGGAGTGGAAAGCGCGTCGCCGAAGCAGCGCGCGAACTGGGCATCGACCACACCGAGGACGTCCGGCACCCCGGCCGGGCCGCCTGGAACAAGATTCGCGGCAACCAAGCCGACTGCACGGCCACAGGGACCTGACAGCGCAGACTCACGGCCCGACTGGGCGGTCGAACCCCGGCCCGGCTGGGCCGTCGTATGCCCGGATGACCAGATGGCGCCCCGGGCAGGCGTCTTCCACGCGTCGGCAGTGGGCCACCACGGCTCCCAGCGAACCGCCACGGCCGGTTCCGAACCCCATCAACTCGCCGGTGTCGGCGTCGTGGATCCGGTAGTGGATGTCCTGGCTGATGGGCTTCACCTCCGCCAGGGGCACGCCGTTCCAGGTATCGGCCACGGCCACATCTCCTTCTTCGTCTCGGCGGCTGTTGCCTGTGCCGAAATCCATTCTGCCGACCAGCGCTGCCGCGCGAAGAAGACCCCTGCCGGGTAGAGGCGAGCCCGTGGAGGCGCATCCCCGGCGGCCCTGTGGAGTTGGCGCTTCCTCGTTCGGTCCGCATCCAGCCCCCGGCCCGCCAACTGACAACGGCCTCGGTGTCTTCCCGTCAGTCGCGCTTCGAGTTCGTGCTTCTGGGCGAGATGTCGTGGTGGAGGGCGTCGATCTTCGCCCAGAGTGCGTTGCCCAGTTCCCGGACCTCGTCGGTGTAGTCGATCCCGCATTCCCGGGCCGCCTCCCGAACTCGGGCTTCCTTCTCTGCCTCGGTGAGCGTGTCGGGGTCCCTGCGGGTGGCGAGGACATCGTCGATGAGCGGGCCGAAGGTCCCGAATCGCTCAGCGCTCGACTGCTGTCTCTGCGCCGCTTCCTGGAGGAGCTGACGCTTGAGCTGTCCGTCGCGTGCCTGTCGCGCGGCGGCTTGCTGGACGTAGGTTTCGACGGAAACGTTGAGCTCGGCTGCGTGCTCGCTGATGAGCGCATGCTCTTCCGGCGAGAAGGTCACCACGACTTCGAGGTCCGAAGGCTCCGTGTCGGTCATGGCGCCCATGATGGCCCCCTGCTCTGACAGTTCCGGGATTCGGCCCCCGTTGATCCCGTCCCGTGTCCCACGGGCAACGGCAGCAGGGGCATGACCAGGTGTTTCCTCGTGAGGCTTGCCTCCGCGCCGTGGGGAACGGATGTCACAGGGGCAGCTGTCTTGGGGTCAGCGAAGAGCCTGGGCGAACGGAGGGTTCATCGCTGATGCCGTCGATGTCTCGCCAGGAGACGGCGGAGACCTCACACCAGGCGGGCCAGTTCGCCGCCCAGTACGCTATGGCTCGCGATGCACGGGGCAGCACACGACAGACAGCACCGGCCAGCTCGCCGGGCGGCCGGCCCGGAGGGAGCGACGTCAGCGGCGTACCGGGCGGCGACCGCGCCGGCCGTACCGCGGCACGCCCAGCAGGTCGAGGATTACCACAGCCTCATGATTACCTGAGCATCTGCCCGCCTCGGCACGGACCGCAGACCGCCAGGACCGCCTCGTCGCTGGACTGGCCCCCGGTGGGGAAGACTGCGGACACATGCCGACTCAAGGGGAGGGGGCGGTGTTCGTGGCCGCGGCAAGCAGCGGGGATTCGGCGCTCAAGCGGGCCCGGAACGCACGGAACATGACGCTGGAGGAGGCCGCCGACGCGCTGAACGCGATCACGGGCGGGGCGACGGACGCGAGCCTGATGAGCGCGTGGGAGTCCGGTCGGCGCCGTACGGGCAAGCGGAACCGTGCGGGCCTGTGCCAGCTGTACCGCGAGCGCCCGGAGGTGCTGTTCGCGCATCAGGACGGGGAGGCCACCAGCGTGCTGGAGACCTCCGGCACGGCCGTGGTGGTCAAGGTGCTCACCCGCTGGACGGACCTGGTCGAGGCGATGGTCGACGTCGTCGCCGGGGCGCGCGAGCAGCTGGTCGTCACCGGCTCCCGGTCGCGGGAGAAGGCGTATCTGGCGGCGATCGAGACGGCTGTGGCCCAGCACCCGGACCTGGCCCACTACCGGGTGCTGTACGGGCCCCCGCGGCACCAGGCACTCGCCGACCACCTGCTGCGGCTGCTGGAGCTGCGCGATCCGTCCGCGCGCCACAACGGGGTCAAGACGCTGCACATCGGGATGGTGGAGCCGACGGAGGCGCTGGAGCGGTTCTTCGTCGCGTCGGAGACCGCTGCGGTGGTGCCGCTGCCGTCGTTTCACGGGGCGGAGGGGTTCGACTGCGGCGTTTTACTCGGTCGCGAGGCGGCGGTGGGTCTGGTCCACCATGGGCGGGAGGCGTGCGCCTCGGCGCGGCCGGTGGAGACGATCGAGGCCGTCCGCGCGCTGCCGGTGCGGCACAACTAGGGGGCGAGGGAGAAGCGTGATCGAGGACCTTCAGCAGGCCAAGGCCCGTACGGCGTCCGTGGTCGAGCTGGCGAGCGAGCTGATCCGGCGGCCGAGCCGGGGCGGGATCGACGACTACGGGCCCGTCCTGGGCGCGCTGGAGGACTGGCTAACCGCTCGTGAGCTGCCGCACCGCCGCTTGCACGACGGTGCTGGCGAGTTGGTGGGGCTGCTGGTGGAGATCCCCGGCGGCCGGCCGGGCTCCTGGTGGACGCTGGACGCGTGCGTGGACACCGCCCCGTACGGCGACGAGACCGCCTGGTCCTTCCCCCCGGCTTGCGGCGACATCGTGGACGGCTGGCTGCGCGGCCGGGGGGCGGCCGATTCCAAGCTCGCTGCGGCGATGTTCTGCCACATCGCCGCCGACCTCGCCCCCCGCGCCGAGACGCTACGCGGCGGGCTCGCCGTGCTCTTGGACGTCGACGAGCACACGGGTGGCTTCGGCGGTGCCCGCGCCTACCTCGCTGATCCTGGCGCGGCCCGCCCGGCCGGGGTGATGATCGGTTATCCCGGTATGGACGAGGTGGTGGTCGGTGGCCGGGGCCTGTGGCGGGCGTCGATCGCCGTGTACGCCCCCTCCGGGCACTCCGGTTCCAGCAAGACCGTCATCGGTGCCATCACCCGGGCCGCTCACCTCGTACGCCTCCTGGACGCGGCCGAACTGCCCGGCGTGGTGGAGGGCGGGGGGTTCCCGCTGCCGCCGAAGCTGTCGGTGACCTCCTTCCACGGCGGCCAGGGCTTCTCCGTCACCCCTGACCGGGTCGACATCAACGTCGACGTGCGCACCACCCCGGCCTTCGACGCCCACGACGCCGAGACGCTGGTGCGCAAGGCCGTCGCCGAGCTCGACGCGGAGCTGCCCGCCCCGATGCCCACGGAGGTCACCCCGGTCGCTACGTGGCCGCCGTTCCGCCTGGCCGAGGACGAGCAGCCCGCGGCCGCCCTGCTGAACGCCACCGCCGAGGCGGGGCTCACAGTCCGGTCGAAGACCGCGGGTCCGTCGAACATCGGCAACCTGCTCGCTGGCGAGGGCATCGCGGCCACGGCGGGCTTCGGGGTGCCGTACGAGGGGCTGCACGGCATCGACGAGCGCGCCCACCTGGCCGAGTTGCCGCAGGTCTACGCGGTGTACCAGCGGGCCGTCCTCGGCCTCCTGGGCGGCTGACGTCCCAACAGCGTCCCAACTTTCTCCCGAATCCGCTCCCAGCAAGTCCCCATCTTCGTCTCTGGGAACGGATCTTTGATCGCGGTGGCATAGAGGCAGCACCACCTCCACATTCACCGAGAACAAGGGAGGCCGGTCATGGCCGAGCGGACCATCGTCACCACCCAGCCCACCGTCGAGGACACCGCCGTCGTGGCGCCGCGCACGGGCGGCTTCGCGCCGCAGGTCAGCACCCATCCGGTGGCGACCCTGACCCTGGGCCGCCAGACATTCAACGACTCGGACAAGTCCAACTACTTCGAGGGCTGAGACGCCCGGACACCACCGAGCACCCCGGGGGCCGGCCGCTGCGGCGGCCGGCCCCCGGTCGTGTCTGAAGGGCAGGCGAGAAGATGGAACGGGAGTGGATGACCAGCGGCACCGCCGCCGTGAACGGAACAGAGATCGACGGGCTCGGCGGTGTGCGCCGGGCTCCGGCCGCGCAGGTACGCGCGGCCACCGACGGGCAGGCCGCGCTTGCGGTCGTGGGCGACTGCCCGGTCACCGAGCAGGAGCTGACCGCCGCGCTCTCGGCCGTGCGGGCGGGCCGGTGGGGTGAGCTGACCCGGTGGCCCGGCTCGTACTGGGTCGCTGTGCACGACGGGCGGCGGCACTTCGTGTGTGGCGACCTGGCCGGCATCCGTGCCGTCTACTACGCGCCGCACGAAACGGGGACGGCGTGGGCGACCGCGCCGGGCCTCCTGGGGCGGCACCTGGTGCCGGACCTGCCGCATCTGGTGGCCCGGTTGACTGTGGGCGAGCACCACTGGCCGCACCGCAGCCCGTACGAGCAGGTCCGCATGGTGCCTGGCGGGTTCGGGCTGCTGCTCGCGCCCGGGGCGCCGCCGCAGCTCGTCGACATCGCGGGCGTCGAGCCCACCTGCGAGCTGCGCGAGGGAGCCGAGCGGTTCGGCCGCGCGCTCGCCGACGCCGTCCAGCACCGCGTCCGCGCCGCCGACGGGATGGTGGGGGCAGACCTGTCCGGCGGACTGGACTCCTCTGCGGCCGTCGTCCTCGCCGCCGGCGTCGGCACAGTGCACGCGGTCACGTACACCGACGGCTACACCAGCGGCGAGGACATGGCCTTCGCCGCCCGCGTCGCCGAACACACCAAGATCTCCCACACCGTCGCCACCGGCACCGAGGAGCTGCTGCCCTTCGGTTTCCCCGCGGGGCAGCCGACCGGGGCGGAGCCGGTGCTGGAGGCGGCGATGTACGCCATGGACGCCGCCTACCTGTACCCCGTGCGGGGGCTGCCGCTGCACCTGACGGGGCACGGCGGGGACATCGTGTTGGACGCCTCCAGCTCTTGCTGGGTCCGTCTCCTCCAAGACGGCCGCCGTCGCGAGGCCCACCGCCAGGTCGTCGCGTTCGCCCGGCTGCGCAACACCGCCCCCGGCCCGTACTGGAAGGCCCTCAAGCAGGCCGCTGACCTGGGCCGGAGCGGCTGTCTGGAGCGCGTGGCCGAGGCCCTGGAGCGCGGACCCGTCACGCCGGGGACCGCTGTGGCGGGTTGGTCGTGGTGCCGTCTCGGGGCCGGAGCGTCGTGGCTCACGGCGGACGGGCGGCACCAGGTCGCCGCACTGCTGCGGCAGGCCGCCCGGGACCGGCAGCCGGAACTGGCGGACGAGTTCGACCAGTGGGCCGCCTTGCGGTCGGTGGGCGCCTCCGCCCGCGGCTGGAGCCCGTACGGGCAGGCGCTCGGCGTGACGCCGGTGTACCCGTACCTGGACAACGAGGTAGTGCGGGCCGCGTTCGCCGTGCCGGCCCTCGCCCGGCGCGGGCTGGTGACATACAAGCCGCTGCTGCGGGCCGCGCTGCCGCAGCTCCCGGACTGGCTGACCTCCCGGCGCTCGAAGGGATCGTTCACGGCCCAGCGCATCGCCGGACTCGCCCGCCACCGGTCCTTGCTCGGCGAGTTGATCGCGTCGAGTCCGCTCGCGGCCGGCGGGCTGATCGACCTCGTAGCTGTCCGCGCAGCTCTCGCGCAGGCGGCCCGGGGCCAGAGCGCCACGGTGATCGCCGACCTGCACCAGCTGATCGTCACGTGCTGGTGGCTGAGCGGTCAGACAGCGGGGAGGGAGGTGGCGGCGTGCTGACCCCCGCTCCGCACGTCCACCACGCAACGGGCCCGTACGGCACGGCGGTGCTCGACGTCCGCCGCGGCGCGTGGCTGATGCTCGATCCGGACGCGGCGAAGATCTGGCACGCCGTCACCGTCCGCGGCGGCACGGTCGGGCTCGCCGACGAGATCGCCGTCCCCACCGGCCAGGACCCCCGCGCCGTCGACAGCCAGATCGCCGGGTTCGTGGACCAGATGGTGGCCGCCGGCGTGCTCGTCGACACAGGCCGACCGCGCCCGCGCAGGTGGTGGCGTCGATGACGGTCATGGTCCCCGCCGCCCGACCCACCGCCCCGGTCCGCGACCGCCTGGTGGCCGCCGTCGCGCTCGCCCTGTCCCTGGTCATGAGCCGGTGGCCGCTGCGCTGGCAGATCGCTGCCGTGCGCCTGCTGCGCGGCCTGCCGCACGCACGCCTGGCACGCCTCGAAGCCCTCTACGCGGCGGTGCTGGCGGTGATCCCTTCGTGGTGGCCGGGCCGCATCGCCTGCATGGAGATCAGTCTCGCCACCGTCATCGCGACCGCGCTGACCGGCCGCCGCTCCCGCTGGGTGCTCGGCGCCCGCTTCCTCCCAGATGCCGCGCACGCCTGGGCCGAGGTCCCCGACGGCGCGGTCGGCCGGGACATCGGCGATGCCGCCGACCGACCCTGGATGCCGGTCCTGTCGGTGCCGTAGGCGGCCCTGGACTGCCGTGGTCCGGGGCCGGCCCAAGCCTCCCCGCCCCGGACCACAGCCTCACTCGAACGAGTGAAAACCGGTATCTCCGCTGACGCCTGGTTCTTGCTGCCTGGGGCGATGGGCGGGGTGCGGAACAATCCCGTTGCCCCTCGCCTGGTTCGGCTCCCTGATGGGGGTCGTGAGTTCTTCCCTTACCTCGCCGCCCGTCGCCGCAGCGGGCCAGCCGCCCGTGATGAGCCTGGCCTCCGACCGGCACTTCGAGGCGAGCGTCAACCTGTCCACGGCCGCGATAGCGCGCCGGCTGCCCCGCACCCTTGCCGAGGCGGCCCGGCTCGGCTGGCGCACCGACCGCCGCGCCGTCCTTGCCCTCATCGGCTGCCAGATCGGCGCCGCCGTGCTCACCGCGACCGCGCTCGCGGCCACCACCCGCCTGCTGGCCGCCGTGTTCACCGGCACAGACATCGCCGCCGGTCTGCGCGAGAACCTGACCGCCGTGGCGGTGCTCGCTCTCGCCGCGTCCGGCCGCTACCTGCTCGACGCCGGCGCCCGCGCCGCGGCGGCCCGGCTCGCGCCGAAGGCTGTACGCGAAGCCGACCTCCAGGTCATCACCGCCGCCACCGCCGCCGAACTGGTCGCGTACGAGGACCCGGACTTCGAGGACGCCCACGCCGCCGCCTCCGACGGGGCGGAGAAGACCGGCGACCTCATCCTCGACGCCCAGCTCCTCACGTCCGCCGCGGCCCAGATGGCCGCCGCGGCGACCGTCGTCACCGTCCTGCACCCGGTGATGCTTTCCCTGCTGGTCCTCTCCGTGCTCCCGTGCGCGTGGGGCGCCGTACGCGGGGCGCGGATTGAGCACGCGGCCCACCACTGCAACCTCGCCGACTCCCGGCTGCGAAACGTGTTCCGTTCCTACACCACAGAGCGGAACACCGCTGATGAGGTTCGCGCGGGCACCATGGCCAGCTTCCTCATCCGCCAGTACCGCATCGTCTCCGGCCGCCTGGAAGCCGAACAACTCCGCGCGACGAGGCAGGCCCTGGTGGTGCAGGGCATCGGCGACGCACTCACAGCGGTCGGCACCGCCGCGACCTGGGGCGTGCTCGTCCTGCTCGTGGCCACCGGTCGCATGGAACTGGCGGCAGCGGGAACCGCCGCCCTGGCCATACGGACCTCCGGCGCCGCGCTCGCGACGACGGTCCGGGCAGGGGCCCGGCTATTCCGCACCTCCCTATCCCTGGACGACTGGGCCCGCTTCCTGGCCGTGGCCAAGCCGTGGGCGACCCGCCGCGGTACCGCCGCCGTCGCCGAGGACGGACCCCAGGTGATCACCGCCCAAGACGTGTCCTTCACCTACCCCGGTGCCGACCGGCCCGCGCTCGACGGCATCAGCCTGGACCTCAAGCGCGGCGAAGTCATTGCGCTTGTCGGCGAGAACGGCGCGGGCAAGAGCACCCTCGCCCGGGTGCTGACCGGCCTGTTCCTCCCCACCAGCGGTTCGGTGCGCTGGGACGGGGTGGATCTTGCGGACGCCGACCCGGCCGGAGTGCTGTCCAAGGTGGCGCTCGTCCCGCAGGACTACACCCGCTGGCCGCTCGCGGCACGCGAGAACATCACCCTCGGCCAGCCCCGCCCCGAAGGCGACACGGCCGTGCACGCCGCCGCCGAGGCAGCTGGCGCCGACAGCGTCATCGCCGCCCTGCCCCACGGGCTGGACACCTCGCTGGCCCGCTCCTGGTGGGGAGGGCACGACCTGTCCGGCGGTCAGTGGCAGCGCGTCGCGGTCGCCCGAGCCTTCCATCGCGATGCTCCCGTACTGGTGATGGACGAGCCGACCGCCGCCCTCGACGCCCGCGCCGAACACCGCATCTACACTCGGCTGAAGACGCTGGCCGCCGGGCGGGCGACCGTGTTCATCACCCACCGCCTGGCCAATACCCGCCTCGCCGACCGCATCGTCGTCCTGGACCAGGGGAACATCTCCGAGATGGGCACCTATGAGGAGCTGGTCAGCCAGGCTGGAGGCTTCTTCGAGATGCTCAAGCTGCAACAGGACAGGTAACACACTTGGTTGGTCATGGATCCAGAAGACGCGGGGCTCACACCGCTGTCTCCACATCCTTATCATGGCGTGTCATAGCCTGGGCTGATGACGCTGAGCAACGATGAACGTGAGCTGCTGAGGCTGGTCGCGCAGGCCGGCAGGCCGGTGTGGATGTCCGAGTACTTCCCGGTGCTGAACCCGGCCGAGCCCGGCATGGATGAGAATCATCCCGGCCACGAGGCGTGGACCGAGCGGCAGATGGCGTGGTACGGGGTCTCGATCAATTTGTGGAAGCGGGGCTTGGTCCGTGTCGTGGTGCCGGCCGACGGCAGCCGCGGCGACCTGGTCGAGCCCACTGCCGAAGGACGTGCCGCTCTGGCCGCTGCGCCCGCGTGAGTCGCACGTCGGCGTGCTGCCGCCCGGGAGGCAGCCAAGAGACATCTACCGCACCCGTGCTGACGGATGAAGCCTGGAATCAGGGCTTCAACCGTCAGCACGGGGCGTCGGGCAGTGCCCCGTTACTGCGGAAGTGTGTGGCCGATGCGGTTCTGCCAGAGGGTGCGGGCGTGGCCGAGGTGGAGCAGGGCGATGTACCACCACAGGTCCGCCTCGCCACCGTCGCTGTCGGCGGCGGCGGTGCGCCGGGCCGCTGACTGGGCTTCCTGCAGCGCGTCGCTCACGCGCCACCACCCTGACGCGCTGCCGTCCGGGAACGCGACGCGGCGCCGGGTGGCCTCGCCCGCTGCTTCCCACAGGGCTTGGAGGGTATAGCGCAGTGACCGCTCTTCCAGCGCGGTCACCTCCGCGTAGGGGAGGGTGGGGTCGATCACGACGCGGCCCCAGGTGTTGATGTGCTGGGCGATGAGGGGCAGCGTGACATCCCGCGAAGGGACGGGCGCCACGTCGCCCGTGGCTGTTCCGCGAGCGGCGGGGGCGTGGGGTGTGGGGTCGAGCAGGCCCGCCTGGGCCAGGAGCCGGGCCACGGCCACGCACGTGTCCGGGCGGTGGTGAAATGGACAGTGTTCGGGCTGCATCGGTGTTCTCCTGATCCGGGGGCCGGACATGCTAGCCCCGCCCCCGGAGATCCGCCGACAGTCGCTTTTAAGGCGCATCACCGGTCGAGTGTGGTGATCCCGGCCTCGAGCGCTTTGCGTACCCCTGCGGCGATGCTGCCGGGTGCGCCGATGCGCGCCAGCGCGTCCCACTGCGCCGGTGTGACCATGGTGTCGACCTTGATGTCCTCCAGCGGGCCGGTGGAGCCGTCGGGGCGTGTGCCGAACTCGGTGGTGCGCCCGGTCCACATCTCGGTGAGCTGCTCGAGCATCCGGTGGCGCCACTCCTCGGGCAGCAGCCCGCCCTTCTCTGCGGCGGCCAGCGCGATCACCTGCGCGGCGGCGCCGGAGGGCAAGGCACCGAGTTCTCGCGCGATCAGCGCGAGGCGCTTCGCGAGGCCTTCGAGGCTGGCCGCGTAGGTTTCACTGCTGCTGTACAGCGCCTCGTGCACGTCCCGGCGCATCTCGTCGACGATGCACTCGGCCGCGACCTCCTCGGCGGGCCGCTGCTGGATCTCGGCCGCGCGGCGCAGGCGCCTGGCGCTCTGGCCGCTCAGGCGCACGGTCACTGTCCTTGCGCCGGGATCGGGCACGTCGGGTGGGGAGGCGGTGGCGTCCGTCTGGGGGCTTGGGAGGAGTTGGTCGAGCCAGTCGCGGGCGGCCCAGGCGGCGCGGCGGATCACCTGCTCGCTTGCTCCGACGCGGGTGTGTACCCCGATGGTGCGGTTGATGCGGGCGTTGACGGCGCCGTGCGTGGTGCCGGTGGCCGCGACGAGTTGGTTGACCGCCGCGGTCAGCCGCATGTGGGGGTTCGGCCCGGTGTCGATCTCGTCCGGTAACGCGTCCGGCTCGTGGTGGAGCAACGCCTCCTCCGTCGTGCACCGGTCGCAGAACTCGAGGATGTCGTCGACTTCGGCCTGGCCGCAGGATATGCACACGTAGCCGTCGCAGATCGCGCACAGGCTCAAGGCGCTGTCGGCGTCGCGGCCCCAGGCTCGTGCCTGGGAGATGCACTCGCCGGTGCACGGTCATAGGACCTCGGGTGCCACGGTCGCCGTCGGCTGCTCCTGTTCGCCCCGCTCTTGGCGTGCGGCCGCCTCCGCTGCCCGGCGGGCGGCGCGCTCGGCGTTCGCCCGGGCGCGGGCTTCCTGGCAGGCGGCCCATTCCGCCGGCGTGAGGTGGCTGGCGCACGCCACCACAGGGGCGGGGAGATCGTCGTAGCAGGGCCATTCGGCGGCCTGGCGGCGGCAGGGGCGCCGGGTCGACTTGGCCCGGCGGGTACACGTGGGCATCCTGTGCCTCCCTTCTGCTCACGCGGCCGGCCATCAGCACGGTGCCGACCGGTTCCCAGCCTGCGGCAGCTTAGAAAGCGGCACTGTCAACTCCTGGCGAAGTCAGGGAAATCCGTTGTCCTGATTGCGTCGACGGGTGCATCGCCAGGGGGCCGGGGAGGGGGAAACCGGCAGCACACAGGCTCGCGGTGCTGTCCTGCAGGCTCCGACCCGATTCGGCCAGAACTGATTACCGAACGTATGACTGTATTGACGGTTGGTCATGGCGCCGGGGAGTCTTCGGGGTTGCGGTACATGAAGCCGCGCTTCCCAGAGAGGAACCCCTATGGCCATGGAGCCGACGAAGGAGCAGCAGGCTGCCCGTGAGGTGTTCGCCTCCGGCCGGGACCTGGCCCTGGTCGCAGGTGCCGGGACGGGCAAGACGTCCACGCTGATCCTGATGGGCGCCGCGACCCGCAAACGCGGGCTGTACGTGGCGTTCAACCGGGCGATCGCCGACGACGCCCGCGCACGCTTCGGCCCGAACGTCGAATGCCGTACCGCGCACTCCCTGGCCTTCCGCGCCGTCGGCCACCACTACCGCGACCGGCTGGACGCCTCGGCGAGGATCCCCGCCAAGCACACCGCCCGCCTGCTCGGCATCACCCGCGACCTCGATGTCAACTCCCGCCAGATCAAGGTCACTCACGCCGCACGCCTGGTGATGGGCATGATCCGCAAGTTCTGCTACACCACCGACCGGCAGGTCATGGCCCGTCACATGGAGCCGGTCAACGGCCTCGACGGCCCCGGCCAGGACTACCTCGCCCGCACCCTGCTGCCCTATGCGCACCGTGCGTGGGAGGACATCTGCTCGCCCGCGGGCCGGCTGCGGTTCGAGCACGACCACTACATGAAGCTGTGGGCGATGACCTCCCCGCAGCTCGGGGCGGACTTCGTCCTGCTGGACGAGGCCCAGGACACCAACCCGGTGCTGGAGGAGGTCTTCCTCGCCCAGGACGCGCAGCGGGTGTGCGTCGGGGACCCGGCCCAGCAGATCTACGGCTGGCGCAACGCGCGCGATGTGATGACCGGCTTCCCCGCCGAGCAGCTGCGCCTGACCCAGTCCTTCCGCTTCGGCCCGGCCATCGCCGAGGTGGCCAACCGGTGGCTGGGGCACGCCGAGTCGGAGATGCAGCTGACCGGTCACGGCCCCATCTCCCGGGTCGGCGAGGTGGCGCAGCCCGAGGCGGTGCTGTGCCGGGGCAACGTGGACGCGATGAGCGAAGTCCTGTCCTACCTGGAGCTCGGCATCCCGGTGGCGCTGACCGGCGGGGGCAGCGCGCTGCAGCGCATCGCGGGGGCCGCACTCGAGCTCAAAGCCGGGCAGCGCACCAGCCACCCGGAACTGTTCTTGTTCTCCTCCTGGGGCGAGGTGCAGGAATACGCCGAGCAGGACAAGGCGGGCCAGGACCTCAAAGCGATCGTGCAGCTGGTCGACACCTACGGCCCCGACCAGATCATCGCCGCGGTGGACCGCCTGTCCCCACAGGAGAAGGCGAAGGTCACCGTCTCCACCGCACACAAGGCCAAGGGACGGCAGTGGCCGTCGGTACGCATCGGCAAGGGCTTCATGGCCCCGTCGGTGGACGACCACGGCCTGCAGCGCGCGCTGAACGCGAGCGAGGCCCGCCTGATCTACGTCGCGGTCACCCGCGCCCGCCACCAGCTGGACACCGAGGGCATCGCCTGGATCGACAGCTATGAAAAGACCATGGCCGACGCCGGCCGGGACGGCACGGTGGCCGGGCGGCCGATGATCGAGCTCAGCCTGACCGGGCAGCTGAAGTACGACTCCTCACCGATCTCGCAGTTCATGACCGCCCACCTGCCCCACAGCCAGAACCTGGTCCGCGACTACCAGACGCGCATCGCCGGCCTCCCGCACCCCGTGCAGCCGATCGACGTGCAGTACCCGAACTGGTCAGCCCTCGGCCACGCCATCGACTACCGCCTGCGCCTCAGCCTCGGCGGACGGCTCGGACTGGCCGTCGTCGCCGGTGTCATGCTCCTCGACGAGACCGGACCGCTGCGCGGCGCACCGGCTTGCGAATCCCGCAAGGCCCTGCACACGGCAGGCCGGGAGCTGCTGGCCACCGTCGACACCTACCTCGCCGACCCCTCCAGCCTGGAGGAGAACGCGCTCATCCGGCTGTGCTTCGTGGCCGGCTTCTTCGAGGACATCGCCCGCACCGGCGAGATCCGCCGTTTCAGCATGCTCAGCTCCGCCACCCCCGCCACGACCCTGGACGACCTCACCGCCGTGGTCCCGGAGTACGTCGTGACCGACATCGACCAACAGACGCGGCTCGCCGACGCCCCGTTCGCCGCCTTCCGGGCCCTACCGCAAAGCGCCCGCGTGTGCGGTCCGGTCTTCGCCGGCAGCGCAGACATCGGTGGCGCGGATGCCGACTACATCCTCGGCGGCCTGTTGCTGGACTGCAAAGCCACCAAGGACCCCCGCCGCCTGGGCCGCGAGGAGATCTACCAGCTCGCCGGATACCTCCTGCTCGACTATGACGACCAGTTCGGCATCGACCAGGTGGGCCTGTACCTCTCCCGCCAGGGCGGCCTGATCACCTGGGACGCTGTCGACTTCCTGCGGCGGCTCGGCGCGAGCGCCCCCCTGCCGCAACTGCGCGCACTGCTGCGCCAGCACCTGCGCAAGGCTGCTCGCTCCTGAAGGCCTCTGACCTCCGCCGCTCCATTCCAGCCGCCCCGATGACGGTGATCTCCGGGCGGCCGGAACAGGGCCCGCTTCCCGACCCGGCCCCCGATCACCTCTGGCCTCTGACCTCGCTCGGCTCCACCCGCAATCCGCCCCCACTTACAGCGCTCCATAGCACATCGAAGGCGATGATTCCGTGACATTCGTCGCACTGTCCTCCAGCAGTCAATGTCAGTGGCGGCGGATACCGTCGCAGACACCGGCCAAACAGGGCACGAACCGAGGCGAGCCGCCACAGAACGCTCACGCGTTCTTGTGCGTGGAGGCGCCATGGGAGCAAAGGGGTGGGCGATGAGCCGACCGCGGATGTGGTGGCAGGAGGTCCACCCCGGCGACTGGGCTGCGTTCGCGCTCCCCGACGACCTGGTCCGCGAGCGCTACACCGCGCTGCTGGCGGCCCTGGAGGAGCTGTCCACACGCGGCCCGATGTCCACGCTGGCGGACATCGCCGACCAGCTACGGGCCATCGGCTACCACGACCCGCTTCCCGAGCCGGACCTGCTCAACGCTTTGGACCAGCTGGCCAAGTGGGGCTTCGCCGAGCCGTTCCGTGACTACGCCGCCCCCGTACGCAACTACCAGGGCATGATCATCCGCCAGGAGGCGTGGGCGCTGACCCGCAAGGGACGCGGCATCGTCGCCGCCGTCCGGGCAGCCGTCATCGACGCATCCCGCGCGCTGCAACTGCCCAGCCGCCTGCTGGACAGCGTCGAGCACACCGTGCGCGGCATCCTCGACCACCTCGGCGCCGACCACGGACTGCTGCCGGTCGACCTGGAGGACGTCCGCACCCGCATCGACGAGCTCCAGCGGGTCACCGCCGACTTCTACGCCGCCCTGGCGCAGATGGTCCAGTCCGACGTCACCGACGACGGCCTGTTCGGCGACAACCGCGACCGGGTCATCGAAGCGCTGCGGCAGTTTCCCCGCGAGTACGGCCGGGCACTGCGACGGGTCGAGGCCGCGTTGGACGATCTGCAGGCGGCAGGTCCCCGCCGGATCGTCGAGGCCGCCGTGCCGCACGCCGGCCTGATCGACCCCGGTGACCAGCAGCACTGGGTCGACGAACGGGTGCGCCGCCTGGGGGACCTCCAGGCGTGGTTCAGCCCCGACGGCACCGTGCATCGTCTGATCTCCTCGGCCACCGGCGCCGTGCACACGCTGTTGGTCGCCATCGACCGGCGCTACACCGCGCGGCGGCGCGGCTCCGACCTGGGCGCAGACTTCCGCTCCCTCGCCTACAGCCTGCACGCGCAGCCCACGCCGGCCGAGGCACGGCGCGTGTACGCCGCCGCGTTCGGCGACTGGCCGGCCTGGCACGCGGTCATTGGCCCGGCGGAAGAAGACGTCGCCCACGGCACCGCCGCGGCGGCCGGCACCGGCAGGCACCAGGTGGAGGTGACCTTGCGGGAACACGAGCGGCACGGCCCGTCCAGCGGCCGGCCCCGCAAGGTAGCCGACACCGCGGCTGAGCGCCAGGCCGCGCTGGCCGAAGCCGCGGCCGAGGCGGCACGGAGGCGGCGTTTTGCCGCGCTGCTGGTCACCGACGCAGAGGTGGGGCTGGAGCACTTCACCGGCCTGCCGACCGACGCGGCGGTCATCTTGTTCCGCGCCATCGAGGTCGCCTACGCCCAGATCGACCCCTCTACCGGCCGCGGGCAGGCCGAGGCCGACGGGGCAGGCGTCGTGGTTCACATCCGCCGCGGCGACGTGGACCGGACCGTGACCGTGGCCCTCGCCGAGGGCCGCCTGACCGGCCCCGACCTGCGGGTGCGGGTCACCGCCACCGACCATGCCGCCGTGAGTGATTCACTCCAGCGCGTCCCGACCTGGAGCGTGGCATGACGACCCCGCACCACCTGCTCGATCCCGACCTGCGTGAGGCAGCCCGCCGGCTCATCGCCACCGGCCGTCTGCGCGCGGAGAGCGACCCGGAGCTCTACCGTGCCGCCGTCAAAGGCGGCGCGGCGCTTGCCCAGTTCTTCCGCGCAGAACTCGGCTGGCGCCTGGAGGTGCACGAGGTCGCCGAACTGGTCCGCCTCCACAAGCGCCGCGCCGACGTGCCCGACGACCGCGGCCCCCACCTTCCCCGCGACGGCCGCGCCACGCAGATGGCCCCCACCGAGGTCCTGGTGCTGGTCTGCCTGGTCTGCGAGCAGCTGTGGCGTCGTCCGCGCGTCAGTCTGCGCGAGCTGCTGCAGGCCGTCGCGCAGGTGTGCGCGGAACAAGCCCCCACCGGGCGGCTGCCCAAGTTCCGTATCGTCGCCTCCGACGGCACCGGCAAGAAGGAAGCCCGCGAGAGCCGCCGGCACCTGGTCGACGCCCTCAAGCTCCTGGTCGCTGAAGGATCACTCACCGTGGACGCCGACCTCGACCGTGCCGTCACCGACGAGGACAGCGACCTGGTCGTCACGGCATCCAGGGACCGTCTCGCGGCCAAGTTCTCCTCGCTTTCCCCCACGCTGCTCGGCCTGGACGACCTCTCCCCGCAAGCGCACGCCGCCGCGCTGTCAGCCGAGTCGCTGCTGGACACCGCCGCCGCCCTCGACGAACCAGCGGGCGGCCCGACCCGGGACGAGCGGCGGCTGACGGCGTTGCGCCGGCTCGTCGACGATCCTGCCACCGACCCCCACGACGATGCCGCACAGACCACTGCCTACCTTCATACGCTCACCGGCCGTGAACGGGCACTGAGCGTCGTGGCCTCCCTAGGACTTGTGGCAACCGTACGCCGCGACTGGTGGCAGACCGCCGATCCGACGGGTCTGGGCAGCGGCATCGACTTCCCTCAGGGCCGGCGCACCGAGCGGCAGGCGGCCCTCGCCCTGCTCGCCGAGCTGCCCCGCCGCGCCGACCCCACTGGCCCGCTTCCGATCACCGAGGTGACCGCTCTGTTCCAGCGGCACCGCGACGACCTGCCCCGCTGGGCCGCCGCCTACGACCGGCGCCTGCCCGCCCTGGCCCGCGCCGCCACCGCCGAACTCATCCAGGCCGGGCTGCTCACCGCAGACCCCGACATCCCCGACCACTGGCACCCCACCCCCGGGATCTACCTGTGGCGTACCCACCTGCGACACCCTCCCCGCTTCGTGCCGGCCGAGCACGCCCCTTCTCCGCCCCCACCGCGCCGTACGCCAGGCAGGCAGGAACCCACCCCATGAGCGTCACCGACCACCCCACTGCGTCCTCCGCCACGACCGTGGCCCTCGGCCAGCCCGGCGCCGACGGCCGCTGGCAGCCCACTCGCGCCGGCATCGTCAACTCCTGGGCCTGGGCCAGCGAAGACCTGCTGTTCGCCGACGGCTGGCTCACCCTGGCCGGCCCCAACGGCTCCGGCAAGTCGTTGACCGCCTCCATGCTGGTCACCGTCCTGCTCGACGCAGACACCTCCCAGACGGCCCTGTCGGTGTCCGGAAAAGCGGCCGGCACACTCACCAGCCGCCACACCGACTTCAACGACCGGGAGGACCGTACCGGCGCCTGGTGGCTGGAGTACGGGCTGCGCGATGCAGGCACCGGCGAGGTGACGTTCCTGACAACCGGACTGTGGCTGCGGGCAACCGGCGGCCACTTGCACCGCGCGTTCTTCCTCGCCCCCGCCCGCATCGGGACCGACCTGCTGCTGCAACGCGACCGCGAGCCCGTCCGGATCGAGGACCTGGCCGAGCAACTGGCCGCCTGCGACGGGGAACTGTTCACCGCCTCACCCAGCCTGCGCCCCAAGGCGCTGGCCCACCTGCCGGTCGTCTCCGACGAGCGCGACTACCGGCACACCATCCGCACCCGCTTGTTCGCCCCGCTCGACGAAGTCCAGTTCGACGCGCTCATCGCCGTCCTGCGCAGTCTGCGCAGTCTGCGCACCGCCGAGGCCATCTCGCCCACGCGCATGCGCCAGGTACTCACCGATGCGCTGCCCGCCCTCGACACCGACAGCCTCACCCTGATCGCGGAGGCGATGGAACGCATCGCCGAACTGGAGACGCAGCTGCAGCGCACCCGCGAGGAAGCCAAGCTGCTTCAAGGCACAGACCGGACCTACCGCCGCTACCTCACCACCGTCGCGCAAACCCAGGCCGCGGCGCTGACCGCTGCCAACACCGAGGTCGACGACCAGACCCGGCGGACACGGGAGGCGACCGCACAGGTCCAGGCGGCCCAGGCCGCCGAGGCGGCAGCCGACACCGAGCACACCGCCACCCTCAGTCGGATCTCCGAACTCGAAGGCCGCCTTGAGGCAGCCGACAGCGAGCTGCGCGGCCACGCCGGGGCCGACCTGCCGCACCGGGAAATCCGGGCCGCCGAACTGGCCAAGACCGCCGACGAGGCCGCCGAACGAGCCGAACAGGCCACCACCGACGCTTCTGCGGCCACCGAGCAGGCAGATGGCTCGGCGGAACTGGCCCGCACCAGCCAGCACCATCTTCTCCACCTGGCGGATGAACTGCGCCACACCGCAACGATGCTGGGTGCCGAAGCCGCCATCGAACGCCTGCTGGCCGCCGCCGGGCAGCTGACGTCGGCCGACATCGGTAGCAAACCGGCCATCGATATCGACCCCCTGTGCGCAACCCCTGGGGCCTGGGCCGAGGCACGCATCAGCCAGATACGGGCCGTGGACGACGCGCTGCGCCGCCACCAACTGGCCCAGGAAGCCGAATACACGGCTGCCGAAGAACTGCGCGCCGCCGAAGACGACGAGGACACCCACCGCCGGCTCGCCGCTGAAGCCACCGCCCACCGGCAACACACCGAGCACGAACTCGCCTCCCGCACCGCCGAATGGTCAGCCGCCGCCCGGCAGCTGGAACCCGCCCCCAGCGAACTCACCACCTGCGCCGACGACGAGCGCCGCGTGGACCTCGGGCAGTTGACCACTTGGCTCGCCTCCGCTGCCGCAGAGGCCCGCGCCCGCATCGACCTGCCCCGCCACCAGCAGACCGCCGCCACCGACGCCGCCCTGGCCACCGAGGCTGCCGCCACCGCTGAGCGAGCCCGTGCCGTGCACCAGGCCGCGCAGGCCGCATCCGCCGAAGACATGGCCGCCTACCGAGACGCGCAGGAGACCGCCCGCGCCGAGACGAAGGAAGCCGAACGGCAACGCCACCAAGCCCACGCCGCCTACCAGCAGGCCGAGGACACCGCGCGCGCCGACCTCGCCGCCGCCCAGCAGCTATGGAACGCCGGCGTGGACGCCGCCGCCCGCACCGCCCGCACCTGGCTGGGGGACGTACACCGCTGGCGCGCCGACCTCATCCATCTGTCCGCCGAGGCCATCCAGCTACCCACGGCCCCCGCACCGGACAGCCCCGCGGACGCCACCGAGACCTGGCTGGGCACACTCCGCCCGGCCGACATCGAACTGATGGCACAGCGCGCACACGCGGCAGCGGTCCCGCGCCTGCACCACCACGCTGAGGCCGCCGAGCACCAGGCCGACCTCGCCGCCGCCGATGTCGCCGCCATCGAAGCCAAGCTGGCCG
This sequence comes from Streptomyces sp. CC208A, assembly GCF_030010625.1. Classification (GTDB taxonomy): domain Bacteria; phylum Actinomycetota; class Actinomycetes; order Streptomycetales; family Streptomycetaceae; genus Streptomyces. The sequence continues at coordinate 4,523 of NZ_JASCXN010000057.1, read as the reverse complement.
CAAGCCGCCAGGCAGCCGCCACCCCGCCCGCCCCGCCGTGGCGGACCCGCCAGGAAGGCGACGGCATCCCCCTGTGGGCACTGGTCGACTTCGCCCCCCACCTGAGCGACACCGAAGCCAGCCGCCTCGAAGGCGCTCTACTGGTCGCCGGCATCCTCGACGCCCTGGTCACCCCCGACGGCCACGCGGTGGCCGGCGACCTCACCCTCACCCCCACCCTCCACCCCGCCGCCAAAACCACCCTGGCCGACCTGCTCCGCCTCGAACCAGACCCGGCCATCGACCCCGACCGTATCCGGCGACTCCTGCACGCCATCCCAGTTGATGCCCCCGGCAGTGACCTGGCCACCGGCCGGCTGACCTCCGGCGTGCTCACGGCTGCCGCCCCCGACGGCTACCGAGCCGCGTACATCGGCCGTACCGCCCGCGAACGGGCCCGGCTGGAGCGCGTCGCCGCCCTCGAAAGCGACCTGGCCGCAGCCGAGCAGCGCCTGGCCGCCGCGCAAGAGGAGGTCCGCCGCCGCCGCCAGGACATCCAGGCCGCCGCCGACGAACGCGACGCCTTCCCCAACGCGGCGGCCCTGCTGACCGCAACCCAGAACGCGGCCCGGCTGCGACGCGACATGGAGACCGTCCAACGACAGACCGACAGCCGTATCGCAGATGCCGGACACAGACGCCAGCAGGCCCTCGCCCAGTTGGAGACCGCCGCCGTCGCCCGCGCCGCACGCCTGGCCGCCGTCGAACAACAGCTGCGCCACGCCGAGCAGGCCGCCACCGACACCGGCACCCAGGCCGACCAAGCACACCAGGCACTTGACCAGCGCCGGCAGGCCGCACAGCGCAGCGAGGCCGCCCGGGCCGCGGCCGCCGACGCGCAACAACAGGCGGACGCCGAACAGGCCGCCTTCCCTCTCGCCGCCCTCGCCGCAGCCCGCACCGCCCAGGAGGCCGAGGACGACGCAGACGACGCCCTCACCCGCGCCCGCAGCACAGTGCTGGCTGCCAGCGAACGGCACCGCGCGGCCGGTGAGACGGTCAAGGGCGCCCTGCGTACGCTCAACCGACGGGCCACCTTGCCCGACGGAACGCTCCTGCCCACCGAGCCGGCCGCCCTCGACCGCCACCACCGCGCAACCGAACAACTCGCCTCACAGACCGAGGCCTGGAAACACGCCGCGCTGCGCGTCACCGACCTGCTCCAGCGCGCCGGCCGCGACGCTTCCGCAGCCGAGGACTGGACCAGCCGCTGTGAACGCGCCCGCCAGCAAGCAGACGCCGCTCGCCGGGACGCCCAGCGAGAAGCCGCCGCCGTCGCCGAGATCCGCGCCCTGCACGGCGCCGAGTACGAGCGGCTGCGCCAGCACCGCGCGAACACCGCCACCACGCTGAACCGAACCCGCGCCCAGGCCGAGCAACTCCTGCAACAACGCAACAACGCCGCCGTGGAAGCCGCCACCGCCCAGGCGACACTCGAGAGTATCGCCCCCTACCGGCAGGCAGCCGAAACCCGCCGCGACGCCTGCCTGCGCCAGCTCACTCGGCTCGCCGAGGAAAACCTCGCCACCGTGCCCGAGGACCTGCCCACCGACGCCACCGGACGGCCCGCTCACCTCACCGCCGGCCTGGCCTGGGCCCGCCGTCTGCTCGCCGACCGCCCCGCCTCCGCTGACCGCCTGACCACCCTCACCCAGACCCGCGACCGCGCCCTGGCAGCACTGGAGACCAGCGCCCGCACAGCGAACACCGCGCTGGTCCGCTTTGACCGCCAGGTCACCCTGATCAGCATCGAGAACACCGACTGGCGCCGCGCCGTCGTCGCCGATCCGGGCGCCGCCCGCGGAGAAGACCTCCACACCGCAGTCCAGGCCCTCGAGGCCACCGCTGGCCAGCTCGAGGACGACCTGCGCGCAGACATCAAACAGACCCTGAAGACCAGCTTGTTCACCCGGCTGCGCAGCGATGTGCGTCTGCGCCGTGAGGCGGCTCAGGAACTGGTCCGCAAGATCCGCTCCACCCTCAGCGAAGTCCGCACCGGCGTCGCAGGCGTCGGCGTCCAAGTCGAATGGACGGTACGCGAAGACGAGGACGCCCAGCGCATGGTGGACCTCATCTCCCAGCCGCCCTCCGACGCGGTCTTCGAGCAGATGTACGCCGTGCTGCGGCAACGGATGGACGAAAAAGCTGGCGAGCCCTGGGCCGACCGCGTCGCCCACACCTTCGACTACCGCGCCTGGCACGACTGGGAAATCTCCCTGACCCACGCCTCGTTCGGCGACGGCAGCACGGAAAAATTCCGCAAGGTAACCGCCCGCTCCAACCCGCTGGAAGCACTGTCCACCGGCGAGCGACGACTGGCCACCATGCTCCCGCTGCTGGCCGCAGCATGGTCGATGTACTCCGGCGAAGGCTTCCACGGCCCCCGGCTGCTGTCCGTCGATGAGATCGACGCAGCATTCGACGAACCCAACCTGCGCCAAGTCCTCGCACTACTGCGCTCCTGGGACTTCGACGTGCTCGCCACCGCCCCCTTCATGACCCCCATGATCAAACAGGAAGCCGGACAGGTCATGGTCCACCAAGTAGTCACCGCCGGACGACACCGGGTCACGGTCCCCTGGCTGTGGCAAGGCCACGGCGAACCACAGCCCCTCACCCTCGACCTGGCACTGGACCCCGCCCACCGCGAGGAGCACACGTGAGCGTGGACCTCGACCTGATTGCCGACGACCCCGACCTGGCCCCCCTGTGGACGGCTATCCACGACCGCCTGTGCTCCGGCCAGACCCCCGAGTCCATCGCCGCAGTCCGGGTGCCCGAGTTGACCCCAGCGGGAATCGCCACCCTGCGATCCTGGCTGGACACCACCGCCCGCCGCCGCAGCGTCCGCTCCGCCGTCGCCGTCGGCCCCACCGGCGTCCGCGTACCGCTCCGCGAACTACTGACGGTGCTCGGCCTGGCCGCCGAGCACCTGCCACTGCTGGTGGAACGCGCCATCGGCCGCACAGTGCAGGACCGAGCAGCAGACCGGCGCACAGCCGCAACGCTGCGCCAGGAACTGTGGGACTACGCAAGCGGAGCCCTGCCGCACCTCCCCGCTCTGGTGGCGCGGATGCGCACGGCCGGCGTCACGGACGACGACGCGGCCTCAGTACGCCGCCTCGTCGACGCCCTGGCCGCCGCCACCTCACAGCTGCCGCACAGTCCCGCGGTCTCTCTGGCGAAGCTCTCGCACGACTGCGCGGGCGACCCGCACTACTTCGACCTGGACACCACCGCCGGTGCCCGACTGGTCGCAGCAGTCGCCGAACTGGCAGGGCGCCCCGAGCCCAGCCGCCCCGACCTGGTCCGGGCGCTGCTCGCCGACTACGGAGTGATCGCCGACCGGCTGTCGGCCACCGTGCTGCTGTATCAGGTGCAGGCTGTGGGCGACGGGCCAGTGGACCGGCGGCTACGAGAGGCGGCCACGCCCGTAGCCCTGACCCTGCTCGACCTGACCCACACCCCGCCGACGCTCGCGCCCCAGGTGCTCACCGTGGTCGAGAACCCCTCGGTCCTAGAAGCCGCCATGGCCTGTGACAGCCCCGGCCCGCTGGCATGTACCAGCGGGCAGCTCAGCAGCGTCGACCACACCCTCCTACAGCTCGCGGTCGACCAGGGGATCCACCTGAGATACAGCGGTGATCTGGATGGCAGTGGTCTGCGGATTGCTGAGTACGTAGCACGCACGTACGGAGCCGAGTTGATCGCGATGGACGCATCGACGGTGTACGAGGCGGGCCCTGAGCCGTCATCAGTCCCTTTGGCGCCAGCTCTTGGAGCAGGAGAGGCCACCGTGCGGGATGCCTTGAGGGCAGGCGGGCGGGTGGTCTTCCAGGAGCACGACGCTGTACTGCGCCAGGTGCTGGGAAAGCCTGAGTGCTGGCCGGAGGCAGGCCCGTGAGTATCATTCACGCCAAACGGCCACCAAGCCTGATGCCGTTCCAGGTGGAACCGGATGGCCGCAAGAAGGTCATCGACGGCACTCCGACGATTGGCCGCCTGTGGCGGAAGACTTCGAGTCGGCGCGCGTGCTGACGGCACCTCAGCGAGGCGAGTGCCCACTCCCCTCGGATGCTGTCCCGGGCGCAGCAGGGGGAGCCCGGTGCCTCGGCTCAGTTGAGAGGAAGCGGTGCCTTTCCGGCCGTTGGGGAGGCAGAGGAGGCAAAGCCGGATCCGCCGAAAGTTTTTAACTGAGGAAGCACCCTGCTAGCCTTGGAACCTGTCAGGGAGTCCAGGACGTTTACAGGCACCTCGGAAGCCAGGCGACGCACCCCTCGGCTTGCCGTCAGAGCCCCACATGCCCGCGAAGCGGGCATGAAGAACTCGCAGGCAAAGCCGAAGAGTTCAAGGCAGGGGAAGGGGAAGCAGACCTGCCTCAAGGCGCCGAAGGCGCCAAGCTGCGCGCAGCGCTGCACTCGGCGCGCAGCGCCGAGTTGACACTGCATCATGTCGCCGCGCAACGCGCGGCGTTTCGCTAGGAG
>NZ_JASCXN010000056.1 GCF_030010625.1 Streptomyces sp. CC208A | reverse complement strand
TACGCCCAGGGGCCGGGTCGCCACCCCCGCCGCATGGGCCCACCTCGGGCTCGTCCCGCCGCAGGCGGGGGGCCCGGGACAGACGGCGGCGTTCTGAGGTCCGAGAGGACCCGCACGCCCCGCGGACACACGCCGGCCCCGGCGGCGACCGCCACCGGGGCCGGGCCGTGCGACGGTGCTCAGGAGACCAGCGGCGAGCCGTGGGGCCCCCAGATCGACCAGCCCTTGCCGTCGTTGTCGACGTCGTAGTCGGCCTTGCCGTCCGCGCTCCAGCCCCCCGACCAGGCCGGAGGTGCTGGACGCGCTGCCGCAGAAGTGACCGGCGGTGGGACCGGAGTCCCAGCTGTTCTGGACGCTCTTGAGGTCACACGTCCAGGTGGCCTTGACGGCGTCGTTCCGTTCGAGCCGGACCTGCAGCTTGAAGCCGCCGGAGCGGTTGCCGCCGATGAACGACGCGTCCCCGCAGACCTTCGCGTACGCGGGGTGCCGGGTGCTGCTGACGCGCTCCACGCACAGCATGATGCGCATCCGGATGTCCGGCTTCCCGGGAAGCGCGATCGCCTTCTCGCCGGCCGGGTAGCACTGCGTCGTCGAGGCCGCGGCGGTCGGCACCGACGCCGTCGCGGTGGACGCGAAGGTGCCCGTGGTGACGGCGGTCGCCAGCAGCGCGCTGGACATCGGTTTCCAAGACTTCACCTGATCCTTTCGAGGACCCGGGTCTTCAGCCCCGGGCGGCGGCGCTTCCCGCTTGCGGGGGGGGATCGGATCCTCGACTTCGGCGCGGCGCAGTGGAGCCGTTCGCTGCAGTGCCGGCCGGAGCTGCGCGCGTCAAGGCACGAACCACGCGGCGGTGGGGACACGGTTGGCGCCGGGACCAGCCCGAAGAGACTTGTCCCGCCCCTGGGCGGGATGCGACGACTCCCGTACCTCGCGAGGGTGCGTGGAAGCGGGGCGCAGTCGATCGCCCCGGTACGGCACGGCCGTACCGGACGCAGGGGACCACGCGGCAGCCAGCCGCGCTCTCCTTGCAGTCCCGGCCCTCTCGACCGAGTCGACAGGCTCGGTCCTTCCGGGCCGAGAAGTCGACGGTTCTGCCACCCGCCAGGCCACCGGTACGAGCTCAGGGTGGACGGTGCGAAGGGGCCGGTCCTGCCGGCTCGGACGACCTCAGCCGCTCCATCGTGCTGCTCATCGAGGACCTGGCGGACCCGCGGCAGTCCATTCGGGTACCGGGCTCACGACGCGGAGCGGTGATTCCCTTCGAATCGGCCCGGATCACCCTGGCAGGCCCCGGACATCCGCCCCTCCCGACCGTTCTCGGCCCTGAACCGGCCGTGATATCCGATCCCGGGAAAGGCTGCCCCGCGGAAGCGGACGAAGGCGAGGCGTGCGACCTCCTCGATCCGGGGACCCGGTATTTCGCCGTGCTCCGGGCCTTGTGCGCATCGCAGCACGCCGGCCCCGGACACCCGGTGCCGACGTCGGAGGCCATCGCGCACCGACTCGCCGAGTGCGGCGTCCGGCTGAGCCCCCGGGCTGTGGGGACCACCACATCGACCACCTGGTGCAGTGGCTCCGTCTCGGTCCGGTGGCGGGCTCCGTCCAGCGGAGCCGGAAGAAGGAAGTGCTCGTCGGCGTCGCACTGCGGCAGGGGCTGTCGGATATCCCGGCTTGAAACGGGTGGAGTCGGTCTCCTCGGCGTAGGCCGGTCGGAGGACGGGCGTCGTTGGAGGAACTGACCTGCGATGCTGGACGTTGTTCCATCGATGCGGACTCGCCTAGACTCCGCCGATGCCGACCTTTCTGGGCCGGCACGCCCACCCCCGAAGATCAGGCCGCGGGATCTCCGCGTCCGTGCGAAGGAAACCCGTCCCGTGAGTATCGTGACCCTCCTCCCCTTCATCGTCCTCATCGGGGCCATGTTCCTGATGACCCGCTCTGCGAAGAAGAAGCAGCAGGCGGCCGCCCAGATGCGCGATGAGATGCAGCCCGGCACCGGTGTACGGACGATCGGCGGCATGTACGCGACCGTCAAGGAGGTCGGCGACGAGACCGTCCTCCTCGAGGTCGCTCCCGGCACGCACGCCGTCTACGCGAAGAACGCGATCGGCGCGGTCCTCGACGACGCCGAGTACAACCGCATCGTCCACGGCGACGAGCCGGACGCCGAGACGGTCGTCCCGGACGACGCCTCCTCGCTGACCGAGTCCGCCGAGGCGTCCGAGGACGTCAAGCCCGACCTGACGAAGAAGGTCGAGGCCGCCGAGGCCGACACCGCGGTCGAGAAGGACGGCAAGGCCGACGGGGAGACCGAGGCGAAGTAGTCGCGACCAGGGGTCGCGGGACGCCCACGGGCGTCCGCGACCCCTGGCACGGTTCCACGTCTGCGGGGGGCACAGGTGTCCCCACACATACTTCATCGCCGTCCCGCGCACACCCTGCGCGGGACGGTTGGACAGGGAGAAACGACAAGGTGGCAGCACCGAAGAAGGGCCGAGGGCCGGCGGCGGGGGGCCAGAGCAAGCCAGGGCGTGCTCTGGCGTGGATCCTGATCGCCATGGTGGTGCTCACGGGCGGCATGTTCTGGTCGGGGCACACCACCCCGCGCCTGGGCATCGACCTCGCGGGCGGTACGTCGATCACGCTCAAGGCGAAGGCCGAGCCGGGCCAGGAAGACGCCGTCAACGAGACCAACATGAACACCGCGGTCGGCATCATCGAGCGCCGTGTCAACGGTCTGGGCGTCAGCGAGGCCGAGGTCCAGACGCAGGGTCGCGAGAACATCATCGTCAACATCCCCCGCGGGACCGACGAGAAGCAGGCCCGTGAGCAGGTCGGCACGACCGCCCAGCTCTACTTCCGGCCCGTCCTGACCTACGCGCCCTCCGAGCAGCCGGTGCCGGACGCGAGCGGTTCCGCCTCGCCGAAGCCCTCGGCCTCCGGACCGGCCGCAGACGGTGACAAGAAGGACGAGAAGTCCGCCACCCCGTCGGCGAGCACCCCGTCGGCGAGCGCCTCCACCCAGGGCCGCGCGCTCTCCGAGGCCCTGAAGGCCCCGAGCCCGACGGCGACCCCGAGCGGCTCCGCCACCCCGAAGGGCTCCGAGACGCCCAAGGCCCCCGAGACCCCGAGCGCCGACCCGGCGACCTCGGCCCTGGAGCAGAAGTTCGCCGCCCTGAACTGCCTCGACCCCAAGCAGCGCTCCGCCGCCGGCCAGGGTGTCAAGCCCAACGAGCCGACCGTCGCCTGTGGCAAGAACGCCATCGGCCAGTGGGAGAAGTACCTCCTCGGCCCGGCCGAGGTGGACGGCAGGGACGTCGACGACGCCCAGGGCGTCTTCGACCAGACGCGCGCCATGTGGATCGTGAGCATGGAGTTCACGAGCGAGGGCGCGAAGAAGTTCGCGAAGATCACCGGCAAGCTGTCGCAGCAGCCGGAGCCGCAGAACCAGTTCGCGATCGTCCTCGACGGCGAGGTCGTGTCGGCCCCGTCGGTGCGTCAGACGCTGAGCGCCAACGCGGAGATCTCCGGCAGCTTCACCCAGCAGTCGGCCCAGGACCTCGGCAACATCCTGTCCTACGGCGCCCTGCCGCTCTCCTTCGTGACCCAGAGCGTCGACACCGTCACCCCCGCTCTCGGCAGCGAGCAGCTGGAGGCGGGTCTGATCGCCGGCGCCATCGGTCTCGCGCTGGTCGTGCTCTACCTGGTGGTGTACTACCGGGGCCTGTCGTTCATCGCGATCCTGAGCCTCGGGGTCTCCGCGGTCCTCACCTACGCGATCATGTCCCTGCTCGGCCCGGCCATCGGCTTCGCACTGAACCTGCCGGCCGTCTGCGGTGCCATCGTCGCCATCGGCATCACCGCGGACTCCTTCATCGTGTACTTCGAGCGCATCCGCGACGAGATCCGCGAGGGCCGCTCGCTGCGGCCGGCCGTCGAGCGTGCCTGGCCGCGTGCCCGCCGCACGATCCTGGTCTCCGACTTCGTGTCGTTCCTCGCCGCCGCCGTGCTCTTCCTCGTCACGGTCGGCAAGGTCAAGGGCTTCGCGTTCACGCTCGGCCTGACCACGCTGCTCGACGTCGTCGTGGTGTTCCTGTTCACCAAGCCGGTCATGACGCTGCTCGCACGTACCAAGTTCTTCGGCAACGGCCACAAGTGGTCCGGCCTCGACCCGAAGAGCCTCGGTGTCAAGCCGCCGCTGCGCAGCTCCCGCCGCACCCCGACCCCCGTCACGACCGAACCGAAGGAGGCGTGAGATGTCGAAGCTCGGCGACCTCGGCGCCCGACTGCACCGCGGTGAGGTCGGTTACGACTTCATCGGCAACCGCAAGCTCTGGTACGGCCTGTCCATCCTGATCACCATCACGGCCATCGTCGCCCTCGCGGTCCGCGGCCTGAACATGGGCATCGAGTTCCAGGGCGGCGCCGTCTTCACCACCCCGAAGACGGACGTCACGGTCTCGCAGGCCCAGGAGTACGTCGAGGAGGCGGCCGGCCACGAGTCGATCGTCCAGAAGCTCGGCAACGGCTCCCTGCGCATCCAGGTCGGCGGTCTCGACACCGAGAAGTCCGACCAGGTCCGCGCGGAGCTCGCCAAGGACCTGAAGGTCGAAGAGAGCAAGATCGCCGCGGAGCTGGTCGGTCCCAGCTGGGGCGAGCAGATCGCCAACAAGGCCTGGACGGGTCTGGCCGTCTTCATGGTCCTCGTGGTGCTCTACCTGGCCATCGCCTTCGAGTGGCGGATGGCGGTGGCGGCCTTCGTGGCCCTGGTCCACGACATCACCATCACCGTCGGCATCTACTCGCTCGTCGGCTTCGAGGTGACCGTCGGTACGGTCATCGGTCTGCTGACCATCCTCGGTTATTCGCTCTACGACACGGTGGTCGTCTTCGACTCCCTGAAGGAGAGCACCAAGGGCATCTCCAAGCAGACCCGCTGGACCTACAGCGACCTGGCCAACCGTTCGATCAACGGCACCCTGGTCCGTTCCATCAACACCACCGTCGTGGCGCTGCTGCCCGTCGCGGGCCTGCTCTTCATCGGTGGCGGCGTCCTGGGCGCCGGCATGCTGAACGACATCTCGCTGTCGCTCTTCGTCGGTCTGGCCGCCGGTGCCTACTCCTCGATCTTCATCGCCACCCCGCTCGTCGCCGACCTCAAGGAGCGCGAGCCGGCGATGAAGGCCCTGCGCAAGCGGGTCCTGGCCAAGCGCGCCTCCGCCGTCGCCCGCGGCGAGGACGGCCCGGACGAGGGCGTCGAGACGGCCGAGGCCGCCGTGGTCGGTCCGCGGGACCGCGCCGAGGAGCGCCGCGGATGACGGCCGAGGCCCAGGACGTGAGCAGCCTGCTGCTCAGCCGGATCCGTGACGTCCCCGACTACCCGAAGTCGGGCGTGCTGTTCAAGGACATCACCCCGCTGCTCGCGGACCCGGAGGCGTTCACGGCCCTCACCGACTCCCTCGCCGCCCTCTGCTCCGCGCAGGGCGCGACGAAGATCGTCGGCCTGGAGGCCCGCGGTTTCATCCTCGCCGCGCCGGTCGCCGTCCGCGCGGGCCTGGGCTTCATCCCGGTCCGCAAGGCCGGCAAGCTGCCCGGGGCCACGCTCCGGCAGGCGTACGAGCTGGAGTACGGCACCGCCGAGATCGAGGTGCACGCCGAGGACCTGGCCCCGGGCGACCGGGTCATGGTCATCGACGACGTCCTCGCCACCGGCGGCACCGCCGAGGCCTCCCTCGAACTGATCCGCCGCGCGGGCGCCGACGTGGCGGGCGTCGCGGTCCTCATGGAGCTTGGCTTCCTCCCGGGCCGCGCCCGTCTGGAGCCCGCCCTCCGGGGCGCTCCGCTCACCGCGCTCATCACCGTCTGAGACGGAGGTCGGGAAGGAGTCCATCGGACTCCGGCCATGACCTGCCGGACACGGCCCAGGGGCGTCCCGGGAATTCCCGGGACGCCCCTGGCGTTTGTCCCGGTATGCCCCGGCGGGGGCGAGGGAAGCGCGACAGAGCGGCCCCTCGGGCCCCGTCTCGGCCCCGGGCGTGTGAGCACGGGGCGTCATGGCTCGATACGATGGCCTTTCCGGGCCTGACCGGGGGACCCGGAACCTCCCCCAGACCCCGTCCGGGGGGACCCCAGAGGAGCGCTCTTTGCCAGACGAGGCCCAGCCACTCTCCGCCGCGCAGCCCGACCCGAAGGCCGACCAGGCCGCGCAGGGAACCGGCACGCCCCAGGACAAGCCCGCGGAGACCAGGCCGAAGCCTGCTGCGCCCGCTCCGGCACCGGCCCCCGCGCCCGCCCGCTCCGGCGGCTCCTCCAACCGGGTGCGCGCCCGCCTCGCCCGGCTCGGCGTGCAGCGCTCGTCGCCGTACAACCCGGTCCTCGAACCCCTGCTGCGGATCGTCCGCTCCAACGACCCCAAGATCGAAACGGCGACTTTGCGCCAGATCGAGCGGGCCTACCAGGTCGCGGAGCGCTGGCACCGAGGCCAGAAGCGCAAGAGCGGCGACCCGTACATCACCCACCCGCTCGCCGTCACCACCATCCTCGCCGAGCTCGGCATGGACCCGGCGACGCTGATGGCCGGCCTCCTCCACGACACCGTCGAGGACACCGAGTACGGCCTGGAGGACCTGCGCCGCGACTTCGGCGACCAGGTCACGCTCCTCGTCGACGGCGTCACCAAGCTCGACAAGGTCAGGTTCGGCGAGGCCGCCCAGGCCGAGACCGTCCGCAAGATGGTCGTCGCCATGGCCAAGGACCCCCGGGTCCTGGTCATCAAGCTCGCCGACCGCCTGCACAACATGCGCACCATGCGCTACCTCAAGCGGGAGAAGCAGGAGAAGAAGGCCCGCGAGACCCTGGAGATCTACGCCCCGCTGGCCCACCGGCTGGGCATGAACACCATCAAGTGGGAGCTGGAGGACCTCGCCTTCGCGATCCTCTACCCCAAGATGTACGACGAGATCGTCCGGCTCGTCGCCGAGCGCGCCCCCAAACGCGACGAGTACCTGGCCATAGTGACCGACGAGGTCCAGGCCGACCTGCGCGCCGCCCGCATCAAGGCCACCGTCACCGGCCGCCCCAAGCACTACTACAGCGTCTACCAGAAGATGATCGTCCGCGGCCGTGACTTCGCGGAGATCTACGACCTGGTCGGCATCCGCGTCCTCGTGGACACCGTCCGCGACTGCTACGCGGCCCTCGGCACCGTCCACGCGCGATGGAACCCGGTCCCCGGCCGGTTCAAGGACTACATCGCGATGCCGAAGTTCAACATGTACCAGTCGCTGCACACGACGGTCATCGGCCCCAACGGCAAGCCCGTCGAGCTGCAGATCCGCACCTTCGACATGCACCGCCGCGCCGAGTACGGCATCGCCGCCCACTGGAAGTACAAGCAGGAGGCCGTCGCCGGCGCCTCCAAGGTGCGCACCGACGTGCCGAAGAAGGCCGGCAAGGACGACCACCTCAACGACATGGCGTGGCTGCGCCAGCTCCTCGACTGGCAGAAGGAGACCGAGGACCCCGGCGAGTTCCTGGAGTCCCTCCGCTTCGACCTTTCGCGCAACGAGGTCTTCGTCTTCACGCCCAAGGGCGACGTCATCGCGCTGCCCGCGGGCGCCACCCCCGTCGACTTCTCCTACGCCGTCCACACCGAGGTCGGCCACCGCACCATAGGGGCGCGGGTGAACGGGCGGCTCGTGCCGCTCGAATCCACCCTCGACAACGGCGACCTGGTCGAGGTCTTCACCTCCAAGGCCCCCGGCGCCGGCCCCTCCCGCGACTGGCTGGGCTTCGTCAAGTCACCCCGCGCCCGCAACAAGATCCGCGCCTGGTTCTCCAAGGAGCGCCGGGACGAGGCCATCGAGCAGGGCAAGGACGCCATCGCGCGGGCCATGCGCAAGCAGAACCTGCCGATCCAGCGGATCCTCACCGGCGACTCCCTCGTCACCCTCGCCCACGAGATGCGCTACAACGACATCTCCTCGCTGTACGCGGCGATCGGCGAGGGCCACGTCACCGCCCAGTCCATCGTGCAGAAGCTGGTGCAGGCGCTCGGTGGCGAGGAGGCCGCCACCGAGGAGATCGACGAGGCCGCGCCGCCGACCCGGGGCCGCTCCAAGCGGCGCTCCAGCGCGGATCCGGGCGTGGTCGTCAAGGGCGTCGAGGACGTGTGGGTCAAGCTGGCCCGCTGCTGCACCCCGGTCCCCGGCGACCCGATCATCGGCTTCGTCACCCGGGGCAGCGGCGTCTCCGTCCACCGTAGTGACTGCGTCAACGTCGAGTCGCTCTCCCGGGAGCCGGAGCGGATCCTGGAGGTCGAGTGGGCCCCGACCCAGTCCTCGGTCTTCCTGGTCGCCATCCAGGTCGAAGCCCTTGACCGCTCCCGGCTCCTCTCCGACGTCACCCGGGTCCTCTCGGACCAGCACGTCAACATCCTCTCGGCGGCCGTCCAGACCTCCCGCGACCGGGTGGCCACCTCCCGCTTCACCTTCGAGATGGGCGACCCCAAGCACCTGGGGCACGTCCTCAAGGCGGTCCGGGGAGTGGAGGGAGTGTACGACGTCTACCGCGTGACCAGCGCGCGGCGCCCGTAGCCGTACGGTACGAGGAAGGGCCCCCGGCACGCGCCGGGGGCCCTTCTCATGTCCGTACGGTACGGCCTCAGCCGCCGAACTCCTCCAGGCCCTTCAGCGCCTGGTCGAGCAGGGCCTGACGGCCCTCCAGCTCCTTGGCGAGCTTGTCGGCCTTGGCGTCGTTGCCCGCGGCACGGGCCGCGTCGATCTGCCGGCGCAGCTTCTCGACGGCGTCCTGGAGCTGACCGGTCAGACCCGCGGCACGCGCGCGTGCCTCCGGGTTGGTCCGGCGCCACTCGGCCTCCTCGGCCTCCTGGATCGCCCGCTCCACCGCGTGCATCCGGCCCTCGACCTTCGGGCGGGCGTCGCGCGGCACGTGGCCGATGGCCTCCCAGCGCTCGTTGACGGCGCGGAAGGCGGCACGGGCGGCCTTCAGGTCCGTCACCGGGAGCAGCTTCTCGGCCTCGGCGGCGAGCTCCTCCTTCAGCCGGAGGTTCTCGGTCTGCTCCGCGTCCCGCTCGGCGAAGACCTCGGACCGGGCCGCGAAGAAGACGTCCTGGGCGCCGCGGAAGCGGTTCCACAGCTCGTCCTCGTGCTCGCGCTGCGCCCGGCCGGCGGCCTTCCAGTCGGCCATCAGCTCGCGGTAGCGGGCCGCGGTCGCACCCCAGTCGGTCGAGTTCTGCAGCGCCTCGGCCTCGGCGACCAGACGCTCCTTGGTCTTCCGGGCCTCCTCGCGCTGCGCGTCGAGCTGGGCGAAGTGGGCCTTGCGGCGCTTGGAGAAGGCCGAGCGGGCGTGCGAGAAGCGGTGCCACAGCTCGTCGTCGGACTTGCGGTCGAGCCGGGGCAGGCCCTTCCAGGTGTCCACGAGCGACCGCAGCCGCTCGCCGGCGGCCCGCCACTGCTCGCTCTGCGCCAGCTCCTCCGCCTCGACGACCAGCGCCTCCTTGGCGGAACGCGCCTCGTCGGCCTGCTTGGCCTTCTGCGCCTTGCGCTCCTCGCGGCGCGACTCCACCGTCTCCACGAGCTTGTCCAGACGGGCCGAGAGCGCGGCCAGGTCGCCGACGGCGTGGTGCTCGTCGACCTGGTGCCGGATGTGCTCGATCGCCGTCTGGGCGTCCTTCGCCGAGAGGTCGGTGGTCTTCACCCGCTTCTCGAGGAGGCCGATCTCGACAACCAGGCCCTCGTACTTGCGCTCGAAGTAGGCCAGCGCCTCCTCGGGGGTGCCCGCCTGCCAGGATCCGACGACCTTCTCACCCTCGGCCGTCCGCACGTACACGGTGCCCGTCTCGTCGACGCGGCCCCACGGGTCGCTGCTCACAGCGCCTCCTCACCATGATGCCCTCGTCGGGTGGTGACCCCCGGGCATCGTCCACAGTTCCTGGGCGGGCCTCGCCCGCCTTCCGCCGCGCGGCCGACGGATCGGACCGCGCTGCACAACGCCAATCTAGGCGAACGGCGGCCCGGCTGTCCGCACTCAGCGCGACCGAAATTCCACGGTCACGTGCGTGCGGACCTCCGGGCCGCCGCCCCGCCGGGCGCCCCGCCTCACTTCGCGGTGACGGTCGCCTTCGCGATGGTGACCGGCTTCTTGGGGGCGCCGTCGCCCTGGCCGCCCTCGACCCCGGCAGCCCCGACCTTCTGCACCGCCGCCAGACCCGCCGCGTCGATCGTGCCGAAGGGGGTGTACTGCGGCGGCAGCTTCGAGTCCTTGTAGACGAGGAAGAACTGCGAACCGCCGGTGCCCGGCTGCCCGGTGTTGGCCATCGCGACCGTGCCCGCCTTGTACGTGACCTTGCCGTCGGCACCGGGCTTGCCCAGGGCATCGAGGTTCTCGTCCGGGATGGTGTAGCCGGGGCCGCCCATGCCGGTGCCCTCGGGGTCGCCGCACTGGAGCACGAAGATCCCGGCGGTGGTGAGCCGGTGGCACTTCGTGCCGTCGAAGTACTTCTTGTCGGCGAGGTGCTTGAAGGAGTTCACCGTGCGCGGGGTCTTCGCCGCGTCCATGGAGATGGTGATGTCGCCCTCGTTGGTCTTCAGGGCCATGTCGTACGTGCCCTGGGCCTCGATGCTCATCGCCGGCTCGCCGGAGGGCGTCTCCTCGGCGCCCTTCGAGGTGTCCTTCGTGTCGTTGCCGAGCAGCTGCACGGAGCCGTACACCGCGCCGCCGGCGGCCAGCACCACCGCCAGCGAGGCCGCGATCACGATGTTGCGCCGCTTGGCCTTGCGCTGGGCCTCGGCCCGTCGCTGCTGCTGCCGCGCGTACTTGTCCCTGGCGAGCTGCCGCCGCCGCTGATCGCTGGTGACCACCGGGTCCGCTCCTTGTCGTTCGTCTGTTCCTGTCCTGGCCGGATGTGCCCGTACCGTATACGGGTTGGCTGTGGAATACGCACCGCCGGTAGGCTCTGATCTGCTGCATTCCGCGAGGCCGCAGCCCACTGCCGGACGACACAGAAGGACGATCGTGCTGATTGCCGGGTTCCCCGCCGGGGCCTGGGGCACCAACTGCTACGTGGTCGCCCCCGCCGCAGGCGAGGAGTGCGTCATCATCGACCCGGGCCACCAGGCCGCCCGGGGAGTCGAGGAGACGCTGAAGAAGCATCGGCTCAAGCCCGTCGCGGTGGTCCTCACCCATGGCCACATCGACCACGTCGCCTCCGTCGTCCCGGTCTGCGGCGCCCATGACGTACCCGCGTGGATCCACCCCGCCGACCGGTACATGATGAGCGACCCGGAGAAGGCCCTCGGCCGCTCCATCGGGATGCCCCTCATGGGCGAGCTGACCGTGGGCGAGCCGGACGACGTGCACGAGCTCACCGACGGCGCCGCGCTGAACCTCGCGGGCCTTGAGTTCTCCGTCGCGCACGCGCCCGGCCATACCAAGGGGTCGGTGACCTTCCGGACGCCGGAGACCTCGGAGGTCCCCTCCGTGTTCTTCTCCGGCGACCTGCTGTTCGCCGGCTCCATCGGACGCACCGACCTGCCCGGCGGTGACATGGCCGAGATGCTCGAATCGCTGACCCGCGTGGTCCTGCCGCTCGACAACTCGACCGTCGTCCTGTCCGGCCACGGTCCCCAGACGACCATCGGCCAGGAGCGCGCCACCAACCCGTATCTGCGGCAGGTGGCCTCCGGCCCCGGGAGCCCGGAGGCGGCTCCCCGACGAGGAATGTGACGAGACTTCCGTGAGCACCTTCAAGGCCCCCAAGGGCACGTACGACCTCATCCCGCCGTTCTCGGCGAAGTACCTCGCGGTCCGCGAGGCCATCTCCGGCCCGCTGCGCACGGCCGGCTACGGCTACGTCGAGACCCCCGGCTTCGAGGACGTGAACCTCTTCGCCCGTGGCGTCGGCGAGTCCACCGACATCGTGACCAAGGAGATGTACGCCTTCGAGACCAAGGGCGGCGACCGGCTCGCCCTGCGTCCCGAGGGCACCGCCTCCGTGCTCCGCGCCGCCCTGGAGGCCAACCTGCACAAGCAGGGCAACCTCCCCGTCAAGCTCTGGTACTCCGGCTCGTACTACCGCTACGAGCGCCCGCAGAAGGGCCGCTACAGGCACTTCTCGCAGGTCGGCGCCGAGGCGATCGGCGCCGAGGACCCGGCGCTGGACGCCGAGCTGATCATCCTGGCCGACCAGGCGTACCGCTCGCTGGGCCTCAGGAACTTCCGCATCCTGCTGAACTCGCTCGGCGACAAGGAGTGCCGCCCCGTCTACCGCGAGGCCCTGCAGACCTTCCTGCGCGGCCTCGACCTCGACGAGGAGACCCTGCGCCGCGCCGAGATCAACCCGCTGCGGGTCCTCGACGACAAGCGCGCCGACGTGCAGAAGCAGCTCGTCGACGCGCCACTGCTCCGCGACTACCTGTGCGACGCCTGCAAGGCGTACCACGAGCAGGTCCGCGAGTTGATCACCGCCGCCGGCGTGGTCTTCGAGGACGACCCGAAGCTGGTCCGCGGCCTCGACTACTACACCCGGACCACCTTCGAGTTCGTCCACGACGGCCTCGGCTCCCAGTCCGCGGTCGGCGGCGGCGGCCGCTACGACGGCCTCTCCGAGATGATCGGCGGCCCCGCGCTGCCGTCCGTCGGCTGGGCCCTCGGCGTCGACCGGACCGTCCTCGCCCTGGAGACGGAGGGCGTCGAGCTGGACATCCCGGCGGCCACCAGCGTGTTCGCCGTGGCGATCGGCGAGGAGGCCCGCCGGATCCTCTTCGGCAAGGTCACCGAGCTGCGCCGGGCCGGTGTCGCCGCGGACTTCGCCTTCGGCGGCAAGGGCCTCAAGGGCGCGATGAAGGACGCCAACCGTTCCGGCGCCCGCCTCGCCCTGGTCGCGGGCGAGCGGGACCTCGCCGAGGGCGTGGTCCAGCTGAAGGACATGGAGTCCGGAGAGCAGAGCGCCGTACCGGTCGACGGGCTGGTCGAGGCGGTTCGGGCCCGGCTCGCGTGAGCGGACGGTGACGCCGCGCGGCTCACCGCCCGGCGTCACCCCCCCCGCGGCGGCGGGGAGCGCGGTACCGCCACCGAGCCCCCGGGGTCGAAGGCCAGGGCGTGAGGCAGAATGCATCGCATGACGAAGGCCGACACGGAGACGACGGGCACGATCGGCGCGAGCAGGGTGTTCGCCTGGCTCCTGGTGATCACCGGGGCGGCCGGACTGCTCGCCGCCTGGATCATCACCATCGACAAGTTCAAGCTCCTGGAGGACCCGAACTTCGTCCCCGGGTGCAGCCTCAACCCCGTCGTGTCCTGCGGCAACATCATGCAGAGCGAGCAGGCCTCGGTCTTCGGCTTCCCCAACCCCATGCTCGGCCTGGTCGCCTACAGCATGGTGATCGCCATCGGCGTGGGCCTCCTCGCCGGCGCCCGCTACCGCCGCTGGTACTGGCTCGGCCTCAACGCCGGCACCCTCTTCGGTGTCGGCTTCTGCGCCTGGCTCACGCAGCAGTCCCTGTACGAGATCAACGCGCTCTGCCTGTGGTGCTGCCTCGCCTGGGTCGCCACCATCGTCATGTTCTGGTACGTGACCTCGCACAACGTCCGCCACGGAGTCGTCCCCGCGCCGGCCGGCCTGAAGACCTTCTTCACCGAGTTCACCTGGGTCCTGCCCGTCCTGCACATCGGGATCATCGGGATGCTGATCCTGACCCGCTGGTGGGACTTCTGGACGAGCTGACCGCTCCCGGCGGGCTTGTCGGTGGCGTGACCTAGGCTTCATGGACGTGGAGCCCGACCTCTTTACCGCAGCCGCCGAAGACCGCCAGGAGAAGGACCCGGCCGCCAGCCCGCTGGCGGTCCGGATGCGCCCCCGCACCCTCGACGAGGTGGTGGGCCAGCGGCACCTGCTCAAGCCCGGCTCGCCGCTGAGGCGGCTCGTGGGCGAGGGGAGCGGCGGCCCCGCCGGCGCCTCCTCGGTGATCCTCTGGGGTCCTCCCGGCATCGGCAAGACCACCCTCGCGTACGTGGTCTCCAAGGCCACCGACAAGCGCTTCGTCGAGCTCTCCGCGATCACCGCCGGCGTCAAGGAGGTCAGGGCCGTCATCGACGGCGCCCGGCGCGCCTCCGGCGGCTACGGCAAGGAGACCGTCCTCTTCCTCGACGAGATCCACCGCTTCTCCAAGGCCCAGCAGGACTCCCTGCTGCCCGCCGTCGAGAACCGCTGGGTCACCCTCGTCGCCGCCACCACCGAGAACCCCTACTTCTCGGTGATCTCCCCGCTCCTCTCCCGCTCCCTCCTCCTCACCCTCGAACCGCTCACCGACGAGGACCTGAGCGGCCTCATGGACCGCGCGGTGACCGAGGAGCGTGGGCTCGGCGGCGGCGTCGAACTCCGCGACGACGCCCGCGCCCACCTGCTGCGGATCGCCGGCGGCGACGCCCGGCGCGCCCTGACCGCCCTGGAAGCCGCCGCCGGCGGCGCCCTCGCCAAGGGCGAGCGGGAGATCACCCTCCAGACCGTCGAGGAGGCCGTCGACCGGGCCGCCGTGACGTACGACCGGGACGGCGACCAGCACTACGACGTCGCCAGCGCCCTCATCAAGTCCATCCGCGGCTCCGACGTGGACGCGGCCCTGCACTACCTGGCCCGCATGATCGAGGCGGGGGAGGACCCCCGCTTCATCGCCCGCCGCCTGATGATCTCCGCCAGTGAGGACATCGGCCTCGCCGACCCCCAGGCGCTGCCCCTCGCCGTCGCCGCCGCCCAGGCCGTCGCCATGATCGGCTTCCCCGAGGCCGCCCTCACCCTCAGCCACGCCACCATCGCCCTCGCCCTGGCCCCCAAGTCCAACGCGGCGACCACCGCGATCTCCGCCGCCCGCCAGGACGTGCGCGACGGCCACGCGGGCCCCGTCCCGGCCCACCTGCGCGACGGCCACTACAAGGGCGCCGCCAAGCTCGGCCACGCCCAGGGGTACGTCTACCCCCACGACGTGCCCGGAGCGATCGCCGCCCAGCAGTACGCCCCCGACGCCCTCCACGGCAAGCGGTACTACGAGCCCACCCGCTACGGCGCCGAGGCCCGCTACGCGGACGTGGTCGAGAAGGTCCGCGAGCGCCTGAGGGGCGACGGCGGCTGACGGACCCCCGGCACGGGCACCCCGGGCGGCGGCGCTCCGCGGAGCCGGTACACTGGTCGGGATCGCTGCGTCCCGTGTCCGGCCCCGCCGGCACCACCAGAGCGGGACAGCCAGCAGGAGACCCGGCCCCCGGGCAGGATCTCCAGGAGCGTCGCGCACCTTCGAAGGTGTCGCGTGCCACCCACCACCCCCCGGATCTCCGGGACCGGCGGTGGGTCGTTCGCGTGCTGCACGTATGTGCCCAGACCGGGAAGCGGCTGCCCACCGGGTCCTCCGGGACCAGGCGGGTTTTCCCGGCTGCGGATTGCGACCTCCCCTAACCCTGGTGAAGCCGTATTCGTTCAGATGAGAGAGGTTGGTTCATGGCGAACCAGGCCCGCCCCAAGGTCAAGAAGTCGCGTGCCCTCGGCATCGCGCTGACGCCGAAGGCCGTCAAGTACTTCGAGGCCCGCCCCTACCCGCCGGGCGAGCACGGCCGCGGCCGCAAGCAGAACTCGGACTACAAGGTCCGTCTGCTCGAGAAGCAGCGTCTGCGTGCCCAGTACGACATCAGCGAGCGCCAGATGGCGCGCGCCTACGACCGCGCCAAGAAGGCCGAGGGCAAGACGGGCGAGGCGCTGGTCGTCGAGCTCGAGCGCCGTCTCGACGCCCTGGTCCTGCGTTCGGGCATCGCCCGCACCATCTACCAGGCCCGCCAGATGGTCGTCCACGGCCACATCCAGGTCAACGGTGGCAAGGTCGACAAGCCGTCCTTCCGCGTCCGTCCCGACGACGTCGTGATGGTCCGCGAGAAGTCGCGCAACAAGACCCTGTTCCAGGTCGCCCGCGAGGGTGGCTTCGCCCCCGACGGCGAGACCCCGCGCTACCTCCAGGTCAACCTGAAGGCCCTGGCCTTCCGCCTGGACCGCGAGCCGAACCGCAAGGAGATCCCGGTCATCTGCGACGAGCAGCTGGTCGTCGAGTACTACGCCCGCTGACCCCAGCAGGCAGCCGTACTCACCCCCGCGGTGTTCAGCCCGCCGCTTCCCCGCCCTTTCCGGTGGGGGAGCCGGCGGGCTTCCGCGTTCCCGGCACCACCGGCGGCCGCGAGGAGCGGAACGGCCGCGGCGCCCCGTCCCCCGTAGGACCGCTCGCACCCGAGCGCTCGGCCAGCGCCCGCTCCACCGTCTCGTCGAGCGACAGGCCCTGCCCGAGCCGGAACGCCTCCTCGTACCTCTCGGCCCCCAGTGCCTCCACCGCCCGCCCCGCGCACAGCACCCGCGGCCCGTCGAAGGAGGCCGATCCGAAGCGCTGGAGCCCCACCGCGTCCCACATCGGCAGCGCCGCCCCCTGGAGCACCGCCGCCTCCACCGCGTCGCCCTCGCCGACCGCCACCAGGGCCAGCAGCTCCACCGCGAGCACCACCCCCACCAGGTCGCGGAAGAGGTGGTTGATCGTCAGGCACTCCACCAGGAGCTCCCGCGCCTCCGGCAGCGCGTCCCGCGTCCAGGCCGCGTGCGCGAGGACGTAGAGCGCGTACGCCCGGGTCCAGCGCTCGCCGCGCTCCTCGCAGATCTCCCTGACCTCCCGGCAGATCGCCGTCGCGCTCTCGAGATCGCCCCCGAACGCCCGTGCCATCGCCAGCTCCACCTGGCCCATCAGCACGTTGCTGTTCAGCTCGCCCAGCTCCCCGTACGCGTCCAGCGCCTTCCCCAGCAGCTCCTCGGCGCGCGGGAAGTCGTCCGAGAGCAGCGCCAGACAGCCCATCCGGTGCGTCGCGTACGCCTCCGCCAGCCGGTTCCGCGAGACCCGCGCCCGCTCCCGGCAGGCGTGCAGCGCCGCGACGGCCGCCGTCCTGTCGCCCTGCAGGATCGTCACGTAACCGAGCACCCACAGCGCCTTGAGCCGCGCCTCCTCGTGCTCCGACTCCAGCGCCAGCGCCCGGTCCAGCCAGTGCCGCCCCTCTGAGAGACGCCCGCACCCCACCCACGCGAACCACAGCGTCCCCGCCAGGTGCTGGGCCAGGTGCGCGTCCTCCGGCAGCTCCAGGCAGAGGTCGAGCGCCGCCCGCAGGTTCGGCAGCGCCGCGTCCGTCCGCGCCGCCACCTCCGCCTGCCGGGGGCTGAACCACTCCAGCTCGCACCAGGTCGCCAGGCCCATGTACCAGTCCCGGTGCCGCCGCCGCATCCGCTCGGTGTCCCCGAGCGCCGCCAGCCACTCCGCCCCGTACGCCGCCACCGTGTCGAGCATCCGGTAGCCCGGTCCCGCCGGCGTGTCCTCGCGGATCACCAGCGACTGCGCGAGCAGACCGCCCAGCAGATCGAGGATCCCCTCCTGCGGCAGGCCGGTGCCGCCGCACACGTACTCCACTGCCTCCAGGTCGAAGGGGCCCGCGAAGACCGACAGGCGCGCCCACAGCAGCCGCTCCTCGGGGGTGCACAGCTCGTGGCTCCAGCCGATCGCGGTGCGCAGCGTCTGGTGGCGGGGGAGGACCCCCCGTCCGTCGCCGCCGAGGAGGCGGAAGCGGTCGTCGAGGCGGGCGAGGAGCTGCTCCACCGACAGCAGTGGCAGCCGTCCCGCGGCCAGTTCGAGCGCGAGCGGGATCCCGTCGAGCCGCCTGCACAGCTCCCGTACCGGCCCGTCGTCCGGGAGGGCGGGCGCACCGGCCCCGGCCGCCCGCTCGGCGAGCAGCGCGAGCGCGTCCGGCTCGTCCATCGGCGCCAGCGTCAGCACCGCCTCGCCGGGGATCCGCAGCGGCCTGCGGCCGGCGGCCAGCACGGTCAGTCCAGGGGCCGCCGCGAGCAGGTCGCGGACGAGCGGGGCGCAGGCCTCCACCAGGTGCTCGAAGCCGTCGAGCACGAGCAGCAGCCGGCGCTCGGAGAGGTGCTCCACCAGGACCTCGCGCGGCGGGCGGAGCGTGTGGTCGGTCAGACCGAGCGCCTCCATGAGGGCGTGTTCGACGAGCTCGGGGTCGCGCAGCGGTGCCAGCTCGGCGAGCCGCACCTCCCCGCCGGAGCGTTTCTGCACCGTGGCGGCGGCCTTCAGGGCGAGCCGGGTCTTGCCGACCCCGCCCACGCCGAGGACCGTGACGAGACGTGACTCGGCCAGGAGCGCGGCCAGTCGGGCCCGCTCGGCGGCCCGTCCCACGAACCGGTTGAGCTCCGCCGGGAGGTTGCTGCGTCGCATGGGACACGGAGCGTACTCATCCGCGCGCACTCCGTACAATCCGATCGCGCAACTCCCGTCCCACGGGCGGTAATGCGGTACGGCGCCGCAGCCCGGGCGCGATAGGGTCGGAGGACGACTTTTCGCAGGACCCGAACGACAGCGACGACAGCAATGACGACAGCAGAGAGCGGTGCTCAGTGACCGGTGGAGAGGTTGCCGGGATCCTGGTGGCCGTGTTCTGGGCGATCCTCGTCTCCTTCCTCGCCGTGGTGCTGGTGAGGCTGGCGCAGACGCTCAGGGCGACCACCAGACTCGTGGCGGACGTGACCGAACAGGCCGTCCCCCTGCTCGCCGACGCGTCGGCGACGGTCCGCTCGGCGCAGACCCAGCTCGACCGGGTCGACGCCATCGCCTCCGACGTCCAGGAGGTCACCGCCAACGCCTCCGCGCTCTCGACGACCGTCGCCTCCACCTTCGGCGGCCCGCTCGTCAAGGTCGCCGCGTTCGGCTACGGGGTCCGACGGGCGCTCGGCCGCGACCGGTCCCGCGAGGAGGTGCCGCCCGCCACCGGGCGACGTACTGTGATCGTCGGCCGTACCGTGCCCCGCGCACGGCGCCGGAAGCAGAAGGGCTGAGCCGCGATGTTCCGCCGCACGTTCTGGTTCACGGCCGGCGCAGCAGCCGGCGTCTGGGCCACCACCAAGGTCAACCGCAAGATCCAGCAGCTGACCCCCGAGAGCCTCGCGGCACAGGCCGCGAACAAGGCGATCGAGGCAGGCCACCGGCTCAAGGACTTCGCCCTCGACGTGAGGGCGGGCATGGTCCAGCGGGAGGCCGAGCTGGGCGAGGCGCTCGGCCTCGA
Source organism: Streptomyces sp. CC208A (assembly GCF_030010625.1). GTDB lineage: Bacteria > Actinomycetota > Actinomycetes > Streptomycetales > Streptomycetaceae > Streptomyces. The sequence goes on along the minus strand of NZ_JASCXN010000056.1, from coordinate 6,375 downwards.
CGCACCGCCTCCCGCGGACCGGGAGCTCCCGGGGCCCCGCCGCAGGGCCGCCCTCGGCCCCACCCCGCACAAGACCACGACCACGTTTTCGTCGCGCACGATCTCGTACAACCGGAATGAGGACCACTGATGGAGTCGGCTGAAATCCGCCGCCGCTGGCTGAGCTTCTTCGAGGAGCGCGGGCACACCGTCGTCCCTTCGGCGTCGCTCATCGCGGACGACCCGACTCTGCTGCTCGTCCCCGCCGGCATGGTGCCCTTCAAGCCCTACTTCCTGGGCGAGGTCAAGCCGCCCTTCACGCGCGCCTCCAGCGTGCAGAAGTGCGTGCGCACGCCCGACATCGAAGAGGTCGGCAAGACCACCCGCCACGGCACGTTCTTCCAGATGTGCGGCAACTTCTCCTTCGGCGACTACTTCAAGGAAGGCGCCATCAAGCTCGCCTGGGAGCTGCTGACCACCCCGGTCGAGCATGGCGGCTACGGCCTGGAGCCGGAGAAGCTCTGGATCACCGTGTACCAGGACGATGATGAAGCCGAGGCCATCTGGCGCGATGTCGTCGGTGTGCCCGCCGAGCGCATCCAGCGCCTGGGCAAGGCCGACAACTTCTGGTCCATGGGCGTCCCCGGCCCCTGCGGCCCCTGCTCCGAGATCAACTACGACCGCGGCCCCGAGTTCGGCGTCGAGGGCGGCCCGGCCGTCAACGACGAGCGGTACGTGGAGATCTGGAACCTCGTCTTCATGCAGTACGAGCGCGGCGAGGGCTCCGGCAAGGACGACTTCCCGATCCTCGGCGACCTGCCCGCCAAGAACATCGACACGGGCCTCGGCCTGGAGCGCCTGGCGATGATCCTCCAGGGCGTCCAGAACATGTACGAGACGGACACCCTCAAGGTCGTCATCGACAAGGCCACCGAGCTCACCGGCGTCGCCTACGGCAAGGCCCACGACAGCGACGTCTCGCTGCGCGTGGTCGCCGACCACATGCGTACCTCGGTCATGCTCATCGGCGACGGCGTCACCCCGGGCAACGAGGGCCGCGGCTACGTGCTCCGCCGCATCATGCGCCGCGCCGTCCGCAACATGCGCCTGCTCGGCGCCACAGGACCGGTCGTGCAGCAGCTCGTCGACACCGTGATCGACACGATGGGCGAGCAGTACCCGGAGCTGATCACCGACCGCAAGCGGATCGAGACCGTCGCCCTCGCCGAGGAGGCCGCGTTCCTCAAGGCCCTCAAGGGCGGTACCAACATCCTCGACACCGCCGTCACCGAGACCAAGGCCGCCGGCGGCACGGTCCTCGCCGGCGAGAAGGCGTTCCTGCTCCACGACACCTGGGGCTTCCCGATCGACCTCACCCTGGAGATGGCCGCCGAGCAGGGCCTCACGGTGGACGAGGACGGCTTCCGCCGCCTGATGAAGGAGCAGCGGGAGCGCGCCAAGGCCGACGCCAAGGCCAAGAAGACCGGCCACGCCGACGTCTCCGCCTACCGCGAGATCGCCGACACCTCCGGCGCCACCCGGTTCACCGGCTACACCAACACCGAGGGCGAGTCCACGGTCGTCGGCCTCCTGGTGAACGGCGTCCCCTCGCCGGCCGCCTCCGAGGGCGACGAGGTCGAGGTCGTCCTCGACCGCACCCCGTTCTACGCCGAGGGCGGCGGCCAGCTCGCCGACCAGGGCCGCATCAAGCTGCACTCCGGTGCCGTGATCGAGGTCCGCGACGTGCAGCAGCCGGTCCCCGGCGTCTCGGTGCACAAGGGTGCCGTGCAGGTCGGCGAGGTGACCGTGGGCTCCACCGCCTACGCCACCATCGACGTCCGCCGCCGCCGGGCCATCGCCCGCGCCCACTCGGCCACCCACCTCACCCACCAGGCGCTGCGCGACGCCCTCGGCCCGACGGCCGCCCAGGCCGGTTCCGAGAACTCGCCCGGCCGCTTCCGCTTCGACTTCGGCTCGCCGAACGCCGTCCCCGGCACGGTCCTCACCGACGTCGAGCAGAAGATCAACGAGGTGCTCGCCCGCGAGCTCGACGTGCACGCCGAGGTCATGCCGATCGACGAGGCCAAGCGCCAGGGCGCCATCGCCGAGTTCGGCGAGAAGTACGGCGAGCAGGTCCGCGTCGTCACCATCGGCGACTTCTCCAAGGAGCTGTGCGGCGGCACGCACGTCCACAACACCGCCCAGCTGGGTCTGGTGAAGCTGCTCGGCGAGTCCTCCATCGGCTCCGGCGTGCGCCGCATCGAGGCCCTCGTCGGCGTCGACGCGTACAACTTCCTCGCCCGCGAGCACACGGTCGTCGCCCAGCTCCAGGAGCTGGTCAAGGGCCGCTCGGAGGAGCTGCCGGAGAAGATCGCCGCCATGCTCGGCAAGCTGAAGGACGCCGAGAAGGAGATCGAGAAGTTCCGCGCGGAGAAGGTCCTCCAGGCCGCCGCAGGACTGGTCGACTCGGCCAAGGACATCCGCGGTCTCGCCCTGGTCACCGGCCAGGTCCCGGACGGCACCGGAGCCGACGACCTGCGCAAGCTCGTCCTCGACGTGCGCGGCCGCATCCCCTCGGACCGCCCGGCCGTCGTGGCCCTCTTCACCACGGCCAACGGCAAGCCGCTCACGGTCATCGCCACCAATGAGGCCGCCCGCGAGCGCGGCCTCAAGGCCGGCGAGCTGGTCCGCACCGCCGCCAAGACCCTCGGTGGCGGTGGCGGCGGCAAGCCGGACGTCGCCCAGGGCGGCGGTCAGAACCCGGAGGCCGTCGGCGAGGCCATCGCCGCCGTCGAGCGCATGGTCGTGGAGACCGCGTGACCATGCGCCGAGGACGACGGATCGCCGTCGACGTCGGGGACGCCCGGATCGGGGTCGCCTCGTGCGACCCCGACGGGGTCCTCGCCACGCCGGTGGAGACCGTGCCGGGACGCGACGTCCCGGCCGCCCACCGGCGGCTCCGCCAGATCGTCGAGGAGTACGAGCCGATCGAGGTCGTCGTGGGTCTGCCCCGCTCGCTCAGCGGGCGGGAGGGCCCGGCCGCGACCAAGGTCCGCGCCTTCGCGAGGGAGATGGCGAAGGGCATCGCCCCGGTGCCGGTCCGGCTGGTCGACGAGCGGATGACCACGGTGACCGCGACGCAGGGGCTGCGGGCCTCCGGGGTGAAGTCCAAGAAGGGCCGGTCCGTCATCGACCAGGCCGCCGCTGTGATCATCCTTCAGAACGCTCTTGAGTCCGAACGGGTGTCAGGTAATCCGCCCGGCGAGGGCGTCGAAGCGATCATCTGATCGCGATACGGTAACGTTCCGCGCATTGCGGCGGTGTTCGAACAACTGCCGCACTACGTAGAGGCGGATCGTCCGGAAGCCTCGCGGCTGTTTGGGGATCGATGACTGAGTATGGCCGGGGCCCCGGCTCCGAACCGTGGCACCCCACGGACCCGCTCTACGGGGACCAGGGTTGGGAAGGCCAGCAGCAGTACCAGCAGCAGCCGCAGCAGGGCGGCCAGCCCTACCAGGACCCGTACGCCCAGCAGGGCTACGGGACCGACCCGTACCAGCAGCAGGCGGCGTACCCGCAGCAGCAGTATCCGCAGCAGGGGTACGCCGACCCGCAGGCGCAGGCGCAGGCGCAGGCGTACGGCGATCCGGCGCAGGCGTACGGTCAGACCGGCTGGAACCAGGGGTACGACACGCCCGGGCAGCCCGGGCAGACGTACGACGGCAGCTACGACGGCAACTGGGAGACCGGCCAGGCCGCCATGGCCTACAACGCGCCGCCCGCCGACCCGTACGGCGGCCAGCAGCCCGACCTCTACGGCACCCCCGAGGCCTACCCGCCGCCCCAGCCGCCAGGCCGCCGGCAGCAGCCGCCGGAGCCGGTCATCGACTGGGAGCCGGAGCCCGAACCGGAACCGGAGCCCGTCCGGGAGGACGCGGAGGAGGCGCACCCCTTCTTCACCGGCGACGACGAGGACGGCCACGAGGACGACGCCCCGCCCTCCCGCCGTGGCCGGGGCGGCCGCGGCGACGACGCCCCGCCCTCCCGCCGTGGCCGGGGCGGCCGCGGCGACGACCGCGAGCGCCGCGGCAAGGAGAAGAAACGCAAGGGCAAGAACGGCGTCGCCTGCCTCGTCGTCGCCGCGGTCCTCATCGGCGGCGTCGGCGGCGTCGGCTACTTCGGCTACCAGTTCTGGCAGGGCCAGTTCGGCGCGGCGCCCGACTACGCGGGCACGGGCAGCGGCGAGGTCCAGGTCGAGATCCCGAAGGGCGCGTACGGCACCGAGATCGGCAACATCCTGAAGAAGGCCGGCGTCGTGAAGAGCGTCGACGCCTTCGTCTCGGCCCAGCAGAAGAACGAGAAGGGCAACTCGATCCAGGCCGGCGCGTACACGCTGCGCAAGGAGATGTCGGCGGAGAGCGCGGTCGCGCTGATGCTGGACCCGGCGAGCCAGGCCAACCTCATCATCCCCGAAGGCAAGCGCAACGCCTGGGTGTACGAGCAGATCGACACGCGCCTCGGCCTTGAGCCCGGCACCACGAAGAAGATCGCCTTCGAGCGGGCCGACTCCCTGGGTCTGCCCGACTGGGCCAAGGGCCACGACAAGCTCAAGGATCCGCTGGAAGGATTCCTCTTCCCGGCGAGCTACCCGGTCGCGAAGGGCGGCAAGCCGGAGGACGCCCTCAAGAAGATGGTCAGTCGCGCCACCCAGGAGTACACGAAGCTGGACCTGGAGGGGAAGGCGAAGGCGCACGGCCTGGAGAACGCCTGGGAACTCGTGACCGTCGCGAGCCTGGTGCAGGCGGAGGGCAAGACGCACGACGACTTCCGCAAGATGGCGGAGGTCATCTACAACCGTCTCCAGCCGGACAACACCGAGACGAACCGGAAGCTCCAGTTCGACTCGGCCCTGAACTATCTGAAGGGCCAGTCCGAGATCAAGATCTCGTCGAAGGAGGCGAACAGCAACCAGGATCCGTACAACACGTACACCCAGGTCGGTCTCCCGCCCGGTCCGATCAGCAACCCCGGCAACGAGGCGCTGGCCGCCATGCTCGATCCGACGAAGGACGGCTGGATGTACTTCGTCGCGACCGACGGCATGCACAAGACCGAGTTCGCGAAGACCTACGCCGAATTCGAGAAGCTGAGGGACAAGTTCAATGCCAACACGGGCCAGTGAGGGCCGCCGCGCCGCCGTCCTCGGTTCGCCGATCGCCCACTCCCTCTCCCCGGTCCTGCACCGGGCCGCGTACGCGGAGCTGGGCCTGGACGACTGGTCCTACGAGCGCTTCGAGATCGACGAGGCGGCCCTGCCGGGCTTCATGGCGGGGCTCGACGCCTCGTGGGCCGGTCTGTCACTGACCATGCCGCTCAAGCGGGCGGTCATCCCGCTGCTCGACGAGATCACTGGGACGGCGGCCTCCGTGGAGGCGGTCAACACGGTGGTCCTCCGCGAGGACGGCCGCCGGGTCGGCGACAACACCGACATCCCCGGCATGATCGCCGCCCTGCGCGAGCGGGGCGTCGAGAAGGTGGAGTCCGCCGCGATCCTCGGCGCGGGCGCCACCGCCTCCTCGGCCCTCGCCGCCCTGGCCCGCGTGTGCGCGGGCCCGGTCACCGCGTACGTACGCAGCGAGGCGCGGGCCGCGGAGATGCGCGGCTGGGGCGACCGGCTCGCCGTGGACGTCCGCACCGCGGCCTGGGACGACGCTGCGGAGGCGTTCGCGGCCCCGCTGGTGATCGCGACGACCCCGGCGGGCACCACGGACGCCCTGGCGGCCGCCGTTCCCGACCGCCCCGGCGTCCTCTTCGACGTCCTCTACGACCCCTGGCCCACCACGCTCGCCGCCGCCTGGTCCGAACGCGGCGGTAAGATCATCGGCGGCCTGGACCTCCTGGTCCACCAGGCGGTGCTCCAGGTCGAGCAGATGACCGGCGCCCCGAAGGCCCCGCTGGCCGCCATGCGCGCCGCCGGCGAGGCCGCGCTCGCCGCGCGCTGACCCCGCGCGGCCGCGCGGGGGCGCGCGCAGGGCCGACCGAGGGGGAAAACGGGGATGGACGGGGACGTGACGCTCGCGTCGAAGGCGGACTTCGTCTTCGACGTGGTGCGTTTTCTGTACGTGGGCTTCTTCAGCTCGCTGCCCGCCTGGGCACGCTTCACGGTGCTCGGGCTCTTCGCCCTGACCGTCGTGTGCGGCTTCGTCACCTGGCTGCGGAAACGGTCCGCCGCCGCGCCGCCGGAGCCTCCTGCCGTCCACGAGGACGGGACGCGCGTCCGATAGCTGGACCGGAGGCCGGGCCCGGACCCCGGACGTGGGAGGATCAGGGGTGGCGGGCCAGGGCCGCGCACCCGGCCGCGCCGTCGCAGTGCCCAGGCGCGAGCATGAGGAGCAT
>NZ_JASCXN010000055.1 GCF_030010625.1 Streptomyces sp. CC208A | reverse complement strand
TCACTGGTGGGCGCGGACGGTTTCGAACCGCCGACATCTGCTTTGTAAGAACCGCTGTTTCAAGGCTTCCCCCGCGTCTACTCAACTCTCTGACCTGCGACTGAACTTCGCCCGATCAGCCGGTCATGATCATTTGGGAGATTTTTGGGAGACGACCACGATCCGCCGCTTCGAGAGGCTTACTCGCCCCCACAACGTCTCCCACCCAAGGTTACTCATCCCTCGCTCGAAGATGTCCTGAAGGCCCGCGAGGCGCTGCTCGCGCATCTCCGGCGTCGGGTGCTGGTACACGGATTTGATCCCGGGCCGCTTGTGTCCCGCCTGTTCGTGCGCCAGCGACTCGCGTACGCCAATCTGGTCCTGGTACGTATCGTGCGTGTGCCGGAGATCCCGCATAGTCAACCCGGGCTTGATCGGCGCCCAGGCGGGCCGCGCAGCATGCCCCTTCACCCGGGGCAGCCCCTCTCGGCCGTCGGCCGCCGGCCGGAGGTTCTGACGCAGGAAGTTACCGCGGCGCCAGTACTTGCCCCCGGGAGTGCTGAACACCATGTCGTGAGGCCAGTCGTCCAGGTGATAGCGAAGGAGCTGGGCGAGGAAGGGTGGGATGTCGATGTCGCGCGGGCGCGCCTCGTTGTTCTTCGGTGGCTCCAGCTGGAGCACGCCCCCGAGCCGTTCGCCGTTCGGCCCTCGACGCGTGTATTCGGCGAGCGACCCGAGCTCAGCGTCCACGCGGATGATCGGGCACTCGAAGAACCCCCCGTCGTACGCCTGACGACGGAGGAGCAGAGTGTTTCTGCGGTGCAGGCCGGCGCTCTCCCCCCAGCCGAGGCCGGTGAAGGCACACGTGAGGACGTGAAGTCCGTTCACGGGTCCCATGCGGTCGGCGATCCGCAGTACGGCCTCCACCGGCGCCCACTTCTCCTCATCGGACTTCTTCAGCTTCGTGGCCGCAGCGGCCGCCCCTGTCGCCACAGTCCGCCTGCGTCCGAAGAGCGGGTTGACGAGGAGGTGCTTGGCGTCGACTGCGCCGGTGAGGATGGTGGACATCAGACTGACGCAGTGCCCGCGGGTGGTGTCGTCGCAGGTGAGCGTCTGCTGCCAGGCATCCACGTCGAACCAGGTGATCGCATTGAGCTCAACGTGTTCCCAGCGCGGGAAAATGTGCTGTTCGAGGTGGTTCCAGCGCCGGTCCATGGTGTTTCCGCGCTTGGACTTCGCCGGCATCCAGGTCTTGCGGACGAAGACCCCGAAGTGCTTGCGCTGGAGGGCAGGGTCGATCCAGTTGCCTCGACGGGCCGCGGCCTCCTGCTCCTCCCCGAAAGCTATGGCCGCCGTCTTCGTGTCGAAACCGGACTCCGACCCGTATGTGCCGTCTGGCCGCTTGTACTTGGCTTTCCAGGTGAACTGCTTCGTCTGTCGTCCGTTGCGGACTTTGTAGACCTTCTCGGCGTACGCCAAGGTGACCCCCTGAACGTGGGACGTGAAAGGGCCTGCCGCATCGGTCGGCGTTCCGGCGGCAGGCCCAAGACTGGAACGCCAGCTGCTACGGCTGGACACGCGGCGGCAATGCCAGCCGCTGCCCGGACTGGGCAGCTTCGAGCACGCTTGAGACGACGGCCTCGGGCACGTCATCGCGTACCCACAGGACGGGCCGCTCTGAGGAGGACCGGTCCAGGACCATCTTCACGCCACGCGGGATCTCGTGGACCCGCTCCACTGTGATAGCGATCCGCACGCGGACCCCCCATGTACCCGTCGCGGTGACCCCCCGTAACAGGTGCTTCACATAGAACCACATTCAACGGGTGTTGGCGAGGATTCGCGAGGAGTCCGTCACCTCGCCGCGAGGGGTCACTCGCCTTCCGCGATGCCTCGGATCTTCCGCTGCCTACGGGTCCACTCTCGAAGGGCATCAGCGAGCTCGGCCTGCTCCTCCGGGCTCCGGGGCCCAACGGACTTGCCGACCACCACGATGTTCAGGCCGCCTGGCAGTTCCAGTACCTCGGAGTCGACGAGGTCCCCTTCGGCGAGCGCCTGCTCGACTCGTGCAGGGAGGGACCTGTCGCGGGCGGGGCGAGTTCCGGCTGAGGCATCAGCGAACGTCGGCTTCCCTCCGGCGAGGATCTGGCGCGGGCTCTCCGGGGTCCAGCCGAAGACGCGAGCGACGCGGTCGACGGATGGCGGCCAGGTGGTGAAGGGCTGGCCGGCTTCAAGGCGCTGGAGGGTGGAGAACCCGATGTCCGCCGCCGCCGCGAGGTCCTTCTGCGTCATGCGGCGGGCCTTTCGGGCCGCCTTGATCTCGGTGGCGAGAAGCCCCCAGTCCTCATCCATAAGCACATGATGCCTCACGGTGAGGCAACAGAACTAGGCGACTGTCGGCTATTGACCAGTAAAGACCAGTCCTGTGGACCCCACGAGTGTTGCCTCAATCGCACCTGTCACCCCTCGCGTATCCACGCCAACACCTCGCCACTCCTCGCGAACACCTTGCCGCGAGGTATTTCGAGAGGTACTGTCCTTCTCGTGAAACCGAACGGAGCTGCAATCCGGGCTCTTCGCGCGGCTCGTGGGTGGTCAGTCCGACACCTCGCGTACCTCGCGGAGATGCATCCCAGCCATCTGTCTCGCCTGGAGCGAGGCAAGAGGGGGGCGAGCACAGACGTGCTCGATCGGATCGCGCGAGCTCTGGACGTACCCAGCGACGCCATCACCAGGGAGTAGACGTGACCATCACGACGATCGCGCCGCCCGCGAGGGCCGAGCAGGAGACCGGGGCGGAAGGCCCCCTTGTGGACGCCTTCCGGGCCGTGCTCGCCGAGCTCATCCCTCTCTTCACGCAGCCGGACCCCGAGCTCCGCCTCTACACCACGGCCGAGGCCGCGGAACTGCTCGGCGTCTCGGAGAACTGGGTCACCGAGAAGGTCAAGGCCCGCTCGATCCCGTTCACCCGGGTCGGCCGCTTCACCCGCTTCTCCGCGAAGAACCTCCGCGACCTCCAGGCCGCGGGCGAGGTCGACCCGGCCACCCGAGGCCGGCGTCGCCGCGCCGCCTGAACGAAGACGGGGCCGCCCCGGACCCAGCCCGGTCCGAATGCAGCCCCTCGGAAACCCGACCCATGGAATCGGAGAACCCGTGAACACGAAGCTTATCCGCTCCCACGACGCCCTGATGAAGGGCTTCGCGGTGGCCGAGATGGTCACCGCCTCCCTGGAGCACCCCCCGACCTCCGTCACCGTCAGCAACCTCGGTCCGATCACCGTTGACCTCCACTTCCACCGCATGCCGGAGCACGTGATCGCAGCCGCCGCACAGTACGGCGTCGACCCGGTCGAGATCCGCGACTTCGCCGGCAGCAAAGGCGCTGTCGAGACCGAGGCCCTCATCGAGCACGACGGTGTGGCCGTCCGCTGCTGGTCCCTCACCCCGGCGACCGCCGAGGAGGTCGCGGCGTGATCACCGACCCCACCAACGTCCCCACCGGCGACCGCCGCCCGGTCCCCGTCCTGCTGGCCCCGCCGCGCCCGACGACCGTCCCCGCCGTCCTCCTCGCCGCCGCGCGGATCATCGAGACGAACGGTTTCTGGGCGTCCGACTGGGTCGAGGATGCGTTCGACCGCAGGCTCACGACCCCGCACGCCTCCCGACGGATGAACCTCGTCGGAGCGATCCGCTGCGCGGTCGCGGGCGACCCGCACCGGGAGTCGCAGCTCGCCGATATGGCGATCGGCTACGTGGCGCTGTCCCTCGGCGACGGGCCCGCGTGGACTGACGCCTTCAGCCTGCGGGCCCACGTGGACATCTGGGCAGAGGAGCCCGGTCGCACGGCCGCCAACGCGGTCGCGCTGCTGGAGTACCTGGCAGCGGCCCCGGAGCGTGCGGCATGAACGCCAAGCGGATGAAGGCGGCGGAGGGCGTGGTCCTCGCGGCGCTGAGCGGCTCGGACCCGTCGGCGGCCGGGATCGCGGCGGCGCTGGAGGCGGCGTGCCTGCTCCAGTCGTCGGAGTCGGCAGCCGAACTGCTGGCCCTGCGTGGGCAGGTGGCGGCGCTGCTGGCCGAGCGGCACTCGACGAACGAGGCCCTCGACGACGCGGTCCGCGAGGTGGCCGCGCTGCGGACCCGGGTCGCCGAGCTGGAGACCGCGCCGCTGGCCCGCCCGCACCCCGCCGACGCGGAACTGCTCTCCACCTTCACGGTCGAGATGAACGGGCCCCTCGCGCCGCTGAGTTGGGTTCGGTACCCGTCCATCGAAGCGGCCCAGGAGCGGGTCAGTAAGTACCTGACCCACTACCCCGATACGGCCTACGAGATCCACCGCCACGACGAGATCACCACCGTTGCCGAGTCCAGCCCGCTGGCCGAGGACACGACCACCTGCACGACGCCCGGGAGCGCCCAGTGAGCACCAACCCGAAGCGGTCCGTCACCGGGCCCATGTACATCGAAGCCACCGCCCTCTGCGTCACCGCGGACGTCACCCCGCTCGTCGAGAACAACGTCCACGACCTCCTCGACCTCCTCATGGAGGAGGACTTCTTCGAGCGGTTCATGGCCATCGCCTGCACCGAGCCGACCGGCGTCCACGACGGCCACGCCCCGGAGAAGCTCGCCGTCGAGGAGCTGGTGGCCGAACTGGTCGAGCGCCTCGCCACGAAGGTCTCCCTCACCGGGATGCAGGCCGTACGGGTCGCCGATCAGATGCGGACGCTCGGCGCCGCCCGCGCCGTCCCGGCCCAGCGCGCCGAGGACGGTGCCGCGTGAGCCTCCTCGACGTCTACCGCGGCCCCGCCCGCGAACTCCTCACCGTCCTGGCCGGCACCTCGACGCCCGAGTGGCGGGTGTGCTCGGAAGAGGCCGCCGAGGAGCTGTCCAGCATCGCCCCAGTCTGCACCGACGAGGAGCACGACCCCGACGACGCCTGGGTCTACCCCTGCTGTCCCGAGCCGGTTATCGAGTGCCACTCCTCCGCGATGGCCGACTACCTCACCGCCCTCCTCAACGCCGATCGGAGCAAGAGCTGATGAGCGTCACCACGATCGATCCGACCGCCGCCATCGCGCGCCGGGACTGGCTCCTCGCCCGGATCCGCAACAGCAACGGCCCGTGGACCACGCTCCGCGCCGAGGCCGAGCTCCGCCGGTCCCCGTGGCCGACGACGGGCCGGAACACCGCGCGGAAGGACCTGCGAGCGCTCGCCGCCCGCGGGGACCTGATCGCCCGGGACGACCAGGAGACCGACCGCCGCTCGTACACCGTGCCGGTGCTGAACCTGAGGAGCGCCGCATGACCGGGCCTGAGCACTACCGCGAGGCCGAGCGCCACCTCAGCGCCGCTTCCTTCACCGACCGCCCCGGTGGGCGGCCCGCGCACCCCGACGCCAGCCACCACATCGCGATGGCCCAGGCCCACGCGACGCTCGCGCTCGCCGCCGCCACCGCCATGAGCGGCCGCGAGGAAGGCATGCACCAGGTCGACTTCGAGGCGTGGGACAAGGCCGCTGGCGTCCCGCTGAGCGGAGGCGACGCCGGATGACAACGACCGCGCAGGCTGGGGCCGCTCAGGCCCCGGCCGCCGGCCGCCGGGTCACCCCCACCGGCCGCCTCATCCTCCCCGCCGACGCCGACCGCGACGTCTGGCTCCAGGCCCGCCGCGCCGGGCTCGGCTCCAGCGACATCGCCGCCATCCTCGGCATCAGCCGCTACGGCAACGCCCTCTCCGTCTACCACGACAAGACCGGCGGACTCCCCATCGACGGCGACGACTCCGAACCCGCCCTCTGGGGACGCGCGTTCGAGGACACCGTCGCCCGCGAGTGGGCCCGCCGCAACCGCAGCGTCGTCCGCCGCGTCGGCCTCGTCCAGAACGTCGACAGGCCCTGGCAGATGTGCACCCTCGACCGCCGCGTCCTGGAGTGCCCCCTCGCCGACGGCCGCGAGAAGTGCGCCGTCGAGATCAAGTGTCGCGACAAGATGAAGGCCTCCCAGTTCCGGACCGGTGTCGCGGACGACGTCCTCGTCCAGACCCTCTGGCAGGCCGACGTCTGCGGCTTCGACCACGTCCACGCCGCCGTCCTGATCGGCGGCAACGACTACCGGCAGTACGTCATCCGGGTTGCCGACCACGCCGACTTGATCGCGGACCTCCGCGCCGCCGGGGCTCTCGCCTGGCAGCAGATCACCGACCGGCGCCCGCCAGCCCTCGCCCACGACGCCGACCCGGACGTCCTCCTCGACCTGTACGACCGGCTCCACCCGGAGCGCGCGGGCGTCGTGGACATCACCCGGGACATCGATACGCAGGAGGCGGTCGAGGAGTACCTCGACGCACACGAGGTCTACGCCGCCGCCGAGAAGCGGAAGAAGGCGGCGAAGGCCCGCATCCTCGCCGGGCTCGCGGGCGCCGAGGCAGCCACCGTCCTGGACCGCGTCCACGTATCGCTCGACGAGCGCACCAAGACGTGGACCGACACCAAGCGGCTCGCCGAACGCTGGCCCGAGGCCTACGCCGACTGCGTCGAGGACCGCACGTACCGCCAGATCAACATCCCCCGCTCTGTCCGTGAGGAGCACGCAGCATGAGCACGATCCAGGAGCGGGCCGCAGCCGCCGCCGGCCGCGCCACCGGCGCCGAGCAGCAGGACGGCATGAGCCTGCCGCCGGAGTTCGTTGAGCAGTTCCCGAACGCCGTCGACCCGATGGCGGACTACGAGCCGGGCGACGACGACCCGGAGATGGTCCCCGTCACCATCGCGTGGCTCCGCGTCCGGCGCGAGATCCGTGGCATCTCGAAGCGGGAGCAGTACAACCAGGCCGGCACCCGGTTCAACTTCCGGGGCGTCGATACCGTCGTCAACGTCTTCGGGCCCGTGACGCTGAAGCACGGCGTCAACGTGCTCTCGTCCAAGGTGGAGGCCACCTATGGCGAGAAGACCACCGCCAAGGGCACCCGCATGCGGGAGTGCTCCGTCCTCGTCACCTGGACGATCATCGGCCCGATGGGCGACACGCTCACGCTCCAGACGATGGGCGAGGCGCTCGACACCGCCGACAAGGCGACGACGAAGGCACAGTCCGTGGCGCTGCGGACGCTGCTGCTGGGCTTCGGGCTGACGCCGACGCACGACAAGGACCCGGACGCGGACCGCATCGAGCGCGGCAACGAGGCCCCGGCCCGGTCGGCGGAGTCGTACCGCGACGAGATCCTCGACAAGAACACCTCGCAGGGTCGCCTCCAGCAGATCGGCTACGAGCTGGGCAACCTGCGGATGCTGAACCGGCAGGTCCAGAACGAGACCGGCGAGATGGAGACGCTCGACAGCCTCGGGCGCCGGATCTACGCCGAGCGCGCGGGCGGTGGGCAGTGAGCTGGCACCTGGGCCGCTTGGCCGGCTTCGACCTGGAGACCACGGGCGTGGACGTCGAGACCGACCGCATCGTCACCGCGACCGTGGTGCAGTGCGGCGGCGGGCAGCCGACCGTGGCCGCGAACTGGCTCGCCGACCCGGGCGTGGAGATCCCTGAGGGCGCCGCGCAGGTCCACGGCATCACCACCGAGCGGGCCCGCGCCGAAGGAAAGCCGGCTGCCGAAGTCGTCGGCGACGTCCTCGCCGCGCTCGGCCAGGTCATCACGAGCGGGGTGCCGATCGTCGCGATGAACGCCCGCTACGACATCACGCTCCTCGACCGGGAGGCCGCGCGCTACGGCCTCCCGCCGCTCCCCGCCGGGCCCGTGATCGACCCGCTCGTCATCGACAAGCAGGTCGACCGCTACCGGCGCGGGAAGCGCAACCTCACCGCCCTGTGCGAGCACTACGAGGTCCCGCTCGGCGCCGCACACACCTCCGACGCCGACGCCATCGCCGCCTGCCGCGTCGCCTGGCGCATCGGCACCCTCCACGAGCGGCTCGCCGCCATGACGCTCGCCGAGCTGCACGCCGCGCAGGTCGGCTGGGCCGCCGAGCAGGCCGCCAGCCTCCAGGACTACCTCCGCAAGTCCGCCCCGGCCGCGTACTGCCCACCGCAGTGGCCGCTCATCCCCCGCACCCAGAACGGAGCCTGACCATGCCCGTCACCCGCCGTACCTACAACGGGCTCCAGGCCCGCTATGAGCTCGCCCTGGAGCAGCGCGACACCGCCCGCAGCAGCCTGGACGTCTCCCGCTCGATCGCCGCCCGCTACGCGGAGGAGAACGACCGGCTCCGCGCCCTCCTCGCGGGCAAGAACCCCAGCGCCGTCACGGCCGCCGAGCACGCCCGCCTCAAGAGCGCGTACGCCGCGCTGGAGCAGCAGCTCCTCGACCTCCAGGCCGCCAACGAGGCCATGTGCCGGGAGGCCCGCGAGAAGGCCGAGGCCGCGCTGTGACGCTCACCGACGCCGAACTCGACAACCTGATCAAGGCCATCGGCCTGAAGCGGCCCCGCGGCGGCAGCCAGCGCAAGCCGATCGCCCACGGCACCTTCCGGGGCGCCCGGCAGCACTACTACCGCAAGGAGCCGCTGTGCGAGGCGTGCCGTCAGGCCGAGCGGGACTACCAGAAGCAGCGCAGGACCGGAGGCGCCCGATGACCTCCGCCAAGACCCCCGTGGCCGGGATGACCCGGCTCCCGGCCACGGGCACCACCCGCCCCCTCGTCGTGGGCCTGGATCTTTCTTTGACCTCCACCGGCATCGCCGGAGAGGGCTGGACGGACCACATCCGCACCAAGACCCGCGGCGACTACCGGCTCCACTACCTCGCCGGTGAGATCGGCTCCTTCATCAAGGCCGCCGACCTGGTCGTCATGGAGGGCCCCAGCTACGGCCACGCCGCGCTCGCCGGCCACGAAGACCTCGCCGGGCTGCGGACCCTCGTCCGGCAGTTCTGCTTCCGGCGCCGGATCCCGTACGCGGTCATCCCGCCGTCCACGCTGAAGCTGTACGGCACCGGGCGCGGCAACGCCGCCAAGGGGGAGGTGCGTTCGGCGGTCGCCGACCGGTACGGCATCCACACCGAGGGCGCCGCCCGCTACGACGAGGCCGACGCGTACGTGGCGATGGCCGCCGGCATGGACTGGCTCGGCTACTCGCTCGCCCCGGTGTCCGAGCGGCAGGCTCGCGCGCTGGACGGCGTCACCTGGCCCGAGCAGACTCCGGCGGTGGCCGCATGATCATCCGTCAGGACATCGCAGAGCTCCTCCATGCCGGACGCTCCGACCGCGAGATCGCCGCCCAGCTCCACATGGACACCCGGCCCATCTCCGCCGTCCGCGCCGCGCTCGGCCTGCCCAAGGCCCGCTCCGGCAAGAAGCCCGCCCCGACTCTGGAAGCCGCCTTCCTCCGCCACACCAAGACGGCTGGCGACGGCCACATGGAGTGGACCGGCCACGTCCAGGCCGACGGCAGCCGCGGATTCCGCTGGCAGGGCCGCTACTGGACCGCCGCACAGGCCGCCTTCATGATCGCCAACGGGCGGGCCCCCGAGGGTAAGTCGCGGCCGGTCTGCGACCGGGAGCAGTGCATCGCGCCCGGCCACGTGCAGGACCGGGCCGGTCGTCTCCGGCTCGCCACGGAGATGCTGGCCGCCGGGCACTCGGCGCACGCAGTCATACGCCGCTACCAACTCAGCTTCGAGCGGGTCCGCAGCCTCCGTGACGAGCTCGGCCTCCCGCCGCACCAGCCGGGCACCAAGCCGGAGTCCATCAACGACACGTTCCGACGCCGCGCGGTCCCGACCGACGACGGCCACCTGCTGTGGCCCACCTCGGACTACCACATCCGCACCGTCGAGGGCGCCGCAATGTCCGCCCGTCAGCACGCCTTCCGGCAGAAGCACGGGCGCGCGCCGGTCGGCAACGTCACGGCCGGATGCGGCACCCCGCGGTGCGTGCACCCCGACCACGTCGAGGACCGGCCCATGCGCGAGGCCCTCACCACCCAGCTCAACCTCATCTTCGGGAGCGCCGCATGAGCGAGACCCGCGCCATCAGCACCGACCACACCCCCGACTGGCGTGCCCGGGCCGACTGCCGCCGGATCGCGGCGCCGGACTGGTGGTTCCCCAAGGGCACCATCGGTGCCAAGGACCGCGCCCAGGCCGCCGATGCCAAGGCGATCTGCCGCGAGTGCCCGGTCGCCATGCAGTGCGCCACCTGGGCTCTCGACCAGCGCCACACGGACGGCATCTTCGGCGGCCTCGACGTCGGACAGCGTCGCAGCATCAACCGCCGAGCCTCCAAGGAGCAGTACACCGACGCGCAGGTGGCCGACGCGATCCGCGCCACGTGGGCCACCGACACCCGCGACCCGCTCGTCGACATCTACCTCAACCTCACCATCCAGCGCGACCACGGCCACGTCGTCTGGCGCGGCCGGAAGACCTCGTACACCGTGGCCGGCCGCGACTTCACCCCGGCACAGATCGCGTTCGAGGTCGGCTACGGCCGCGAGCCACAGGGGCACGTGAAGGCGCACTGCGGTGAGCCGTACTGCGTGGCCGTCGAGCACCTCACCGACGGCGCGATGCGTTGGCGCCGCGATCACCTGGCCGCCGCCGCATGACCGGCCAGTGGGTCACCAGCGCCCTGTTCGTCGACCTCGGCGAAGGCCGCGAGATCTACCGCGGCGCCTTCGCCGGACGGATCCGCTGGACCCGCATGCCGAGCGCGCGGTTCGAGTGCCTGCTCTGCCAGACCGCCGAGACCCCGATCGTCCGGCCCGGCGAGCCCATCCCCGCGGCCGTCGCCCGGTTCGTCGCCCACATCCGCACCACCCACCAGGCCGTCTGCACGGCCGCCACTGAAGGAGCACGAGCAGCATGAGCACCCCCATCCGCATCGACGCCGACGTCAAGCTCGACTCGAAGATCCTCACGGACGTCGCCGAGGCCCTGGAGCCCTTCGCCAGCGCCATGTTCAAGCAGCGCGCCGGCCGGTGGATGGCCGTCGTCGAGCTGTCCCACACCGAGCGCACCGAGCCCGGCCCGGAGGAGGACAAGAACCCCTCGGTGAAGGTCCGCATCACGCAGATCGAGGTCGCCGCCGACGCGGTCACCGAGGGACGCCTCCGCGGACTCCAGCGCGAGATGTACCAGCGGCGCACCGACGCCGGAACCCTCGACGAGCACGCGGCCTGATGAGCCGGCCGCGTACGTCGGGCGCCGCCGACTCCCGGTGCCCGGCGTGCGCGGCCCCGGTCCTCACCCAGTGGGCGGGCACCGTCGCCGCCCTCAAGGTCACCGTCGACCTGCGACCGCTCACCCCCGCCGAGCAGGCCGCCGTGTGGGAGCCGAACCGGCTGACCTGGTGCCTGTACCGGGCGAGCGCCCACAGCCCGCCCCGCATCCGCTGGCTCACCCCCAGCCACCCGCCCGACTGCCGCCACCCGCACGTCACCGAACACCGCTGCACCCCCGCCGAACCCAGCACCCTGTTCTGAGGAGCACCACGTGGACAACGTCCGCCACATGAACCGCGGCCCGGCGGACGACGACGGCCTCACTCTGACCCCGCCGTCCTTCGAAGAAGCGGAGCAGGGCGTCCTCGGTGCTGGAATGTTGGACCCCCGCCACATCCCGCTCATCCGCTCCAGCATCACCGGCGCCGACTTCTACAAGCCCGCACACGAGCTGATCTGGAACGTCATCTGCGACCTGTACGACAGCGGGCAGCCCACGCAGCCCTTCATCGTCGTGAAGGAACTGGAGAAGCGGAAGGAAATCCACCGCGCCGGCGGCCACGGCTACGTCAGCTACCTCCTCACCACCGCCACCACCAGCCCCAGCTACTACGCGGAGATGATCCGCGAAGCCGCCGACCTCCGCATCGCGGGTGAACTCGGCCGCAAGATCACCCAGTACACGTACGAGCCGGACGCCGAGCCCGCCCGGATCGTCACCTTCATCGACGACTACCTCAAGCGGCAGCAGGAACGCACCGTCGGCCGCTCCGGCGACCCCGCCGACGCACTCCTCGCCGAACTCCTCGACGCCTCCAGCCTCGACAACATGCCCGTCCTGGAACCCCTCGTCGGCGACCTCCTCCACCTCGACAGCCTCGCCAGGATCATCGGCCCCTCCGGGCACATGAAGTCCTTCGTCACCATCGACATCGCCGCGCACGTCGGCACCGGCAAGCCCTGGCACGGCCACCACGTCCGGCAGGGCACCGTCGTCTACCTCGTCGCCGAAGGTGCCCGCGGCATCCGAAAGCGCGTCCGCGCCTGGGAAAAGCACCACGGCCTGAAGATGGACAACGTCCTCTTCATGCCCCGCCCAGTCCAGACCCGCGGACCCGAGTGGGACGTCTTCATCGAGGCCATGCGCCGCCTGGAACCCGCACTCATCATCATCGACACCCAGGCCCGCGTCTCCGTCGGCGTCGAGGAGAACTCCAACACCGAACTCGGCCTCGTCATCGAGCGCCTGGACGACCTCCGCCGCGCCACCGAAGCCTGCGTCCTCGTCATCCACCACACCGGCCACATCGGCGAGCACGGCCGCGGCGCCTCCGCCGCCAAGGGCGCCCTCCAGTCCGAGTTCCACGTCTCGAAGAAGGGCGACAACGCCTCCAACATCGTCGTGACGATGAAAGTCGGCAAGCAGAAGGACGACGAAGAGGGCGCCGACATCCAGTTCGGCCTCAAGGTCGTCACCCTCGACGGCGAGCGCAAACCCGACGGCCGGCCGGTCACCTCCGTCGTCCTGGAGTCGCTCGACCTCACCGACCACGGGCCTGTCCCCGGCACGGCCGCCTACTTCGTCGCCGCCCTCGACCAGGCCAACATCCCCACCTCGTACGGCCGCGACAAGCTCCGCACCGAGCTGGTCCGCCTCGGTCTCCAGGCCCGTACCGAAGTCCTCGCGGAAGTCGCCCGGATCCGCAAGACCCGCGGCCCGGGACAGGTCGGGGACAGGTCTGACCTGCGATTTTCCCAGGAGCGCCTCTCGGCCAAGCATCCCGACCGCCCCACCCACCCCGAAAACACACCCAAAAACGGACAGAACACCTCCGTAGACCTGTCCCCAGACCTGTCCCCGACCAAATCCGCAAAACCTGTCCCCAACCCCGGGACAGAAACAGAAGAAACCCCAGGTCAAACCTGTCCCGGACAGAACGGGGACAGCACGGGACAGGCCGTAGATCCAACCTGTCCCCTCCCCCCTCCTCTAGGGAGGGGACAGGTGGAACAGCCCACCCCCGTCTGCACCGTCTGCAACACCCCACTCCACGGCTACCGCCTCGAACGCGGCTACACCACCTGCCTCGAACACGACGCCGCCTGAACCACCCACCCACCCCAGGAGCACCCCATGCCCATGCCCACCACCCAGCACGAACGACTCGCCACCCTCACCGCCCACTTCGCCACCGAGATCACCCTCGACGACTGGACGTGGTCCTCGCTCTACGAGTACGCCACCGGCGACGTCCCCGAGCCGGAGCAGATCGCGGAGATCACCCACCTGCGGGCCGTCTCCCCCGAGGGCTGGGCCTCCACCAACATCGCCCTCCTCGCCCACCTCACCGACGGCCGCTCGGCCACCTGCGTCGCCTGGTCCGACACCACCGGCTTCGGCTGCCAGCAGGGCGTCGACTGGCGCATCAACGACACCCGCGAACAGGCCATCGCCATGAGCCTGGACAAGGAGTCCCGCTCCCACCTCGGCCTCACGCTCCCCAACGACCAGCAGCCGACCTGACAGCCCGGCGCGGGCAACTCGGTTCCACCCAGCCCCGCGCACACCCGCGCGACCCCCGCGCGACCCCCGCCCGGACACCGATCCGGACCACCACCCGACCAATCCGGACCCGATCCGGACACCCCGAAGGAGCTACCCATGCGCCGCACCACCGACGCCACCACCCAGACCACCTGCGACTGCGACGGCTGCACCGCCTACGCCCTCACCGGGCACCTCCAGCGCACCGCCGACCAGGCCGCCCGCCACCACCAGGCCGCGCTTCGCGACGGGTGGACGGACGTCGAGGGCCGGGACTACTGCCCCGGCTGCCCGACGGACCGGCCCGAGGCCGAGCACGACCACGCCGGCGCGTGGGTCAACGCCTCCGCCTGACATGCCCGCGGCCCTCCCCGCACGAAGGAAGCGCGCGGGGAGGGCCGGTCAGACCCTACCGAAGGAGCAACACCGTGTACGCCCTCCCCGACCGACAGGCGAACGGCCTGCGACTGCTCGACCTCTGCTCAGGAGCCGGCGGCCTGTCCATGGGCTACCACCTCGCTGGCTACGAGGTCACCGGCGTCGACCTCCACCCCATGCCGAACTACCCCTTCGAGTTCCACCAGGCCAACGCCCTCGACTACCTCGACGACATCACCCGCACCGGAGAGATCGAGCGCTACGACCTGGTCCACGCTTCCTGGCCCTGCCAGCACTTCGCCAACGTCACCGCTTGGCGGGGGAACCCCGCCGACCACGAGGACCTCCTGACCCCAGGCCGTGAGCTGATGATCGCCTCCGGCCGCCCCTGGGTCATCGAGAACGTTCCCGAGGCACCCCTCCGCCCCCACTACCTGCTGTGCGGCTCGCAGTTCGGCCTCAACGTGAAGCGCCACCGAACCTTCGAGACCTCCTGGGGCGGTGGCGGAGACCTCCTCCCGCCCTGCTGGCACCACAAGGGCCTCCTGCCGTTCATGCACAAGGGAGAGCGGGCCTACGCCGACGCCATGGGCTGCACCTGGATGACCAACAAGGAAGCCCGCCAAGCCGTCCCGCCCGCGTACAGCGAGTGGATCGGCCGCCAGTACCTCACCCACCACCTGCCGGCTGCCGCCTGACCGCCACCCCGTCCCCGCCGGGCCGCCCACACGGCCCGGCCCACCCAAGGAGAACCTCCATGACCGCCGTACCCCGCCGCTTCTACCTCCAGCGCAACACCGACGTCACCGGCGTCTCCGGCACCGGCCGCGTCGCCGACGGCATCCTCTGGCCCGACGGCACCGCCTCCGTCCGCTGGCTCGGCGAACACCCCTCCATCGTCTTCTGGGACCGCGGACAGACCAGCGTCGACCACGTCCACGGCCACGGCGGCGCCACCGTCATCGTCTGGCTCGACCACGAGTCCACCGAGGTCGAGGACGAACTCCCCTGCCTGCACTGCCTCGACGGCCACGGCGCGCCCGAGCGTTGCGCCTGGGGCGTGCGCGTCGGCCCCCAGCGCGACGGCGACGGCAAGCCCGTCTACCTGCTGGTGCAGCCGACGAACGGGGCGCACGTCGCGCCCGAGGACGCCCGCTGGCTCCAGTCCGTCATCGACCGCGCCTGACCGTCCCGGGGCCGCTCTACGGGGCGGCTCCCTCCCACCAGGAGCCCCACATGACCGACCAGCCCGCCTACGCCCAGCTCCGCAAGATGGTCCGAATGGCTACCGCCGACGCGTGGACCGCGCCGAGCGTCGTCGACGAGCGGACGCAGAAGCTCTACGACGCGCTCCTCGCCGAGGCCGGGATCCGGGACGCCGCCCGCACGGCCACCGCCCGCCAGACCGGACAGCAGCCGGAGCCGACCGTGGCCTACGGCGACGGCAAGGGACGCGTCTACTGCCGGACCTGCGCCAGCGCCGCTGATACCGACGTCCCTCTTGCCGTCGGCCACATCGACCACTGGGAGACCTGCGGGTCCTGCGGCCGGTACGTGGTCGATGTCGCCCGCCAGCAGCCCACCCCCGCCGCCGGGCTGGATGCCAGCCAGCCGGCCACCGACCCGCTCAACGCCGACGAGCGCCAGTTCCTCACCTTCGCCATCGACCTCGCCGACAACCGCATGGCCAACCGCTCCGACGAGTTCACGCCCGAGGACTACGAGGCCCTGGCCCGCTTCCGCCGCATGGCCGAGGAGGGGCGATGACCCGCACCTGGGCCGCCCGCCGGCAGCGCGCCGCCGACCGCCAGGCCCGCCGCACCGTCCTCCACGCCCTCCTCGACCGAGCCGACCGGCTCACCGAGGCCGAGGCCGCCGTCGTCCGGGAGTACGCCCTCGCCGAGGCCGCCGAGGCCGACCAGCTCCGCGACACCGCCCGCGGGCAGGACCAGGCCGTGAAGGAACTGTCCGGGCGGCTCGTGGCGGCCGAGGACGCGATCCGCGAGGCCGAGCGCGACCGGGACGCGGCGCGCGAGGAGCTGGCCGCCATCCGTGCGTACGACCGCGCGCTCGTCGAGGACTACGGGCCCGCCCACCCGCGCCTCTTCGGCGTCGGCGGCACGTTCTGCGGAACCTGCCGCGCCTGGGTCCCGGGACGGCTGAGCCTGCCCCATACCTGCCCGCGGCCAGCCACCGCCGTCGTGGAGCTGCTCCGCGACGGGGACGGCCAGCCGATCTGCACCTGCACGTGGGCTGGCCTGGACACCACCCGCCTGTGCCCCCGCCACGACGAGCCCACCTCAGCCACTAAGGAGAGCTGACCATGCGGATCTACTACGACACCGAGTTCATCGAGAACGGCCGCACCATCGACCTCATCAGCATCGCCCTCGTCGCCGAGGACGGCCGCGAGTACTACGCCGTCAACCGCGAGATGCCCGTACGCCGCATCCGCCGCCACGACTGGCTCATGAAGAACGTGGTCCCCTCCCTGCCCCACGGCCAGGGCGACCGCCGCAACCACTTGCCGAAGGCGTGGCTCTTCGACTACTACGACCCCACCGTGCAGCGCCGCGCCGTCATCGCCGACCAGGTCCGCCGCTTCATCCAGGACACCCCCGACCCTCAGCTGTGGGCCTGGTACGGCGCGTACGACCACGTCGTCCTCGCCCAGCTCTTCGGCCGCATGATCGACCTCCCGACCGGCGTCCCGATGTGGACCAACGACCTGCGGCAGGAGACCGAGCGTCTCGGGAACCCGCATCTGCCCGAGCAGCCGGCCGGGCTTCACAACGCGCTCGCGGACGCGCGCCACAACCGGGCGCGCGCCGAGTTCCTCGACCGTCACCAGCGTCCGGCCAACAGCGACCGAAGCGACTGACTTCCAGACATGAGCGAGGGGCGCGCCCACGACCTCCCCAGGACCAGGCGCGCCCCCACCGGTGCCCACACCGTACCGCCGCACAACCCCACGGAGCGCACCATGACCCGCACCACCGCCCAGAACCTCCAGCACATCGCCGACCGCTGGGACGACCTCGCCGAACTCCTCGACACCCACGGCCCCGACACCTGGCCCCCGGCCCGGCCCGGCATCGAGTACCTCCGCGCCCTCGACCACCAGGACGCCGCCGACACCGCCGGCTACCGCACCCTCGCCGAGGCCATCGCGCACGCCCTGCACCACCCGCAGCAGCTGCGCACCATCCGTCACCCCTCCGGCCAGCTCTACTACCAGTGCGCGCACTGCGAGCACGTCGGCGACGGCCACACCCACCCCGTCCGCGAGGACCGCGACCCCGCCCAGCTCGGCGACCGCCCCGTCCCGATCCGACTGCACGTCGCCGACGCCCGCCGCGCCATCACCATCGGCCTCGTCACCCTCGCCGACGACCTCGCGCGCATCGACGCCATCGACCGCTCCGACTGGTACGGCCGGGACCCGGCGAACAAGACGGCACCGACCGCGGCCCGCTGGCTCCTCGCCCGCCTCCCCGTCGCCACGCCTGCGGAGGCCGCCCGGATCGGCTCGTACGCCCGCGAGGCTGCAACCCGCCTCGACCGCGTCCTCGGCACCGGCCGCGCCTCCGCGCCGCTCCCCGGCCGGCCGTGCCCCTGGTGCGGCGGCGAGCTGGTGGCGCACACGGAGGCCGGAACGCTGGTATCGATCTCGTGCTCGACCGGGCTGGTCGACTGCAATGCGCCGGCGCCGTTCGTGGTCGACGAGCGGGCGCGGGTGTGGTCGACACCGGTCCAGCTGGCTGCGCTTCAGCGGGCGCTCGACACGGCGGCGCGGGCCCGAGCGGAGGCGGAGCAGCGGGCGGGCCGGGCCGCGGCGCGGCGGGCGCAGCGCGCGGCGGCACGGGAGCGCGCCGCGCAGCCCGAGGACGGTAGCGTCGCAGCATGAGCGACGGTCGCGTGTCTCTGAGTCAGGACGACTGGTTGGCCCTCCGTCAGGGACTCACAGCCCGGGCCGACGAGATCCGGTCGAAGCGTCTGCACTTGCGAGTCGCTTCGGTGCTTCCCCCGGCTCCTTTGTGCCCCGCATGCGCTGGCCCGGCGGATCCGGTGGAGTGGTCGGTCGTGCTCATCGAAGAGGGCGAGGAACTGCTCACAGACATCAGCCCGTGCGGGTGCCGGTTCCGAACTGAACTCCCGCTCCCGTGGATCAGGGTGACCCGAGAGGATGGCGGCTGGTTCGAGTTTCCGGACGAACCCTAGCTCGGCAGCCGGCGCGCGAGGTCGGCGGCGAGCTGGTCGGCCGCGGCCGGCCCGTCACGGGTCAGTGACCCCACTCCTCCGGGCCTCCGCCGCGCCACTCGACCGGCCAGCGGCGTGAGCCCGTACGCCCTGGCGCGCGCCCACCGGCGCGACGACCATAGAGCCACCGACCCCAAGGAGTGATCAGATCTTGACCCGCATGCCGAACAGCCTGCCAGCCTCGGCCAGCACACCTGAGATCATCACCGACGCACAGGGCTATCAGCACATCCGCGTTCCCCTGGTCACAGAGACCGGCACCATCGTCTACGCAGACCTCTCTCCGTTCAACGCACGTCGGCTCGCAGACGGAATCGGCCGAATTGCCTACGCGGCCGACGAGCACAACCGGAAGCACCGCGGCCCCGTCGTCCAGGAGGAAGACCCGTTCCAGACCCTCATCATCAAGGCCGTCCGCAGGGAGGGCGGTGTGTGGGACGAGGACCGGCTGACGCGGCTGGCAGCCAGCGCCGGGTACCGGCTCATCGACCTGGAGCCGATGCAAATCCTCGACGAGCTGGTCGGCGAAGGGATCCTCCGCCGAGTACGCGGCGGGTACGTTATCGCCTGACTGGCCGACAATGCGGAGCCCCCGGTCCCTGGGGATCGGGGGCTGGATGCTGTGTGCTGCGTACGCTTACAACCGCCACGCCTCGTCGTAGTCGGGGTGGTCGGCGTACGGCAGGGCGAGGAGGCGTACGGCCACTCCCAGACCGACGGCACGCCCGTAGGCGAACTCCGGCTCAGGGTCGCCGGTGTCCATGTAGGCCACCTCTGCGTACGCGTTCACAACCGAACGCTTCGCCTGGACGTCCACGAGGTCCAGGCTGGAGATGTTCGACTCACCTGCGTCGATCCCGTCTCGGATGACGGCGTCGTCCTCGTCGAAGCGCGCGGTCAGGAACTCCACCAGGTCCACGGTCACTCCTTCGGCTTCAGGTCGGTGCGCTGCCCCTGCCGAGACTTGCGCGCCGCGAAGTAGGGCCTTGCCAGCCTGTAGTCCACGGCTTTCGAGCGACCCACCGGCACCACCGGCGGGAAGTCGGGGTCCGTGTTCGCCAGCTGCGACACCCGCTGATTGCTCATTGACGGCACCACGCCGTCCTCGACCAGCCGCCGCGCCAGCTCGCGGAACGACACCATCTCCGGCCCCCCTTCGTCAGCCTCGGGCATGGGCTCCATTCTTCCTGACTTACTAGGCACATGCCTAGGAAGTCGCTACAGTGAATCCGGCAACAACGAAGTGGCCCCGGTCGGTGTGTGAGAGCCCGACCGGGGCCAGCCCACCCCTGCATGCGACAGGAGCCGACCATGCCCGAGCGTACCCAGCACACCCCTCCCACCATCACCCACCCGTCCGGCCTCGTCTTCCGCGTCATCTCCGCGGACTCCTACACCGCCCGCATGAGCCGCGACCAGCACCAGCTCGTCATGGACGACGGCCGCACCTGGACCGTCGGCCAGCCCATCGGCTGGCACGGCACCGCCGCCGCCTGGCGCGCCGACGAGAAGGCCCACCGCACCCAGCCCGACGAGGCCCTCCGCCAGACCCACGCCGCCGCCCTCCACAACCTCGTCGGCTCCCTCGCCCACAACATCGCCGACTACCTCACCGAGACCCGGCCCACCGACCGCATCATCGAGGCCTCCCGGAAGTACCTCGCCTCCAGCTACGCCAAGGACAACGCCACCCACGACAAGGCGTACGCCGCCGAGCTCGGCGCGGCGCTCCTCCGGCTGCTCCCGGCCCCGCGGCTGACCGAGACCCGCGGCGAGTACGCGCTCCGGATCCGCGCGATCGTCGGAAAGACGCACGTCTGATGCGCCTCCGCCTGCCCTTCGCCCGACGCCTTCCGCCGGCCCCGTTCCCGACCCCCGCGCCCGTCCCGCTTCACACCCCGGACCACGCCCCCGCCCCCGGGGCGGTGCCGCTCGACGCCGCCCTCCGGATCGCCCGCGACGCCCTCGCCCGCCACGGAGACGCGGACATCCACAGCCGCACGGCCATGTACTTCGCCGCCGTTGACCTGGACCACGCCCTCCGCCTCGTCGTCTCCGCTCTCGACTACCGTCAGGAACACTGATGCGCCCCCGCACCATCACCAAGACCCGTCGCGTCCCTCACACCGTGGACGGCGAGACCCGGCTCGTCGAGGAGCGCTACACGCTCCCCGCCCCGCCCCGCGACTGGGACCACATCGTCCTCACCGGCGCCCTCGCCGTCGTCGCCGCTGGCCTGCTCATCGTCATCGTCTGGTCGACCGCCTCCATCGGAGACCTCCTCGTCCTCACCGACGTCACCCCGGCCATCGCGTACGCCGCCGCCACCGGCTTCAGCCTCGGATGGCTCGTCTGCATGGCCCTGGAGTGGCTCAACCGCTACGACCCCACCCGCGTCCGCCGCCCCCGTACCGCTGGCCACGTCTTCCTCACCGCGGACATGGCCGCCGTCTGTGTCCACGGCTGGATCGCGGACTCGCTGAAGGTCGGCATCATCGGCGCCGTCCTGTCCGCTGGCGCGAAGGCGCTGTACACCCTCATCCTTGACCACCAGGCCGCGCCGCTCGACTTCCGCACGCAGCAGTGGGTGGCCATCCGTCGCGGCGAGATCAACAGCCGCCTCGCGCTCGGCGCGGCCCGGCGCCAGCTGAGCCGCGTGGAGAGCCGGGCCGCCGCCGAGGAGGCCGCGCTCCTGACCGCCCCGGACGCCGAGGCGGACCCGGATCCGGACTCGCTTGCCGAGGTTACGCCGCCCGCGGGCGCGCCGATCCTGCCCAGCAGCGGACCCATGACCGTGAAGGACGCCGTCACCACCGCACGGTCCTGTGGCATCACCGATCAGGACGCCGTCCTCCGCTACGTCCGCAAGGTCGCCGACGCCAACGCCAAGGGCGAGACGGTCGCCCGCTACCTCCGGGGCGCGTGATGGCCGACCCGATCACACCGACCCACATCATCCCCGCCAGCGCGGCCCTGCCACCCCGACCGCCCGGCCCCGACGACATCCCCCCATGGCGCACACCGCCCGCGCCCCCGACGCCTCCCGCCGTGCCCACCCCGCCGCCCCCGCAGCCCGGCCCGATCGAGGTCCACGTCACCCTCGCGCCCGCCGAGGGGCCGCCGGCGCCGCCCGAGCCCTCCCGCTGGGCCACCGCCTGGACCCAGCTCACCACCATCGCCCCCGTCTGGAAGCTGGCCGCCGCGTTCCTGGCGGCGCTGCTCCCGATCCCCGGTGTCGGCTACAGCCTCGCCGGGGTCTGGGCCTGGTGCGTCGGCGACGCCCGCGAGACCTTCGGCCCCCAGTACGGCTACGGCCTCGCCACCGTTCCGTTCCTCCTCGCCGTCCGAGCTCTGCGCCGCACTCCCGCCCTCCGCTACCTCACCGCCACCGTCATCGGCCTCATCGGCCTCGTCTTCGGCGCCCTCGACCTCTTCGACGTCGTCACCATCACCACCGGAGTCACCCGATGAACACCGCCCTCTCCCTCGCCGGTGTCGCCCTCGCCGCGGCCATCGTCTGGGCCAACATCCGCCCCTGGTGGAAGGGCGGCCGGGACCCGAAGGCCCTCCTCCCGTTCGGCTCCGCCTGGCTCCTCGGCGTCCTCGCCACCATGTGCGTCGGCGGCCTCCTCGGCTGGGGCGCCTCCGGCATCGCGGGCCTCATCACCACCGGCGGCAACGCGGCCGTCGACGCGGCGGCCGGCACCGGCGACACCACCTTCGCGGGCGCGCGCCTGGGAGCCCTCACCCCCGAGGGCGGCACGGTCGTCACCCTGTACACGATCGGGATCGGCATCGCCTGGAAGGCCGCGGGCAAGCAGGACAAGCGGCGCATGCTCGGCGGCCTGGCCACCGGCGCCGCGCTCGGGTTCCTGCCCGGCGTCGTGCTCCTGCTGGACTGGCTGCCCGACTCGGTCAACGGCGTCGGCGCGTACGCGAAGGCCCTGGCGCAGGGGCAGGCCGCCCTGTGAACCGCGCCGAACGCGTCTCGCGTCGGCTCGCCGCCGGGTCGGCCGCTGTCTACCGGCGCCGCGCCGACGCTCTGGCGGCGTGGGTCGCGGCCGGCCGCCGGGAGGACCTGACCGGAGTCCGCGCCGCGCTCGGCCCGCTCGTCCGGCTCTCCGTTCTGGCGCTGCTGGTACTCGGCGGGTAC
This sequence comes from Streptomyces sp. CC208A, assembly GCF_030010625.1. GTDB lineage: Bacteria > Actinomycetota > Actinomycetes > Streptomycetales > Streptomycetaceae > Streptomyces. The sequence continues at coordinate 3,658 of NZ_JASCXN010000055.1, read as the reverse complement.
CGGGCGCTGCGCGCGGCGCCGTGGCTGCTGTGGCCGGCGGCCCTCGTCTGGGTGGCCGTGGCGTGGCGCGCCGGCCGCCCGGCCGAGGCTGCCGAGGAGCCCCCCGCCGAGGAGGCCACCGGCCCGACCCCGGCCCCCTCGGCGGAGGCCGCCGTGGCGCTCCTCCGGGAGGTCCTCGGCGGGCGCCCGGCGGTGCACCTGTCGACGGTCCTCGCCCACCTCCAGGAGCACAGCCAGTGCGAGGGCTGGAAGGTGGCCGACTTGAGGGTCCGTCTGGAGGCCCTGGGCATCCCCGTCGACCCCAAGGTGAAGGTGCGCGGGGTGCCGACCCGGGGGGTCCGCGCGGCCGACCTCGACGCCCACTTCCCCACCGAGGAGACGCCCCCGTCTCCCACACAGGTAGACGCGGCCTGACCTGCATGTTCTACCTGACGTCTCCCGCTGTCTCCCGGGTACCTCCCGGGCCGTCTCCCCTTCTGAGGACCCCATGCACGACGACGACATGACCACCGCCGACCTGTTCACCGCCGACGAGCTGCGCGAGATGGACCAGGACGCCGAGTACCGCCAGGACGCCATCGACGAGGAGCGCTGGGCCGCCGAGGACGCGGCCAGCGGGGAGGGATGATGGTCGGCATGGTCGACCTCGTGCAGTTCCTCCGCGCCCGCCTCGACGAAGACGCCGCCGTCGCCCGTGCAGCCAAGCCCGGCCCATGGGCTGTGGAAGAGGACAGGGAGAACCTGACCCGCTGGGTCGTCAACGAGGAACACACCCTCGACGTCGGACTCGGGTACGTGGGCAACCGCACTCAGGGCGACGCCGCCCACATCGCCCGCCACGATCCGACGCGGGTGCTGGCCGAGGTCGAAGCCAAGCGGCAGATCATCGAGCAGCACGAGCGCTACGCCGCCGAGCGCCGCCGCATGATGGGCGGCTGGGATCCCCAGTCCGATGACTCACCCATCCTGGCGGCCCTCGCCACCGTCTACGCCGACCACCCCGACTACCGGCCCGAGTGGGCCCCCACCACCTGAGAGGACACCCCGAGATGAGCGAGCGCGTGAACGTGAAGGTTCTGCTGTTGGTCGGCGACGAGGCTGAGATCGTGGCCGATGCCCCGGACGCCACCGAGCCGGAGCGGTACCCCGTTGTCGAGATCGAGGCCGCGACGGGCGCGCCCCGGGAGGACCTGCCGGGCATGCGGCTGACGGCGCGGGTCGGTGCTGGTGATTGGTTGTACGACTGGCGTCGGGCGTAAGCCAGCGAGGGAACGGCCCCGCTCCTTCTGGGAGTTGGGGTCTTTTCCTCACCCAAAGGTGTTGAAAAACAGTGCACCAATGATGGATACTAGAGACACGAGGGGCAACAAGGGCCGCAAACCCTAGACCTCCTCAAACCAGCAAAACTCAACAGAGAGCGAGGACTGCATGTCCGACGAGAACGAGCGCATCACGCGCGCGCTCATCCGGGACCTGATCGGGGTCTACGCGGTACTGAGGCTCACCTGCCTCCGCCTACCGATCCCGATCAACCTCCCCGACGGGGCGGAGTTCGGAATGGTCACGGCGCTCCCCGCAGTCACCCGGGCGGCGAGGATCCTCAAGGACCTCCCGATGAGCACCCACGACAAGGCCACCCTATGGTGGGCGGCCGAGAAGTGGCTTGCCGCCGCAGACGCCCTCGGCCGCTACCTCCAGGGCGAAACCACCAAGACCACGGTGGAACGCCTCACCAAAGAAGCAGCGGACGGGCTGATGGCCTACCTCGACGGACCCACCACGAAGGAGTAACCGACCGCCCCCGGCCGCCTGGCCGGGGGCATCCTCGCTCGCAGAACACAAAACGACCGGCGGGGCCGGGCCGAAGCCCACAGGCGCGAGCCTGTCGCAAAACCCCACCGGTCGCCAACCAGCCTCAACAGGGAGACCGACACCACCATGGTAGCCAACCAGCCGGAGGGCGAGACCCTCCGGGAGATCGCCGCCCGCTACGGCCGGTCCGAGACAACCGTACGGAACCAGTGGGCGCGCCACGCCGAATGGCCGGCGCCCGCCGGGAAGCGCGGCCGGTTCTACGTCTACGACCCGGCAGAGGTCAACCGGGTCGTGGCCGAGCACTTCGCTCGCCCGGCGGTCGAGTTGGAGCCGAGCCGTTTGTACTCCGCTGCGGAGATCGCGGCGGCGGCTGGGATCAGCGCGGCCACGATCCGGGCGGAGCGGTCGCGGGGGAACTGGCCGGAGCCGGACGGTCAACGGGGGGACGCGAACGTGTGGCTGGGGGCGACGGCAACGCGGACCCTGGAGGGGCGGCAGAGGTACCGGCGGCGAGGCGGGGCGGGAAAGTAGGCCGGGGTGGGCCGAAGGCCCGTCCGGGTGCGCGCGGAGCGCGCTCCTTCTGCCCCCGGAGGGGGCTCGGGCCCGGCGCGAAGCGCCTTGTGGGGCCCGGGCGCGTAGCGCCCCCGCCCGTCAGGGCGGGCAGGGGCGGCCCGTGGCCGAAGGCCACTTGGGGGCCGCCCTTCCGCTTTGGTCGCCCGTGGCCGAAGGCCACTTGAGGGGCGACCCGGCCCGGAGGGCCGTCCATTTTCCGGCCCCACACGGGGCCGCCCCCCGACCGGTTGCCGGGGGGCGGCGGTGGGGACTACTCCTTCTTGTCGGCACCCTTCTCGCCGTCGAGGTAGGTGATCAGCGCCTCTCCGGCTTCCTGGATGAGGAGCTGCGTCTGCATCGCGGTGACGGGGTCCGAGTCACGCAGATAGCGACCGAAGATCATTTCGGCCGAGCACCACGTGAGGGCGGCCCCCCAGATGAGCGCCATCTCTTCCTCCGCCATCGGCTGGTCCTGGATGAGCTCGACCATCCGGCGGACGGCCGGGGCCATCTCGGTGATCTTGTACTCGGGCCCCTTGGGGAGAGCGATCGGGATCGGGAGGAAGAGCCCGATCAGCCGGAGCGTCTCGTAGACCTCGACCAGGGCCACGGCGAGCGTGGTCTGCATGCGGTCGTTTTCGTCGGACATGAGTCCTTCTCTCTGTTGAGTTTTTGCTGGTTGCGGGGGCTTGGGGTTTGCGGCCCCTTGTTGCCCTCGTGTCTCCATTATGGCGCATTGGTGCACTGTTTTTCAACACCCTGATGGATCAACTCCGCCTAATTTGCTGCTAGTTCACCCCGGGTGGTGCGGGCCGGTGGGCCGGGAGGAAGGGGTGAAGGCCCCGGTGCGCGCCGAAGGCGCAGGGGTCGTAACTCTGGCCGGTGCGCGCCGAAGGCGCAGGCCAGAGCGGTCCGCGCTTGCGCGGACTGAGTCCCGGTGAACGCGCCGAAGGCGCCCGGGACTCACCCGCAGGGCCCGCCAGGGCCCGGAGGGCGCCCCTCCCGCACCGGCCCACCGGCCCGCACCACCCGGGGGATTACCCCTGCCCCGAACGCGCGCCCGGCGGCGCGCCCTCATCTCCGGGAGAGGCCTCAGCGCACAGCTCCCCTCACCGCAGGTTGTGCACCTAGTTGCAAAACCAGGACGCGTGTCGCATCATAGGCGGCAGTCCGGCATGCCCGAAAACAGGGCTGGAGGGCCGGGCCACCACTCACCCGATCCGGGCCGAGGAGCCTCGGTCCAGGAGCGGGAGGGTACCCCGCACACACGCAGAAGGGCCCCGGCCAGCCC
>NZ_JASCXN010000054.1 GCF_030010625.1 Streptomyces sp. CC208A | reverse complement strand
CCCGAGGATCGGGGCCCGTTCCGTTCACCCGAAGCGTCAGCCGCGGATCAGGTTACGGAGCACGTACTGCATGATGCCGCCGTTGCGGTAGTAGTCCGCCTCACCGGGGGTGTCGATGCGGACGACCGCGTCGAACTCGACGCCGGTGTCGGTGGTGACCTTCACCGTGCTCGGGGTCCGGCCCTCGTTCAGCTCGGTGATGCCGGTGATGGAGAAGGTCTCCTCGCCGGTCAGGCCCAGCGAGTCGGCCGACTGGCCGGCCGGGAACTGGAGCGGCAGGACGCCCATGCCGATGAGGTTCGAGCGGTGGATGCGCTCGTACGACTCGGTGATGACGGCCTTGACGCCGAGGAGGGCCGTGCCCTTGGCCGCCCAGTCGCGGGAGGAGCCGGAGCCGTACTCCTTGCCGCCCAGGATGACCAGCGGGACGCCGGCGGCCTGGTAGTTCTGCGAGGCGTCGTAGATGAAGGAGACCGGGCCGCCCTCCTGCGTGAAGTCACGCGTGAAGCCGCCCTCGGTGCCCGGCGCGATCTGGTTGCGCAGGCGGATGTTGGCGAAGGTGCCGCGGATCATGACCTCGTGGTTGCCTCGGCGCGAGCCGTAGGAGTTGAAGTCACGACGCTCCACACCGTGCTCGGTGAGGTACTTGCCGGCGGGGGTGTCGGCCTTGATGGCACCGGCCGGGGAGATGTGGTCGGTGGTGACCGAGTCGCCGAGCTTCGCGAGCACGCGGGCGCCCGTGATGTCGGTGACCGGGGTGGTCTCCATCGTCATGCCCTCGAAGTACGGGGGCTTGCGGACGTAGGTCGACTCCGGGTCCCACTCGAAGGTGTTGCCGGTCGGGATCGACAGCGACTGCCACTGGGCGTCGCCGGCGAAGACGTCCTGGTAGGACTTGGAGAACATGTCCTCGCCGATGGCGTTGGCGACGACGTCGTTCACCTCGGCCTCGGAGGGCCAGATGTCCTTGAGGAAGACCGGGTTGCCCTCGGTGTCGGTGCCGAGCGCGTCCTTGGTGATGTCCACCTTCATGGAGCCCGCGAGGGCGTACGCGACGACCAGCGGCGGGGAGGCCAGGTAGTTCATCTTGACGTCGGGGTTGATGCGGCCCTCGAAGTTCCGGTTGCCGGAGAGGACCGAGGTGACCGCGAGGTCGTGGTCGTTGACGGCCTTGGAGACCTCCTCCGGCAGCGGGCCGGAGTTGCCGATGCAGGTGGTGCAGCCGTAGCCGACGAGGTTGAAGCCGACCTTGTCGAGGTACGGGGTGAGGCCCGCCTTGTCGAAGTAGTCGGTGACGACCTTCGAGCCCGGGGCGAGGGTGGTCTTGACCCACGGCTTGCGGGTCAGGCCCTTCTCCACGGCCTTCTTCGCGACGAGCGCGGCGGCGACCATGACGTACGGGTTCGAGGTGTTGGTGCAGGAGGTGATGGCCGCGACCGTCACCGCACCGTGGTCGAGGGTGTAGGTCGAGCCGTCGGGGGCGGTGACCTCGACCGGGTTCGACGGGACCGAGCTGGAGACGGCCGGGGCGTCGGAGGCCGGGAAGGACTCCTGGCCCGCCTCGTCGACCATGTCGACGTAGTTGCGGACGTCCTGGGCGAACTGCTCGGCGGCGTTCGCGAGGACGATGCGGTCCTGCGGGCGCTTCGGGCCGGCGATCGACGGGACGACGGTGGAGAGGTCGAGCTCCAGCTTCTCGGAGAAGTCCGGCTCGGCCTTCGGGTCCAGCCAGAGGCCCTGCTCCTTGGCGTACGCCTCGACGAGCGCGACCTGCTGCTCGGAACGGCCGGTGAGCTTGAGGTAGTTCAGGGTCTCGCCGTCGATCGGGAAGACGGCGGCGGTGGAGCCGAACTCCGGCGACATGTTGCCGATGGTGGCGCGGTTGGCGAGCGAGGTGGCGGCCACGCCCTCACCGTAGAACTCGACGAACTTGCCGACGACACCGTGCTTGCGCAGCATCTCGGTGATGGTCAGCACCAGGTCGGTGGCGGTGGTGCCGGTGGGCAGCTCGCCGGTCAGCTTGAAGCCGACGACGCGCGGGATGAGCATGGAGACCGGCTGGCCGAGCATGGCGGCCTCGGCCTCGATGCCGCCGACGCCCCAGCCGAGCACACCGAGGCCGTTGACCATGGTGGTGTGGGAGTCGGTGCCGACGAGGGTGTCGGGGTACGCCTGGCCGTTGCGGACCATGACGGTGCGGGCCAGGTGCTCGATGTTCACCTGGTGGACGATGCCGGTGCCCGGCGGGACGACCTTGAAGTCGTCGAAGGCGGTCTGGCCCCAGCGCAGGAACTGGTAGCGCTCCTTGTTGCGGCCGTACTCCAGCTCGACGTTCTGCGCGAAGGCGTCGTTGGTGCCGAACTTGTCGGCGATGACGGAGTGGTCGATGACCATCTCGGCCGGGGAGAGCGGGTTGATCTTCGCCGGGTCGCCGCCGAGCGCGGCGACGGCCTCGCGCATGGTGGCGAGGTCGACGACGCAGGGGACACCGGTGAAGTCCTGCATGATCACGCGCGCCGGCGTGAACTGGATCTCCTGGCTCGGCTGGGCCTGGGAGTCCCAGTCGCCGAGGGCCCGAATGTGGTCGGCGGTGATGTTCGCGCCGTCCTCGGTGCGGAGCAGGTTCTCCAGGAGGACCTTCAGGCTGTAGGGAAGCCTGGCCGAGCCCTCCACCTTGTCAAGGCGGAAGATCTCGTACGACTCGTCGCCCACGCGCAGCGTGCTGCGGGCGTCGAAGCTGTTCGCCGACACGACAGTCTCCTTCATCAATGTGCGCGTACTACCGTCATGCTGCCGCCACGACTCCTCGCCGATCCGCTAAGGTAAGGCTAAGTTAGGGAACCCTTACCAGGCAGGCGGCCGCGGTGCGCCGTAAGCAGTTATCTCGATGTCGAGATAACTCTAGTGCATCCCCGCCCGTCGGTCATGCCCGGGCGGCCCCGATCTCGCGTGGCGCGCGAATCCCCGTCCGGACGCGCCCGCGTTGCCGGCACCCCGGGGGCGGCCGAGGATCGACCCATGTTCAGCGGCGCGCACGTCATCCTCTACACCCGGGACGCCGAGGCCGACCGGGACTTCCTCAAGGACGTCGCCGGCCTCCCCCATGTGGACGCCGGGCGGGGCTGGCTGATCTTCCGGCTGCCGCCCGCCGAGATCGCGGTCCAGCCGACCGAGGGCGAGCCCAAGCACGAGGTCTATCTGATGTGCGAGGACCTCGCCCGCACCCTCACCGCCCTGGAGGACAAGGGCGCCGAGATCTCACGGGCCATCACCGACCAGGGGTGGGGCCTGCTCTCGGCGGTACGACTGCCGAGCGGCACGGAGCTCCCGCTGTACGAGCCACGCCACCCCACGGCGTACGACCTCCCCGACGAGCCCAATTCGGACGTATAGCCTTAAAAGTCACGCGACATCACCCGGATGCACCACCCTGGTGATCGTTGCCATCTCATATCTGAGATAACGTGACGCCATGGCAGACGACTACCTCGTACGCATCGGCAAGCTCATCCGTGACGCACGGCAGCACCGCGGCTGGACCCAGACGCAGCTCGCCGAGGCCCTGGCCACCAGCCAGAGCGCGGTCAACCGGATCGAGCGCGGCAACCAGAACATCAGCCTTGAGATGATCGCCCGCATCGGCGAGGCCCTCGACAGCGAGATCGTCTCCCTGGGCTACGCCGGTCCGATGCACCTCCGCGTCGTCGGCCGCCGCCGGCTCTCCGGCTCCATCGACGTCAAGACCAGCAAGAACGCCTGCGTCGCCCTGCTCTGCGCCACCCTCCTCAACAAGGGCCGCACGGTGCTGCGCCGGGTCGCCCGCATCGAGGAGGTCTTCCGCCTCCTGGAGGTGCTCAACTCCATCGGCGTCCGCACCCGCTGGATCAACGACGGCGTGGACCTGGAGATCGTGCCACCGGCCGAGCTGGACATGGAGTCCATCGACGCCGAGGCCGCCATCCGCACCCGTTCCATCATCATGTTCCTCGGCCCGCTGCTGCACCGCATGGACCGCTTCAAGCTGCCGTACGCCGGCGGCTGCGACCTCGGTACGCGCACGATCGAGCCGCACATGATCGCGCTGCGCCGCTTCGGCCTGGACATCACCGCCACCGAGGGCCTCTACCACGCCCAGGTCGAGACCGCGGTCGCCCCCGACCGCCCGATCGTCCTGACCGAGCGCGGCGACACCGTGACCGAGAACGCGCTCCTCGCCGCCGCCCGCCACGACGGCGTCACCGTCATCCGCAACGCCTCCTCCAACTACATGGTCCAGGACCTGTGCTTCTTCCTGGAGGCGCTGGGCGTACGGGTCGAGGGCGTCGGCTCCACCACGCTGACCGTGCACGGCGTCCCGGAGATCGACGTGGACGTCGACTACTCCCCCTCCGAGGACCCGGTCGAGGCGATGAGCCTCCTCGCCGCCGCCGTCGTCACCGAGTCCGAGCTGACGATCCGCCGGGTGCCGATCGAGTTCCTGGAGATCGAGCTCGCGGTCCTGGAGGAGATGGGCCTCGACCACGACCGCTCCGCCGAGTACCCCGCCGACAACGGTCGCACCCGCCTGGTCGACCTGACGGTCCGCCCCTCCAAGCTGGAGGCGCCGATCGACAAGATCCACCCCATGCCCTTCCCGGGCCTCAACATCGACAACGTCCCCTTCTTCGCGGCCATCGCGGCCACCGCCCAGGGCCAGACCCTCATCCACGACTGGGTCTACGACAACCGCGCCATCTATCTGACGGACCTCAACCGCCTCGGCGGCCGCCTCCAGCTCCTCGACCCCCACCGTGTCCTGGTCGAGGGCCCCACCCGCTGGCGCGCCGCCGAGATGATGTGCCCGCCCGCCCTCCGCCCGGCGGTGGTCGTCCTCCTCGCGATGATGGCCGCCGAGGGCACCTCCGTCCTGCGGAACGTGTACGTCATCAACCGTGGTTACGAGGACCTGGCGGAGCGCCTGAACTCGGTGGGCGCGCAGATCGAGATCTTCCGGGACATCTAGAACATCCAGGACGCGGCATCCGCTGAGGCTCGGTCACTCTCCTGTTCCCGGAGGGTGACCGAGCCTCGGCCTCGCCCATCCGGCTGTCAGACCTCGCAGGCGGTCTCGATGTCCGCGCCCGCCTCGCCGTCGCAGTCGTCGGTGCCGGGGCCGCCGTTGAGGCGGTCGGGGCCGGGGCCCCGCGGAGGCGGTCGTCGCCGTCGCCGCCGCCCAGGGTGTCGGCGCCCCCGACCGTGCCGATCGTGGCCGCCAGCTGACTGTCGACGTTGTCGCCGAAGATCAGGTCGGCGCCGCCACGGCCGTTGACGACGTCGTCGGCGGCCGTGGCGCCGGTGGCGGTGCTCGTCACGCTGTCACCGGCGAGCACGAACTCGTCCGCGGCGCCGCCCGTGATGCGATCCCTCCCGGACCCGACGGACTGCCCGAAGTTGGGCACGTGGTCGCCCACGGCGCCGAAGCCCCCGTCCGTTCCCAGGTCGATGGTGTCGTCGCCGCCCGCGCCGGCCACGTCGTGGTCCGTGCGGCTGTCCCCCACCACGAACCCGAAGATGCCGGCCCCCTCCAGGATCACGTCGTCGCCGGCCCCGTGGCCTTGTCGACTCCGAACGAGTCCCTCACGATGACGTCCTCGCCGTCGCCACCCGTGATGAAGTCGTTCGCCCCGCCGGTCGCCTCGAAGCCGGAGCTGTCGCCGGTGATGGAGTCGTCTCCGGCACCGCCGTGGATCCTGTCCGCCGCCCCGCCCACGGCGATGCCCCCCGCGGAGACGTTGTCCCCGAAGATGTTGTCGTCGCCCGCGCCGCCGTCGACCCGGTCGCGTCCGGCGGGGGATTCGGTCACGTCGCCGTCGGCGTAGTCGTCGCCGACCACCAGGTCGTCCCCGGCGCCGCCGTTCACCCGGTCGTCGCCCCTGCCGCCCGCGACTCTGTCGTTGCCCTCGCCGCCGTCCAGGACATCGTCGCCCCCCCCAGACCGCAGATCCTGTCGTCGCCGCCCCCGCCGTCGATGCGGTCGTTCCCCGGGGTCCCGATGATGACGTCGTCGCCGGGAGTCCCCTGCGTGCCGGTGACCGTGGCCACCGCCCCGAAACACGTCACCGGCTGCGCCGCCGCCCCCTCCGCCCCCAGCCCGACGAGGGCCGCCGCGCCCAGCACCTGTGCCCCGAACGCGGCCACGACCCGCCGGCTCCGCGGCCGCCACCGGCCCGCGGCATGACTGTGCTGCTGTCCGTGCATGGCTGTCTCTCCTTCGATGTGCGAGTGCTGCTTGTCACTCACTGTGCGCGGGAGACAGCTGACGGCGACTACTCGTCGAAGCCCGCCCCGGCGATTTCCTCCGATCGGATTCTGATATGTGTGCAGATGTACGCGAGTGACCCGCGAAGTGGGAGCCTCGGCGCCGCCGCTCGGTTGAACGCGGTCTTGCCGCCGCCGCTGCGCAGGACCTTCGAGAGGACGTCGATGGGCCGTCATCCTTGACGGCGATCTGACGGAAGGGGCGGCTTCCCCGCGTGGCCGCTCCGCGTGCGGCGGAGGGTCAGCCGCCCGGCATCATCGCGCCGCCGCCCTTGAGGCGTTCGATGTCGGAGGGGCGGACCTTGATGACGAGGAGGGCGACCACGGCGCCGAGCACGGCGAAGACGGCGGCCGTGACGAAGCCGGCGGAGACGCCGGAGGTGAGGACCTGGTCGGCCCAGGGGGGTGGCAGCTGGCCGGTCTCGCCGAAGCGGGCCTTCTCCAGGGGGCCGGCCTCGGCGAGGAAGGCGGGGACCTGGGTCTCCGCCTCGTTGCGGCTCACGGTGCCGAAGACGGTGACGAGGATGGAGAGGCCGAGCGAGCCGCCCACCTGCTGCATGGCGTTGAGCAGGCCGGACGCCGCTCCCGACTCGCGCTGCTCGACGTTGGACAGCGCCATGATGGTCAGCGAGACGAACATCAGGCCCATGCCGAAGCCGAAGATGAGGAGCGGGCCGAAGATGCTGCCGAGGTAGGTCGAGTGGACGTCGGTCAGCGTCAGCCAGGAGAGGCCCACCGCCGTGAAGATCGAGCCGGTCACCATGAAGGGTTTCGGGCCGTACCTCGGCAGGAGGTTGGAGGTGATGCCCGCACCGACCGCGACGACCGCGCTCACCGGCAGGAAGGCGAGTCCGGTGCTCAACGGGCTGAAGCCGAGGACCCGTTGCACGAAGAGCGTGAGGAAGAAGAACATCCCGAAGATCGCCGCCGCCAGGCAGAGCATGATGACGTAGGTGCCGGCGCGGTTGCGGTCCGCGAACATGTGCAGCGGGGTGATCGGCTGCCGGGAGCGGCGCTCGATGAGGATGAACACGCTCAGGAGCACGACCGCGACGCAGAACGAGGCGATCGTGTACGGATCGCGCCAGCCTTCCTGGGCGGCCCGGATGAAGCCGTACACCAGCGCCACCATGCCGAGCGTCGAGGTCAGCGCGCCGAGCAGGTCGAAGTGGCCCGGGTGCCGCCGCGACTCCCTGACGTGCCGGGGCGTCAGGAAGGCGATGAGCAGGGCGATCGGCACGTTCACGAAGAAGATCCAGCGCCAGTCGAGCCATTGGACGAGCATCCCGCCCGCCACCAGGCCGATCGCGCCGCCGCCCGCCGAGACGGCCGCGAAGACGCCGAACGCCCGGTTGCGCTCCGGGCCTTCGTCGAACGTGGTGGTGATCAGGGAGAGCGCGGTCGGCGAGGCGATCGCGCCGCCGACGCCCTGGAGGGCGCGGGCGGCCAGGAGTTGCCACTCGCTCTGCGCCAGACCGCAGAGCAGCGAAGCCGCTCCGAAGAGCAGCACGCCGAAGACGAAGACGCGGCGCCTGCCGAGGATGTCGCCGGCCCGTCCGCCGAGGAGCAGCAGACCGCCGAAGGTCAGCGTGTAGGCGTTGACCACCCAGGACAGGCTCGTGGTCGAGAAGTCGAGGGCGCTCTGGATGTGCGGGAGCGCGATGTTGACGATGGTGATGTCGAGGACGACCATCAGCTGGCAGGAGGCGATGACGAACAGGGCGATGCCCTTGCCGTCTCCCGCACTGGTCGGCGTGGCGTCCACCGCCGGGGTCGTCGGCTTCGGTGTCCTACTCATGATCGTTCATGGCGCGTCGCGCCCTCGCCGCAGGAGCCGTGGGCCGGTCGGTCCACCTTTCGACCCTAAGCCCGGCCCCCCGCCCCGACCAGTCGATCAAGCACCGTCCCGTTCCCCCCAGTTCGGGGCCGTCGACCCCACGCCAGGCCGTTTCACGGCGGATCGGGCGAGAATGCGACCATGTGGGCTTCTCCCCGCGCCTCCGGGCGTCTCCGTCACGTACTCGTGACGTCCGTCATCCGTGCGGTACGTCTCCGGGCCGGTGGCCGCCCGCCCCGGTCGCACAGGGGGCGGGAACCATGGAGCTGACGCCCTCCGGGCACGTGGACGCCTTCGCCCGCGAGCGGCTGCCGCCCGCCTCCCAGTGGCCCCGGCTGCTCTTCGACCTGCCCGAGCTGGCGGCCTACCCCGCACGGCTCAACTGCGCCGCCGAGCTGCTCGACCGGACGGCGCGGCGGTTCGGCGCCGGGCGGCCCGCCTTCCACGACGGAGAGGGCGGGACCTGGAGTTACGGGGAGCTGTGCGAGCGCGTGGACCGGATCGCGGCCGTGCTCACCGGCGACCTGGGGCTGCGGTCCGGCAACCGGGTGCTGCTGCGCGGGCCGACCACGCCCTGGCTCGCGGCCTGCTGGCTCGCGGTCGTGAAGGCCGGCGGGATCGCCGTCGCCGTGCCGGCGCAGCAGCGGGCCGCCGAGCTCGCCGCCGTCGCCGAGGCGGCCGCCTGCTCGCTCGCCCTGTGCGACGCGGGCGCGCTCGACGAGCTGCGGGCCGCCCGCGTCCCGGGCCTGGCCGTCGTCCCGTACGGCGGTGAGGGGCCCGGCGACCTGCTCGCGCTCGCCGCGCGGCGGCCCGCCCGCCCGTTCCCCGCGGCGGACACGGCCGCCGACGACGTGGCCCTGATCGCCTTCACCTCCGGCACCACCGGCCGTCCCAAGGGCTGCGTCCACTTCCACCGGGACGTCCTCGCCGCAGCCGACACCTTCTCCGCGCACGTCCTGCGGCCCCGCCCCGACGACGTCTTCGCGGGCTCCCCGCCGCTCGCCTTCACCTTCGGCCTCGGCGGTCTGCTGGTCTTCCCGCTGCGCGCCGGCGCCGCCGCCGTCCTCCTGGACCGGGCGGGTCCGCAGCAGCTGCTCGCGGCGATCGGCCGCCACCGGGTGTCGGTGCTCTTCACCGCGCCCACCGCCTACAAGGCGATGCTCGACCTCCTCGACGGCGGCTCCCCCGCGGACCTGTCCTCGCTGCGCCGCTGCGTCTCGGCCGGCGAGCACCTGCCCGACGCCGTCTGGACCGCCTGGTACGCCAGGACCGGGCTCCGGCTCGTCAACGGCATCGGCGCCACCGAGCTCCTCCACATCTTCGTCGCCGCCGCCGACGCCGACAGCGGCCCCGGCACCACCGGCCGCCCGGTGCCCGGCTGGCGGGCCGCCGTCCTCGGCCCGGACGGCCGGCCCGTCCCCGACGGCCGGGAGGGGCTGCTCGCCGTGCGCGGCCCGATCGGCTGCCGCTACCTGACCGGCCCCCGCGAGACAGAACAGCAGACGGCGTACGTACGCGACGGCTGGAACATCACCGGCGACCGGTACGTCCGCGAGCCCGACGGCCGGTTCCGGTACGTCTCCCGCGCCGACGACATGATCGTCTCGGCCGGGTACACCATCGCCGGGCCCCAGGTGGAGGAGGTCCTCCTCGCCCATCCGGACGTCGTCGAGACGGCGGTCGTGGGCCGTCCGGACCCCCTGCGCGGCCAGGTCGTCGTCGCCTACGCGGTGGTACGGGAGGGGGTGCCGCGCGACCCGGCCACCGCCGCCGCGCTCCGCGCCTTCGTCCGCGCCCGCCTCGCCCCGTACAAGTCGCCCCGCGCGGTCGTCTTCCTGGACGCCCTTCCCCGTACCGCCACGGGCAAGCTCCAGCGCCACCGGCTGCGCGGCTAGAGTGATCACGTGGCCGAGCAGCACACACCCCGTTCCCTGATCGTCTCCCTCTACGGCGCCTACGGGCGGCCGGCCGAGGAGACCCCGATGCCGGTGGCCGCGCTGATCCGGCTGCTGGCGGCGGTCGGCGTGGACGCGCCCTCGGTGCGCTCCTCGGTGTCCCGGCTGAAGCGGCGCGGACTGCTCCTGCCCCGCAGGACCCCCGACGGCGCGGCGGGCTACGCGCTCTCCGACGAGGCCCGGCGGCTCCTGGAGGACGGCGACCGGCGGATCCACTCCCGGGCGGAGCCGTCGCTGTCGGAGGGCTGGGTCCTCGCCGTCTTCTCCGTCCCGGAGCAGGAGCGGCACAAGCGGCACCTGCTGCGGTCCCGGCTCGCCCGGCTCGGCTTCGGGACCGCCGCGCCTGGCGTGTGGATCGCGCCGGCCCGGCTGTACGAGGAGACCCGCCACGTCCTGGAGCGGCTCGGCCTCTCCTCGTACGTGGACTTCTTCCGCGGCGACCACCTGGGGTACCCGGCGACGGCGGAGGCGGTGGCCCGCTGGTGGGACCTGCCGGCGATCGCGCGGCTGCACGAGGAGTTCCTGGCCGGGCACGAGCCGGTCCTCGCGGCCTGGCGGAAGGAGCCGGGCACGGCGGAGGACGCCTACCGGGACTACCTCCTCACCCTCGACTCCTGGCGCCGGCTGCCGTACGCGGACCCGGTGCTGCCGCCCGAGCTGCTGCCGGAGGACTGGCCGGGGCGGCGGTCCGCGGCGGTCTTCGCGGAGCTGCACGCGCTGCTGTGGGAGCGGGGGGCGGAGTACGTCCGGACGGTGGAGAAGGACCTGTAAGGGCCCGCGGGGACCGAGGACCGACCGGGCGGACCGTCCAAGGTCCCGGCGGGGGCGGGGCCTGGGTCCCGGTGGAGTCGGGAGGGGCGCCTCTGTGGCCGGAAATCGGCCCCCTATATGGTTGAAACCAGGATGTCTCGGGTCGTCCTGTTCTGTTCCCCCCCGTCGCCCGCCCCCGCCTTCCCGGCGAAGGGAGCCCGTCCCCCATGTCCGCCGCACCCACGCCCCCCGCCGTCGCGCCCGGCGCCCGTCGGCGCGTCCGGCTGCCCCGTACCACCGCCGCCGTCCCGATCGCCCGGGCCCTGGTCCGTACCGCGCTCGACGAGTTCGACGCCGGTCCGGCGGGCCGGCCGGACCGCGACACGGCCGAGCTGCTCACCGCCGAGCTGGTCGCCAACGCGGTCGAGCACACCACGGGCGCCGGGCCGATCGAGCTGGTGGTGGAGCTGCTCGCGGCGCCGGGCGGCTGTCAGGTCGAGGTGCACGACCCCGATCCGGCCCGGCCCGGCCAGCTGGTCTGCCCGGATCCGGACGCCGAGGTCGATCCCTGGCAGGAGCACGGCCGGGGGCTGCTGCTGATCAGGGCGCTCAGCGGCGACTGCGGGCACCGTCCGACCGGGCACGGGAAGGCGGTCTGGTTCACGCTCCCCCGGATCCCCGCCCAGCGGCGGCACCCGTAGGCCCCTTTTCACCCCAGGGTGGCGACGAGGACCGCCTTGATGGTGTGGAGCCGGTTCTCGGCCTCGTCGAAGACGACGGAGTGCGCCGACTCGAAGACCTCGTCGGAGACCTCCAACTCGGTCAGGCCGTGCCGGGCGTGGACCTCGCGGGCGACCGCGGTGCCCAGGTCGTGGTAGGCGGGCAGGCAGTGCAGGAACTTGACGTCGGGGTTCCCGGTGGCGCGGAGCACGTCCATGGTGACGGCGTACGGGGCGAGGGCGGCGATCCGCTCGTCCCAGACCTCCTTGGGCTCGCCCATCGAGACCCACACGTCGGTGACGACGAAGTCGGCGCCGACGACGCCGTCGGTGACGGACTCGGTGAGGGTGATCGTGGCGCCGCTCTTGTCGGCGAGCTCGCCGGCGGCGGCGACGACCTCGTCGGCCGGCCAGTACGCCCGGGGGGCGACGATCCGCACGTCCATGCCGAGCAGGGCGCCGGTCACGAGGTAGGAGTTGCCCATGTTGAAGCGGGCGTCGCCGAGGTAGGCGAAGGTGATGCCGTCGAGCGGCTTGTCGCTGTGCTCGGTCATGGTGAGCACGTCGGCGAGCATCTGGGTGGGGTGCCAGTCGTCGGTGAGGCCGTTGAAGACGGGGACGCCGGCGAAGGCGGCCAGCTCCTCGACGGTGGCCTGGCTGTCGCCCCGGTACTCAATGCCGTCGAACATGCGGCCGAGGACGCGGGCGGTGTCCCTCACCGACTCCTTGTGCCCGATCTGCGAGCCGGAGGGGTCGAGGTAGGTGGTGGAGGCGCCCTGGTCGGCGGCGGCGACCTCGAAGGCGCAGCGGGTGCGGGTGGAGGTCTTCTCGAAGATCAGGGCGATGTTCCGCCCGCGCAGCCGGGGCACCTCGGTGCCGGCCTTCTTGGCGGCCTTCAGTTCGGCGGCGAGGTCGACCAGGCCGCGGAACTCCTCGGCGGTGAAGTCCAGCTCCTTGAGGAAGTGGCGGCCGGAGAGGTCAAGGGCCATGGCGGGTGCTCCTGGGGTGGGTACGGTCGGGGACGGAGTACGACGGGACCCTGGAAGTCTATACACACTTCAGCATGCTTATACAGCCCCGGGGTCCCGTCCCGCACACCGCGTCCCTCACACCGCGTCCCGCACCACCGGGCAGCTCATGCAGCGCGGGCCGCCCCTCCCCCGCCCCAGCTCACTCCCCGGGATCTCGATCACCTCGATGCCCTGCTTCCGCAGATGCGTGTTGGTCGTCACGTTCCGCTCGTACGCCACCACCACCCCCGGCTCCACCGCCAGCACGTTGCAGCCGTCGTCCCACTGCTCCCGCTCCGCCGCGTGCACGTCCTGCGTCGCCGTCAGGACCCGCACGTCCTGGAGACCGAGCGCGGCCGCGATCGCGCTGTGCATCTGCTCCGGCGGATGGTCCGTCACCCGCAGCGCCTGCCCCTCGTCGCCCGGCTCGATCGTGTACGAGCGCAGCATCCCCAGCCCGGCGTACTGCGTGAACGTGTCCCCGTCCACCATCGTCATCACCGTGTCCAGGTGCATGAACGCCCGCCGCTTCGGCATGTCGAGCGCCACGATCGTCCGCGCCGAACCCGCCGCGAACAGTCCGCGCGCCAGCATCTCCACCGCCTGCGGCGTCGTCCGCTCGCTCATCCCGATCAGCACCGCGCCGTTGCCGATCACGAGCACGTCCCCGCCCTCGATCGTCGACGGATAGTCCGCCTGCCCCTCCGACCAGTGGTGGAACGCCCCCGCCTCCGGCCCCGTGAACAGCGGATGGTGCTTGTAGATCGCCTCGAAGTGCACCGTCTCCCGCTGCCGCGCCGGCCAGCGCATCGCGTTGATCGACACCCCGTCGTAGATCCACGCCGAGGTGTCCCGGGTGAAGAGGTGGTTCGGCAGCGGACGGAGCACGAAGTCGTCCAGGTCGAGCGCGTGGAAACGGATCGACGTCGGCTCCCGGTGCGCCGCCAGGAACTCCCGCTTCGTCATCCCGCCCACCAGCGCCTCCACCAGCGCCCCGGTGTCGAGCGAGTCGAAGGCGGCCCGCAGGTGGTCGGCGGCGAGCGGCCCGTACTCCTTCTCGTCGAAGACCCGGTCGAGCACCAGCGCCCGCGCCGCCGGCACGTCCAGCGCCTCCCGCAGCAGATCGCCGAAGAGGTGCACCTCGACGCCCCGGTCGCGCAGCACGTCCGCGAAGCCGTCGTGCTCCTGGCGGGCCCTCCGCACCCACAGCACGTCGTCGAAGAGCAGGGCGTCCTTGTTGGAGGGGGTCAGCCGCTTCAGCTCCAGGTCGGGGCGGTGGAGGATCACGCGGCGGAGCCGGCCGGTCTCGGAGTCGACATGGAATCCCATGCGCCCATCCTGACGGAGCGGACGGCCGTACGCGTGACACGCGCACGGCCGAATTCCGGGGAGGCGGAGGGAATCCGCGGGGCGGCGGGATTTCGGGAAGCGGGGCGGGCCGCCGGGAGGGGGCGGGCCGCCGGGAGGGGGCGGGCCGCCGCCCGCTCCCTCCTCCCGGCCCCGGGGGCCTACAGCCTCGGGTCCACCGGTTCCGACTCCAGGGCGAGGACCCCGAAGACCGCCTCGTGCACCCGCCACAGCGGCTCGTCGGCCGCCAGCCGCTCCAGGGCCTCCAGGCCGAGCGCGTACTCGCGCAGGGCGAGCGAGCGCTTGTGGCCGAGGAAGCGCTGCCGCAGCCGCGCCAGGTTCTCCGGACGGGTGTACTCGGGGCCGTACACGATCCGCAGGTACTCCCGGCCGCGCACCTTCACGCCCGGCTGCACCGGCCGGCCCGAGGCGTCCCGGACGAGCGCGGCGAGCGGCTTGACGACCATGCCCTCGCCGCCGGCGCCGGTCAGTTCCAGCCACCAGTCGGTGCCCACGCGGACGGACTCCTCGTCGCCGGTGTCGACGACGATCCGCCGTGTCACCTGGAGCAGCCCCGTCGGATCGTGCTCCACCAGCCGGTCCAGCCACCCCAGCTGCGTGTCGTGCGGCACGGCCGCGAGCGACCGGCCCCGCCCCGCGAGCAGCTGGAACGGCGCGAACCGCACCCCGTCCAGGCCGTCCGTCGGCCAGCAGTAGCGCCGGTACGCCTCGGTGAACGCGCCCGCGTCCGCCGCCCGTTCGCGCTGGGCGGCGAGCAGCCCTTCGAGGCCCTCGACGCCCCGCGCGGCCGCCGTCTCCAGGGCCCGTACGGCAGCCGGCAGTACGGCCCCGGCGGCGGCGCCGACCGCCGCGTACTGGTGGCGCAGCAGCCCGCCCGACTTCAGCGACCACGGCATCAGCTCGCCGTCGAGCAGCAGCCAGTCCGTGTCGAGCTCCTCCCACAGCCCGGCCGCGCCGATCGCCGTCCGCAGCCGGGCGAGGACCTGCTCGGTGGCGGCGTCGTCGTCGAAGAACGGCCGTCCGGTACGGGTGTGCAGGGCGCCGGTCGGCCCGTCCACGCCGAAGCGCTCCCGCGCCGCGTCCGCGTCCCGGCACACCAGCGCCACCGCCCGCGAACCCATGTGCTTCTCCTCGCACACGACCCGCTCGACCCCGTCCGCCCGGTACTGGGCGAACGCCTCCGCCGGATGTTCCAGCCAGCCGTCCGCCTTGGCGGTCGGCGTCGGCGCCATCGTCGGCGGCAGGTACACGAGCAGCCGGGGGTCGACCGCGAAACGGCTCATGACCTCCAGGGCCGCCGCCGCGTTCTCCTCCCGCACCGCCACGTTCCCCAGGTGCCGGGTCTCCACCGTCCGCCGCCCGTGGACGTCGGCCAGGTCGAGCGGCCGGCCCTGGTGCCCGCCCGGCGCCTCCGACGCCAGCGGGCGCGCCGGCTCGTACCAGACCCGCTCGGCCGGTACGTCGACGAGCTCGCGCTCCGGCCAGCGCAGCGCGGTCATCCGCCCGCCGAACACGGCACCGGTGTCCAGGCAGATCGTGTTGTTGATCCAGGAGGTCGTCGGCACCGGGGTGTGCCCGTACACGACCGTCGCCCGGCCCCGGTACTCCTCCGCCCACGGGTAGCGCACCGGAAGCCCGAACTCGTCGGTCTCGCCGGTGGTCTCCCCGTACAGCGCGTGGGACCGGACCCGGCCCGAGGTGCGGCCGTGGTACTTCTCCGGCAGACCGGCGTGGCACACCACCAGCTTCCCGTCGTCGAGGACGTAGTGGCTGACCAGGCCGTCGATGAACTCCCGCACCTGCTCGCGGAACTCCGCGGGCTCGCGCTCCAGCTGCTCGACCGTCTCGGCGAGGCCGTGGGTCTGCTGGACCTGCCTGCCCTTCAGCCAGCGGCCCAGCTTGTTCTCGTGGTTGCCCGGCACGCACAGCGCGTTCCCGGCCGCCACCATGCCCATCACCCGGCGCAGCACACCCGGCGAGTCCGGACCCCGGTCGACCAGGTCGCCGACGAAGACCGCCGTACGCCCCTCCGGGTGCACGCCGTCCACGTAGCCGAGCCGGCCGAGCAGCGTCTCCAGCTCGCTCCGGCAGCCGTGGACGTCGCCGATGATGTCGAACGGTCCCGTCAGGTGCCGCAGGTCGTTGAACCGGCGCTCCCGCACCACCTCCGCCGCGTCCACCTCCGCGACCGACCTGAGGACGTGGACCTTGCGGAAGCCCTCCCGCTCCAGGCCCTTCAGTCCCCGGTGCAGCTCGCGCCGGTGGCGGGGGATCACGTGGGCGGGCATGTCGGCCCGGTCGGCCCGCAGCGCGTTCCGCTCCCGGCAGACCGACTCCGGCAGGTCGAGCACGATCGCGATCGGCAGCACGTCGTGCTCCCGCGCCAGCGCCACCAGCCGGCGGCGCGCCTCCCGCTGCACGTTGGTGGCGTCGACGACGGTCAGCCGGCCGGCGGCGAGCCGCTTGCCGACGATGTAGTGGAGCACGTCGAAGGCGTCCCGGGACGCCGACTGGTCGTTCTCGTCGTCGGCGACGAGGCCCCGGCAGAAGTCCGATGACACCACCTCGGTCGGCTTGAAGTGCCGCCGCGCGAAGGAGGACTTGCCGGAACCGGTCGCGCCGACGAGCACGACGAGGGACAGGTCGGTGACGGGCAGCGCGCGGCGCTCCACGGTGGTGGTGACGGTCGGGACGTCGCTCATGCCCGGTCCTCCTTCTTCGTCTCGTCGTTCTTCGTCTCGCCGTCGTTCCCGGTACGGGTGAACACGCCCATCTGCGTGGGTGCGCCGACCTCGGGGTCGTCCGGGCCGACCGGCGCGAACTCCACGGTGTAGCCGTGCCGTTCGGCCACCCCCTCGGCCCAGGCGCGGAACTCCGCCCGGGTCCACTCGAAGCGGTGGTCGCCGTGCCGGACGTGCCCGGCGGGCAGCGACTCCCAGCGCACGTTGTACTCGACGTTCGGCGTGGTCACGACGACCGTACGGGGCCGTGCCGCACCGAACACCGCGTACTCCAGGGCCGGAAGCCGGGGCAGGTCCAGGTGCTCGATCACCTCGCTCAGGACGGCCGCGTCGTACCCGCCGAGCCGCTTGTCGGTGTACGTGAGCGAGCCCTGCACCAGGGAGACGCGGGCGGCCTGCCGCTCGCCCATCCGGTCCAGGCGCAGCCGGCGCGCGGCGACGGTCAGCGCCCGTACCGACACGTCCACGCCCACGATCTCCGTGAACCGCACGTCCTTCAGGAGCTCCTGCACCAACTGGCCCTGCCCGCAGCCCAGGTCGAGGACCCGGGAGGCGCCGGCCGACCGCAGGGCGGCCAGGATCGCCTCGCGCCGGTGCACGGCGAGCGGCACCGGCCGCTCCTCCGTGTCGCTCGCCTCGTCCACGGCGTTGTCGACGTCCTCGACGTCCAGGCCGTCGGCCTCGGCGAGGCGCACCAGTTCGAGCCGCTCCGAGGCCTCGCGGGCGAGGCTCCGGCGGCGCGACAGGTAGCGGGTGGTGATCAGCTCGCGCCGGGGGTGCGCCGCCAGCCAGCCCTCACCGGCGCGCAGCAGCTTGTCCACCTCGTCGGGCGCGACCCAGTAGTGCTTGGCGTCGTCGAGGACGGGCAGCAGCACGTACAGCTGGTTCAGCGCGTCCGCGAGCCGCAGCCCGTCGCCCTCCAGGACCAGCCGCACGTACCGCGAGTCGCCCCAGTCGGGGAACTCCGCGTCCAGCGCCACCGGTTCGGCGTCCACCGTCGTCCAGCCCAGCGGTCCGAACAGCTCCCGGACCAGCTCCGCCCCGCCCCTGGCGGGCAGGACCGGCACCTCGATCCGCAGCGGCAGCGGCTGGGCCGCCCGCTCGGGCAGCGCCCGGCACACGCCGTGCAGCGCCGTCTTGAAGACCTGCGCCAGCGCGACCGCGAGCAGCGAGGACGCGGCGTACGGCCGGTCGTTCACGTACTGCGCGAGCGCCGCGTCCGGGGCGCCGCCCCGGCCCTTGCCCTTGCCGCGGCGCACCAGCGCCACGGGGTCCACCTCCAGGAGCAGGGCCGCGGTGCAGCGCTCCGCGGTGGCCTCGGGGTAGAGCACGTGCGCGCGGCCGTGCGAGGTCGAGAACGCCTGCGCCCGCTCGGGATGCTTGTGCAGCAGGAAACCGAGGTCGGTGGCGGGACGCTCCTGGGTGCCGGTGGTACTGATCGTCAAGAACACACGCCCGAGTATGAGCGCCCCTCCCCCACCCGGACCAGGCATTTTCCGCCAGGCCGTGTGCTACCCGGGCGTTCTCCGCCGGGCCAGGGCGGCGACGGTCTCCGGGCCGACGCGGCAGCAGCCGCCGATCAGCCGGGCACCGGCCCGGGCCCACGCGGCGGCGAGGGCCGGGGCGGCGGCCGGGCCGTACACGGGCGTCCCGCGCCAGCCCCGGGCCCCGGCGTCCCAGCGCTCCCCGCTGTTCGGGTAGACGACCGCCGGCAGGCCGGTCGCGGCCACGGCCTCCGCGACGGCGTCGGCCGCCTCCGCGGGCTCGCAGCAGTTCACGCCGACGGCCACGACCTGCTCGTTCCCCGCCGCCACCGCGAACGCCTCCGCCAGCCCCTGCCCGGCCCGGGTCCGCCCGTCCGCCACCGTGTACGACAGCCAGACCGGCACCCCGCACCCCTCCGCCGCCCGCAGCAGCGCCTCCGCCTCCACGGCGTCCGGCACCGTCTCCAGCGCCAGCACGTCCGGCCCCGCCGCCGCGAGCGCCTCCACCCGCGGCCGGTGGAAGGCCGCCAGCTCCCGCACCGAGAGCCCGTACCGGCCCCGGTACTCGCTCCCGTCGGCCAGCATCGCCCCGTAGGGCCCCACGGAGGCCGCCACCCACACGTGAGGCTCCTCCCCCGCCGCCGCCCTGGCCAGGGTGACGCTGCGGGTCAGCAGCCCGGCGGCCTCGGGGCGGTCGAGGCCGCGCCGGGCGAAGCCCTCGAAGGTGGCCTGGTAGCTGCCGGTGATCAGCACCTGGGCCCCGGCCCGGACGTAGGCGGCGTGGGCCGCCGCGATCTGTTCGGGCGCGTCGGCGAGCAGCCGCGCCGACCAGAGCGCGTCGGACAGGTCGCACCCCTGGGCCTCCAGCTGGTTGGAGAGGCCGCCGTCGAGGACGAGCACTCCGTCGGCGAGTGCCTGGGCGAGGGTCCGGGCCGGTGTCATTCGGGTCACCCCAGCTGCGGTGCGACCTGGGCGGAGACCAGCTCCAGGTGGTCCAGGTCGTCCAGGTCGAGGACCTGGAGGTAGACCCGGGAGGAGCCGACCGCCGCGTAGCGGCCGAGCTTGTCGACGACCTCGGCGGGCGACCCCGCGAGGCCGTTGGCCTTCAGTTCCGCCACGTCCCGGCCGATGGCGGCGGCGCGGCGCGCCACCTCGGCGTCGTCCTTGCCGACGCAGACGACCAGCGCGTTGGAGTACACGAGGTCGTCGGCGCGCCGGCCGGCCTCCTCGGCGGCCGCGCGGACGCGCCCGAACTGCCGCTCGGTCTCCTCCAGGGGCGCGAACGGGATGTTGAACTCGTCCGCGTACCGCGCGGCGAGCCGGGGCGTGCGGGTGGCGCCGTGGCCGCCGATCAGGACCGGGATCTTCTTCTGGGCGGGCTTGGGCAGTGCGGGCGAGTCGGCGAGACGGTAGTGCTCCCCTTCGTACGAGAACGTCTTGCCGGCCTCGGTCTCCCACAGGCCCGTGACGATCGCCAGCTGCTCCTCCAGCCGGCCGAACTTCTCCTTCGGGAACGGGATGCCGTAGGCGGTGTGCTCCTCCTCGAACCAGCCGGCGCCGAGGCCGAGTTCGACGCGCCCGCCGGACATCTGGTCGACCTGGGCGACCTGGATGGCGAGGACGCCCGGCAGCCGGAAGGTGGCGGCGGTCATCAGGGTGCCGAGGCGGATCCGCTTGGTCTCGCGGGCGAGGCCCGCGAGGGTGATCCAGGCGTCGGTGGGGCCGGGAAGCCCGTCGGACGAGCCCATGCGCAGATAGTGGTCGGAGCGGAAGAAGGCCGAGAAGCCGAGGTCCTCGGTGGCGCGGGCCACCCTGAGGAGGGTGTCGTAGTCGGCGCCCTGCTGGGGTTCGGTGAAGATGCGAAGATCCATGCCTCCATCCTGCACCCGTCGGGTGCGTGTCAAGCCGTGCGTCAGCGTGGGGGGCCTTCCGGCCCGGTCGGGTGAATATCCGTCCCCTTGGCGGGGCGCGTCACCGCTGGCCAGTGACCGCGGCGGGGCCCCGTCGTTTGCTCGGGCGGAGCCGGACCGCCCGGCCCGCGTGCCGGCGGCCGCAGCCGGTGCGTCGTTCTTCTCCCGTGATTCCGTCCGCACCGGCCGGGTCCGGGTCGAGGAGGCCGCGATGTCCCAGGAAGCCGCGCCGGAGCAGGCCCTGCCCGAGCAGCAGGTGCCGCAGTCCGTGCCCGGTCAGCAGGCCCCCGGAGCCCCGAAGGGGCTGCTCCAGCAGATGGAGGAGCTGATGGCGGCGCTCTCCGCCGACCTCTCCCAGCTGGACGCCGACCTCCAGTCCTCGGCGGACCGCCACGAGCCGGGAACGGCCGACGGGCACCGTGACGAGCGCCTCGACGAGCGCCGCGAGGGTGGTGCCGGGCCGCGCTGACCGGACCGCACCGGCCGTCTCCCCCTCCCCTGCCCCGGGCCTGGGACCGTCACCGGTCCCGGGCCCGGTCGCGTTCCCTGTCCCGTTCCTGGTCGCGTTCTCGGCCTCGCTCCCCGTCACGTTCTCCGTCGCGCCCCCTCTCCGGGTGGCTCTCCGGCTGCCCTTCCCGCGCGGGCTCGGGAGCCGGGCGCGGGGCGGGAGGCCCCGGGTGCGGGGTGGTGGCCGGGCGGGGGCCCGCTCGGCGCCGGGGCGGGTCGGGAGGGCGGGCCCGGCCCTGCTCGCGCACGTCGAGGCGGCGGAGCATGCCGCGGACGCGGTCGCCCGCCTCGTCGGCGGCGTCGATGGCCTCCATGCACTGCCAGTACAGCGCCTCGTCGTCGGTGACCGAGGCCACGCCGACGAGGGCGATGCCGACCTCCCCGAGGAGCTCCCCGAGGGCGGTGAGCGCCGAGCGCGGGTCGCCGACCCCGGTGAGCCGGGCGGCGCGCGGCCCGGCCGCTCCCCACGCCGGGTACTCCCCGGCCTCGCTGAGCCCCCGCGCCTCGCCGCGCAGCTCCAGCGGCCCGCAGAGCGCGAGGTGACTTCCTATGGCCTGGGCGAGGGCCCGGGCCTGCCAGGCTTCCGCCACGATGTCGTGTGCCGTCCCGCTCTCGGCCAGTGCGCGCAGGCCGGCTTGGACGAGCCGCTCCGCTTCCATCAACTCCGCCCCCGTTCGTGCGACTTACCGTTCTCTCAGTCCACTACCCAGCGTGAGGCCACCCGAGCCCTGACACCAGAGGAATGCGGAAATCTGTGGACAGGCAGCGCGACGGGGAAAAGCCGCTCACTCCGAAGAGTGACGATCGCCGTCACCTATGCCAGATTTGCCCGTTTCACCCCTTCCGTGGGGCGGGAAGCGGAGCTCGTTCCGGTCGATCTTGGCGGCGAGCGCGGTCAGGGGGTCGATCCCCAGCACCGTGCAGAACTGGAGGAGGTAGGCGAGGACGTCGGCGACCTCGTCGGTGACGCGGTGGGCCGAGTCAGGGTCCTCCATCACCTTCCCCGCCTGCTCGGGGGTCAGCCACTGGAAGATCTCCAGGAGTTCGGCGGCCTCGACGCTGAGCGCCGCCGCCAGGTTCTTGGGCGTGTGGTAGGGCTGCCAGTCGCGCGCCGCCGCGAAGTCGGCCAGGCGGCGCTGGAGCCCTGCCACGTCGTATCCGTCGTCCGTCACGGGGTCAGGTCTACCACTGTCACCCCCGGCGTCCGCCGGGCTTCCGCCGCGGTGCCCGCGCCTACCGCGCCGACGAGCCGGATGTGGCCGTCGGCCGCGATGGCGGCGGCGAGGCCGAGGAGTGCGGTGGCCTGGCGGGTGTCGAGTCCCCGGTCGAGGTCGTCGGTGAGGAGGGTGAGGCACTGCATGGCGTCCGGCACCTCGGCGATCCGGTCCATGGCGAGGACGCCGGGGCCGGTGAGGAGGGTCAGGGCGAGGGCGAGGTAGCGGAGTTCGCCGTCGCCGAGGCGGCCGAGCGGGGTGGCGGGGCGGGCGCCCCGGGCGAGGAGGGCGCGGACGGTGCCGTCGGGGAGCTGCTGCACGCCGACGGCGGTGACCGGACCCGCGCAGCCCGCGGCGGCGACGGCGGCGAGGCGCTGGTGGCGGCGGGGGCACGCGGTGTGGGTGCGGTGCAGGACCTCGGCGAGGTTGGCGCAGTCGCGGAGGAGGCGCCCCTCGCCGGGGAGGACGGGGGCGCGCATCCTGTCCGGCACGGGGGCGCAGGGGAAGAGGGAGCGGAGGCCGACCACGGTCTGTTCGGCGGCGGCGAGCACTTCGCGCTGGCCCTCGGTGGCACCGGCGACGCGCAGCGGGAGGAGGGCGGTGCCCAGGAGGTCGTCGGGGAGCGGGGCGCGGGTGACGGGGGTGGTGCCCGCGGTGAGCCAGGCGGCCTGGACGGTGGCGCGGCCGGGGTCCCTGAGGGCGGTGGTGAGGAGGGTGCGGCCGTGGCGGGTGAGGCGTTCGCCGACGACGCGGAGTTCGGGTTCGGCCTGGACGGCGAGGTCGAGGCGGACGGGACCGACGGGGCCGTCGACGGTGCAGCCGATGCGGAAGCCGCGGCGGCCCTGGGAGTCGGGCCGGGCGCCGTCGGGGACGTGGGCGGCGGGGTCGGGGAAGACCTCGGCGAGCGGGTCGCCCGCGCCGAGGCGGGCGAGCGCCTCGTACGCGCCGAGGACGGTGGACTTGCCGCTGCCGCTGGGGCCGGTGAAGAGGGTGACGGGGCCGAGGGGGTACGTGGCGCGCCTGCGCCCGCCGTAGGCGGAGAGCCGCAGCTCGGTGACGACGGGCCTCGGCACGGGCGGAGGCTCGGCCCCGCCCTCACCCCTGGCTCCGGCTCCGGGCCGGCTCCCGGCCCCCGCCGCCACCCGAGCCCCGCCCCCGCCGCCGTCGCCCCCGGAGGACGTACCGGTGCCGACCGGCGAGCGGCCTCCTCCCGTACCGGAGGACGAGGGAGTGAGGCGGGGAGAGGGCACGATGTCCGGGCGAGAGGCACGCGGATCGGGAACGCGGGGATCGGGGAGACGGGGATCGGGGAGACGGGGATCGGGGAGACGGGGATCGGGGAGACGGGGATCGGGAACGCCTGATTCGGGGGTACCGGGTTCGGGGGTGCGGGCGAGGGCGGGGCCGCCGGTGTGGTCCATGATCGGACCGTACGCAGGGCCGGTTCTGGCGAACCGTTACGGCGAGATGGCCTTCCTACGATCGGGGGACGCCCGCGCGCGGGGCGCCGACGGGCTCGTCGTCCTCGTCGTCGGCCGGGGCGTCGCCGGTGGACTCGACCTCGGTCCCGGGCGGGGCGAGCAGGAAGACGTTGCGGTCGACGCGGTGCATGCCGCTGCCCAGGCCGAAGACGACGCCGCTGCTGAAGTCGAGGACCCGCTTGGCGACTTCGGGATCGGCGCTGGTGAGGTCGAGCAGGACCGGGATCCGGGCGATGAGGTACTCGGCGACCTCGCGGGCGTCGGCGAAGACCTGGACCCGCAGCACGACCATGCGGTGCCGTTCGGCGGTCTCGTACGGGTCGGGGTTCGTGCGGTGGTCGACTCTGGACGGCCATTCGTCACGGCCGCGCAGCGGCAGGACCTGGGCCAGGCCCTCCCACTGCTCGTCGGTGACGTCGTACCTCTCGTACCTACTCATGGCCCCATCCTCCCGCCCCTCACCCGTTCGGCCCAACAACGACACGGTCGAACGGGTGACGGTCGGGCTACGGAGAGATCACGAGCGCCACGGGCACCGTGGATACCGCGGACGTCACAGTCGTCACAGCCGTCACACGAAGGTCTTGGCCAGGCGGCGCAGGCCCTCGGCGATCTCGTCGGGCGAGTGGGTGGTGAAGGAGAGCCGGAGGGAGGCCGGGTCGGGGGTGCCGCAGAAGAAGGGGGCGCCGGGCACGTAGGCGACGAGGTGGCCGACGGCGGTGGAGAGGAGGGCGGTGGCGTCGTGGCCTTCGGGGAGGGTGGCCCAGACGAACATGCCGCCTTCGGGCCGGTTCCAGCGGCTGCCCTCGGGAAGGGCGGCGGGCAGGCCGGCGAGCAGGGCGTCACGGCGGTCGCGGTAGGCGGCGCGCACCCCGGCGACGTGGGAGTCGAGGTCGCTGTCGCGGAGGTAGCGGGCGGCGGCGGCCTGGTCGACGGTGGAGGTGTGCAGGTCGGCGGCCTGCTTGGCGATGACGCAGGCGCGGCGGAGGCCGGCGGGGGCCCGGAGGTGGCCGAGGCGCAGGCCGGGGGCCATGACCTTGGAGAAGGAGCCGAGGAGGACCGTGCGGTCGGCGGCGGCCGGGTGCGCGGCGACGGGCGGGACGGGCTCGCCGTCGAAGCGGAGTTCGCCGTACGGGTCGTCCTCGACGATCCAGAAGCCGTGGCGGGCGGCGGCCTCGGCGACGGCGGCGCGGCGCGCGGTGGGAAGGGTGCGGCCGGTGGGGTTCTGGAAGGTGGGGACGAGGTAGAGCAGGGTGGGCCGCTCGCGGGCGGCGATCTCGTCGAGGGCCTCGGGGACGATGCCGTCCTCGTCGGTGGGGACGGGGACGACGCGGGCGCCGGCGAAGCCGAAGCCCTGGAGGGCGGCGAGGTAGCAGGGGTCCTCGACGAGGACCACGCTGCCGGGTTCGAGGAGCGCGGTGGTGAGGAGGCTGAGGGCCTGCTGGGAGCCGGTGGTGACGATCAGGTCGTCGGCGCCGGTGGCCAGGCCGCGGGCGGTGAGCCGGGCGGCGACGGCCTCGCGGAGGGCGGGGTCGCCCTCGGTGGTGGAGTACTGGAGGGCGGACCGCGGGCTGTCCGTGAGGACGGCCTGGTAGGCGGCCCTGATGCCGTCGGTGTCGAAGAGTTCGGGGGCGGGCAGGCCGCCGGCGAACGAGATGACCTCGGGCCGTGCCGTGAGCGCCAGGATCTCCCGTACGGGCGACGAGGCCACGTCCCCCAGCCGGGAGGCGAGGGGCGGGGTCGGAGCGGCGGACCGGGAGGCGGAGGCGGCGGTAGGCATACGCGTCAGCATAGGGAGCGGTCGCCCGGTGTCCAGAAGCCGTCCGCGGCCCGAGACCCCTGTGGGCGGCGGGAGTTGGGGCCACCGGCGGTGAACGTGCGGGTGTACGGGATGCGGTGGGCGTCCAGGGCGCGGCGGCAGGCGTCGGCGCGGGCCTCGGCGCCGGGGGCCGTGGGGTCGTGGAGGACCCCGGCGACGGAACCGCTGTGGGAGATCTGGACGCCGACGGCGCCGGTACGGCGGGCGAGGGCGACGAGCGCCCCGAACTCCGGGTGCCTCAGCACCCGTTGGGCGCGGCAGGCGCTGGCGGTGGCGACCCGTCCGAGGAGGGCGGTGTCGCCGTGGGCGAGGGCCCGGCGGAGGCGGTCGCGGAGGCGGGCGTAGACGTGGAGGTCGTCGTCGGTGGGGGCGGGGACGGGAAGGGCGAGGGTGTCGACGGGGGCGCCGCCGCCGAGGAGGCAGCCGACGACGAGGAGCGGCGGCAGGGCGGGGCCGAGGACTTCGAGGACGCGGCCCTCGCGCTGGGCGAAGAGGACGGGCCGGGCGTCGAGCATGAGGGGGTCGCTGGCGTGCTCGGCGCGGACCGCGAGGCGGGCGGTGGTGCCGGGGTCGAGGCGGAGCCCGTACGCGTCGGCGACGGCGCGCACGGTGGCGAGGACGTCGCTGGTGGAGCTTCCCATGCCGAGGCCGAGCGGGACGCCGCCGGTGAGCCGCAGCTCGCCGCCGTACGCGGCCCGCCCGGTACGGGCCGCGCAGGCGGCGACGGCGAGCCGGGCGGCGCGGACGGCCTTGGTACGGCCTCCGGGCACGACGGTGACGGCGTCGGCCGGGGCGCCGGGGCGGGGCGTGAACACGGCCCGGGTCCCGGGCTCCGGCACGGGGAGGGTGACGAGCCCGGCCCGGGGCCGCCCGTCGCCGTCGAGGAAGACGCCCTGAAGGACCTCACCGTGGTGGGAGGGGGCGTGACCGGTGCCGGGGGCGGGCCGGAGGGCGATGGCGGGGGCGGGGGTGCTCGTGGTCACGAAGGAGAGTGTGACCTGCGGGGGGCGGCGGGCGGACGGGCGGGTCAGGACGGGGCGACGGCGCCGCAGGGGGTGAAGACGGCGACGTCGTAGCGTTCGAGGACCGGTTCGGGGGCGGTGGCCCGTTCGGCGCGGGCCGCCGCTTCGAGGCGGGCGGGGCCGTCGCGGAACTCGGCGTCGGTGAGGTGGGTGAACTTCGACCGGGGACGGGTGGCGAGCCGGGCGTGGTACGCCGTGAGGCTCGCCGTGACCGGCTGGGCGAAGGAGGCGGCCCCGAGGAGGTCGAGTCCGCCGGCGGCGAAGTCGGCGGCGGGCTCGTCCTCGCCGGGGAAGCGCCGTTCGTCGACGGCCCTCAGCCTGGGGCAGTAGGTGTGGACGAGGGAGTCGAGGTGCTCGCGGAAGGCGGTGCGGACGGCCACGCGGCCGTCGGGGCGCAGTACGCGGGCCAGTTCGCGGGCGGCGCGGGGGCGGTCGGGGAGGTGGTGGACGACGCGGGAGAGGAGGGCGAGGTCGAAGGAGGCGGAGGGGGCGGGGAGGGCTTCGGCCGTGCCGGGGACGTAGTGGACGGCCGGGTGCGGGTGGTGGTGACGGGCTTCCGCCGGCATGGCCTCGGAGGCGTCGACGGCGAGGACGCGGGCGCCTGCCCGGCGGGCCAGGGCCGACGCGAACATGCCGGTGCCGGTGCCGACCTCCAGGACGGCGGGGGCGGGGCGCGGGGCAGGGGCGGCGATCAGGTCGGCCCAGGAGCGGAGGGACGGCTCCGGCATCCTGTTGCCCCGCTCGTACGCTCCGGCGAGGCGTTCGTCGTCGTGGGCACGTCGCATCGGCCCATCGCGGCATGGGGTTCGGGTGGTGGGGCGAGGCCGGCGAAGCCGGTGGGGAAGTGTGCGGCAGGGGAACAGGCGGGGACGGCGGGGCGGCGCGGGGCGGTCAGTACGATGAACCGCGCCCGCAGCGGAAGGCGGGGAGACGGTGGGAGGCCGAAGGCATGACGGACCGCAGCCACGCCGCCCGGGCGACTCCGCGCAGACGGGGACAGGGGGAGCTGGAGACGCAGGTGCTGGCCCTGCTGCACACGGCGCCGGGGCCGGTGGCGGCGGGCTGGGTGCAGGAGCGGCTCGGGGGCGGCCTCGCCTACACGACGGTGGTGACCATCCTGACCCGGCTCCATGCCAAAGGGGTGGTCTCGCGGGAGCGTTCGGGGCGCTCGTTCCAGTGGACGGCGGTCGCCGACGGGGCGGGTCTCGCCGCGCTGAGGATGCGCCGGGTGCTGGACTCGGAGTCCGATCGCGAAGCCGTCCTGACGAGTTTCGTGACCGCGCTGTCGCCCGGCGACGAGCGCCTTCTGCGCGCGCTGCTGGACGGCACGGAGGCCACGGCACGTTGAGGGCTCTCCGGTCCCTCGGGCCGTTCGGAGCTCTCGGATCGTTCGGAGCCACCAGGCCGTTCGGAGCCATCGGGTCGTTCGGAGTTCTCGAAGCCCTCGGAGGAGGGAGGCTGGCGGCATGGGCGTCTCCGTCTTCCTGCCGCTGGTCCTGCCGTTGACGGCCTGGCCCGTCGCCCGACTCGCCGAGCACCATCTGCCCCCCGGGGCCGCGACGTGGCTGCTGAGCGCGGTGGCGGCGGTGCTCGCCGTGTGCAGCACGCTGTGCCTCGGGCTGCTCATGGTGGTGGGGACCGCCCGGCTTCCCGGGAACCCGCTGCCCGGCAGGCGGGACCGGATCGTCGTCACCACCGGCATGCCGGCCGGGCTTGACGCCGGGGAACGGCGGACGAGGAGGCGGCGCAGGCCGTGGGGTGCCGGCGGACCGTGGCACGGGCGGCCGGCAAGTCGGCGCTGATCTCCCGGGGTTCACCCGTCGCCACTCTGACGCACTTCGCCGCGGTGGGGCCGGCCGTCTGG
>NZ_JASCXN010000053.1 GCF_030010625.1 Streptomyces sp. CC208A | reverse complement strand
GCCCAGCGGCAGCCTCCGGCCCACCGGCACCCCTCCCCTCACCCCTGGTGCTGTCATCCGATCAACGACACCACCACGGAAAGGTCACATA
This sequence comes from Streptomyces sp. CC208A, assembly GCF_030010625.1. GTDB lineage: Bacteria > Actinomycetota > Actinomycetes > Streptomycetales > Streptomycetaceae > Streptomyces. The sequence goes on along the minus strand of NZ_JASCXN010000053.1, from coordinate 30,643 downwards.
TACGACCTACGAACTCCCGGACGACACCGATGTCCTCTCCGCGAGCACCCGGCCCCGGACCGGCGGACAACGCATCACTGAAGACCTCTGAGGACCAGTGAGTCTGGCCGTCGTCCTGCTCGCCTGCTGTGTCACCGGCTGGTTCGTCCTCGCCGGTACGGACATCGGCAGCGGCATGCTGCTGCCCTGGCTCGGTCGCGACGACGCCGGGCGCCGGCTCGTCCTCGCCTCCTTCGCCCCGTTCTTCCTGGGGAACGAGGTGTGGCTGGTGGCCGCCGCCGGTGTCCTCGTCGGCTGCTTCCCGGAGCTGGAGGGCGAGCTGCTGAGCGGTCAGGCCCCGGTCCTCGTCGCGCTCCTGGCCGGGTGGATCGTGCGGGACGCGGGGCTGTGGTCACGGGGCCGGGGGCCGGGCCGCCGCTGGCGGGCGGCCTGCGACGCCGCCGTGACGGCCGGCAGCTGGGTGGTCGCGCTGTCCTGGGGCCCGCTGCTCGCGGCCCTCCTCTCCGGCAGACCGTACGAGCCGGCCGGCGGGCCCGTCGCCGTCGTGGCCGCCCTGGCCGTCGCCGCCCTGTTCGCGGTGCACGGGCTCGGCTTCGCCTCGCTGCGCCTCACTGGCGCCCCGTACCAGCGGGCCCGGCGGCTGGTGGGGCGGGCGGGGCGGCCCTGGCATCCGCTCGCCCTCACCGCCGTCCGCTGGGCGGGCTGCCGCTCTGGGCGGGATCGGCGCTGCCGCTGTCGGAACGGACGGCGGCACCGGGGATGCTGGCCCTGCTCGTCCCCGCGCTGGCCCTCGTCACCCCGCTGCTCGTCGCCGTCCAGGGGTGGGTCTGGTACGCGTTCCGAGGCCGGGTCACCGGCCCCTCGTACCTCTGAACCCTCCCCCTGTACGTCCCCGTCAGCCGTCCTCGGAGGCCGCCGCGCCCTCCTTCCTGGGCTGGAGGGCCCGCTGGAACCGGGCCAGGACCGCCTCGCCGTACCGGCGGTAGCCGTGCACCCGGGGGTCGTCCGTGACGTCGTACCGCTTCACGTACGCGCCGAGGAAGGCCTGGAGGGTGGCCACGGCCGGGATGGCGATCAGCGCGCCGACCGCGCCGAGCAGCGCGGTGCCCGCGATGACCGAGCCGAAGGCCACCGCCGGGTGGATGTCGACGGTCTTGGAGGTGAGCTTCGGCTGGAGGACGTAGTTCTCGAACTGCTGGTAGACCACGACGAATCCGAGTACCCACAGCGCGTACCAGGGGTTCACGGTGAAGGCGATCAGCATCGGCAGGGCGCCCGCCAGATAGGTGCCGATGGTGGGGATGAACTGCGAGACCAGACCGACCCAGACGGCGAGGGCGGGGGCGTAGGGCACGTCCAGGATCTCGAAGAGCACGAAGTGCGCGACACCGGAGATGAGGGCCATCAGACCGCGCGAGTACAGGTAGCCGCCGGTCTTGTCGACCGCGATCTCCCAGGCGCGCAGCACCTCGGCCTGCCGGGCGGGCGGCAGGACGGAGCAGAGCGCGCGGCGGAGGCGGGGGCCGTCGGCGGCGAAGTAGAAGGCGAAGAGGAAGATCGTCAGCAGCCGGAAGAGGCCGCCGAGGACGGTCGCGGAGACGTCGAGGACGCCGGTGGCGCTGTTCTGCACGTACTTCTGCAGCCAGTCCGACTTGAGGACGCTGTCCTGGACCTCGACCCGGGAGAGGTCGGTGTGGAAGGTCAGGTTGATCCACTTGATGAGCGAGTCGAGGTACTTGGGGAAGTTCTCGACCATGTCGACGATCTGGCCGGCCAGCATCGAGCCGAGCAGCACCACGAAGCCGACGCCGACGACCAGGACGCCGAAGAAGACCAGGAAGGTGGCGAGGCCGCGGCGCATCCCGCGCGCCGCCATGCGGCCGACGGCCGGTTCGATGGCGAGCGCGAGGAAGAAGGCGAGGAGGACGTTGACGAGCAGGCCGACGAGCTGGTGGAAGGCCCAGCTGCCGAGCAGGAAGCAGGCGTAGAGGGCGAGGGCGAGGACCATCGCGCGGGGCAGCCAGCGGGGCATGCGCGCGCCGGGCACCACAGCGGCGGGGCGCTCCGCGGGCGGCTGCCCGTCGGGGCCGGCGGGGGCGCCGGGCGAGCTCGCGCCGGGCGTCCCGTTCCGGGCGGCGGCGGGCGGCGCCTGTGTCATGGGGGCGGTCTTCTCGGTGTCGTCAGTCGGGGCCACCCCGCAAGTCTCGCGCACCCGGCGGACAATCAGGCCGGGTCCCGACGGATCACGGGGTCACCTCTCGGCCGACCGCTCAGCGCTTCTCGGCCGGTACGTCCATGGCGGCGCAGACGACCCGCCACACGTCCTTCGCCTCCCAGCCGGCGTCCAGCGCCTCGTGGACGGTCCGGCCGCCCAGCTCGGACAGGACGTGGTCACGCGCGAAGGAGTCGGCGTAGGCGGCGCCGAAGTGGTCGGCCATCCGCTGCCAGAAAATCGTCAACCGCATGAGCCCAGTATCCCGCCCCCAAGAGTGCAGCCCGCCCGCCGGGGCTTGTCACCGCGCGGTTCCGCCCTACGGTCGGAGCATGGCCGAAAAACCCCTCTCCTCCCCGTCCTCTCCCCCGCCGGCTCCCGGCTCGCCGCTCGCCCGCGCCGAGCGGTTCGTCTGGCTGACGGCCCGCGTGCTCGAACAGCGCCGTTTCGCCTACCACTTCCTCCGCGGCGGTGCGGACGAGGTGGAGGCGGCCCTGACCGCGTACCTCGACGAGGACGGCGGTTACGGCCACGGACTCGAACCGGATCTGCGGGGACCGGTCAGCCAGCCGCTGCACACCGCGCACGCGCTGCGGGTCCTGGACTCGATCGGGCGCTGCGGCGGGCTGCGGGTGGAGCGGATCTGCCGCTATCTGACGGCCGTGTCCACGCACGAGGGGGCGCTGCCGGCGATCCACCCCTCGCAGCGCGGCTATCCGTCGGCGCCGTTCGTGCCGGTCGTCGACGACCCGCCAGGAGAACTGCTCTCGACGGGTCCGGTGGTCGGCACGCTCCACCGCAACCAGGTCTGGCACGCCTGGCTGTTCCGGGCCACCGAGTTCTGCTGGGCGGCGGTGGAGTCGCTGGAGAAGTCCCATCCGTACGAGGTGCAGGCGGCGGTCGCCTTCCTCGACTCGGCCCCGGACCGGCAGCGGGCGGAGGCGGCGGCCGACCGCCTCGGGCGGCTGGTGCGCGACCAGCGGCTCGCCGTGCTCGATCCGGACCACCCGGAGGAGTTCCCGGTGGCCGACGGGTACGCGCCCGGCGAGCACCACTATCCGCACGACTACGCGCGCGTGCCGGACTCGCTCGCCCGCGGCTGGTTCACCGACGAGGAGCTGTCCCGCTCGCTCGACTTCCTCGCGGCGGAGCAGGCCGAGGACGGCGGCTGGCCGATCCGGTGGCGAGCCTGGGCGCCGGGCTCGGCCCTGGAGTGGCGCCCGATCGTCACGATCGAGGCCCTGCGCACCCTGCGCGCCTACGGCCGTCCCCTGGACGGCTGATCCGGGGGCGGCCCGGGGGGCTCAGCCGCCGAGGGCCCGGACGCCCGCCGTCACGAGGACGGCGGCGCCCACGACGACCAGGAAGGGCGCGCGCAGGACGAGGGCGAGCGCAGCGGCGGCCACCCCGGCGGCACGGGCGTCCAGGGTGACCGCCGTGCCCGTGCCGAAGGTCTGCTGGGCGGTGAGCGCCGCGAGCAGGGCGACGGGCAGAAGGGCGGCGAGCCGCTGGACGAGCGGGCGCTCCAGGGTCTGGGCGGGGACGAGCAGGCCGATCAGCTTGACCAGGTAGCAGCCGGCCACGGTGAGGCCGATCGCGAGCCAGACGTGGGCGCCGTTCATGCCGCTCATCGGGAGGCCTCCTCGTTCTCGCTGTTCTTCCCGGTGCGCGGTTCCGTCGGCTCGTGCCGGGCCCGTCGGCCCCGGAGCCAGAGGACGGCCGGGGCGGCGAGCGCCGAGACGAGGACGGGGACGCCCGCCGGGAGCACGGGCAGCAGGCCCAGGCCGAGGACGACGGCGATCCCTGCGGTGGCCCGCTCGGTCGCGGTCCGCAGCATCGGGGCGAGCAGTGCGAGGAAGACGGCGGGGCCCGCGGCGTCCAGGCCCCAGGCGGCGGTGTCGCCGAGGGCCTCGGCGCCGAGCGCCCCGAGGAAGGTGGTGAGGTTCCACAGGAGGTAGAGGGTGAGCCCGGTGACGGTGAAGCCGATGCGGGCGGACCTGCGGTCCGGCTGGGCGAGGGCGACGGCGGCGGTCTCGTCGATGACCCACTGCGCGGCGAACGGCTTCGCGGCCCTCGGCAGGGCGAGGAGCTGGGAGAGGCGCAGCCCGTAGAAGGCGTTGCGGGTGCCGAGGAAGAAGGCTCCGGCGGCGGCCGTGAACGGGTTCCCGCCGCCGGCGAGCGCGCCGACGAGGGCGAACTGCGAGGCGCCCGTGAAGACGAGCAGACTGAGTGCGCAGGTCTGGAGGAGGCTGAGCCCGGCGCCCGCCGAGGTCACGCCGAAGGCGAAGCCGGAGAGCCCGACGGCGACGCCGACGCCGAGCGCGTCCCGGACGACGGCGGAGTCGGGCTTGCCCGGCCCGGCGGGTGCGTGATCGCGTATGCGCGTGTCCCCCGTGGCGGGGTGTGCTGTCTGTTCTGCCACGCCCCCGACGTTACGGAGCGGCCGGCGGCCGGTCTTGTACATTTTTGCGCCCCGCACCCGCGTACGCCCCGCCCCTGCCCACCGCGCCTACGTCCTCCCGCGTCCCACGCCCCGGGCCCGCTGGTAGGCCCCGGGCGGGACTCCGACGCTGCGGGTGAAGTGGCGGTTCAGGTGGGGCTGGTCGGTGAAGCCGACGGCGACCGCGGCCTCGGCCGGAGGTGTCCCGGTGTCCAGGAGCCGACGGGCCCGCCGCACGCGCGCGTCGGTGAGCCAGGTGTGCGGCGGCATGCCGTACGCGGCGCGGAAGGCCCGCAGCAGGGCGAAGGGGCTGGTGCCGAGGTCGGCGGCGAGCCGTTCCAGGGTGGGCGGCTCCGCCATCCGCTCCTCCAGGACGGCACGCGCGCGTGCCGCGTCCCTGGCGCCCGCGCTGCGGGGCGTGAGCGGGCGCAGACCACCGTGGCTGCGCAGCATCCGCGCGGTCACCAGGCGGAGCAGGCTGTCGGCGGCGAGCGCGTTGCCCTCCTCGGCGGCCCGGTGGACGCCGATGACGAGCCGGGCCGCGTACGGGTCGTCGACGACGGGCTGGGTGAAGCCGACCGGGCCGCGGACGGCGAGGACGTCGGCGGCGATCGAGCGGACGAGCTCCGGGTCCGGATAGATCGTGCGGTAGGTCCAGCCCTCGGGGACGCCCGCGTGCCCGGTGTGCGGGGTGTCGGGGTTGACGAGGGCGATCTGCCCCGGCCCCGCCCGGACCAGGTCGTCGCCGTAGTGGAAGGCCTCGACGCCCTCGGTGATCGCGGCGTAGACGAAGGTCTCGTGGGTGTGGCGGGAGAACGCCTTGTGGATGTAGTGCGCGTGCAGCAGGTCGACCCCCGGCAGCTCGGCGTACCGCCAGTACCGTGCCCGCTCGCCCCTCGCCATGGCTCCATTCTGCGGCTCCTCGTCCACCGCGACGAACGGATGTCCCCAGGTCCGGGCGGTTGTCAGTGGCCGGGTGCACGATGGGGGGCATGGTCACGTCCGCGCTCGAAGACTTCTCCCCGGCCACCCGTGGGTGGTTCACCGGGGCGTTCCCCGCGCCCACGGCGGCCCAGGAGGGCGCTTGGCGGGCCATCGGCGCGGGCTCCGACGTGCTCGTGGTGGCGCCGACGGGCTCGGGCAAGACGCTGGCCGCCTTCCTCGCCTCCCTGGACCGCCTGGCGTCCGTCCCCGTCCCGGCCGAGCCGAAGAAGCGCTGCCGGGTGCTGTACGTCTCCCCGCTCAAAGCCCTCGCGGTGGACGTGGAGCGGAACCTCCGCTCACCGCTGACCGGCATCCGCCAGGAGGCCGTACGCCTCGGGCTGCCCGAGCCGGACGTGCGGGTCGGCATCCGCTCGGGCGACACCCCGGCCGCCGAGCGCCGCTCGCTCGCCACCCGGCCGCCGGACATCCTGATCACCACCCCCGAGTCGCTCTTCCTGATGCTGACCTCGGCCGCCCGGGAGGCGCTGTCCGGGGTGGAGACGGTCATCCTGGACGAGGTCCACGCGGTCGCCGGCACCAAGCGCGGCGCCCATCTGGCGCTCACCCTGGAGCGGCTCGACGAGCTGCTGCCCCGCCCCGCGCGCAGGATCGGCCTGTCGGCCACGGTCCGCCCGGTCGACGAGGTCGCCCGCTTCCTCTCCCCCGGCCGCCAGGTGGAGATCGTGCAGCCGCCCTCGGGCAAGGAGTTCGACCTCTCCGTCGTCGTGCCGGTGGAGGACCTGGGCGAGCTGGGGGGTTCGCCCGCCTCCGAGGGCAAGGAGGACGGTGACAAGCCGTCGATCTGGCCGCATGTGGAGGAGCGGATCGCCGACCTCGTGCAGGCCCACCGCTCCACGATCGTCTTCGCCAACTCCCGGCGCCTGGCCGAGCGGCTGTGCAACCGGCTGAACGAGATCGCCTACGAGCGGGCGACCGGCGAACCCGCCCCCGAGGGCGCCCCGCCGACGGAGGTCATGGCGCAGTCGGGCGCGGCGAAGGGGGTGCCGCCGCTGCTCGCCCGTGCCCACCACGGTTCGGTGTCGAAGGAGCAGCGCGCGCAGGTCGAGGAGGACCTGAAGGCGGGCCGGCTGCCCGCCGTGGTCGCCACCTCCAGCCTGGAGCTGGGCATCGACATGGGCGCCGTCGACCTGGTCGTGCAGGTCGAGTCGCCGCCCTCGGTGGCCTCCGGGCTCCAGCGCGTGGGCCGCGCCGGGCACCAGGTCGGGGCGGTCTCCACGGGCGTGGTGTTCCCGAAGTACCGAGGCGACCTGGTGCAGGCGGCGGTGGTCACCGAGCGGATGCGGTCGGGCTCCATCGAGTCGCTGCGGATCCCCGCCAACCCGCTGGACGTGCTGGCGCAGCAGCTGGTCGCCATGGTCGCGCTCGACACCTGGCAGGTGGACGACCTGCTCGCGGTGGTGCGCCGGGCCGCCCCGTTCGCCTCCCTACCGGAGTCGGCCTTCACCGGCGTCCTCGACATGCTCGCGGGCCGGTACCCCTCGGACGCCTTCGCGGAGCTGCGCCCGCGCGTGGTGTGGGACCGGGTCGCGGGCACCGTCACCGGCCGTCCGGGCGCGCAGCGCCTCGCGGTCACCTCCGGCGGCACCATCCCGGACCGGGGCCTCTTCGGGGTCTTCCTCGCCGGCGCGGACCCGAAGAAGGGCGGGGGCCGGGTCGGGGAGCTCGACGAGGAGATGGTGTACGAGTCGCGGGTCGGCGACGTGTTCACCCTGGGGACGACCTCCTGGCGGATCGAGGACATCACCCGCGACCGGGTCCTGGTGTCGCCCGCGCCGGGCGTGCCGGGCCGGCTGCCGTTCTGGAAGGGCGACCAGCTGGGCCGCCCGCTCGAACTGGGCCGCGCGGTGGGCGCGTTCCTGCGCGAGCTGGGCGCCCTCGGCGAGGAGGACGCGCGGCTGCGGCTGCTCGCGGCGGGCCTGGACGCCTGGGCGGCGGGCAACGTCCTGGCGTATCTGAGGGAACAGCGCGAGGCCTGCGGCCACGTGCCCGACGACCGCACGATCCTGGTGGAGCGGTTCCGCGACGAGCTGGGCGACTGGCGGGTCGTGATCCACTCCCCCTTCGGCGCGCAGGTGCATGCCCCCTGGGCGCTGGCCCTGGGGGCGCGCCTGAGCGAGCGGTACGGCATGGACGCGCAGGTGATGCACGCGGACGACGGCATCGTGCTGCGGCTGCCGGACGCCGATCTGATGGGCCTCGACATGGGCCTGGACCTGCTCGACCACGAACCGGTGGACCCGGGCCGCCACCAGGACGCAGTGTACGACGCCGACCAGGCGCCGGTCGGCGCGGCGGACACGGTCTTCGACAAGGGCGAGGTCGCGCAGGTCGTCACCGACCAGGTGGGCGGCTCCGCGCTGTTCGCCTCCCGGTTCCGCGAGTGCGCCGCCCGCGCCCTGCTGCTGCCGAAGCGGAACCCGGGGAAGCGCACCCCGCTCTGGCAGCAGCGGCAGCGGGCCTCCCAGCTGCTCCAGGTGACGAGCGAGTTCGGCTCCTTCCCGATCGTCCTGGAGGCCGTCCGCGAATGCCTCCAGGACGTCTTCGACGTCCCCGGTCTCACCGAGCTGATGGGCGACATCGAGGCCCGCCGGGTCCGTCTCGTCGAGGTCACCACCCCCGAGCCGTCCCCCTTCGCCCGCTCCCTGCTCTTCGGCTACGTGGCGCAGTTCCTGTACGAAGGCGACTCCCCGCTCGCCGAGCGGCGGGCGGCCGCCCTCTCCCTGGACTCGCGGCTCCTCGCGGAGCTGCTGGGCCAGGCGGAGCTGCGCGAACTGCTCGACCCCGAGGTCCTGACCGAGCTGGAGGAGGAGCTCCAGTGGCTCACCGAGGACCGGCGGGTCAAGGACGAGGAGGGCGTCGCCGACCTGCTGCGGGTCCTCGGCCCGCTGACCGACGCCGAGCTGGCCGCACGCGGTGCGGAGCCGGCCTTGGCGGAGGAGCTCTCGCGGGCCCGCCGGGCGATCCGGGTGCGGATCGCGGGCACCGAGCACTGGGCGGCGGTCGAGGACGCGGGCCGGCTGCGGGACGCGCTGGGCACGGCGCTCCCGGTGGGCGTCCCCGAGGCGTTCACCGAGCCCGTCAAGGATCCGCTCGGCGACCTCCTCGCGCGGTACGCCCGTACCCACGGCCCCTTCACCTCCGCGCAGGCCGCCGCCCGCTTCGGCCTCGGCGCTGCCGTCACCGACGGTGCCCTCCAGCGCCTCTCCGCCGCCGGCCGGGTCGTCCAGGGCGAGTTCCACCCCTCCGGAATCGGCCAGGAGTGGTGCGACGCCGCCGTGCTGCGCCGGCTGCGACGCCGCTCCCTGGCGGCCCTGCGGCACGAGCTGGAGCCGGTGCCCCCGGCGGCCCTGGCGGGCTTCCTGCCGCAGTGGCAGCACCTGGGCGGCAGCAGTCTGCGCGGGATCGACGGCCTGGCCCGCGCGGTGGAGCAGCTCCAGGGCGCGCCCGTGCCGGCGTCGGCCCTGGAGAAGCTGGTCCTGCCGTCCCGGGTCCGGGACTACTCACCGGCGATGCTCGACGAGCTGACCACCACCGGAGAGGTCGTGTGGGCCGGGGCGGGCTCGCTGCCCGGCAAGGACGGCTGGGTCTCGCTGTACCTCGCCGACGCGGCCCCGCTGCTGCTGCCCCCGCCGCACCCGCTGGAGCTCACCGCGCTCCACGAGTCGGTCCTGGCGGCCCTGGCCGGGGGGTACGGCCTCTTCTTCCGGCAGATCGCCGACCAGGTCCGGATCACCACCCATCCGGACGCCACCGATCCGCAGCTCGCCGACGCCCTGTGGGACCTGGCCTGGTCGGGCCGGCTCACCAACGACACCCTGGCGCCGCTGCGCTCCCTGCTGGGCTCGGGCCGCACGGCCGGTTCGACCGCCCACCGGGCCCGCCGCACGGTGCCGCGCGGGCGGTTCGGGACCCTGGGCGCCACCCGCCCGGCCTCCCGCTCCGGGCCGCCGACGGTCTCGGGCCGCTGGGCGCTGCTGCCGGACGCCGAGCCGGAGCCGACCCACCGGGCGCACGCGCTGGCCCGTACCCTCCTCGACCGGCACGGCGTGGTGACCCGCGGCGCGGTGGCGGCCGAGGGCGTCGCCGGCGGCTTCTCGGCGGTGTACCGGATCCTGTCCGCCTTCGAGGACAGCGGCCAGGCCCGGCGCGGCTATGTGGTGGAGGGGCTGGGCGCGGCCCAGTTCGCGATGGACGGGGCCGTCGACCGGCTGCGGGCGGCGGCGACCGCACGGGACCGGGGCGCCGAGGCGGGCGCGGGCCCGCGCGCGGTGGTGCTGGCCGCCGCCGACCCGGCGAACGCGTACGGGGCCGCGCTGCCCTGGCCCGAGCCGCCGACCGGCGCCGGGCACAAGCCGGGCCGCAAGGCGGGCGCCCTGGTGGTGCTGGTCGACGGCGAGCTGACGCTGTACGTGGAGCGCGGCGGCAAGACGGTGCTGTCCTGGCCGTCGGAGCCGGACGACCCGGCCCTGGCGGCGGCCGCCGGGTCCCTGGCCGAGGCCGCGCGGGCCGGGGCGCTCGGCACGGTCACGGTGGAGCGGATCAACGGCGCGACGGCCCTGACCTCCCCCCTGGCCCGCCCCCTGGAGACGGCGGGCTTCCTGGCCACCCCCCGCGGCCTCCGCCTCCGCGCATAGCCACCCCCGGGAGCCGACCCCAGGAGCCGGCCCCCGCCACCGTCCCCGACCCGGCATCATGGCCCCATGCCCGAAGGAGACACCGTCTGGCAGGCCGCGCACCGACTGCACGCCGCACTGGCCGGGCGGGTGCTGACCCGCGCGGACCTGCGGGTGCCCCGCTTCGCGACCGCGGACCTCACCGGCCGCACGGTCCTGGACGTCACCCCGCGCGGCAAGCACCTCCTGGCCCGGATCGAGGGCGGGCTCACCCTCCACTCGCACCTGCGGATGGACGGCGCCTGGAAGGTGTACGCCACCGGGGAGCGCCCCCGCGGCGGCCCCGAGCACCAGATCCGGGCCGTCCTCGGGAACGAGGAGCACACCGCGTACGGCTACCGCCTGCCGGTCCTGGAGCTGATCCGTACCGCCGAGGAGTCCCGGGTGGTGGGCCATCTCGGCCCCGATCTCCTCGGCTCGGACTGGGATGCCGAGAAGGCGGTCCGCCGTCTGCTCGCCGACCCTGCGCGGCCCCTCGGCGAGGCCCTGCTCGACCAGCGGAACCTCGCCGGCATCGGGAACGTCTACAAGTCGGAGCTGGCCTTCCTGGCGGGCGTCACACCCTGGCTCCCGGTCGGCGAGCTGGCCCCCGACGTACCGCCCCGCCTGGTGGCGACCGCCCACCGCCTCCTGGAGGCGAACAAGGACCGCCCGGACCGGCGCACCACGACGGCCCGCCGCCCGGGCACCCCGCTGCACGTCTACGGCCGCGAGGGCCGTCCCTGTCTGCGCTGCGGCGCCGCCGTCCGCAAGGCGGAGCTCGGCGACCGGGTCACGTACTGGTGCCCGTCCTGCCAGCGGGGTCCCGTCGGCTGATCCGCCTGCCCCGGCCGCCGGCTGATCCACCGGCCCCGACCGCCAAATGATTGACGGTCCGTCAGATCCGGTCGTACGGTCCCGTCATGAGCCTCTCGGCGTACGACCTCACCGGCCGCACCGCGTTCGTCACGGGCGCCGCGAGCGGCATCGGCCGCGCGAGCGCCGTCCTCCTCGCCCGGGCGGGCGCGACCCTGCACCTGGCGGACCGCGACGAGCCCGGCCTGGAGGAGACGGCCGCCCTGATCGCCCGCGAGGGCGGCACGGCCGGGGTCCACCCCCTCGACGTGACCGACCGGGCGGCGCTCGCCGCCGCCGTGGACGCGGCCGGGCCCCTCCACGTGATGGCGGCGGTCGCCGGGATCATGCACACCGGCACGGTCCTGGAGACCCGCGAGGAGGACCTCGACCGCGTCCTCGCCGTGAACTTCAAGGGCGTGCTCCACGCCTGCCAGGAGGCGGCCCGCTCGATGATCGCCTCCGGCACGGCGGGGTCGATCGTCACCATGGCCTCGGGCGCCATGGACACCGCGAGCCCCGGCCTGCTCTGCTACAGCGTCGCCAAGGCGGCCGTCGTCCAGCTCACCAAGACGCTCGCCGTCGAGGCGGGCCCGCACGGCATCCGGGTCAACGCGGTCGCCCCCGGCTGGGTGCGCACCCCCATGACGGACCGTCACGAACCGGCGGCCCAGGAGCGGGCCGAGGCCGCGATGGTCCGTCACTCACCGCTGCGGCGGGTCGGCGAGCCCGAGGACATCGCGCACGCGGTCCTCCATCTCGCCTGTGACGCCTCCTCGTTCACGACGGGTCAGATCCTGCGACCGAACGGCGGTGTCGCCATGCCCTGGTGAGACGGGCCGGCCGTGAGGAGGCGGCCACGTGCACCGGCAGCAGGCTCAGCCCCCAGCCGCCCGCGACCACCGCCCCCTCGACCGGTCCGGCCCCACCCGGAACCAGCAGCAGGCGCAGCACCGCCCACCACCAGAGCCCCCCGGCCACCAGTCCGACCGCGATCAGCGTGAGCGTCACCAGCGGAACCCGTCGCCGTACCATGGCCGCCTCCTGCGCCCGACGCTAGACCGGCAGGATCACCCTGCGGGAGGGCGCACCGGTGTCAGCCCCGGCGCGCACCCCGCGCACACCCCGGCGGACACCCCCGCGCGCAGGACACCGCGCGCCCCCTGCGCCGCTCCGGCGGGTTCCCCCGCGCACACCGCAGATCACGACGCCCCCCGCCGTACGCGGCACGCCCCCGGTCTCACCTATCGCCATGCCGGCCCGCCTAGGCGCTCTCCGCCTGGAACATCCACGCGTGCTTCTCCAGGTCGGCCGTGAGGCCGATGAGGATGTCCTGGCTGACGGGGTCGGGGTCTGCGGTGGCGCCCACGCGCTCCCGCATCCGGGTGATGACGGCGCCGAGCCCGTCCACCAGGATCCGCACCGCCTCCGTGTCCTTGATCCAGCCCTCCGGCACCGTACCGATCGCGCTGGTGGCGGCCACGGTGGCCGCGCGCCCGTCCGGGTTGACCCCCAGGGCGGAGGCCCGCTCGGCCACGATGTCGGAGTGCGTCCGGGCGGTGCCCACCACCTCGTCCAGCTGCAGGTGGACGGAGCGGAAGCGCGGTCCGACGACGTTCCAGTGCACCTGCTTGGCGACCAGCGCCAGATCGACGAGGTCGGCCAGGGCGCCCTGGAGCGCGTCACCGACCGTCTTGAGGTCGGCCTCGGAGAGCGGGCTCTTCACGACGGACTTCACGACAGACATGCGGAATCTCCCAACAGTCGTATGACTCCCCCACCATGGCACGCCTGTCCGGAATCCGACATCTCAAACAAAACCACCCAATACTCTCCGTGTGTGACGGAGATACGACGGAGCCCCGGTCAGCACCCCGTACAGGGGCACCGACCGGGGCTCCGTCCCGTTCGGTGGTGTCAGGCGGCGACGACGTCCACGGCCTCCGCGGGCGCCTTGATGGTCACCCGCTCGGTGGGCACACCGGCCACCGACGTCACCGACACCGAATTGAGCATCGGACGGACCGGCGCCGGCACCGGTTCGCTCGAAGCCGCCGACTCGGCCAGTTCGGCCAGTGACAGCTCGTCACTCACTTCGCGCATGAGCTCGGACATCCGTACGTCCAACGCGTCGCAGATCGCGGAGAGCAGTTCGGAGGAAGCCTCCTTCTGCCCCCGCTCCACCTCGGAGAGATAGCCGAGCGAGACTCGGGCGGACGAGGAGACTTCGCGCAGAGTACGGCCCTGGCGCTGGCGCTGCCGACGCAGCACGTCACCCAACAGGCGACGGAGCAGAATCATCGGTGGCTCCCTCCTCGGACCGCGTAGCCGCATCCTTCACGCCCCACCGTACCGCCTCGCGCCGCGGCCGTGCGGGGAGCGATGTCGTGTTCACTCAGGGCTGCAAACATCCATTCCCCCCGTTCTGTTCCGTATCCTGTGCCCGCGCATTTCCCGAGAGTTCCTCGCGAAGCAGTTCCAGCACGCTCCGCACACTCCCTCTACGGATTTCCGCGCGGTCGCCGTTCAATCTCAACGACACCACTTTCCCGGCCGCCGCGCCTGTCGTGGCCGGTCCGGCGACCGCCACGTAGACGGTCCCGACGGGCTGTCCGTCCTGCGGATCGGGCCCCGCCACCCCGGTCGTCGCCATCCCCCAGTCGGCGCCCAGCCGGTCCCGTACACCCCTCGCCATCTGCACCGCGACCTCGGGATCCACCGCCCCGCGCTCGCGCAGCAGGCCGGCGTCCACTCCGAGGAGCTCGTGCTTGAGGGGGGTCGCGTAGGCGGTGACGGAGCCGAGGAAACTCCGGGACGCCCCGGGCACCCCGGTCAGCTCCGCGGCGACGAGTCCCCCGGTGAGCGACTCGGCGGCGGCCAGCGTGTGGCCCCGCTCCGCGAGGAGGGCGAGTACCCGGGCCGCCGCGCCGCTCATCGCGCCGAAGCCCCCGGGGCGTCCGCCGCCTCCGCGCGGGCGGCGGCCCGCTCGGCCGCGAGCCCCCTGCGCCTCAGGACGACCGCCTGTCGCACATAATCCAGGCCGGTGACGACGGTCAGCACCACGGCCACCGCCATCACCCAGAAGCGCAGCGTCGCCAGCGGGCCGGTGAGCATCAGCACGTACATGCCGACCGCCGTGCCCTGGGCGAGCGTCTTCATCTTGCCGCCCCGGCTGGCCGGGATGACCCCGTGCCGGATCACCCAGAAGCGCATCAGCGTGATCCCCAGCTCACGCGCCAGGATCACCACCGTGACCCACCAGGGCAGGTCGCCGAGGGCGGAGAGGGAGATCAGCCCCGCGGCCATGATCGCCTTGTCGGCGATCGGGTCGGCGATCTTCCCGAAGTCGGTGACCAGGTTGTACGTACGGGCCAGGTGTCCGTCGAAGACGTCCGTGATCATGGCGACGGCGAAGGCCGCCCACGCCCAGGCCCGCCAGGCGGGGTCGTGTCCGCCGTCCTGGAGCAGCAGCACCACGAAGGCCGGCACGAGGACGAGCCGGATCATGGTGAGGATGTTGGCGATGTTCCACACGCTGACGGGGTTCACGGCCGCCGCGCCCAGCTTGCCGCGGGGCGCCGGCCTTCCGGTCCCGCCCGTCGCGGATGCCGGGACTCCGGTCACCTGCCCACCTCCTCGACGCACTCCGCCACGAGGTCGACGCCTTCCGTGCCCACGACCTTCGCCCTGACCATACGGCCAGGAGCCAGGTCCGGGCCCGCGCCACCACCGTCGGTGAGCAGCACCTGCCCGTCCGTCTCGGGGGCCTGGTGGGCGGCGCGGCCGATCCAGCCGTCCTCCTCGTCCTCGGTCTCCACCAGTACCTCCAGCATCTCTCCGATCCGCTCCTCCGCGCGCTGCGCGGTGAGCTCCTCGGCGAGCCGGGAGAGGTGGGCGAGGCGCTCGTCGACGACCTCCTGGTCGAGCTTGTGCTCGTACGTGGCGGCCTCGGTGCCGTCCTCGTCGGAGTAGCCGAAGACGCCGATGGCGTCGAGCCGGGCGTGGGTGACGAAGCGTTCCAGCTCGGCGAAGTCGGCCTCGGTCTCGCCGGGGAAACCGACGATGAAGTTGGAGCGGGCACCGGCCGTCGGGGCCTTCTCGCGGATGGTCGCAAGCAGCTCCAGGAAGCGGTCGGTGTCGCCGAAGCGGCGCATGGCGCGCAGCACGTCGGGGGCGCTGTGCTGGAAGGACAGGTCGAAGTAGGGCGCGACCTTGTCGGTGGAGGTGAGCACGTCGATCAGGCCGGGGCGCATCTCGGCCGGCTGGAGGTAGCTGACCCGGACGCGCTCGATGCCGTCGACGGCGGCGAGCTCGGGCAGCAGGCCCTCCAGGAGGCGGATGTCGCCGAGGTCCTTGCCGTACGAGGTGTTGTTCTCGGAGACCAGCATGATCTCCTTGACGCCCTGCTCGGCGAGCCAGCGGGTCTCGTTCAGCACGTCCGAGGGGCGGCGGGAGACGAAGCTGCCGCGGAAGGACGGGATGGCGCAGAAGGAGCAGCGGCGGTCGCAGCCGGAGGCCAGCTTCACGGAGGCGACGGGGCTGCGGTCGAGACGGCGGCGGAGCGGGGCGCGCGGCCCCGAGGCGGGCGCGAGGCCTTCGGGCAGGTCGCCCGGTACGTCCTGCGGCTCCTCGGCGGCTCCGTGGCCGGGGAGGGCGACCTCGGCGGCGGCCTGCTGGCGGTCGACCGGGGAGAGCGGGAGGAGCTTGCGGCGGTCGCGCGGGGCGTGCGCCTCGACGCTGCCGCCGCTGAGGATGGTCTGGAGGCGGTTGGAGATGTCGGCGTAGTCGTCGAAGCCGAGCACGCCGTCGGCTTCGGGGAGGGCGTCGGCCAGCTCCTTGCCGTAGCGCTCGGCCATGCAGCCGACGGCGACGACGGCCTGGGTGCGGCCATGGTCCTTCAGGTCATTGGCTTCGAGGAGGGCGTCGACGGAGTCCTTCTTGGCGGCTTCGACGAAGCCACAGGTGTTGACGACGGCGACGTCCGCTTCCTCGGCGTTCTCGACGAGCTCCCAGCCGTCCGCTGCCAAGCGGCCTGCGAGCTCCTCCGAGTCCACCTCGTTACGGGCGCAGCCGAGAGTGACAAGGGCGACGGTACGGCGTTCGGGCATGGACTCAAGACTACTTCGTCCCGGACGTGACGCCGTCGCTCAGGGTTCACCTGAGCGACGGAGGTCACACCGGTCGCGGGGGCCGCGGGTCAGCCGGCCTCGGGGTCGCCCTTGGTGTAGCTGAGCCGCTCCACCTGGCCGTCCTCGAACTTCTCGGAGACCTTCTTGCCGTTCACGTACAGATCGATCGCGCCCGCGTTGCCGAGGACAAGGTCGACCTGCTCGTCGTCCTGGAAGGTCTTGGTGTCGCCTTCCTGGAGGAAGCCGTCGAAGAGCATCTTGCCGTCGGCGCCCTTGGCCGAGATCCAGCTCTTGCCGTCGGCGGTGAGCCGGACGGTGACCTTGTCCGCCGGGACGGCGGCGATGGCGCTCTCGGTCGGCTTCGGCGCGGGCTTGACCGGCTTCGGCGCGACGGAGGTGGTGGCCTTCTCCGGGGCGGGCGCGGGACCGGCGTCGGCGGCCGTGTTCCCCTTCGTCCCCTCGGGGCCGTCGAACATCGTGTAGCCGACGAAGCCGACGACGGCGACGATCGCCGCGACCATGGCCGCGGTCCAGTTGGGCCGCCTGGGCTCGGGGCGGATACGTTCCGCCTCGAAGAGCGGGGCGGCGGGGGTGGGCGAGGGACGGCCGCCGTGCTCGGCGTCGTACTGCTCGATCAGCGGCGCCGGATCGAGGCCGACCGCACGCGCGAGCGTCCGGATGTGACCGCGCGCGTAGACGTCGCCGCCGCAGCGCGAGAAGTCGTCCTCCTCGATGCCGTGCACGATCGGGATCCGGACACGGGTGGAGGCGCTGACCTCTTCGACGCTGAGGCCTGCGGCGATGCGGGCCTGCTGGAGGGTACGGCCGATCGGTTCCCGGTCGTCTGACGGGAACGTCCGGTCGTCTTCGGGGGAGTTGCCGATGGACACGAGAGCGCCTTTCGAGCGTGTAGCCACCTGCTGGACGTTCAGTCTATGGGTGGTACGAAAGGGTGGGGCAACCGGGCGGGTGCGGTTTGTACGCCATAGAGGTTGTACGCCGCGAGGAGGGGCATCCTTCTGTCCCTCCGTCCAACTTGACGTACGGCCAGGGGAAACGGTTGCCCCCGGTTCCCTTACGAGTGAGTCTCGGCCCGGTCTCGAACGGATACCCCCACTCCCTCCGCCCATGCCTCACGCGCTTCGCGCTACTCCGCCGACTCGCCGCGGATCACCGCCAGTACCCCGTCCAGCTCATCCGGCTTGACGAGCACGTCCCGCGCCTTGGAGCCCTCGCTCGGGCCCACGATGTTCCGCGACTCCATCAGGTCCATCAGCCGGCCGGCCTTCGCGAAGCCGACGCGCAGCTTCCGCTGGAGCATCGAGGTGGAGCCGAACTGGGTCGTCACGACCAGTTCGGCCGCCTGGCACAGCAGGTCGAGGTCGTCGCCGATCTCCTCGTCGATCTCCTTCTTCTGCTTGGTGCCGACGGTGACGTCGTCCCGGAAGACCGGCGTCATCTGGTCCTTGCAGTGCTGGACGACGGCCGCGACCTCGGCCTCGGTGACGAAGGCGCCCTGCATGCGGACCGGCTTGTTGGCACCCATCGGCAGGAAGAGGCCGTCGCCCTTGCCGATCAGCTTCTCGGCGCCCGGCTGGTCGAGGATGACCCGGCTGTCGGCGAGCGAGGAGGTGGCGAAGGCGAGCCGGGACGGCACGTTCGCCTTGATCAGACCGGTGACGACGTCCACCGAGGGCCGCTGGGTGGCGAGCACCAGGTGGATGCCGGCCGCGCGGGCCAGCTGGGTGATGCGGACGATGGCGTCCTCGACGTCCCGGGGCGCGACCATCATCAGGTCGGCGAGCTCGTCGACGATCACCAGGAGGTACGGGTACGGCTGGAGCTCGCGCTCGCTGCCGGGCGGCAGCTGCACCTTGCCGTCGCGGATGGCCTGGTTGAAGTCGTCGATGTGCCGGAAGCCGAAGGCGGCCAGGTCGTCGTAGCGCAGGTCCATCTCGCGCACCACCCACTGGAGGGCCTCGGCGGCCCGCTTGGGGTTGGTGATGATCGGGGTGATCAGGTGCGGGATGCCCTCGTAGGCGGTGAGTTCGACCCGCTTGGGGTCGACGAGCACCATCCGGACGTCCTCGGGGGTCGCCCTGATCATGATCGAGGTGATCAGGCAGTTGATGCAGGAGGACTTGCCGGAGCCGGTGGCGCCGGCGACCAGGACGTGCGGCATCTTCGCCAGATTGGCCATCACGTAGCCGCCCTCGACGTCCTTGCCGAGCGCGACCAGCATCGGGTGCTCGTCCCCGGCCGCGTCCGCGAGCCGCAGCACGTCGCCGAGGTTGACCATCTCCCGGTCGCTGTTGGGGATCTCGATGCCGACCGCGGACTTGCCGGGGATCGGCGAGATGATCCGCACGTCCGGCGAGGCCACCGCGTAGGCGATGTTCTTCGTCAGGGCGGTGATCTTCTCGACCTTCACGGCGGGCCCGAGCTCGACCTCGTACCGGGTGACCGTCGGGCCGCGGGTGAAGCCGGTGACGGCCGCGTCCACCTTGAACTCGCCGAAGACGTTGGACAGCGCGTCGACGACGGCGTCGTTGGCGGCGGACCTGGTCTTGCCGGGACCGCCCCGCTCAAGGAGGTCGAGCGACGGCAGGGCGTAGGTGATGTCGCCGGAGAGCTGGAGCTGCTCGGCCCTGGCCGGCAGCTCCGTCGGCTCCGGCGCCGGCTTGGTCAGATCGGGTACGGAGCCACCCGCCGGCCGCTGGTCGCCGCCCCGCGCGGTCGGCACGTTCGCCGGCGTCTTCGGCGACTTCGACAGGGGCGGTACGGGCCCGGTGGCCTCGTCCGTCGTCCCCTCGGCCCCCGCGCCCAGGGCGGCGGCCCGCTCGGCGGCGACGTCCCGGGTCAGGTCGGCGACCAGCGGCGACGGCGGCATGCCGTTGAGCACCGCCCCGTCGAGGGCGGCGGCCGCCGCCGCGGCCACGTCGACCGGGTCCAGGCCGTGGTCGTGCCCGGCGGCCGCCGTCCGGGGGCGGGCGGTGCGGCCGCGCCGCTCCAGCGCCTCCGCCTCGGCCCGGTCCACGTCGTACGGCTCCGCGGGGCCGCCGCTCCGGCGCCGGACCGGCCGGGCGGCATGCGGCGGCGGGGTCTCCTGCCAGTCGTCCTCGTACGCCGCGTGCCCCGCGTACTCCTCGGCGGCCTCCTCGTACGCGGGCTCGACCAGGCCGAGCCGGACGCCGAGGGCGCGCAGCCGCTGCGGGATCGCGTTGACCGGGGTGGCGGTGACGACGAGCAGCCCGAAGAGGGTGAGCAGCACCAGGAGCGGGACGGCCAGGACCTCCCCCATCATGAAGACCAGCGGCTGGGACACGGCCCAGCCGATCAGCCCGCCCGCGTCCCGCATCGCCTCGGAGCCCGCGTCCCGGCCCGGCGAGCCGCAGGCGATGTGGACCTGGCCGAGGATCCCGAGGACCAGGGCGGACAGCCCGATCACGATCCGGCCGTTGGCCTCGGGCTTCTCCGGGTAGCAGAAGAGCCGGAAGGCGATGCCGCCGAGCAGCAGCGGCACCAGCAGGTCGAGCCGGCCGAAGGCGCCGGTCACCAGCAGCGAGACGAGGTCGCCGACCGGACCGTGCAGACGGGACCAGGTGCCGGCGGCGACGATCAGCGCGCCGGCGAGCAGCAGCAGGGCGAGGCCGTCCTTGCGGTGGGCGGGGTCGAGCCCCTTGGCGCCGCGTCCTATCCCCCGGAAGACCGCGCCGACACCGCGCGCGGCGCCGCGCGCCACCTTGTACACGCCCCCGGTCGGGGACGGCGCCGATCGGGGGGCGGGCCGCTTCGCCGCGGCCTTCTTCGCGGGCGCGCGCTTGGCGGGCGCGGCCTTCTTGGCCGCCGTCTTCTTCGCGGGCGGCTTGCCCGGCGACTTCGCCGGGGACTTCGTCGTGGACTTGGCGGCCGCTTTCTTCGCGGCCCCCGTCGTCCGGCCGGCGCGCGATGGTGCGGTGTTCTGTGAACCCTTGCCGGACGTACGTGAAGCCATGGTGCTGAGGTTACCGGGGAGCGGCCGGGCTGTCCGCCTCACCCGAACGTGTCGTCCTTGCCCCCGCACGAAGCTGACGCCGGGTCACCTACGACGGCGTCAGCTCCGCACGGTGTCCGCTCCGCGCGGTCGGGTCTCAGCTCTGCGCGGGCAGCGAGGGCGCGCCTCCGGTGCCCGGTTCGAGCGCGTCAAGGGCTCGCCGCAGTCCGGTGAGCTTGCGCTCCAGGTGGGCGGCGGTGGCGACGGCGGCCGCGTCGGCCGACTCGTCGTCGAGCTGCTTGGACAGCGCCTCGGCCTGCTCCTCGACGGCGGCGAGCCGGGCGGACAGCTCGGCGAGGAGCCCGGCGGCTTCCTTGCCCTGACCGCCCTCACCGCCGCCCTCCAACTGCAGCCGCAGCAGCGCGGCCTGCTCGCGCAGCTTGCAGTTCTTCATGTACAGCTCGACGAAGACGGAGACCTTGGCGCGGAGCACCCACGGGTCGAACGGCTTCGAGATGTAGTCGACCGCGCCGGCCGCGTACCCCCGGAAGGTGTGGTGGGGGCCGTGGTTGATCGCGGTGAGGAAGATGATCGGGATGTCCCGGGTCCGCTCGCGGCGCTTGATGTGCGCGGCGGTCTCGAAGCCGTCCATACCGGGCATCTGGACGTCGAGCAGGATGACCGCGAAGTCGTCCGTCAGCAGCGCCTTGAGCGCTTCCTCCCCGGACGATGCCCGCACCAGCGTCTGATCGAGCGCGGAGAGAATGGCCTCCAGCGCCAGCAGATTCTCCGGCCGGTCATCGACCAGGAGGATCTTGGCCTTCTGCACCATGCCCCGTCCTCCTCGTCCCGGCAACGGCTCGACCCGGCGTCCGGCACCGCTCCCGGAACCGGGGGAGGCACCGGGCGCCGCCCCAGAGGACGGCTTCCTGGCGCCGTCCGTCCTTGTGCCGGTCATCGTAGCCGCACCCCGCTCGTCGCCACACCCTGTCACCGTGATGTCACTGTGCACAGTGCGGAAACGGAGCGCGGGTCGAGAAGGTTCCCCGGATCGGAGACTCTCACACGCCCTCGGCGGGGATACGCCGTACGGTGCCGGGACCGCGCGGGTCCGGCACCGTACGGCGGCGGCTCACTCGCCCCGCATCCACTGCTCCATCACGGTCAGCAGGTAGTCGGGGTCGACCGGCTTGGTGACGTAGTCCGAGGCGCCCGAGTCGATCGCCTTCTCCCGGTCCCCCTTCATCGCCTTCGCGGTGAGCGCGATGATCGGCAGCCCCGCGAACTGCGGCATCCGCCGGATCGCGGTCGTCGTCGCGTATCCGTCCATCTCCGGCATCATGATGTCCATCAGAACGACCGTCACGTCGTCGTTCTGCTCCAGGACCTCGATGCCCTCCCGTCCGTTCTCCGCGTACAGCACGGCGAGCCCGTGCTGCTCCAGGACGCTGGTGAGGGCGAAGACGTTGCGGATGTCGTCGTCGACGATGAGGATCTTCTCGCCGGAGAAGGAGTAGGCCCGGCGCGGCTCCGCGCCGTCCTCCGCCTCGGTGCCGACGCTCTCCCCGGGGATGTCCGGCAGGTTCTGGGGGCCCGGCTGGCCGGGCACCGCGCCCCGGACCTCGCCCGCCGCCGCGGCTCCCGCCGCGCCCGTCTCGCCCGCCGGCCCGGCGCCCGCCCCGGCCTTGCGCCGGTGCCGGAACAGCGCCCCGGCGCCCGAACGGGCCTCGCCGCGTACGGGAGCGGGCGGGAAGTGCGGGAAGGCGTGGCCGGCCTCCCCGGTCTCCTGCCGCGGGTCGCCCGTCTCGTCCTGCCCGTACCCGTGCGGGGGCACCTCGGTCGGGTTCAGCGGCAGGTAGAGGGTGAAGGTGGAGCCGCGGCCCGGCTCGCTCACCGCGAAGATCTCGCCGCCGAGCAGGCGGGCGATCTCCCGGCTGATCGACAGGCCGAGGCCCGTACCGCCGTACTTGCGGCTGGTGGTGCCGTCGGCCTGCTTGAACGCCTCGAAGATCACCCGCATCTTGCTGGCCGCGATGCCGATACCGGTGTCGGTCACCGAGAAGGCGATCAGGTCGGCGTCGGCGTCGCGCAGCGACCCGGCCTCCAGGAGCTGCTCCCTGATGAACTGAGGCACGTCCGCCCCGGCCGGCCGGATCACCAGCTCGACGGCGCCGGAGTCGGTGAACTTCACCGCGTTGGACAGCAGGTTGCGCAGCACCTGGAGGAGCCGCTGCTCGTCGGTGTGGAGGGTGGCGGGCAGCTCGGGCGAGACACGGACCGAGAAGTCCAGGCCCTTCTCCGCGGTGAGCGGCCGGAAGGTCGCCTCCACGTAGTCGACGAGCTGGACGAGGGCGATCCGGGTCGGGGAGACGTCCATCTTGCCCGCCTCGACCTTCGACAGGTCGAGGATGTCGTTGATGAGCTGGAGCAGGTCGGATCCCGCGCCGTGGATGGTCTCGGCGAACTCGACCTGCTTCGGGGTGAGGTTGGCGTCCGCGTTGTCGGCGAGCAGCTTGGCCAGGATGAGCAGCGAGTTGAGCGGGGTGCGCAGCTCGTGCGACATGTTGGCGAGGAACTCGGACTTGTAGCGCATGGAGACGGCGAGCTGTTCGGCCCGCTCCTCCAGGACCTGCCGGGCCTCCTCGATCTCGGTGTTCTTCACCTCGATGTCGCGGTTCTGCCGGGCCAACAGCTCGGCCTTCTCCTCCAGTTCGGCGTTGGAGTTCTGCAGCTCCTTCTGCCGGTGCTCCAGTTCCGCCGACCGCTCCTTGAGCTGTTCGGTCAGCTCCTGCGACTGCTGGAGCAGCACCTCGGTCTTGGTGTTGACGCTGATGGTGTTGACCGTGGTCGCGATGAGTTCGGCGATCTGGTTGAGGAAGTCCCGCTGGATCTGGGTGAACGGCTGGAAGGAGGCCAGCTCGATGACGCCGAGGACCTTCCCCTCGAAGAGGACGGGCAGCACGATCACATGGGCGGGCGCGGCCTCGCCGAGCCCGGACGAGATCTTGAGGTAGCCCGGCGGCACGTTGACCTGGATGGTCCGCTTCTCCTCCGCCGCCGTCCCGATGAGGGTCTCGCCGGGGCGGAAGGAGGTCGGCATGGAGCCGGCGGAGTAGCCGTAACTCCCGCGCATGCGCAGCTCGTACGAGCCCGTGCCCTCGCCGACGAGTTCGGTGTCGTGGCCGGCGGAGCCGGTCGGCGTCGCCACGAAGAAGGCGCCGTGCTGGGCGGAGACGACCGGCGTCAGCTCGCTCATGATGAGCGAGGCGACGTCGTCGAGGTCCCGGCGGCCCTGCATGAGGCCGGAGATGCGGGCCAGGTTGGACTTCAGCCAGTCCTGCTCGTCGTTGGCGAGGGTGGTGTCGCGCAGGTTGGCGATCATCGTGTTGATGTTGTCCTGGAGCGCCTGGATCTCGCCGGCCGCGTCCACACCGTCGATCTTGACGTTGAGGTCGCCGCGGGTCACCGCGGTGGCGACGGCGGCGATGGCCCGCACCTGCCGGGTGAGGTTCCCGGCCATCTCGTTCACCGAGAGGGTCAGGTCGCTCCAGGTGCCCTCCACGTCGCGGACCCGGGCCTGACCGCCGAGCTGCCCGTCGGTGCCCACCTCGCGGGCCACCCGGGTGACCTCCTCGGCGAAGTTCGACAGCTGGTCGACCATCGTGTTGATGGTGTTCTTCAGCTCCTGGATCTCGCCCCGGGCGTCGATGTCGATCTTCCGGGTGAGGTCGCCCTTGGCGATGGCGGTGGTGACGGCGGCGATCTGCCGCACCTGGCCGGTGAGGTTGTCGGCCATGCTGTTCACCGAGTCGGTGAGGTCCTTCCAGGTGCCCGAGCCACCGGGCACCCGGGCCTGGCCGCCGAGGATGCCGTCGGTGCCCACCTCGCGGGCCACCCGGGTCACCTCGTCGGCGAACGCGGACAGCGTCGTCACCATCGTGTTGACGGTGTCGGCGAGTTCGGCGACCTCGCCGCGGGCCTCGACCGTGACCTTCTTCGTCAGGTCGCCGTTGGCGACCGCCGAGGAGACCCGGGCGATGTTCCGCACCTGGCTGGTCAGGTTGTTGGCCATCAGGTTGACGTTGTCGCTGAGGTCCTTCCAGATGCCGGTGACGCCGCGCACCCGGGCCTGGCCGCCGAGGATGCCCTCGGTGCCCACCTCGCGGGCCACCCGGGTCACCTCGTCGGCGAAGTTCGACAGCTGGTCCACCATCGTGTTGACGGTGGTGACGAGCTCCAGGATCTCGCCCTTGGCGTCGACGGTGATCTTCTTCGACAGGTCGCCGCGGGCGACGGCGGTGGTGACCTCGGCGATGTTCCGGACCTGGAAGGTCAGGTTGTTCGCCATGAAGTTCACCGACTGGGTCAGGTCCTTCCAGGTGCCGGAGACCCCCTGCACCTCGGCCTGGCCGCCCAGGATGCCCTCCGTACCCACCTCGCGGGCCACCCGGGTCACCTGCTCCGCGAAGGACGACAACTGGTCGACCATCGTGTTGAGGGTGTTCTTCAGCTCCAGGATCTCGCCGCGCGCGTCCACGTCGATCTTCTGCGACAGGTCACCGCGCGCCACCGCCGTGGCGACCTGGGCGATGTTGCGGACCTGGGCCGTCAGGTTCCCGGCCATGCCGTTCACCGAGTCGGTGAGGTCCCGCCACACACCGGCGACGCCCGGCACCTGCGCCTGCCCGCCGAGGCGTCCGTCGGTGCCCACCTCGCGGGCCACCCGGGTCACCTGGTCCGCGAAGGCGGAGAGCTGGTCGACCATCGTGTTGATGGTGTTCTTCAGCTCCAGGATCTCGCCGCGCGCGTCCACGTCGATCTTCTGCGACAGGTCACCGCGCGCCACCGCCGTCGTCACCTGGGCGATCTGCCGCACCTGCGAGGTCAGGTTCCCGGCCATGAAGTTCACCGAGTCGGTCAGCTCGCGCCAGCGGCCGGAGACGCCGTCCACCCGCGCCTGACCGCCGAGCCGGCCCTCGGTGCCCACGTCCCGGGCCATCCGCGTGACCTGGTCGGCGAAGGACGACAGCTGCGACACCATGGTGTTGACGGTGTTCTTCAGCTCCAGCATCTCGCCGGCCACGTCCACCGTGACCTTCTGCGACAGATCACCGTTCGCCACCGCCGTCGTCACCTGCGCGATGTCCCGCACCTGACCGGTGAGGTTGCGGAAGGCCGTGTTCACCGAGTCGGTGAGGTCCTTCCAGGTGCCGGCCGCGCCCGGCACCTCGGCCTGCCCGCCGAGCCGGCCCTCGACGCCGACCTCCCGGGCCACCCGGGTCACCTCGGAACCGAAGGCGGAGAGCTGGTCCACCATGGTGTTGACGGTGTTCTTCAGCTCCAGCATCTCGCCGGCCACGTCCACCGTGACCTTCTGCGACAGATCACCGTTCGCCACCGCCGTCGTCACCTGCGCGATGTCCCGCACCTGCGTGGTGATGTTCCGGAAGACGGTGTTGACCGAGTCCGTCAGGTCCTTCCACGTGCCCGCGGCGCCCGGCACCTGCGCCTGCCCGCCGAGCAGACCCTCCGCGCCGACCTCGCCGGACACCCGGGTCACCTCGTCGGCGAAGGTCCGCAGGGTCTCCGTCATCTGGTTGATGGTGTCGGCGAGCTGGGCGATCTCACCGCGCGCGCTCACGGTGACCTTCTGCGACAGGTCGCCGTTGGCGACCGCCGTCGTGACCTCCGCGATCCCCCGCACCTGACTGGTCAGGTTGCCCGCCATCGTGTTGACGGAGTCGGTCAGGTCCTTCCACACGCCGGCGACGCCGGCCACCTCTGCCTGACCGCCGAGCTCGCCCTCCGTGCCCACCTCGCGGGCGACCCGGGTCACCTCGGACGAGAACGAGGACAGCTGGTCCACCATCCGGTTGACGGTGTTCTTCAGCTCCAGCATCTCGCCGGCCACGTTCGCCGTGACCTTCTGCGACAGGTCGCCGTTGGCGACCGCCTTCGTCACCAGGGCGATGTCCCGCACCTGCGCCGTCAGCCGGTTCGCCATCGTGTTGACGGAGTCGGTCAGGTCCTTCCACGACCCGGACACGCCCCGTACGTGCGCCTGCCCGCCGAGGATGCCCTCGGTGCCGACCTCGACGGCCACCCGCGTCACCTCGGACGCGAAGACCGACAGCTGGTCCACCAGGTGGTTGACGGTACGGGCCACCTTCAGGAACTCGCCGCGCAGCGGCCGCACCGTCCCGTCGGAACCCTCCGAACGCAAATCCATCCGCTGTTCCAGGTCGCCCTCGGCGACCGCCGTCAGCACCCGGCTCACCTCGGACACCGGCCGCGCCAGATCGTCGACGAGCGCGTTCGCCGCCTCGATCGCCGCCGCCCACGCGCCCTCGCTCGTCCCGGCCTCAAGACGCTCGGACAGCTTGCCCTCGCGGCCGACCACCCGCCGCACCCGGGACAGCTCCCCGGTGAGGTGCATCTGCCGGTCCGCGACCTCGTTGAAGACGGCCGCGATCTCCGCCATCACCCCGTCGCCGGAGACGGTCAGCCGCCTCCGCAGATTCCCGTCGCGCATCGACACGAGCGCGGACAGCAACCGCTCCAGCGCGGCCGCGTCCACCTGCACCGTCCCCCCACGGGAACGCCCGCCCCTCGCGCGCGTGCCGCTGCCGCCCCGCCGCGCCGCCGTGCCAGACTCCACCGTGTCCCTCCCGAAAGGGGTTCGACCGTTCCGCTCCGGCTCCAGCCGAAGCATTCCCAGTGTTTCACCGCGGCCGAACCAGGCGATAACAGTTCGGCAGCTTCGCTCAGCGTCCCCGCCCCCGGAGGGGGGAAACAGCGGAGACCGGCATCCGCGGGGACCGCGAAGGTAAGTAACCTGGCATCCGGCTGTCCAGCCGCCCCGGTCAGCCCGGCGGGGGCGGTGTGGGTG
Organism: Streptomyces sp. CC208A; assembly: GCF_030010625.1. Lineage (GTDB taxonomy): Bacteria > Actinomycetota > Actinomycetes > Streptomycetales > Streptomycetaceae > Streptomyces. The sequence goes on along the minus strand of NZ_JASCXN010000053.1, from coordinate 3,488 downwards.
CGTACGACCACCGGGCAGCGGGAGGGGCAGACCGAGCATGGCAGAGCCGGGCGTCGAGACGCGTACGAGGAGTGCTGTGATCACCGCGCGGGCGACTGCCACCTTCGACCCCGTCGGACGATCCGTCGCCGCCGCCCGGGCCTTCGTCCGGGACACCCTCCAGGGCTGGGGCCACCCCGAGCTGGTGGACGACGCCGTCGTCCTCACCAGCGAGCTGGTCACCAACGCCGTGGTGCACGCCGGCACCGCCGCCGACGTGCTGTGCCTGCGCTCCGAGGACAGCATCCGCGTGGAGGTCGCCGACCGCTACCCGGAGCGCGAGATCCCCGTCCAGAGCGGCCGCACCATGGCGAGCCCGGACCGGGAGAACGGCCGCGGCCTGCTCCTGTGCGCCGCCCTCGCCGACCGCTGGGGCGTCGACTACTCCCCCACCCGCAAGCACGTCTGGTTCCACCTCGACCTCCCGCAGCGCCCCGTCGGCACCCGCTCCGCGGGACCGGTCCTCCCCGACGCCCTCCTCCCCACCGCCGACAGCCGCGTCCGCGTCGCCGTCGTCCAGATCGACCGGGGCGGCGCCATCACCTCCTGGAACGAGGACGCGGAGGAGCTCTTCGGGTACGCCTCCGAGCAGGTCACCGGCAAGCCCCTGGGCGACCTCGCCGCCTGGCCGCACACCCCCGGCATCGGCACGGGCCTCGCCGAGGCCCTCCGCCTCTCCCGCTGGGAGGGCAGTTACGGGCTCCGCCGCGCCGACGGCCGCGTCATCCCCGTGTACGCCTCCCACCTGCGGGTCCGTGACGCCGGGGGCGAGCCCTCCACGGTCTGCCTGCTGGTGCGCGAGGAGGAGCGCGCGGTCCTCCAGACCCCGCACCGCACCGCCGCGGAGCCGGGCTCGGAGAGCCGCGCCACGGACCCCTTCGAGGTCTTCATCGGCTCCCCCGCCCCCGACGACCTGGACGGCCTGCTCCAGCGCACGGTCGAGCGGGCCCGGGACATGCTCGACGGCGACGCCGCCTTCCTCCTCCTCGCCACCGACGACGAGACCGAACTGGAGGTGCGGGCGACGACCGGCCTCCCGGCGGCCCGCCAGCGCTTCGCCCGCGTCCCCGTGGAGACCGGCGCCAGCCGTTACGGCTCCGCCCGCATGCCCGCCGTCCACGAGGACCTGTCCGCGGTCCCCGGCGCCGTGCCCCTCCTCGAAGGCACCGGCATGCGCTCGGTCGTCACGGTCCCCCTGAAGGTCGAGGGCCGTCTCACCGGCTCCCTCGGCGTCGCCGCCGAGGCCGCGAACCGCTACTCGAACGAGGAGGCGCTGCGCCTCCAGTTCGCCGCCGACCGCATCGCCCTGGCCGTCGAGTCCGCCCGCCTCGGCGAGCTCGAACGCCTCCGCCGCGGCTCCCTCAGCTTCCTCGTCGAGGCCTCCGACCTCCTTGCCGGCACCCTCGACCGCGACCAGACCCTGGCCCTGATGGCCCAGATGACGGTCCCCACCCTGGCCACCTGGTGCGCGGTCTACACGATCGCCGACCCCGCCTCCGACCCGTACCTGTCGTACGTGCTCCACGAGGACGAGGACCGCATCGACGGCCTGAAGGCCCTGCTCGGCTCCCTCGCCCCGCCCGACCCGGTGCCGTCCCCCGGCGCCCGGCTCTGGACGGCCCCCGGCGACGCCGCCCACCGGGCCGCGCTCGCCGCCTCGGCCCGCGAGCTGGAGAACCTGGGCAGCCCTCTCTCCTCCGGCATCGACACCGCCCTGGCCACGGCCGGCGCGGTCGCCGGCGAGACGGTCGTGCTGCCCCTGGTCGCCCGCAACCGGGTGATCGGCATGCTGACCCTCGGCCGCCCGGCGGAGGACCACTTCCGCCAGGAGATCCTGGAGCTCGCCGAGGACCTCTCGCGCCGGGCCGCCCTGGCCCTGGACAACGCGCGCCTGTACTCGGAGCGCAACGCCATCAGCCAGTCCCTCCAGCGCAGCCTCCTCCCTCCGGACCTCCCGAAGATCCCGGGCGTCGAGGTGGACGTCATCTACCGCGCGGCCGGCGAGGGCAACGAGGTCGGCGGCGACTTCTACGACGTCTTCCCCATCAGGGACGACGTCTACGGCTTCGCCATCGGCGACGTCTGCGGCACGGGCCCGGAGGCCGCGGCCGTCACGGGCCTGGCCCGGCACGCCCTGCGCCTCCTGGCCCGCGAGGGCTTCGGCGCCCCGGCCGTCCTGGAGCGCCTGAACGCGGCCATCCTCGACGAGGGCGCCCGCAGCCGCTTCCTGACCCTGTTGTACGGCGAGCTCCGCCCGCAGCCCGACGGCTCGGCGGTCCTGAAGGTCGTCTGCGCCGGCCACCCGCTCCCGCTGCGCCTCCGCCCCGACGGCACGGTCACCCCGGCCGCCGAACCCCAGCCGCTCCTCGGCGTGCTTGAGGACCTGGAGCTGTACGAGCAGACCTTCACGCTCGACCCCGGCGACGTCCTCCTCTGCGTCACGGACGGCGTCACCGAGCGCCGCGAGGGCACCCGCATGCTGGGCGACGACGGCCTCGCCGAAGCCCTCAAGACGTGTACGGGCCTGACGGCCGGCGCGGTCGGCGGCCGCATCCTCCGCGCCGTGGAACGCTTCGCCCACGCCCCGGCCTCGGACGACATGGCCATCCTGACCATGCGCCTCCCGGAGCCCCTCGCGGGCGACTGAGACCGAAGACGGCTCCGGGAGACCTCGGCCGGTCCGGGGTTCAGACGTCCGTGCGCCGGGTCAACCGGATGCCGCGCACGTCCCGCACGTAGTTCTCGACGAAGCCGGGGAGCCAGAGGTCCTCGGCCATGGCCGCGAACGGCTCCAGGAAGCGCTCGTCGTGCGCCTCGGTCAGCAGCACGATCCGCCAGGTGTTGAGCGGACGTTCCTCGGTGCCGGCGACGCCGTGCTGCACGTGGAACAGCGGCTGGCTGGTGTCCGCGCGCAGGAGCGAACCGTCGGCGTCGGGGAACTCGGCGCGCCCGAGGAAGGTGACGAGCTGCCGCTCGTGGTCGAGGTACACCTCCTCCAGGACGAGCGCGTACTCCTCCGGCCGGATCCACACCCTCTGCAGCGACCGCCGCACGAACTCCCCGTCGAGCGCCGCCCCCGGCTTTCCCGGCACCCAGGCGGCGGCCGAACCGTCCTTCACTACATAGGGAATGAAGTTCCCCGGGTTGCCGGCCTTCCGCACGTCCGCGTCCCACAGCATCGCCCGCGTGAGCGCCGGCGACGCGTCCGCCGCGTACCGCTCCTGCAGGACCCTGTTCACGTCCACGGGCGGCAACTCCGCCCGGGTGTACCGGGGGTTGTTCCAGGCCTCCTCGCCCCCCGTGCTTCAAGATCAGATAGGGCCCGCTGTAAACACAAAAAGGCCCCCGCCGAATGGCGGGGGCCTTTTCTCTGAGCCCTTTAACGGAATCGAACCGTTGACCTTCTCCTTACCATGGAGACGCTCTGCCGACTGAGCTAAAAGGGCGGG
>NZ_JASCXN010000052.1 GCF_030010625.1 Streptomyces sp. CC208A | reverse complement strand
CATGAGTGATCGGACAGGTGGCTCCGGCAGCTTGCTGCAGTGAAGCAGCCAATGGATGTAAGGGCATACGAGATGCCCGCCACGCCGAGTTCCAGGGAGCCGAGAAGTGGTTCGGCGGTATAGCCGTCCCCAACGAGTTCGACTATCTCACTCTCGGAATGCTCGGCGACAAAGCCTGCTGGCAGGCTGGCCGGGTCGTTCGACTCCAACGCGCTGGCGATTGCCTCGAAGTCAACGGGGGTCAGCGCGGCACGGTCGACCAGGTTGGCGAGGTGTCGCTCCTCCTTGACCATGGCGACGGCCTCCGCGTGGCTCACATCGCCGATGTCCCATACTCCCCGGAAGAACCCGTATCCCTCTTCATCGATCTCGTCCTCAGGTGGCAGACCTAACGCCACATTGGCGGGAAAGCTGGGGTCAACCTCTACGTCCACGACCGGAATCACGGGCGGCTCCTAGTAGTTACCAGCGACCTTCTACCGCCACCGTAACCCTGCGGCCCATTCACATCAGTCGCTGTCGCACGCCTGGGTGCGCTGACGATTGCCGATCGCCGCTCTCGTCTCGTTCCGGTCTGACCCTCGTGGCACAGGTATGTCGCTTCCAAGCTGCAGCGCAACTCCTGCTCCCAAGCCGCGGACATACGGAAGCCTTGTGCCTCCGTGCCAGTACCATTAGCGACGGGTGGGGGAGCCCGCGTGACCGACCTGGCGGGCGTGTTCCAGCTGCGGTCTCTGTCCGCCCGGTGCCTCTGGCTCTCCGGGACAGCTGCGCACCGGCCGAGGGGCCCGGGGGGGGAAGTGGGACCACACGTGACGTACGACATCGCAGCACCCGAGCCCGCCGGGATGGTCGCCTCGCTGAGCTCGCTGGGCTACTCGCTGCCGGCAGCGATTGCCGACCTCGTCGACAACAGCATCTCTGCGAAGGCACAGAGCATCGACGTCGAGTTCGCCTGGGTCGGCAGCGACTCCTGGATCGCGGTCGTGGACGATGGCGACGGCATGAGCCAGGAGGAACTCGTCACGGCCATGACCGTGGCGGCGCGAGGACCGGCAACGCCTCGCTCGCCCACTGATCTGGGGCGGTTCGGGGTCGGTCTGAAGTCCGCGTCGTTCTCCCAGGCGAGACAACTCACCGTGGCGACAGCCTGCGACGGCCAGTGGCACACGCGCACGTGGGACCTCGACGTGGTCGAGAAGTACGGCGAGTGGCGGTTGCTCCACGGGGCCGACGACGACACCGCCGCCATTATCCAGAGAGTCCGGCCTTCCGGCGGCCATGGCACGGTGGTGTTGTGGCGTCGGCTCAACGGCTATCACACCGCCGCTGCCACCGAGGACGACGAGCGTACCCAAAAGCAGTTCTATGCCGAGGCGACGCGCACCGAGGCGCATCTCGGCATGGTGTTTGCACGGTTCCTCACGGGAACCCGGCGACGCGCTCTAAGGGTTTCCGGAACCGCCGTACAGCCCTGGGACCCATTCATGACGGCTCACCCCTCAGTCCAACGGCTTCCTGCAGAGGAACTTCCCCTGGGGAACGGATCGGTGAAGGTCGAGGCGTTCGTCCTCCCGAGCGCTCACCGCCTGTCTCCTGACGAGTTCATCCATGCGGCAGGGCCGCATGGATGGCTTGATCAGCAGGGCTTCTACGTGTACCGGCGCAACCGTCTGATTCTTGCGGGGGACTGGTTGGGGCAACGCGGGATGCGTCGCGAGGAGAAGTACAACCTCGCTCGCATCTCTGTCGACATCCCGGCCGAATCAGACGCCGAGTGGGGAGTCGACGTGCGAAAGTCCAGCGTCGTCCCACCTGTCAGCCTGCGACCACACCTTCACCGCATCGCACGTCAGGCCCGCACGAGGGCCGCAGAGGTGCTGCGACACCGCGGCCAGGTAGCCGCGCGTACACACGGTGATCCGCTGGTGTACGTCTGGAACGTGCGTCGTACGGACGGCCGGCTCGCCTGCCGGATCAACCGCAGCCATCCACTGGTCCAGGCCACGCTGAGGCCGGGAGGCGCAAACCCCGGTGATGTGCGTGCTCTGATCCGTCTCCTGGAGGAGACGGTACCGGTCGCCACGCTTCGTGTGATGCACGAGACCGACACCAGCGACGATCCCGATCCCTTCGGTGGGGCGGGCCCCGCCGACGAGACGGCGACCGAGGTCGCGCAGCGCATCTACGAGTCCCTCGTCTCGGGTGGCCGTTCGCCCGCCGCGGCGCGCGAACGGCTGCGCACCATGTCTCCCTTCGACCAGCTACAGGGGTTCTGGAGCACCTGAGCCTGCTGTCGGTGGTCGCCAATACTCTGCTCCATACCGTCTCAGACCAGTTGGAGGTTCTCCGTGAGCTCCACCCCCGACGAACCCCTCGCAAAGGCGAAGCGGTTGGTACGCAGCTTCCTGCCACAGGACCGGCAGCCGAGCCCGAGCGAGGTGCAGATCGCGGTCAACGCGATCTTCGGCATGCTGGCCGCACAGGGGGAGGATCTGGACCGGGACCAGCTGGCCAAGGAGATCGAGGCCATGATCACGGTGTTCCAGGAGCGTTCCCTGGGACTCGTTGATCTCAAGGGGCACGAGCCCTGGCTCCCTGAGGCGAAGAACAACCGTTCCTGGGATTTCTGGGAGCGATACCGCTGGTTCCTCGAGGATGTCGAGGACCTGCCGCTTTCGGTCGTGCGACGGCTGGACCAGACCTCGGACGAGGTTTTGAGCCAACTGGAGGATCCGCGGCGGCCCGGCCCTTGGCGCCGCAAGGGGCTCGTGATCGGCCAGGTGCAGTCAGGCAAGACCGGACAGTACATCGGACTCGCTTCGAAGGCGGTTGACGCGGGCTACAAGCTCGTCGTCGTTCTCGCCGGCATCCACAACGACCTCCGGAGCCAGACGCAACTGCGCATAGACGAGGGACTGCTGGGCTTCGACACCCAGCACCAGATGCGCTCCAACGAGAACGGGGACTCCCGCACCATCGGTGCTGGACTCATGCCGCTGCAGGGCAAGAAGCTTGACATCGCGTCTCCGACGAACAGCTCCGAGAAGGGGGACTTCGGACGCCAGGCCGCTGCAACGATCAATTTCCCGCTCGGCAGCTTTCCTGTCGTGCTCGTCGTCAAGAAGCACTGGAAGATTCTCGAGTACCTGCGCAGGTGGGTGACCGACGTGCAGGGCACCGAGGGCGAGAGCGGCCGCAAGCTCGTGCGCGACGTTCCGCTCCTGGTCATCGACGACGAGGCCGACAACGCGTCGATCAACACGGTCCGCGATCCCGACGACGACCCTACCAGGACAAACCGGGCAATCCGAGACCTTATCAACAGTTTCGACAGGGCGGCGTACGTCGGCTACACCGCCACCCCGTTCGCCAACATCTACATCGACCCCGACGCAGACCACGACGAGGTGGGCGAGGACCTCTTCCCGGAGAGCTTCATCCGCAGCCTCCCCTCGCCCTCGAACTATCTTGGCCCGGAGCGCGTGTTCGGACTCCAGGTGGATGACGAGGACGAGGAGGACGTGCACCCGCTGCCGCTGGTGCGTCACGTGAACGACTCCGACAGCTGGTTGCCGAGCCGGCACAAGGCCGGCGACAGGCCCCGTGGGGATCTGCCTCGGTCTCTACGTGAGGCCGTTGCGTCGTTCGTGCTCTCGTGCGCGGCTCGCCGGGCCAGGGGCCAGGTAAGGGTGCACAACTCCATGTTGGTGCACGTGACCCGGTTCACGGCTGTGCAGAGCCTTGTCCGCGAACAGGTGGAGGACCACCTGCACTTCCTCGTGGACTCGCTCCGTGACCGGTACGGGAGAGGGCCGAAACTTCTTGCGGAGCTCCAGGAACTCTGGGAGCGCGACTTCGTTCCCACCACTGCGCACTTCCCGGCTGACGAGGCTGAACCTCTGGCCTGGGAGCAGGTGTCGACGGAGCTTCTGGACGCGATCAGGAAGATCCAGGTCAAGGCGGTGAACGGCACTTCCCGGGACGCTCTCGACTACTACGACAACCGTAAGGACGGTCTCTCCGTCATCGCCATCGGCGGACAGAAGCTGTCCCGGGGCCTCACGCTCTCAGGGCTCACGGTCAGTTACTACCTGCGCTGGGCCAACACGTACGACACGCTGCTGCAGATGGGCAGGTGGTTCGGGTACCGGCCCGGGTACGAGGACCTGTGCAGGCTGTACACCACGCCTGCCGTCGAGGACGCCTACGTGGAGGTCACGGCTGCGACCGACGAACTGCGCCGCGAGGTGGAGGAGATGGCCACTCTCGGTCTCACGCCCAGGCAGTTCGGTCTGAAGGTCCGCTCGTCGTCGCTGGGGCTCATGGTCACTGCGGCGAACAAGATGAGGCAGAGTGAGAGGATCCTGCTCAGTTACTCCGGCGAGGGGCCGGAGACAGTGATCTTCAACCTCGCCGACAGGGCTGTGAAGCGTAACTTCAAATCACTCGAGGACCTCGTGCGGCACCTCGACGGCATCACGGAACCCGCAACGGCGGTCAACGGCGGCACGGTGATGTGGCGGGGGGTACCGCCGGAAGTGGTCTCCGAGTTCGTGGCCTCCTACGAGACAGACCGCATGGCACAGAGGGTCCGTCCCCGACTCATCGCCAAGTACATCGAGCAGTGTGCCAAGGTGGGTGAGCTGGGCAACTGGACCGTCTGCCTGGTGGGCAAGTCGGCGGCCACTCCCGTGGACGTGGCCGGGCACTCGGTCGGGCCAGTTACGCGTGCCCCGCTCAACCCGGAGTTCAGAGCAGAGGGGCGGTACACGATCCGTCGTGTTCTCAGCCCGCGCGACGAGGGGCTCGACCTCGACGAAGCACAGCTTGAAGCGGCACGGGAGGCCGCCGGGAAGGCAGCGAAGCAGAAGGAGAAGACCTCGGTCCCGAAGCACCCGTCGGGCCCGTACCTCCGTCGTCAGCGACGTCCCGACCAAGCCCTGCTACTCATCTATCCCATTGAAGTACCGGGATCCGAGGACGACTCCCCCGAGCTGCCGCTGGTGGGCTTCCAGGTGAGCTTTCCCTACTCCCGTAACCAGTCGAAGACCGAGTACGTGGCGAACAGCATCTACCTGCAGGAGGACATCTACGCCCTCGACGAGGAGGACGAGGCGTGACGGTGACCGAGGAGGACTGGCACGAGCTCGAGCGCCCTCACGACTCGCCAGGACGCTCCAGTCGTCGGTTGCATCCGGACTCCCCGCTAGACGTGTTTCTCTCCGTCGCCCATCCGGGTCGACAGCGCATGCTGGTACTCAGGGCTGACGCCCGCTCGGCAGACCACATCGTGCGTTCGGTTGGGCGACTGCCCCGGGCGGCCGGCATCGAGATGCAGCTGAGTGCGGTGTCGCGCCTCGAGTACGAGCTCCAGTTGGTCCTGACGGCGAACGACCTCCGGGAAGTGTTCAACCCACTCGTGACCGACGTGGCCGACACCGCGCGTACAGCGCCGGCCGCTGCAGACGCTCTGACAGCCGCTGTGAACCGGTTCGAGCGCTGGCAGGATCTCCTGCGCACGGTTGGCAGGGACGGGCTGGGAGCGGAGGCACGGAGGGGGCTGTACGGGGAACTTCTGGTGCTTGGTGACCACCTCCTGACCGCCCTGCCCGAGAGCGAGGCTGTGGAGTCCTGGACGGGACCGACAGGCGCCAACCAGGACTTCCAGCTCCCTGGAGTCGCGATCGAGGTCAAGGCCAGTGCCGCGAAACACCCCCGCAGCGTCCGCATAGCAAGTGAGCGACAGCTGGACGACACCGGTGTCCCTCACCTGCTGCTGTGCATGATGGTGCTCGACGAACGACGGGGTGGGTCCGGCGAGAGCCTGAACCGTCGTGTGCAGTGCGTCCGGGAGCAACTTGCCAGCGCTGCTGCCAGGGCCCGATTCGACGGCCTGCTGATCCAGGCAGGTTACCTGCCCGGGCATCACGATCTCTATGACGAACCTCGTTACACCCTTCGTGACCTGCGCTTCTGGCACGTTCGGGATGACTTTCCCAGGCTTGTCGAGTCGGATCTTCCCGAGGGCGTCAGCAACTGTACCTACCACGTGACCGTCTCGGGGTTGGACAGCTACCAGGCGTCAGCCGACGATGTGAGCATGTTGATCGGGGGAGCGCATGAGTGAGCAGGACCTGGCCGAGTACTCCCGGAGCCTCGTCGCTGACGTACAGGCGACCGCGGACGCCGAGGGAACGACCACTCCGGAGGCGTTCACACACAGGGTCTTGTTCGACCTGGAGAAGGCCGGCGTCGTCTCCAACACCTTCAGCGCGTACCACAAGGCCCACGGTCACGAGGTCCATGCGTACGGCATCGGAGAGGCGGGTGAGTCCTTGGACCTCTTCCTCACCGACTTCCACCTGGCCCCGCTGGAGACGAAACTCACCAAGGCTCAGACCGAGACCTCGTTCAAACGCCTGTTGACCTTCGCTCGTCGTTGCCAGGAGGGGCTGCAGCAACATATTGACGAGTCCTTCGACGTGTACGACATGTGCGAGGCGGTCGAGAAGGCCCTGACCGAGGTGCAGAGGATCAGGCTCTTCCTCCTCAGCAACCGGGTCGCCACGACCGTGGAGGTCCCGCCCACCCGCTTCGACGGCCTCCCGGTCGTCCACGAGGTGTGGGACCTGGCGCGGCTGCACCGTCACGAGACGTCGGGATCGCTCAGCGAGCCCATCGTGGTTCCCTTCACGCCTCCGCTGCCCTGCGTTTCCGCTCCGAGTTCGGAGCGGGACCACTCCGTCGTGCTCGCTGTGATACCCGGAGAGATGCTGGCGGAGCTGTACGCGGAGCACGGGACACGGCTTCTCGAACTCAATGTGCGTTCGTTCCTGCAGGCCCGTGGTTCCGTGAACCGAGGCATCCGGGAGACCCTGTTGCACGCGCCCGGCCGCTTCCTGGCCTACAACAACGGGATCACGGCAACGGCCTCCCAGGTCGACTTCGTGACAGGCCCGGACGGAGAGCCGACCCACATCTCCCGCGTACACGGCCTCCAGATCGTCAACGGCGGGCAGACCACGGCGTCACTCCACTATGCCCGGTCACGGGACAAGGCCGACCTGTCCCAGGTCCGGGTCCAGATGAAGTTGACGGAGGTCTCGCCCGAGCGTCTCACCGAGATTGTTCCCAAGATCTCGGAGTACTCGAACACGCAGAACCGGGTGACCCAGGTCGACTTCAGCTCGAACCACGAGTATCACGTAGCGATCCAGCGGATCACCCGTTCTCTCTGGGCTCCCGCAGCCGACGGCAGTGGTCAGGAGACCCACTGGTTCTACGAGCGGGCACGCGGCCAGTACACGGACGAGCTTGCCAAAGCCCGTACTCCTGCCCGGCAACGCCAGTTCAAGAGGATCAATCCGACGAGGAAGAGGTTCACCAAGGCCGATCTGGCGAAGTTCGTCCACTCGTGGATCCAGCTGCCCCACCTGGTGAGTCGGGGTGCACAGAAGAACTTTGTCGAGTTCATGCTGCGTATCGACGAGGCGCCACCGCGTGTCGACATCCAGTACTGCCAGCGGGTGATCGCAATGGCGATCCTGTTCAAGGCCGTGGACCAGGTTGCCGCCGGCCATGGAGCGGGCAGTCACAAGAGCCTTGTGACGACGTACACGATGGCGAGACTGTCCCTGGCTACCGAGCAGCGGATCGACCTTGACCGGATCTGGCGTGAGCAGGGGATCTCCGCCGCCCTGGAAGCCGCGGTGGACAATCTGTGCCCCCGCGTCATGGAGGCGGTGACGAACCCGCTGGAGGGCAACCATGTGGGCGAGTGGGCCAAGAAAGTGGGGTGCTGGGACGCCGTTTCACGAGTGCGCTGGGCGGTCCCCGATGCCCTGGCGGCCGAGCTCCTGGACCTGCCCCTGGACGAAGCAGCACTGGCCGGCGGCAGCCCGGACGCCGAGGGGGCGCTCGAGGAACTCGTGGTTGTGCCAACCGGCGAGTGGTACGCGCTGGAGCGGTGGGCCAAGGAGACGCACAACCTCGAACCCTGGCAGAGGCAGCTGGCCCAGTCCGTCGGGAGACGGATGGAGAACGGCCAAGAGGTGCCCGAGACACAAGCACTCCAAGCCCTTCACGCGCGTAGTGAGGCTCTGCGCCTGGGGTTCACTCCTGCTCAGTGATGGGACCACGCAGGTCCTGAGTCCTCGGTCAGAGCATGCCCTTCTCGACCAGGTCCCTGACGGCGTCCTCGGCCCGCCTCAGGACAATCCGTCCGTCACCGTCACTGAAGGCGACGAGATCGGAGCCCGGTGCGATGCCGGCCTCCGCCAGCAGGCCGAGCGGCAGCTCGATCCGGCCCTGATCATCGACATGGAGTTCGGCTGGTTCCCGGAGCATGGGAAGAGTGTGACACCCTCCGAGTCGAGGACGTCTACAGACTGGGAATGTGGTCATGAGTGGAGGAGGGCTGACGCCGGACCGTGGGTGGGTCGCCACTCCGGAGGGTGAGCACCTTCGCGGCCGACGCGTGAGGGACACCAGGCCGGAGGTGGCCCTCAGGAAGGCGGTGCACCGGCTGGGCCTCAGGTTCCGCCTTCACCAGAGGGTGGCTCCCAGGTGCACGGCCGACTTCGTGCTTCCCAGATACCACGTGGCCGTCTTTGTTGATGGCTGCTTCTGGCACGGCTGCCCGAAGCACGGCCCCAAGATGTTCCGCGGGCCGAACGCCGAGCGTTGGACGGACAAGATCGAGACCAACAGGGCCCGAGACAGACGCAACACGGAAGCAGCGGAGGCCGCCGGATGGACCGTGCTCCGGGTGTGGGAGTGCGAGGTCAAGGCCAGTCCAGCGGCGGCAGCACTCATGGTTGCCGAGCGGTGTTCGGCTCCTTCTCGCGCGACTGGGCAGGAACAGGCTGCCGACCGTGCGTCCCACTCAGAGCATCCGTGACCAGGTCCCCCTCAGTGCTTTCCCTGCCCGCGCAGTAGCTACTGAGAGGACACTGATCACAGAGAGGATTCTTTGCGTTGCACAGTGTGCTTCCGATGAGTCGTAGCGCAGCCATGCGCAGGGGGGCCTTTTCTCCTGCACCGACGAGCTTCACCAAGTGCACGCGACCGTCACTGAGCCGGTTGGTGCGGTCAGAGTCGCTGCCGTGCAGCCGGGCAGCGACGCGCAGCGCGCTCTGTCCCACCCACAGAAGGTCGTCATCGATCAGCAGCCGGTAGAGCGCGCCCTCGGCTGGTTTCATCCCCAGGCGCTTCGGCAGCTCCTTCTGCTTCTCCTCGTCCTCGGACCAGACACTTGACTTGCCGGCCACGGCGGTCAGCCTGTCGAGGCGTGCCCGAACGGCTGCCGTGGGGGCTGATTCAAGGAGAGTGCGCAGAGCGGACTTGGTCAGAGTCGCGTTCTCCCGGATTATCTCGAGCATCTCGTGCATCTGACCGGGTTGCGCCCGGGTTCCCGCCAACACCGCCACGACCGCCGCGTGCACTGACGACAGCTTGGGCAATTGGTACCAGTTCTCCCCGTTACGCTGCCGTTCCGCCCAGGCAGTCAGGTCCTCGCGGGCCGTGCGCCAGCGGGGCTGGAGCCCGCCTTCCCGGGCCTGGCACCCCTCGACAGGCAACAGCACTTCCGCGGCGGCCTTGCCCAGGAGGGGTGGCACCGCGTTGCCGATCTGCCGGAAGGCGTCACTACGCGTCCCAGCGAACCTGAACCGGTCCGGGAAGGTCTGTACCCGTGCCGCCTCCCGAACGGTCAGGGTGCGGTTCTGGTCCGGATGGATGTACCAGTAGCCGTCCTTGGCGATGTGGGCGGTGATCGACCTGCTCAGGTCGTCCCAGTCAAGCTTCTTGTACTTGTCGGTGAAGTGCTCGGCGCTGTACCGCTGGAGCTCAGGGTCGATGTCCGAGTACAGGGTGTCGGAGTCCATGCTGTCGAAGATCACCCAGTCGTCCGACCTGACCCTCCTGGTCATGTGGTCGAAGACGACCTCACGCTTCGCGCGCTTGCGCATCTCTCTGGCAAAGTCGGACAGATCTTCGGAGGGGGTGCCGTAGGGCATCTCACGCTCGCCGACACGCTCCGTGGGCACCACGGTGAGGGGAGGGAGGTCACCAATGGCGTGGCGCAGGGTGGTGCGTTCGTCCTCGGCGACCTCCTGTTGCCACTCGAACCTCTCGATGTCGTTCCGGGCCAGCAGGATGAGCCGCTTCCGGTGCTGGGGTACTCCATAGCGCCATGCGTCGACAAGGCGTACCTGGGTTGCGTAGCCGAGCTCCTCGAGCTGCTGCTCGATCACGCGGACCACGAAGAAGTCGTCGCCGAGGCCCATGTCCGGGACGTTCTCCATGAGGACGGCGCGCGGCCTGATCCTCTTTATGACGTCCAGGTACGCACTCCACAGCTCTTTGCGGAGGTCGTGAGGGTCGCGGCCATGGTGCTCTACAAGGTGGCGGATCTTGCTCCGCCCAGCCCTGCTGAACGGCTGGCACGGCGGTCCCCCCGCCACCAGATCGATCTTCCCCTTCGCCGGCTCCAGCAGCTCCTCGAGCCTGTCACGCTCGGCAGGGTTCCCCAGGTCCATGTGCAGACTCATGCCGGGGAAGTTGGCCGCATGGGTCTCAAGGGCACGCTCGTCGAAGTCGACAGCGGCTGCAGTGGTCCAGCCAGCTCGCTGAAGCCCAAGACTCAGACCGCCTGCTCCGGAAAAGAGGTCCACGGCGAGGCGACGCCCCTTGCCGTACCCTTCGAGCCACTTTGCGAACCGCTCGGGCCTGCAGCTGTGCCGGTGCCGCGGGAGCTTGAGATAGTCGCTCCGTTCCAGGGGTACGCCGTAGTGCGACTCCTGCACAGCACGCACCTCCACACCAGCGAGAACAACGAGCACCAGGAGATCACAGACGCGCTGGTGGAGGCAAGGATTCCACCACGCTGACCTCCGGAAATCCCGTGAGACCGATGCTGCGCTCTGCCGGGTACCCGCGCGAGTCCGCACGGCCCCCCAGACCTCGGCTTCGAACCGACGTTCTGGTGCGTTACCAGAGGCAATCGTAGAGGACAGCAGTGACAGCGTCGCTCTCGGGGCCCGGATTGGCCGGACAAGCTGGTCAACGATCCGGCGGAGCTGAAGACACGTTCGAGTCGGCGTGAACCTGGGCACGGTTTCGGCCACTTACGAGGGCCGCCCACCTAGCTCGCTGATGGGTAGTTAGTAGAATCTTGGCCGCCACACACTGCAGAACATGGCTGACAGTTGACGAGCGGGGGCATGGGTGGACTCCGAGAGCGCGAAGGCGTATCTCCGGCCGCGGGCCCGGCTCATGAGCACGCTCGGCGAAGAACTGATCAGCAACGAACGCGTCGCCCTCACCGAGCTGGTGAAGAACGCCTACGACGCGGACGCCAGCCTCGTACTGATCCGCTTCAACCCTCCCCTCGAAGAGGGTGAGGGCTCGATCGAGGTCTGGGACAACGGGCACGGCATGTCGCCAGCCACGGTGCGCGGCACGTGGATGGAGATCGCCACCCCACACAGGCACCGGAACCCACGCAGTGAGTCAGGTGGGCGTCGCGTGCTGGGCGCCAAAGGCATCGGCCGGTTCGCCTCAGCTCGACTTGGCCATACCGCCACGATCACGACTCGGCGGGTCGATGAGCAGGAAGTCACCCTTCGCATCGACTGGGGGGACTTCACGGATGGTGACGCATACCTGGATGAGGTTCCGGTCTCCCTGTCCACGACCACTCCGAGCGTCTTCGTAGACGGAGGCATAGCGGCGCAGACCTTTTCCGAGATCCTCCGGGAATTTCAGTCAGCGCCCGCTACAGCCGTCGGCACGGCACATGGCACCGTGGTCCGACTCGAGAGGCTTCGCACGGCTTGGGGAACGAACGAGATCGAGGCCCTCAAGCGTTCCCTGTCCAGGCTCCTCCCCCCGCCGCCTCCTGCCGAGCTCTCTGTGCCGGACCAGCCGGAGTTCTCGATCTACATCGACACTCCGGAGGGGCCGCTCCGCCACCTCAGCGGGTTCGTTGCTGCGAGTGAGACGCTGGCCCATCCCCGCTATCGCCTCGTCGGCGCCGTGGATGCCGACGGGGACGCGCGCCTGGCCATTTACGCCGGCGGCGAAGAACCGGTAGAGGTCGTCCAGGACAACCTCCGCAAGGACTCGAAGAGGCCCTCGTGTGGCCCTCTGAAACTGGACTTCCGGGTCTGGGACCTCGAGTCGTCGGCCATCAAGCCGCTCCTGGCACTCGACACCAGCGCGAGGAACACCAACGACGTACGGGAACTCATCCGGAACAACAGCGGTGTGGCCCTGTACCGGGACGGGTTCCGTGTGCAGCCGTTCGGGGAACCCGGGTTCGACTGGCTTGGTTTCGATCAGCGACGCATCAACAACCCGACGCTGCGTCTCTCCAACCGGCAAGTGGCGGGATTCGTCTACATCTCGGCCGATGACAACCCCGGCCTCCTGGACCGCTCGCACCGCGAAGGACTGATCGACACCCCGGAGTACGAGGAACTGAAGGCAGTCATACTCCAGGCGATTGCCAGGTTGGAGACGCAACGCTACCGGCTGCGCCGGGAACCCACTGCTCCGCCGGACGCCCCGCTCCTTGCCGGGCCGTCCGAAGGCAGGGGCCACGGGCTCTTCCAGAACTTCAACCTGGACCCGCTGCGACAGGTGGCTGCCGAGCGGCACCCAGATGACATCATCCTCAGCCGCGCGATCGAAGAGGCCACGGAGACGATCAACGAAGGCGTACGCAAGGTGCAGGAGGTCATCGCCCAGTTCTCCCGTCTCGCGACCCTGGGAACCCTGGTCGATGTTGTCCTCCACGACGGACGTACGGCCCTTTCCCGCATCGGCGTGGGCCTTCGCCGCCTCGGCAAGATCACCACGAAGGTCGAGACACACGATGTGGAGTTGTCAGCTGCGCTGGGCAAGCTTCGCACGGACTTCACCGCACAGGAGAGGGCTCTCGACCGGCTCTTCGCTCGCATCGAGCCACTCAGCGGACGGAAACGTGGACGGCCCCGCCGGCTCTCTCTGCACCAGAGCATCTCCGAAGCCGTTGACGTACTGGAGTCGGAGATCACCAAGCACGGTGTAGATGTGAAGATCGGCGGGGAGGACGTGATCGTCACTGCCGAGCCAGGTGACATCAGGACTCTTGTGGTCAACCTCGTGAGCAACGCCGTGTACTGGCTCTCCACCATGCCCAAGGGCACCCCACGCGAGATCCTGATCGAGACGGAGCGCAATCACGAGGGCGAACTGGACGTGGTTGACATCACGGTCAGTGACAACGGCCCTGGGGTGCGCGAGGAGATCAAGGATCTGATCTTCGAGACCTACTTCAGCGACAAGCCTGATGGCGTCGGCCTCGGCCTCAGCATCGCAGGCAGCGTCGTCAAGGACTTCTACGACGGCGACCTGGGGCTGGTGAGCCCCGGCACCCTCTCGGGTGCGAGTTTCCGGGCACGACTGCGAAGGAGAGTTGGGTGACGTCGACCGACGTTGCGTATCGGGTGCTCATAGTCGATGACGACGCCCAGATGATCGCGGACCTTCGCGAAGTGCTGTCCGAGGAGCTCACAGACCTCGGGGAGATCCACTTCGAGTCCGAGCAGGACTTCTCCGCAGCCGAGCAGCGGTTGATCGACGAGGACTTCGACCTGGTCATCCTCGACGTCCGCGACGCCGCCGATGGCAGGCCCTCCGCCGCTATCGAAGGACGGGGACACGAACTGTACGACGCCATCGCCGGCGCGCGGTGGCTGCCCGTGGTCTTCTTCACCGCTGTCCCTCAACAGGTGCGTGACCTGGAGAAGCCTCCACTCATTCGTGTGGTGACCAAGAACGCCTGGGACGAGGTCGCTCCCGCAGTCCGGGACGGGCTGCTCTCGGGAGTGTCGGAGTTGAGACGCCGTATCTCCGGTCTCGTCGAACGCAAGGTCCGCGTTTTCCTCCGTGACGTCGTGGCCCCGCACTGGCACGAGATGGCGGGCGCTGATCCCCACGAGATCACCCCGATCATCGTCAACCGCCTCGCGGCCGAGCTCAGGGAGAACGGCCCCAGCGAACTGGGTTACGCCGGGGACGGCGAGGCGGTCGCCACTGCTGGTCAACCCTCCGCTGCGCGGGTCTACTTGAAGCCGTGCGTGACCCACCACCTCACCGCCACGGACCTCGTGGTCAACCCCGAGGGCGATTGGTGGATCGTCCTTACCCCTGCTTGCGACCTGTATGAGGACCACCCGGACGCCAACGTGGCGCGACCTCGTAAGGCCAAGGCACAGTACGTTCGCCTGGCCAAGGCTGACCGCATCTTCACCGAGGACGGCGAGGAGTCGGAGTCGCCAGCGATCGCCACATGGCTGGCCAGCACGAAGAGCAACAGCCACAAGGATCAGGCCAAACAGGTCTTCGGGGACAAGCAGAACCGGTACCGCGCTCTTCCTGGCTACCTCGACATCCCCGACCTCTTGGTCGACTTCGAGAACGTGGTATCGGTCCCGCTCGCCGAGGCGCGAACCTGGCGACGTGTCGCAACCCTCGACAGCCCGTTCTCGGAGGCGATGCTCATCGCGTACAGCCGCTCGGTGGGGCGTATCGGAACCCCGGACCTAAGCTTCGACGACGTGAAAGTGCGGTTGGAACTTGAGAAGCCGAAAGCCAGGCACTTGCCGACGCAGGCTTCCACGCCATCAGCAAACGGCGAGGTTGTGAAGGACTGAGCTTCCCGGCGTTCGGGCAACGTGCGCGATCATCAGCGGAGGGCACGCCGGCCGCGGAAGCCTCGGCCCCCGCCTACACGCCGCCGCTGTGCCCCACGCCCTGGGAGCCATCTGGGAGCCAACCCGCTCCCCGAACCCCTTCCAGCCCCCGCGACACCAACCGACCCCACCCCTCCGACCTGCGAAAACGCCATCGAGGCTGGCAGGCCCACCCACCGAACCTCATTCGGGACGAAGAGGTCGTGGGTTCAAATCCCGCCACCCCGACAGCCGCAAGACCAGGTCAGGGGCCTGATCCGAGAAATCGGATCAGGCCCCTGAGTGGTTCTGCAGAGCGTTTGCAGATCGTCGGGGAGAAAACCGGGAGACGATCTTGGCGGGGGTCTCCCGGCGGGGGGAGTGCGCGGCGTCGGGCTCAGCCGCAGGGCCGTTCCGTCGGCCCGCCCGGTCGGCAGGTCGTAGGGGGACGCGGACACGACCGGGGGAACGCCGCCAGGAGAACGGACAGCGGACGCCCCCCGTTCAAGGGCGTCCGCTGCGGTCTCGGGAGGTCAGCCGCCGTAACCGCCGTCGCCGTGGTCACCACCGTCACCGGGGCCCTCGCCGCCGGTGCCGGGGAGGCCGGGAAGGCCGGTGCCGGGGAAGCCGGGCAGGCCCGCGCCCGGGCCCTCGCCGCCGTTGCCGGGCATCTCGACGCCGCCGTCCCGGCCCGAGCCGCCGCCGTTCACGCAGGTGTTGCCGAACGCCGGGTTCAGGACACCGATGAGGCTGCCGGTGTTGCCGCAGAGGTTGACCGGTACGTGGACCGGGACCTGGCCGACGTTGCCGGAGCCCACGCCCGGCGAGCCGGCCGCCACGGCGTCGGCGTCCGCGCCGTTGTCGTCGCTGTTCACGCAGGTGTTGCCGAAGGCCGGGTTCAGCGCGCCGATGACGTTGACCGTGTTGCCGCAGGCATTGACCGGTACGTGGACCGGGACCTGCGCGGCGTTGCCGGAGACCACACCGGGCGAGCCGACCGCGGCGGCGGCCGCCCCCGAGTCGGCGACAGCCAGACCGGCTCCGCCGAGAGCGACAGCGCCGGTGCCGGCCAGAACGGCGGCGGCCTTCGCGATGCGAGACATCACTCACTCCTTGTCGAACGTGACCGCGGAAGCGCGGCCGTGCTCCCGGTCAACGCCCCCCGCGAGAGCGGGGACACGATCTTTCGGCCGAATGGGACAACCTGCTGCGGCGAGGGAGGAGAAACGTGACCTCACCACGTGACCTCACCAGGCCGACGTCCTCGCCACCGGACGCCGCGTGGAAGGGGCTGCGGCGCAGCGCTCGTACGGAGGGAGCAGAAGGGCGCCGAGGAGGGGGACGGGGCGTGGCTCCTGGGGGCCTTCTTCGGGTACCAGCCGGTGGCGGCGGGCCGGAAGAGCCAGGTGGCGAAGTCGTTGCGGCACCGGTGGGCGGCCTCGTGGGGCGGGGCCGCGTTGCGTATGAAGACGAGCTCGGCGACGGCGAGTTCGTCTTCGTACGCGTGTCTCCTCCCGGCTCGGCTCTCCGCGCGAGTGGATCACGAAGCCGTCGTGGAACGGCCGGCAGACGCCGACGGTACCCGGGGCCGCGACGGCACGGCCGCAGAAGCCCGGTAGTACGGTCAGGAAGCAGAGCGCGCCCGGAGCGGTCGCACCGTCGTGCAGGGCGTCGGCGGCCCACAGCGCCGGCAGGAGCACGGGGTCACCCCCTCAAGGCCGCGCCCCACACCGCCCCGGGTTGCTCCACCCCAGGAGGCAGGTCAGGACCATGCCGGTGAGCAGCAGCGCGCCCGTGGTGACGACGGTGAGCTTGGTGTGCAGCGACCGGCCGCGCCGCCCGGTCGTACGGGCCCGGTTGCGGTGGCGCAGCAGCTCCAGGAGGACGGGGAAGCCGATGCCGCCGAGGATCACGGCGGCCGCGACGGGCAGCGTCACCCAGACGTCGATGGCGTACGGCGTGAGGCTGTCGGCGTGCAGGCCGAAGCCGGCGTTGTCGAAGGCCGAGACGGCGTGGAAGAGCCCCATGCAGGCGGCGTCCAGGACCGGCATCCCGTAACCGAAGCGGGAAGCGCAGCGCGAGCCACGCGCCGACCGCCGGCTCCACCGCGAGCGTGGTGCCGGCGACGCCGAGGAGCACCCGGCGTACGTCGCCGATCCCCAGGCTCCTGGTCTCCGCCAGCGCGGTGAGCTGGAGCCGCAGCCGCATCTTGCCCGGCACGAGGAGGGCGAGGAGCGACGCCGTGGTCATGATGCCGAAGCCGCCGACCTGGATCAGGGCCAGGATCACGCCATCACCGAACCCGCTCCAGTACGTCCCGGTGTCGACCACGACGAGACCGGGGACACAGGCGGCGGACGTCGAGGTGAACAGGGCGGTGACGAAGCCCGTGGCACCGCCGTCCTCGGAGGCCGCGGGCAGCGTGAGCAGTACCGTGCCGAGGAGGATGACCGCCGCGAAGGCCATGACGACCGTACGGGCCGGATGCCTGGCGAACACCGACTGCCACACCCGTGCTGCATGCCCCGCCGCATCCCGGCCTTCCCTGAACAACCCGAACCGCCGATGACCAGCCGGAGAACCCCTGCTCCGTCGACGGCGGCCGTCACCCACCCCGCAGGAACATTTCCGGACACGGACGGGTACCCGCGGGCCCGTGTGACGCCCGGCTTCACCTGCGGACCGCCCGCAGCCCGTCGCCGGCCGGTCCCTTCGGCGCTGGACGGCGCGGCGGCGCCGTGGAGCGGCGAAGGCCCGCCTCCTCTGGTCCGTCCGACGCGCGCGGGGCGGTTACCTCGGTGTCTTCGGGTCCGTCATGGTCATGACGGAGTTCGTGTTTCGTGCGGGGAAGGTGACGAGATGACCGGGTCAGGTCCGACCGAAGTGCCGGCGGGGGCCTTCGAGCAGCAGCGTGAGCGTCTGGTGGCGGTCGCCTACCGGATGCTCGGGTCGCGGGTGGACGCCGAGGACGCGGTGCAGGAGGCGTGGATCCGGCTGGCGCGGCAGGACGCGGCGGCGATCGACAACCTGGCCGGCTGGCTGACCACCGTGGCCGGCCGGGTCTGCCTCGACGTGCTGCGCTCGCGCAGGACCCGGGCCGAGCTGTCGTACGACGACCGCCTGCCCGAGCTGGTGGTGACCGTGGACGGCGGGGCGGCGCCCGAGGACGACGCGATGCTCGCCGATTCGGTCGGACTGGCGCTGCTGGTCGTACTCGACACCCTCACGCCCACCGAGCGGCTGGCGTTCGTCCTGCACGACATGTTCGCGGTGCCGTTCGCCGAGATCGGCGAGATCACCGGCCGGTCCGCCGACGCGGCCAAGATGCTCGCCAGCCGGGCCCGCCGGAAGGTGCGGGGCACACCGCTGCCGGAGGAGGAGCCGCGGCGGCGGCGCGCGGTGGTCGACGCGTTTCTCGCCGCGGCGCGCAACGGAGACTTCGAAGGGCTCGTACGGGTGCTCGATCCGCAGGTGACCTGGCGCACGTTCCACCCGCAGGGCGTGGTGACCACGGTCGGGGCGGCCGAGGTCGCCGGACCGGTGCTGCGCGGCGCCCGGGCGATGACCTCGGTGCTCCCGGTCCTGGTCGACGGCGAGCCCGGGTTCGTGGCCTGGGGTGCGAACGGCAAGGTGCTCGGCGTGGTGGCGTGCACCGTGGTCGACGGCCGGATCGTCGAGCTGTCGACCGTGAGCGACCGCAAGCGCCTGGACGCCGTGGACCTGCCCGCGCGGCCCGAGTAGCGCACGCGAGCGCATGGGGTTGTTACGTCGCGGCCGGGGGCTTCGTCGTAGTGGTGCAAGCAAGGCGAAGACGAAGGAGACCCAGATGGAAACCCGGATCGACCCCATGCGCAACGAGGTCGGAGCGAAGTGGGCCAGGCACGTCATCTCGTCGAACACGGCCATCACCGACTCGGCCCTGCCGCAGGCGGTGCAGGAACTGGTGAGGATCCGCGCCAGCCAGATCAACGGCTGCGGCGGCTGCCTCGACATGCGCACCAAGGACGCCGCGGCCGCCGGCGAGAGCCAGGTACGGATCAACCTGGTCGGCGCGTGGCGGGAGACCACCGTCTACACCGAGGCGGAACGGGCCGCGCTGGAACTCACCGAGCAGGGCACCCGCCTCGCCGACTCCGCCGGCGTCACCGACGAGGCGTGGGCGGACGCGGCGAAGCACTACGACGAGGACCAGCTCATGGCCCTGGTGGCCCTGATCTGCACGATCAACGCCTTCAACCGGCTGAACGTGATCACCCGGCCCCCCGGCGGCGAGTACCGGCCCGGCCAGTTCGGCTGACGCGGCCCCCCTCCCCCAGGGCGCTCAGGCGGACCCGGGACGACCCCGGGTCCGCCGCCCGCCTCCGCCACCGAAGACATCGCCAAGGACAAGACTCATGAACACCGCCCTGTGGATCATCACCGGCCTGCTGACCGCCGTCTTCCTCTTCTCCGGCCTCGGGAAGCTGTTCGTCCCCCGGGAGAGGATGGCCTCGATGGCCGACGCCGCGCGCTGGGTCCTCGACTTCGAGCCCGGCACCCTCAAGGCCATCGGAGCCCTTGAGGTCCTCGGTGCCGCGGGCCTGGTCCTGCCCGCCCTGCTCGGCATCGCGCCGATACTGGTACCGCTGGCGGCCACCGGCCTGGCGCTGATCATGACCGGCGCCGTGATCGTGCGGGTCCGCCGTGGCGAGACCAAAGCCGCGCTGGGGGACGGCGGCTACCTCGCCCTGACCGCCTTCGTGGCGGTCGGCCGCTTCGCCCTGGAACCCCTCACCGGCTGACCGGGCCGGGGTGGGTTCTCGGCCTGGTGGGTCAGTTCCGGCCACGGCGACCGGACCGGCCCCGCCTCCGCCACCCTCATCGGCGTCGGACGCCCCGCCCGCGACGCGGCCCGGGCGATCGCCGAGCTGCTCCGCCAACGGAACCGACGGGGCTTCGACATCCCCTCCGGGCGGCCCGAATGACGGAGGAGTTAATTCATCTCCACTCGGTAACAGCTCATTCATCCGCCGGGCGCAAAAGCCCGGTTACTCGCTCATGAGCAGGTGTTGAGAGGAGCCGGAGGGGATTCTCCTAGGGTCGGGATCACGCGTAGTGGAAAATCATCCATGAAGGGCGATCCGACCGCGATGACGACTGATCACCATTCCGTGCAGGCCGGTGTGTTGGGGCAGGATGACGAGGCCGTCGCCGTCGTGGGAATCTCCTGCCGGCTTCCGCAGGCGCCCGGCCCGGCGGAATTCTGGAAACTCCTGCGCAGCGGCCGAGAGGCCATCACGGATGTGCCGGACGACCGCTGGGAATCCGCTGCTCCGCCCGAGCACGCCGGAATGCGCAGGGGCGGGTTCCTCGACGGTATCGGCGAGTTCGACGCCGCGTTCTTCGGGATATCGCCGCGCGAGGCCGCCGCCATGGACCCGCAGCAGCGCCTCGTTCTGGAACTGGCGTGGGAGGCGATCGAGGACGCCGGCATCGTCCCGGCCGAACTGCGCGACACCCGTACGTCGGTGTTCGTCGGCACACTGCGCGACGACTACGCCGGACTGGTCGGCCGGCACGGCGACACGGCCATCACCCAGCACACCATGACCGGCCTCAACCGGGGCGTCATCGCCAACCGCGTCTCGTACCACCTCGGTCTGCGCGGCCCCAGCCTGACCGTCGACGCCGCCCAGTCGTCCTCGCTCGTCGCCGTCCACCTGGCCTGCGAGTCGCTGCGCACGGGAGAGTCGTCCACCGCCATCGCCGCCGGAGTGAACCTCAACCTCCTCGGCGAGAGCGCCGTCGCCGAGGAACGCTTCGGCGGCCTGTCCCCGGACGGCACCGCCTACACCTTCGACGCCCGCGCCAACGGCTTCGTCCGCGGAGAGGGCGGCGGAGCGGTCCTCCTCAAGCCGCTCTCCCGGGCCCTCGCGGACGGCGATCGCGTCTACGGCGTCATCCGCGGCAGCGCGGTCAACAACGACGGTGCCACGCCCGGCCTCACGGTGCCCAGCCGGGAGGCCCAGCAGCAGGTGCTCCGCACGGCGTACGCGAAGGCCGGGATCGGGGCCTCCGAGGTCCAGTACGTCGAACTCCACGGCACCGGCACCCCCGTCGGCGACCCCATCGAGGCCGCCGCGCTCGGCGCCGTCCTGGGCGCGGGACGCGGCACCGGCAACCCCCTCCTGGTCGGCTCGGCCAAGACGAACGTCGGGCACCTGGAAGGTGCGGCGGGCATGGTCGGGCTGCTCAAGGTGCTGCTGAGCATCAGCCACCGGGAGATCCCGGCGAGCCTCAACTTCGAGCGGCCCGGCCCGGCGATCCCGCTGGACGACCTCGGCCTGGCCGTGCCCCGCGAGCTCACCCCCTGGCCGCAGCCCGAGGCGCGGCTCGTGGCGGGCGTCAGCTCCTTCGGAATGGGCGGCACCAACTGCCACGTCGTCCTCACCGAGGGCCCCGCGCCGTCGGAGGCGACGGCCGACGACGACGCGCCCGCCGGGCCGACCGCGCTGCCGTGGGTGGTCTCGGGGCGCGACGAGTCGGCCCTGCGCGCACAGGCCGCACGGCTCCGCGACTTCATCGAGGAGAACGGGGAGAGCGGGGAGGACGAGGAGCTCAGTCCTCGTGATGTGGCGTGGTCACTGCTGAAGACCCGCACGCTCTTCGCCCACCGCGCCGTCGTCCTGCGGCACGGTCGGGACGAGTTGCTCGACGGGCTCGGTGCGGTGGCGGACGGCCTGCCCGCGCAGGGGGTCGTCTCCGGGGCCGTACGAGACGGCCGACTGGGGGTGATGTTCACCGGACAGGGCGCCCAGCGGGCAGGCATGGGGCGGGAGTTGTATGCCACCTTCCCCGCCTACGCCGAGGCCTTCGACGCCGTGACGCAGGTACTGGACCCACTGCTGGAACGGCCCCTGCGCGACGTGATCGACTCCGGCGAGGACCTGGACTCCACCGGCTGGACCCAACCCGCACTCTTCGCCGTCGAAGTAGCCCTCTACCGACTCGTCGAATCCTTCGGCATCCGCCCCGACTTCCTCACCGGACACTCCATCGGCGAACTCACCGCCGCCCACATAGCCGGAATCCTCGACCTCCAGGACGCCGCCACCCTCGTCGCCGCACGCGCCCGCCTGATGCAGGCACTCCCCCAGGGCGGCACCATGATCGCCATCCGCGCCGGCGAAACCGACGTACTGCCCCTGCTCACCGGACACGAGACACAAGCAGCCATCGCCGCCGTCAACGGACCCGACTCCGTCGTGATCTCCGGCGACGACGCCACCGTCACCGACATCGCCACCCAGGCAGAACACCTCGGCTTCACAACACGCCGGCTCACCGTCAGCCACGCCTTCCACTCCCCCCACATGGACCCCATGCTGGAGGAGTTCCGGGCCACCGCCGCCACCCTCACCTACCACCCCCCACACATCCCCGTCGTCTCCACCCTCACCGGACAACTCGCCACCGCAACCGACCTGCGCACCCCCGACTACTGGACCCAACAAGTCCGCCAGGCCGTCCGCTTCGCCGACGCCCTTCAGACGCTGAAGGCGGAAGGAGCCACCACACTCCTCGAACTCGGACCCGACGGCGTCCTGACCGCCATGGTCGACGAAGCCGACATCGCCGTCCCTGCCCTCCGCAAGAACCGTGACGAGACACAGAGCCTCCTCACCGCCCTCGCCACCCTCTTCGTCCACGGCACCGACATCGACTGGACCAGCACCTCCACCGCAACCACCGCCCACCGCGTCCCCCTCCCCACCTACGCCTTCCAGCGCCGCCACCACTGGATCGACGGCCGGCCGTCGCCGACCGCTCCGGCGGTCCCCCCTGCCCTCCCCGAGCGTGCGCCCCTGCCCGAGCCGCCGCGTGACGGGCGGGCCGTCGCCGGGCTCGTGTCCGCGCACATCGCCGCCGTCCTGGAGTACGGCGAGGACCAGCGCGTCGACCTCCGGCTGCCGTTCAAGGACCTCGGTTTCGACTCGCTCATGGCGGTGGAGCTGCGCAACCGGCTCGGTGCCGCCAGTGGACTGCGGCTGCCCAGCGGTCTGCTCTTCGACCATCCCACGCCCGCCGCCCTCATCGCCTACATCGAGGCCGAGTTGACCGGGTCACCGGACGAGGACGAGGACGACGGTCTTGCCGGGCCCGGTACGGGCGACGACGCCGAGCCCATCGCGATCGTCTCCATGGCCTGCCGCTACCCCGGCGGCGTCGCCTCGCCCGAGGATCTGTGGAACCTCGTCGCCGAGGGCCGTGACGCGATCTCCGGTTTCCCGGTGGACCGCGGCTGGGACGAGGACCTGTACGACCAGGACCCGGACAGGACCGGCAGGAGTTCGGTGCGGGAGGGCGGGTTCCTGCACGACGCGGGCCTGTTCGACGCTGGGTTCTTCGGGATCTCGCCGCGCGAGGCGCTCGCCATGGACCCGCAGCAGCGGCTGCTCCTCGAAACCGCCTGGGAGGCGGTCGAGCGGGCCGGTATCGATCCCCGCAGCCTGGCCGGCAGCCGGACCGGGGTGTTCGTCGGGGCCACCGCGCTCGACTACGGGCCCCGGCTGCACGAGGCGCCCCGGAGCGTCGAGGGCCATCTGCTCACCGGCAGCACCAGCAGCGTCATGTCCGGCCGCATCGCCTACCAGCTGGGGCTCGTCGGGCCCGCCGTCACCGTGGACACCGCCTGCTCGTCGTCGCTGGTGGCGCTGCACATGGCCGTGCGGTCCCTGCGCCAGGGCGAGACGACGCTCGCGCTGGCCGGGGGTGTGACCGTGATGTCGGCGCCCGGGATGTTCGTCGAGTTCTCCCGGCAGCGCGGTCTGGCGGCGGACGGGCGCAGCAAGTCGTTCTCGGCGGACGCGGACGGCACGTCGTGGGCCGAGGGCGTGGGCCTGCTGCTGGTCGAGAGGCTGTCCGACGCGCGGCGGAACGGGCACCAGGTCCTCGCCGTGCTCCGTGGCTCCGCGATCAACCAGGACGGTGCGTCGAACGGTCTGACCGCGCCCAACGGGCCCTCGCAGCAGCGTGTCATCCGTCAGGCCCTCGCCGACGCCCGGCTCACCCCGGCCGACGTGGACGCGGTCGAGGCGCACGGCACCGGTACCCGGCTCGGCGACCCGATCGAGGCCGAGGCGATCCTGGCCACCTACGGGCGCGGGCGGCGGGAGCACGGCCAGGAGCGGGGGCCGGTGTATCTGGGCTCGCTGAAGTCGAACATCGGGCATGCGCAGGCCGCCGCCGGGGTCGGCGGGGTCATCAAGATGGTGCAGGCCATGCGGCACGGGGTGCTGCCCAGGACCCTGCACGTCAGCGAGCCGACCCCGCGCGTCGACTGGTCCTCCGGCGCCGTCGAGCTGCTCGCCGAGGCGCGACCGTGGCCCGGGACGGGGGGTCCGCGCCGGGCCGCCGTCTCCTCGTTCGGCATCAGCGGTACGAACGCCCACGTCGTCCTGGAGGAGGCCGTCGAGGCGGCCGTCGAGGCGGCCGTCGAGGCGGCCGTCGAGGCGGCCGTCGAGGCGCCTGTCGCGGAGCCCGAGGAGACCGCCGGGGCGGCCGGGCCTTCCGCCGGCGGCGTACCCGTCCTCTGGCCCCTCTCCGCCCGCGACGAGACCGCCCTGCGCGCCCAGGCCGTGCGTCTGCGCGCCCA
Organism: Streptomyces sp. CC208A; assembly: GCF_030010625.1. Lineage (GTDB taxonomy): Bacteria > Actinomycetota > Actinomycetes > Streptomycetales > Streptomycetaceae > Streptomyces. The sequence goes on along the minus strand of NZ_JASCXN010000052.1, from coordinate 10,244 downwards.
CCTCGCCGACCGGCCCGGGGTACGCCCCGAGGACGTCGGCCACTCCCTCGCCACCACCCGCGCGACCTGGGACGAGCGGGCCGTCGTGACCGGCCGCACCACCGAGGAGCTGCTCGCCGGGCTCGACGCCCTCGGCTCCGGCGCGGACGACCCGCGGGTCGTGACCGGCAGCGCGGCCCGCGCCGGGCGCACGGCCTTCCTCTTCACCGGTCAGGGGGCCCAGCGCGCCGGCATGGGGCGTGAGCTGTACGAGACGCGGCCGGGGTTCGCCGCCGCGCTGGACGCGGTGTGCGCGGCCCTCGACCCGTACCTGGACCGTCCCTTGCGCGAGGTGATGTTCGCCGAGGACACCGAGGACACGGCGGGCACCGAGGACGCCGCGGGCGGGGTGCTGCACGAGACCCGTTACACGCAGCCCGCGCTGTTCGCCCTGGAAGTGGCGCTCTTCCGGCTGCTGGAGCAGGACGGGCTCGTCCCCGACGCGGTGGCCGGCCACTCCGTCGGAGAGCTCGCCGCCGCCCATGTCGCGGGGGTGCTCTCGCTGGAGGACGCGGCCGCGCTGGTGGCGGCCCGCGGCCGGCTCATGCAGGCGGCGCGCCCCGGCGGGGCGATGATCGCGATCCAGGCGGCGGAGGCGGAGCTCGCGCCGACCCTGGCCGCCTACGCCGGCCGGCTCGCCCTCGCCGCCGTCAACGGGCCGGACTCCGTCGTCGTCTCCGGCGACGCGGACGCCGCCGAGGAGCTCGCGGAGCTCTGGACCGGGCGCGGGCGCAAGAGCCGCAGGCTGCGGGTCAGCCACGCCTTCCACTCGCCGCACATGGACGACGTGCTCGACGAGTTCCGCGAGGTCGCGGCCTCGCTGACGTACCACGCCCCGCGCATACCGGTCGTGTCGACCGTGACCGGTGCCGTCGCGGCCGAGGCCGAACTCGCCTCCCCCGACTACTGGGTGGGGCAGATCCGGGAGGCCGTACGGTTCCACGACGCCGTCCGCACCCTGGAGGCCGACGGCACCACCGTCTTCGTCGAGGTCGGTCCCGACGCCGTCCTGACCGCCATGGCGGCGGGCTCGTTCGCCTCCGGGGACTCCACCGCCCTCGCCCTCCTGCGGGCGGGCCGCCCCGAGAACGAGACGCTCGCCGCCGGTCTCGCCCGCGCCCACACCGTGGGGGCGCGCTGGGACCTCGCGGCGCTGTACCCGGGGGCCGCGCGCGTCGAGCTGCCCACGTACGCCTTCCAGCGCGAGCACTACTGGCTGACGGCGGAGCCCCGTACGGACGCCCGCAGCCTCGGCGTCGACCCCGCGGGACACCCGCTGCTCGGCACGGCGGTCGAGCTCGCCGAGCGCGAGGAGCTGCTGCTCACCAGCCGGCTTTCGCTGGGCAGCCACCCGTGGCTCGCCGACCACCGCATCGGCGGGACCGTGCTCGTGCCCGCCACCGCCTTCCTCGAACTCGCCGTCGCGGCGGGCGACCAGGCCGGTGCCGGGCAGCTCGCCGAACTCACCCTGGAGGCGCCCCTGGTGCTCGCCGGGCGTGAGGGGGTGCGCGTCCAGGTGGCGGTCGCACCGGCGGACGCGTCCGGGCTGCGGTCCTTCACGATCCACTCGCAGCCCGACCCCGCGTCCGGTGCCGCCGCCTCCGACGAGCCGCGGCCGTGGACCCGGCACGTCTCGGGCGCGCTGGCCACCGGCCCCGCCCCCTCCGCTCCCCCGGCGGGGGACGGCCTGGCCGAGTGGCCGCCGGCGGGCGCGGTCGCGGAGCCGCTCGACGGCGTGTACGAGCGGCTGGCCGCCCTGGGCTACGAGTACGGGCCCGTCTTCCAGGGGCTGCGCGCCGTCTGGCGGGGCGCAGGCGGCGAGACGTACGCCGAGGTCGCGCTGGACGCCGACCAGCACGAGGCCGCCGCCCGCTTCGGCATCCACCCGGCGCTGCTGGACGCGGTGCTCCACCCGCTCGTCCTCGACGCGGCCGACGCGGACCGGCCGGGCATGATCCCGCTGCCGTTCGCGTGGACGGGCACCACGCTGTACGCGGCGGGCGCGACGGCGGTACGGGTCCGCATGACGCCCGTCGGCACCGACACGGTCGCGCTGCTCGTCGCCGACGGCGCGGGAACGCCCGTCGCCACCGTCGAGTCGCTCGCCCTGCGGCCCGTCGCCAGGGACCGGCTCCCCCGGCCGGAGGGCGGAAAGTCCGCCGACGGGCTCTTCCGGGTGAGCTGGCCCGCCGTCGCGCCCGGTGACGGCGCCGACGTCCGGATCACCCCGGTCACCGGGCCGCCGTCCGAGGTCCGGGACGCCGACGTCCTCCTCGTACGCGTCGGCGAACTCGGCCCGGAGGCCGAGGAGGACCGGGACCGGGAGGACCGGGACCGGGACCGAGAGGACCGGGGCCGGGACCGAGAGGACCGGGACCGGGAGGGTCACGACACGCACGACCCGTACGTCCTCACCCACCGGGTCCTGGGGTTCGTCCGGCGGTGGCTGGCCGACGAGCGGTTCGACGGCTCCCGGCTGGTGCTCATGACCGAGCACGCCGTCGCCGCGCTGCCCGGCGACCGGGTCACCGGCCTGGCCGAGGCTCCCGTGTGGGGTCTGATCCGCTCCGCGCAGTCCGAACACCCCGGCCGGCTGGTGCTCCTGGACGTCGACGGCCACCGCGAGGCCGACGACGCGCTCGTACGCGCCGCCGTGGCCACCGGGGAACCCCAGCTCGCCCTCCGCGGCGACGCCCTGCACGTGCCCCGTCTGACCCGGCACGACCGGGCCGGCGCCGGCGACGGCCGGCAGCCCGTCCTCGACCCGGAAGGGACCGTCCTGATCACGGGCGGCACCGGCGGCCTCGGCGGTCTCGTCGCCCGCCACCTCGTGGCCGCGCACGGCGCACGGCGGCTGATGCTGGTCAGCCGCCGGGGGACGGACACACCGGGCGCCGACGCCCTCGTCTCCGAACTCACCGGCCTGGGGGCCCGGGTGGCCGTGGTGGCCGCCGACGTCTCCGAACGCGACGCGGTGGAGGCGCTGTTGGCGCGGGTCGAAGCCGACCACCCGCTGACCGCCGTCGTGCACACGGCGGGCGTGCTCGACGACGCCACGGTGGAGTCGCTCGACGCCGGACGGCTGCGGACCGTGATGCGGCCCAAGGCCGACGCCGCCCGCCACCTGCACGAGCTGACCCGCGGCCTGGACCTGCGCGCCTTCGTGCTCTTCTCCTCGGTGTCCGGCATCACCGGCACCGCGGGGCAGGCCAACTACGCCGCCGCCAACACCTATCTCGACGCGCTCGCCGCACACCGCCGCGCCCTCGGCCTGCCCGCCACCTCGCTGGCCTGGGGCCTGTGGGACGGCACCCACGGCATGGGGGCGCACCTCGGCGAGGCCGACCTGGCGCGCTGGGCCAGGAGCGGGGTGACCCCGCTCGACCCGGACACCGGGCTCACGCTCCTCGATGCCGTCCTCGCGACCGGCGAGGCCCTCGCCGTGCCCGCCCTGCTCGATCCGTCCCGGGTGCGCGGCACGGACGGCCTGCCGCCCGCGGTCCTGCGCGGCCTGGTACGCCCCCGGCGCACGGCGCGGGCGGCCGCGGCGGGCCCGGCGGCCGGCGACGGCTCGTGGGGCCGGCGGATCGCCGCCCTGCCGGAGGAGGAGCGGCCGGGCGCCGTCCTGGAACTCGTGCGCACCGTGGTCGCCGGGGTGCTCGGCCACTCCGACGCCGACCGCCTCGACCCCGAACGGGCCTTCAAGGAGCTCGGGTTCGACTCGCTGGCCGGTGTCGAGCTGCGCAACCGGCTCAACGCGGCCACCGGTCTGCGGCTGCCCGCGACCACCGTCTTCGACCACCCCTCGCCCGCGGCGCTCGCGGCCCATCTGCACGAGCGCGTCGCCGGCGAGGGGGCCGCGGCGGCGGTCCCGGCCCGGGTGCGGCGGGCCGGGGCCACCGCCGACGAACCGATCGCCGTCGTCGGCATGGCCTGCCGCTTCCCCGGCGGGGTGCGCTCGCCCGAGGACCTGTGGCGGCTGGTGGCCGACGGGGTCGACGCGATCGGCGAGTTCCCCGCGAACCGCGGCTGGGACCTCGACGCCCTGTACGACCCGGACCCGGACGCGCCGGGGACCTCGTACACCCGCCACGGCGGATTCCTGTACGAGGCCGACCAGTTCGACCCGGCGTTCTTCGGCATGTCTCCGCGCGAGGCCATCGCCACCGACCCGCAGCAGCGGCTGCTCCTGGAGACCGCCTGGGAGACCTTCGAGAGCGCCGGCATCGACCCCGCCGAGCTGCGGGGCAGCGGCACCGGCGTCTTCACGGGCGCCATGTACGACGACTACGCGTCCCGGCTCGCCCGGAGCCCCGAGGAGTTCGAGGGCTTCCTGCTCGCGGGCAACCTGTCCAGCGTCGTCTCCGGGCGGCTGGCGTACACGTACGGGCTCGAAGGCCCCGCCGTCACCGTCGACACCGCCTGCTCGTCCTCCCTGGTGGCGCTCCACCTCGCGGCGAACGCGCTGCGCCAGGGCGAGTGCGACCTGGCGCTCGCGGGCGGTGTCACCGTGATGTCGGGCCCCAACGTCTTCGTGGAGTTCTCCCGTCAGCGCGGCCTGTCCGAGGACGGCCGGTGCCGTTCGTTCTCCGCCGACGCGAGCGGCACGGGCTGGTCGGAGGGGGTCGGGCTGCTCCTGGTGGAGCGGCTTTCGGACGCCCGGCGCAACGGCCACCGGATCCTGGCGGTGATACGCGGCTCCGCCGTGAACCAGGACGGCGCCTCCAACGGCCTGACCGCCCCGAACGGACCCTCGCAGGAACGCGTCATCCGCCAGGCGCTCGCCAACGCCGGCCTTCGGCCCTCCGACGTCGACGCGGTCGAGGCGCACGGCACCGGCACCACCCTCGGCGACCCGATCGAGGCGCAGGCGCTGCTCGCGACGTACGGCCAGGAGCGGGACGGCGGCAGGCCGCTGTACCTCGGCTCCCTCAAGTCCAACATCGGGCACGCCCAGGCCGCGGCCGGGGTCGGCGGGATCATCAAGATGATCCAGGCCATGCGGCACGGCGTGCTGCCGAGGTCGCTGCACGCGGAGAACCCCTCGACCCACATCGACTGGGAGTCCGGCGCGGTCGAGCTGCTGGCCGAGGCCACGCCGTGGCCCGAGACCGGCCGCCCGGCCCGGGCCGGGGTGTCGTCCTTCGGCATCAGCGGCACCAACGCGCACGTCATCGTCGAGCAGGCGCCGGCGGAGCCGTCGGCGCCGCGTCCCCCGGTCGACGGCACCGACGGCACCGACGGCATCACCGGGCGGGCGCTGCCCTGGGTGCTGTCCGCCAAGGACGAGACGGCGCTGCGGCAGCAGGCCGCGCGTCTGCACCGCCATCTGACCGACCGCCCCGAGCTCGACCCGGCCGACGTCGGCCACTCGCTGACCGCCCGCGCCCTGCTTGAGCACCGCGCGGCCGTCGTGGGCACGGGACGGGAGGAGCTGCTCGGCGGGCTCGACGCGCTCGCCCGCGGCGAGAACGCCCCGTCGGTGGTCCGCGTGGGCGCCGGCCGGAGGGGGAAGACCGCGTTCCTCCTCACCGGACAGGGCAGCCAGCGCCTCGGCATGGGACGTGAACTGTACGAGACGGAGCCGGTGTTCGCGCGGGCCCTGGACGAGGTGTGCGCGCACCTGGACACCGAACTCGTCCGCCCGCTCAAGGGCGTGCTGTTCGCGCCCGCCGGGTCCGCGGACTCGGCGCTGATCGACCAGACCGTCTTCACCCAGTCCGCGCTGTTCGCCGTCGAGGTGGCCCTCTTCCGGCTGCTCGAACACCACGGCCTCGCCCCCGACTTCCTCCTCGGCCACTCCATCGGGGAGGTCACCGCCGCCCATCTGTCCGGAGTCCTCGGCCTGGCCGACGCCTGCACGCTCGTCGCCGAGCGCGGCCGGCTGATGCAGGCCGCCCGGGAAGGCGGCGCGATGGCCGCGCTGCAGGCCGGTGAGGAAGAGGTGCGGGAGGTCCTCGCCCGGTACGAAGAGGACGCCGTCGCGATCGCCGGGATCAACGGGCCCCGGGCGACGGTCGTCTCGGGCGACGCGGCCGTCGTCGACGAGATCGCCGCCCTCTGGCGCGAACGGGGCCGCAGGACCAAGCGGCTGCCGGTCAGCCACGCCTTCCACTCCCCGCACATGGACGAGGTGCTCGACGAGTTCCGCGCGGTCGCGGCGGGCCTGGCCTTCTCCGAGCCCCGGATCCCGGTCGTGTCGAACGTGACGGGCGGGCTCGCGACGGCGGAGCAGCTCGCCTCGCCCGACTACTGGGCCTCCCACATCCGCGGGACCGTCCGCTTCCTCGACGGCGTCCGCACCCTGGAGGCCGCGGGCGTCACCGAGTACGTCGAGGTCGGCCCCGACGGCGTGCTCACCGCCATGGTCCAGGACTGCCTGACCGGGGACGCCGGATCCGCCGTCCCCCTCCTGCGGGCCGGCCGGCCCGAGGCCGCCTCGGTCACAGCCGCCCTGACCGCCGTACGGCTGCGCGGCGCGCGGCCCGGCACGCCCCCGGCCGACTTCCCCGGGGCGCGCCGGGTCGACCTGCCCACGTACGCCTTCCAGCACGGCCGCTACTGGCTGGAGGGGGCCACCGACCCCGGCGACGCCGCGGGGCTCGGGCTCACCGCCGCAGGACACCCCCTGCTGGGCGCGGCGGTACGGGTCGCCGACCGTGACGCGTACCTGCTCACCGGGCGTGTCTCCCGGGGCGGTCACCCCTGGCTGGAGGACCACGCCGTGCACGGCACCGTGCTGCTGCCCGGCACGGCGCTGCTGGAGCTCGCGCTGCGGGCCGGCGAACAGGTCGGGTGCGACCGGGTCGAGGACCTGACCCTGACGGCGCCGCTGGTGCTGCCCGAGCGGGGCGGCCTGCGGCTCCAGGTCGTCGTGGGCGAGCCGGACGGCACGTCCGGGGCGCGGCCGGTGTCGGTGTACGCGAGCCCCGACGGCGTCGACCGGCTCGAAGCGGGCGAAGGCGCCGAGGACGCCGGGGGCGGGCAGCCGTGGACGCTGCACGCCGAGGGCCTGCTCACGCGGGGCGGGGCCGGGCCCGACGACGGCGGGCTGCTGGTGTGGCCGCCGGCCGGTGCCGTCGAGGTCCCGCTCGACGGGGCGTACGAACGCCTTGCCGGAGCCGGCTACGCCTACGGGCCCGCCTTCCGGGGCCTGCGCCGGGCGTGGAAGGGCGACGGCGAGGTCTTCGCCGAGGTCGCCCTGGACGAGGAGCAGCGGGCCGGAGCCGCAGCGTACGGCCTCCACCCGGCGCTGCTCGACGCCGCCCTGCATCCGCTGCTGCCCGGCGTCGTGGCCGGGGACGGCCCGTCCTGGCTGCCGTTCTCCTGGTCGGGGGTGAGCCTGTACGCCACCGGGGCGACCCTGCTCCGGGTACGGCTCTCGCTGCCCGGCGGCCAGGGTGAGGAGTCGCTTCAGGCGGCGCTCACCGTCGCCGACGGCACGGGCACGACGGTCGCGTCCTTCGAGTCGCTGCTGCTGCGCCCGCTGACCGGCGACGCCCTGCGCGAGGCGAGCGGCGGGGCAGCCCGGGACGGCCTCCTCCGGGTCGACTGGACACGGCTCCCGGCCACCGGGGCCGCCGTGGATCCGGCCGGCGCCGGCTGGGCCGTGCTCGGCGACGACCGCCTCGGCCTCGGCACGGAGGTGCCGTGCCACGCGGACCCGGCGGCGCTGGCCGCGGAGCTCGACGCGGGCGGCACGGTCCCCCCGGTGGTGCTCCTGCCCGCGATCGGCGACCCGGTCGGCGGCCCGGCGGCGGACGTGCCGCACGACGACGGCCGCCTGCCGGAGCGGGCCCACGAGGCCACGCGGCGGGTCCTGCGGACCCTCAGGGCCTGGCTGGAGGACGACCGCCTGGAGACGGCACGGCTCGTGGTCGTCACCCGGGGCGCGGTCGCCGCCGCGGGCGAGAACGGGACCGGCGACGTGACCGATCTGGCGCACGCGGGAGTCTGGGGCCTGGTCAGGTCGGCGCAGACCGAGAACCCCGGCCGGTTCGTCCTCGTCGACCTCGACCCGGCGGACGGCGCCGCCCCGGCGGCACGGTCGCTCGCCGACGCGCTGGCGAGCGGGGAACCGCAGGTCGCTGTACGCGGCGGGGCACTCGCCGTACCGCGCCTGGCCCGGACGCGTACCGGCTCCGGCACCGACGCCGCCGCACCCCGCTGGGACCGGGGCACGGTCCTGGTCACCGGGGCGACCGGGACGCTCGGCGCCGTGATCGCCCGCCACCTGGTCACCGAGCACGGCGCCCGGCGGCTGCTGCTGCTGAGCCGGCGCGGCGTCGAGGCACCCGGCGCCGCGGAGCTGCGCACGTCCCTGACCGAACTCGGCGCCGACGTCTCGTTCGCCGCCTGTGACGTGAGCGACCGTCAGGCGCTGGGCGAGGTCCTGGCCGGCGTACCGGCCGGGCATCCGCTGACCGCGGTCGTCCACACGGCGGGCGTCCTCGACGACGGCGTCACCGCGAGCCTCACCGACGAGCAGCTCGCCAAGGTGCTGCGGCCCAAGGTCGACGCGGCCTGGCACCTGCACGACCTCACCCGCGACAGCGAGGACCTGACGGCCTTCGTCCTGTACTCCTCGCTGGCCGGACTGCTCGGCACCGCCGGCCAGGCCAACTACGCGGCGGGCAACACCTTCCTGGACGCCCTCGCCGCACACCGCCGCGCCCACGGCCTGCCCGCCACCTCGCTCGCCTGGGGCCTGTGGGCCGAGGCCAGCACCCTCTCCGGCGGCCTGGACGAGAACGACCTCCGCCGGCTCGCCAAGGTGGGCCTGCTGCCGCTGTCCTCCGACGACGGTACGGCGCTGTTCGACGCGGCCCCCGCCACGGGCGAGGCGCTGCTCGCCGTCAGCAGGCTGGACCGCGCCGCACTGCGCGCGGGCGGCGACCGGCTCCCGCCGGTGCTCCACGCCCTGGCGGGAACCGGCAGGAGGCGCGGCACGGCCGCGGCGGGCGGCACGCAGGACGAGGTCCCGCTCGCCCGGCGGCTCGCCGCCCTCACCGGCGCCGAACGGGAACGCGTCCTGACCGATCTCGTACGCGCCCAGGTGGCCGGGGTCCTCGGGCACGGCGACCCCGGCGGCGTCGGGGCCGACCGCGCCTTCCAGGACCTGGGCTTCGACTCCCTCACCGCGGTCGAGCTGCGCAACCAGCTGAACCGCGCGACGGGGCTGCGGCTGCCCGCCACCCTCGTCTTCGACCATCCGACGCCCGCCGCGCTCGCCGCGTACCTCGACGGCGAGCTGGGCACGGAGGACGCCGCCTCGGCCGCCGACCCCGTCCTGGCGTCGCTGGCCGGCCTCGACACCGCCATCACGGCGGCGGCACCGGACGAGGAGGCACGGGGCCGGATCGCGGCGAGGCTGCGGGAACTGCTCCACGCCGCGGAGAACGGCCCGGGCGCCCCGTCGCCCGGCGCCGCCGCCCCCGGCGTACCCGACGACTCCGACGACTCCGACGACTCCGACGACAAGGACCTCGACGGCGCGAGCGACGAGGAGCTCTTCGCGCTCCTCGACGACCTCGACTGACGGCACGGGTGGCACGGGCCCCGGTCCGTGCCGCCCGTGCCCCCTCAAGCGTCACCGACCGACCCACCGCACCACATCACACCCGGGAGCTGAGTTCACGTGGCTGACGAGGTACAACTCCGCGAATACCTCAAGAAGGCCATCTCCGACGCCCGAGACGCCCGCAGGCGTCTGCGCGAGGCCCAGGAGAAGGAGCACGAGCCGATCGCGATCGTCTCGATGGCCTGCCGCTACCCGGGAGGGGTGGCCTCGCCGGAACAGCTGTGGCGGCTCGTGACCGAGGAGACGGACGCGGTCGGCGGCTTCCCGGACAACCGCGGCTGGGACCTCGACCGGCTGTACGACCCGGACCCGGACGCGCCGGGGACCTCGTACGCCCGGGAGGGCGGCTTCCTGCACGACGCCGACCTGTTCGACCCGGAGCCGTTCGGCATGTCGCCGCGCGAGGCGCTGGCCGCCGACCCGCAGCAGCGGCTGCTCCTCGAAACCGCCTGGGAGGCCCTCGAACGGGCGGGCCTCGACCCGACGTCCCTCAAGGGCAGCCGGACCGGCGTGTTCACCGGCGTCATGTACCACGACTACGGCTCCCGGCCGCACCTTCCGCCGGAGGGCTTCGAGGGCTATCTGTTCAGCGGCAGCGCCGGCTCCATCGCGGCCGGGCGGCTGG
>NZ_JASCXN010000051.1 GCF_030010625.1 Streptomyces sp. CC208A | reverse complement strand
AGGACCCGGCCGCGGCTGGTCCACCTCGGCCTCCCGCAACACCTCGGGACCGCCCACTTCGTACACCTGAATCGCTCGCATGACCCCTCCCATTAACGGCTCGTCCCCCACCAACCCCGCTGATGGCGATCCGATTCCCGGCAAGCAGACCAGCCTGCCAGCGCCGCTCCCTGGCCGGTGACCTGATGAACGGGGCCCGCCACCGTCAAGGTTCGGCCGGAGTCGTGCACAAGCCCCTCAACCGCCCCCCCGCCGAGAGCTGAGACGCCTACTTTGCACCGGGTCGGGGACAGGAGACCGAGGCCGTTGAGGGCCGACGAATGCACCACCCGCCGCTTCCGCACCACAAGGCGCAGCTCTGGCGTTCGCGAAACCGTTACAGGGGGCGTGATCCTGCACTCCGCAGGAACCACGGATACCAGCTGAGCAGCGGAAATCCGCTGCAAGGGAAGGCGAGATCCACCTGCCGGCCACGCCCGACGAGCTCCACATCTGCAAGATCCCCGACAGCGTCGCTCAATGGACGATTCTGCTGCTCGATGTGCTGACGGACCATCGACAGCGGGCCCCGCCGACCGACCCGGCGAAGTACGAGCCGGACCACAGCCGTTGCGCCCGCCAGTAGTGCCGGACCAGATCCGGACCGGTGCCGAGGCGTGCGGCCCGGACGGCTGCGCGGCCCCGCCGCGCGACTGACCCCCTCTGACCTGCGGAGATAAGCGGAGCTTGGAGGCGCTCCATGATCGGCGACAATTGACGGGTGGTCGTGGGGAGCCCAGGCTGTGGTCATGGACTCCCTCGATCAGCCGCTCGGCGGCGCCGAGTTCGCCCCCACGCGGACCTACCTGAACACCTCCGCCTGCGGCCTGCTGCCGCGCCGCACCGTCGACGCGGTCGCCCTCCTCGCCCAGGAGACCGCCGACGGGCGCCCCGACGGCGCCGGCAGCTTCGACATCGTGGCCGAGGCCCGCGCCACCTACGCCCGGCTCACCGGGGTCGCGCCCGACCGGGTCGCCGTGGGCAGCTCGGTCGCCGTGCACTGCGGGATGATCGCCCAGTCGATGCCCTCCGGCGCCGAGATCCTCTTCCCCGAGGGCGACTTCTCCTCCGTCCTCACGCCCTTCACGGTCCGCGGCGACCTGAAGACCCGCTTCGTTCCGCTGGAGCGGCTCGCCGAGTCCGTCGGCCCGGAGACCGTGCTCGTCGCCTTCTCCGCCGTGCAGTCCGCGGACGGCCGCACCGCCGACTTCGCCGCGATCCGGGCCGCCGCCGCGGCCCACGGGGCCCGCACCCTGCTCGACGCCACCCAGTCCGCGGGCTGGCTGCCGCTGGCGGCGGGGGAGTGGGACTACACGGTCGCAGGCGGCTACAAGTACCTGCTCTGCCCGCGCGGCGCCTCCTTCCTCACCGTCACCGAGGAGGCCCAGGACAGCCTGCTGCCGATCCACGCGGGCTGGGTGAACGGCGAGGAGCTGTGGGTCAACAGCTACGGCCCGGTGCGCGAACTCGCCCGCTCCGCCCGCCGCTTCGACGAGCCGCCGGCCTTCCCCTCGTACCACGGCGCCGCCCGCTCGCTGGCCCTCCTGGAGGAGATCGGCATCGAGCGGATCGAGGCCCACGACAAGGGGCTCGCCGCCCGTTTCAGGGCCGGGCTCCTCTCCCTCGGGCACGAGCCGGTCATGGACGACTCCACGGTCGTCGCCGTCCCCGGCCTCGGCCACCGCGCGGACGCCCTGCGCGCCGCGGACATCCTGCTGTCGGACCGCGCCGGCAACCTGCGGGCCTCCTTCCACCTGTACAACACGGCGGCGGACGTCGACCGCGCCCTGGACGTCCTGGCCGGCTGACCGCGTACGCCGGAGGGGGCGGGGCCCGGACACCGGACCCCGCCCCCTCCGCCGCGTACCGCCTACCAGCTCCCGGCGACCACCCGGCGCGCGCCCTCCACGTCCACCGTCCGGCCCGCCCCGTCGAGCACCGCACCCAGGGCGGCCAGCGAGGACTCCACGGTGTCCGGGGTCGCGCCGGCCCCGTAGTGGTTCACCCGGATCATCTCCCGCGCCAGGGCTCCGCCGCCCGCGGCCAGCGGCAACGACGGGTCCGCGGCGAGCGCCTTCGCCACCAGGACGGAGGCGTCCAGGTCCGCCGGGACCCGCAGCGTCGTCGCCACCGGCGCCGCCTCCCGCGCCTCGTACACGTACGGCTCCAGACCGCCGCCGAGCGCCACCGCGCCCGCCCGGGTCGCCGCCGCGGCCGAGGCGTGCCGGGCCGTCAGCACGTCCAGGCCCTCCGCCTCGATCCGCTCCAGGCACGCCTCCAGGGCCAGCATCTCCAGCTGCGCCGGGGCGTGCGGCAGCGCCGTGCGCCCGCCGTCGATCCAGCGCTCCTTCCAGTCGAGAAGGGAGAGGTACGAGCGGCGCGGGGCGGCCGGGTTGGCGGCGAACCGCTCCCAGGCCCGCTCGCTCACCGACACCGCGGAGACACCGGCCGGGCCGCCCATCGCCTTCTGCGCCCCGATGATGCACAGGTCCACGCCCCAGGCGTCCGGCAGCACCGGCTCGGCGCCGATCGAGGCCACCGCGTCCAGGTAGAACAGCGCCCCGTGCGCCCGGACGACCTCACCGATCTCCGCGACCGGGTTGGTGTTGCCGGTGGCCGCCTCCGCGTGCACCAGGGAGACGAAGTCGATCTCCGGGTGCTCGGCGAGCGCCCGCTCGACCTGCTCGGCGGTGACCGCCGTGTGGAAGGGGACGGCGAGGTCGATCACGGTGGCGCCGCAGTCGCGCAGCCAGTCGCCGAAGGTCTGCCCGTACGGCCCTGTGACCACGTTCAGCGCGGTCGAACCGGCCCGCGCCCCGCTGCGGATGCACCCCTCCAGGGGCAGCAGCGCCTCGCCCTGGGTGATCACCACGTCCTGCTCGGTGGAGAGCAGCGCGGCGACCCGCCGTTCGACGGACGCGAAGTGCGCGGCGGTCATCGGGGCCAGGTCGAGCAGCGGATGGGTCACGGTCACGGTGGTGCCTTCTCGGGTCGGTGGTACGGCCGGGGCCAGCGTACGCCCCACGGTCCCGGCGGCCCCTCGTACCGTGCTGCCGCCCCTCGTACAGTGCTGCCATGAGCGATCACGAGGTGTTGCACGTGAAGGGCCGGGTCCTGGTCGGCCCGGAGGACGTACGGGACGAACTCTGGTGCGTCGACGGGCGGATCACCTTCGAGCGGCCCGCGGGGGAGGCCCTGACGGTGGAGGGCTGGGCGCTGCCCGGCCTGGTCGACGCCCACTGCCACGTCGGGCTCGACCGGCACGGGCCGGTGGACGAGGCCACCGCAGAGAAGCAGGCCCTCACCGACCGGGACGCCGGCACCCTCCTGATCCGGGACGCGGGTTCGCCCTCCGACACCCGCTGGATCGACGACCGCGAGGACCTGCCGAAGATCATCCGGGCGGGCCGGCACATCGCCCGCACCCGTCGCTACATCCGCAACTACGCCCACGAGATCGAGCCCGCCGACCTCGTCGCCTACGTCGGGCGGGAGGCCCGGCGGGGCGACGGCTGGGTGAAGCTGGTCGGCGACTGGATCGACCGCGAGGTCGGCGACCTGTCCCCGTCCTGGCCGCGCCCCGAGGTGGAGGCGGCGATCGCGGAGGCCCACCGGCTCGGCGCCCGGGTCACCGCCCACTGCTTCGCCGAGGACTCGCTGCGCGACCTGGTCGAGGCGGGCATCGACTGCATCGAGCACGCCACCGGGCTCACCGAGGAGACGATCCCGCTCTTCGCGGAGCGCGGGGTCGCGATCGTTCCCACCCTGGTCAACATCGCGACCTTCCCGCACCTCGCGGACGGCGGCGAGGCCAAGTTCCCCCGCTGGTCGGCCCATATGCGCCGGCTGCACGAGCGCCGCTACGACACCGTGCGGTCCGCCTACGACGCGGGCATCCCGGTCTTCGTCGGCACCGACGCGGGCGGTTCGCTCGCCCACGGCCTGGTCGCGGAGGAGGTCGAGGAGCTGACGAAGGCCGGCATCCCGCCGCTCGACGCCCTCTCCGCCACCACCTGGGGAGCCAGGGCCTGGCTCGGCCGCCCCGGCCTGGAGGAGGGCGCCCCCGCCGACCTCGTCGTCTACGACCAGGACCCGCGCGCGGACGTCCGCGTCCTCGCGGCCCCCCGGCGGATCGTCGTCAACGGCCGGGTCGTGGGGTAGCGGGGCCCCGGACCCGGCCCCTGGGTCCCTTGGGTGTCAGCCGCGCGTGTAGAAGACCAGCCGGGCCTTCTTCTCCGGGATGAAGACCTCCGGCAGGTCCACCTCCGGGAGGACGACCTCAGGGCCCAGCGTGAAACCGGCCCGCGCCACCCGGGCGATCGCCTTCTCGTTCGCCGCGTCCGGCTCCGCCACGATCCGCGAGCCGCGCGTCAGCGCGAAGTCGATCAGGGCGGTGAGCAGCCCGCCCGTGAAGCCGGGCCGCGGCGCGGCGCCGGGGGCGACGAACAGGTGCACGCCGATGTCGCCCTCCTCGACCTCGTAGCACTCGCTCACCCGGTCCGCCTCGGGCTCGTACGTCTGGAAGAGGCCGACCGGCTCGCCGTCGAGCTCCACCATGAACCCGTGGTGGGTGGTGAGCGAGTCCAGGTGGGCGTAGATGTCCCGGACCTGTTCGACGGTGGTGCCGTTCATGCCCCAGAAGCGCGCCCGCTCCTCGTTGACCCACGCGTGGACGAGCGGGGCGTCCGCGTCCGGGGCGACGGGCCGGAGGGTCACGGTGCCGAAGCCCTCGACGGTCTGGACGTGTACGGGGGCGGTCGTCCCTGCTTCGGCCATCCCTGCTCCGGTCGTCCCTGCTCCGGTCATTCCTGCTCCTTGGTGAGGCGGTTCCAGTCGGTGGTGACGGGGGCGAGCTCGCCCCGCAGCCACAGGGGGAGTTGGTCTTCGTGGTGCGGGTCGCCGGCCACCCCGGACGCGCCGAACGGCACGATCCAGCCGCTGCGTTCGCGGTCGGCGAGGTCCCACACGTACCGGGCGGCGGAGGCCCGGGCGCCGCGGTCGGTGTAGCCGGGGACGCTGGAGGTGGAGAGCACGCAGTCGTGGTCGCCGCCGAGCCCCGGCCAGCGGGCGTCGTCGGGATGGGGGAGCGCCTGCCAGGGCGCGAGCCGGTGGGTGGTGCCCCAGGCGGCGGGCGGTTCGCCCGCGGCGGTCTCCTCCAGCGCCTCGCGGACGATCCGGGCGAGGTCCCCGGCCGGTAGGGGACCGGCCGTGAGCAGCGTCTCCAGGGCGAGGCCGACCCGGGGGCCGAGGTGCAGCCAGGGCGTGAACACCTCGGGGTACGGGGCGGGTTCGCGCAGCTTCGCGAAGACCTCGTGCGCGGCGATCGCGCGCACCACCGCGCCCCGCACGGCCGCGTAGAGCCCGGCGTCGAAGCTGTCGGCCTCCATCCGCCGGTCCCAGGCGAGGAGCCGTTCCCGGACGGCCCCGGCGGCGGGCGAGAGGCCCTCGGCGGCCTCGACGGCGGCGAGCAGCGGGGCCGCCGCGCGGTTGTCGGTGTCGCGGTGGACGGCGGCCGTGGCCTCGGGCGTCCAGGCGTCGGAGGCGTCCAGGAGCGCGGCGATCCGGTCGGCCCGGTGCGCGGGCGCGAACTCGACGCCGAGCGGGGCGGCGAGCCCCCGGGCGTTGGCCATCACCGCGTGGCCGCGCACCTCGGCGCGGGGCAGCGGCGCGGGCTCCGCCGCCCAGGCGTGCGCGGGCTCCCAGGCCGGTACGGGCCGCAGGGAGTTGGCCCGGGGGCGTACGGGGACGTGCCCGGCGACCCGGTGCAGGAGACCGCCCTCCGTGTCGGCGGCGAGCACCACGTTCACCGGCTCCACCCAGGCGTCGAGGGCCGTGTCGACCCCGGTGGCGGTACGAGCGGCGAGCAGGCGCGGCAGGGCCTCGAAGCCCAGCCGGCCGGTGACCCGGGGCACGTACCGCAGGCTCAGCCCCTCCCACTCGGTGCCGGGCTCCGCCGGCTCGGTGCCCGTGACGACCGGGCCGCGCGCGGTCTCGACCACCTCGACGAGGACCGGCTCGGCGCCGGAGACCTCGACCGTCTCGGTGTGCGCGGCGGCCGGGCGCCAGCCGTCCGGGCCGTACGCCTCCACGCCGCCGTCGGCGGTGCGCCGCAGCCGCTCCCGGTAGAGGTCCTGGTAGTCGGCCATCGCGTTGGTGATCGCCCAGGCGACGTGCCCGGTGTGCCCGAAGTGGGCGAGCCCCGGCACGCCCGGCACGGCGAGCCCGACCACGTCGTACTCCGGGCAGGCGAGGCGTATCTGCTGGTAGACGCCGGGCGCCTCGATGAACCGGTGCGGGTCGCCGGCCACCAGGGCCGCCCCGCTCGCGGTCCGTTCGCCGGTCACCAGCCAGCCGTTGGAGCCGGCCGTGGCCGGCCCGTCGGCGGCGAACAGCTCGGTCCACTCCTCGCCGAGCGCGGTGGCCACCTGCTCGCGCCACAGCTTGGTCGGGAAGCCGGCGAAGAGGACGTGGGTGGAGAGCCAGACGGCCAGCGGCGTCCACGCCTCCCAGCGGCCGGGGACGAGCCCGGTCGCGGCGAACTCCGGGGCGCGGCGGGCCCCTTCGGCCAGGCCGTCGTTCACGCCGTCCGCGTACGCCCGCACCCAGTCGGCGGTCTCCGGGTCGGTCTCCTCCAGGCGGGCCAGGCAGCGGCGCGCGGTGTCGGCGAGCCTCGCCCGCCGCACGAAGACGTCCCAGGGGGTCTCGGCGGGCCCGAGGAAGGCGGCCGTGGTGCCCTGGGCCCGGTGCCGCTCGACCTCCAGCTGCCAGGCGCGGTCCCGCGCGGTGACCCGGCCCTGGGCGAAGGCCAGTTCCTCCGGGTCCCCGGCGCGCAGATGGGGGACGCCGTACGCGTCCCGGTAGACCTCGATGCTCACGGCCGTTCCGATCCCGTCCCTGTGATGCCGAATTTTCTTAGGTTAGGCTGCCCTAAATTATCTGTCGGCTCAAGGTAGCTCATGGATCGCGGGGAAAGGCACCCGGGTCCGGCGTGACGTTGACGATCCGTGACCTCGCCGGTGCGCGGATCGTTTCTCCTGCCCGTATCGCGCCCGCACGTGCCCCGCGCTCACCCCCTCGTACGAAACACGCGGGACGAGCGGGAACGGTTGTGTCGAAAAAAATCGAAAGTGAACACGGAAACCACCCTTTGGGGTGAACTCACGTCAGGCGACTGTCGGTTCACTCTCCGTGCGTAAAGATTCCGGTGTCTCAAGTCGCCGCGCCGCGCAGACCCACCGTCCCCGTGGTGAGCGGCCGGCGACGCCATGCCTTCTGTGGGGGTTCCACCATCTTGAACAGCAACACCTTCCGCGCGTCCGTCCGTCGCACCGCGGCCGCCGCGACCGTCGCCGCCCTGGCCGTCGGGCCCGTGCTCCTCGCGTCCCCGGCGCAGGCCACCGACGGCGAGGACCGCGAGGGCCGCGCCGCCGCCGCCGTGCTCCGCACCGGGCTCGACGTCTCCCTCCTCGGCGAGACCGTGAAGGTCCCGGTCCGCGCCGCCCTCAACGAGGTCGAGGCGCCCGAGAGCGAGAGCGAGACCGCGCTCAGCGTGAAGGTGAGGGGTGCGGAGGGCGGCAAGCCGATCGACATCCTCACCGCCGACGTCGCCACCTCGACCGCCACCGTCGACGAGAACAAGGCCGAGGGGTACGTCAACC
Source organism: Streptomyces sp. CC208A (assembly GCF_030010625.1). Lineage (GTDB taxonomy): Bacteria > Actinomycetota > Actinomycetes > Streptomycetales > Streptomycetaceae > Streptomyces. The sequence continues at coordinate 28,576 of NZ_JASCXN010000051.1, read as the reverse complement.
TCGCCAAGGCCCGCGTCCACGTGCCCGGCCTCCCCTCGCTCGCGATCATCGAGGTCGAGAAGGTCACCTCCAAGGCGGTCTGCGAGGCCGGGAAGAAGCCGGTCGCCGAGTCCAACGTCCTCGGCTACGTCCGCGTCCTCGACAAGAAGACCACCCTCACCGCGGGCGGCCGCACCGAGGTCGAGGTGTCCGCCGTCGGCAAGGTCACCCTGGACCTCTCCCGTACCGGTACGACCGAGCGCACCGCCGCCGCCACCGCCCTGGAGCTCGACGTCGAGGTCGACCCGCTCAAGCTCGGCGTCGCGAAGGTGAAGGGCACCGTCACCCTCGCCGAGGCCACCTGCGAGACGCCCGCCGGCCCGGCCCCGACGGAGAAGCCCACCGAGAAGCCCACCGAGGAGCCCACGGAGCAGCCGACGCAGGAGCCCACCCAGGAACCGACCGGGAAGCCCACGGAGCAGCCGAGCGAGCAGCCCTCGCCGCAGCCCACCGAGCCCGAGGACGACGGCGGCATCACGGTCGACAACGGCGGTTCGGTCCCGACCCAGAACCTCGCCGAGACCGGCGGCAGCTCCGCCACCCCGTACATCGCGGGCGGCGCCCTCGCCCTCGTCCTCGCGGGCGGCGCCGCCGTCGCCCTGACCCGCTCGCGCGCCCGCGCCCGCGGCTGACGGCCCGAGGGGGCGAGGCGTCGGGGGACGCAGGGGGAAACCGGCCGGGGCCGGGCGGTGCCGTCGTCGCACCGCCCGGCCCCGGCCCGTCCCTCGGAGCCCCCGGAACCTCGGGGGCCTTCGGTACGCCGGTGGCTCAGCCGCCCAGCAGCAGCGCCTGGTCCAGCGCCTGGAGGAAACGATTCGTCGTCACCCGGTCCCGGACCGCGAGCCGCAGCCAGTGCCGGTCCAGACCCGGGAACGTGTCCCCGCGCCGGGCCGCGAACCCAAGGAGACGCAGCCGCTCCCGTATCGCGTCCGCGCCCTCGATCCGGATCAGCACGAACGGCCCCTCGGCCGCCGCCACCGTCCGCACCTCGTCGAACTCCGCGAGCCCCGCAAGGAGATGTGCCCGCTCCGTCCCGATCCGGTGCGCGGCCTCCTCCGCCTCGATCAGCGCCGCCCGCCCCATGCACGCCTCCGCCGCCACCAGCGCCGGCGTCGACACCGGCCACAGCGGCTGCGCCCGCTCCAGGAGGGCGATCGTCTCCGGCTCCGCGAGCACGTACCCGATCCGCAGCCCCGCGAGACCCCAGGTCTTCGTCAGGCTCCGCAGCACCACCAGGCCCGGCACGTCCGTCCGCCTGGCCAGCGCCTCCCGCTCGCCCGGCACCGCGTCCATGAACGCCTCGTCCACGACCAGATACCGCCCCGGCCGCGCCAGCGCCGCGATCGTCTCCGCCGGATGCAGCACCGAGGTCGGATTGGTCGGGTTGCCGATCACCACCAGGTCCGCGCCCTCGGGCACCGCCACCGGATCCAGCCGGAACCCGTCCTCCTCGCGCAGCAGCACCCGGCCCACCTCGTGCCCGGCGTCCCGCAGCGCCGCCTCCGGCTCGGTGAACTGAGGGTGCACCACCACCGGCCGGCGCACCGGCAGCGCCCGCGCGAGGAGCACGAACGCCTCCGCCGCGCCCGCCGTCAGCAGCACCCGGCCCGGCGGGAGGTCGTGCCGCGCGGCCACCGCCGCCCGCGCCGAACGCCCGTCCGGGTAGAGCGCCAGACTTGTCAGCGAATGCGCGATCCGCTCCCGCAGCCAGTCCGGCGGGGTGGCCGTCCGGACGTTGACCGCGAGATCGACGAGTTTCTCGTCCCGGACCTCGGCGTCACCGTGATGACGCAGGTCGTGGGCGTGGCCGACCGTGTGGGAGCCGTCCGTCTGGGAGCCGTCCGTGTGGGTGTCCATGTCCGCCGTCGTGTGGGGGGTGGGGATGTGGGGTGAGTCAGGCTCGCCACCGATGTACCCGCACGTCAAGGGCGACAACCGTGCGACCGACGTCACTTCGTCCGAACAAGACCCCCCTTTAACGGGAGGAAACGGAACGGAACCGGCTATCGCGCACGTCACCCGCCGCGACTTCCGCTTCGGCACCAGCAGCACCGCGCCCGGACCCGCCGCCCGCAGCGCCGCCGCCTCCGCCACCGACGCCGTCCCCGTCGCCGCCAGCGGCACCCGGGACGGATGCGGCACGGCCACCCCGGCCAGCTCCTCCGCCGGCCAGCCCGTCACCGGCACCCCGAGACGCGCGGCCGCCGCCACGATCCCCGGCTCCGTCACGCGCGCGTCCAGCGTCGCAAGCCCCACCACGCGCGCGTACCGGCCCCCGGCGTCGGACGCCGCGGCCCCGGCCGTCCTGGGCGTACCCGCCCCGGCCCCGGGCGCGCCCGGCCCGGGCACCGCCGCCCAGGCCGTGGCCGTCCCCCCCGCTTCCGGTGTGCCCGCCGCTCCGGCCCCCGGGAGCGGTTCCCCGCCCACCGGCCCCGCGACCGTGAGCCCCGCCCCCGGCAGCCCCGCCTCCGCGAGCGCCGCCAGGACCAGCGTCAGGACCTCCTCCGCCGTCGTCCCCGAACGGACTCCGACGCCGATGTGCACACCCGGCACCCCATCCGATACCAAAGGGCCATGGCTGTGGTCGTCGCGCTCGGCGCGTTCCTCATGACGCTCTTCGGCGGCTGGGTCGCGCAGCGCGTCACCGACCGCCGGCACCTCGTCCTCGGCCTCGCGGGCGGGCTGATGCTCGGCGTCGTCGGACTCGACCTGCTGCCCGAGGCCCTGGAGGCCGCGGGACAGGAGGTCTTCGGTGTTCCCCAGGCCCTGCTGCTCTTCGTCGGCGGCTTCCTCTTCGCCCACGTGGTGGAACGTCTCCTCGCCACCCGCCGCGCCGCCCACGGCGCCGAGACGGGCGAGAGGACCCCGCAGGTCGGGCTCGTGGCCGCCGCCGCCATGGTGCTGCACAGCCTGATGGACGGCGTCGCGCTCGGCGCCGCCTTCCAGGTCGGCGGCGGCATGGGCGCCACCGTCGCGCTCGCCGTCATCACCCACGACTTCGCCGACGGCTTCAACACGTACACGCTCACCAGCCTGTACGGGAACGCGCGCCGGAAGGCCGTCGCCATGCTCCTCGCCGACGCGGTCGCCCCCATCGCCGGAGCGGGCCTCGCCACCCTCCTCACCCTTCCGGAGGAACTGCTCGGCAGCTATCTCGGCTTCTTCGGCGGCGCCCTGCTCTACCTCGCCGCCGCCGAGATCCTGCCCGAGGCCCACCACGCCCACCCCGCCCGCTCCACCCTGCTCTGCACGGTCGCGGGCGTGGCCTTCGTCTGGCTCGTGGTGGGCCTCTCCGGCGGCTGAACTCACCCGCAGCGCCCCACGAACCGCGCGGCGGCCGACGGCGCGCCCGCCCAGTGCGTGTGCACGTAACTGGCGTGCACCCCGCCCTGTACGAACCCCTCCACCCGGGTCTCCGGCTGCCGCAGCCCCCAGGCCGCGAGCGCCCCCGCGCCCGGCTCGATCACCGTGCGGTGGAACTCGTGCCCCCGCATCCGGGTCCCGGCCGCCGCGAGGACGCTGTCGCTGACGGCGACGGCGTCCCGGTACCCGAGCGTGAGCCGCTCCGACATCCGCGCGTCCGCGTCGAGGACCCCGCACATCGGCGTCCCGTCCAGCGACCGCGCCAGATACAGCAGCCCGGCGCACTCGGCCGCGAGGGGCGCCCCCGAGGCGGCGAGCTCGGCCACGGCCTTCCGCAGCGGCTCGTTGGCCGACAGCTCGGTCGCGTACATCTCGGGAAACCCACCCCCGATGACGAGCCCGGAGGTCCCCTCGGGCAGCGCCTCGTCCCGCAACGGATCAAAGGTCACGACCTCGGCCCCGGCGGCACTCAACAACTCGGCATGCTCGGCATAGGAGAACGTGAAGGCGGCCCCACCGGCGACGGCGACGACGGGCCGACGCCCCGCCGGGGGCGCCGGGGCGGGCGGGGACCACGCCTCGACGTCCAACGGCGGCGCCGACCGCGCCAGCGCGAGGAGCCCCTCCAGATCGCACCCGGCCAGAACCTGCTCCGCCTGCGCGGCCACCGCCTCCACCGCCGCCGCCCGCCGCTCCGCGACCGGGATCAGCCCCAGGTGCCGCGACGGCGTGGCCACGGCGGCCGCCCGCCGCAGCACGCCCAGCACCGGTACGCCGGACTCCTCAAGGGCCTCCCGCAGCAGCTCCTCGTGCCGGTCGCTCGCGACCTTGTTGAGGATCACGCCGCCGAGCCGCACCTCCGGGTCCCAGGACGCGAAGCCGTGGACGAGCGCCGCCACCGACCGCGACTGCGACGAGGCGTCCACGACCAGCACCACCGGCGCCCGCAGCACCTTCGCGACCTGCGCGGTCGACGCCAGTTCGCCCTGGCCGGCGGCCCCGTCGTACAGCCCCATCACGCCCTCGACCACGGCCAGGTCGCACCCCTGCGCCCCGTGCGCGAAGAGCGGCGCGATCAGCTCCGTACCGCACATGTACGCGTCGAGGTTGCGGCCCGGGCGGCCGGTGGCGAGCGCGTGGTAGCCCGGGTCGATGTAGTCGGGCCCCACCTTGTGCGGGGAGACGGCGAGACCACGGCCGGCGAACGCGGCCATCAGGCCGGTCGCCACCGTGGTCTTGCCCGCGCCCGACGACGGGGCCGCGATGACGAGACGTGCTACCACTCGATGCCCCGCTGGCCCTTCTGACCCGCGTCCATCGGGTGCTTCACCTTCGACATGTCCGTCACCAGGTCGGCGAAGTCCATCAGCTCCTGAGGGGCGTTGCGACCGGTGATGACGACGTGCTGCTGACCCGGACGGTCCCGCAGCACCTCGACGACCTCCTTCACGTCGATCCAGCCCCAGTGGAGCAGGTACGCGAACTCGTCGAGGACGTAGAACTTGTACCTCTCCTCGGCCAGGTCCCGCTTGACCTGCTCCCAGCCCTCGCGCGCCTTGTCCTCGTGGGACTGCTCGCCCTCGGCGACCTCGCGCTGGATCCAGGACCAGCCCTCGCCCATCTTGTTCCAGGTGACGGTGCCGCCCTTGCCGGTCTCGCCGAGCGCCTTGAGGGCGTTCTCCTCGCCGACCTTCCACTTGGCGGACTTCACGAACTGGAACACCCCGATCGGCCAGCCCTGGTTCCAGGCGCGCAGCGCCATCCCGAAGGCGGCCGTCGACTTCCCCTTGCCGACGCCCGTGTGCACCATCACCAGCGCCCTGTTGCGGCGCTGACGGGTCGTGAGACCGTCGTCGGGCACGACGGTCGGCTGTCCCTGCGGCATTAAGCGGCCCTCCTGTCAGAGCGATTCACTTGTACGTCCCGGACGAGCCCGGCGATCGTGTCGGCGCGCAGCTCGTCCAGGGTGACGGCGGTGCCGCCGAGATCGCGGGCGAGGTTCCCGGCGAGGCCGAGCCGCACCGGGCCCGCCTCGCAGTCCACGACCACGCTCGCCGTGCCGTCGGCGGCGTGCAGCCGCGCGGCGCGCGCGGCGAGTCCCACCGGGTCCGGTCCGCCGCCGGTGGCCCGCCCGTCGGTCACGACCACGAGCAGCGGCCGGCGCGAGGGGTCCCGCAGCCGCTCCACCCGCAGCACGTCGTGCGCCTTGAGCAGCCCGGCGGACAGCGGCGTACGGCCTCCGGTCGGCAGTTCTTCGAGGCGGGCGGCGGCCGCGTCCACGGAGGAGGTCGGCGGCAGCGCGAGCTCCGCACCCCGCCCCCGGAAGGTCACCAGGCCCACCTTGTCCCGTCGCTGGTACGCGTCGAGCAGCAGCGAGAGCACGGCGCCCTTCACGGCGCCCATGCGCTTCCGCGCCGCCATCGACCCGGAGGCGTCCACGACGAACAGCACGAGGTTCCCCTCGCGCCCCTCCCGCACCGCCTGCCGCAGGTCGTCCCGGCGCACCACGAGCCCCGCCCCGGACCGGCCGCGCGCCCGCTGGTGCGGCGCGGCGGCCCGTACGGTCGCGGCCAGGTGCAGCTTGGTCAGCGCCCCCTGGGGCCGGGTGGCCCCGGTGGTCCGCCCGTGCTCGGTCCGCGCCCGGGACCGCCGCCCGGCGGCCCCCTCGCCGACCCCCGGCACGCTCAGCATCCGCGTACGGAACGGCTCGGCGGCCTTCACGGCGGCCCGCTCACCGGCACCCTGCGGAGCGGGCGCCCCGGCAGGCGCCTCCTCGGGTACGCCACCGGCCTCGGGCGCGGGCCCCTCGCCGCCCTGCGGCGGAACCCCGCCCCCACCACCGCCGGGCCCCTCCGGCCCGTCGGGGCCCGGGTCCGGATCGTCCTCGGGCTCGTCCCCCTTGAACTGCTCCAGGGTCTCGTCGAGCTTGTCCTCGTCGAGCCCCGGCGCGTCGAAGGGATTGCGCCGCCGCCGGTGGGGGAGCGCGAGCAGGGCGGCCTGCCGCACGTCCTCGCCGGTCACCTCCTCCCGTCCCGCCCACGCGGCGAGCGCGGTCGCGGTACGGGCCATGACGATGTCGGCGCGCATGCCGTCGACCTCGAAGGCGGCGCAGGTGGCGGCGATCTGGAGCAGCACGGTGTCGCCGAGGACCACGCGGGGCAGCAACTCCCGTGCGGTGACGATCCGTTCGCGCAGCGCGGCCTCCTCGCCGGCCCAGCGGGCGGCGAAGGCGGCCGGATCGTCCTCGAACGCGAGCCGCCGCCGTACGACCTCGACCCGCTGCTGCGGATCGCGCGAGGCGGCCACCTCGACGGTCAGCCCGAACCGGTCGAGCAACTGCGGCCGCAGCTCGCCCTCCTCGGGGTTCATGGTCCCGACGAGCAGGAACCGCGCGGCGTGCCGCACGGAGACGCCCTCGCGCTCGACGTGGGAGGCGCCCATGGCGGCGGCGTCGAGGAGGTGGTCGATGAGGTGGTCGGAGAGCAGGTTGACCTCGTCGACGTAGAGGATCCCCCGGTGCGCGGCGGCCAACAGCCCCGGCTCGAACGCCTTCACGCCCTCCGCGAGGGCCCGCTCGATGTCCAGCGCACCGACGAGCCGGTCCTCGGAGGCCCCGACGGGCAGCTCGACCATCCGCGCGGCCCGAGCCTCCGAACCCCCGTCCCCGTGCGGCCCGTCCGGGCACCCCGGATCCGGCGAGGCCGGATCACAGCTGAACCGGCACCCGGCGACGACGGCCACCTCGGGCAGCAGCTCGGCGAGCGCACGCACGGCTGTGGACTTGGCGGTCCCCTTCTCACCCCGCACGAGCACGCCGCCGACGTTCGGACTGATGGCATTGAGCAGCAGCGCGAGCCGCAGATCGTCCATGCCGACGACGGCGGTGAACGGATAGCGGATGCTCATCGGGGATTCGCTCCTTCGTTGCACGACGACACGGAGAGGTTCGGTGCCGGGGAGGTGGTGGGCATGCCCACCGGGGTCACCCGCAGGGTCCGTCTCAAGCCGCACGGGTGGTGCGGGTGGGAGACACGGGCCCGGCCGCAGGCCGGACCCGGACCCGTCGCGCGGGGCGCACGCGCGCTCACGGCGCCCCCGGCGGCACGAACGGCAGCCCCTTGGGCGGGCCGTTCTCGATGAGGCGCAGCAGTGCGTCGGTGTCGGCGTGTTCCTCGATCAGGTCGCCGAGACGGTCCAGCTGCTCCTCGCGCAGGGCGCCGAAGGAGGTGTCGGGGGCGGGGACGAAGGCGCGGCCGGCCGCCGCCGCGACCTCCCGGAGGAAGGCGCGGCGGAAGCCGTCGCTCTCCAGGGAGCCGTGCCAGTGGGTGCCCCAGACGGCGCCGACCCGGCAGCCGTCGAGGAACGGTTCGCCGCCGAGCACCTCGGCCACGCCGTGGTGGATCTCGTACCCCTCGACCCGCTCGCCGAGCGCCTCGCCCACCGGCCGGGAGAGGGTCTTCTCGGGCGCGAACCGGACCCGTACGGGCAGCAGGCCGAGGCCGTCGACGGTGCCCGCCTTCGACTCGACCTCGTCCTCGATGCGCTCGCCGAGGGCCTGGAAGCCGCCGCAGATCCCGAGGACCGGACGGCCCTCGGCGGCCCGGCGGGCGAGGGCGTCGGCGAGGCCCCGCTCGCGCAGCCACGCGAGCGCCTTGACCGTCCCCCGCGTACCCGGCACGACCACGAGGTCCGCGTCCGCGAGCTCCTCAGGACGGTCCACGAAGCGCACGATCACGCCCGGCTCGGCCGCCAGCGCGTCGACGTCGGTGAAGTTCGACATCAGGGGGACGGCGCAGACCGCGACCCGCAGCACATCGGCGCCGAGCGGCGGCGCCACCACCGACTCACGGACCGTGCCCCGCAGGGAGACCCGCAGGCCGTCCTCCTCGTCGATCCCGAGCCCGTGCGCGTACGGCAGCACACCGAAGGTCCGGCGCCCGGTCAGCCCGTGCAGCATGTCGAGGCCGGGTTCGAGCAGCGTCACGTCACCGCGGAACTTGTTCACCAGGTACCCGGCGATCAGCTCCTGGTCCTCGGGCGCGAGCAGCGCCGTCGTGCCGAAGAACTGGGCGAAGACCCCGCCCCGGTCGATGTCGCCGACCACCACCACCGGGAGCCGCGCGGCCCGCGCGATGCCCATGTTGACGATGTCGGTGCGGCGCAGGTTGATCTCGGCCGGGCTGCCCGCGCCCTCGCAGATCACCGCGTCGTGCGTGGCCCGCAGCTCCTCCAGGCAGGCGAGGACCGGCTCGAAGAGCGTCCGCTGCCGCCCGCCGTGGTAGCCGCGCGCGCTCATCTCGCCGACGGGCTTGCCCATCAGGACGACCTGGCTGGACCGGTCGCCGCCCGGCTTGAGCAGCACCGGGTTCATCAGCGCGGTCGGCTCGACGCGGGCGGCCTGCGCCTGCATGGCCTGGGCGCGGCCGATCTCGGCGCCCTCCCTCGTCACGAAGGAGTTGAGGGACATGTTCTGCCCCTTGAACGGCGCCACCTTCACGCCCCGCCGGACCAGCCAGCGGCAGATGCCCGCCGTGACGACGCTCTTGCCCGCGTCGGAGGTCGTCCCCGCGACGAGCAGCCCCCCACCCCTCACTTGCTCCTCCGCTTCACCGTGTCCGCGATCAGCCGGCCGCCCACGCAGGCGGCCAGGGTCAGCCAGGTCACCCGGCGGGAGAGCCGGACGGCCCGGTCGATGTCGGCGACCTCCACGGGCCGCCCCCCGCCGTTGAGGACCGGCCGGTGCTCGACCCGTCCGCCGTACGAGAGCGTCCCCCCGAGCCGTACCCCGAGCGCGCCGGCGAAAGCCGCCTCGACCGGTCCCGCGTTGGGACTGGGATGCCCGCCCGCGTCCGCCCGCCAGGCCCGTACGGCCCCGCGCCGGTCGCCGCCCGCGAGGACCGCGAGGGCGGCGGTGAGCCGGGCGCCCGGCCAGCCGGCCAGGTCGTCGAGGCGGGCGGAGGCCCAGCCGTAGCGGCGGTACCGGGGCGACCTGTGGCCGACCATGGCGTCCAGGGTGTTGACCGCCCGGAAGCCGAGCAGGCCCGGCACGCCCGCGACCGCGCCCCAGACGAGGGCGCCGACCACGGCGTCGGAGGTGTTCTCGGCGACGGACTCGACGACCGCGCGGGCCATCGCGGGCCCGTCCAGGGCCTCGGGGTCGCGCCCCACGAGGTGCGGCAGCCGCTCCCGGGCGACCTCCAGGTCGCCGACGGCGAGCGCCCCGCCGATCGCCCGGGCCTCCCGGCCCAGGGTCGTGCCGCCGACGACGGCCCACACGGAGGCGGCGGTCAGGGCGGCGGAGGCGGTACGGCTGCCCCGTACCGTACGGGCGGCCAGCGCCCCGGCGGCGACGGCGCCGCCCGCGCAGACGGCGGTGTGCAGGGCGCCCCGGCCGCGGTGGTCGCGCCACAGGCGCTTCTCGACGGCGGCGGCGGCCCGTCCGAAGGCGGCGACGGGGTGCCCGCGGCGGGGGTCGCCGAGGAGCAGGTCGACGGCGAGGCCGGCGGCCGCTCCGTACGCGAAGACTGCGGTGGCTCGGGAAGCCACGGGGGTGCGGCCGGGCATGGCGGCGTGTCCTCACTCAGGGTCCGCGCCCTGGGTCGACGTGACGGGCGGCGAGAGTTCCTGGCTCCCAGACCCCGCTGTCGCGGGGCCGGTCACAGTGGCGGGACCGCGCCGGATTCGCACCGGGCTTCCTCTCCATTGCCGCCGTACTGGCCCCGGCAGTCCACCACGCCCCGCGAAGGGCCGTCAACTCACCCTTGACCTGCGACGGGTCACTGTGCGAAGCACCACAGACACGACGGCGGGGCGGCCCGCACCCGTCAGGTGCGGACCGCCCCGCCGTCCGTGACCGCTCGGGTCAGGAGACGATCAGATAGATGCCGTACGCGACGGCCGCCGCGCACAGGGCGAAGCAGGCGTAGGCGCCGGTCCGGGCGAGGACGGCGGAGCCGCCCGCGGCCGCGGCCTTCTCCTGCTTGCCGAGGCCGACGATCCCGAGGGTGAAGAGGCCCACGAGGGCGACGGTCGCCACGAGGCTGACTCCGAAGACGGAGCCGAGAGCTGCCCAGTCGATCTTCATGCTTGGTTCCAGTTCCTCAGACCGCGGCGGCGGGGGCCGGGGGAGCGGCGGGGTCCGCGGGGTTGGGGGCGGGGATGGTGGTCTTCAGGTCCTCGTCCGCGACGGCGGCGACGGAGCCGGCCGGCGGCGGGGTGACGGCCGCGATGGCCGTGGTCACGACGCCCGCGGGCTCGGCCGCGGCCTCCACGTCGTTGACGTTGGTGTGGTCGACGACCTGGCGGCGGGAGAAGAGCCAGATGCCGGCGCAGGAGGCGATCAGGAAGCCGGCGACGGTGTAGACGCCCCAGTCGCCCTGACGGGCCACGAACTCGGCTCCGGCCGCGACCAGGCCGGCGGCCGGCAGGGTCAAACCCCAGGCGACGAACATGCGGGTGGCGGTCGACCAGCGGACGACACCGCCCTTGCGGCCCAGACCCGCGCCCATCACACCGCCGGAGCAGACGTGCGTGGTGGAGAGGGAGTAGCCCAGGTTGGAGGAGGCCAGGATGACGGTGGCCGCGCTGGTCTGGGCGGCGAAGCCCTGCTGCGGCTGGAGGTCGGTGAGGCCCTTGCCCATGGTGCGGATGATGCGCCAGCCGCCGAGGTAGGTGCCGAGCGCGATCGCCAGACCGGCGGAGACGATGACCCACAGGGGCGGGTTGGAGCCGGGGACGAGGGCGCCGCCGGCGACCAGGGCGAGGGTGATGATGCCCATGGTCTTCTGGGCGTCGTTGGTGCCGTGGGCGAGGGAGACGAGACCGGCGGAGGCGATCTGGCCGGCGCGGTAGCCCTTCTCCGTGGTCTTCGCGTCCGTGTTCCGGTCGACGCGGTACGTCAGGCGGGCGGCGAGCATCGCGGCCGCACCGGCGACGATCGGGGCGGCGATCGCGGGGATGAGGACCTTGGTGACGACGGTCCCGCCGTTGACACCGCTGAAGCCGATCGAGGCGACGGTCGCGCCGATGAGGCCGCCCATGAGGGCGTGGGAGGAGCTGGAGGGCAGTCCGACCAGCCAGGTCACCAGGTTCCAGAGGATCGCGCCGACGAGCGCGGCGAGGATGACTTCGGGCTGGATGCCCTCCTCGTTCACCAGTCCCTTGGAGATCGTGTTGGCGACCTCGACGGACAGGAAGGCGCCGACGAGGTTCAGCACGGCGGACATGGCCACCGCCGTCTTCGGCTTGAGAGCACCGGTCGAGATGGTCGTGGCCATCGCGTTCGCGGTGTCGTGGAAACCGTTCGTGAAATCGAACACGAGAGCTGTCACGACCACAATGGCGAGCAGCAGCGTGATGTGTTCCATTTACCCAGGCAATCGTTTGACGTCAGTGGCTCGTCGAACGTAGGCAACCTGGGTGAACGGAAGGTGAACTGGGTGGGGCATCACGGTGTCCCAAACCGGTTCCGCGGGATTCCGTTTGCGGCTCCGGCGGTCCTCGGTGTCCACCATGCGGTCACCCCTGACCCGGGGTGATCCCGTCCCTCACGGGACACACCGGGCCCTTACCGCCTTCCGCCCGATCGGCGCGTTCCACCCTCTGGACACCCCGGGCCGGAATCATCCGGACGAGGCACCCCGCGGAGGAGATCCATGTCACTCTCCGGAGGCACCCGCCCGGCCCCGTCCGGTGGCGGCCTCCCCGCCCCGTGACGAGACTGACGGGGTGCGCCCGGCTAAAGCGACGGCAGCGGCCGTCACCACCCTCATCGGTGTCGGCGCGGCCGCCGTGGCGGCCGGCCGCTACGCCAGCGACGTCGCCCTCAAGGGCACGTCCGGACGGCCCTTCCCCGGCGAACCCCGGCTCACCGTGCACGCCACGGGACCCGAGCGGGTCACCCTCACCCGCAGCCTCGCCTCCCTGCGACCCGGTACGTACGGGCTGACGGCGCCAGGGCTGCACGCGGTCGCGGGACCCGTCCTCGACCGCGTCCCGCACACCGCCGACACCGTCGTCCGCCGCCTCGAACGGGTCGAGCTCGGCGCCCTCTCCCCCGGCAGCCGCGTCCGGCTCACCCCCCAGCTGCACGCCGGCACCCCGGAGACCGCCCTCGGCCTGCCCCACGAGGACCTGGAGATCCCCGGCGAGCTCGGCCCCCTGCCGGCCTGGCTCGTCACCGGACCCCGCCCCACCTGGGTGGTCACCCTGCACGGCCTGGGCGCCACCCGCGAGCACGCCCTGAACCTCGTCCCCTTCTACGCCCGCCGCCGCGTCCCCGTCCTCGTCCCCGCCTACCGCGGCGACGAGGGCGCCCCCGCACCGGCGGGCGGCCTCGCCCAGCTCGGCGACACCGAGTGGCGCGACGTCGACGCCGTCCTGCGCCACGCGGTCCGCCTCGGCGCCGCCAAGATCGTCCTGCACGGCTGGGGCACCGGCGCCGCGATGGCGCTGCGCGCCGCCGCCGAGTCGGGGGTACGGGACCGGATCACCGGTCTCGTCCTCGACTCGCCGGTCCTCGACTGGGAGGCCACCGTCCGCAACCTCGCCGCCGCCCGGGGCGTCCCCGGCCCGCTGATCCCGCTCGCCGTCCGCGCCGCCGCCGGCCGCACAGGCCCGCACGCCGACCGGGTGGCCGCCGCGAGCGCCCCGGACGCCCTCCGCGTCCCGGTCCTGCTCGCCCACGGACCGGACGACACGATCGCCCCCTGGGAGTCCTCGGTCGAGCTCGCCGCCCGCCGCCCCGACCTGGTCAGCCTCCTCACCGTCCGCCAGGCCCCCCACACGGCGATGTGGAACGCGAACCCCCTCCGCTACGAGGAGGCCCTCCGCCGCCACCTCACCCCCCTCATGTGACGCCCCGCCCCGCCGCGGGCCCGCGTCCCGGCACGGCACCCCGCATTCCGATTGGGCTTTCGGGCCGTCAGCGGGAAGACTGCCCCCGTGACGTCTCGAAAGCCCGATGAACCATTGGCGCGCAACTCCAGACTCCGACTCGTCCGTCCGCGGTCGCTGGCCACCGCACGACGGGCCGCGACGACGCGGCGCACCCGGCCTGCCCCGAGGCCGCCGGAGGGCACTCCGCCCCGCGCGGAACTGGCCCGGCAGGCCCGGCTCGTCCTCGCCGACGCCGTACGGATCGCCCGCTGGGCCGCCGCCCCGCGCGGCCCGCAGACAGGCCCCCGTACGGCCGTCGCCCAGGCCGCCGGCCAGGCTTCCGCTTCCGGTCCGCTCGACGGCCCGGCCGCCGTCGAGCGGGCCGCCGCCGAGCTCGACCTGACGCCCGCGCGGATCCGCGCGGGCTGGGACCGGGCCCGGCTCGCCGGCCTCGTCGAGCTGCACGGCGCCACCGCCCGCCCCGGCTGGCGGCTCCAGGCCTGGGACCGCGACGACTCCGCCGTGCTCCGCGGCTGGGTCGCCCTCCTCGACGCCTGGTCGCTGGTCCACCCCCTCCCCGAGGGCGTGGCGCCCGGCGCGGTCGCCGAGGTCGTGGAGGCCGTGCCGCAGGTCCTGTCCCTGCTCCAGCTCTCCCAGGGCCCCGTCCTCGTCCCCGCTCTGCTCGACCTGCTCGGGCAGCGCGTCGACGAACTCCGCGAGGAGCGCTGCGAGGTCCCCGCCGACGGCGCCCCCGCCCAGGGGCCCGCCCCCGGCGAGGGCCTGCCCGCCCTCCTCGACTGGGCCCTGGAGGGCCTCGCCGAGGTCGGCGCGCTCACCCTCGACCGGGGGACCGACGCGGACGGACGTCACGCCACCCTGACCCCCCTCGGCAACTGGGCGGTCTGGGTCAAGCTGGAGCAGATCTGCGTCGCCGCCCAGAGCCCCGCCGGCAACATCGAGCAGTCCGCCGCCGACATGCTCCGCGGCTGCGCCCGGCTCACCCCCGGACCGGCCCGCGACGAGTACCGCGCCTGGCTCGCCGCCCGCACCCTCTCCAGCGCGATCGCCGAACTCCTGGCCGCCGCGCGGGGCGAGGACGCCCTGCTGCGCGGCCTCGCCTTCGAAGCGCTGCGGGTCGTCGGCGCCCCCGCCGAGGCGGAGGTCCGCGCCGCGCTCGCCGAGCCGTCGCTGCGCCCCTACGCCCTGCTCTGGCTCGCCGAGTACGAGGGCACCGACCCGGACGACGCCCCCGAGGTCCTCACCCGCGAGGAGGCGACCTGGCTCTGGGTGGACACCGCCGCGGCCGTCGCCGACCACGGCGAGAGCGAGCTCCTTGTCCGCCACCTGGACTCGGCCGTCCAGGGCACCGTGCCCGCGCTCCTCGACGAGGTCAGGGCCGTCGGCCACCCGCGTACCGTGCAGGTGCTCGTGGCGCTCGCCGCCGCCCACCCCGACCCGGCCCTGGCCAAGGCGGTCCGCCGCGCCGCCTTCCAGGTCCACACCGGGGGCGCCTGACCCGGCACCGGACCGGAGGGCGAAGAGGTCAGCGGAAGGTGTTGCACCGCGCCATGTCGCCGGTCCGGTAGCCCGTGGAGAACCACTGCTGCCGCTGCTCGGCCGAGCCGTGCGTCCAGCTCTCCGGGGTCACCCGGCCCTGGAAGCGCTCCTGGATCCGGTCGTCGCCCACGGCCGCCGCCGCGTCCAGGCCGTCCCGGATGTCGGTGTCGTCGAGCCGGGTGAGCAGCGGCCGGCCGGTGGCGTCGTCCGGGGTGCTCGTCGCGTGGCGGGCCCACACGCCCGCGTAGCAGTCCGCCTGGAGCTCGACCCGGACGGCGTTGGAGGCCGCGCCGGTCCGCCCGTCCTGGGACCGGCTGAGCGTCCCCATCAGGTTCTGGATGTGGTGCCCGTACTCGTGGGCCACCACGTACGCCTGCGCGAAGGGCCCGCCGCCGGCGCCGAAGGTGGTCTGCAGCTCCTCGAAGAAGCCCAGGTCCAGGTAGACCTGCCGGTCGCCGGGGCAGTAGAAGGGGCCGACCGCCGAGCTCGCCGCGCCGCACGCGGTGTTCACCCGCTGGGTGAAGAGCACGGTGGAGGCGGGGGCGTAGGTGCCACCCCGGCGGGTGTACTCGCCCCGCCAGTAGTCCTGGAGGCTGTTGACCACGGCCACCGCCCGGCAGTCCTGGCGGCTGTTGGCGTCCGCCCCGGTCCGGCAGGTCCGGCTCACCAGGGCCGCCGAGGAGGCGCCGGCGACGGGCTCGTCCTCGCCGCCGGAGGAGAGGCCCAGCTGCTCGGGGCCGACGCCGAAGAGGATACCGAGGACCAGGGCGATGAGGCCGACGATCCCGCCGCCGACGGTCGCCCTCCCGCCGGGGACGCGGCTGCCGCGGACGTCCTTCACCTCCGAGGTGTCCAGACGGGCGTCGTCGTCGAACTGCACGGTCCACCTCCGCGTCACCGCGGCGGCCCGACCGCCGCCCTCCGCCGAGTATCGGCCGACCGTGAGCCCGTCGCCCCTTTTGTTCCCTCCATGGCGCACGGGCGTGGCGCACCGGCTGTGGCGCACCGAGAGAAGGGTCCCTTCTCCTCCCGGTCGCTCGTGTGGCCGAAAACCAGTTGCAGGGGCCCGTTAGACTGGCCGCATGGCCATTCTCCTCTGGGTGCATTAGCGGCGCCGAAGCCCGCCACCAGCCGTCTCTTCCCGCCGTCTTCCCACCGCCCTGGAGTCTGTCCGTGATCACCGCTTCCGGCATCGAGCTGCGCGCCGGCGCCCGCATCCTCATCGAGAACGCTTCCTTCCGCGTCGCCAAGGGCGACCGCATCGGCCTCGTCGGCCGCAACGGAGCGGGCAAGACCACCCTCACCAAGTGCCTGGCCGGCGAGGGCCAGCCCGCCGGCGGCACCATCACCCGCTCCGGTGAGGTCGGCTACCTCCCCCAGGACCCGCGCACCGGCGACCTCGACGTCCTCGCCCGCGACCGCGTCCTCTCCGCCCGCGGCCTCGACGTCCTCCTCCGCAAGATGCGGCAGAACGAGGAGCGCATCGCCAACGGCACCGGCGCCACCCGCGAGAAGGCCCTCAAGCAGTACGAGCGCCAGGAGACCGAGTTCCTCACCAAGGGCGGGTACGCCGCCGAGGCCGAGGCCGCCACCATCGCCGCCGCCCTCGGCCTGCCCGACCGGGTCCTCGGTCAGCCGCTGCACACGCTCTCCGGCGGCCAGCGCCGCCGGATCGAGCTGGCCCGGATCCTCTTCTCGGACGCGGACACCCTGCTCCTCGACGAGCCGACGAACCACCTCGACGCCGACTCGATCACCTGGCTGCGCGACTACCTCAAGACGTACCGCGGCGGCTTCATCGTGATCTCCCACGACGTCGACCTGGTCGAGACCGTCGTCAACAAGGTCTTCTACCTGGACGCCAACCGCTCCGTGATCGACGTCTACAACATGGGCTGGAAGCTCTACCAGCAGCAGCGCGAGGCCGACGAGAAGCGCCGCAAGCGCGAGCGCCAGAACGCCGAGAAGAAGGCCGCCGCGCTCAACTCGCAGGCCGACAAGATGCGCGCCAAGGCCACCAAGACCGTCGCCGCGCAGAACATGGCCAAGCGCGCCGAGCGCCTGCTCTCCGGCCTGGAGGCGGTCCGGGTCTCCGACAAGGTCGCCAAGCTGCGCTTCCCGGAGCCCGCGCCCTGCGGCAAGACCCCGCTGACCGCCGAGGGCCTGTCCAAGTCCTACGGCTCCCTCGAGATCTTCACCGACGTGGACCTGGCCATCGACAAGGGCTCCCGCGTCGTCATCCTCGGCCTCAACGGCGCCGGCAAGACGACCCTGCTCCGCCTCCTCGGCGGGGTCGAGCAGCCCGACACCGGCCAGGTCACCCCCGGCCACGGCCTCAAGCTCGGCTACTACGCCCAGGAGCACGAGACCCTGGACCCGGAGCGCTCCGTCCTGGAGAACATGCGCTCCGCCGCCCCCGACCTCGACCTGGTCGAGGTCCGCAAGGTGCTCGGCTCCTTCCTCTTCTCCGGCGACGACGTCGACAAGCCGGCCGGGGTGCTCTCCGGCGGCGAGAAGACCCGGCTCGCGCTCGCGACCCTGGTCGTCTCCTCGGCCAACGTGCTCCTGCTCGACGAGCCCACCAACAACCTGGACCCCGCCAGCCGCGAGGAGATCCTCGGCGCGCTGCGCACCTACAAGGGCGCGGTCGTCCTGGTCACCCACGACGAGGGCGCCGTCGAGGCGCTCGACCCGGAGCGGATCATCCTGCTCCCGGACGGCGTCGAGGACCTGTGGGGCCCGGACTACGCGGACCTGGTCGCCCTGGCCTGAGCCCGGACTGGATCATTCGGCTCATCGGTGGTCCGTCATCTGAGTGAGACGGTCTCGTACCCCCGGCGCGGGCCTCTGCCGAATCCTTCCGGCAGGGCCCGTGTCGTACGTTTGTTCCCTGGATACCTCTGACCTGGCGGTTCCTTGATCCATGCACTCCGGGGGCGGGCTCCGGTCGTGCGGAATGGATCCTTCCGATCGTGAGGGCGCCCTACTCGTCCGCAAACCCGGCAGGACGGACCTCGTCGAATGGGTGGCCAGGAGAGCGGGGAGGGGTGATCATGAGAAGTCCAGAGCGCACTTCCCATGAGGAGGCACGGGTGGCCGAGACTCTGAAGAAGGGCAGCCGGGTGACCGGCGCCGCGCGCGACAAGCTCGCGGCAGACCTGAAGAAGAAGTACGACTCCGGTGCGAGCATCCGGGCGCTGGCCGAGGAAACCGGCCGCTCCTACGGATTCGTCCATCGGATGCTCAGCGAATCCGGAGTGACGCTGCGTGGTCGCGGCGGAGCGACACGGGGCAAGAAGGCAGCCTCGGCCTGACGCCGGGGGCGGCTCGACCCGTCCACCGGGACCTTCCCGGTGGGCACCCGGTCGGTCCTGTGACCGGCCGGGTGGTTACTGTGCAGTCACTTAGCATCGGATGCAGTGCTGCACCGGAACCGGAGGCGCCCCATGACCACGCCCGACGACTCCCAGCTCGTCTTCGACAAGGACGGTGTACGGCTCACCGTCGAGGACGCCGTTGCCACGGTGACCCTGACCAATCCGGCGAAGCGCAACGCCCAGTCTCCCGCTCTGTGGCGGGCGTTGACGGAAGCCGGGCGGTCTCTGCCCGGCAGCGTGCGGATCGTCGTCCTGCGCGGTGAGGGCAAGTCCTTCTCCGCCGGACTCGACCGACAGGCCTTCACGCCCGAGGGCTTCGACGGAGAGCCGTCCTTCCTCGACCTCGCACGGGGTTCCGACGCGGACCTCGACGCGGTCATCGCCGAGTACCAGGAGGCGTTCACCTGGTGGCGCCGCAGCGACCTCGTGTCCATCGCGGCCGTCCAGGGCCACGCCATCGGTGCGGGCTTCCAGCTCGCCCTCGCCTGCGACCTGCGGGTCGTCGCCGAGGACGTGCAGTTCGCCATGCGCGAGACCAGCCTGGGCCTCGTCCCGGACCTGACCGGGACGCACCCGCTCGTCTCCCTCGTGGGCTACGCCCGCGCCCTGGAGATCTGCGCCACCGGCCGTTTCGTCCACGCGGACGAGGCCGAGCGCATCGGCCTGGCCAACATCGCCGTGCCCGCCGACGAACTCGACGCGGCGGTACGGGACCTCAGTGCCGCCCTGCTCGCCGCGCCGCGCGACGCGGTCGTCGAGACCAAGGCGCTGCTCCAGGGTGCCTCCGGCCGCTCCTACGAGGACCAGCGCGTCGCCGAGCGCGCCGCCCAGGCCCGCCGCCTGCGCGACCTCGCGGGCCTCGGCGACTGACGGCCGACCTAGCGCACCTCCGTGATCAGGACGGTGACCGCGGCGTCCTCCGGGGCGGCCGCGGCCGCCGCCGTGCGCGCGGCGCGGGCCACCTCCATCACCGGCCGGTCCGCCGTCACCGCGCACTCCACCCGCACCGCGTCCGCCGTCCGGTGCACCGGCGGGCCCAGCGCGTCCGTCACCGCCGCCACGCCCGGCACCCGCAGCACCGCCAGCGCCACCGGATCGTCCACCGCCGGTGACGTCCGGCCCGGCGGCGGGGGAGTCTCCTCCGGCTCGGGTGCCTCGTCCAGCAGGTCCGTCACCCGCAGATCGGCCTCCGTCACCGCCAGGCCCAGTTCCTCCGCCGCCGCGAGGAGCAGCGCCCGTACCTCCTCCGCCACCTGAGGCAGCGGCCGCCCGGCCACCACCGCGAACTCCGCCTCGATCCGCAGCGGCCCCGCCGGCAGCCCGCCCGGCGGCACCGGGAACGGCCGCTCCGGGGCCGCCGCCGAAGCCTCCGCCGCCGCGCCGATCCGCAGCAGGCCAGGGACCACGTCCCGTACCACCGCGGCCGCCCGCCCCAGGACCTCCCGCGCCGCCCGCTCCGCGAGCCACGCCCCGTCCGCCGCCGTGCCGAGCGGCAGCAGCCTGCCCGGCGCCAGGCGGTCGCGCACCACCGCCGTCCAACCGTCACCCATGCTCATCGCCCCAGCCTGCCGTATTCCCGGAGCGAGTTCGGGTAACCGCCCTTAATGTGAGTGAAGAAGCGCAAAACGTCACAGAAAGGGCTGAAGCTGATGACGGACAGCGAACGCAGTGGTGAGAGCACTCAGGCCACCAGGAAGGGCACCGGCGCCCCGGCCACCCGCGGCCGGACCACCATCGCCGACGGCGTGGTCGAGAAGATCGCCGGAATGGCCGCCCGCGACGTCGTGGGCGTCCACGCCATGGGCAGCGGGCTCTCCCGCACCCTCGGCGCCGTCCGCGACCGCGTCCCCGGCGGGGGCGGCGGCAAGGCGGGCGTCACCCGGGGTGTGAAGGCCGAGGTCGGCGAGGTGCAGACCGCCCTCGACCTGGAGATCGTCGTCGACTACGGCGTCTCCATCTCCGACGTCGCCGGCGCCGTCCGCGAGAACGTCATCGCGGCCGTGGAACGGATGACGGGTCTGGAGGTCGTCGAGGTCAACATCGCGGTCAGCGACGTGAAGCTGCCCGACGAAGAGGACGAAGAGCCCGAGTCGCGGATCCAGTAGCCGACCGGTGAGGAGAACGGGACCGCAGGGCCCGGAAAGGGGTTCAGGATGAGCATGGCCGTGGTCGGCCTACTGGCCGGCATGGGCCTCGGCTTCGCCGGATACTTCGGCGGTTTCGGGGCGTTTCTGCTGGTCGCAGCCCTGGGAGCGATCGGCTTCGTGGTCGGCCGCTTCCTCGACGGCGACCTCGAAGCCGGCGATCTGTTCCGGGGTCGCGACCGCGGCGACCGGCGGCGGTGACGCCGGGTGACCACGGACGTCACGGTACGCCCGCCGGTACGGGAACGCGGCGCGACCACGATCGCCGACCGGGTGGTCGCCAAGATCTCCGCGCAGGCCGCCCGGGAGGCCCTGGGCCGCGTGCCGAAGGGCGGCCACCCGCCGCACGCCTCGGTCGTCGTCCACCGGGACGTCGCCCGGATCTCGGTCAGCCTCGAACTCGACTACCCCACGGACGTCGGCCGCCGCTGCGGAGCCGTCCGGGGACGCGTCCGCGGCCGGGTGGAGGAACTGGTCGGCATGGAGGTCCACGAGGTCGCCGTCCACGTCGAGCGCCTCCACTCCCCGCGCACCACGCCCCCCGCCAGGAAGGGCCGCCTGGCATGACGACACCCGAACGGCCCACCGCCGGCCGGCGGAACGAGGAGGAGACCGCCGGCGACGGCGTCCCCGTCCTCGCACCGGACCGGGTCCGGCGCTTCTGGTCCGTCCGGCGGATCCCCGCCGCGCTGCTCGCCGCCGTCGTCCTCGGCGGCACCGGACTGCTCCTGTACGACGTGGCCGCCGTCCGGGCCGACCGCTCGGCCATGAGCTGGCGGCGCGACCTCGCCGACGAGCTCGCGACCCGGCCCCTCGACGACGACTGGGTCCTCGCGGCCGCCGCCCTCGCCGTCCTGCTCGGCGTCTGGCTGCTGGTCCTGGCGGCCACCCCCGGCCTGCGGGCCGTGCTGCCGATGCGCCGCGAACACCCCGACGTACGCGCCGGGCTCGACCGGGAGGCCGCCGCGCTCACCCTGCGCGACCGGGCCATGGAGGTCTCCGGCGTGCAGTCCGTGAAGGTCCGGGTCGGCCGCGCCAAGGTCGCCGTCCGGGCCGTCTCCCACTTCCGCCCGCTCGACGACGTCCACGCCGACGTCGCGTCCGTCCTCGCCGACGGCATCGAGGAACTCGGGCTCGCCCACCCGCCCGCACTGACCGTCCGGGTGAACCGCCCGTCCAGGAAGAAGGGGTGAAGGCGCCCGTGCACGCCCCCGTCACCGCCGCCCTCCGGCGCGTCAACCGCGCCCTGCTCGGCCTCGCCGGACTGCTGCTCCTCCTCGTAGGAGGCGCCGTCCTCGCCGCGGGACTCGACCTGCCCGTCCCCTCCTGGTGGCCCTGGTCGGGCCCCGACGACGTGCTCCTGTCCACCGCCGACCGCCGGCGGTGGCGCGAGGAGAGCTGGTGGTGGCCGACCGTCATCGCCGTCCTCGGCGTCCTCGTCCTGCTCGCCCTGTGGTGGCTGATCGCCCAGTTCCGCCGGGGCCGGCTCGCCGAGGTCCTCGTCGACACCGGTGACGGCGACGCCGCCGTGCTGCGCGGCCGGGCCCTGGAGGGCGTCCTGGAGGCGGACGCCGCCGCCCAGGAGGGCGTGGCCCGGGCCCGTGTCGCCCTCACCGGCCGCCGCACCGCGCCCCGTACCCGCGTCGCGCTCCTCCTGGAGCCGTACGCCTCCCCGGGCGAGACCCTGGCCGGGCTCAGCGGCGAGGCCCTGGCCCGCGCCTGGAGCTCCGCGGGCCTGGCCACCCTGCCCACCGAGGCCCGCCTCCGCGCGGTCAGGCACCGGGCCCGCCGCGTCAGCTGAGCACGGCCCGTCAGAAGCCGTGGCGGGCGCCGCCGTCCACCGGCAGCATCAGCCCCGTCAGGTACGAGGCGGCCGGGGAGAGGACGAAGGCGGCCGTGCGGCCGAACTCCTCCGGGGTGCCGTAGCGGCGCAGCGGGATCGTCGCCTCGTTGGCCGCGCGGGCGGCCTCCGCGTCACCGGAGAGCGCGTCGAGCTGCCGGACCCGGTCCGTGTCGATCCGGCTCGGCAGCAGGCCGACCACCCGGATCCCGCGCGGGCCCAGGTCGTTGGCGAGGGACTTGGCGAAGCCCGCGAGCCCCGGGCGCAGCCCGTTCGAGATGGTCAGGCCCGCGATCGGCTCGTGCACCGACCCCGACAGGACGAAGCCGATCACCCCGCCCTCGCCCAGGGTCTCGGCCGCCGCCCTGGCCAGCCGCACCGCGCCGAGGAAGACGGTGCCGAAGGCCGCCGCCCACTCCTCGTCGGTGTTGTCCGCGGCGAAGCCCGGCGCCGGGCCGCCGACACTGATCAGGACGCCGTCGAGACCGCCGAACCGGGCGCGGGCCTCCGCGATCAGCCGGGCCGGCGTCTCCGGGTCGTCGTTGTCGGCGGCGAGCCCCGCCGCGCCCTCGCCCAGCGCGGCCACCGCCTCGGCGACGGTCGTCTCCTCCCGTCCGGTGATCAGCACCCGGGCGCCCTCGGCGAGCAGTGCCTCCGCGGAGGCCCGGCCGAGCCCCCGGGTGGCGCCGGTGACGACGTACACGCGGTCCTTCAGTCCAAGATCCATGCGCCTATCCTGCCGCCTCCTCCCCGGCCAGGGCGAGAGCCGTGCCCACCAGGCCGATGTGGCTGAACGCCTGCGGGAAGTTGCCGAGCTGCCGGTCCGCCACCGGGTCGTACTCCTCCGCGAGCAGACCCACGTCGTTGGTCAGCCCCACGAGCCGTTCGAACAGCTCCCGGGCCTCCGCCTCCCGCCCGGTCGCCCACAGCGCGTCCGCCAGCCAGAAGGAGCAGACGAGGAAGGTGCCCTCCCGGCCGGGCAGCCCGTCGACCGCCCCCGAGTCGGGGGTGTAGCGCCGCAGGAAGCCCCGGTGGGTCAGCTCCGCCCGCACCGCGTCGACCGTGCCCACCACCCGGGGGTCGTCCGGCGGCAGGAAGCCGACCAGGGGGATGAGCAGGGTGGCGGCGTCCAGCTCCCGCGAGCCGTACGACTGGGTGAAGGTGTTCCGTACGGGGTCGTACGCCCGCGCGCACACCTCCGCGTGGATCTCGTCGCGCAGCGCCCGCCAGCGGCCCGGCTCCCCGGGCAGCGAGGGGTCGGCCTCCAGGGTGCGCACCGCCCGGTCGGCCGCCACCCACGCCATCACCTTGGAGTGGGTGAAGTGGCGGCGCGGACCGCGCACCTCCCACAGCCCCTCGTCGGGTTCGCGCCAGTGCGACTCCAGGAAGCCGAGCAGGCTCAGCTGGAGGTTCCAGGCGTGCCGCTCGGCCGGGATGCCCGCCGCGCGTGCGCGGTGCAGGGTGTCCATGACCTCCCCGTACACGTCGAGCTGGAACTGGTCCACGGCCGCGTTCCCGGTCCGTACGGGAAGCGAGTCGGCGTAGCCGCGCAGCCAGGGCAGCGAGGTCTCCGGGAGCCGCCGCTCACCGGCCGGCCCGTACATGATCTGGAGGTCGGCGGGGTCGCCGGCGACCGCGCGGAGCAGCCAGTCGCGCCAGGCGGCGGCCTCCTCGGCGTATCCGGCGGCGAGCAGCGCGCCCAGGGTGAGCGAGGAGTCCCGCAGCCAGCAGGCCCGGTAGTCCCAGTTCCGCACGCCGCCGATCTCCTCCGGCAGGGAGGTGGTGGGGGCGGCGACGATCCCGCCGGTGGGGGCGTAGGTGAGCGCCTTGAGGGTGATGAGGGAGCGGACCACGGCCTCCCGGTACGGCCCCCGGTAGGTGCAGTGGGCGGTCCAGGCGCGCCAGTCGGCGAGCGAGTGCTCCAGGGCCTCGTAGGGGTCGACCAGCGGGGGCCGCCGCTGGTGGGAGGGGTGCCAGGTGAGGACGAACGCGACCCGCTCCCCGGCGGCCACGGTGAAGGCGGAGCAGGTGGCGTACTGCTGGCCCCAGGTCTTCACGGTCGGTTCGCTGCGCAGCCAGACGGCGTCGGGCCCGGCGACGGCGACCCGCAGCCCCTCGGACCGCCGCACCCACGGCACGATCGAGCCGTAGTCGAAGCGGAGGCGGAGCACGGCGCTCATCTCGACGCGGCCGCTGAGGCCCTCGACGATCCGGACGACGTCAGGGGCGCGGTCCCGCTGGGGCATGAAGTCGGTGACCTTGACGGTGCCGGTGCGGGTCTCCCAGTACGTCTCCAGGACCAGGGAGTCCTCGGCGTAGCGGCGGGAGGTGCAGGTGGTGGCGCCCTTCGGGGCGATCCGCCAGTGGCCGTTGTCCTCGTCGCCGAGGAGGGCGGCGAAGCAGGCGGCGGAGTCGAAGCGGGGGAGACACAGCCAGTCGATCGATCCGTCGCGACCGACGAGCGCGGCGGTCTGGAGATCACCGATCAGGGCGTAGTCGTCGATGCGTCGGGTCACGCTCTGGGCGTTCCCGGTAGCGGCGACGGTCAACCAGCGGTGGCCTCGATCGCGCTGTCGTCCTTCGGGGTCTGCGGGGTTGCCGGGGTCTCGGACAGCGCGGCCTCGCGGTCGCGCTTCTCGCGGCGTACGAGGACGAACCAGCCGACCGGCACGCCGGCGGAGAAGAGCCACCACTGCACGGCGTACGCCATGTGGGCGCCGATCGAGTCGTGGTCGGGCTCGGGGATCTGCTCGGGGGAGCCGCCGGGCGCCGCGGGCGCGGTCTGCTCGATGTAGCCGCCCAGCACCTCGCGGCCGATCAGCTCCGCCTGCTGGCCGCTGCTGATGAGCATCACCTGACGCTCCGGCAGGCCCTTGAGGTCCTTGATGCCGCTGGCGCCGGTGGTCTCGTCGGCCTTGAGCCTGCCGGTGACGGTGACCTCGCCCTTGGGGGCGGGCGGGACGTCCGGGTAGTCGCGCTGGTTTGCGGCGGCGGGCACCCAGCCCCGGTTGACCAGGACGACCCGGCCGTCCTTCAGGACCAGCGGGGTGAGCACGTGCGCGCCGACCCGGTCGTCGGAGGAGGTGCGGCGGCGGACGACGACCTCGTGGGCGGTGTCGAAGGTGCCGGTGGCGGTGACCTGGCGCCAGTAGTCGGCGCGCGGGACGGTGTGACCGGGGGAGGTGAGCTCCTCGACCGGGACCGGCCGGGCCTTCAGGTTGTCCGCGATCAGGGTGTTCTGGGCGACCCGGCGCTCGTGCCGGTGGAACTGCCAGAAGCCCAGCTCGATCATCACGGGGATGAGGACGAGGGCGACGAGGGTGAGGATCACCCACTGCCGGGACAACAGGAAGCGGTACACGCCGTCGACGGTACATCGCCGCGAGTGGGCCCCTCACGGCGGGTGCCGGAGGGGCCGTCCCCGCGTGGGCGGGGCCGACCGCACCCGTGCGTAGGGTCGTGGGGTGTACCGGGGACCACCCCCGCAGGAGCGGGGACCGTCGAGTTCAACGACCGGCCTCCGCACGGGTCACACCCGGTCGACGATGCCCGCCTTCCCTTCCGCGCGGGCGCAGTGGGCGCCGCAGTACCACTTCCCGTCGGCCTCGACGCCCTGCCCGATGACCTGGACCCGGCAGTGCTCGCAGATGGGCGCCATGCGGTGGATGGCGCAGGCGAAGCAGTCGAAGACGTGGACCGCGCCCTGCGCGTGCACCTCGAACGACATGCCGTAATCGTTTCCGCAGACCTCACAACGTGCCATGCGCCACAGGGTGGGGCCCCGGGCCCGCGCGCGCCGCGCGGCACGCCCGCCGGGGGCGGCGGTGTCACCCGTCTGCCGGGGCCACGTCGCGCAGCAGGTGGGCGTAGGCGGCCTCGTCGACGATCGGGGTGCCGAAGGCCCTCGCCTTGACCGTCTTGGAGGTGCCGGCGTCCGGGTCGTTGGTCACGAGGAGGCTGGTCAGCCGGGAGACGGAGGAGGCGACGTGCAGCCCGGCCTCCACCGTGCGGTCCTCCAGGAGCTCGCGGTCGACGGAGGTGTCGCCGGAGAAGGCCACCCGCATGCCCTGCTTGAGCGGCTTGTCGGTCTCGTACCGGCCGGGGTTGGGGTACGGGCAGGCCGGCCGCTTCCGCGAGGGGCGCCAGCCGCCCGCCCGGTACGCGGACGCGGGGCGGGCCGGTGCGGACGCCCACTCGGTCAGCGGGCGGCACTCCAGGAGCGGCAGCCGGACGTTCCGCTCGGCGGCCGTGTGCAGGCTGGGGCGGAAGGCCTCGGCGAGCACGCGCGCGTCGTCGAGCGCGTCGTGCGCGCGCCGCTGCACCACGCCGAAGTGGGCGGCCAGCGACTCCAGCTTGTGGTTGGGCAGCGGCAGCGCCAGCTCCTTGGAGAGCGCGATGGTGCACAGCCGCTGCCTGACGGGCGCGGTCCGCTCGGCGCGCGCGTACTCCCGGGCGATCATCTGCCAGTCGAACATCGCGTTGTGCGCGACGAGGACCCGGCCGTCGAGGCGGGCCGAGAACTCCTCGGCGATCTGCGCGAAGAGCGGCGCCCCTTCGAGGACGTCGCTGGTGAGGCCGTGGATCCACACCGGTCCTGGGTCCCGCTCCGGGTTCACCAGCGTGTACCAGTGGTCCTCCACGTCGCCCCGCGCGTCGAGCCGGTAGACGGCGGCGGACACGATCCGGTCGTCGCGGGCGAGACCGGTGGTCTCCACGTCGACCACCGCGTACCCCTGCGGGTAGGCGGTCGGCCAGGTCGCTGCTGTCGTGCGGTCGTCGAGCATGGTCATTGAGGATACGGCCCGCGACCGACAGCACCGCCCCCTGTTTCCCTTATGTCCACTATGTCTGTAGTGGGGGAGGGTGGGTCCGTGGCGGCAGAGGGGCGGGGACCGGCCAGGAGGCCCTCCACCAGCGCGCGTACCGACGCCGCGAAGAGCCGCTCCGTGTCCACCGGGGCGGCGAGCGCGCGGGCCGGCGGCGGGTCGGCGTCGGCGGCGCGGGCGTCCCGCAGCTCCTCCTCGGCCGGGGACCGGACCGGGGCCCGCTCCCGGTTGCGCTCCACGAGCACGTGGCCGACGGCCTGGAAGGTGACCGCGCGGACCAGCTCCGCCGCCCGTGCCCCGCGCAGCCCCGCCGCGTGCGCCTCCCGGACCAGGGCCCGCTGGGCCGGCAGGAACATCCGCTCGGTCAGCCCCCGCTCGTGGACCATCGCCACCAGGTCCGGGCGCTCGCGCAGCGCCCGGCGCAGGGCGTGCGCCACCGAGCCGATCCGCTCCGCCGGGTCCTTCCCGTGCGGCCGGATCGCGCCGAGGTCGGCCACCGTCCGCTCGGCCAGCGCGTCGAGGAGCGACTCGCGGTTGCCCACGTGCCAGTAGATCGAGGTGACCGCCGTGCCGAGGGCGGCGGCGAGCCCGCGCATGGTGAGGCCGGCCGGGCCGTGCTCCCGCACCAGGGCCGCCGCCGTGTCCAGGACCTCCTCGCGGCTGAGCGCCGGGCGTGCCATCGGCTTCCCCTGGCTGACTGTCAATTTCCGTCGTGCGCATGTCTTCTGTGGCTCCTGCCCTGGGTCGGGCCTTCGAACGGCACCCGGGGCCGAGGTTCGGCGTCGCCGAGTCCGGCTGTTGGAGGCTGCCGGACCTGGTGTGGTTTATCGGTTGCCTCCCGCTTGCCGAGAGAGCTGGACTCCTGTGGAGCAGGGCAAGGGGTTGGGTTTCGCCGCCGAGGTGAATCGCACTGCTCTGACCGGCAGGTTTGGTGGTAAGTCACAGTCCCACTGGTTTGTGAGCGTGGCCACGACGTGTGTGAAGCGGGCGTTCAGGTACCGCTTCCATCCGACCGATGCGCAGGCGGCCGAGCTGTCGCGCACGTTCGGCTGTGTGCGGAAGGTCTACAACCTGGCGCTCGCCGCGCGTACGGAGGCGTGGGCGCGGCAGGAGCGGGTCAACTACAACGCCACATCCGCGATGCTGACGGCGTGGAAGAGGACCGAGGAACTGGCGTTCCTGGGCGATGTCCTCCGTCCCGCTCCAGCAGTGCCTGCGGCACCTGCAGGCGGCGTTCACGAACTTCTTCGGCAAGCGGGCGAAGTACCCGCGCTTCAAGTCGAAGAAGAAGTCGCGGAAGTCCGCCGAGTACACCACCAGCGGGTTCCGCTTCCGCGACGGCAGGCTGACCCTGGCGAAGATGGCGGAGCCGCTGGACATCGTGTGGTCGCGTCCGCTCCCGGAGGGAGCGTCGCCGTCCACCGTGACCGTCTCGCAGGACGCGGCGGGGCGCTGGTTCGTCTCGATGCTGTGCGACGACCCGACGGTCAGGCCGCTGCCCGCCACGGACACGGCGGTGGGGGTGGACGTCGGCCTGGACCACCTGCTCACCCT
>NZ_JASCXN010000050.1 GCF_030010625.1 Streptomyces sp. CC208A | reverse complement strand
ATCATTTCCGGCTACCTAATCGGTGGCTTTTCGTGATTCGAGGTGAGAATCGGAAGTGAGTCAGACTCTAGTTGATTGCTGCCGAGATGTCCATCTCCAGGCAACCACCTGAATCTACCTCCCCGCGCCAGCCGTGTCAACAGCTTTTGCGGGCACCGGAGGAGACTAGCAGCTCGTCAGGGTGCGTCGCACATCAGGCGGTGGTGGGGAAGGCCGACGGCGGAGTGTCGAGGTCTTCCAGCTCGATGCCGGGGGCGGCGAGGACGACGTCGCCGGCGATGTGGACGGTGTGCCGTTCCCCTGTGTCGAGGGTGCTGACCTGGTACTCGTCGACGACCAGGGGGCCGTTGTCAGTGGGGTGCGCTTCGCTTTTCAGGAGGGCCCAGGACTGGTCGACGGTGAGGGGGGCGAGGACCGGGGCCGTGAAGGCGACGAGGCGGACGCGGGTCTCGGGGGCGCCCGGGGTGAGGCGCAGGAGGCGGGTGAGGGCGATCAGGAAGACCGGGGAGGTGCCGGTGAAGGCGTGGGCGCGGACGTTGCCTTCGGTGGCGTGGGTGCCGGTGGGATCTGTACGGACCCAGGTGACGCCGTCGAGGGCGGCGCCGCGGACCTGCCAGCTCGACGAGTGGAGTTCCAGACGGATCGGGCGGCCCAGGTCGTCGATGGCCAGATCGACGGAGCCGAGGTGGTCGCCCGTGGGAGTCGTGGTCTGGGAGACGTACCGCCAGCCGGAGGGACCGGGGGCGCAGTGGAAATGCTCCTCGCCGAGCGGGGTGTGGTCGTGCGGGTCGTGGAGCGAGTAGCGGCCGCGGGGCATGGGTCCTCGGGTGGCGGGGCGGGGAGGGAAGGGGTGAGACGGGGCCAGGCCCCCGCACCGGGGTGCTGGGGGCCTGGCTCGGTCGCCTGTGACGTCGGGCGTCGGGGGGCGGTGGCTCAGTAGCGGTAGTGGTCGGGCTTGTACGGACCCTCGACCTTCACCCCGATGTACGCCGCCTGCTCCGGACGCAGCGTCGTCAGCTTCACACCCAGCGCGTCAAGGTGGAGACGGGCCACCTTCTCGTCCAGGTGCTTCGGCAGCGTGTACACGTCCGTCGGGTACTGCTCCGGCTTCGTGAACAGCTCGATCTGCGCCAGGGTCTGGTCCGCGAACGAGTTCGACATCACGAACGACGGATGCCCGGTGGCGTTGCCCAGGTTCAGCAGCCGGCCCTCGGACAGCACGATGACGACCTTGCCGTCCGGGAAGGTCCAGGTGTGCACCTGCGGCTTCACCTCGTCCTTCACGATCCCCGGAATCCGCGCCAGACCGGCCATGTCGATCTCGTTGTCGAAGTGACCGATGTTGCCCACGATCGCCTGGTGCTTCATCCGGGCGATGTCGGACGCCATGATGATGTCCTTGTTGCCCGTGGTGGTGATGAAGATGTCGGCCGTCTCCACCACGTCTTCCAGGGTGGTCACCTGGTAGCCGTCCATCGCCGCCTGCAACGCGCAGATCGGGTCGATCTCCGTCACGATCACCCGCGCGCCCTGGCCCCGCAGCGACTCCGCACAGCCCTTGCCCACGTCGCCGTAACCGCACACCACCGCCGTCTTGCCGCCGATCAGGACATCGGTCGCCCGGTTGATGCCGTCGATCAGCGAATGACGGCAGCCGTACTTGTTGTCGAACTTCGACTTCGTCACCGCGTCGTTCACATTGATCGCCGGGAACAGCAGCGTGCCGGCCTGCATCATCTCGTACAGACGGTGGACACCCGTGGTGGTCTCCTCCGTCACCCCGCGGATGTCGGACGCCAGCTGGGTCCACTTCTGCGGGCTCTCGGCGAGGGTGCGGTTGAGCAGGCGGAGGATGTGGCCGTACTCCTCGCTGTCCGCGGTGGACGGGTCCGGGGCGGAGCCGGCCTTCTCGAACTCGACGCCCTTGTGGACGAGGAGGGTGGCGTCACCACCGTCGTCGAGGATCATGTTCGGGCCGCCGGTGGGGGTGTTCGGCCAGGTCAGGGCCTGCTCCGTGCACCACCAGTACTCCTCCAGGGTCTCGCCCTTCCAGGCGAAGACCGGGACGCCCTGCGGGTTCTCCGGGGTGCCGTTCGGGCCGACGGCGATGGCCGCGGCGGCGTGGTCCTGGGTGGAGAAGATGTTGCAGGAGGCCCAGCGGACCTCGGCGCCCAGGGCGACGAGGGTCTCGATGAGGACGGCGGTCTGCACCGTCATGTGCAGCGAGCCGGTGATCCGGGCGCCCGCCAGCGGCTGGGCTTCCGCGTACTCGCGGCGGATCGCCATCAGACCGGGCATCTCGTGCTCGGCGAGGGTGATCTCCTTGCGGCCGAAGGTGGCCAGGGACAGGTCGGCGACCTTGAAGTCCTGCTGTGCGGCAGTCGTCATGACTGTTGCTGCTCCTCGTGGATGTATCGAGTGCGAGGGTCGGTGGAGGCGCCTGACACCGCGGTCGAGGCACCTACGGGCACACGAATGCCCGGGTGGTTCGCGGTGCAGTCGTCGGAGGCCCTCTCTCCCTCGGCCGGTTCCCCGAGGGGACCCGCCCGACCGCCATCAGCAGCGACGTCTGGCTGGTCACGAATCTACACCGATCGGCCCACCGCCCGCAGGCCGCACGGGTGAGGCCCCCGGGGCGGCGTGGTGCGCTCCGGGGGCCTCGACAAGGTGTTCGGCGGGTGGTGCGGGGGCTCAGTGGCCGGGGCCGCCGGGGGTGGCGGCCGGGTCCGGGCCGGCCGCGGCGGCGGCATCGCTGTAGACGTCCGGCTCCAGGTAGATCACCCGGGCGATCGGCACGGCGGTGCGGATGCGCTGCTCGGCGGCGTCGATCGCGGCCGCGACCTGGGCGGCGGTGTCGTCGTGGCGTACCGCGACCTTGGCGGCGACGAGCAGTTCCTCCGGGCCGAGGTGGAGGGTGCGCATGTGGATGAGGCGGGTGACGGTGTCGCCGTCGACGACCGCTTCCTCGATCTTCCTCACCTCGTCGACGCCGGCGGCCTCGCCGAGGAGGAGCGACTTGGTCTCGGCGGCGAGGACGAGCGCGATGAGGATGAGCAGGGCGCCGATGCAGAGGGTGCCGATGCCGTCCCAGACGCCGTCGCCGGTGAGGAGGGCGAGGCCTACGCCGCCGAGGGCGAGGACGAGGCCGACGAGGGCGCCGAGGTCCTCCAGGAGGACGACCGGGAGCTCGGGGGCCTTGGCGTGGCGGACGAACTCCTTCCAGGACTTCTTGCCGCGGAGCGCGTTCGACTCCTTGATGGCGGTGCGGAAGGAGAAGGACTCGGCGATGATCGCGAAGACGAGGACGCCGACCGGCCAGTACCAGGCCTCGATCTCGTGCGGGTCCTTGATCTTCAGGTAGCCCTCGTAGAGCGCGAACATGCCGCCGACCGAGAAGAGCACGATGGAGACGAGGAAGGAGTAGATGTAGCGCTCGCGGCCGTAGCCGAAGGGGTGCTGGGGGGTGGCCTCGCGCTGGGCCTTCTTGCCGCCGAGGAGGAGCAGGCCCTGGTTGCCGGAGTCGGCGACGGAGTGGACGCTCTCGGCGAGCATCGAGGACGAGCCGCTGAAGAGGAACGCCACGAACTTGGCTACGGCGATCGCGAGGTTGGCGGCGAGGGCCGCCACGATCGCCTTGGTTCCGCCTGACGCGCTCATGGGTCTGCTGTTCCCTTCGTCGATGTTCCCGGCCCGACGGCCGCGGTACGGCCGGTCATTCTTGCACCAGACGGCGCATCAGGCGGCACGTCAGACGACGACGGTGGCGCGGAAGACGGTGCCCGCTCCGGAGAGTTCGACGCGCTCGCCGGCGGGCACGAAGACGGATTCGCCCGGGGCGAGGGGGGTTTCGCCCGCTTTCGGGTGTCCGGCGGTGGCGAGCAGGATCTGCGGGGTGGCGGCGGTGAGGTCGGTGGGGGCGGCGCCCTCGGCGCGTACGAGACGGGAGAGCCGGAACTCGTCGATGGGGGTCTCGTAGACCTCCTCGCCCGACGGGGACGCCTCGGGGCGCAGCACGCCGGGGTCGCCCGGCTCGAAGCGGACGATCCGGAGGAGTTCGGGGACGTCGACGTGCTTGGGGGTGAGGCCGCAGCGGAGCACGTTGTCGCTGTTGGCCATGATCTCGACGCCGAGGCCGGAGACGTAGGCGTGCGGGACGCCGGCGCCCAGGTAGAGGGCCTCGCCGGGCTGGAGCCTGACGTGGTGCAGGAGCATCGCGGCGATGACGCCGGGGTCGCCGGGGAAGTGGTGGGCGAGGAGCGCGTACGGGGCGTGGGCGCCGCCGAGCCGGTCGGCGGCCGCGGCGGCCTCGGCGACGGTGTGGGCCATCTCGTCCGGGTCGGCGGTGAGCAGGGCCGTGAGGACCTCGCGGAGGGCGGCTTCCTCCGGGTGCGCGAGGAGGAGGTCCGCGTACGGCTTGAGGGAGTCGACGCCGAGGGCGGCGAGGGTGTCGGCGGCCTCGGCGGGGGGGCGGAAGCCGCAGAATCCCTCGAAGGGGGTGAGGGCGCAGATCAGTTCGGGCTTGTGGTTGTCGTCCTTGTACGTGCGGTGGGGGGCGTCGACCGGGATGCCGGCGGCCTCCTCGGCGGCGTACCCGGCGCGGGCCTGCTCCCGGTCGGGGTGGACCTGGAGGGAGAGCGGGGCTCCGGCGGCGAGCAGCTTGAGGAGGAAGGGGAGGCGGGGGCCGAACTTCTCGACGGCGGCCGGGCCCAGTTCGCGTACGGGGTCGGCCTCGATCAGCTCGTTCAGCGGCCCGCGGGGGGTGAGCGAGGGGGCACCGGGGTGGGCGCCCATCCACATCTCGGCCTGCGGCTCGCCGGTGGGGGCGGTGCCGAGCAGTTCCGGGATGGCCGTCGTGGATCCCCAGGCGTAGGGACGGACGGTGTTGACGAGGCGGTCCATGGTGCCTTCCAGCTCCTCGGGGCGGTGATGGTGACGGTGCCAGACGACAGGTGACAGGGGGCGGATGACGCGCGGGTGACGGGTGGGTGGCCGGGGGCCGTACGCCGGTGTCGTACGCCGGTGGGTCAGGGGGCCATGTGGCCCGAGGTGACCAGGGAGAGGTAGACGGCGGCGAAGTCGGTGACGGCGAGGAGCTCCGCGAGGGTCTCCAGGGCGTCGCCCTCCTCGGGTTCGAGTTCGCTGACGGCGGTCTCGTGGCCGAGGGCGAGTTCGCGGGCGGCGGGGGCTGCGCTGAGGCCGTCGGCCGGGCGGTCGCGGAGGAGGACGACGCGGGCGCGCAGGGCCTGGGGTTCGTCGACGCGGTCACGGAAGAAGTCGTCGGGGTCGGCCGCGGCGGCGTAGGCGCCGGTCAGGAGGACGCCGTGGGCGGGGAGCGCCTCGGGGAGGTCGGCGGCGAGGGCGGGGAGGCCGGCGAGTTCGGCGAGGACGGCGGCGAAGCGGCGGCCGACCGGGCCCGCGGCGTCGCCCTCGGTCCAGATCAGGGGCAGCGACTCGGCGACCTCGGCGGCGAGGGTCTTGGCCGGGTTGGAGTACGTGGCGATGGCGGGGCCGCAGCGTTCGGCGGTGCGGTCGAGCCGGTCGGCGACCCGTTCGAGGGCCTCGGGCGGGGCTTCGAGGAGGCCGACGCGGTCGAGGAGGGCGAGCAGCGGGGTGAAGAGGGCCCAGAGAGCGCCGGGGCTGGCGGCGAGGTTCTCACCGTACTCGTCGGGCTCCTCGTGCGGGGCCATCGCCAGCGGGACGAAGAGGCCGCGGGAGCCGCTGACGGCCTCCGCGAGCGGGGAGCCCTTGGGGGCGACGGCGACGACGGTGATGCCGCGGCGGTACGCCTGCTCGGCGAGGAGGGCGAGGCCGGGTTCGGAGCCGTCGGTGGTGGGCAGCAGGAGCAGGTCCACGGAGCCGGCCCAGCCGGGCAGCGCCCAGCGGAGCGCGCCGGCGGCGGGGGCGACGCCGGTGGGCGCGAGCCGTACGACGGGGGCGGAGGCGCCGGCGAGGGCGCCGATCAGGTCGGCGACGCCGGCGGCGGCGGTGCCGGGGCCCGCGACGAGGACGGCGCGGGGGCGGCCCTCGGGGCGGAGGTCGGCGATGCCGGCTTCGGCGGCGTGGCGGGCGGCGGTCCTGACCCGCGCGCCGGCCTCCGCGGCGCCGCGCAGCAGGCCGCGGCGGTCGGCCACGGCGAGGGCGTCCGGTGCGTCGAGCAGGGTCTCGTCCAGCATGGGGCCTCCGGGGTGGTCGTTCGGTACGGGGCGCGGGCCGCTGGGCGCTGGGCCGGGGCGGAACGGTGGGTGGTTGCCGCTGGGCCGAGCGGGCGGGGTGCGGGCCGGGGGTGGGTGTGGTTGCTGCGGGGGTGGGGGCGGGGCCGTCGGGGTTCTGGAGGGTGGGGGCCCGGGACCCGGAGCCTGAGCCCTGGTGGTGGCGCCTCAG
This sequence comes from Streptomyces sp. CC208A, assembly GCF_030010625.1. GTDB lineage: Bacteria > Actinomycetota > Actinomycetes > Streptomycetales > Streptomycetaceae > Streptomyces. Next base: position 30,144 of record NZ_JASCXN010000050.1, on the reverse strand, counting down.
GGTCTGGGGCACGCGCCCCGGGGCCCGGTCGGCGGTCGGCCGGGGTGTTCACCGGGGCCGGTGCCGGTGCCGGGACCGGGTGAGCCGGGGTCCCGGGTCCGGGAGCCGGTCCAGGTCCACGGGCTGCGCCGGGTCCGGGAGCCGGTCCAGATCCGGGTCCACGGGTCGGTCCGAGCTCGAAAGCCGGTCCGGGTCCACGGGCCTGTCCAGGTCCACGGCCTGGTCCGGGACCGGGAGCCGGTCCGGGTCCGGGTCCGCGGGTCGGTCCGAGTCCGGGGACCGGTCCACGTCCGAGGGCCAGTCGGGGTCCGGGGACCGGTCCAGGTCCGGGGCCGGTCCGGGTCGAGGATCGGTCCAGGTCCGCCGACGGGATCGGGCGGGTCAAGCCGGGGTGCCAGGGGCGGAGTGGGGCCTGTGGCGCCCCGTGACCCGTGGCCCGAGTCGGTCGGGGGCGGTGGTCTCCCGGGCGGTGTGCCCGGGTCCCGGGCCGGGCAGGACCGGTCGGCCGGTCTCCTCCGGACGACGCGCCCGGTCAGCCGGGGCGCACCGATCCTCTCCCCGCGGGGGGTCAGGCGGGGCGGCGGGCCTCGTCGACGAGGAGGACCGGGATTCCGTCGCGTACGGGGTAGGCGAGGCCGCAGTCGGGGGACGTGCAGACCAGCTCGGGGGTCTCGTCCGCCGTGCGGTCGTTCAGCGGAGCGTGGCAGGCCGGGCAGGCCAGGATCTCCAGGAGGCCGGCTTCGAGCGGCATGGGGGTGTCCCTTCGTACCAAGTGATTGGTGCTGGTCAGCCTACCGCCGGGGGCGGGGAGTCGCGGCTCGGCGAGCGGCGGCCCCCCGCCGGTCCGGGGGGTCAGGCGGTGGCGCGGACGAGGGCGAGGACCTCGTCGCGGACCTTGGCCATGGTGGCCTCGTCGCGGGCCTCGACGTTGAGGCGGAGCAGCGGCTCGGTGTTGGAGGGACGGAGGTTGAACCACCAGTCGGCGGAGGTGACGGTGAGGCCGTCGAGCTCGTCGAGGGTGATGCCGTCGCCGTTCTCGTAGACGGCCTTGATCTCGGCCGTCCTGGCGGCCTGGTCGGCCACCGTGGAGTTGATCTCGCCGGAGCCGGTGTAGCGGTCGTACGCGGCCACCAGGGCGGACAGCGGGCCCTCCTGGCCGCCGAGGGCGGCGAGGACGTGGAGGGCGGCGAGCATGCCGGTGTCGGCGTTCCAGAAGTCCTTGAAGTAGTAGTGCGCCGAGTGCTCGCCGCCGAAGATCGCGCCAGTCCTCGCCATCTCCTCCTTGATGAAGGAGTGGCCGACCCGGGTGCGGACGGGGGTGCCGCCGTTCTCGCGGACGACCTCGGGCACCGACCAGGAGGTGATCAGGTTGTGGATGACCGTTCCGCCGGGGGTCTTGGCCAGCTCGCGGGCCGCGACCAGGGCGGTGATCGCGGACGGGGAGACCGGCTCGCCGCGCTCGTCGACGACGAAGCAGCGGTCGGCGTCGCCGTCGAAGGCGAGGCCGAGGTCGGCGCCCTCGGCGCGGACGCGGGCCTGGAGGTCGACGATGTTCTTCGGGTCGAGGGGGTTGGCCTCGTGGTTCGGGAAGGTGCCGTCCAGCTCGAAGTACATCGGGACGAGGTCGAGCGGGAGGCCGCCGAAGACGGTGGGGACGGTGTGGCCGCCCATGCCGTTGCCGGCGTCGACGACGACCTTCAGGGGGCGGATCGCGGTGAGGTCGACCAGCCCCTTGAGGTGGGCGGCGTAGTCGGCGAGGGTCTCCCGGCCGGTGACCGTGCCGGGGGTGGCGGCGGCCTCGGGGGCGCCCTGCTCCGACCACTGCTCGACGAGGGCGCGGATGTCGGCGAGACCGGTGTCCTGGCCGACCGGGGCCGCGCCCGCGCGGCACATCTTGATGCCGTTGTACTGGGCCGGGTTGTGCGAGGCGGTGAACATCGCGCCGGGCAGGCCGAGGCTGCCGGAGGCGAAGTACAGCTGGTCGGTGGAGCACAGCCCGATGAGGGTGACGTCGGCGCCGAGGCGGGCCGCGCCGCGCGCGAAGGCGTCGGCGAGGCCGGGCGACGAGGGGCGCATGTCGTGGCCGACGACGATCGCGTCGGCGTCCGTCACGCGGACGAAGGCGGCGCCGAAGAGTTCGGCGAGCTCCTCGTCCCACTGGTCCGGGACCACCCCGCGGACGTCGTACGCCTTCACGATCTGCGACAGATCGGCAGTCACGGATCCACCCTCCTGAGTTCTCGGCACGCGTGTGCGGCGCGTGTGCGGAACGCCCAAACTACCCGGGGCGGGGGGCGGGCAGAGCGGCGGTGGCCGGATCGGGTCCCCGGGTCGGTCGGCCGATGCCGGGGCCGGCTCGGTCGTCGGCGTCAGTTGTCGGGGGAACGGAGCACCCGGAGGTGGCCTCGGCGGCCGATCTCCATGGGGTCGCCGCTCCGGCCCGTGCCGGGCTTGCCGCCGGCCTCGGCGGCGCGCTCCTGGGGGCGGGCCGCTTCCCGGACCGCGTTGGCCAGGGCTTCGAGGTCGTCGCCGCTGGGGCGGGTGGGGGCGGAACCGTCGGAGAGCCGCACGACCTCCCAGCCGCGCGGGGCGGTGAGGCGCTCGCTGTGCTCGGCGCACAGGTCGTAGCAGTGGGGCTCGGCGTAGGTGGCGAGCGGGCCGAGGACCGCGGTCGAGTCGGCATAGACGTACGTCAGTGTCGCGACGGCAGGGCGGCCGCACGCGGTGCGCGAACAGCGACGTACAGGGCTCACGACGTTGGACGGTACCGCACTCTTGAGCGGGCCGCGACGACTCTCCCCCAGGTCACTCCACCGTGTCGCGGTGTGACGTCGGACACCCCCCTTCGAGTGGTGCCCGTTCTGACCTGCGCGGGAGGGGGCGCAAGGGGGGTGGGATAGGGGGCGATCCGGACAGCTTGGGGGTGAAATCCGGTCAGGTGCGGCCAGATGGCCGATCCTGGGCGGCTGTCGAATCGTGCTCCGGAGCGGCCGGAATGTTCAGGTTTCGACAGGGCGAGGGGATGCGGGTGGGGCGGGACGCGCCGATCGGCGAGGACACGCCACGGTGCGGAGTGACCCAGGAGAGTTACGCTGCGTCAGTGATGGACACTCCTGTGCCGCCCGGGACGCCGGGCCCCCCGCGGAGCTCCGGGGAGTCGCCGGCCGAGCCGCGGGTACGCCGCCGTGACCGGCACGGCCGCGGGATGCGGGGACCGCTGGCACCGCCGCAGGTCCCGCTGTCCGTGAGCCGGGCGGACACCTTCCGCGATCTGGTCCTGGACTCGGTGGAGCGCCTTGAGCGGCGGTGGCCGCAGCTCCAGGACGTCGACTTCATGGTCATGGAGGTGCCTCCGGCGGTCTCCGGCGAGACGGTGCCGCTGGGCGGTTCGGTGCCGGCGGCGAAGCGGGAGCCCGCGCGGGTGGTCGTCTACCGGCGTCCTGTCGAGATCCGGTCCAAGACCCGGGACGAGCGGGCGGCGCTGGTCCACGAGGTCGTGGTGGAGCAGGTCGCCGAACTGCTCGGCCTCTCCCCCGAGTCCGTCGACCCCCGGTACGGGCAGGACTGAGCCCCCCGTACCGGTGACGGTGCTCGGCGGTGCTCAGTCGTCGAGGATCGTCAGGTCTTGGCGGGCCGTCGGGACCTGGACCGTGCCCCGGTCGTCGACGAGGGTCTGGACGGTGAACATCGGGATGCCGTCCTCGGTGACGGTGAGCGTCCGCGCCGCGTGGACGGGGCCGCCGGAGACCGGTTCGACGGTGATCGCGTAGGAGCCCTTGATGCCCTTGGGGGCCAGGTCGGTGAGGACGGTCGTGGTGCCCGCCTTGACGGTGACCGTCCGGGTGGCGGGGCTGCCGCCCTCCGTGCCGGCCGAGGCCGTGACCTTCACCTCGGCCGCGTCCCCGGGGGCCGTGAGGGTGAGGGCGGTGCCCTTGGCGCGGTTGTCGGCGACGGTGGCGCGGGCGGTGACGGGGGCCGTGGCCGGGATGAAGGCCAGCTCCTGGTCCGAGCCCTTGCCGCGGACGACCCGGAGCGCGGCCACGACGGGGACCTGCTTCTTGGGGTCGCTCGGGGTGAGCAGCAGGGAGGCGGCGGCGCCCCGGGTGAGGTCGGGCAGGTCGACGGAGGCCGTCATGCCGGCCTTGACGTGCAGGGACTCGGCGGCGGCCGGGACGATCGTGCCGTTCGGGGTGACCAGCTGGATCTTCAGGTCGGCGTCGGAGTCTCCGGGGGCGAAGGCGACGAGGCGGACGCCGGTGGCGTCGGCCGGGATGCCCGGGAGCAGGGCGCGGGCCGCCGGGTCGGCGGAGGCGGCGAGCCAGTCGCTGCCGACGCCGTCGGTGGCGGAGCCGAGGGCGGCGCCGACCCGGCCGCTGCGGGTGGTGACGTGGGCCGTCAGGTTCTCCAGGGCGCCGACGGAGAGGAGGGGGCCGAGGAGGACGGGGACGGTGGAGCGCGGCGGGACCTGGACGCCCTCGGGGATGGAGGTCTTCAGCTCGCCCTCGGGGCCGTACAGCTGGATGTCGGCGACGGCGAGGGTGTCGTCCGGGTTGGTCAGGTGGATGTAGTCGGAGCGGCCCTTGGCGGTGGAGGCGGCCGGGAACCAGAAGTCGGTGTCCGGGGCCGAGCAGGTGACGCCGAGGAGGCCGCGGGCGGCGCCGGCCGTGACGAGGGTGGTCTGCTGGACGGTCCAGCCGGGGGCGAGGGTGCCGGTGGCGGTGCCGGTGAGGCCGTGGGTGACGGCGCCGTTCGTCTCGTCGGCGACGGGCTTGCCGGGGGCGGTGACGGAGGCGGGGGCCTTCGGGACCTTGGCCTTCTTGCCCCCGGTGCCGCCGGCGGCGTGGGGGTTCCCGGCGACGCCGAGGACGGCGGTGGGCTTGGCGGCCGTGCCGTCGCCGGTGGGGGCGGGGGCGGCGGCGCCGGGCGGGGTGTACGAGGTGGTGAGCGTCTCGGCGATCTCCGAGGTGCTGGGGGCGGGGCAGAGCAGGCTGGTGCGCTCGACGGGGAGGCGGGCCGCCTGGGGGGCGGGGGCCGCGGCGGACTCGGCGGGCTCGCCGGGGGCGGTCAGCGCGGCGAAGCCGGTGACGGCGGCGAGGGCGGTGGCGACCGCGATCAGGGAGAGGGTGGTGCGCTTCACTGGTTGCTGCTCCCGTCGGGACGCTGCTCGGTCGTCTCGTGGCCCTGGGGGTACCCGTAGTCGTAGCCGGTGTAGCCGTCGTGGGGGGCGTACGCCTGCGGGTTCTGGGGGTCGTAGCCCTGGCTCTGGTCGTAGCCCTGGCTCTGGTCGTAGCCCTGGGCGCCGTAGCCGTCCTGGGTGGGGTAGCCCTGCTGGTCGTAGCCCGTCTCGTAGCCCTGCTGGGGGTACGCGTACGCCTGCTGCTGGTACGGGTCGGCGGCGTACTCCTGCGGGTAGCCCTGCTGGTCGTAGCCCTGGGCGTACGGCTGCTGGGCGTAGGCCGGGTCGTGGCCCGCGGTGTCCCACTCGTCCGCCTCGCCGGTCTGCTGGGCGGGGATGGGGGCGGGCTCGGCGGGGGGTTCGGCGGCGGGGGCCTCGGGCCAGTCCTCGGTCCTGGCCTCGGCGGCGGCAGTCGCGGCCTCGGCTTCGGCGGCGGCGCGGAGGCGGCGGGCGCGGCGGCCGTCGCCGTCGGTGGCCTGGGCCGGGATGACCGTCTCCTCCTCGGGGAGGTCGTCGTCGATCTCGCGGCGGCGGCCGGGCAGGGCGAGGACGACGAGGACGACGGCGAGGCCGAGCTGGGTCCAGATCCAGACGGTGTGGGTGAACGGCTCGTCGTAGGTGAGGTCGAGGCGGCCGCCGCCGGCGGGGAGCTGGAAGCCCTGGGCCCAGCCGTCGACGGTGGTCGGGGTGAGCGCGGTGCCGTCGAGGGTGGCGGTCCAGCCCTCGTCGGCGCGGTCGGCGACGCGCAGGACGCGGCCGGCCGGTCCCGCGGGGATGTCGGCGTGGGCCTCGACCGGGCCCGCCGGGACGAGGACGGTCTTGGCGGCGGTGTCGTCCTCCGCCCCGGCGCCGGTCTTCGCGGCGGGCGGGACGATCATCACGCGGGCGATCTCGCGGTCGACCCGCCAGAGCGCGGCGCCGTCGAGCTGGCTGAGCCGGGAGAGGCCGGGGGTGGTGTCGAGGACGCGGCTCATCCGGCGCGGCGAGCCGTCCTTGACGAGCACGTACCGGATGGCGAAGGCGCTCAGTTCCTGGGTCTGGTCGGCGCCGGAGCCGGCGACGAGCTTGGCGACGACGGAGTCGAGGCGGGGGTCGGGCTCGGCGGTGGCGGTCAGCTCGGCGTCGCCGAGGCGGGCGCCGGAGCCGCGGACGAGGGCGTAGTCGACCGCGCCGGGCGAGCTGCCGGAGAGCACCAGGGTGCGGGGCTGGTCCGCCTGGCCGCTCTCCTCGGCGACGAAGGCGGGGACCTGGACGGGGTCGCGGCGGGTCAGCGGGCCGTCGGCGCCGCCGATCATCCAGCCGACGGCGGCGACGGCGGGACCGAGGGCGCAGGCGAGGGCGATGAGGGCGGCGACGGGCTGGCGCCAGCCGAAGCCGTGGGCGGCGACGCGGGTGCGGCCGCCCTCGGCGCCGAGCATGCCGGCGGCGATGAGGGCGGCGCCGTACACGAGGGTGGCGGGCCCGGCCCAGCCGGTGCCGTCGGCGCCGTTGGTCAGGGCGGCGAGGAGGAGGCCCGCGAGGGCGGCGGTCCAGGCGGCGAGGACGGCGAGGCGGCGCTCCTCGCGGAGGAGGGCGGCGAGCGCGGCGAGGACCAGGCCGAGGAGGAGCAGTCCGCCGGTGGTGCCGGGGCCGCCGGGGCTGCTCGCGAGCAGGTCGACGGCGGAGGCGGTGCCGGTGCGCAGGTCGAGCCCGGCCTCGTGGAGGAAGGCGGAGGGCTCGGTGAGGAGGGAGAGCGACCAGGGCGCGAGGGCCAGGACCGGGGTGCCGACGGCGGCGAGGAAGCGGAGCCCGTACGCGGTGAGGTCGTCGCGGCGGACGGCGAGGACGCCGAGGCCGAGGAGGACCGCGAGCGGCCACACGACCGGGGTGAACGCGGTGGTGACGGTGAGCAGCAGCGCGTAGGCCCAGGTGGCGCGCCAGCTGCCGCGGTCGGGGCGGTTGAAGCCGTGGGCGGTGACGGCGGCGCGGGCGATCAGCGGAAGCAGGATCGCGAGGATCGCGGTGCCGAGGCGGCCGGTGGCGAGGGCGCCGGTGACGGCGGGCAGGAAGGCGTAGGCGATCGCGCCCCAGGCGAGCAGGAGGCGGGAGCCGACGAGGCCGCGGGCGGCGAGGTAGGCGGTGAAGCCGGCGAGCGGGACCGAGCAGACGAGCAGCACGGTCAGCGCGGTGGAGGTGGAGCCGAGGAAGAGGACCGAGAGCGCGGCGAGGATGCCGAGGTGGGGCGGGGCGCTCTGGGTGCCGCCGGTGCCGAGGGTGTGCCACGCGTCCGCGTACTTGCCCCACAGTTCGGAGACGGTGTCGGGGGCGGGCAGCAGGGCGCCGCCGGCGAGGGAGCCGCCGGCGAAGAGGTTGCGGCAGGCGACGAGGGAGACGACGAGGAGGAGCGCGAAGAGGACCGGGCCGGGTTTGCGGGCGATCTTCTTCAGGCGGGCGAACTGCTCGATCTCCAGGAAGTCGGCGTCGTCGCCGCCGGGGCCCGACTCGACGGCGCCGTGGCGGGAGCCGGAGTCGGAGTCGTCCCCGCCGAAGTGGGAGACGAGCTGTTCGGCGGCGGCGCGGACGGTGGCGCCGGGCGGCGGGAAGAGGGGGCGGAGTTCGCCCGGCGGGACGGCGGGGTTCTTCCGCCGTTTGCGGGCGGCGAGGATCTTCTCGGGCCGCAGCAGGGTGGCGAGCAGACCCATGATCTCGTCGACGGCCTGGCCGGGGGCCTTGCCGACGAGGAGGCCGAGGGTGCGCAGCAGGGTGCCGAGGACGAGCCGGAGGAAGACGTACGGGAGGGCGCGGCCGGAGGTGTTGGCCAGCAGGGTGTAGACGGCGGCGGCCTTGTCGACGCGGTGCGGGCTGGCCGCCGTACGGCCGGCGCAGTCGACGGAGCGGCGCTCGCGGGCGGAGGCCTCGGCGTGCCTCAGGACGGCGTCGGGGGCGATCAGGACGCGGTGGCCGGCGGCGTGGGCGCGCCAGCAGAGGTCGACGTCGTCGCGCATGAGGGGCAGGCGGCGGTCGAAGCCGCCGAGCTCCTCGAAGACGTCGCGGCGGACGAGCATGCCGGCGGTGGAGACGGAGAGGACGGAGCGGATCTGGTCGTGCTGGCCCTGGTCCTGCTCGCGGCGGTCGAGGCCGGTCCAGCGGCGCCCGCCGCGGGCGATGCTGACACCGGCCTCCAGGAGCTGCTTCCTGTCGTACCAACCGCGCAGCTTGGGGCCGATGACGGCGGCGTACGCGTCGGAGTCGGCGACGCGGAGGAGTTCGGCGAGGGCGCCGGGCTCGGGGGCGCAGTCGTCGTGCAGCAGCCAGAGCCACTGGACGGGCTCGCCGTGCGGGAGTTCGGGGAGGTCGTACGCCTCGTCGTTCCAGGTGCGGCTGACGGGGTCCCAGCCGCTGGGGCGCTTGAGGTAGGGCAGGTCCTCGGGTCCGAGCACGGGCGCGGTGCGGACGGCCTCGTCGACGGCGGCGCCGAAGCCGGTGCGGCGCGCGAGGTGCAGGACGCGGTCGGCGCCGACGGCGTCGGCGACGAGCTGCGCGGAGTCGTCGGCGCTGCCGGTGTCGGCGGCGATCACGCTCTGTACCGGGCGCTCCTGGGCGAGCAGCCCGGAGAGCGCGTCCGGCAGCCAGCGGGCTCCGTCGTGGGTGACGAGCACGGCGGTGACGACGTGCCTGGGGAACTCAGGAGTTGAGGACATCGAGCTACGGGCCCTCCGGCCGGGGTCGCCCGCGGTGGGGCGTGGGAGCGGCTTGGACGGAGGCCCACACTAATGGCTGTGGCGGGAGGGGGCGGGCCGGTGCCGGCCCGGGAGGCGGGCGCGCGGGGGGTCGGGCGCCGTCCTTGGGGCGTCGTGCCCGCAACGAGGAACGGTCCGCCTCCTGTGGTGGACACAGGGACGGACCGTGGGGTGGTTTTCGGCCGGGGCGGTTCAGACGGCGGCCTTCTTGAGGCGGCGGCGTTCGCGTTCGGAGAGGCCGCCCCAGATACCGAAGCGTTCGTCGTTCTGGAGGGCGTACTCCAGGCATTCGGAGCGGACTTCGCAGGCGAGGCAGACCTTCTTGGCCTCGCGGGTCGAGCCGCCCTTCTCGGGGAAGAAGGACTCGGGATCGGTCTGGGCGCACAGCGCGCGCTCCTGCCAGCCGAGTTCCTCGTCCGCGTCCTCGACCAGCAGTTCCTGGAACAACTCGGTCATCTGCGCCCCTCGTCTGTCTGTGCGTCCCGTGATGTCGCCGTGATCGAAACGGCCGAACGACACGAGTGAAATTACAAGTTCGTGCTCTGTGCGAGTCAAGCCGAGATCTGCTATTGGGCCTCGTATTCACTCTGCGGAACCAAGCCTATGCGGAAAGTGTTCAAATCGCCAAAAACCGTGACACATGGCAACGGCAGGTTCCGGGGTGCCGCACTTTCGCCCATAAGGACGTACGAGACTCGGATCTTGTTGCGATCCAGCCATGGAAGCGATCCGGATCACAGTCCGGTCACGGAGGCGCGGGCGGATCCGAAGGCGCGGCCATGTTTACGGGCGCGGCTGGTGCGCCATCTTGCCTGGCCCGGACCTGAACAAACCTTTCTCCGGGCACAGCAACCGGATGAGGTGAAACATTACCCCCAAATCGGTCATTGAGTTGACAGTCGGGTACCCCTCCCGCCACTTTGGTGGCATGCCAGCGACCGCAGCGCCCTCCGCGACCCACGCCCGTGGGTTCCGCCGCGCTGTCCAGGCGCGCTGTTGCTGTTGCTGTCCCAGCTGTTGATGCCGTAGGGCTCCAGCCTCCTCCCCCAGCGTCACCCCTCGTCACCTCGCGTGACCCGCGCCACCCGCGCCGTCCCCGCACCGTGGCCCCGCCGCTCTTCTCTTCGTCTCCGCCGAGGAACCACCCCACCCATGAACATGGACAGCGACCTCCAGATCGCCGGCGACCTCATGGAGGTCCCGCACCTGCTCCAGCCCGAGCGCGAGCACCCCGTCACCGTCGCCGAGTTCGCCGGCCTCGCCCGCGAGATCGCCGCCGACCGCGCCCGGTGGGCCCCGCACGTCGAGTACGACGCCACCGCCCGCTGGTACCACCGCCTCCGCGTCGGCCCCGGCTACGAGGTGTGGCTGCTCTCCTGGGTGCCCGGCCAGGGCAGCGGCCTGCACGACCACGGCCGGTCGTCCGGCGTCCTCACCGTCCTCCAGGGCGAGTTGACGGAGCGTACGGAGCGGGGCGCGCGGACGCTGCGGCCCGGCACGCAGCGGGTGTTCGCACCCGGGTACGTCCACGAGGTCGTCAACGACTCGCTCGAACCCGTCGTCAGCCTGCACGTCTACTTCCCCGGCCTGACCGAGATGCCGATGCACGAGTCGTACCAGGGCCGGTGCGCCGCTCCGGAGATCGTCACCGCCTGACAGGCCCCCCCGTCGCCCGACCACCACCCCTCAAAGGATCAGCCTGCGGCTGACAGACTGTCGGCATGCGCATTGTGGTTCTGGCCGGTGGCATCGGTGGTGCCCGTTTCCTTCGCGGTCTCAAGCAGGCCGTCCCGGACGCGGAGATCACGGTCGTCGGCAACACCGGTGACGACATCCATCTCTTCGGGCTGAAGGTCTGCCCCGACCTGGACACCGTGATGTACACCCTCGGCGGTGGCATCGAGGAGAGCCAGGGCTGGGGCAGGTCGGACGAGTCCTTCACGGTCAAGGAGGAGCTCGCCGCGTACGGGGTCGGGCCCGAGTGGTTCGGCCTCGGCGACCGGGACTTCGCCACCCACATCGTCCGCACCCAGATGCTCGGCGCCGGCTACCCGCTGAGCGCCGTCACCGAGGCGCTGTGCGCCCGCTGGCAGCCGGGCGTGCGGCTCCTCCCGATGTCCGACGACCGCGTCGAGACGCACGTGGCGATCGAGATCGACGGCGAGCAGCGGGCCGTGCACTTCCAGGAGTACTGGGTGAAGCTGCGCGCCTCCGTCGACGCGACGGCGGTCGTGCCCGTCGGCGCGGAGGCGGCGAAGCCCGCGCCGGGCGTCCTGGAGGCGATCGCCGAGGCGGACGTCGTCCTCTTCCCGCCGTCGAACCCGGTCGTCTCCGTCGGCACGATCCTCGCCGTGCCCGGCATCCGGGAGGCGGTCGCCGCCGCCCCCGCGCCGGTCGTCGGCCTCTCCCCCATCGTCGGGGACGCGCCGGTGCGCGGCATGGCCGACAAGGTGCTCGCGGCGGTCGGCGTCGAGTCCACGGCGGCGGCCGTGGCCCGGCACTACGGCTCCGGCCTCCTCGACGGCTGGCTGGTGGACACCGCGGACGCGGGCGCCGTCGCCGACGTCGAGGCGGCGGGCATCGCCTGCCGGGCGGTGCCGCTGATGATGACCGACGTGGACGCGACCGCCGAGATGGCCCGGGCGGCGCTCGCGCTGGCCGAGGAGGTACGGGGGTGACCGCGCCCGGCTTCCGGGTCTGGGCGCTGACCGGGCTGCCCGAGGTGGCGCCCGGCGACGACCTGGCCAAGCTGATCGCCTCCGTCTCGCCGGATCTGGAGGACGGGGACGTCCTGCTGGTCACCTCCAAGATCGTGAGCAAGGCGGAGGGGCGGATCGTCGCCGCCGCCGACCGCGAGGAGGCCATCGACGCCGAGACGGTACGGGTGGTGGCGCGGCGCGGCACCCTGCGCATCGTCGAGAACCGGCAGGGGCTCGTCATGGCGGCGGCCGGGGTGGACGCCTCCAACACGCCCGCCGGGACGGTGCTGTTGCTGCCGGAGGACCCGGACGGGTCGGCGCGGCGGATCAGGACCGGGCTGCGCGAGGCGCTGGGCGTGGACGTCGGCGTCGTCGTCACGGACACCTTCGGGCGGCCCTGGCGCTCCGGGCTCACCGACGTGGCGATCGGCGCGGCGGGGGTGCGGGTCCTGGAGGACCTGCGGGGCGCCACCGACTCCCACGGCAACGAGCTGAACGTGACCGTCACCGCCTCCGCCGACGAACTCGCCGCCGCCGGCGACCTGGTGAAGGGCAAGGCGACCGGCTTGCCGGTGGCCGTCGTCCGCGGCCTGCCGCACCTGGTCGGCGGCGACGACGAGCCCGGCGCACGGGCGCTGGTGCGGTCCGCCGCCGACGACATGTTCCGTCTTGGCACCTCGGAGGCCGTACGGGAGGCGGTGACGCTGCGGCGGACGGTACGGGAGTTCACCGACGACCCCGTCGACCCCGGGGCGGTACGGCGCGCGGTCGCCGCGGCCGTGACGGCGCCGGCCCCGCACCACACCACGCCGTGGCGGTTCGTCCTCCTGGAGTCCGCCGAGTCGCGGCTGCGGCTGCTCGACGCGATGCGGGACGCGTGGATCGCGGACCTGCGGCGGGACGGCAGGTCCGAGGAGTCCGTCGCGAAGCGGGTGCGCCGCGGGGACGTCCTGCGCGACGCGCCCTACCTGGCCGTGCCCTGCCTCGTCATGGACGGCGCCCACCACTACGGCGACCCGCGCCGCGACGCCGCCGAGCGCGAGATGTTCGTCGTCGCGGCGGGCGCGGGCGTGCAGAACTTCCTCGTCGCGCTCGCGGGTGAGCGGCTCGGCTCGGCCTGGGTGTCCTCGACGATGTTCTGCCGGGACGTCGTACGGGAGGTGCTGGGGCTGCCGGAGGGGTGGGACCCGATGGGGGCGGTGGCGATCGGGCGGCCTGCCTCGGCGCCGAAGGAGCGGCCCGCGCGGGTCGCGTCGGAGTTCGTCGAGGTGCGCTGACGCGGCTCGTCAGATGCGGGTGATGTCGCCCGGTGCCCTGCGGGGAGCCCGGCGGGGCGGGGTCCTGCCGCTGAGGAGGATCAGGCGGGCGGCCCGGTGGCGCTGGCCCTCGTAGGGGGCGAGGAGCTCCAGCATCCTCGCGTCGTCGGCGGTGCGGTCGCCCGCGAGCGCCCAGCCGACGATGCCGGGGAGGTGGAGGTCGCCCGTGGTGACCTCGTCGGGGGCGCCGTTGCTGCGCTGGACCGTCTCCGCGGAGGTCCAGGGGCCGATGCCGGGGACCAGTTCCAGGCGGGCCCGGGCCGCCGGCGGGTCCATGAGCGCCGCCTCCTCCAGGCGGGGGGCCACCCGCGCGGCGCGGACGATCGTGGCGGCGCGCTTGCCGTCGACGTTGGCGCGGTGCCACTCCCAGGACGGGATCCGGGCCCAGGTGCGGGCGTCCGGCATCACGTACAGGCCCTCGGGCGCCGGGCCGGGCGCCGGTTCGCCGTACTGGCGGACCAGCCGGCGCCAGGAGCCGTACGCCTCCGTCGTCGTGACCTTCTGCTCCAGGACGGACGGGATCAGGGACTCCAGGACCAGGCCCGTGCGGGTGAGGCGGAGGCCGGGGCGGCGGCGGTGGGTCGCGAGGAGGAGCTTGTGGCGGGGGACGAAGGCGGCGGGGTCGTCCTCGGCGCCGAGGAGGGCGGGGAGGCGGCCGTCGAGCCAGGCGGCGCCCGGCCCCCAGGTCTCGGCCTCGACCTCGCCCCCGTGGGACCTCACGCGGAGCGTTCCCGGGCCCTCGGGTGTTCGGCTGGCGCGCCAGATCGAGCCGTCCGCGGTGGTGCGGAAGGTGGGGTCGTGGGGGCCTCTGCGGAGGGGGCCGAGGGTGGGACCGAGGTCCAGGTCCTCTGTCGGGGAGACGTCGACGTGGCCGCCGCGGGTGGTGGTGCGGGTGCGTTTCGGGGCGAAGCGGCCGGCCATGCGTATGAGCGTAGCGGGGTGCGGTGCGGGTGCGGGGGTGCGGGTTCAGGCGCGTGAGCGGAGGCGCCCGCAGAGGGTGCTGTTCCGTTGTGCCCGCCCTCCCCCAAGGACTTCGTCCAGGGGGTACCCCCACGCCCTGGGGGTACCCCCTGTGGGGAGGAACGACCGCCCGCGACGGAACGGCGGGGCGCCGCCCCTCTCGTTCTACTGGTCCGAGCTGAAGCGGACCGTGCCTGCCGGCAGGGTGGCGTCGCACCAGATGCGGATGCCGTCGCGGAGTTCGTTGTCGGGGCCTATGAGGGCGCCGTCGCCGATGACCGCGCCCGTCAGGACGGAGCGGGCGCCGATGCGGGCGCCGGCGCCGATGAGGGAGTCGGTGACGATCGCGCCGGGTTCGATCACCGCGCCGGCGAGGAGGGTCGAGCCGGTCACCCGGGCGCCTTCGCCCACCGTCGCGTTCGCGCCCACCACCGTGCCGCCGGTCACCTTGGCGTCGGGGGCCACGCGGGCCGAGGGGAGGACCAGGCGGTCGCCGCAGCGGCCGGGGACGGCCGGGGAGGGGGCGCGGCCGAGGACCAGGTCGGCGGAGCCGCGGACGAAGGCCTGCGGGGTGCCGAGGTCCAGCCAGTACGTGGAGTCGACCATGCCCTGGAGGTGGGCGCCGGAGGCGAGGAGCTCCGGGAAGGTCTCGCGCTCGACGGAGACGGGGCGGCCGGTCGGGATCGAGTCGATGACCGAGCGGCGGAAGACGTACGCGCCGGCGTTGATCTGGTCGGTGACGATCTCCTCCGGCGTCTGGGGCTTCTCCAGGAAGGCGGTGACCCGGCCCGTCTCGTCGGTGGGGACCAGGCCGAAGGCGCGGGGGTCCTCGACGCGGGTGAGGTGGAGGGAGACGTCGGCGCCGGAGTCGGCGTGCGTGGCCACCAGGGCGCGGATGTCGAGGCCGGTGAGGATGTCCCCGTTGAAGATCAGGACGGGGTCGTCCGGGCCCGAGTGCAGCCGGGAGGCCACGTTGCGTATCGCGCCGCCGGTGCCGAGCGGTTCCTCCTCCGTCACGTACTCCAGGCTCAGGCCGAGGTCGGAGCCGTCGCCGAAGTGCGGCTCGAAGACCTCGGCGAGGTAGGAGGTGGCGAGCACGATGTGCTCGACGCCGGCGGCCCTGGCCCGGGCGAGCTGGTGCGTCAGGAAGGGGACGCCGGCCGCCGGGACCATGGGCTTGGGCGTGTTGACCGTGAGCGGTCGCAGCCGGGTGCCCTTGCCCCCGACCAGGAGGATCGCTTCTGTCACGTGTCGTCTCTGCTTCCTGCTTCGGGGCCGGTCAGCGCGCCCGTCTCGGTCGTCCGTGCGATATGACCGGTCAGTTTATGCAGATGGTTGCCTCCTCGCCCCCATCAGCTTCGCCCCTGGTACTTCGCGGAGGAGGCGCGCGCGGCTCCGAGCTTGCTGTAGAGACGTCCGCCGGGGCACTCCGTGGCGTATCCGTCGCGGTGTCCCGCGATGGTGTGGAACTTGACCTTCTGGCCCTTCTTGTAGAGGTTCCCGCCGCCGGAGACGAGGGTCTGGGTGCCCTCCGGGTCGACGCCGTGGAGCCCGAGTTTCCAGGCCGTCAGGCGGGCGACGGCGGTCAGGACGGCGGCCGGCGGGGTGGTGCTGGTGAAGGTGCCGAGGACGGCGACGCCCATGCTGTCGGTGTTGAAGCCGAGGGTGTGCGCGCCGAGGACCGGTTTCGTCACTCCGCCGGCCCGGCCTTCGTAGATGTTTCCGCACTTGTCGACGGCGAAGTTGTAGCCGAAGTCACGCCATCCGCTGCTCTTCACGTGGTAGCGGTAGATACTGCGCAGGACGGAGGGGGCCTCGCCGCAGGTGTAGTTGTTGCCGGTGGCGCTGTGGTGGACGAAGGCCGTCTTGATGGTCCTGGTGTAGACGAAGGCCTTCTCGCGGATGCTCTCGTCGGCGCCCCAGCCCTTGCGGGTGACGATCTTGGGGCGGGGGCCGATGTACGGCTTCTGCGCCGCGCTCCCCGCCGCCTCGGCCTCCGTCAGGACGGCCGTCTTCGCGTCGGGCAGGACGGCCGCGTCGGGCAGGACGGCCGGCAGGGCCGCCGTTCTGGGGCCCGGGGCCGGATCCGGGGGTTCGCCGGGGTCGACCAGTTCGAGGCGGAGGCCGGCCGGGAGCGGGGTCGTACCCTCTTCCGTCGCCCCGTCCGTGGTCCTCTCCTCCGCCCGTACGCGGATCTCGACGCCGTCCGAGTCGCCGACCCAGAGCGGGGCGGTGGAGCCGCGGAGGGCGCGGGCGGAGCCCTCGGCCGTGCCGGGGTCGGCGCCGTGCTCCGTGTGGTGGGTCTCCACGTCCTGCCAGGGCGACCAGGCGCCGTCGGCGGTGGCGCGGGTGCGGACCTGGACGGTGCCGTGGAGCGGGACCGCCGGGTCGTCCCAGACCACGCCGACGAGCGAGAAGGGTCTGACGTCCCGTCGGGTCAGGCCCAGCTCGGACGCGGCGCCCGGCTCGGTGCCGAAGGTGCGGACGGAGGCGCCCAGCGGGCGGAGCGGCAGTGACTGGGTGGAGCCCGGCAGCTCGTCCCGCGCCGGTGGGAAGGCGGCCGCCGCCGGGCGCGCGGTGGCCGTCGCGGGGGCGGCGAGGGTGACCGGCAGGGCGAGCGCGGCCGCGCAGGCGGCGGCGATCGTGGAGGCTATTGAGGCACGCATGGGCCGATCGTGCGGAGCGGCAGGGCGCGGCGCGCGGCGGGAGAGTGACGGCGCGTCCGGCCGACCGGAGGACGCCGTCACCGGTACGGCCCAGGGCGGTGCGGCCGTCCGCGTACCCTGTGCGGCGTGAACGCCAGCGACCGCACCCCCGCCGACCTGCTGCGATCCGCGCTCGCCGCGGACCCCGCCCGCCCCTTGGTCACCTACTACGACGACGCCACCGGTGAACGGGTGGAATTGTCCGTCGCCACCTTCGCCAATTGGGTGGCGAAGACGGCCAATCTCCTCCAGGGCGAGCTGTCCGCCGAGCCCGGCGACCGGCTCGCGCTGCTGCTGCCCGCGCACTGGCAGACCGCCGTCTGGCTGCTCGCCTGCTCTTCCGTCGGGGTGACGGCCGAGCTGGGCGGCGACCCGGCCGGCGCCGACCTGGTGGTGGCGGGGCCCGGGACCCTGGAGGCGGGGCTCGCCTGTTCCGGGGAGCGGGTCGCGCTCTCCCTGGCGCCGCTGGGGCGCCGCTTCCCGACCGCGCCCGCGGGGTACGCGGACTACGCGGTGGAGGTGCCGGGACAGGGCGACCGCTTCGCCCCCTTCGTACCGGTGGACGCGGACGCTCCCGCCCTCGTCGTCGACGGTACGGAACGCAGCGGCGCCGAGCTCGTCGAGCAGGCCCGGCTCGACGCCGTACGGCTCGGCCTCGGGCCCGGGTCGCGGCTGCTGTCCGGGCTGCCGTACGCGAGCTGGGAGGGGCTGTCGGCCGGGCTGTACGCGCCCCTGGCGGCGGGCGGCTCCGTGGTGCTGTGCCGGAACGTGGGCGAGCTGGCTCCGGAGGCCCTGGAGAAGCGCATCGAGAGCGAGCGGGTCACGGCCACGGCGCTCTGACGGGCGAGCCGTGGCGGCGGCGTTTCCGCCGGGGGTGCTTCCGGTGCACCCGTTCGGCCGATCGACGCGCCGCGTACCCGCGA
The DNA here is from genome assembly GCF_030010625.1 of Streptomyces sp. CC208A. Lineage (GTDB taxonomy): Bacteria > Actinomycetota > Actinomycetes > Streptomycetales > Streptomycetaceae > Streptomyces. The sequence continues at coordinate 12,646 of NZ_JASCXN010000050.1, read as the reverse complement.
CCGTACGGCGAGTCCGGTACATGATCGGCCCGGGGGGAGCCGTCTCCTCCGTACAACCCCGTGTCGGGTCCGGTCGCCTCCTTCGGCGGAGGCCGGCACCCGACGCGCCTCCGACGCCCCCTAAGGACGGACAGACGTGACGGACCGCGCTGGCACGCCCGCCGAACCGGACCCGGAGCGGGAGAACCCGGAGACGGGGGGCGGGGACGGAACCTCAGGACCGGCCGCCGAGCCGCGCCGGCACTGGCTGCGGTGGACGGCCCTGGGGGTCTCGGTCGTGCTGCTCGGTGCGGCCGGGACCGGCTGGTGGCTCTACCGGAAGCTCGACGCCAACATCACCACGGACACCACCGCGGCGGACGAGCTGCGGCGGTACGAGAAGGAGCGCCCGGCCTCCCTCGTGGCGGCCGCGCGGAACATCCTGCTGATCGGCTCGGACACCCGCTCGGGCGCGGGGAACCACAAGTACGGGCGGGACAAGGGGACCCAGCGTTCCGACACCGTGATCCTGCTGCACCTGGCGGCCGACGGGTCGAGCGCGACGGCCATGTCGATCCCCCGCGACCTGATGGTGACGATCCCGAGCTGCGCCAGGCCCGAGGGGGGCCGGACCCGGGAGCAGCGGGCGCAGTTCAACTGGTCCTTCGAGTGGGGCGGCACGGCCTGCACGATCCGTACCGTCGAGAAGCTGACCGGGATCCGGGTCGACCACCACATGGTGATCGACTTCCGGGGCTTCAAGAAGATGGTGGACGCGGTGGACGGCGTCGAGGTCTGCCTGAAGGAGCCGGTGGACGACCCCGACGCCAAGCTGAAGCTCCCGGCGGGCCGTCAGAAGCTGAACGGGGAGCAGGCGCTGGGCTTCGTGCGGGCCAGGAAGTCGCTCGGCAACGGCAGCGACACCGATCGGATGGACCGGCAGCAGATGTTCCTCGGCGCCCTGGTGAACAAGGTGCAGAGCAACGGGGTGCTGCTGAACCCGGCCAAGCTGTACCCGGTCCTGGACGCGGCGACGAAGTCCCTCACCACCGACCCGGGGCTCGCCTCGCTGCGGGACCTGTACGACCTGGCGCGGGCGATGCGGGCGATCCCCACGGAGAAGGTGCAGTTCCTGACGGTGCCGCGGCGCCCGTACGCGTACGACCCGAACCGGGACGAACTGGTGCAACCCGCGGCGAGCGAGCTCTTCCGGCAACTCCGCGAGGACAGGCCGGTCGTGGTGACCCCGCCGGAACCGGAGGAGGGGCCCGGCACATCTCCCGACGGGAAGCCGGACGACGCGGAGACGCCCGCCCCGAGCGGCACACCGACCTTCACCGGCCGGAACGCGGCGGAGGGGATGTGCCCCTGAGGAGCGCACCTGAGGGCCGGGGGGCCGCTGAGTAAAGCGGTACCCAAGGGAGAGTCAGGGAGCGGCCCATTTAAGGCAGATTGTCCCTTTGTAAGGGGCGTGGAATTTGTCACTGCCGTCGCCCAGCGCTGAACTGGGCGGATAGTGTGACGCGATCCGGTGCACCCCGACCGCGTGGTCGCACTCAGCCAAGGATCGAACGACCGAGTGGCGCCCACAGGGGGAGGCGCCCCGCGTGGCACCGACGGAGGACAGGAACCGTGGACGCGCACAGCCGTGGACGGGCGGGCGAGATCGACCCCGCCGACCAGTGGGTGCTCAACCCGCAGACCGGCGAATACGAACTGCGACTGAACCACTCCGCTGGGCAGTCGGCCGCCGGTGTCTCCCATTCCGGTACCACCGACTCCGGTACCCACATCGGCGGGCGGCGAACCGCCCCCGCCGAGGTTCCCGTCCCCGGCCAGCGGCGCCGCCGCCCGGCCGAGCAGGACGGCACGGCCCCGGGCACCGGCACCGGCACCGGCACCGGCACCGGCACCGGCACCGGCACCGGTCGGCGCGTGCCCCCGCAGAGCCGCCGCAAGCGCAAGCAGGGCGCGAGCCGCAAGAAGAAGGTCCTGCTGTGGACCGGCGGCACGATGGCCTTCGTCCTGGTGGGCGGCGCGGTCGGCGTGTACGCGATCTACAACCGGCTCGACGGCAACATCGGCGTCGTGGACGTCGGCGACGCCGCGGCGAAGACGGAGTCGATCACGGGGCCGCTGAACATCCTGATCCTCGGCAACGACGTCCGCACCGGCGAGGGCAACGAGAGCTACGGCAACAAGGACAACGTCACCGGCCACGCCGACACGACGTTCCTCATCCACATCGCCGAGGACCGCACCAACGCGACGGCGATGAGCATCCCGCGCGACCTCAAGACCGAGATCCCGGACTGCCCGACGACGGTCGACGGGGTCACCAAGGTCATCCCCGGCTCGGTCGGCAAGACCAAGTTCAACGAGTCCTTCGGCGTCGAGGGCCGCGACCCCGGCTGCACCATGCGGACCATCACGAAGATGACCGGCCTGCCGGTCAACCACTTCATGATGGTCGACTTCAACGGCGTGAAGACGCTGTCCACGGCGGTCGGCGGCGTCGAGGTCTGCCTGGCCAAGCCGATCAACGACAAGAAGTACTCGAAGCTCAACCTCCCCGCGGGCAAGCACCGCGTCCAGGGCGAGCAGGCGCTCGCGTTCCTCCGGAACCGGCACGGCCTCGGCAACGAGAGCGACCTGGACCGCATCAAGCAGCAGCAGCAGTTCCTCGCCTCGATGATGCGCCAGCTCAAGGAGGACACCCTCTCCAGCCCGACGAAGCTGCTCGCGGTGGCCGACGCGGCGACCCAGGCGCTCACCGTCGACTCGGGGATCGGCAGCCCGGCGAAGCTCGTCACCCTGGCGAAGGAACTCGCCAAGGTGGACCTGAAGAACATCACCTTCCTGACCGTGCCGGTGGTCGACAACCCCGACGAGCCGCCGAACAGGCGGGCCACCGTCGTCCTCGACCCGGTGAAGGCCCCCCAGGTCTTCAGCATGATCCAGGAGGACGTCTCCTTCACCGAGGTCAAGAAGAAGGAGGCCGACGCCAAGAAGGCGAAGGCGGCGGCCACCACGAAGCTCCTGGAGGGCCCGAAGGCCGAGGCCGCGGACATCCGCGTCGACGTCTACAACGGCAGCGGCACCCAGGGCGCCGCCCAGGCGACCATCAACTGGCTCCAGAACGATCAGGGCGTGCTCCGCTCCGCCAACAAGGGCAACGCCCCCGAGAAGGCGGCGAAGACCACGCTCACCTACGCACCGAACCAGGCGGACCAGGCCCGTGCGCTCGCGGCCCTGATGGGTCTGCCCGCCACGGCGCTCAAGCCTGGCACCGTCGACGCCGCGGAGCGCGAGCCCATGAAGCTCGTCCTCGGCGCCGACTACAAGGGCGCGGGGGTTTCCATGACCGCTCCGACGAAGGCGCCGGACGTGGGTCAGGTAGAGGCAGACAAGCAGGTGTGCGCCCAGTGACCCGGTGACAACGGGCAGGGCGCACCCGAAGACGAGGGGACCTGGGGTGGGACAGAACAGCGTGCGACGGGAGGGGACGCGACCGAGCGTTCCGCACGCCCGAGACCGAGGCTGGGACGACGACCTGCACGGCGCCGGTGAGGCCACCGGCGCCGGCGGTACGGGCACGAGTACGGACCCGGGGCCGGCCACGGCCTCCGTGCCGGCGCCGGGGGGCCGCGCCGCACGCCGTCGCGGGGGCGGCGGGGACAGTGGGCCCGCCGGCGCGGCCGTCGGCGCGGGCGGCCGTGCCGCGGCCCGGCGGCAGGCCAAGAAGGCCGGCAAGAAGAAGGCGCTGCGCTGGTCGGCGATCGCCGTCTCGGTGGTGGTGCTCGGTACGGCGGCGGCCGGTTACGCGTACTACGAGCACCTGAACGACAACATCCGCAGCGGCGGCCGCGCGGGCGGCGAGAGCGGCGTGAAGAAGGCCGTGCCGAACGCGCTGGGCGACACGCCGCTGAACATCCTGCTGATCGGCTCGGACAGCCGGGCCGACGAGAAGAACATCGCGCTGGGCGGCAGCCGCAAGGACAAGGACCGGCCGCCGCTCGCCGACGTCCAGATGCTGCTGCACGTCTCCGCCGACCGGCAGAACGCCTCGCTGATCTCCATACCCCGCGACACCGTCGTGAAGATCCCCGACTGCAAGGGCGAGGACGGCACCGCGTACCCGGGCACCACCGACCGGCCCATCAACGAGACCCTCGCGCGCGGCGGCCCCGGCTGCACGCTCACCACCTGGGAGACCCTCACCGGCGTCTACATCGACCACTGGATGATGGTCGACTTCGCGGGCGTGGTGGCGATGGCCGACGAGGTCGGCGGCGTCCCCGTCTGCGTCAAGACCGGGGTGTACGACAGGTCGACCGCCCAGGTCAGGGGCGGCTCCGGGCTCAAGCTCCCCGCCGGCACCACCGAGGTCCAGGGCGAGCAGGCCCTCCAGTGGCTGCGTACCCGGCACGCCTTCGGCAGCGACCAGAACCGGGCCAAGGCCCAGCACATGTACCTCAACGGCATGCTGAAGAAGCTCCAGCAGCAGAACGCCTGGACCGACACCGGCCGCCTGATGGGCCTCGCGGAGACCGGCACCAAGGCGCTCCAGGTCTCCGACGGCCTCGACACCGTGGCCAAGCTCTTCGACCTCGGCATGCAGCTGAAGAACGTGAAGGTCGACCGGCTGTCCACGGTCACCATCCCGACGGATCCCTACCCGCCGAACCCGAAGGCGTGGCTCCAGCCGAGGACCGCGGCGGCCGAGAAGATCTGGGGCATGCTCCGGGAGGACGTCGCCCTCGACAAGAACGGCGACAAGGCGCCCGCGAAGCCGAAGGCGGACGCCAAGCCGAGGAAGACGGCCGCCGCGCCCGCCGCGCTGCCCGTCACCGTCGTCAACGGCACCGCGGGGAACGACGAGCCGCCCGTCGAGGGCCGCGCCAAGGACATCTCCGCCGTGCTGACCGAGAAGGGCTTCGCCCAGGCCGGGATCTCCAAGGAGCCCAAGCCCAGCAAGGGCACGGTCGTCGCCTACCCGAAGGACCAGGGCGACCAGGGCCGGGCGGACGCCGAGTCCGTGGCGGCCGCGCTCGGCCTGCCGCCCTCCACCGTCCGCGCGGACGGGACGATCCAGGGGATCACCCTGGTCGTGGGCGCGGACTGGCGCGAGGGCACCACGTACCAGAAGAAGCAGGACAAGGCCGGCGACCTGCCCGAGGGCGCCGACGACAAGGCCGACTGCATGGACGTGTACTCGGTCTACAAGTGGGACGGGGAGGGCTGACCCCCTCCCCCACGCCGACGGCCGGGCCCTCCTGAACGAGGGGCCCGGCCGTCGCCGTTCGTACGAGGGGGGTCAGACCGTCTCGGTCTCGTCCCGCTTCACCGCCGGGCGGCGGCTCGCGATGACCTTCCGCGCCAGGGACTTGGGGCTGGTGAGGAAGCCGAAGCCCCAGGACATGTGCATGGTGGCGAGGGCCACCGGGATCTGGGCGCGGGCCTTCAGGGAGAGGCCCTTGCCGGCCGGGACCGAACCGGCGGTGATCGCGGCCAGGTAGCCCGCGGGGATCACGAAGCCGAGCGGGGTGAGGGTGGCGCCGACGAGCGTGCCCGCGGCGATGGCGCAGACGGCGGCCGGCGGGGCCAGGTAGCGGAGGTTGATGGAGCCGGCGTGGTAGCGGGCCACCACGTGGCGCCAACGGCCGTAGTCCTTGTACTGCTTGGCCAGGGCCTTCACCGAGGGGCGGGGGCGGTACTGGACGCGCAGCTCCGGCGAGAACCAGATCAGGCCGCCGGCCTCGCGGATGCGGAAGTTCAGCTCCCAGTCCTGGGCGCGGATGAACTCCTCGTTGTACCCGCCCTGCCGCTCCAGGGCCTCGCGGCGGAAGACGCCGAGGTAGACCGTCTCGGCGGGGCCCGCGGCGCCGCCGGTGTGGAAGGCCGCGTTGCCGACGCCGATCTTCGAGGTCATCGCGGCGGCGACCGCGTCCTCCCAGGCGTTCTCGCCCTCGGCGTGCATGATGCCGCCGACGTTCTGCGCGCCGGTCTCCTCCAGGAGGCGGACGGCGGTGGCGATGTAGTTCGGCGACAGCATCCCGTGGCCGTCGACGCGCACCACGATCGGGTGGCGGGACGCCTTGATCGCCGCGTTGAGGGCGGCGGGGGTGCGGCCCGTGGGGTTGGGCACGGTGTGGACCCGGGGGTCCTCGCGTACCAGCTCGGCGGCGATCTCGTCCGTACGGTCCGTGGACGGGCCGAGGGCGATCACCACCTCCATCTCGCCGTCGTACTCCTGCGCCAGGATGTGACGGACCGAGTTGCGCAGATGCCGCTCCTCATTGAGGACCGGCATGATCACGGATACGGGGGGCGTGGCGTTCATCAACGGGTCACGTTACCGCGAACGGGGGACAGCGGCGCGCGCCGCCGGGTCCGGTGGCCCTACCGGCTGATCGTATGGGCCTACGGTGCTCACGGTCCCCCTCGTCACACCCGCGGAGGTGTCCGTCCGTGCCCACACCGCCCCGCACGCCCCGTCCGCCCCGCACACCCGGCCGCCCGCCCGCCCCCCGGCGCGGCGGGCCCGTACCGGTGCGGCGGCCCCGGCGGCGGCCCCGCTGGGGCATGCGGATGGCGACCGCGCTGTCCGTGGTGGTGCTGGCGGCCGGGGGGATCGGGCACGCGGTGGTCACCGGCCTGGACACCGGGATCACCCGGGTGGACCCGTTCAAGGACATGAAGAACCGCCCGCAGGCGGGGACCGGCATGAACGTGCTCGTCGTCGGCACCGACGGGCGCGACCGGATCACGCCCGAGGAGAAGCGGAAGTACCGGCTCGGCGGGGCGCCCTGCCACTGCACGGACACCGTGCTGCTCGTGCACATCTCCGAGGACCGGGAGCGGGCCAGCGTCGTCAGCCTGCCCCGGGACTCGTACGCCGAACTGCCCGAGCACACCGACCAGAACAGCGGCGAGAAGCACCGGGCGCACCCGGTGAAGCTGAACGCCGCCTACGCGGAGGGCGGGCCCGCGCTGACCGTGCGGACGGTGGAGGCGCTGACCCGGGTCAAGATCGACCACTACCTGGAGGTCGACTTCACCAGCTTCATGCGGACGGTGGACGCGGTCGGCGGGGTGCGGATCTGCACGGCGAAGCCGGTCAAGGACGCGTACACGGGCCTGGAGCTGGCGGCCGGCACGCACGAGCTCGACGGCGGGCAGGCGCTCCAGTACGTGCGCTCCCGGCACATCGACGGGGCGGCGGACATCGGGCGGATGCAGCGGCAGCAGAAGTTCCTGGCGGCGCTCGTGGACCGGCTGACCAGCGGCGGGGTGCTGTTCAACCCGGTGCGGTTCCGGGAGGTCGCGACGACGCTGCTGGGCTCCGTACGGGCCGACGAGGGCTTCGGCACGGACCAGCTGCTCGCGCTGGCCAAGGCGATGCGGGGCTTCACGCCGGCGTCGTCGGAGTTCGTGTCCGTGCCGATCGGGGACATGGACTTCTCCGTGAAGGGCATCGGGTCGACCGTGAAGTGGGACGCGGTGAAGGCGCAGCAGCTGTTCGCGGCGCTGCGCGAGGACCGGCCGCTGGCGGAGCGGCCGGCCCCGGCGTCCACGCCCGAGAAGAAGCCCGAGGCGGTCGTCGTGGACGTGGCGCCGGAGAAGATCCGGGTGCAGGTCTACAACGGCACCCGGATCGACGGCCTGGGGCGGAAGGTGGACGACGCGCTGCGGGGGGCGGGCTTCGACACGACGCGGACGCCGATGACGGGCGAGGGCGGCGAGCTGAAGCGGACCGTGATCGAGTACGACCCCCGCTGGGACCGCTCCGCCGAGTCCCTCGCGGCGGCCCTGCCGGGCGCCGAACTGAAGCCGGTACCGGGCCGGGGCGGAACCCTGCGGGTGACGGCGGGCTCGGAGTACCGGGGCGTCACGGCGGTGCGGGTGGAGGCGCCGGCGGCGGCGCGGGGGCCGTTCGAGGCGGTGACCGGGGACCAGGTGGTGTGCCCGTGAGGGGACGTTTCGGGGTCAGTCCTCGTAGCCCTCGGCGGCCCGGCGCTCGCGGAGTTCCTTGATGGCCTGGCGGCGGGCCAGGCGGTGGGTGCGGCGGATCTGGGCCTCCTGGTAGCGGCGCTTGTCCTGTTCGGTCTCGGGGAGGACCTGAGGGACCGGACGGGGCTTGCCGTCGGCGTCGACGGCGGCGAAGACCAGGTACGCGGAGCCGACCTGGGTCGCGGGGGTGGTGTCGTTCCAGCGCTCGGCCAGGACGCGTACGCCGACCTCCATGGAGGAGCGGCCGGTCCAGTTGACCTGGGCCTTCACATGGAGGAGGTCGCCGACGCGGACGGGCTCCAGGAAGGCCATCTCGTCCATGGAGGCGGTCACGGCCGGTCCGCCGGAGTGGCGGCCGGCGACGGCGCCCGCCGCGTCGTCCACCAGCTTCATGATCACACCGCCGTGCACCGTCCCGAGGAGGTTGGTGTCGTGGCTGGTCATGATGTGGCTGAGAGTGGTGCGGGAGGCCGAGGTGGGCTTGCCCGGGATAGCGCCCTGTTCTGTCATGTCCTCCACCTTATGCCTGGTATCGGCGTTGTCCGCTTTGCATCAGCTTGGCAACAGCACCGGTCCTATTTTCCACCCGGCCTGTCGCCCGGAAAGCGGGGACCGGCACACTGGTCCGCATGAATGAGTGGCCTGAGCAGCCCGAGGGCGCCCGCCCCATGCGGCACGTGCAGCGACGACCGCGGGGATCGCAGTCCTCGCAGTACCAGCAGGGGTACGACCAGGGGCAGGCGTACAACCCGAACTTCACTCAGGCCCAGGCCACGGGGTACGACTCCGGGTACAGCACCGGCCAGGTGTACGGCACCCCGCAGGGCGGGGGGCACGGCGGCGCGGGCGGCCCCGGCGGCCCGGCGGGACCCGGCGCCCGCCCCGCGGGAGCCGCGCCGGACTGGCGCAAGCGGATCAAGATTGGGTCGATCGTGCTGGGCGTCGGCGTCCTGGTGTGGGGCGTCGGCACGTACGCCTGGGCCAGCTCGCAGATGCGCAACGAGGTGGACCTCTCCAAGGTCATCGAGCGGCCCGCCGAGGGCGACTGCACGACGTACCTGATCGTCGGCTCCGACAGCCGCGAGGGCATGACGGCCGAGGAGAAGAAGAAGCTGCACACCGGCTCCGCGGAGGGCAAGCGGACCGACTCGATGATGATCCTCGCGGCCTGCTCCAGCGGGAACACGATGATCTCGCTGCCCCGCGACTCCTGGGTGACGATCCCCAGCTTCGTCGGCTCCGAGTCCGGCAAGCAGTACCCGGCGCGCGGCGGCTCCAAGCTGAACGCGGCCTACGCGATGGACGGGCCCGAACTGCTCGTCCGTACGGTGGAGTTCAACACCGGCCTGCGGATCGACCACTACGCGGAGATCGGCTTCGCCGGCTTCGCGAACATCGTGGACGCGCTCGGCGGCGTCGAGCTGAACATCGAAAAGGGCTTCAAGGACAAGAAGTCGGGCGCCGACTTCCAGGCCGGCGAGCAGACCCTCGACGGCGAGCAGGCCCTCGCCTTCGTCCGCACCCGCTACGCCTTCGCCGAGTCGGACCTGGCCCGGACGAAGAACCAGCAGAAGTTCCTCGCCGCCCTGGCCAACCAGGCGGCGACCCCGGGCACGATCATCAACCCCTTCCGCCTGTACCCGACGCTCGGCGCCGGCCTGGACACCCTGATCGTCGACAAGGACATGTCCCTGTGGGACCTGGGCCAGATGTTCTTCGCGATGAAGGGCATCAACGGCGGCGACGGCAAGTCCATGAACATGCCGATCGCGGGCACCGCGCCGCAGGGCTCCCTCAAGTGGGACATGCCGAAGGTGAAGCAGCTCGTCGAGCAGATCAAGAACGACCAGAAGGTCACCGTCGAATCGAACCGGTGACCTTCCGGACGGCCGGCGCCCGCCCGGGGTGCCGGCCGTTCGTGTTGCGCGGTGGGCGCCGGATCGGTTTCCCCGGATCGGTTTCCGAAGCCCCGCACGGCAGTTGAGCCGCGCGGGGCGTTTCGCCGTCCGCGAGGGGGCTACGCTCCTCCCTCCAGTTCTCCGGGCAGGGGGCCGGGGGTGAGTTCCTGCACGTGGTCCGGACATGCGCAGAGGGTCGTTCCGGGGCCGCTCACACTCTGGATCCAGCGGACCGCCACGGGGGCGTTCGTGAGGGTGCGGCACTTGACACAGAGTGCGACGTGCACGGGTGCGGGTGGGTTCGTGAGTCCGTCGCGGGTCACGCGGTCACCCCCGCAGCGGCGAAGGCGGCGAGGGTTTCGAAGTGGTCGCCCTCGTAGCCGTACGGGTAGTCCACGCCGAGCGTGGCGAGGACTGCGGCGGTGCGCCGCTCGTGGATCACGCCGAAATCGAGGGTGTCGTCCAGTCGACAGTACGGGCGCACCAATGCGACATCCTCGCCTCGAAGCGGGCTGTAGAGCGCGCGGACGTGGGCGGGGGTCGGTGTGCTCCACGGCTTCAGCCAGGGGTCCACGAGAGGTGTCTCGGGGCGCTCGGCGAGGAAGGCGGCGGAGTGGCGTCCGGGCCGGTGAGGGACGAGGACGGAGAGCGCCCAGACGAGGGCACGGGCGATAAGATCGCGCATGGTCGTTCAGCTCCTAGAAAGCTGTTCGGCTGAGCCCCGGTAGACCGGTCCTACGCGGTCTGTCGGGGCACTTTTCGTGTTCGCGAGATCACGCTAAGGCACCTGTCTAGGTGTGTCTAGTCCTGCCTTTGTCTGCCTGGGTATCGGGTTCGGAAGGACGTGTTGTCTACGCTTCCGCTATGGCAGCGAGAGAAGTCGACCACCGGGCCCCGGAACCTCCCTACCGGCAGATCGCTGCCGACTTGGCCGCAGACATCGAGCGGGGCGACTTGGCCCCGGGGCGTCCGCTCCCGTCGGAGAAGGAGTTGACGGAGCTGTACGGGGTCGCACGGGAAACCGCTCGCCGTGCTCTCGCGCTGCTCCGCGAGCGAGGGCTCATCTACACCGTGACGGGCCGAGGTTCCTACGTCACCGAGCCCGCCGAGCAAACCGGCGAGGGCGACGGCCGGGCCGACGCGTAACCGGGGAACGGGGAAGCCCCGTCCGTACGCCACGGGGGCGGCGCACGGACGGGGCGGTATGGGTGCGTGTTGCTGCGAGGGGCGGGCTACGTCATGCCGTACGGGCACGGGTCGCCCGCCTCGCGCGGGCAGGCGATCAGTGCCCGGGACACGTACTGACCGGCTTTCGACCAGTAGCCGTAGACGGCGTCTCCCGCCCGTTGCGTGGCAGGCGCGGTAGGGGTGCTTCTTGTGGCCGTGAGGCTTGAGCGGGAGCCTTCCAGCCGCTCAAGAACGGGATAGTGCTCCTCGTCCACCGGCGGGTTCCGCGTCAGCTCTCCTTCCAGCCAGGCCAGCGCGTGGTCCAGTCCGTCAGGGCTGCACGCGAACGTGTCGGCCACGTGGTTCCGCGGGCGCCGTAGCCAGTGCGCCACTTCGATGGGCGGGTAGTTGGCGGGGGCGGTTTCCCGGCGGATCTCCGTGTCCGTGTACGCCCGTCCCGTGTACGCGTACGCGTGCCAGTGCGCTGTCACGCCCGGAGCGTACGAGCCAGGGAACCTCCCTTCACGCGACACCCTTTGCCGTCCTTCGAACGGGTTCCTTCATGTCTTCGGGCGGCAGGGAGAGCAGGGCGCCGACCAGGTACGTGCGTGCTCGTTCGATGGCGGGGACCGGGTCGTCGAGCAGTTCGGCGGGTGGGATCTGCGCGCGGAGTGCCGGGTCCACGAGAGCCTGTGCCAGGATCTCCGTCACGACGCGTTCGGCGAGCCAGTGCCGCGTGCGTTCCTTGATCGCGACGGTCAGGTGCAGGGACGTCGTGTCCCCCACGGTGTACGGCGCGTGGAGGTAGCCGCGAGGGAGCCAGAAGACGTCACCGGGCTCCAGCGTGACGGTCCGCGCCGGCGGGGTCGTGGCGAGCCGCTTCCGTTCGTCGTGCGTGAATCCGCGCCCCTCGAACGCCCCGTACTCGCCCGTGGGGTTCTCCACGATCGGCGGGTGCAGCGGCCACGCCTTCCGGCCCGCCACCTGGAGGATGAGCGTCACGTACGGGTCGTAGTGGTACGTGAGGCCCTGCGAGCCGGGCGGGGTCATGTACGCGTTGATGTGGACGCGGCACCCGGTCTCCTGCCGGATCTCGTCGCACAGTCGGCTGACCGCTGGTTTCAGCGCCTGGAGGTCCCGGAGGGTGACCGTCCCTCCCCGGTCCAGGTGCGCGCGGACGGCCCCCGGGCGGGGCGCGTCTCCCGTGACGTACGTGTGGCGTTCGATGATCTCGCCGTCCTTGAGCAGTACGACGTTGCGCGCGGCGAGGCAGTGCGTGTCCACCAGCGCGTTCACTTCGGCAAGGGTCAGCAGATGCGCGAACGACCCGGGTTCGCGCTTGAACAGCAGGGGCTCACTCGGCCACCGGGTCAGGATCTCGGGTGCTGTGTCGATCAGGTCGGACAAGGGCATCGGTTGCGCTCCCTGAATGTCTGCGAAGAGGGGGAGCGGGGGCCCGCACCCGGCCGGTACAGGCCCCCGCGATGTGGCATCAGGCGGAGGTGCTGTGCCTGCCGGACATCCACGCCTGGGCGAAGGCCGTGATCTCCGCCTCGCTCATGCGGAGCTGCCGCCCCGCCCCCTCGGGC
>NZ_JASCXN010000049.1 GCF_030010625.1 Streptomyces sp. CC208A | reverse complement strand
GCGTGCTTCTTCGGGTGGATCCCGGCAAATGGCTTTCGGCTACGGGCCCTCGGGTGGAGGTCTCAGATCGGTGTGGAGCCCTGGATGCCGTCCCGTCGTGCGTCGGAGATCGCGTGTAGCGCCCATCACGCACGTAATGCACATTCTTCTTGCGGCCGTTTTGCGTCTGGCGGGTCGCTGGCCTGGGATTTTCCTTACGTGACACCCAGGGGGTATTCCAACGAAGTCAAGGGTTTCGTTCGGCCGCGTGACCAGGGGTTTTCTGGCGGAGTAGGCCGTGTGCCGTCCAAGGCGGCTGCGTGAGGGGGCCGACGGGCCGGGGTGTGGCCTCGGCCCGTGTCGGTGGTGGTCTGGTCGGTGGTCGGTGTGAAGGGATGGCTGGGGAATGACTCGGACTCTGATTACCGGTGGTCTTGTGATCACGGCCGCGGACGAGGTGCATGCGGATGTGCTGATCGAGCATGGACGGGTGGTGGCGCTTGCGGCGCCGGGGACGCAGGAGTGGACGGCGGACCGGGTGATCGACGCGTCGCAGAAGTATGTGATCCCGGGTGGGGTCGACGCGCACACGCACATGGAGCTGCCTTTCGGCGGCACGTTCGCGTCGGACACATTCGAGACGGGGACGCGGGCTGCGGCGTGGGGCGGGACCACGACGATCGTCGACTTCGCGGTGCAGGCGAAGGGCGAGCCGCTTCGGGCGGGTCTGGATGCCTGGATGGAGAAGGCGGACGGCAACTGTGCGATCGACTACGCGTTCCACATGATCATGTCGGACGTGAACGAGTCGACGCTGCGGGAGATGCCGAAGCTGGTCGAGATCGGCGTTTCCTCGTTCAAATTGTTCATGGCGTATCCGGGGGTCTTCTATTCGGATGACGGCCAGATTCTGCGGGCGATGCAGGTGGCCGGGGAGACCGGCGGGTTGATCATGATGCACGCGGAGAACGGCATCGCGATCGACGTCCTGGTGGAGCAGGCCCTGGCCCGGGGGGAGACCGACCCCCGCTTCCACGGGGAGGTCCGCAAGGCGCTCCTGGAGGCGGAGGCGACGCACCGGGCGATCCAGCTGGCCCGGGTGGCCGGCTCACCTCTGTACGTGGTGCACGTGTCGGCGCAGGAGGCGGTGGCGGAGCTGGCGGCGGCGCGGGACATGGGTCTTCCGGTCTTCGGCGAGACCTGCCCGCAGTACCTCTTCCTGTCCACGGACAACCTCGCGGAGCCGGACTTCGAGGGCGCCAAGTACGTGTGCTCGACGCCGCTGCGGCCGAAGGAGCATCAGGCGGCGCTGTGGCGCGGCCTGCGGACGAACGACCTCCAGGTGGTCTCCACCGACCACTGCCCCTTCTGCTTCGTGGGGCAGAAGGAGCTGGGGCGCGGGGACTTCTCGAAGATCCCCAACGGCCTGCCGGGGGTGGAGAACCGCATGGATCTCCTCCACCAGGCCGTGGTGGACGGGCATATCTCGCGCCGCCGCTGGATCGAGATCGCCTGCGCGACCCCGGCCCGCATGTTCGGCCTCTACCCGCAGAAGGGCACGATCGCGCCGGGCTCGGACGCGGACGTCGTCATCTACGACCCGCACACCGCCCAGACCCTGTCGGCGGAGACCCACCACATGAACGTCGACTACTCGGCGTACGAAGGCAAGACCGTCACGGGTCAGGTGGAAACGGTCCTGTCCCGGGGTGAGGTCGTCGTCGACCAGCGGAAGTACGTGGGTCACGCGGGGCACGGGGCGTTCGTACCGCGCGGTCTCTGTCAGTACCTGGGCTGAACAGCCCAGGGTCTCATCGCACCGACTCGAACTTGGAGGTCCCGCGTGGACTTCGGACTCGTCCTGCAGACCGACCCGCCCGCCTCGCAGGTGGTCAGCCTCATGAAGCGTGCCGAACGCAACGGCTTTCGCTACGGCTGGACCTTCGACTCGGCCGTGCTCTGGCAGGAACCCTTCGTCATCTACAGCCGGATCCTCGAGCACACCACCAAGCTGCACGTCGGGCCCATGGTGACCAACCCGGGGACCCGTACGTGGGAGGTCACCGCCTCCACCTTCGCCACCCTCAACGACATGTACGGCAACCGGACCGTCTGCGGCATCGGCCGCGGCGACTCCGCCATGCGCGTCGCCGGCCGCCGCCCCAACAACCTGGCACGCGTCGGTGAGGCCATCGAGGTGATCCGCGACCTGGCGGAGGGCCGGGAAGCGACCGTCGACGGCAACCCGATCCGCATCCCCTGGATCAAGAACGGCAAGCTGCCCGTCTGGATGGCCGCCTACGGTCCCAAGGCCCTGGCCCTTGCCGGACAGAAGGCCGACGGCTTCATCCTCCAGCTCGCCGACCCCTTCCTCACCGAGTGGATGGTCAAGGCCGTCCGCCAGGCAGCCACCGACGCCGGCCGCGACCCCGACGCCCTCACCATCTGCGTCGCCGCCCCCGCGTACGTCACGGCGGACGACTCGCCCGAGGCCCTCGCCCACGCCCGTGACCAGTGCCGCTGGTTCGGCGGGATGGTCGGCAACCACGTCGCCGACCTGGTCTCCAAGTACGGCGAGCACTCGGACATGGTGCCGGAGGAGCTCACGGCGTACATCAAGGACCGGCAGGGCTACGACTACTCCCACCACGGCCGCGCCGACAACCCCGACACCGCCTTCGTCCCCGACGAGATCGTCGACCGCTTCTGCCTCCTCGGCCCTGCCGAGGCCCACATCGACAAGCTCCGCCACCTCAAGGACCTCGGCGTCGACCAGTTCGCCGTCTACGCCATGCACGACCACCGCGAGGGCACCATCGACGCCTACGGCACCGAGATCATCCCCGCGCTCAACGCCTGACGCGGGGCCGCCGAACCTCCGTACGGCCGGCACGACGTTGTGCCGACCCATGTCTGCGCGCGCTCGGTCCGTTCCACGGAGGGGTCAGGACGCGGCGGGAACCAGGGCGTCGAGGCCGCGGGCGGCGACCAGTTGGGCGCTGCCGTCGGCTAGCCGGTAGGACAGGCCCACCACGGCGGTTCGGCCTGCGGCCACCGCGTCGGCCAGGACGCGGGAGCGCTCCAGCAGCAGGTCCACCGTGTGCTCGATGTGCTCGGCCAGGATTTCCTCGGCACTCTCACGTCCGGCGGCGCGGGCGGCCAGCACACTGGGAGTCACCCGCTCGACCACGTCGCGGACGAAGCCGCCCGGCGTCTTTCCGTTCTCCAGGGCGGAGCAGGCCGCGGCGACGGCGCCGCACGAGTCGTGGCCGAGGACGACGACCAGCGGCGCGTTGAGGACCGCGACGCCGAACTCGAGACTTCCGAGCACTTCGGTGCCGGCGACGTGTCCGGCGGTGCGGACCACGAACAGGTCACCCAGACCGCGGTCGAAGATGATCTCGGCGGCCAGCCGGGAGTCGGAGCAACCGAACAGCACCGCGAAGGGCTTCTGGGATGGTGCGGTCTCGGTACGGCGGGCGGCGTCTTGGTTCGGATGCTCGGAGGCGCCGGAGACGAAGCGCTGGTTACCGGACATGAGCAGGTCGAAAGCGTCACGGGGCGTGGGCGTCGGGGTCTTTTCGGTCATGGCGGCAGCCTACGAGGGGAGACCAGCCCTCGCACCGGCCACCCCGGTGCCCTCCGGTGCGCTCCGCACGGGGCCGGCAGGACAGGCGCCCGCGGCGGAGTGGCACCGGGGGTCGGTCACAACTCTTTGCGCTCACGCACGAAGAGTGGCGCGAGTAGCGAGCAATCCTCCTTCTCGATCGCCCCGAATGGAGGGTGAAAGGGACGAATGTCCGAACGCGATCCGGTCTCATGCCGGTGAACCCTCCCCGGAAGGGGATGCATCGCGATGACAGTCAAGCGCTCCACCCGCCTCACCGCCCTCATGGCCGTGCCCGCCGCCCTCACGCTCGCCGTGGCGGCCCCTGCTCTGGCTCATGACACGAACGACGCGGGCCAGCAGACGCAGCACGGCCGGAGCTACCAGGTCGACCTGCGGCAGCTGAACGACTCGGGTGCCCGCGGAACCGCACAGCTCACCCTGCAGGGACGCCAGCTCACGGTGAAGATCGAAGCCCAGGGCCTGGTTCCGGGCCAGCCGCACGCCCAGCACATCCACGGGTCCACCACCGGGCACGACTTCACCTGCCCCGACGCCAGTGCCGACAAGAACGGCGACGGCATCATCACCACCGCCGAGGGCCTGCCCGCCTACGGAGACATCAACATCTCCCTGACCACCAAGGGCGACACCACCAAGGCCAGCGGCCTTGCCGTCGACCGGATGCCGGTCGCGGACAAGAACGGCAACCTGTCCTACTCGCGCACGATCACCGTCTCCCAGGCCGTCGCCGACAACATCACCTACCTGCACATCGTCCAGCACGGCATCGACCCCAATGGCAATGGCAAGTACGACTTCGGCAAGGGCAAGAGCGAACTCGACCCCAAGCTGCCCCAGGAAGCCACCGCCCCCGCCAGCTGCGGCGTCATCGAGGGCCATAGCGGCAGCTCCATGGGCAAGTACTGACCCTCGGCGAAAAGGTGACGCCCAGAGCTCGATGGGCTGCAGCCGTTCCGCCCTCCCGACGGCCTCTGCGACCTCCTCGACGCCGAGGCCGTCACCCCCTCCGCTCAGGACGTCAGCCCCACCTGCTTGGTGCACCGCCGGACCCCGGGAAGCCCCCTGGCGCACCATCTGGCGCCGCGACAGTCGGGCATTCCGCCCAGCGCACCCTGGAGGACCTCATGCCTATTCGTCCCCGCTCCCGCAGGCTGCAGGCAGCTGTGGCGATCGCCGTGCTGTGCATGCTTATCGCCCTCGCCGGCTGCTCCGGCGGCACCGCACGCACCTCCCCGTCGCCCTCCACGCCGTCCGTCACATCGGTCAGCGAAGAACGCATCGTCATCAAAGAATTCCGCTTCGAGCCGGCCGACCTCACGGTCTCACCAGGAGCCAAGGTCTCCGTGGTGAACGAGGACTCCGCGCCCCACACCGTGACGGCCGAAGATGCCAGCGCCTTCGACACCAGCACCATTGAAGGCGGCCGGACAGCCACGTTCACCGCACCGTCGACTGCCGGCGCCTACCGCTACCTCTGCGGCATCCATCCGTCCATGATGGGCACCCTCACCGTGCGCTGACCGCACAGGCCACGCGCGGCTCACGCCGGAGCAGCCCCATGCCCCACGATCTCACTGGCCCGGACACTCCACACCGCAGACTGCGCGGCGTCGCCCGTCTCCTGGCCGCAGCGGGTCTTGCAGCCGACGCCTACCTCCACGCGTACCTCGCCGACCGCTACGACGCCGTCAGCGCCACCCTCAGCCAGGGCACCCTGTTCAGAATCGAAGCCGCCGTCGCCGCACTCGCGGCGCTGCTGGTCCTCGTCTGGCGCCGCCTGCTCGCAGAAGCCCTCGCCTGGACCGTCGCCGCCGGCGGACTGGCCGCGCTCCTGCTCTACCGGTACGTCGACGTCGGCGAACTCGGCCCCCTGCCCAACATGTACGAGCCGGTCTGGTTCACCGACAAGAACCTCGTCGTCATCGCCCAAGTGCTGACACTTCTTGCCGCCACGCTGCTCCTCCTCACCGGTCGGCGCCGTCGGCACGCCTGACGTCCTGCGTCCCGGCGTGGCGGGCCCAGAGGATCAGCGGGACCTGGAGGGGAAGCCTGGCGTAGGCGACGGCTCTCGCGCTCGTCGAGCGGTGGCGCCAGTCGTAGGCCATCTTGACGTTCGCCGGGAACACTCCGGCGAAGAACAGGGCGGTGGCCCGGGCGCTCGCCCTGCGGGTCGCCGGCAGCGCGAGACCGGCGGCCAGAACCAGTTCGGCCACGCCGCTTGCCTTGGTCCAAGCCCGGGGGCTGCCGGGCAGGGAACGCGGCACGATGGAGTCGAACTGCCTGGGTGCGACGAAGTGAGCAACGCCTGCCGAGGCCATCAGGCCGGCGAGCAGAAACGCGGAACGCGCAGGAGACATGGGGTTCCTTCGGTCAGGGGCGGGCGGGAGCGGGCATCCGAGCGTACCCATCGGGGGTGGGGCGGAGCGGGCGGAGGGTGTGATGCTCACTCACCGAGGGCCGGGGCTGAACAGAGCGGCGTCCAGCGGGCCGACACTCCAGACCGTCTCCGGGGTCGAGATGTGGGGTGGGGGTCCCAAGCCGAGGACTTCGGCTGTGCTGTGGGTGGCGAGCGTGTGCCAGAGTTTCGAGTGGCTGATCATGGTGTGGCGGCCGCCGGGCATGCGGACGCCTCGGACGCGGGCCCCGGCCGCCTCGGCGCGGCGCAGGTAGGCCCACGTGTCCGTGGCGGACGTGATCGGGTCGGCTGGGTCGTGGAGGGCGATGACGGTGCGGTGGGTGAGGTGGGTGACCGGCTCGCCGGGAGGGCACCACGGTGCGAGGGCGACGACACCGCGGACGTGCGGATCGTCGGCGGCGCGCAGCGCGGCCCGGGCTCCCATGGAGTGCCCGAGCAGAGCCACGGGAACAGGGCCGGCCACGTCCGCGAGCTCGGCCAGGGCCCGGCGCGTGTCGTGAACGGGATCGGCGCGCTCGCCGTTCCAGCCCCGCACCCGGTAGCGGACGTACCCGATGAGGACGTCGGCATGGCGGGGGTCTTCGCCGAGCACCCGGGCGAAAGCTCTCATCCGCAGGTCGGGCAGGTTGAGGGGGGACGGTGGTGCGAGGGAGTCGGCACGTCCGCCGTGCAGCAGCAGCACGGCGCCGGCCGCGTGCGGAAACCGGGGCTCGGGCATGTGGAGAGCGTGGAAGGCGCCGTTTCGCCTGGATCCGCTCATTTCGTGCTCGCCGGTGTGCCGCGAGCGGTTCTCCGGGGCGGCAGGGGGAGGAAGCCGCTGGTGCGGGCGGTGTATGCGGCGTAGCCGGGGCGGTGGGCCATGTGCTTCTCCAGGAGGCGCTTGCCGCTGCCGATGGTGAGGAGCAGGGTCATGAGGACCGGGGATACGAGGACGGCGAGGGCCGGCTGCCAGGCGGTGCAGGCGAGGAAGTACAGGCCCCACCAGACGAGGCTGTCCCCGAAGTAGTTGGGGTGCCGGGTCCAGGCCCACAGGCCCTGGTCCATGATCCGTCCCCGATGGGCGGGGTCCGCCTTGAAGCGGGCCAGCTGGTGGTCGCCGACGGCCTCGAAGACCAGTCCGCTCGCCCACAGCGCGAGCCCGCAGTACGCCAGGGCGTCCAGGGGCGCGGAGCTGTAGGAGGCGGCCTGGATGGGTAGGGAGATCATCCAGACTAGGGCCGCCTGGCCGAGGTACACGGAGCGCAGTGCGTAGAGGGTCCGGTTGCCGGGGGCCTTGTCGAGCAGGGCGGTGTAGCGCAGGTCCTCGCCGTGTCCACGGGAGCGCCCTGCGATGTGTACCGACAGCCGCAGCCCCCACAGGATGGTCGCCGCGGCAACGAGCAGGCGGCGGCTGTCGTCACCGTGCCCGGCGGACAGCAGCCAGGTTGCGGTGGCGACGACGGCGAAGGTGAGGCCCCAGGCGATGTCGACGATGCGGTGCAGGCCGCGTCGTACGGCGATGGCGAAGGTCGCGAGGAGCACCGCCGCAGCCGTGGCCGCCGTGGCGGCGAGGTTGACGCCGAGGGCGCTCCAGTCGGTGCCGCTCACGCCGGGCCCTCCAGTGCGTACCAGACGGCGGGTGTGGCCGGCATGGCCGATGCTCCTTCGCGGGTGGGCCGTACGGCGAGGATCTGGTCGACGCCCATGCGGCGTTCGGAGAAGGCGAGCGACGCGCCGGCGAGGTAGAGGCGCCACACCCGGGCGGTCGTTGTTCCGACGAGGGCCTCGACGTCGCTCCAGTGCTGTTCGAGGGTGGCGCGCCAGGCGTCGATGGTGGTCGCGTAGTGCTCGCGCAGGGCCTCCACGGAGCGCGTCTCCAAGCCGGCGTTTTCCAGCATGTCCACGGTGTGCCCGACGGGGCGCATGTGCATGTCGGGGGCGATGTACGTCTCGATGAAGGCGCCGCCGCCGGGCGCGTGCGCGCCGCGGGACATCTGCTGGATCAGCAGTCGTCCTTCGGGGCGCAGCGCGTCGTGCAGCTTGGCGGCGAAGGCGGGGTATTCGGCGTCGCCGACGTGTTCGCCCATCTCGACGGCGGCCGCGGCGTCGTAGCCGCCGCCATCGATGTCGCGCCAGTGCCGCAGCTGAACGTCCACGAGGTCGGCCACTCCCTCGCGCGCGGCGCGTTCGGTGACGTACTCGTGCTGGGCGCGGGACAGGGTGACCGCGGTGACACGGGCCTTGTACGTGCGGGCTGCGTGGACGGTGAGGGAGCCCCAGCCGCAGCCGACGTCAAGCAGCCGGTCCCCAGGGTTCAGCCCGAGCTTGCGGCAGATCAGGTCGAGTTTGTCGCGCTGGGCGTCGGCCAGGGTGTAGGCAGGGTGGTCGGGCCGGGTCCAGTAGGCGCAGGAATACGCCATCGTCTCGTCGAGGAGGAGGGCGTAGAAGTCGTTGGAGAGGTCGTAGTGGTGGCTGATTCCCGCGCGGTCCCGCGAGACGCTGTGAAGACCGCCGGTCAGCCGGGCTCGTCCGTCGGGGCGCTTCGGGGGCGGTCCGACGGCACCTAGGCGTACGGCGAGGGCGGTGGCTGCGGCCATGCCCGCCGCCCCGGGGCGGGTCCCCGGCCGATCGCGGACGCTCCGCCCGGCCTGGGAGAGGGCGTCGGCCAGGTCGCCTTCGATGTCGAGGTCTCCGGTGATGTACGCCTCGGCCAGGCCGAGCTCGCCCGGCTGCCACAGCAGCCGCCGCAGGGCGTCGGGCGAGCGGAGGACCACCAGAGGCGTGTCGGCGGGCCCCGTCTGGCTGCCGTCCCAGGCGCGGATGCGCACGGGGAGCGGACCGGGGACGAAGTGGCCGAGGAGCTGGGCGATTCGGTCGGCGACGGGCCTCATCGGTGGGTTCCTTCGCTGAGGAGGAGCTGGCGGACGTCGAGGTAGCGGGAACGGAATCCGGCTTCCGAGTAGGCGAGGTAGAACTCCCACATACGCGCGAAGACCGGGTCGAAGCCGAGCTCGGTGACGGCGGGGAGGTGGGCCGTGAACCGTTCGCGCCACAGGCGGAGCGTCTCGGCGTAGTGCTCGCCGTAGCCGTTGTCGGCGAGCGTGTGCAGGCCGGCGGCGGCGGAGTGTTCGGCGATGGCTTCTCGGGAGGGGATGAGGCCGCCTGGGAAGACGTATTTGCTGATGAAGGTGTGGGTGGCGGCGGTGTGCAGCATCCGCTGGTGGCCCATGGTGATGGCCTGCAGGGCGATCCTGCCGCCGGGCGCGAGCGCGCGGCGCAGGGCGGTGAAGTAGGAGGGCCAGTAGTCGGCGCCGACCGCTTCGATCATCTCCACGCTGATCACGGAGTCGTAGTGTCCCTCGATGTCGCGGTAGTCGCGCAGCTGGACGTCCACCCGCTCGGTGAGCCCGGCTGCCGCGATCCGCTCGCGGGCCAGCGCGGCCTGCTCGGCGGAGAGGGTCAGGGTGGTGACCCGGGCGCCGCGGGCGGCGGCTCGCAGGGCGAGTTCGCCCCAGCCGGTGCCGATCTCCAGCAGCCGGGTGCCCTCGCTGACGCCGGCGAGGTCCAGGAGCCGGTCGATCTTGCGGTGCTGGGCGGCGGCGAGGGACTCGAAGCGGGCGGGAAAGGCGCTGAAAATGGCGGAGGAGTAGGTGAGGGTGGGGTCGAGGAAGGTGGCGAAGAGGTCGTTGGACAGGTCGTAGTGGCGGCGGACGTTGTTCCGGGCCCCGTTGCGGGTGTTCTGGTCGGCGGCGGGGCGGGCGGACACCCACAGGCCGCGGAGCCGGCGCAGCGGCGCGGCGACCAGCTCGTCGACGTTGCCGGCGAGGATGGTCAGGACGCCGGCCAGGTCGTCGCTGTCCCACTCGCCGGCCAGGTAGGACTCGCCGAAGCCGATCAGCCCGTGGCGGCCGATCCGGCGGTAGAAGGCGTTCGGGTCGTGGAGGACCAGCCGCGCTCCGCCGGCCGACGGGCGGACGCCGACGGGGTGCCCGGTCAGGCCCAGCCGGTCCAGGGCGCGCCCTACCACGTACCGGGCGAGGGTGGTTCGCGCGGGACCGGCCGACGGCACCCGGGCCACGTCCGGCCACCGGCGGGCGTCGACGTCCGCGCGGCGGACGGCCGGCGCGGCGGCCGCGGTCCCGCTGCCCTGGACCATGTGGTGAGGGGGCCAGGCGGTGCGGCCCGCGGGCTGGGAGCGAGCCTGGGAGGTGAGGGCGGGGCGGGTCACGGCAGCATGCCTTTCTGCGGTGTGGAAGCGGGACGGGGGTGGACGGGCAGTCCGCGCAGCAGCAGACGGACGCCGTGGAGGCGGATGCCCGCCCAGACAGCGGCGGTGGACCAGGGTCTGCGCACGGCCGCCGACAGCAGGGCGCGCACGCTCGCGGGGCGGCGGACGCCCCGGACGACGGCTGTGAACGCCCGGCCGCCGCCGTGCTCCAGATGGACGGTCAGGCCGAGGCGCTCGCCGGGCAGCGGCAACCGCATCCGATAGCGGCCCTCGACCGCGAAGAACGGCGAGACGTAGAACGACTTGTTCACCACAACCTCGCCCGTCCTGCTGGCCTCGCCCGCCCCCTCCGTCCGGAGCAGGTAGCAGTGGCGCTGCCCGTAGGTGTTGTGGACCTCCGCGACGACGCACACCAGGGCGCCGGAGGCGTTGTGGCACCAGAACACGCTCAGCGGGTTGAAGACGAACCCGAACACCCGAGCGTGCGCCAGCATCACCACCCGCCCGCCCCGCAGGTCGACGCCCTGGGCGGCGAGGAAGGCGTCGAGCCCGGCGCGGATCGACCCGGCGGTGCCGCCGAAGTGGTCGCGGGCGTCGAAGCGGGCGAGCGCGCGCAGCGGCCGGGGTAGCACTGGCAGCCGGTCGACGTCCACGCACCACAGGTACGTACGGTGCCGCACCGTGTGGCGCAGGGGTGTGCGGCGGACGTGTGTGATCACGCAGTCGTACAGCGCCGCGGAGTCCGTGCCCACGGAGCCCGTGGATATGAGGTCGCCTGAGGCACGGGTCACCAGCTCACCCCCAGGGAGCGGGCGGCCTCGACGCCGGAGCGGCAGCCGTCCTCGTGGAACCCCCAGCCGTGCCAGGCTCCGGCGTACGCCGTCACACCGGTGTTCAGGAGGGCCAGCTCGCGCTGAGCCGCGACCGAGGCGGGCGTGTAGACCGGGTGTGCATAGACCATTCGCTCGACCACCCGGTCCGCGGCGATGTCGTCCTCACCGCCCAGCGTGACGACGTAGCCGGAGCCCGCTGGCAGGCGCTGGAGGCGCTCCATGTCGTAGCTGACGCGGACGGGGGCGGTGGAGGGCTCGCAGCTAGCCATGCGGTAGTTCCAGCTCGCGCGGGCCCTGGGGGAGCGGGGCAGGAGGGAGTCGTCGGTGTGCAGCACCGTGGGATTGCGGGAGTAGCGGAAGGCGCCCAGGAGCCGCCGTTCGTCGCCGGTGGGGTCCGCGAGCAGGCGGAGCGCCTGGTCCGGGTGCGTCGCGATGACGACGGCGTCGTACGCCTCGGTGTCGCCGTCGCCGGCGGTGACGAGAGCGCCGCGGCCGGTGCGCCCGATGGCCTCGACCGGGCTGGAGGTGCGGACACGATGGAGTCGTTTGGCGGCAGCCGCGACGTAGGCGGACGAGCCTCCGGTGACGGTCTTCCACTGCGGGGATCCGGTGACCGACAGCAGCCCGTGGTGCTCCAGGAAGGCGAACAGGTATGCGGCCGGGTACGACAGCGCGGTCCGGGCGGGGCAGGACCATACGGCGGACACGAGCGGCAGGGCGAAGTGGCTGACGAAATAGGGGGAGTACCCGCCGTCGTGCAGGAAGTCCCCGAAGGTGACGCCCGCGGGGGCCCCGCGCGTCAGCAGGCGCCGGGCGGCGCGGTGGAAGAGCGGTACCTCCGTCAAAAGCCGGAGGTAGCTGCCCCGCAGCGCGGCCCGCGAGGCGAACAGTCCGGCCGCGCCCCGGGCGCCCGCGTATTCGAGACCACACCCGTCGCACCGCACCGACATGCTCATCTCGGCGTCCTGCGTGCCGATCTCCAGCTCCCGGAACAGACGGAGCAGGGTGGGGTAGGTGCGTTCATTGTGGACGATGAAGCCTGAGTCCACGGCGAGCGCCCGCCCTGCCGGGCCGGGTAGCTCGCGGGTGTGGGCATGGCCGCCGAGCCGCCCGTCCGCCTCGTACAGGGTCACCTCGTACGAGGACGCCAGGACATAGGCGGCGGTCAGGCCCGCCACTCCCGCGCCCACGACCGCCACTTTCCGGTCTGTCACCACGATTGCTCCCGCCACTCGACACGCCGCCCGGCTGCTGCGTTTCACCCGTACTTCGCAGCAGTCGGGCCATCGGATTGGGCGTGATGTGTGGTGGCGGGGTGGAGGGTCCGGACGTGGAGACGTGCCGGTTCAGCCGGTGAGTCCAGCGAGCTGAGTGCGTAGCGTGACCGCGGGCGGGTAGGTGGCTCCTACGGCGGTGACGTGCTTCCAGTGCAGGCGGCCGTGGCCGTTGATGATGAACACCGAGCGGCGCAGTCCGATCAGGGGTGCGCTGATCCCGAAGGACTTTGCCACCGTTCGTGCCTCGTCGGACAGCAGAGGCATGCGCAGCGTGCGGCTTCGGGCGAACATCTCATGACTGTCGACCCCTTGCGGGCTGATGCCCCATACGGTGGCCCCGGCGGACTGGAGTTCGGCCAGGCCATCGGAGTACGCGCACAGCTGCGCGGTGCATACCGTGGTGTCGTCGCCGGGGTAGAAGGCGAGGACAAGTGGCTTGCCACGCTGCTCGCACAGCGTGTAGTCGCGGCGGTGGAAGGTTTCGCCGTCCAGGTGCCCGCCGGGCAGGCGGAAGTCACCGACGATGTCCCCGATTTTCGGGGTGGGGGCCATGAGGGACCTCGATTCGTTGCTCGGTGCAAGCGTCTGGTCAGGCGGGCAGGGTCATCAGGAGCAAGGGGTCGGTGGTGGGCTGGGGGGAGCCTCCGGCGGGTTCGAGGGTGAGGCCGACGGCGCCCGCGTCGGCGGGGTTGCCAGTCAGGAGGACGGTGCCGTCGTGGTCGATCAGTCCGGCCGGGCGCATCGTGCCGTCGTGGTCGAGCCACAGCTGGTAGGTCTTGCCGGATCCAGGGGCGGGCAGGTTCGCGGCGGTGAAGACGGCCCTGTTCTGCTGCTCGGAGGAGACCACGGTGGTCAGCGCTCCGTTGGCCGCCTTGCCGTGGACGGTGCGCGCGTCCGGGGCCGCCAGGACGGCGCTGACCGCGTCGAGCTGCTGCTGGGCCTGCCGGGCCTGCTGTTCGAGGTCCTGTCCGTTCTGCGTCTGCCTGATCGCGACGCCGCCCAGAGCGGCCGCGGCCACACTGGCGGCGAGCGCCAGGGGCACGGCCCGTCGGCGCAGGATCCCGCCGAGTACGGGCGCCGCGCTCGGCGCGGGGATGCGCGGGGGTAGCTGGCGCACCTCGTCGATGGCGGCCATGACCTGGGCCTTGGCCGCGGCGGGCGGTGGCTGGGCGACCGCCGCCGCCAGGCGTGCCGTGGTCGCCTGGAACTCGGCGGCTTCCTGCCGACAGGCCTCACACGCCCGCAGGTGAGCGTCGAAGTCCTTGCGCTCGGCGTCGTCGAGTGCGCCCAGCGCGTAGGCAGCAACCAGGGTGTGGGCATCGGTGGCGTGGTGTTTCATGTGGTCACCCCCATGCAGTCGCGGAGCCGGATGAGCCCGTCGCGCATGCGTGTCTTGATGGTCGGAAGAGGCGTGCGCAGGGCTTCGGCGACTTCACGGTAGGTCAGCCCCTGGTAGTAGGCCAGGGTCACCGCCTGCCGTTGCAGTTCGGTCAGGCCGCGCAGGCAGCGACGGACCTGCTCGGACTCCAGGCGGGTCTCGACCTGTTCGGCGACCTCGTCGAAGGCGGTGGTGTGCTCGCGGGCCGCCTGGGCCTGCTCGCGGTCGGCCGCGGCCTGGGCGGAGCGGACGCGGTCCACGGCCCGGCGGTGGGCGATCGTCGCCGCCCACGCTGTCACAGCGCCGGCCTCGGACCGGTAGCGGGCGGCCTGCCGCCACAGGTCGATCATGACTTCCTGGGCGACTTCCTCGGACTGGGCCCGGTCGCGCACGACTTTGACGACGATGCCGAAGACCAGCGGCGCGAGGGCGTCGTACAGGACGGAGAAGGCGCGTTTGTCACCCTGCGCGACCTGGTGCATGACGTCGGAGAGGTCGGTGCCGGCGTGGTCGGCGGAGCCGCGCGCACCGAAGGGGATCGGTTGGTTCACCTGTGCTGCTCCGGCCGTGGGGAACAGGCGCAGCGGAGACCTGGTGAGGCCGTCGGGGGGCGGGGCGTCCATCGCATGCCGGTCCTTTGCCGTCGCTCGGTCGGATCGGACTGTCCGGTGACGGTCCGGTCGTCTGAACCTTTGGGGGGTGTCGTCGGTTCTTCGTAGCGGACGGGCGTGCGGATGGGTGGGCAGTTCGTCAGCCGCGCCGCCCTTGTGTAACCCGTTCGAGGGAAGCCGGGCGCAGTGGCCAAGCCGGAGAGTGCGCCGCGGCGAAGACCGGTCGTGAGGAGAGCAGAGCGATGTTCTTCTGCTCCCCACACCGGCCGTGTGAGCTGCACGGCCGAGGCACCCTCTTGGGAGGTAATTCACATGGTTCGTGTGCGACACGGTCTGGCGGTGGCTCTGGCGGCCAGTGCGGTGGTCGTCGGCGGCGCGTCGATGGCATCGGCGGATGCCGGTGCCCAGGGTGTGGCCGCTTACTCGCCGGGGGTCGGCTCGGGCAACCTCATCCAGGTTCCCATCCACATCCCGGTCAACGCCTGTGGAAACACCGTCAGCGTGATCGGGCTGCTGAACCCGTCCTTCGGCAACACCTGCGTCAACGCCTGATCGAGCACCGCGAAGAGCCCCGGTCCGCCGCCGACAAGACGGGGTGGCGCGGACCGGTGATCCGCCCGGAAGGCAGTGTGCTCCGGCCGGGTCAGCTGCGGGCGGCTGTCGGCACAGCCGCCCGCGGCACCACGTCCTTTCCGCCTGGGCTACCAGGTGAGGACCGCGATGACCTGCTTGCCTCGGCTGGCGGGACTGACGAAGACGTCCGCCCCCAGCGCTTGGATGATCTTCAGCCCCCGGCCTCCCGGTTCCTCCCGCTGCGCGTCGCGGTGACGGCCTGAGCAGGTCTGCCGTGCCGTCGCTGACGGCGATACCCGCCCGTCCCGGCTCCAGGCTGAGTGTGAGCGCGTAGGGTCCGGCCGCGTGCAGCACCGCGTTGCCGACCAGCTCCGAGACGATCAGCACGAGATCCTCGGCGATCTCGCGCGGGCAGGAGTCCGCCTGCTGCGCCAGGAGCCGTGCCGCAGCCTGACGGGCCTGGCGCGCTGCCTGCCCGCCAGAGGGCAGCGGGACGTGCAGCGTGCCTGGGTGCCCGCAGGTCGCGATGGCGGTGTCCATGATCGTTCCTTGCGGTGAGCGTTCCGTGACCGTAGCCCCGGTGAAGGGCAAGGCGGTGATCCTTGCTGCGGCGGCTTGCGACCGCCGTCGCCGGCGTTGTGGCTGAAACTCCAGGGCTGCTTGCATGGATGATTCGTGCTCGACTTCCTGCCGGATTGCCCATATCTGCGAAGACCTGCGAGCGGCCGTCCGGGTGATGTCCGGCTCTGCCTCCCATCCCGGTTCTGGTGCCGCGCCGAATCGGAGACGGAGTGCAATCCCGGGCGCCCGTGCTCTGCTGCCGCCGCCGTCCGCAGGGCGTGCCCGGCAGCAACGACAGAGAGATGGCTTCGTGCTGAGGCTCAACCGTGCAAGGTCGTTCGCCGTAGTGCTGCTGTGGCTGGTCCTGGCTGTCGCCGCCGGCCCCTACACCGTTCGGCTCGAAGAGGTCACGCAGGCCGGCCAGGAGGTGCAGCTGCCGGCCGCGGCCGAATCCGCCCGGGTGGCCGATCTGCTCAATCCGGCGGGCGCCGAAGATCCGCTGCCCCTCGCCGTGATCTGGACCCCCCGTACCGAGGGTGAACGGATCTTGCCGGACCAGCAGGAGGAGATCCGCCAGGTCGCCTTCCGTCTGGCCGACGGCGCTGCTCCCGTCCTCGCCCAGGACGGCCGGGCCATGACCGCCGTGATCACCACCGGACCTGCCGACCTGCCCGCCGAGCTCGCGCGCATCCGCGAGACGGCCGCTACGGCCGCCTCGACAACCGTGCACCTGGCGGGCCCAGCAGCTGCTCAAGCCGACCTCGACGGCGCCTTCTCACAGACCGACGGCACCCTGCTGGTCGTCGCCCTCGGCGGCGTCCTGGTGATCCTCCTCCTCGTCTACCGCAGCGTGCTGATGCCGCTGCTGGCCACCGCGGCCTCGCTGCTGGCCCTGGCGGTAGCCTGTGCCGCCTTGTACACACTGGCACGGTCGGGCCTGCTGCAGGTCGACGGCCAGACCCAGGGCATCGTGTTCGTCCTCGTCGTCGGCGCCAGCACCGACTACGCCCTCCTGCTGGCCGCCCGCTACCGCGAAGAGCGCACCGGAAAGCCTGACACCTCTACGGCGATGAAAGCCGCCTGCCGCGCCACCGCGCCACCTGTCCTTGCCAGCGCGGCGACCATCACCTGCGCCATGATCACCCTCGCGTTCAGCGACCTTCCTGGCGAGCAGGCCCTGGGGCCTGCGGTGGCGATCGCCATGGCCTGCTGCGCCTTCGTGTCCCTGACCTTCCTGCCGGCCGCCCTCATCCTGTGCGGCCAACGGGTGTTGAGGCCTTCTTCCCCGCGGGGGACGGCCGCGATGTGGACGAGGATCGCCCGCGCGACGGCCCGGCGGCCCCGCCGCGTCTGGGCCGGCTGCTTGCTCGCGCTCGTCGCGGGGGCGTCATTCGCTCCGTTGCTTTCCCAGAGCGGCGTTCCGCTGCACCAGGCTCTGCCTGCCGGCGCGCCCTCGGCCGCCGGGCACGAGGTGATGGCGCGCCACTTTCCGGCGGGGACCGCCAGCCCCCTGGTCATCGTCGCCTCCGCCGCCCAGGCAGCCGACGTGCGCGACCGGATCTCCGCCACACCTGGTGTGGCGGCCGTCGCCGCACCCTTGCCCGGTCCCGAGGGCAGGTCACAAATCCTCGCCACGCTGATGGACGCCCCGGACAGCGCCATCGCCCGCAACACGGTGGACCGGCTGCGCGGCTCGCTGGCCGGGACCGGGGCGCTGGTCGGCGGTCAGAGCGCGCAACTTGCCGACCTGCACCAGGCGTCCGTGCGCGGCCACCGGTTGATCATGCCCCTGGTCCTGGTCGTGGTTCTGGCTGTTCTGATTGTCTTGCTGCGTTGTTTGCTGCTGCCACTGCTGTTGGTCGCGGCTGCCTGGGTCAGTCTGTTCACCGCGTTCGGTGTTGCCGCCCTGCTCTTCCGGTTGGTCTCCGCCAGCGCGGCGACCGAACCGGCCGTGGTGCTGTTCTCCTTCGTGTTTCTCGTCGCACTCGGCGTCGACTACAACATCTTCCTCGTGCACCGGATCCGCGCCGAAGCAGTTCGCCACGGCACGTTGGCCGGAGTCCAGCGCGGAGTTCAGACCACGAGCGGAGTCATCAGCGCCGCGGGACTCATCCTGGCCGCCACCTTCGCCGCGCTCACCGTGATGCCCCTTCTGTACCTCGCCCAGATCGGCTGCGTCGTCGCCATCGGCGTCCTCATCGACACCCTTCTCGTGCGGCTCTTTCTCGTCCCCGCCCTCATCCTCGACCTCGGCCACTGCGCCTGGTGGCCCACGCGCTTGACCCGTGACATCGCCCTTTCCGGTAGCGGCCCTCAACCTGCCCAAGGCGTTGATGCAGCCGGCCGGCCGGCGGCCTCCGCGTCCGCGTCCGCGCCGTGAAGGCAATCCAGAAAGAAGAGTTCACTCTTTTGGAGGTCGAACCAATCCGCCCGGCGGGGCACGCCGAATGGCAGGTGTGAGCAGCTTCCGCAGGACCCTCTTCCGCGCCGCACGGGGCGCGCTGGCCGGGCTTCTGGCCGCCTTCACGGCCTTGGCCGTGGCCGAGCTGGTCGCTGGACTGGTGCGGCCGGCGGCCGGACCGGTGACGGTGGTGGGCGGCGCGGTGATCGACCGGACGCCGGCGGCCGTGAAGGACTTCGCGATCCGCACGTTCGGAGAGAACGACAAGACGGTTCTGCAGCTCGGGATTCTCGCGATCCTCACCCTCATCGCCATCGGCCTGGGCATCCTCGCCCTGTCGCATCGACGCATCGGAGCCGCGGGCGTTCTGCTGTTCGGGGTCATCGGGGCCGCAGCCGCCCTCGGCCGTCCCGATTCCAGCGGCCTCGGTGACGTACTGCCCTCCATCGCGGGAGCGGTCGCGGGAGCCGGCGTGCTGTACCTCTTGGCGTCCAAAGCCCTCACCGCCCCAGCCCCGGTCGGCGAGGCCGGCCAGTCCGACGCTTTGTCGTGGGACAGGCGCGGCTTCCTCACGGCGGCCGGCGTGACCGCCGCGGCGGCCACCACGGCCGGAGCGCTGGGACGGTTCTTCACCAGTCGACAAAGCCAAGGTGCTGTCGCCTCCCGCGAGGCCCTGGCCCTGCCCAAACCCTCCTCTCCCGCCCCCGCTCTCCCGGCCGGCGTCCAGCTGAAGGTCCCCGGCATCACAGCCTTCACCACCCCCAACCGCGATTTCTACCGCGTCGACACTGCCCTGACCGTGCCCAAGGTCGACGCCGGCACCTGGCGGCTGCGGATTCACGGCAAGGGGGTTACCCGACCGCGCACCTACACCCTCGACCAGCTCCTGGCCCGCCCTCTCATCGAGCGGGACATCACCCTGACCTGCGTCTCCAACGAGGTCGGCGGCCCCTACATCGGCAACGCCCGCTGGCTGGGTGTCCCCCTCGCCGACCTTCTGAAGGAAGCCGGCGTGGTCCCCCCGTCACGGGGCGGGAAAGCGGATCAGCTGGTGGCGCGGTCGGTCGACGGTATGACGCTCGGCTCGCCGGTCGAGGACCTGATGGACGGCCGGGACGCGATGCTCGCCGTCGGCATGAACGGCGAGCCGCTCCCCTTCGACCACGGCTTCCCGGTCCGGATGCTCGTCCCCGGCCTGTACGGATACGTGTCGGCCTGCAAGTGGATCACCGACATCGAGCTCACCACCTTCGACGCCTACGACCCGTACTGGGTGAAGCGGAAGTGGGCCCGCAAGGCGCCTATCAAGACCCAGTCCCGCATCGACACCCCCAAGCCCTTCGCCCGCCCCGCCGCCGGCACCGTCACCATCGCCGGGGTCGCCTGGGCCCAGCGCCGCGGCATCACCCGGGTCCAGATCCGCATCGACGACGGACCGTGGCAGGACGCCGACCTCGCCGCCCAGGCAGGCACCGACACCTGGCGCCAGTGGACCTATCGCTGGAACGCCACCCCCGGCGGCCACAACCTCACCGTCCGCGCCACCGACGGCACCGGCCAGGTCCAGACCGAGCAGCGCACCCGGACCATTCCCGACGGAGCGAGCGGCTGGCACAGCGTCTTCGTCACCGTCACCTAGACCACCCGGCACGGCCCGCGAGCCGCGCACGGGACAGCACCAATCCGTACACCGACACCCCAGAGAACAGCCCTTCAAGGAGCAACCGATCATGAACAGCATGAAGATCCGCCGCACCGCGATCGCCGTCGCCGCGGCCACCCTGCTGCCCCTGTCCCTGGCCGCGTGTTCCGACTCCGGCAGCGACACCAAGGCCGCACCCTCCGCGGGCCCGGAGGAGGCCGCGAAGACCAGCGAGAGCACCCCGTCGGACAGCGCGATGACCGACGACCAGCCCTTCGGCCCCGCCTGCGCCGGCGTGCCGAAGGAGGGCGCCGGCTCCTTCGACGGCATGGCCAAGGACCCCGTCGCGACCGCCGCCTCGAACAACCCGGCCCTGTCCACCCTGGTCACCGCCGTGAAGAAGGCCGGCCTGGTCGACACCCTCAACAACGCGCAGAACATCACGGTCTTCGCGCCGACGAACGACGCCTTCGCCAAGATCCCGAAGGCCGACCTCGACAAGGTTCTCGCCGACAAGGACATGCTCACCAAGGTCCTCACCTACCACGTCGTCGGTGAGAAGCTGACGCCGAAGCAGCTGGAGAACGGCTCCTTCGAGACCCTCCAGAAGGGCATGATCACCACCAAGGGGTCCGGCGAGAACTACACCGTCAACGACACCTCCAAGGTCGTCTGCGGCAACGTCAAGACCGCCAACGCCAACGTCTACATCGTCGACACCGTCCTCATGCCCAAGTAAACGCCGCCCCAGCAGCAACGCATGCCGGCGCTGTGCCCTTTCGTCTCGAAGGGGCACAGCGCGCCGACGTCACGGCCGCACACCGCACAGCCGGATCCGTCCGCCATCCCTGAGCGGCATGTGTTTGATCACCGGATCATCGCGCTCCGATCTTCGGAGATCATTTCTAGCGCTACACGGGCGGAGGTAAGATCCCCCAAGTGCTTGAGGGCATCGTGCGCAGATCCCCGGCCTGCGTGACGCGGAGGGGCATGTCCGAGCCGTTCGGGTGTTCAACAGCGGTTCGCTCGCTGGGCGGCGAGCCACACTTTCGGCCGCGTGCTGGCAGCGGGGCAATCCCGAGGCTAGGTCGACTGCCCGGCCACAATCAACATCTCCCGTGAGAGATTCATCGCGTGCACGCGGGCTATGTGTCACACGGCCGCACTGTGAAGCTCTCCACTCCCCCTCACCCGATGCATGTCTCTTCTTCTGGATGAAGTCCGGTCACTTTCAGGGCAGCGCGCGGCGTTGGGCTGTGGGTGGGTGTGGCGATAGGACTTTTGACAGCCAACCGGGCGATTGAGGGCTATAGCGCCCATCCTTTGCGGCAGGGGGTGTCGAAGCATTCACAGACTCGCCCCCGACATGGGTGTGGGCTGTTGATCGATCGGAGTCCTCTCGTGCGTACTCGCATCGCCACCACCGTCACGGCTGCCGCGGTGGCTGCTGCCCTGATGTCGCCCGTGCTGGCCTCGGCCCACACGGGCGATGCCAGCCCGTTCGGGCCGGGGAACCGCGCCGCGGGCCACAGCCTGATCAGCGTGGGCCTGACGTCGGACCAGCGCCTGGTGGGCTTCGATGTCCACAAGCCGTCCGAGACCTGGGCGCTGGGGAAGGTCTCCGGCCTCCGCGGCGACACGGTGCTGGTCGGCATTGACTTCCGGGTCCAGAACGGCAAGCTCTACGGCGTCGGCGAGAAGGGCGGCGTCTACACGCTCAGCAGCAGCGCGAAGGCCGTCAAGGTCTCCCAGCTGACCGTCGCTCTCCAGGGCAAGCACTTCGGCGTCGACTTCAACCCCGCCGCCGACCGCCTGCGCGTCATCAGCGACACCGGACAGAACCTGCGCCACAACGTCAACTCCCCCGCCACCCCCACCGTCGTCGATGGCACGCTCACCAACCCGACCATGCCGCCCTCCACCGCCCTGGGCGTCACCGGCGCCGCGTACACCAACAACGACCTCAGCGCGGCCACCGCGACCTCGCTGTTCGACATCGACACCACCAACGACCGCGTCTCGCTGCAGTCCCCGGCCAACGCCGGCACCCTCGCACCCACCGGGAACCTCGGAGCGAACGCCGGCCCGTCGGCCGGATTCGACATCTACTACAAGGCATCCGACGGCTCCAACCGCGGCTTCGCCGCCCTGTCCACCGACGGCAAGCAGCGTTTCTACAAGATCAACATCCTCAACGGCCGTGCCGACCTCGTCGGTGCCTTCCCCGCCTCCCGCCAGGTCGTCGACATCGCCCTGCCCCTGGACCAGAACTGACGGGCCCACACGCAGACGGTCAGTCGCCCCAGCGCCTTTCGGCCCTCGCTTGCGAGCCCGGACCCGATGACGCTTGGCAGCCCACACCCGTCTCCGGCCTCGAAGTACGTATCGAGCCGGGCAGGAACGAGACCCGGCTCCTGGGATGGGAAGGACTCCTGCCGGCATCGCTGATCTGCTGCCTCGGAGACTGACCACATCCTCAGACACAGCGCCCCCTCCCGCAGGGGGCGCTGCGCTGAGTCCCAGCCTCATCTGGCGTGGAAGCCGGCTTCCTCCGGTCATGTCGCGCTGCTCACGTACGGCCGGCAGGTAACGCTGCCGCTGTTTCTCTTATGCACTAGCTCAGGTGGCGGTCCGTCACTGAAGAGCTGACGGTGGGCCATGTCGCTGCGTATGGAAGCAGACAACGGTCTGCTGACGCAGCGGATGGAAGGAAGCCTTTGATGCGCTCTGCCCGCATTCTCTTTGCCGCCACCGCCACCGCCGCCGCTCTGGCACTCACCACGCCCGGCGCCTACGCGTTCACGGCCGGGGACTGGGACAAGGGCGACTCCGCCCACAGCCAGAAGCGTGACCACGACAAGCCGCACGGCGGGATGCATACCGGTGGCGGCGCGCTCACCGCGGTCAGCGGTGACGACTGGTCGAAGGACGAGCACGGCAAGAAGGAGCACCACAAGAGCGACAAGGACCACGGCAAGCCGCACGGCGGGATGCACACCGGTGGCGGCGCGCTCACCGCGGTCAGCGGTGACGACTGGTCGAAGGAGCATGACAAGGGCGGCAAGCATGAGAAGGACCACGACAAGCCGCACGGCGGGATGCACACCGGCTCCGGCGCCCTGTCCCTGATCGGCGGCGACGACTGGTCCAAGGACAAGCACGAGAAGAAGGACCACGACAAGCCGTACGGCGGTATGCACACGGGGTCGGGCGCGCTGTCCGCGGTCAACGCCGATGACTGGGGCAAGCCCGAGCAGCAGAAGTCGGAGGGCTACAAGCACGACAAGCCTAAGGGCGGCATGCACACCGGTGGCGGTGGCCTCGCGGGGAACAGCGTGAGCCTGTCCGGTGCGCTGGTGCTGGCGGCCGGGGCGGGCGCGTTCGTTCTCTACCGCCGTAAGAAGACTGCCGGCGCGTCCGCGTGATAGCCGACCCGGCGCAGGAGCTGCCGCACTGAGGGCAGCCCCTGCGCCGTGGAAACCGTCTCTGCTCGCCACGCGACCCCGGATCCGCCATGCCCGATGAGAAGACGTCTGTGAAGCAACCCCCACCCGACTCCGCCGGCGAAGATGCCTCCCGCCGCCGTCCGGCACGATGGGTCGCGCCCACGGTGTTCTGGACGACGGCACTCGCCGCGCTCCTGGTCCTCCTCGGACCGAAGACGTTCACGCAGGGCGAGGCTGACACTCCACGATCCGAGGCATCCTCCACGGCCCTGTCGGCCCCCGTCGGCGCCTCGACACCTTCCCGCGCGCCCCACCAGGCCCCGCCGGGAACCGGACCGACGTCCAGTCCCGCCATGTCGCGAGCGATCCCCACCCGCCTGAAGATCGACAAGATCGGTGTAGACGCTCCGTTCACCGACCTGGAGATCGGGCCTTCAGGGGCCCTGGATCCACCCCCGGCCGACGACGTCAACCTCGTCGGATGGCACGCCGCCGGCATCGCTCCCGGCGAGCGGGGGACCGCGCTCATCGCCGGCCACCTGGACACGGCCACCGCACCGGCCGTCTTCGCCCGGCTCGGCGAACTTCAGACCGGCGACTCCTTCGAAGTCACGCGCGCCGACGGCACCACCGCGGTCTTCCTCGTCGACTCCGTGGAGAGCTTCAGCAAGGACGACTTCCCGAACCAGCGCGTGTACGACGACACCCCCGACGCTCTCGTCCGGCTCATCACCTGTGCGGGCCCCTACGACCGCACGGCCAAGGACTACACCGAGAACCTCGTCGTCTTCGCCCACCTGCAACCCGCCGACTGACCCCCCGCTCCCGCGCAACCACCCACACTGGCCAGCGCCTGCGGTCAGCATGCCCGCGCCCACGCACGCGCGTGGAGGGGGCAACCCGTAACAGTCTGAAAGGCCCGCCACCCTGGGTGGCGGGCCTTTCGATGCGGGCTCTCCAGCGGCCTCCTACAGCACGTCGAGCCGGTTTCAGAATGCCTCGCAGGCCGGGCTGTCGCACTCCGAGCGGGCCGATCGGGCACTCTCCCGCTCAGGCGACGGCGGCGGAGCCGCACCAGCGGCACCTCCCGACCATGGTCGCCGGCTCTGGCGCTGAGCAACCACGATGGTCCCGACCAAGACCGAGAAGGCGCGGGGCTGTCCGCGATGACGGTGTGGTCATGGCTACGAGGAGCGATACCAGCCGTGGGTTGTGCCGGACTCGCGCTGACAGAATCACACGGGCGTGGACGGCCGCGGCTACTGCAACTCCTTTGCAATAAGGACGTGTTGTCTCGTTCGGGCTAACAGCGCGCGACGTGTCGTCGACGACTCGGATGGCGCGCAGGCGGGCGTACTCACGCCTGTGACCTGCGGATTTCTCACGCAGCCGATCCCGGGCGCACCGGCGCGGGGCGACAGCCAGACACGCGACGTCGTCCGGCCGTGGTTTTCTTCGCCCTGCGCAGCCCTGCGCGATGGTGTGCCTGGGCCTGGTCAGTCCCCGTTGCCTTTCCTGACCTTGCTCGGGCAGTGCGAACCCCTCGTTCGCCGCGGTGCCGACCGCCACCTGTACAAACCCGTGGCGAACCGTTGCCTCCCTGATGGGGTCTGGCGCGGTACGCACCTTGCTGGAAAGGAAACACCCCTCCGTGAAGGCAACCTCCCCGGCGTCCGGCCGACGCCGGATGCTGGACCACTCCCTGCTCGTCCTCGGCTCCGGCGCCCTGGCGACCGCCATGGCCGTCCTCACCCTCGGCCCTGGCGTCAGCTCCGCCTCCAGCCACCGCGAAGCCCCGCTGATCGCCGGTGATCCTCGCGCCGACAACACCGACGTGTACGCGTTCACCAGCCCCGACAAGTCCGACACCGTCACCCTGCTGGCGAACTGGATCCCGTTCGAGGAGCCCAACGGCGGACCGAACTTCTACGCCTTCGGCGAGGACCTCCGCTACAATATCAAGATCGACAACACGGGTGATGGCAACGCCGACATCACGTACACCTGGCGGTTCAAGAACCGGACTCGCGACGATGCGAACCAGTTCCTCTACAACACCGGCCAGGTCACCACCCTGAACGACCCGGACCTGAACTTCCGGCAGGTCTACGACCTCATCGAGACCCGCGGCAACACGAGCAGGACCCTGCTGGCCAACGTGCCCGCCGCGCCCTCCCGCGTCGGTCCGGCCTCCATGCCGAACTACGCCTCCCTGCGCGCCCAGGCCGTGCGCTCCCTGCCGGGCGGCGGAAAGACGTTCGCCGGACAGGCAGAGGACCCCTTCTTCGCCGACCTTCGGGTCTTCGACCTGCTGTACGGCGGCGACCTGTCCGAGCGCGGGCAGGACACGCTGGCCGGCTACAACGTCAACTCCGTCGCCCTGCAGATCCCCAAGAAGTACCTGGCGCTCAACTACACCCCGTCACGCAACCCGGTCGTGGGGATCTGGTCGACCACCGACCGCAAGGGCGTGCAGGTCTCCGACTCGCGCACCGGTCACGGCGACAAGTGGAAGCAGGTCTCCCGCCTGGGCAACCCGCTGGTGAACGAGGTCGTCGTCCCGCTGAAGTTCAAGGACGCCTTCAACACGCTCAACCCCGACCAGGACCGTACCGTCCAGCCGGTCGTCGACAAGGTCCTCGACCCGATCCTGCCCAAGCTGATCCAGCAGGTCTACGGCGTCCCCGCGCCGGCCGCCCCGCGCAACGACCTGTTCGAGATCTACCTCACCGGAATCTGCAAGGCGTGCGGGCCCATCCAGGCCGACCTCAACGCCCACCGCCTCAACCGCGACGCAAACCTCCGCAAGGTCGTTCCCGCGGAGGAGCTGCGCCTCAACATGGCCGTGCCCCCGGCCGCGAACCCGAACCGGTACGGAGTCCTCGCCGGAGACCTGGCCGGATTCCCCAACGGACGCCGCCTGACCGACGACGTCATCGACATCTCGCTGCAGGCCGTCGAGGGCGCCGCCCAGACCGGACAGCTCGTCCCCGCGCTCGCCGACGGCGACAAGGTCAACGCCAACGAGGTTCCCTTCGGCACCTCGTTCCCCTACCTGGCCCTGCCGCACACCAAGTCCGTCAACAGCGGACCGTCCGGCATGGCCACGTCGAAGGAGAAGTCCGCGGCCTCCCTCGGCGGGGTGGGAGCCGCTCTGCTGGCGGCAGCCGGCTGGCGGATGCGACGCCGCAACCGCGGCTGATGTGACGCCACCGCATCATCAAGGCTCCCGGGGCCAGACCGCGCCCGTTCAGGCCCCGGGAGCGCGTCACTCACGCAGGAAAGACAACCTCCAATGCAACCTGACCCGCCCACGCCAGCGCGCGGCCGGCGCCGAGTGAAAACCGTTGCCCTCACCTTCGCGCTGGGCGCAGCCATCTTCGCCGCCGGAGCCGTACTCATCCCGGCTGTCCCCCCTGGTCCACCGCCGCTGCGCGCCTCCGCACCCCCTGGCGCAGCCGCCCAGCCCGCGGTCGCGGTAGCGGCTTTCACCGCGCGCCTGGAACGTCTGCCGGGCGACTGGGACACGTGGTCGGCCCTCGGCATGGCTCGCATCGAACAGGCACGCACCACGGCCGACCCCGCCCTCTACACCACAGCCGACAAGGCCCTGCGCCGCTCCCTCGCCCTGCAGCCCACCGGCAACAGCACCGCCGAAACCGGCATGGCCGCGCTCGCCGCCGCCCGCCACGACTTCACCGCCGCCCGCACCTGGGCCGAGAAGGCCATCACCAGCGACCCCTACAACCCCGCCGCGTACGGGGTACTCGCCGACGCCCACACCCAACTCGGCCAGTACCGCGACGCCGAACGGGCCGTGCAGAAGATGAACGACCTGCGCCCCGATGCCTCATCCCTGGCTCGCGCCTCCTATGTCTTCGAGCTGCGCGGCAGCACCGTGCGAGCCGCCGAACTGATGCGGCGCTCCCTGACCGCTGCCACCACCGACAGCGAGCGGGCTTTCGCCCACGCCTGCCTGTCCAGCCTGGCCCTTGAGGACGGCGACGCCCCCCTCGCACTGAAGGAGGCCGACCAGGGGCTGCGCAAGACACCGGCCGACCCCGCACTCCTCGACGCCCGAGCACGTGCCCATGCCGCTCTCGGCCAGACGGCTCAGGCACGCGCCGACTGGCAGCGCGCCACGGACATCGCACCCCTGCCGCACCTCCTGCTCGCCCTCGGCGAGACGCACCAGGCTCTCGGACACGGTGAACAGGCCGAAGCCCAGTTCACGCTGCTCCGGGCCCAGGACACCCTCCGAACATCCGCCGGTGACCCGCCCGACACCGACGCCATCCTCTTCGAAGCCGACCACGGCAGCCCCGCTCGCGCCATCACCATGGCCGAACAAGCCCTGCGAACTAGGCCGTTCGTCGCCGTCCACGACGCCTACGCCTGGGCCCTGCACAAAGCGGGCCGACACCGCGAAGCCCTCGACCACGCCGACCAAGCCCTCGCGCTCGGCACCCGGCACGCACTGTGGCGCTACCACCGCGCCGCCATCCACCACGCCCTGGGCAACCAAGCGGCCGCCACCGCCGACCTGCAGGCAGCACTCGGCCCGGCCCCCGCACTCAACCCGCTGCACGCCGCCCACGCGCGTGCCCTCCTCAAGCGAATCGGCACCCCATGACCCCCGCACACGGCGCCCTCACCGCAGCCACCGGCCTGCTCACCGCCCTCTGCGGCCTGACCACCCCCGCCGCAGCAGCCGCACCCGCCCACCCGCTGGGCAACTTCACCGTCAACTACCACACCGGCCTGACCCTCCAACCGGACCGCATCGACGCCACCGTCATCGTCGACCGCGCTGAGATCGCCGCCCTCCAAGAACGCCCCCTCATCGACACCGACAACAACGAGATCCTCACCGGTGCCGAAACCACCCGATACGCACGCGGCACCTGCACAGCCCTGGCCGAGCAACTGGACCTGCATACCCCCGCAGGCCCAGCACGATGGAACCCCAAGACGGCACAGCTCACCTGGGAACCCGGCGAAGCCGGACTCAAAACCAGCCGCCTCACCTGCGCCTACACCGCGTCCGCCCCCCTCGAGCGCGGCGGTGACATCAGTGTCGACACCCGCTACGACACCAACCGCATCGGATGGCGGGAGATCACCGCCAAGGGCATCGGACTGCGCATCACCGGAACCGAACTCCCCACCACCTCACCCACCCAGGAACTCCGCCGCTACCCGCCCGACCCGCTGGCCAGCCCACTGGACCAGCGCACCGCCGAACTGCACACCACCCCCTCCAACGGCGCCACCGACACCACCACGCCCGCCGCCGGTCCGGCGGGGACACCTGGCGGCCGGATCGCGGGCTGGTTCGACGCGCTCGTCTCCCGGCACGAACTCACCCTTCCCGTCGGCCTTCTCGCCCTCCTCCTCGCCATCACCCTGGGGGCCTCCCACGCTCTCCTGCCCGGCCACGGCAAGACGATCATGGCCGCCTACCTCGCCGGACGCCGCGGAACCCGCCGCGACGCCGTCACCGTCGGCGCGACCGTCACCCTCACCCACACCGCAGGCGTACTCGTCCTCGGCCTCGCCCTCCCCACCGCCACCCACCTCGCCGGCGAAACCGTCCTGGCCTGGCTCGGCACCGCCAGCGGACTCATCATCACCGCCATCGGCCTGTGGCTTCTCACCCGCGCCCTCCGCAACAAGCCCGCTCACGGCCACCACCATCGCCACCACAGGCACCATCACGACCACGACCACCATCACGGGCGTGACCACCACCACGACCACGACCACGATCACGGGCGCCACCACGAGCACGGGGTGGGGCACCATCCGGCTCCGCCGACGGCAGACCGTACTGGTGCGGCGGTATCTGCTACCGCCTCTCCTCGCCTCCTCACCGCTCCGGCCCCGGTACCCGCCTCGCGCAGAACCCAGGAGCAGACGCCCTCCGAGCACACCCACGCCCCCCGCCCGGCCGGAAAAGCCGGCTTGATCGGCATGGGCATCGCCGGCGGACTCGTTCCCAGCCCCTCCGCGCTCGTCGTCCTCCTCGGCGCCGTTGCCCTCGGCCGCACCGCCTTCGGCGTGCTCCTCGTCCTCGCCTACGGCCTGGGCATGGCTGCCACCCTGACCCTCGCCGGACTGTTGCTCCTCCACGTCAAACACCGCATCAAGCAGGCCGGTGATCAGCCCCGGCTGCGCCGGCTCGTCGGTGCCGCCGCGTGCATCGGACCGGTGGGCACTTCCGCCCTGGTCGTCGTGGTCGGGCTCGGACTGACCGTACGCGCCCTCACCCCCTGAATGCTTGGGAGACCTGCCAGCTGGCCCTGTCTCGGCAGCCCGCTCCGGTCGCGCAAAGGGTTGCATCAGGGCGGTCGAGTGTTGGCCGGCGGCTGCGTGCCGGGGGACCGAAGTCGTGCCCCAGGCCTGGAGGCGGAACGTCGGCCAACGCGCTTCTTCATGGGGCGCGTTCTCCGGCAGGCCGGCCCCGCATGCCGGCATCCCTTACTCGCGAACGCCGACAGGGTTCCTGCACAGCCGGGTCACCCGTCGGCCCGACCCCATGGGCATGCGGGAGGCAGTGGGCTTTCAGGTCCGCTCCGTGTTGCAGCGTTTATAGGTCGGCGAGGGCCTCGACCATGCCGTCCGGCAGCCCGGTGGCGGGGGGATCCGGTGGACCGCGTGACGTAGCGGTGGCGGTCGCCGGGCGGGAGCGCCATCCGCCCCTCGACGAACCGCCATTGTCGTACGTCGACCGGAACAGGGTGGAGCAGGGCGGGCATCGCGCTGTGAGGGCACAGCCTGGTCACTGCGGCAAGCGGCCTTGGTGATGGGTGCGGCCAGGTTTCCTGCCGCGGACCCGGTCAGCTGGTGCACGAGGGTCGGCAGTACTCACCGGCCTGCGGTGGCGACTTGAGGGCTGTGGCCGCGAGAAGAGGGAGCGGCCACAGCCGCGCGTCGGGCATGCCGCTGCTCCGCGCGTAACAGCGATAATCGCCCCTTTGGGGCACATGCCCGCGCAGGCGGGGCCGTGGCAGCGGAGCCGTTCCCACGCAGGGGCTGCCCGTCACCGTGGGAACGGCTCCGCCGGCCGCGTCTCACCGGGTTCGGTGCGGCCGGGGGCGTTGGACCCGCAGACGGATACGCGTGTGGAGTCGACGAGGTGTGAGCAGGGGGGTGATCTGCGGCAGGACACCGTCGGCCACTGCGGTCAAGACCTCGCCGGGGTGTGCTGTGCCGTTGACGGTCAGGGTGATGGCCAGGCGCATCGTGCCCCGGCGGCCGGTGAGGCGGCAGCGGGCCCGCACGACCCCCGGGACGGCGGCGCAGCCGGTTTGGACGGCGTGGCGGACGGCGCGGCTGTCGAGTCGGCAGCCAGGGGCGGGAAGGTTCAGGCGGCGCCGGCCCGGGCGCCGGATCTGTGCGGTGAGCAGGACCAGTGAGGCGGCGAGGGCGGCACTGCTCGCGGCGAGGAGCAGGCGGTGATCCGTGGGCTCCAGGTGGCGCAGGGCAGCTGTGAGGATCCTCTCCTCGCCCCACCGGGTGGCGGCGGCTCCCGAGGCCAGGAGAGCGAGACCGGTCAGGGCGAGCGCCGTCCGGTTGGCCACGGTGCGGCTACGCATTCCCGTCCTCCTGTGCAGGCCGCCGGTCGGGGGCGGTGTGCGGGTCCTGGGCGGGGCGCAGGAGGAGCCGTACTTGCGGGGGGTGTCGCAGGACCATGCTCCTCAGGGTGCGCTCGATGGTCGTGTTGGTCGTCCCGCGGACGTCGTGCGGTGTGCCGTAGGCCGCTTCGGCGCGGAC
This sequence comes from Streptomyces sp. CC208A, assembly GCF_030010625.1. GTDB lineage: Bacteria > Actinomycetota > Actinomycetes > Streptomycetales > Streptomycetaceae > Streptomyces. Next base: position 8,378 of record NZ_JASCXN010000049.1, on the reverse strand, counting down.
GGTGACCTTGCGCGGGGTGAAGTGGACGGAGTGGACCCGCAGCCCGGGCACCTCGGTGACGGCCGCCCGGATCAGGCGCGCGGCGTGCGTGCGGCTGATGACCGCCCGGGCCGACCGGGGGCAGCCCAGGGGCAGCAGGCGTCTGTGTCCGGGAGTGGCGGCCAGGAGAACCAGCCATGCCCCGGCAGCGGCGGCCGCCAGGGCTGCCGGCCGCGCGAGAGACCGGCAGCCGGACAGGGCAGCCCACTGCCGCACCTGCTCCCACGGCGGCGCGGCAATGCCGGGCAGGTGCTGGTGCAGGACGGACCACAGCGTCAGTGCGGCCAGGACGCCCACGCCCAAGGCCGTACCCGTGGCGGCGGCACGACGCGGGGACCACAACCTGCCGACCGTGGCCGGCTGCTGCTGCTCGGCCTCTGGCAGAGGGCGGGCGGCGAGCGGGTGGAGCCTGCGGACCCGCAGACGTGCGGGCGTGACGGCCAGCCCGGTCAGGTGCCGGGTGCGGTCGGTCAGGTGATCGCGGAGGTGGACCATCCGGCCCGTGTCGGCCGGTGCGGACGGGGGGAGGTCCACCTCCACAGTCACCTCGACGTGGCGCCCGCGGGTGGTGGCCGCCGACCTGAGGACGTGCCCGCCGGTCTTGGCGGTGGCTTCGGCGGCCGCCTGCCGGGCGATCTTGGCCGTCACCCGGTCGGCGACGGTGGTGACGCCCCGCTCGGCGGTGTTCACCGGTGCCTGCGCTCGGCGATCAGGAGGTCGCGCAGGTCGCCGCCCCGCTCGGCGTGGCGGCCGGCCGCGTAGCCGAGCCCGCCGAGGGCGGCGACCAGGAGGAAGGCCCCGAAGCCCCCGAACCAGCCGGCGAATCCCAGTGCCATCCCGACCATCAGCCCGAGGACGTCCCTGCTCATGGCTGCTGCCTTCCTTCCCTCGTCGACGTTGTCCGTGCGGTGACGCGGCGCGAGCCGCTCACGCCACCCGCGTCTCGATGGTGTTGTCGTCCTCGTCGTCTCCGGGCAGGTGGACGTCGGTGACGGCGATGTTCACCTCCACGACCTCCAGGCCCGTGATCCGCTCCACCGCGGCGATCACGTTCTCCCTCACGTCGCGGGCCACGTCCGGAACCGGAACGCCGTACTCCACGACCAGTTCCACATCAATGGCGGCCTGGCGCTCGCCCACCTCGACCTTCACGCCGCGGCCCACGTTCGGGCGCCCGCCGGGCACCCGGTCGCGGACCGCGCCCAGCGTCCGGGACAGGCCGCCGCCCATGTCGTGGACACCGGGGACCTCCCGCGTCGCCCGCCCGGCGATCTTGACGACGACGGTGTCCGCGATCGACGTCCTGCCGTGCGTGCCGCCGGGCTCGTCGACCTGCGTGCGGCCGGCGCCGGGTACCGGGCCGGCCGCGTGGTCCATGCGGACCGGGGTCTTCTCCTGCGTTGCCGTCATGACTGCTCCCTCGATGGGGTCGGTGTGTGCTTGCACTGCTTTGACACCGCGAGAGCGCGGTGCGTTACGGACCTCTTGTCGTGAACGGGTGAACGAAAGTTCGGATCCGGGTGGCGTAACGAAAGCCGAGCGGGCGGTGTCAAAGCGGTGGAGGCTGGAAGGAGCCCGCGTTGAAAGCTCGGTGGGGCCCGGACGACGATGAGGAGACGGCCGAGGCCGGCGACCGGCTCTTGGCGGTACGGGCCGCGGAAGGAGACGAGGAGGCGTTCGAGATGCTGGTCCACTGCCACTCGCCGGCCATGATGCAGCTCGCCGAACGCCTGATGGGCAGCCGGGCCGAAGCCGAGGACGCCGTCCAGGACGCCTTCCTCAGCGCGTGGCGGAGCCTTCCCGAGTACCGGGGCGAGGCGGGGTTCCGCACGTGGCTGTACCGCATCGTCACCAACCGGTGCCTGAACCTGCTGCGGGCCCGCAGACCCGCGGCCGACCTCGACGCGGTCGCCGAACCGGCCGCACCGGAACACCAGTCCTCACCCGCCCGCGCCGCCGAGTCGCACGCCGCCGTACGCGACCTCGCCCAGGCCATGGGCAGCCTGTCCGCCGAGCAGAAGGTCTGCTGGGTCCTGCGAGAGATCGAAGGACAGCCGTACGAGACGATCGCCCAGGCGGTGGGCATCCGGCCCGAAGCGGTCCGCGCACGCGTCTTCCGGGCCCGGCGCATGCTGACGGAGGCGATGGTCGCATGGCGATGAACACCCCCCACCCCCACGAGAACCCCGACGAGAACCCGGACGACAAAGATCTCGAACTCCTCGCCTGCGGCAGGGACCTGGCCACCGTATGGGAGCACGCCGACCGGCCGGACACCGACCCGCACACCGCCACCTGCCCCTCCTGCAGACAGGCCGTCGCCGACCTGGAACACCTCCGGGCCGCCGTACTCCCCCCGGCCGCTCCACCCACCGACATCGACACCACCGCCGTGGTGCGACGCGTCATGGACGCGGTCCGCCTGGAGTTGCGCCCGGGCCGCACCCTGCCCCTCGGCGAGACCGGCGAGGACAGCTGGATCTACGAGTCCGTCGCCGCCCGCACCCTGCGCACCGCCGCCGAACAGGTGCCCGGCGTGCTGGCCGGAAGCTGCCGCATCACCCCACCCGGCAGCCGCACCCACCCCACCCGCGGCCCCTCCACCGTCCACCTCCGCATCACCGTCGCCTACGGACAAGACCTCCCAGACACCATCTGCGCGGTGCGCGAAAGCCTGATCCGTGCCGCCCGACAGCACCTCGGCCTGGCCCTCGGCGACCTGGACGTCACCGTCACCGACCTCCACGACCCTCCCACCCAGCCACAGGAGGCCAGGCCGTGAACAGCGACCGCGCCAAGGTCCTCACCCAGCAGGTCACCGACGCCGTCCTGGCCGTCCCCGGCGTCGCGTGCCTGCGTCCCAGCCTGCGCTCCCTGCTGCGGGCGGGCAGCTCACGACAGCCGGCTGCCGCCGACCGGTCCGATCCGGGCACCGCGGTGCACATCGCCTACGACTCCCGGGGCCGGACCACCGCCCTGCGGATCGACATCGTCGTCCGCGCACAGCACCAGGCCGCCAACACCGCCAGTGCCGTACGGGCGGCGGCCGCGGAGGCGGCAGCCACCACACCGGGCGCTGTGCGGGTGACCGTCACCGGCATCGTGTGACCGGTCGACACCCATCCGGCCGGCGTTGTCAGAAGGACGGTGGACAGGTGAGGAGCACCCACAGGGCGAGCGACCACACGCAGGCCGCGGCGCTGAGCAGCCGATGGCGCCGGATGCGCTCCGGCGCCACAGGATCCGCCCCCGCCCCGCCCGGGCCGACGCGCACCACCCAGCCCGCCGCGGACGCGGCCGGGCACGCGGGCCTGGGCGTGCCGCCTTGCCGCAGTGCGGGCGTCACGGGGGGTGACGACACGGGGGCGGGTGTCACAGGGGCGGCCGGGCGGTGTGCCGGACGCCGCACGTCCGCCCCCGGACACCGGTCACCGCGCGCGGCGCGGGACCGGGTCACCTCGCCGTGCTGGGCCAGGCCGGCCAGGAACCGCCGGTAGGCCTCCTTGCGGCCACCCCGGGGTGCCGAACGGCCGTGCTCCCAGGACCGCACCGTCGCCGGTGTCACCCCGAACGCCGCCGCCACCTGCCTGGTCGACAGGCCCCACCGCTCCCGCAGCCAGCGCCGCTCGTCCGGCTCGGGCAGGTCATCCTGCCTGCGCCGCGACGCCCCTGCCGCAGGGAAGGCGAAGGTCTGACGAGGGATCACCTGCTGATGCGCTGTTGTCATACCTATGTGACAATCCGTGCGCACCGGCCGTGATGCGAGGTTACGGATGATCACCCGGACGCAGCAGCGCCACACGCCCACGCATGAGGAGTCGCCGCCCGACGGGGCCCGTCACGTACGGGGAGTGGCAGAAGACTGCCACGGCGAGGAATGACCGCCGGGTGGCCCGTGTCCGCTCGACGCGAGCACGGGCCACCGGCCTGGTACGGGTCAGCGTGCTCTAACGCGCACACGGTGGCGGCGGCCCGGTCGCCCGGCCGGGCCCAACGCCAGGAGCGGCGCCAGAAGGCGCGGTACGAGGAGGAGCGGTACGACCGTCATCGCCCCGAAGATCACCGGCCGGTCACCTTCCACGCGCCCGGCGCCGAGGGGCGGCCCAGGTCGCGCTCCATCGCCAGGAGCCGGCCGACCGGCCGGGAGGTGGCGGTATGGGACACGGTGCGGCCGCTGCGGCACCAGCCGGCCAGCGCATCGAGCAACGCGGAGTCGCAGAACGTGATGGCTCGGGTGTCGAGATCGAGATGCCGGTATCCGTAGGCCGCGGCCGTGGTCAGTACGACCCTCAGCGGTGTCGCGGTGAAGTGGTCGACTTCACCGGCGAGCCGCATCCGCAGGGTGTCACCGCACGAGACGCAGCTGAGGTCCACTGCGGGGGCGTCCGCCTCGTCCGTGTCCGGCAGGGCGACTATCGGGGAACTGATCATGATGCTCACGCACTCACAACACCCCCGGGCCGGGCCGGGGAAACGGTGGCACCAGCTGCTTCACCTGCGCGGTGGCCCGGATCGGGGCGCAGAGGGGGAACTGCGCCCGAGGAGCGTCACAGACCGCAGGCTGAGGTGTCCAACCGTCTGGCTGGAGTGTGAGCCGCTGCGTGGCCGGACGTCAATTACAGCGGAGCGGAGCGCCCGACGGACCGGATGCCATAGAGCTGATCGGAAATGCCACGGACCGGGGACGTGGTGCGGCTATGTCCCTGCAGGCCGCTACGCGATCTCCAGGCACCATGCCAACGAAGTCAAGGGTTTTGTTCGGTCGCGTGACCAGGGGTTTTCTGGCGGAGTAGGCCGTGTGCCGTGCGGGGTGGCGGCGTGAGGGGGCCGGCGGGCCGGGGTGTGTCCCCGGCCCGTGCCGGTGGTGGCCTGTTCGTTGGTCGGCGTGAAGGGATGGCTGGGAAATGACCCGGACTCTGATTACCGGTGGTCTGGTGATCACGGCCGCGGACGAGGTGCACGCGGATGTGCTGATCGAGCATGGACGGGTGGTGGCGTTGGCGGCGCCTGGGACGCAGGAGTGGACGGCGGACCGGGTGATCGACGCGTCGCAGAAGTACGTGATCCCGGGCGGCGTCGACGCGCACACACACATGGAGCTGCCCTTCGGTGGCACGTTCGCGTCGGACACATTCGAGACGGGGACGCGGGCTGCGGCGTGGGGCGGGACCACGACGATCGTCGATTTCGCGGTGCAGGCGAAGGGCGAGCCGCTTCGGGCCGGCCTGGACGCCTGGATGGAGAAGGCGGACGGGAACTGCGCGATCGACTACGCGTTCCACATGATCATGTCGGACGTGAACGAGGCGACGCTGCGTGAGATGCCGAAGCTGGTCGAACTCGGCGTTTCCTCGTTCAAATTGTTTATGGCGTATCCGGGGGTCTTTTACTCGGACGACGGGCAGATCCTGCGGGCGATGCAGGTGGCCGGTGACACGGGCGGGCTGATCATGATGCACGCCGAGAATGGCATCGCAATCGACGTCCTGGTCGAACAGGCCCTGGCGCGGGGCGAGACCGATCCCCGCTACCACGGCGAGGTCCGCAAGGCGCTGCTTGAGGCTGAGGCCGCTCACCGGGCGATCCAGCTGGCCCGGGTCGCGGGCAGCCCGCTGTACGTGGTGCACGTGTCGGCGCAGGAGGCCGTGGCGGAGCTCGCCGCCGCCCGGGACATGGGGCTGCCGGTCTTCGGCGAGACGTGCCCGCAGTACCTGTTCCTGTCCACGGACAACCTGGCGGAGCCGGACTTCGAGGGCGCCAAGTACGTGTGCTCGACGCCGCTGCGGCCGAAGGAGCACCAGGCGGCGCTGTGGCGGGGCCTGCGGACCAACGACCTCCAGGTGGTGTCGACGGACCACTGCCCGTTCTGCTTCGTGGGCCAGAAGGAGCTGGGCCGGGGCGACTTCTCGAAGATCCCCAACGGCCTGCCGGGCGTGGAGAACCGCATGGATCTCCTCCACCAGGCCGTCGTGGACGGGCATATCTCGCGCCGCCGCTGGATCGAGATCGCCTGCGCGACCCCGGCCCGGATGTTCGGCATCTACCCGCAGAAGGGCACGATCGCCCCGGGCGCGGACGCGGACGTCGTCATCTACGACCCGCACGCCACCCAGGTCCTGTCGGCCGAGACCCACCACATGAACGTCGACTACTCGGCGTACGAGGGGAGGACGATCACCGGTCAGGTGGAAACGGTCCTGTCCAGGGGTGAGCTCGTCGTCGACCAGCGGAAATACACGGGTCACGCCGGGCACGGGGCGTTCGTGCCGCGCGGACTCTGTCAGTACCTGGGCTAAGCGGCCTGGGGTCTCAACGCACCGACTCGAACTTGGAGGTCCCGCGTGGACTTCGGACTCGTCCTGCAGACCGACCCGCCCGCCTCGCAGGTCGTCGGCCTGATGCGCCGGGCGGAACGCAACGGCTTCCGCTACGGCTGGACCTTCGACTCCGCCGTGCTGTGGCAGGAACCCTTCGTCATCTACAGCCGGATCCTCGAGCACACCACCAAGCTGCACGTCGGTCCCATGGTCACCAACCCCGGCACCCGCACCTGGGAGGTGACCGCCTCCACCTTCGCCACCCTCAACGACATGTACGGCAACCGGACCGTCTGCGGCATCGGCCGCGGCGACTCCGCCATGCGCGTCGCCGGCCGCAGGCCCAACACCCTCGCCCGCCTCGGGGAGGCGATCGAGGTCATCCGCGACCTGGCGGAGGGCCGCGAGGCAGAGGTCGACGGCAACCCGATCCGGATCCCGTGGGTGAGGAACGGGAAGCTGCCGGTCTGAATGGCGGCGTACGGCCCCAAGGCCCTCGCGCTCGCCGGGCAGAAGGCCGACGGCTTCATCCTCCAGCTCGCCGACCCCTTCCTCACCGAGTGGATGGTCAAGGCGGTGCGGAACGCGGCCCGGGAGGCCGGCCGCGACCCCGACGCGCTCACCATCTGCGTCGCCGCCCCGGCGTACGTCACCGCCGACGACTCGCCCGAGGCCCTGGCCCACGCCCGGGACCAGTGCCGCTGGTTCGGCGGAATGGTCGGCAACCACGTCGCCGACCTCGTCTCCAGGTACGGCGAACACTCCGGCATGGTCCCGGAGGAGCTGACCGCGTACATCAAGGACCGGCACGGCTACGACTACTCCCACCACGGCCGCGCCGACAACCCCGACACCACCTTCGTCCCCGACGAGATCGTCGACCGCTTCTGCCTCCTCGGCCCCGCCGAGGCCCACATCGACAAGCTCCGCCACCTCAAGGACCTCGGCGTCGACCAGTTCGCCGTCTACGCCATGCACGACCACCGCGAGGGCACCATCGACGCCTACGGCACCGACATCATCCTCGCCCTCGGCTGACGAAGCCGTTCGGGATCCAGCTCCCAAGGGCAGGCTCTTTGTGGTGGAGTTCCGCTTCAATGTGTAGCGGGTTCTATATCGCCACGTCGGTGATTTAGCAAACGTGCAGGTGAGAAGGGGTCCGACTCTTTGGGGTCGGGCCTCTTTCGTTTTCCCGTGCTGGGATGGTGCTGGGACAGCTGACCTCTCGTCACCTCTCGTCACCTCTGCTCATCCCTACCGTGCTGGGTTCGTGCTGGGATGCCAGTCACCTGCTTGCGGGGCGTGATCAGCATGTGCGTTCAGCGTCAGGTGCCGGATGTTCCAGGGGCTCGGCCGCTGGTGTGGCGGCGCGCCGACAGCTGCGCCTTGGCGAGATGACCCCGGGGGGCGTGGAGGCCCGAGCGGAAATCTCTCCGAGGACGACCCCGAGAAGTGAGCCCCTCGCACGGAAATATGCGAGGTTCGCATCGCGTTGACGGTGGTCCATCGGAGGGGGTGTTGGAACTGCGGCTGTTCCATGCGACGAGCCGCGGAGCGAGTGAGATCGCTCCGCGGCTCGCTGCTACAGAGGTGTGCGTGCAGCGGCTCGTCGAGGCCGATATGGAGTCGCTGCTGGGTGTGACCTTCCTGGCGTCCGAGTACAGCACGGGGCCGGTCCATGCCGGTCGAATCGACTCGCTCGGGCTGGACAAGAACGGTGCACCCGTCGTGGTCGAATACAAGCGGGGGACGGACCCGGGAGTCATCAACCAGGGACTCTTCTACTTGAATTGGCTCGTGGACCATCGAAGCGAGTTTGAGCACCTAGTCCGCGATCAGCTCGGGGCAACGGCCGCGGCCCAGGTGCACTGGAGCGGACCTCGGCTGATCTGTGTCGCCGGCGACTACACCCGCTACGACCTCCATGCCGTACGCGAGCATCGCCGTAGCATCGACCTTGTCCGCTATCGATTCTTCGGCGCGGATCTGTTCGGACTTGAGACCCTGGCCACAGCCTCAGGA
>NZ_JASCXN010000048.1 GCF_030010625.1 Streptomyces sp. CC208A | reverse complement strand
GGGACCGAGACCGAGACGGGGACCGAGACCGAGACGGGGACCGAGACCGAGACCGAGACCGGGATGGGGACCGGGACGGGGCCCGGGGCGGGGACCGGGACCGGGACCAACGGCGACCAGGAACCGCCGCCGGAGGCAGGAGGCCGACGCTCCCGTCTGACCGTGGACGAGATCGTCGACCTGGTCCGGCCCCACGTCCCAAACGCCCTGGAACGGGACGGCAACGAGTCGATCACCCGAGTGCAGCTCCGCCAGATCATGCGCGAACACAAGATCCCGATCCGAAACGAGCGGCTGACCCCGGTCCTGGCCCACCTGCGCAGCCTTCAGACCACCACTGTGAGGAGCCACCGATGAATACATGCCGGCAGTTCGCCCGCATCCGGGCCAAGTACGAGCAGGAGGCCACCTACCTGCTCAACCACGCTGCCCAGGCGGGCTCGGCCGCGAGGGGCAGCGCGGGGCTGGCCACGAGCACCAAGCACCGCATGGCGCGGGACCTGTCCGGGCACGTCGCCCGGTGCCTCGAATGCGGGTAGCCCTGCGCCGGCGCGACCGCCCGTGACCCCCACCGCTCCGGATTCCGTCCGGAGCGGTCCCGCTTCCTCCCCGAATCGAGAACGCAGAGACCATGCCGGAATCGCAGGAACCGTTCCTCCCCTCGGCCATCCAGCCGGGGACCAACTCGTCCCCAGGAGGAGCAAGTTATCGGCCAAGACACTCTTCCCCGTCGGGGAAGCGCGTCTTGGCCATGCCCGCCCCGGAGGGGGCGGGAGTGGTCCAGCACCGGGGGGTGCTGGACCACGAGGCTGCGACCGAGGGCGGATCGCAGCCGGAGAAGCTCACGCCCCGCCGCATCCGCCGTACCGCGAAGACCGCTTCGCGCAAGCGCTCGCCGAAGAGCGACCCCGACAAGCGCTCCTACGTGTGCAGCGTCCGTCTCAACGCCACTGAGAAGCAGCAGCTCGTCGCCGCCGCCGCTGCCGCCCGTACGAGCCTTCCCGCCTTCCTCGCCCGCGCCGCCCTCGCAGCCGCCCGCAACCCGGGCGCCGCCGCCGGGTCCATCGCCGGCGAACGCGAGCTGATCTCCGAGGTCTTCGCCGCACGCCGGCACCTCGGCCACGTCGGCAACAACCTCAACCAGCTCGCCTGGGCGGTCAACTCGGGCGACCGGCCGGCGGACGCCCAGCTCGACGCCGTCCTCGACGCCGTCCGCCGAGCGACCGAACGTGTCCAGGCCGCCACCGACAAGCTCCTCGAAAGCCGTTAAGACCATGGTCCCCAAGATCCACAAGCGCGGGAAGCGCACCATCGGCCTGCTCTACTACCTGTACGGGCCGGGCAAGGCCGAGGAGCACGTCGACCCGCACCTCGTGGCGTCCTGGGACCATGCCGCCCCCGACCCCGGCCGCGACGCCGAGGCCACGTACAAGCAGCTCCAGCAGCTCCTCGACCAGCCCCTCGCCCTCCTCACCGACGACCAGCGGGCGAAGCCGCACGTGTGGCACCTGTCCGTGCGCAACGGTCCCACCGACCGGATCCTCACTGACGAGGAGTGGGGCGATGTTGCCCGGCGCATGGTCGCCGCCGCCGGCATCGACGACCCCGGCCAGGGCGCGGGCTGCCGCTGGGTCGCCGTCCGGCACGCCGACGACCACATCCACATCCTCGCCACCCTCGCCCGCGAGGACGGCTACCGGCCCGACCTCGACCGCGACGCCGTCCGCGTCCAGGCCGAGGCCCGCCTCCTGGAGCAGGAACTCGGACTGCGCCGCCTCAAGCCCGGCGACGGTACCGCCGCCCAGCGCCCCACCAGCGCCGAGCGCCACAAGGCCGAGCGCCAGGGCCGCGAGCGGACCGCCCGCGAAGAACTGCGCGAGACCGTACGGCGGGCGGTGGCCGGCGCGGTCAGCGAGAAGGAGTTCTTCGGCCGCCTGGCCTCGGCCGGCCTTCTGGTGAAGACGCGCGTCGCCCCGTCGGGCGACCTCCTGGGCTACAAGGTCGCCCTGCCCGACGACCGCAACAAGGACGGCGAGCCCGTGTACTACTCCGGCGCCCGCCTCGCCCCCGACCTCAGCCTGCCCCGCATCCGCGAACGCTGGTCCGCGGACACCGCCGCCCCGACCGGCGACGCAGTTAGGTCCCTGCGCCCGGCCCCTGCGGCGCCGGCCGCAGCGCGACGCAGCACGGCGACTGCCGCCTGGCAGGCCCTCCTGGTCGTCGAGCACGGCGAGGACGGCCCTGCCGCCGCGCACATCGCCGCCGCCGGAGAGATCCTCGACGCGCTCGCGAAGACGTCCGCCGCGCACACCCGGCGCGAACTGCGAGAAGCAGCCTGGGCGTTCGAGCGTGCCTCCCGCTCGCACGTCCGCGCCGTACGCGGGCACGACCGTGCCCTGCGCCAGGCCGCCCGCGAACTCGTCCACAGCGGTCCGGCCCTCGGCCGCGGCGAGGACGGCGCGACCACGGCCATGGCGATCGACATGCTGTTCTTCCTGATCACCGCCGCAGCGCACTGGCACGCGCGAAAGGGCCACGCTCAGCAGGCCGAGGCTGCCCAGCAGGCCGCCGCACACCTTCGAGCCGCCTACCAGGCCACTGCCAGCCATCCGCTCACCGTGCTCCACCAGCGGGGCCGGCGCCTGTCCCGGCCGCTGCTCCAACGGCAGACCGCCACGCTGTACGCGGCCATCCCCCTCCTTGCCGAGCAGGTTCTCGCCGAGGAGGGCTGGTACGCCCTCGCAGCCACACTCGCCGACGCCGAAGCCGCCGGCCACGACCCGGCAACCCTGCTCGCCGACGCCGCCGACCGCCGCGAGCTGGGCACCGCCGAGTCGGTCAGTGACGTCCTCGTCTGGCGCCTGCGCCGTGCCGCGAACCTTCCCGCCGACGCAACCGCCGTGCCGACCGTCTCCCGCCTCGGCAGCTCGCCGACGGGCAGAACACCTTCGGACGACAACCGTTTCCCCCGCCGTCGCAGGTAGGACGCCGGACAAGCGCGACGTGCCGCGTCCGGCGGTCTCCGGCCTCCCGGCCGTGCACGGGCCGGGCCCCGAGCATTTCGACGTCCCGATCGATAAGCACCCCGACCAAGAAGCGCGACATGACAATGGCATATCCGAGAGTTGAAGCCACCCGGTCGTTCGAGGCACGATCCCCGTCCGATGGAAGCCGTCGAAAGGGGAAGACGTGTTTGGACGCAGGCGTGCGGCCCGTCAGCAACGAGGGGCCTGGACGTGGTCTGAGGCTGTGAGCGCCACGCACGTCGAGCCCCCTCTCGATTCCCCGGCCGTGGTGCGCCAGGAGGTGGAGGGGCTGATGATGACGCACCCCCACCCGCTGGTCGTCGATGGTGACGTCCGGGCGTGCGGGACGTGCGGCTCCTACCGCGGCTGGGTCGTGATCAGCCTCCGTGACGAGGTGTGGCTGCGTTGCCCCGCCGGCCACGAGCAGCACGAGCCCCGCCTCGACACCGCGTGGTACGACCGGCACAGCGGTCCGGTCACCCACCGGCACGAGACCTACGGCGACGGCCTGCGAGACCTCGGCCACTAATCCCGTCCTCGTCCCGCCGAACCGCCGGAGGAGAACCCGTTTCGGGTCCGGCGCCGTCAGACCAGCCGACCACCGAAGGATCCCTGTGCACCGTCGCGCCTCCGCCGCTCTGTCCTTTGCCGCTCTTGCCGCCCTCGCCGTTTCGGGCTGTGCGAAGGGCAGCGCCTCCCCCGCTGTCTCCGATTCCGCGCCGGCCGCCGCGGGCAAGCCGGCTGCCGCGGCCAAACCCGCCGAGGCTCCGCTCTCCTCGGCAGCTCTCTCCCGGCGGCTGCTGGACGAGTCCGACCTCGGCCAGGGCTACACCCGTCAGGCGAAGACCGACAGCGGCGACCGCGACGATGTCACCGTCATCGGCTGCCCCGCCCTGGAGAAGCTCGGCGGCGACGGCGCCGCCGGCGGGGACCTGGACTTCCCCAACAGCGCGAAGGCCACGTTCTCCTACACCCGCGGCCCCGGCTCCGAGGTGACCGAGGAGCTCTACAGCGACACCGTCGCCAAGCTCGCCCCCGGCACGAGGACCGTGTTCGAGGCGATGACCGGCTGCCCGGTGTACCAGGTCGTCGTCGGCGACGCCCCGATAGCCGTCACGACGCAGAAGCTCCCGGCGCCTGCCCTCGGCGACGAAGCCTGGAGCCAGCTGCTCACCTTCACCGCCGGCGGTCGCGACACCGTGATGAAGCAGACCGCCGTACGCACCGGTTCCGTTCTCGTCGTCGTGTCCGGCTCCCCCGCTCTCGTCGACACCCATCTGGCCCGCGCGGTCGACAAGGCCCGCGGCTGACCGAGCACACACGAAGACGGCCCCTGGGCTCCGATGTGGAGCCCAGGGGCCGTCTTCATTTCCCGTCGGGCAGCGTCCGCGGCTGTTCAAGGACAGGTGCGGACGCGAAGAACGGATTGCCAGCACGGGCGGCGGGTCAGGTTGCTGGCGTCACGGAGAGGCGGTCGGCGGCGCTCTCGGGCGGGTTGCGGCGCAGCACCGGAGTGGGCGCTGCGAGCGACGCGGCGAAGGCCGAGACCAGATCGTGGGGGACGCTCGCGCTGAAGACTGCGGTCCACTGGTAGGGGTCGCCGATCACCGGCTCGGCCCACGCCTGCCACCCGGACAGGCCGGGGCGCGGGTCGCCGTCGCGGATCATCTCGGGGAGCTCGGCCCAGGCGAATCCCGCCGACATGCCGGGATCCCAGGCACGGGTGTCGGGGGTGTCGATGTCCCGGGCCCAGCCCTGCGCGCACAGGGCGTCGAGGACGCGACTGTAGTCGTCGTAGTTGACGGCGGGGTCGGTGCGCGCCTCGGTGGCCAGGAGGAAGTCGGCGATGGCCTCGGGAGGCGTGCCGGTGGTGAAGCAGGCGGTCCACTCCATCGCGGCGCTGGCCGGGTGCGGGCGGGCGGAGACGTACCAGGCGACCTGGAGGTCGCCGAGGAGGAAGTCGTGGGAGCCGCGCACCCACTCGGCGCCGGCGAGTCCACGGGGGCTCAGGTACAGAAGGGTGGAGCGGGCCGTTGTCCAGGTCGACCAGCCGGCCTCCATGAGACCCTCGGCCACACGATCGGCGAGTTCGTCGTCGTCGCCGGCAAGGTGCCGCGGACGCACCCAGTAGGCGGGACGGGAGGGATAGAGGGAATGGTGGTGCGAGTTCAGGGGCGCCTCCAGGCAGTGGGTGCGGATGGTTACTGCGCGGCGATGGCGGAGCGCGCGCGGCGGGGTGCTTCGGTGGGCTCGTGCCAGCCGGCAGCGACGGTGACCTCCGGCGGGACGGGGCCCTGCTGCTCGCCGTTCTCCGTCACGTAGACCGTCACGCGGCCGAGCGCGTCCTTCACAGCGATCACGTCGGCGATGCCGTGCTGAAGCGGGAAAAGGGGGTTGATGGCGAGGCGCACTGGGGTGTCAGGGTCGACTGCGGACAGCCGGTCGATGAGATCGCGAGCGGTGAGAGGGGAAGACAACAGCGGTTCCTATCAGGTGGGGAAGGGGGCGGCGGGGGTGGACGTGGCCAGCACGCTGCTGACGGTCGCGGCGACGACGGCCGCGGGGGTCTCCCGGTGGAAGGAGACGCAGTAGCCGGGTACATCCGCGGTGCCGGTGACCGCGAGTTTCCAGCCCTCTGCGTCGGTCCCGGGCCGGCCGCCGGGGAAGAAGCCGAGGTAGAGCCGGCCGTCTCGCGACGCGATGTGGACATCGGCGCGGTCGTCGACGACGACCTTGAAGTCGGCGTCGGTGAACAGGTCGATGACGTCCATCGGCTGTCCCCGGCCGAGCAGCCATGTCCGCAGTCGTAGGTCTGCGACGGTGGTGGAGAAGCCTGGCCTCGCAGCATCGACGGTCATAGGCAATTACCTCTCTGACCTGGTGCTTTCGGGAAGGGGTCCACGTTGACATCCCTTCCGCCTGTCCACCAGTCCTTTCGTGTTCCTTCCTGTCTGCCTCCGGCGAACTGGTGGAGAACGGGCACGCGATTGAGCAGGCTGGCCTCCGGCTCCTACGCGCGGGGAGGGCGCGCGGTCACGGCGCCGGGGCGAAATGGGCCGCTGCCTCGTCCTTCTCGACCGTCGCGATGATCTCCCGCATCCGGTCGCTCATCGGCGGCAGCGCGTCCAGCGCGAACCAGTTGACCTCGACCGACTCGTCGTCGCAGACCTGGGCCGCCTGCCCCGTGCCGACCGGGCGGCAGGCGAAGACCAGCTCCAGGTACTGCGCCCTGTGGCCGTTGGCGTGCGTGACCGGCGGGGAGTGCGTCACTGCCGCCAGGCGCTCCACCACGATCCGCACCCCGGTCTCCTCCTCGACCTCCCGCGCCGCCGCGGCGGCCGGGGCCTCACCCGGCTCCACGATCCCGCTCAGCGGCGTCCACAGCCCGGCGGCGGACCGACGCTGCAGCAGCACCCGCCGCTGCTCGTCGCGGACGACCGCGACCACCCCGGGAAGCCACAGCAGAAATTCGGGGCCGACCGCCCGCCGGAGGTCTGACACGAAATCAGGAATCATGCCCACAACTTAGGACGACCGGGGCGCCGGGGTGGCCATTCTGAACACTCTGCCGCGCCGAACACGACCGTGCGCCCGCCTCGGCTTGCGGCACTGCACTAGGACGAAGCGAACACGGTGCTCGGGCCCCTAAGCGGGGCTGTCCCGAAGGGGGCTGCGGGGGTGGTGGGGGTGCGCTGAGACACCGCCGCAGAACGGACCTTGGCTCGATGACGAGGAACGCCCGTGGAACGACTCCGTCCACTGCTTCACCACGTCCCAGGTCAGGGTCACGTGTGGCGGGCTTGGGCATGGCGCCACACGGCGCCGAGTTCGGCGAGTCGTCCTCTCATTGCCCCTCGTTGTTCCTCCAGCTCCAGCGAAGCCGGCGAGAGGAGGTAGACGGTGCCTTGATAGGAGCGGAAGCCGATGTGTTCCCATCCTCGGGCGATCTTGGCGGTCACCCGGTCGAACTCCGCCTGTTCCTCAAACGGTCGCTGGTGAGGTCGGTGACGCCCGGCGTACAGACGATGCCGCGGCAGCCAGCCATGAGACGGTGGATCGCCTCGGTGGCGAGGATGGGGCCGAGGCCGTGCCCGCGCCACTGCTCGTCCAGGGTCACCCTGTCCATGACGAGTAGGGCAGAGCCCACGTACGGCAAGGACGTGCTCGCGTCCTCGGTGAGGTTGCCCGTGTCGGGGTCGAGAAGGGCCTGGGCGGTTTCGTCGAGCTCGGCGGATGCCTCTTCCATTGTCCGGTAGGCGTTCGCGCCCCGGTCGAGGTGCACCCTGTAGAAGGTCATCGCGCCGACTTTGCTCTCCTCGTGGAGGATCTCCACGTCCCACCGCTCCAGGGTGTCGTCCTGGGGGATGTCGGTGAGGTCGCCGGTGTAGGAGATACGCAGGCGCAGCTCGGAGGGGTCTCCGGGCAGCGAGGAGGGCACGTTCACCGCTGCAGCGTAGCGATGTGCCGAGGCCAGCAGGCTAGCCGGAGGGACCGGAGTCGTGCGGCCGGCCTGCGGACAGAGCCGGCCGGGCGGGTCTTAGGTCAGTTCCAGCAGCTCTGCGCTGATCCGGTCCCATCCCGGCCGGGGGCCGTCGATCGGTCGTACGGCGGTGAGCAGGCGGCCGTCGAGGTAGGTGTCGAGCCGGTCTCCGGTGAGACTGGCCAGTCGTTCGCGCTGGGCACGGCGGTTCAGTTCGATGCGCTCGCCCAGGACTGCGAGCAGGACTTCGTGCCGGGCCTCGCCCAGGAGGTCACCGCGGATCCAGCGTCCTCGCACGGGTACACCGGCGAGCGTGCCAAGCTGGGTCTCCTCGCGCTTGAAGGCCCGGGTCATCGCCTCTTCCACCGCCGGGCCAGTCTGGCGGATGGCCTCCCTCGTGGCTGCCTGACCACTGACCCCGGGAAGCATCGCCACGAGTTCCTCGTCCGGGGCCGGGTCCACTGCGCGTCGTCGGTCGGGAGGCGGGACGCGGAACTCCCACGGCTCGGGATCTCCGGGGACCTCGATCCAGTCGGTCTTGAGGCCCTTCAAGGCCGCGGAGCCGTCGGGCAGGAAGATATCGACGTACACCCCGCCCAGACCGAGCCAGACCCAGCTCATGAAGAAGGCGTGATCGCCGTGGGCGGCGGACCACTGGGCGAGCTTCTCCAGCCGCTTCCTCTGCTCCGGGGTGCCCTTGCCCGCCGGGAACATCAGCGAGCTGTCCCGACGCCGTCCCCGCGCCTCTCCGGCGACCGGCCCGTCGGCCAGGTCGTACAGCAGATCCGGCCGCACGCCGGTCTTCGCGTAGACCCCTTGGAGTTTTCCCGGCAGCACGTCGAAGCTGCTGAGGCCGCCGGTCTTATGGGTCCAGTCGAACAGGGCCGTGCTGGCGGCGCTCATCACGCCGAGCCCGGTGCACTCGCTTACGAAGCGCTTGATGTGGAGGGCGCTGGAGTCGAGAGCGGTGCAGTCGACTCCGAGCGGTCCCTTGCCCTGGTCACCCAGGATGTAGCTGAGCAGCAAGCTGATCTCGTGGTCGCGCACTCGCTGGTCGACCTTTTTGCGCAGGTCGCAGGCCAGGGCGTTGGCGTTGACCATGGCGGCCAGGGAGACAGGGAGCGGGCCCTGGCCGATCTCGACGGCCTGGACAGCCTCCGCGCCGGCCTTCCCCTTCTCGATCGTGAAACGCCACACCCGGGCACGCACCGTACTCATAGGAGAACCCTACGGTCCGCTGGTCGTGACGCTTCTCGCGTTAGCGGTCGGGGCGGGGGCCGGGGTCCAGCTCGCCGTCGAGGAGAGCCTGGATGATCTTCTCGGTGCTGGCCTGCATTTCGGACCCATGGCCGGCGAGGTTGTGTTCGAGTACGGGCTGCGGCATGTCGAGTACCTGCTTCATCTCGCCGATGAGAGAGGGCCAGGGCGTGAGCGAGTCAGTCAGGTCCTCAACGTTGCCAGCCCAGTCGGCCCGGCGCGCTCCCAGGGCGAAGGCGAGCAGAAGGACGGCGAAGAGTGGCTCGCTGTCGAGAACAGCGAATACGCCGAAACCCGCGAGGTTCTCCTTGCCGGTTTGGGCGGCAACGGCGCGAGCGACAACGGGGAGCTGGAGGAAGAGCAGCCTGGCTGCCAAGCGGGCTTCCTCCCATTCGGCGTCGGTGGCTTCGGCGAGCGCTTCGGCCATCCGCGGCAGGGACACGACGTCGGCAGCACCGACGACGAGGCTCGCCGGACCGGTCAGCCAGGGCTCGGCCCCTTCCACCCGCTGCCGTCTGCCCGGCGAGACGCCGAGGACCTTCTCGATCGTCTCCGCCTCGTCTTCCGTCACGTCCGGCCGGGTGCCGAGGACGAAGATCTGGAGCATGTGCGCGACAGCGGTTGCCCGGTCGCTGGCCGGGGCGCGGATCGGGCGGGGCAGAGCGCGCTTGCCCCGCATCGCGGCCATGGTCGCGGCGACGGCGCCCACGACCGCGTCCTGGCCGTCGACCGGGTCGAGGCCCTGGCGGGATGCCTCGGTCTGAAGGAGCTGCTCCAGCTCGTGCGACAGGTCGTCCACCACGATGGTCGCGGAGGTACGGACGGAATCGAGGTCAAGAGGGAAGCCCTCAACCCACAGCACGACCCGCAGCACGTCCGCGTCCATTGTGTGCTCGCGCCAGCTCAGGAGCCGAACCAGCTGGTGGTCGCTGCCCGGCGGGTAGACCCAGACCGGGCGGCGTCCGTCGTTGCCGACGCGGACAGGATGGGGCATCAGGCCGTTACTGCGGAAGCTCTCCAGCTTCCTCGCGGTCATGGTGCTGAAGCCGGCGGATGTGGCGGCGCGCAGGAGGTCGTCGCGCTGCAGGACATGGGGTTCGACTGCCATGCCGGGCAGCGTAGGGGCGCTGCGGCAGGCCGGGCGAGCCGAGTACTCCCACTCCAGGCCGCTCTAACTTGCAAACGGTCCAACCCCCGTTGCCACCAGCGGGTTTGCACTGCTTCTGTGAGTGCGCGGCGCCAACTCGGGCGCTGCTCTTCCCTCTCGAAAGGACCTGTCCATGTCCAGGAATACGGCAGCGGCGGTGACCGGAATGATCGTGCGTTCCCTCGCGAAGCGGTGGGCCGACGCGAACGGCCTCAGCAAGGAGAAGGGTCTGCTCCTCGCATGGGCGGCAGGCGCCCTCGCGTCGGTGGCCGTCATGCGCGTCTGACGCTGCAGCGGAGCGGGAACGGTCTCCGCAGACATGACGAAGGCCCCGGGAACCATGATGGTTCCCGGGGCTTTCGGGCTGGGAGGGGCTCACCGGTGCCGAGTGCCTGCGCCTCGGCGTCTGGCAGGTCCCTCTGATCAGCCGGTGGTCGGAGTCTCCGCCGCGTCCTCCGTCTTCTTCCGTCGTACCGCGATCAGGGCACCGCCACCGACCGCGATCAGGAGGCCCCCGCCAGCGAGGAGCCACGCGTTGGAGTCGGCGCCGGTGTGCGCGAGGGAGCCCTTGGACGGCGGGGTGCTCGGGGTGTCGGTCGGGGGCACCGGTGCGGTGGAGGTGGACCGGCTCGGGGTCGGGGTGGTCGGCGGGGTCGTCGCCGGTGTGGTGGGCGGTGTGCTCGGGGTGACCGGCGGGGTGGTCGGCGGAGTCGTCGGGGGCGTGGTGGGCGGTGTGGTCGGCGGAGTCGTGGGGGGCGTGGTGGGCGGCGGGGTGGGCTTGGCCTTCTTGGTGTTGGTGAAGGTGACGGTGGTCTTCGCGGCGGGCTTGGCGGTGATCTTGACGGGAGTGGCGTCGAGTTCGTAGCCGGTGGGCGCCTTGGTCTCGGTACCGGTGTAGGCGGTGCCCTTGCGGGAGGAGACGGGGAGCGGGGTGGTGGCGGTGCCGTCCTTGCCGGTGGTCAGGGTGATCGTCTTGCCGGTGCGGGTGCCGGTGGCGGGGGTGATGTTGATGACGGCGCCGGCCAGGGGCTTGCCGGTCTTCCTGTCGGTCTTCTTCACGAGCAGCTCGGCGGGCTTGAAGGTGTCGATGATCGTGAGCTTCGCGGTGTGCTCAGGGGTGACGATGACGTCCTGGTCGGGGGCCAGGTCGTGGAGGGGGCTGCCGGTCGCGGTCTCCTTGAGGCGGTAGGTGCCGGGGTGGACGCCCTCGAAGAGCAGGATGCCGTCAGCGTTCGTCTTGCCGGTCAGGGCCTTGGTGCCGTTGAGGGTGTCGAGCAGGGCGAACGCGGCGCCGGCGAGCAGGGTGCCGTCCGGGTCCTTCTTGGTGATCTCGACGGCGCCCGGCGGGATCTCGGGGGCGCTGGCGAAGGCGGTCGGGGCCCAGATCAGGGAGCTGGTCGCCAGAGTGGTCGCGGCGACGGTGGCCGCGGTGCGGCGGGGGGCACGCATGAAGAAGGAGTTCTCCTCGGTCAGGTGATGGGGGGACGCCTCGCGGGCGGAGGTCAGTGGGAGCGGGCAGCCGGCGCCTGGCCGGGAGCCGGTACGGGACGGGCGGACGGGAGGCTCGTTGACAGGGGGGTGGCAGTGGCCGCGTGTCGTCGGGAGGCGGCTTGGACGAGGGCGCGCTGCTTGTCCATCGGCATGCTGGCGATGCGTTCGAGGGCGTCGGCCGTGTCGGGGCCGAGACGGCGGCCGGTGAGCTGGGTGACGGCTGCGGCCTCGGCGAGCATGCCCTGGTCCAGAGGAAGCCCGACCATGTCCATCACGTAGTAGCGGGCGTTGCGCAGAGTCTCGGTGATGGGCATGCCGTCGTAGGTGCCGCCCTCGGCGAGGTCGAGGACGGCCTGGGTCGCTTCGTGGAGGCGGGTGAGTACGACGGTGTCGGTCGCCCAGAGGCTGTCGTGCCAGCGGTCGGCCCACGGGCCTGGCATGGCGAAGCTCCGGGGTGCGATGAGGGTCGGGCAGGAGACTTGGACGAAGTCGAGGATCGCGGTGCGCAGGCCGGTGAGGTCTGCGCCGGCCCAGGGAGGCAGGCCGTCCTTGTGCCAGTCGCGGATGACGCCGTGGGCGGCGCCGGGTCCGAGTTTGGCGTCACGGCGGGTGAAGGTGCCGTGGTCGGCGAAGCGGAGGTGGGCGGTGTCGAGGGTGCCGCGCTCGGCGTGGACGACGGCCAGGCGCAGGCCGTCGTACTGCCGGTCCATGATCGTGCGGGCGAACTCGATGCGCAGACGTATCGGCGAGTCGGTCGGGCTGGCGTAGTAGACGTCGCCGACGACGGTGCCGAAGGGGAGAGGGAGTTCGAGCTGGTCGAAGAACTCCTTGGCGTGCAGGGCCACGAGTCTCCTTGAGTCAGCGGCGTGCCGCGCGGACGGCGGGCGGCGCGATGGTCGTGGGTGGTCGGCTGGTGGTGCTCCAGCGCGGGACGCTGCGCGTGGTGATCGCGGGAGTGTGACGTCGGGCACGCTGGACTTCGAGTGGGGTCGGGGCCGGAGGCTTCGGCGGGGTGAGCGGGGTGAGCTTCGCCAGGGCGGCGAGTTCGGGGGCGAGGTGCTCGCGGTAGCGCAGGACCGGTGCGGGGTCGAGCAGGGCCTGGGTGGTGGCCGCGATCAGGTGGGCGGGTGTGCGGGAGGTGAAGCGGGCCTCGGCTCGGTGCCATCCGGATCCGGCCCACAGCAGCACCGTCTCCGCGTCGAGGTCTTCGCTGACGACGTCGATGGACACGCCCGCGGTGCCATCGGGGGCTGTGACCTCGACGAAGGGGCCGTCGGCGCGGCTGCTGCGGCCGAGGGTGACCGATCCCGGAAGCCGCTGCATCTGCCAGCCCGCGTCGAGCAGCGGTTGTACCCGCGTCGCCCAGTGCGGGGAGGGTGCTTCGATGAAGGGGTCCTGGTCTTTGCGTGCCTCCCAGTCGCGTTCGAGGGCGGTGGTGAAGGCGGCGACGATCTCGGTGGGGAAGATGTCGTTGAAGGTGGCCGACCAACGAGTTGGGGACGAGGCGTCCTCGCTGGCGGTGATCTTGTAGACGTCGAAGTCGTCGCCGTACCAGCCGATGCGGATGCGCTGGTCGGGCGAGGTGATCAGCATCTGGCAGGACCCGTGCTCCAGGTGGACGGTGGGCCAGTGCTTCACGGGGACGAAGCCCGCGTCCGCGCACCAGTCGGGTCCCGCGAGGTAGCGCGGGGAGACGTAGACGTCTCCTTCCGGGGTGTACGTCACGCGGTGCCTTCCGCCGGCGCGGCACCGGGCTGGACGGTGAGGGCGATGTGCTGGGCGGTCTCGGCGAGGCGCTGCTCGACCTTGGCGGTGTCGTAGCCGGTGACGACGTAAAGGCCGGCGCGGGCGACGTCGACGTCGCCGTCCGGGGGCAGGACGATCTGGTCGCCGACGGCGCCGATCCACTGGACGAGGTCGAGCCAGCGGGTGCGGTCGGCGAAGTCGGGGTCGATGGAGCGGTGGGTCAGGGTGCCGGAGGTCTCCGGGTAGAGCAGGGTCACGCCGGCGGCGCGCAGGCGGGTGTGCTCCAGGCGGGGGTTGGTGCCGCAGGCGAGGTCGGCGGCGATGCGGGGCAGGTCGAGGCCGGTGGCGAGGCGGACGAGGTGGCCGATGAGGTCGCCGCCGATACGGCCGTTGACCTCGATGATCCGCGGGCCGGAGGTCGTGAGGCGCATCTCGACGTGCTGGATGCCGTGGTCGAGGCCGAGCGCGCGGATCGCGGCGGCGGCGATCGGGGCGACGTCGTCGAGCAGCGGGTCGGTGGCGTCGACGGTGTGGCCGACCTCTTCGAAGTAGGGCTCGAAGCCGAGCTTCTTGCGGGTGACCGCGACGGCGTGGGTGTGGCCGTGCTGGGTGACGCACTCGACGCTGATCTCCGGGCCGTCGAGGTACTCCTCGACCAGCACGTCCTTGTTCTGGCCTCCGTCCAGGCCGGCGCCTGCGGCGGCGAAGTCGAAGGCGCTGGCGAGGTCCTCGCTGTTGTCGACGCGGATGACGCCGACGCTGCCGGCCTGGCCAGCGGGCTTGAGGACGACCGGGTACCCGATGTCCTCGGCGAGGATGGTGGCCTCCAGGAGATTGCGGACCCGGCCGGAGCGCGCCGAGGGGACCTGGTGGGCGGCGAGGAGTCGGCGGGTGGCGTGCTTGTCCCGGCAGTTCTCCATCACGGCCGGCGGGTTCGTGCGCAGGCCGAGGTGCTCGGCGAGCTGGGCGGTGTGGACGAGCAGGGGCTCGTTCCAGGTCAGGACGCCCGCAATGGTGCGCCGGGCGGTGATCGCCTCGCCTGCGGCGAGGAGCTGGTCGAGCTGGTAGGGGTCGGCGAGTTCGTGGTCGACGACGTGGTCGGCCTCCCAGGTGAGCGGCTGCGGGGTGATGACGGCGACGTCGTAGGCGGCGGCGACCTGCTTGAGGCAGTAGCCGCGGTACACCTCGTCGCCGGGGGCGACGACGAGGACCGTGGGGCGGCCGGTGGTCTGCTGCGGGGAGGTCGGGGCGACGGTCACGGGGAGGTGGTCCTTGTCTTCGGTGGGGTGGTGGCGGGCGGCGGCGTTCAGCAGGCGGCGCATGTCGGTCGCCAGGCCGCCCGGGGCGAGCAGGTGGCCGGCAAGGCTGTTCGCCTCGGCGGCGGGCAGGGCAGCGAGCCGGTCCGCCAGGCTGCGGACGAGGGAGGCGGCGCACAGGGCCTGGTCGGCGCTGAACGGCGAGAGAGGGGTGAGGGTCACGGGGATTCGGGGGCTCCAGGCGGTGCATCCGGGCTGGTGTGCATGGCGGGTTCGCGGCGCAGGCGCCAGAAGGCTGCGCTCAGGCCGGCGGCCTGGAGACCGGCGCAGGCGGTCAGGACGTGGCCGAGCTGGGTGGCGGGGGTGAGGGCGACGAGGAGTCCTGCGACGGGGAAGGGCATGAGCATCACGAGGATCGTCACGGCGAGGGTGGCGCCGAAGACGGGCTCGGGGATGAGGCGGGAGCGCAGGGTGCGCAGCACGACGGTCATGCCTCCTTCGCCGGCCATGAGGACGGCGGTCAGGACGAGGAAGTGGGTGTAGTCGCCGGCCTGGGAGACGGCGAGCCCGGCCAGGGCGGCGACGGCGGCGCTGGCCGCTCCGGCGGGCCACAGGCCGAGGCGGTCGATCGCGAAGCGGCATAGCGCGACGGCGAGCAGGGAGGCTGCGGCGGCTGCGGACCAGATCACGCCGACGGCAGCGCTGGACTGGCCCAGGTGCTGCACGACGATGACCGGGGCCGCGGCCTGCAGGACGCCGGTCGCCAGGTTGGAGACGGTCAGGCCGGTGATGAGCCAGGCCAGCGCCGGGAGGGAGACGAGGGTCTTCCAGCCGGTGCGCAGCCCGGCGAGGGCGGGCGCCGGCGGCGGAACGAGCCGTGCCTCGCGGTGCCAGGGTGCGAGCAGGGCTCCGAGCAGCGAGCAGGCGGCCATCGTCAGCAGGGTTCCGGTGACGCCGATGCCGTGCAGGAGGAACCCGGCGAGCGCGGGTCCGGCCAGGGTGGCGGTCTGGTCGATGCCCAGGAGGACGGACTGCACCCGGTGGGCGCGGTCGCCGGCGTCCTTGCTGGCGCTCGCGCCGGCGGTCTCGGCGGCGATGTAGGAGAACTCGGTGACGACTCCGGTGACCGCGGCGAGCGCCATCACCGTGATGGTGGCCCCCGTGCCGCCAGTCTGCGTGGGCAGGATGAAGGCGGCGGCGACGACCACCAGGGCACGCAGGACCGAGGCGATGCGGAAGACGCGCTTGGTGCCGTGCCGGTCCACCACCTGTCCGGCGAGCGAGAAGGCTGCCAGACGCGGCACCCATTCGAGGGCGAAGGCGATGCCGGTGAGGGTGGCGGACTGGGTGGTGGCCAGCACGATCAGCGGGATGCCGTACGTGGACATCGCGAAGGCGGCGGCGTCGGCCGTACGGGGTAGGTAGATCCGCCGCAGCAGGGACAGCTGGGGCGGCAGAGCATGCCGGGGGCCGGCGATCACGAAGTCGTTCAATGTACTTCCGTCGGAGAGGATCAGGAGCGGCGCTACCGCTCCGGGCGTGCCAATGCGAGCGCCGTCCCGGCGGCTGTACGCAGCCATCGAAGCGCCGGCTGCGTTGCACAGCTCTCGTCGGCGGTGCTCAGCGCGAGCGGCCGGGCGGGTGTGCGGCGGGGGCCGTCGGCAAGCCGGTGGGCTGGGCGAATGTGGCGGCCGGGCGGACAGGCGGGAGGGGCGCAGCTTCGCCGGCGATGCGGTCGTCGCACCAGCGCAGCGCCTCCTCCTTGGTGGCGAACCCTCCCTCGCGCAGGGTGTGGGTCCAGGCGTCGAGGTCGACCTCTTCGACCAGGACACGGAAGGGAGTGGGGGTCCGCTCGTCCAGGGCACGCAGCGCCACGACGGTGACCATGTCGTCCGGGTCGTCGCGGGTGTAGGAGTAGCCCATGGCGTAGTGGTCTCCGGAGCCGGCAAGACGTCTTTCCAGCGCGCGCGTCATTTCGTCCGCCGCCGGTGGGCCGGCCTCGGGATCGAGGTCGAGGGTTCCGGGTGGGCAGCCACGGTGGATGAGCCAGGACTGCGCCATCGCGGGTAGCGGCAGTCGCACCTGCTCGAAGCTGAACGACTTGTTTTCCGGGTCTCGTCGAAGGACGACGGCCATCACTTGCGGCGCGCCGGGGATACCCCAGGTTGCAGATCCGTCGAACAGGACGTGGTAGCTGTGCACGCCGTCGGCCGTGTGGTGCTCGGCGAGGCGTACGAACATGTCCTGCGTGACGGATACCTGGCGGTGGAAGTCGTCACAGAGCTGTTCGTCGGCATCCAAGTCATCGATTCTGAAGTCGACTTCGGGAAGGGATCTCCCGTCAGGTGCGGGGCCGGAAGAGGACATCGGGGCCTTTCTGATGGGTTCGGTGCCGCCGCGACGCACCCGTCATGAACCGTTGGAGGGGGACGGAGCGTCTACCGGCCGCCACGGTGGGGAGAGGGCAGACGGGACGGCGCCGGGGGCGGCTTGGGCGCACCGTTGAGGTCGGCGTAGCTGTTGGTGAGCAGCCGCAGGAGCTGGATGCCTTCGCCTCGGCGGGCGACGAGGCTGTCGATCTCGGTTCCGAGGGACTGCAGGAGCCCGTCGGTGGAGCCGTGCCGGTAGCGGTCGCGGCCCTGGGTCACGGACTGGAGCTGGCTGATGGCCATGTCGGCCCGCTGCAGCAGCCTCTGCTGCACCTCGTCGACGTTGTCCGCCGTCTGGCGGATCAGGCCGGCGACCGTGGCCAGAGCAATGCCGGGCGGGTGGGAACCGAGGACGAGGCCGCGGGCGGCGAGGGCGTCGCGGGCCGTCTTCGTCCCCAGCGCCACCACCGGCCGCGATTCAGCGGCTCCGCTCACCGGCGCATACCTCCCGCCGGAGCCGCCGTCACCTTGACCGGGCGGGCGACCGGCGGATGGGAGAACAGGTCACCGGACTTCCACGTGGGCGCCGCCGGGTTCGTACGCAGCACGGCCTCTGCGGCCTTGGCCTGGGAGGCGGCCTGGGTGGGCACGGCCGCGGGTCGCGGCGCCGCCGGACGAGCAGACGACCGGCCGGTGGCCCAGGCGGTGAGCGCCTGGTACGAGGGCGCCAGGGCCCGGCCGGCGGCGGTGAGCGTGAAGCGTCCTTCTCGGTCACGCGTCACGAGGCCCTTGTCCGAGAGGCGATTGAGCGGCTGGTAGATGGATGTGGGGTGGGCGTCGGGGCGAACGGAGGTGGCGAGGGACGCGGCAGTGGCGGCGCCGCGGTCGCGCAGCGCCCACAGGATCGCGGTGGTGTGCCGGGGGGAGATGAGGGCGAGGGCGTCCTCGATCTCCTCGGCCTTGGCCACCGGACGGGTCGTCGTCTCCTTGGTGACGGGGTCCTTCACGGTGGGCCGCTCCAGATGGGTGGTCCCCCACTCGGCGAAGTGGTCGAGCACGGGCAGCAGCGCGGCGCCCCGGTCTGTGAGCGTGTAGACGACATGGCGGCGGCCGTGCTCGGTGCGCCGCACCAGGCCGGCGGCCTGCAGGCCGCGGACCTTCGGGTGGAGCTGGCCGTCAGCCATCCACGGCATCGTCGCCTTGAGGTCGGAGTAGCGGGTGGGCTGCGTCAGGCTCATCAGTACCCAGGCGTTCCACCTCGGCGCGATGGTCCCCAGGGCCTGGACCACGAGGTCGAGGTCGCTGGAGGCGGGGGCGGGCAGGCCGGATGCGGGCATGGGAGTACTCCTGAGACGTGGTGGTCGGGTGTTCAGCGGGTGCGCGCGGCGGCCGGGGCAGGCGTCGGGGCGACGGGCGTTGCGGCGGGGGCGGGGGCGCGGTGGAGGCTCTGCATCACGGCGGAGGCGAAGCGGCCTTGGGTGTCGCGGGTGGCGACCGATTCGGCGATCCGGCGGCTGCAGTCCTGGAGATGACCGGCTGCGGCGGGGCCGATGTCATGGCCCGGGTCGGCGAGCTGAAGAAGCCGCTCGCGCTGGAACTCGATGTTTTTCTCTGCCAGTTCGACGTCGGCCAGCGCGTCGAGGAGGGTGGCCAGCATGTTCGGCCGTTCGGTGCTGGCGATGGCGGCAAGCTCGGCCCGGGGGCGGCCGAAGAGGCTTTCGAGACGTGCGGCGAGCTGGTCGGTTACGGGGTGAGGCAATCAGCGTCCCTTCACCTGGGGGGCGATCGTCCGCTCTGCCGGTACGGCTCGGGCGCTGAGCACGGGCTGGTTGAACACGACCGCGGGCTGGTACTCCGGCGGGGGTTCGGAGTTCAGGACCTTGTCGAGGGCGGCCAGGTAGCCGCGGCGGGCCTGGAGTGCGGCCCGCATCCACTCGGCGTCCGACCGCAGGTCGTCCTCGGACAGTTCGTCCAACGGCCGGTTCGGATCGCTTCGCTCGTGGACGCGGTCACGGACCCAGACCACGTGGTCCTCGGTCACGGCCAGGAACGCCCGCAGCTCCAGGGCTTCACGCAGGTGCCGACTGGGGGCGGGAGCTGCGAGCAACTGGTCGAGCGGGGCTCCGAAGACCTCGGCGAAGCGGTCGTCCCGGCTGCTGGGCTTGATGGAGTTGCTCATCGGCGGGTCCTTACGGGTATAGGGGCGGCCTGCGGGACCGGGGTGGTCGTCAGGACGGATCCGGTGCGGCGGGCGGCGCGGCTGGTGGCCGGCTGCTCGGGCAGCGGGTAGTCCTCCAGGAGGTGGCGCACGGTCAGCGCTCGGCCGTCGCGGATGGTCAGCGCGGTGTCCACACGCTGCGCGAGCACCATCACCTGCTCGTCCAGCTCGCCGGCCGGGGCCGACTGCAAGGCATCGACCAGCTCGTCCTCGGCGGAGGCGAGCAGACGCTGGGCCTCTTCGAGATCCTCGTACCAGCGGACGACGGCGGTGGGCAGGAACGAAGCTCCTCGGGCGGCGGCCACCGTCTCGCGCAGCTCACCGAGGGGGACGCCGAAGCGGTCCTCGATCTGGCGGGCGACGGCCTGCAGGACATCGTCGGCTTCGTCGGACACGGGCAGACTCCTCTCCTTGAAGCAGGCAGGCGGGAAGGTCCGGAGGCGTGCGCTCCGGGTGGGTGATGTCTAGGATCCGGAGAATCGCCGGTTCACCTAACCGGGAAAACTCTGGTACCTTTCGCCGCTCGCGCCGCCCGGCTACCGCGTCCGCCCTTGAGCCGGCGCCGGGCTGGCGGACTTCATCGGGCGCTGCTGGGACGCCTCGGCCGGGACTTTCGCATCGGCGTACAGCGGTCCCCCAGCCAGGCGGCGACTGATGGCGTAGGTGGTTGGTAGCCCTCCAGGCGACAGGCGCGCAGCCGAAAGAGGCAGGGGCTCCTGGGAGTCGAAGGGGTCAGCGGGTGTGGGCGGCACCGGGCCAGGCACCGGGGCGGGGAGCGGGGCGGCTCGCGACGCGGCTGGAGGGCCTGATGGTGAGGGCGGCGCGGCCGGCGTCGGTGAGGGTGACCGGCTGGCCGGCGTGCAGCGGGTGGGTGGTATCGCGCTGGACGAGCCCGGACGTCTCCAGCCGGGAGAAGTCGTGCTGACCGATCCGGGTGCCGGAGGCGGTCACCACGGAGACCCGCTGGGTCAGCAGGTGCTCGTGGAGCTTGGCGCCTTGGCCGATTGCCAGGAGCATGGCGAGGTCGCGGGCCTTCAGGTCGGTGTGGCCGGCCGGGCTGCGGGCGGAGGTCGCCTCCACGGGTTCGAGGACGTCGGACAGATCCGTCTCGCGGGCTCCCCGGATGAGGACGGCCTCCTTGAGCTGCTCGACGGTGCGCTCGATACGCGGGAAGAGCGCCGGCTCCATCGGGTACTCGTCGCTCGACAGGCGATGGAGGAGGACGCGGTAGAAGGTCACGGATCGCTCGGCGTCAGACAGGGAACGGTGGGCGGCGGCGATCCTCGCGGTCTGCTCATCGAGCAGACCGCGGTCGTGGTCGCGCCAGAGCCGGTCGACCGTGAATCCGATGGCGAGTTCGACACGGTGGTCGAGGGAGGTCAGGGCCTTGCGGACGGACGGCGGAGCAGATCGGGGCACGGGCATGCCAGCCGGCCTCGGTCAGCGCCGCCGGCAGCCATGCGGGCCCGCGGCATCCTCGTCGTCGGTGTCCTCGGCATCCTCGTAGCAGTCCGGGGTGCAGTTGTCGGGGTCCTGCGCGCAGGAAGGTTCCTCGGCCGCGCAGCAGCAGGACGCGGAGAGCAGGACGGCAAGTTCCTGTCCGGCGGCGAGGCGATCGATGAGGATGTCAGTGCAGGCGTGGAAGCCGTCCGGCGTGATGTCCGGCTGGGGGCTGGTCAGGGACTCCAGGAGGCGGCGCTCCAGCTGCTGGACCTCGATGTAGGTCTCCAGCAGGGCGCGGTGGTGCGGGTTCTCGGGCTCGGCGGGGAGCTCCAGGAGGTTTGCGGTGAAGTCGTCGAGGAAGTTCGGGAAGGCTGTCAACGTACGGCTTTCGTGGTGAGGACGGTGGGCTGAGCGGGGCGGGGAAGGCCGGGCGGCGGGCCGGGCTTCGGGATCGCGCGGTACGCGTCGATCTGGGGTGAGCTGGTGCGGGCGGCGTGGGCGCGGGCGCCAACCGGGCGGCGCGCGATACCGAGGCGCTGGGCGGCGGTGTCATACACGTCGTGGCGGGCCCGGGGACGGACTGCCACGACGTGGACCTCCATGGGATAGGCCGAGGTGGCCGGGGCCGGCCGCAGCGCGTAGACGATCCGCCACGCGGCCCGGTGGTCGACGTACAGCTTGCGCAGCCCGGCCAGTTCGGCCATGAGCTTGCTCCCGTGCCGGTCGCCTGTGACGACGTCCTGCAGCAGGGCGAGGGACAGGTCGCGGATGTCTCCCGGGGCCTGGAGCAGGTCGGTCAGGGCGCGCGGGTCGAAGGTGAGGCCGAAGACGGGCGGCCGGCCCTCGGCGGTCACCCTTCCGCCTGGCCCGTCTCGGCGTCGCGGGCGACGGCGCGTACGGAGCGGCCGGGGCCGCGAAGGAGGCGGTGCGAGGGACGCTCGGGGTCGGTCTGGCAGGCGGACAGTGGCCCGCCCGCGGCTCGGATGGCGGCCATGCAGTGGGTGAGGAAGTCCCTGTGCCACACGAACGGTCCGGCCGGTCCGGCTTCGGGGTCCTTGTGCTGGAGGTAGGCCATCCACAGGGCGTGGAGCCAGGCGACGACGTCGAGGTGCTCCTGCCACTGGTCGCACCACGGGGAGGCGGTGGTGACCTCCGCCCCGTAGGTGGGCATGAGGAAGTCCTCCACCCAGTCGGTGAGCAGGTCCAGCTCGTTCTCGTACTCCTCGCCGTCCAGCTCCAGGATCGGCCGCGGCTCCGGCGGCATCACCGCCGCCGCGGGCATCGGCGGGAAGCCGAAGCCCGGCAGCGACGCCGGACCGGGTGCGGCGGCGAGGTGATCGAGCTGGCGGGCTTGCTCGTCGGAGCGGTCGAGCAACTTGCGGACGGTGGCCTGGATGCTGTCCAGGTCTCCTTCCGGGAGGCGCACCGGGTCGAATTCCCCGGCGGCGTCGAATTCCTCCAGAGGGTCAGGCACCAAGGAAATCCCTTCCTCCGGCGCACGCGGCAGCCGGAAATCCAAGATTGAGCGATGAAGTGATGGATCCCCGTTCCGCGTACGTGTGGGGAACGAGCTCTCTGTGGCTCGTCGTTGTGCGGATCCCGGGTCAGGCAGTCAGGGCGAGGTCGTCCTGGCCGAGGGTCTGGTGGAGTGTTTCAGTCAGGCGGTCGGAGGCGATCTCGGCGTAGTGCCGGGTCTTCTCGACGCCGATGAAGTCGCGGCCCTCCAGGAGCGCGGCGACGCCGGTGGAGCCGGAGCCGCAGGTGAAGTCGAGGACGGTGCCGCCCGGCGGGCAGATCTTCACCAGCTCGCGCATCACCTCAACCGGCTTCTGCGTGATGTGCTGCCGGGCCTTGCCCGAAGGCTGCGAAGCCGAGTAGAGGCCCGGAAGATAGACGGGGTTGCGGGAGCCGTCGATCGCCCCGTTGCTGGCCCACACGATGAACTCACAGTTCTGCGTGAACCGGCCCTTTTGCGGGCGGGCCTGCGGCTTGTGCCAAGCCAGGACGCCGCGCCACAGCCAGCCGGCCGCCTGGATCGCGTCGGTGGTGACCGGGAGCTGCCGCCAGTCGGTGAACAGCAGCGCAGCGCCGCCGGGCTTGGTCAGCCGGTGGGCCTCGGTCATGATCTGCGTCAGCCAGAAGCCGTACGACCTTTGGTCCATGTTCTCGCCGGGGAAGTCCGCCAGCTCGTGCCCGGCGTCAGCCGAGGTGTACTTCTGGCGGGCGGTCCGCGAGGTGCGTTCCTTCGCGGTCCGGCCGCCGGAGTTGTACGGCGGGTCGGTGATGACCGCGTCCACGCAGTCGTCCGGGAGGCCGGCCAGGACGCCGAGCGCGTCGCCGTGGTGGAGGGAAAAAGGCAAAGAGGTACCCCGATTCGGGTCACGGAAAGAAAGGGAAAACCCAGCGCGCTCGGAAAGCGGGCGCCGCTTCGGCGAATGCGGGCACGGAAGGCCGGCATGCCGAAGGAGAGCGGCGGGCGAGCGGGGGAAGCCACACTGTAGGACACGATTCCCGGTTGACCCCCTCCAGGCGAGAAATTAGGTCAACCGGGAATCGCGTCCTACAGTCTGACCACCGCCCGGCCCCATCCGCCGGATGGTCTTCCCCTCCCCTGCCCTCATGGAGGCACAGCCTTGTCCTGACCCGCTCCCGATACCCCCGAGGACGCCCGACCAGCGAGAGGCAACTCGCCCCGCGGCTCCTCCTCCCAGGCTTCCCCATCACCTCATCCCGGCCCCTCGCGCCCTTCTCACCTCGTACCAGCGCGGCCGGACTTCACCCGAAGGACCCTTCGTGACACAGCCGTACCCTCCCCTGCCCCGAACACCGCGTAGAGCCCTTGCCGCCTACGGAGGCGCTGGGGATTGAAGGGCATAGCCGCCGTCCTCGGCGTCGTCGTCCTCTCCCCTCTTCTCCTGGCCGGTGCAGCCGCCGCGACGGCTGCCGCCAGCAGCTCCGCTTCCCGCGCATCCGAGTGCGCCGTCGACAGCACCGTCGACGCCGACGCCGTCGCCCGGCAGGTCGCCGGCATCCTCGACGGCGCCGGCGCAGCCCCCGGCGTCCATATCGAGGGCCTGGAGCTGCCCGGCGAGCAGATCCCGCACGCCAAGACGATCGTCGCCACCGGGGTCGCGATGAAGGTTCCCGAGCGCGGCCAGGTCGTCGCCCTCGCGACCGCGATCCAGGAATCCCGCCTGCGCAACCTGCGCTACGGGGACCGCGACAGCCTGGGACTGTTCCAGCAGCGGCCCAGCCAAGGCTGGGGCACCCCGGAGGAGATCCTCGACCCCGTCCACGCAGCCACCCGCTTCTACGAGGGCCTTCTCAAGGTCGCGGGCTGGCAGCAGATGACGCTCACCCAGGCCGCGCAGGCCGTCCAGCTCTCCGGCTTCCCCGACGCGTACGCGCAGTGGGAGCCGCTCGCCCGCGCCCTGCGGGAGGCGATCGCGAAGACCCTGCCCGAAGGCGGGGGCGACAGCGAGGGTGAGGACGGTACGCCGGACAACGGATGCTGGCCCGGCGAGGACGGATCGCAGTGGGGCGAGATCCCCCAGGGCGCCGTCCCGGACGGCTACACGATTCCGGCCGACGCCTCCGAGAAGGCCCGCACCGCGATCGAGTGGGCGATGCACCAGCTCGGCACCCCGTACCAGTGGGGCGGTACCTGCAAGGACGCCGACGGCCCCGACCCCATGGCCCGCTGCGACTGCAGCTCCCTGATGCAGCAGGCGTACGCCCAGGCCGGCATCACCCTCACCCGCACCACGTACACCCAGGTCAAGGAAGGCGTGCCGGTCCCGGCCAACGCCATGAGGCCCGGTGACCTGCTCTTCACCCGCGGCACCGCCGCCGTCCCCGAGCACGTCGGGATGTACATGGGCGCCGGTCTCGTGATCAACGCCCCGCGGACCGGGCGTCCGGTGCGGATCGAGAAGGTCGCCGACTGGCAGATCCTCGCCGTCCGCCGCATCCCCGCCCTCAACTCCTAGCGCTCCCCGCCCGCTTGCCGGGCCACGGGCCGCTTCCCGGGCCGCCGCGCGCCACCGCCGCCGCGTGCCTCTCCTCCCTTCTCCCCTTCCCGCAGTGCCATCGGGTCTGCGTTCGCAAGGAGTTCAACCATCACCACCCTCGCTTCCCTCTCGCACCTCACGGACCACGTCCTGTACCTCGCCTACGACCCCGGCGTCTCCCCGAAGGAAGGCGGCCTGCCGGGTCTGACCGTGCTGCGCAACGTGGTCAACTCGATCAACCTCTTCGGGATCATCGCCGTCGTCGGCGCGCTCGCCGTCTCCCTCGGCGTGTGGGCCTGGGGCCACCACAGCGGTGGTCACCAGGCCGAAGCCAACGGGAAGAAGGGCGCGCTCGTGAGCGCCGGCGCCGCACTCGGCCTCGGCGCCGCGAACGGCATCGTCGCCTTCTTCTCCACGCTCGGCACCCAGGTCCGCTGATGGGCAAGCGCTCCCGCCCTCGCGTCGGCGTCCTGACCTCGCACTGGTCCACCGGCCGACGCGTCGTCTTCCTCGCCGCCGTCTTGGCCGTGCTGCTGGCCGGTGCGGGCTTCGCCGCCTACGTCACCGCAGACGGTGGCCAGGGCTCGCCCCCCGCTGCCAAGCCGTCCGCCAGCAGCCCGTCCGCCCGTCCGGGCACTTCCGCTTCTGCCACGGGACCGGCGACGGGGACGGTCTCCCCGCAGCCGCGGCTGTCCGATCCCCTCGCCTACGGCCGGGCCGCGGCGGTGATGCTCTGGTCCTACGACACCCGGGCCACCACCCGCGACCAGCAGCTCGCCGGCATGCACGCGTGGATGACGACCGAGACGAAGTACACCGACTGGACCTCGATCCAGGCCCAGGTCCCCGACCCGCTGCTGTGGTCACGGATGCACGACCAAGCCCAGTACGCCACCGCGACGGTCTCCTCAGCGCACTTCCCTTCGGCGTTCAAGCAGGCCCTGGCCGAGGACCCGGCCGCGCTGACCGAGGCGTACATCTACGCCGTCACCGTCACCGGCAAGCAGACCATCGCCTGGAAGGACGGCGGGGGCGGCGCCGAGGACCGCTCGGTCACCCTCGCCGTCCAGTGCCGGCCCAGCGCCGACTGCGCCCTGGTGGCCATCGCGCCGAACACCGCCCCCTGACCCGCTGAACAGATAGGAGGAGTCCGCCGTGGACTTCTGCGCTCTTCCCGTCGCGGGCAGTCTGTGCACCGCCGCCGACGCGATCGACTTCGTCTCCGACCCGGGCAAGGCGATCACCGAAGGCATCGGCAACTGGATCGCCAAATCCTGCGGCGAACTCGCCGCCGCTGCAGCCGACCTGGCCGCCGAGGCGGTCAACACGACCACCCGGATCGACCTCGGCGCCGGCTGGTTCCGGGACAACTACGAGCTGCTGCTGCCGATCGGGCTGACGATCCTGGTCGCCACCTTCTGCGCCCAGCTCGTCCGGGCCGCGATGAAGCGCGACGGGCAGGCTCTGGCCCAGGGGTTCACCGGCACAGTCGGCGGCGTGCTCTTCTGCTTCGCGGCCATCGCCCTGACCACGGTCGCCATCGAAGTCGTCGACGCCCTGTCCGACTCGTTGTTCGCCGCGGCCGGCACACCGATCGAAGACGCCGTCCGCCGCATGGTGAAGGTCTCGCAGATCGCCGCGATCTCCCCGCTCGGCTGGCTGGTGGCAGCCCTCGCGGCCCTCGGCGCCGCCATCGGCGCGGTCCTCTACTGGTGCGTGATGATGGTCCGCAAGGTCGGCATCCTCGTCCTCGTGACCCTGGCCGTCTTCGCGGGCGCCGGCGGCGGATGGGAAGCCGCACGCCGCTGGCGGCGCGGCTGGATCGAGGCGACGGCCACGCTGATCGTCTCGAAGCTCCTGATGACCGTGATCTTCCTCCTCGGCATCTCCGCCCTGGGCAAGACCGACGCCGAAGGCGGGATCGCCGCGCTCGCCGACGTCATGGCCGGCATCGTCATCATGCTCTTGGTGATGCTCTGCCCGTACGCGACGTTCAAGTTCGTGCACTGGGCGGCGGAGTCCACCGACGGGGAGACGCTGCACCGCTCCGGCGGGGCCGGAGCCCAGCTCGCCAAGCAGCACGCCGAGAACGCCACCCGCAAGGCGGCTGCCGCAGCGGCGACAGCGGGAACCGGCGGTGCCGCCGCTGGCGCCGGAGCCGCAGCGCCTCAGGGACCGGCCTCGGGCTCCGGCGGATTCCCCGGTGACATCGCCGCCAGCCCCTCCGGCAGCGGCGGCACCGGAGCCTCAGCGGCCATGGACAAGGTCAAGAGCGGCCTGGACGACTCGGTCCGCTCCATGCCGACCAGCCCGGCGGCCCAGGACTCGGGCAACGCCTTCGGTACCGGCAGTAACGCCTCCGGCAGCCCCGCCCCGGGTCCGACGCCGCGCAGCACGCAGGATGCGTCGCCCCCGAACGCCGGTGCCGTCGGCGCCGTGCAGGGCTCCGGGTCAGCCGCGGGAGGCAGCCCGTTCGCGACGCCGCCGTCGCCCACGGGTTCCTGACGCCCCGATCCTGTCCACCGGCTCCTGGGGTGGGACACCACCGCTGTGTCCCGCCCCGGGGGTCGCCGCCCTCGCCGTTGAAAGCCCTCTGTCTTGTCTGACCTCACGCTCACCCCGCCGATGACGGTGAAGTTCCCGGCCCGGTCTCGGCGCGGGATTCTGCTCGGCCTCTCCCTTCCCCAGCTCGTCCTCGCCTCCGCCGCGCTCGCCCTGCTCCTGGTCACCGTCGTGGCCACCGGCCTGCCCGGCGCCTTGATCCTCTCTCCGCTGTGGGCGGCGGTCGCCGCCCTCGTCGCCATCCGGCGCCGCGGCCGGTCCCTCATCGACTGGGCACCGATCGTCGCCCGCTACGCGCAGCGCCGCCGCACCGGGCAGACCCTGTGGCTCGCTCGGCCGGCCACCCGCCCGCGCGCCGAAGGCACTCTCCATCTGCCGGGCACGACCGCCTCGATCAAGGTGGTCACCCCGGCCGACGGACAGGCCGCTGCCTTGCACGATCCCCACCAGCAGACCCTCACCGCCGTCGCCCGCGTCACCAGCCGCGCCTTCGCCCTGCTCGATCCGGCCACCCAGAACTCCCACGTGAACGCGTGGGGCCGCGCCCTGGCCGGGATCGCGCGCACCGGGCACATCTCCGCCGTGCAGGTCCTGGAGCGCACCGTCCCCGACTCCGGCGACACCCTCACCCGGCACTGGAACACCAATGGCCGGCCCGACACTCAGCTCGCCGGGCAGGTCTACAGCGACCTCGTCGCCTCCGCCGGCCCGGCCGCCGCCCCGCACGAGACCTACCTGGCCATCTCCCTCGACCTGAAGGCAGCCAAACGGCTGATCAGCCAGGCCGGCGGCGGACTTCCCGGCGCCTTCACCGTCCTCGGCCAGGCCACCTCCTCCCTCACCCAGGTCGCCCGCACCGCCGGGCTGACCGTGAACGGCTGGCTGACCGCGCGGGAGATCGCCGCCGTCATCCGCACCGCGTATGACCCGAAGGCCCTGGCGGGGCTGCAGCAGTGGTCGGACACCGGCCGAGCCGAAGCCGACCCTGCTGCCGCCGGGCCCGTCGTCCAGGTCGAGGAGCACGACCGGCTCATCACCGACACCGCCCGCCACGCCACCTACTGGGTCGAGAACTGGCCGCGGACCGAGAGCCACGCCGGCTTCCTCCACCAGCTGCTCTTCACCGCCGGCGTCCGCCGCACGTTCTCCCTCCTCTACGTGCCCCAGGGCTTCGAGTCCGCGCTCCGCGACGTCCAGCGCACCAAAGCGACGATCATCGCCGACGCCAACGAGCGCGCCCGCCGCGGACAGGTCGACTCCGAGGCCGACGTCGTCGAGTACGGCGACGTCAAGGAACGCGAAAGGCAACTGATCGCCGGCCACGCCGACGTCGCCATGACCGGACTGCTCACCGTCTCCGCCGACACCGACCAGGCCCTGGACGCCGCCTGCGCCCAGATCGAGACCGCCGCCGTCACCGCCCAGGTCGACCTGCGCCGCCTCGTCTACCAGCAGCCCTCCGCGTTCACCCTGGCCGCCCTCCCCCTCGCCCGCACCGCCCAGGAGAAGTAGGGCCCCGCCGCCTGACCCGATCCAGGCTCCCGCAGAAAGACCCTTCCGCTCTTGGCCACCACCACCGCGACCGACCCGACCGACGCGCACCCGTACCTGCGGGCCGCGACCGCCGGCATCCGACACCACACCCGCGCCCTCACCAACGGCACACCGGCCGACCGTCGACACCTCGACACCCTGCACGAACACGTCACCCGCCTGCACCTGCTCCTCGACCAGATCGCCGACGCCGTACGCCCCGAACACCCTGCGGCCGGAAGGCATCTGGCCACCGCGCACCTTCGGCTGTGGCAGGCCACCGCCAGCCTCCACGACGCCTTCCACACACTCCCCGCCGCTCCTGCCTGCACGCCCGACCGGCTCCCCGACGGGCCGCTCGTCCTCACCATCTGCCAGCGCCACCTCGCCTCCGGCCACGCCGTCCGCCGCAAGACCACCCCGGCCGACCATGGCACCGCCTGAGCCGCACCGCGCAGAATCGATCCGCCACCCATGTCCCGACACCGCCCCGGACGCCGGGCCCGCCGCGCCTCCGCCAGTCCCCTGTTCACTCCGCACGGCACCGACCGCACCAGCCGCCGCGCCGCCCGCAAGCAGCTCGCTGAAGCACGCGCCAAGGCGCAGGCCGCCGCACTGGAAACCACCGGCACCACTGCGGCCGAAGCCGAGATGCCCGCACCGCTCTACCCGCCAGCCGGACGCCCCGGCCCCGCCTCCGCC
The DNA here is from genome assembly GCF_030010625.1 of Streptomyces sp. CC208A. Classification (GTDB taxonomy): domain Bacteria; phylum Actinomycetota; class Actinomycetes; order Streptomycetales; family Streptomycetaceae; genus Streptomyces. The sequence goes on along the minus strand of NZ_JASCXN010000048.1, from coordinate 11,190 downwards.
CGCGGCAACCGCCTGCGCCTGCCCGCCCACCGCATGACGACGGCCACCGCGTCCGGTGCCTACCCCTTCCTCGCCGAAGGCGGTCTCGGCGCCGAGGGCATCTACATCGGCCGCGACGTCCACGCCGAGGGTTCCTTCGTCTTCGATCCCTTTGCGCTGTACGGGAAGGTCGAGGGGTTCACCAACCCCAACATCCTGTTGGCCGGCGTCATCGGGCAGGGCAAGAGCGCGCTCGCGAAGTCCTTCGCGCTCCGCTCGGTCGCCTTCGGCTACCGCGTCTACGTCCCGTGCGATCCGAAGGGCGAATGGACCCCGGTCGCCGCCGCCCTCGGCGGCACCTCCATCGCCCTCGGCCCCGGGCTTCCCGGGCGCCTCAACCCTCTCGATGCCGCCCCGAAGCCGCCGTCCATCTCGGAGGCGGACTGGGCGGGAGAGGTCCGCAAACGCCGCCTGCTCCTGCTCGGCTCCCTCGCCCGCACCGTCCTGGGCCGCGACCTGCTCCCCATGGAGCATACCGCCCTCGACATCGCCCTCGATGGCGTCGTACGCGCCGCGACCGCCGCTGGCCGCCCCCCGTTCCTCGGCGACATCGCACACACCCTCGCTCAGCCCCACCTCCTCGACGCCGCCGCCGGCACCGTCTCCGGCCACCTCGGAGACGCAGCCCGTGACCTCTCCCATGCCCTGCGCAGGCTCGTCCACGGCGACCTCGCTGGCATGTTCGACGCTCCTTCCACCGTCGCCTTCGACCCGACCAGCCCGATGCTCTCCATCGACCTGTCCCGACTCGGCGGCTCCGGCGACGACACCGCCCTCGTCCTCGCGATGACGTGCGCCTCCGCCTGGATGGAAGCCGCGCTCACCGACCCCGACGGCGGACGGCGCTGGATCGTCTACGACGAAGCCTGGCGCCTGATGCGCCACCCCGGCCTCCTCCAGCGCATGCAGGCCCAGTGGAAGCTGTCCCGCGGCCTGGGCATCGCCAACCTCATGGTCATCCACCGCCTCAGCGACCTGCTCACCGCCGGCGACGCCGGATCTCAGGGCCGAGCCCTCGCCGAAGGACTACTCGCCGACTGCTCCACCCGCATCATCTACCGCCAGGAGACCGACCAGATCCAGGCTGCCGCCACCCTCCTCGGCCTGACCACCGTCGAGACCGAGGCCATCTCCCACCTCACCCGCGGACGCGGCCTGTGGCGCGTCGCCGGCCGCAGCTTCGTGGTCCAGCACCTCCTCCACCCGACCGAGCAAGCACTGTTCGACACCGACGCCCGCATGCACTGACCCGCCACCCTCATACCCGGAGCCCTGTCTGAACCCCGACTTCGAGTTGTACGACAACGTCGGCCGCACCGCCGACCAGATCGACGCCCACAACACTGGCACCGCCACCACCGACGACCTCCGCCGCTGGGCCCGCCGAGACACCGAAGCCTTCTTCCAGCGCCACCCCGTGCCCGGTCCCACCCCGCACCAGCTGGACCTGAAGCCCTTCGAAGCAGCACTCGAACACGCCGCAACACCCGTCGAAGCCAGCGCCGTCATCCTCGCCGCGCTCGACGCCGCCGATCAGATCCTCCAGGACCTGAGCACCTTCCTGCACCACGCCGCCTACCAGTACCCGAATCCCCCGCACAAGCTCTCGGAATCGCGCAAGCAGATGTGGAACGCCTCCAGCGGGCTGCTCATCGCCCTCGCTGCTGCGGACGTCGGCATCGAAACGGCACTGCGCGAGAAGTACGACTCCCCACCGGCCAAGAAGCAGACGGTGTCCGGATCTTCGCTGCCGCCATCGACTCCTCCGGCTACCCCGCCGGCACCGCGCCCATAGCCAGACGCCCCTTGCCGTCTTAGCCCCGATCTACATCACGGAGACCACAATCGAGCTACACCCGACCACCGCGCTCTTCCCCATGCTCGACGAGGAAGAGCTCCAGGCCCTCGCGGACGACATCCGCGAGCACGGCCTTCGCCAGCCCGTCGTCCTGGATGCCGCCGGCCGAATCCTCGACGGCAAGAACCGCCTGCGCGCCTGCGAAATCGCCGATGTCGAACCCTCGTACACCACGTACGAAGGAGACGATGCCCGAGCCTACGTGCTGTCCGTGAACAGCCGTCGGCGTCACCTGACCAAGGGGCAGCTCGCGATGATCGCGGCCTCGGCATGTTCAGTTTCTGAACATCCGGGGCGTTCAGAGACTGAACAGACCACGCGTTCAGTTTCTGAACAGACCGGCCTCTCCATCGGGCGGATCGGACAGGCCAGGACCGTGCTGCGTCATGCACCCGACCTCGTCGACGGCGTGATATCCGGTGCCGTCTCCCTGGACGACGCCTACAAGACCGCCCGCGAGGCCAAGGCCCAGGCAGATTCGACAGAATCCCAGCTCGCCCGCCTGCGCGCCGAGGACCCCGAGCTCGCCGACCGCGTGGTCGAGGGTGAGCTGACAGTCCAGGGCGCCTGGGCGGAACGGAAGGCCCGGCTCGAAGAGGAGCTGCGACAGCGCCGTGTCGCCACCAACCTCCTCTGCGAGATCCTCCCTGCCCTCGCCCAGATACGCGGCAGCCGCACCTTCGCCCAGTACGACCCCGAACTCGCCCCGCCCGGCCGTGCCGTCACCCGCGAAGTGATCGAGCACGCCGCAACCGCCCTCGCCGAAATGGCCTCCGTCTGGAAGGACCGCAACCTCCCGTGAAGTACTCCTCCGACCCCCACCTGCGCAAGCTCGCCCTCGAAGCCGCCCAGTACATAACCAACGACGCCGGCCGGATGCACAAGGAGGACCTGCTCGACGACCTGTGCGCCCGGATCCGCGAACGCGCGGACCTGGAAGCCGCCGTCGTCAGGAAGGCCGCCCTGGGTCTGATGCGGGACCTCGGTGAGCGCCGCAGCCCGCGCCGCAACCGGCGGACCGGCGGGCTCTACCACCCCGACAGCATCATCAAGCTCGGCAACGGGATCTGGGTGTGGATGAAGCACACCACCCCGACGGACATGACGCAGTGGGGTCTGATCTCCTCCCGCAACGTCGTCCGCACCATCACTGCCGCCGCGGAGACCCAGCAGTACATCCACGAGCGCACCGACGCCTTCCGCTCCCACCCCGGATTCTCCAGCCTCCACCCGCTGGAAGAGGCCCTGTTCCAGTACCCGCAGGGCACCCTTGACGACGCCGACTGGGACGCCGATCACGAGGACCTTTAGACATACCGCCTCATACGCCGATACCCATGCCCCGGAAATCAACTCCCCTCGACGCCTTCGCCATTGAAGTCGCCGCCCGTCTCCCGGGTAGCTGGACAGCCCGATACCACCCCCACCTCTCTGACAGCGCCGAGTCCCCAATCGCCGAGCGCCTGTGGGACACCGGACACGTCGACTGGGCTGTCAGCACATACGTCCTCGGCCACGGCGCGGTCCTCACCGGCCCGGCCGGTCAAGAGCTCTACATCAACGAACACCCCATTCGTCACGACCGGTTCCTCGTCGCCGCGCTGGAGCCACCCGGCCTCCTGCCGCATCACTTCCACGGTGTGCCCGAGCCGAACGGCATCGTGATCGATCCGAATCCCGTACGAGCCGCCGCCGCGATCACCCGCCGACTCCTGCCCCGGTACGACTGCGCCGTGGAGTCCGTGCGCGAGCAGGCCCGGCACAGGCCCGCTCTGCGGGCCCATCGCCAGGCACCGGCCGAGACGAGTGCCGTCACCCTCGTCCGTTACGCGGATGGCCTGCTCGGCGCCCCGTACGGAAGCGTCCCCACCGAGGCCCACGACGCCCTGTACCTGTCCGGCTTCCAAAGCGTTCCGGACCAGGGCGCCTTCCTCCTGCCGCACGAGTCCGGCCCGGTCGCCACAGCCGTACGGATCCAGGTCCTCGCGAACCGGCTCGCCAAGATCGGTATCGGACTCAACTACCGGCACCCCGCCGCAGCACCGGGCATGAGCAAGCTCGCCACGGCCCCTGCGCCCGCTCTCCAGCCGGGTCGGACCGCATCGGGCACGTCCCTGCCCTCCAGCGCGACTGCCCCACGCTCACCTTCGCGCTCGCGGTAGCTCCCGGCTCGTGCCCACTACTGAAGGGCCCCCTCCCCTGCCCCACCATCCCAAACCTGCTGACCACATCCCCCAGACGGCCGGCCCGAACGGCTCGGCTCTCAGCAGCGCCGACCTGTCCGGCAACCGCTTCCCCTACGGTGACCTGCTGCACGCCCTGAGCACCGCCGTCAGCGCGAGCACCGGCGTGCGGGAGACCGTCGCGGTGCTGCACCAGCTTGTCGATGGCAGCGACGGCCTGCTCACCCGACTCGCCGAACTCTTCGACGCCGCCGCCGACCGGGCCCGCGCGTACGACCGCAACGACGGGGATGACGACGCCTTCTACCTGGCCAAGGATCTGGCCGACGCCGCCGTCCGGGTGCGGCGGCTCGGCGAGGACCTTCACGTCGTCCCCGAGCGTATGGCCGGCCTCTGCCCGCTCCCGCCGCACCACCGTCTGCCCGCAGTCCCTCCACGCCCGTCGGCATCCAGCGTGCTTCTGCCCGGACGGACCCCGTAGCCACCTTCCCCCTGGAGCCCCCCTTGGGATCCCCCGCCTTCATCGCCCGCCCTACCGCCGACGGATACGCCGGCGTGCACCTCCAGTACGACAGCAGCCCGCCAAACGTTCTCCCACTGCTGCTGGCCGCTTACCAGTTCCGCTTCCGTCGGGACCTCGAAGCCCTCAGCCGATACCTCGTGGACGACGTCGTCTTCGCCTGGGAAGCGATCGGGACCGACCTTCTCAACGGATCACCGCCCGGCCTGCTCCAGCGGCTGACCGGCGGCGAGCAGTGGTCCAGTTACGAGATGACCGGGGTCGTGAACCTCGACGGGACACCTGCCGAGCAGATCGCCATCACCCAGGACAACTCCGACGGGCACCACTGGGGCTACGTCCTGCACCCGGACGGCATCGAAGTCATCAGCCGCCAGAACGACCCTCGCGGTCCGGTCATCTCCTGGGACACCGACCCGCGGACCCGTTTCAGCGAGGCGATGGCGCTGTGGACGCCGGGCATGCCGCCGCCGATGTCCCTGCCCCGCGATCTGCCGAAGCTCACCCCCGTGTCCCCCGCAGCACCCGCACGGGCCACCACCCGGCCGCCGCGTCGTTGACCACCCATCCCAAGGAGACCTCCTGAAGCAGCACTTCACCTTCGGCCGACACCCCGACCACGGGTTCGTGGCGGCCCCCACCGCCAACACGCCACCACACCTCGGCCACTGGTACCTCACGAGCGAGCAGTTCGAACCCGTCCCCGGCGTCCAGGGGCTGTACCGGCTGACCAACCCGGAGTACGACGGTGTGCGCCGCACCCGGCAGGCCGTACACGACCTGCGCCGGCACGGCTTCGACGTCCACGCCGACTACACCCTCGACCCCTCCCAGAGCGCCGGCCCGCCCCAGGTCCAGCCGCGGGCCGGGCTGGCTGAGCGGCGCTCCCGGATCGCGCAGGCCGCCGGAATCCGTTCCTCGCAGTACCGGCCGGCCCTCACCACCCAGGCCGTGCCCGCGCGGCCGGTGGCCTCACTTCCCGTATCGGGTCAGGGACGTGTCAGGTGACAAAGGACCCCATCATGATCGTCCGCGGTCGAGGTGGCCAGGTGGAGGCGGAGGGGCTGATCGACCAGCTGGCCTCCGACCTGCTCGTCCGAGCCGGGTTCGTCACGCAGGGCACACTGCGCGGCACATGGCACCGCCTCCCCTTCGACATGGGACGGGCGTGGGAGAACGAGCACGCCTCCCACGCCGCCGAGATGCTCCGAGCCGCCCGCTACCCCGTCCGACTCGACCCTGCTCTGTCCCCGGCGCCAGGTCAGGTGGCCGGGGGTTCGGATGTGCCGCCGTCGGTGACGGCAGCAGCCCAGACTCTGAAGGACTGGGCCGCGAGCGCGGCAGATCTCCGGCAGCCGCACGACGCCGGACGTGCGCTCGCCGCCCTGGCGCAGGGCGAGGACAGTCTCCTGCGGCCCCCAGCCGACCTGCTCCTCGCCGTCGCCTCGGCCGTCTCCAGCCTCCCCGGCCCGGCACACGACCGCGATGCCCGGCGTCTGGCCGAGCTCGGCGGCGTCCTGCGAGTCGTGGAGATCGACGTCGACCGCATCGCCCTGCGCCTGCGCGCTGCACCCGATGTGCCCTCGGCCGCAGGCCGCAGACCACAGGTCACCGCGAAGGTGCCGGCGAAGCTGGAAGACCTCGCCCACCGGCTCAACCATGCCCGAACCCGCGAGTACGAGGCCCATCTCCCCGCGTCGGCGTCGGCACCGGGTGAGCCGGGACGAAGCCGGTGACCATCGCCTCCACCCAGACTCCGTCGGGCACGGAGCTGCGCCGCCGGGCCCGCGCCGAAGCCCGCAGCTACCTCGCCGGCCTCGCCCTGCCGGATCCGGCCGAGTCCGTACGGGCCTGGACGCGGCACCTGGCCGGCGAACGGACCGCCGTACAGCTCCACGTCCTCCTCGACGCCCTGACCGGCACCGACGCCAGCCCGCTCCTCGCCCTCCGAGACGCCCTGCGCACCGCGAGCATCTGGTGCCGCAAGCACGGACAGCCCGTACTCGCCGAGCGGTACCTGCGCGCCGGCGACCTCCTCGACATCACCGACCGCCAGCTCTACCAGCTCGGCATCGACCACCTCACCGCCTTCCACACCGAGCCCGCCTCGCCCAGGCTCCCCCACCGAGAGGCCCCTGCCCCTGAACTCCCTTGAAGCCTCAGCCTCCGACACCCAGATCACCCTGTTCACGAGCGACCGCGACGGCATCGTCGGCCTTGTCGACGGCAGCAACTGGCTCTGGGCCCGCCAGGCCCTAGAACTCGCCGGGTTCGATAAGAACGAGGCCGGGTACATGGTCCTGCCGCTGTCCGACCTCGCCCACGCCCGCGAGACCCTTCTCGCCCTCCGTGTCGTTGCCGAGCAATCTCTTGGCCTGCGACTGACGCCCAGCAGCGAGCGGTACATCGGGGACTTCGCGCTCGACGTGACCGAGCACCTGCCCGGACAGTGGACCGCCCGGGTCGAGAACTACTCGCTCCCCATCTGGCAGGAGGACCTCGCCGCCTGCCTGTGGGGCGACGGGCCCATCGCTCGGACTCTGGCGGGCCACCGAGTACGGCAGGCGGCCATCCTCCAGCGCGACGACGGAGCCGAGCTGGCGCTCGTCAAGGATCCCCGCCTCGACGTGTACCACGTCGGCGCGCTCCAGCCCCGCCATGCTCCGGGACCGGTCAACACCCCCGGGCCGCCCGATGTGACCGTGCGGCCGACTGCCTCCGCTGCCGCCCACATCATCACCGTCAAACTCCTGCCGACCTACACCCGCGCGGTCCTCCAAGCACACGCTGCCGATCTGTCGGACGACCTCGACCGGGCCCGCGAGACCTACGAGGCCGGCACCATCCCGGACCCGGCCCCGGCGGACCTCGTCGACGCCTATGAACGGTTCGCCACCGCGGTGCCGCACGTCATCACGGCGATCCGTGAGATGGGCACGCCCGACGAGAACGAACTGCGCTTCCTCCAGGAGGTGGAGAACATCGCCGCCGCCCCGACCCCGGGAACCGAACCGGCACCGATCTCGGCTCATCCCGACCCGCTGGGCTGGTGGATCCTGGAGGGCGGCGACGGGCTGATCGACCTCGCGACGCGCGCCGCCGACACCATCGTGCTCACCACCAGCCAGTCGCTCCTTGCCGGGAGGCCGGCGCACGCTCTGCCCTCTCTGTCTGCCCCGCCGCAGCCCACCGCGAGGCGCCAGTGACACGGCCTCTCGTCAACTCCAGCGCTCTCGGCTCCGTCGATGCCCGCGCGGCGCTCGACGCGCTGGGGACCTACGCCGAGCGGTTCGCCGACATCGAGGCGCGCGCCGGCGATGCGGTCAAGCGCGCCCGGGCGAGCACCGGCTGGCCCGAGCAGGTCGCCCTGGAGCGGCAGATCGTGGCAGAACAACACCGTCAGCAGGAAGCGGAGTTCGCCGCATTCCATCCGCATGCGGGGCTTCTGATCGACCGCGCCCGTTCCGCCCTGGCCTTCCAGCCACCCGCCCGACACGTGGCCGGGTGGAGCCTGCTCGTGGACGACCTCGAAGCCGCCGCGGACCTGGCCCGCCGCCGCTTCGCGGACGAGACGTCCGTCGACCGGACGACCGTCCGGCAGTGCCAGGCCACCTGGGCCCGACAGGCCAGGCTCCTGCGCGACCTCGCCGTCCAGGAGACCCCACCGTCCACCGGGCCCGAACTACCCGCCGCCGAAGAAGCACGGTGGACCGCACACGCCCACGATGTCCGCCGTCGACACATGATGTACCTGTACGAGAGCCGCTACGACGCGGCCGGCCGGCAGCTCACCGTCGCCGGTGTTCCTGACCTCGACGAGCCCTCCGAGGACTGCGTTCTCATCGTCGCCGGGGACGTCGACAGCGCCACGGTGCGCGTCCTGGGCCGGTACGACACCTGCGACCAGGCCCTGGCAGCCCTGCCGCCGGCCGTCCAGCCCGGCGTGCTGCACCCGCGTGGGCGGTTTCCCCGTAGCCCGGGGGCGCTTCCGGCGCTGGCCGACCTTGTCGAGGACGTCGCGGGCGCCACGCAGAGCCAAACGGTCGCCGAGGTACTGGGGTACCTCGTCAGCGACAGCGCCGGCCCCCGTCACCTCTCCCATCTCTCCGACCTCCTCGCCGAATGCGCCGACTTCGCGCTCGCCACCGAGACCGTCGCCGGCCGGGACCTGTCCGTCCGGCTGCGCGGCCTCCTTGTCCAGGTGGATGTCCTGGACCGCCAACTCCACCAGGCGCTCACCGCCTTCGAGGACACCATCGCGGTCCTGCCGCCGCACCGCACGCCGCAGCCCCGGCACATCAAGGCCCCGCCCGCGGTCAGCGCCACCCCGCCCCCCGTCCAGGCCGCCCCGCCCCGCGTCCCGCGCCGTCTCTGAAACCCGTACGGGCTACGGCGGCGCCTGCACCTCCTCCCGGAAAGTCCCGCCCTCCTTGCTCCTGGCCGAACGCCCCCTCGCCCCACCGCCCGTGACGTACCGGGCTGTTCTGGGAACGCGCCACGTCCTGCGCCTGCTGGCCGGCACCCTGACCGGCCGGATGCCCAGCGGCATGGTCGCCGTCTCCCTGGTCCTGTGGATCACGGGCGGCGGAAGGTCGCTGGCGACGGCCAGCACGCTCGCCGCCGTCTACGGGCTGGCCGCCAGCCTCACCCAGCCGCTGAAGGGCCGGCTCATGGACCGCCACGGGCAGACCCGGGTGAGCGCGCCGGCCTCCGTCATCGCCAGCGGCAGCCTGCTCGCGCTGCCCGTCATCGGGCCGGACGACAGCTTGTGGGCGATCGGCGCCGCCGTCGCACTCGCCGGCCTCGCCAACCCTCCGCTGGAGTCGGGGCTGCGGGCCCTGTGGCCGAGCGTCGTGACCGACCCGGGTCAGCGGAAGGTCATCCAGGCCCTCGACACCGGTTCCCAGGGCCTTATGTACGTCACCGGCCCGCTCCTGGCCACCTGGCTCGCCACCTCGTTCGGCGCCGACACCGCACTGGCCGCGGCCTCCGCGCTCGGCATGCTCGGCACTGCCGCAGTCCTCACCTCCACGCCATCACGCGCCTGGCGCCCCGGCCGCGAAGAGGCTACCGAAGCCACCCGCCCGGCGAGTCGGAAGCGGCTCGCGAGCGGCGGCATGGTCCTGCTGTGCACCGGGCTCGCTGCCCTCGGCGTATCCCTGGGCGGGCTGAGCGTCTGGGCCGCCGCTATCGCAGAGCTGCACCGGGCGAACTGGCTGACCGGAGTAGTCCCGGCCGCCTTCTCCACCGGCTCCTTCCTCGGCGGCCTGTTCTTCGCACGCCTCCGCCGCCGAGCCACACCCGCCACCCAACTCATCTGCACAGCCGCGCTGTTCTCAACCGGATGGCTGGGGTTGCTGATCCAGTCGGGCCCGCAGGCGGCAATGGTCGCCGCCTCCCTGCCGGGACTGTTCCTCACCATGGTCATCACCTGCGGGTTCGAGACGGTCGACACCATTGCCCCCGCCGCGCGGAGCACCGAGGCGTACTCGTGGCTGATCCTCGCCGTCGGCACCGGCCAGGCCACAGGCACCGTCCTTGCCGGCACCCTCGCCGACCACCTCCTCGGCCTGTCCGCGCTCCCCGCCGCCGGCGCCGCTCTCGCCACCGCCGTCTTCACGCTCTCCCGGCCCGCACTCGGCCCTCGCCGACGACCCGGGCGGCACCGCCGCACTTCCACCCCACCGCTTTTCCGCCGCCACCGATAGGAGACCCGCCTTGCCCGAAGCACCAGAAGAGCCGTTCATGACGATCCGGCACGCCATCACCGGCGAGATCACCACCACCGGCTACAACGCCGCCGCCCGACGGATCCTGCTCCAGGCCGGCTTCGAGGAGACGCCATGCTGCGCCTGTCATGCAACGGAACCCGGTACGGAGCGGACGCACGGGCCTGCTCGGGCAGCGAGCTGCTCGTCGCCGGCCACCCCGTGCACCCGGACCGATCCCTCGGCCGGCCGGTGAGCACCGACGGTACGCCCCGGTTGGCCCGGGCGCCGATGTCGGCACCGTCCGTGATCCGCTCCGAGAGCGGCCAGCTTTTCCAGCGCATCGCCAACCCCGCTCGCACCCAATCCTGTTGAAAGAGCATCGTTTTGACCACATCCGGAACGCCCGCCAGTCCAGTGCGCACCAAGGGCGGCGAACTACGGGCCAAAGTGGCCCGTCTGCTGGCGGACCGGCCGGCGGACAGACTCACCATCGGGGACATGGCCAGGCAGCTGGGCCACTCCCACGGCGCCGTCCGCAACGCCGCCCTCACCCTGGTGCGACGCGGCGAGGCCGACCAAAGCGGAACCGGACAACCGGAGTTCCGCGCGAACACGAAGACCGCCGCAGCCGCGCAGACCGCTGTGATCAGCCCACCGGGCACCCACTCTCCCCGCCCCCAAACGGCCACGGCCCGCACGACCATTACCGCAGCAGCCACGCCCAGGCCGACCGGCCCGATCCGCCGCGCGGGAGGCCAGCTCTACCACCCCCGGGAGCTGGCCGACCTGCCCGACGTCGAAGCTCTGAATCGCCTGCGCGACGCCGACGTGCCGGTGCTGCTCTACGGCCCTCCGGGCACCGGCAAGACGTCGTTGGTG
>NZ_JASCXN010000047.1 GCF_030010625.1 Streptomyces sp. CC208A | reverse complement strand
AACGACGGGGACCAGGAACCCGAAGGGGACCGTCCCGACAACGACGGGGACCAGGAACCGCCCGTGAGTCCGAAGGGCCGCCGGGCACGTGTCCCGCGGCTGACCGAGGACGAGATCGTCGAGCTGGTCCGCCCCCACATCCCCAAGCTGCTGGAGCGGGACGGCAACGAGACCGTCACCCGCGTCCAGCTCAGGGGGATCATGCGCGAACACAAGATCCCCATCCGAAACGACCGGTTGACCCCGGTCCTGGCCCGCCTGCGTACGCCGCAGGCCGCGACCGCGAGGAGCGCTCGATGAAGACCTGTCCGAAGTTCGACCGACTCCGGGCCAAGTACCTGCAGGAGACCGCCTACCTGCTCAACCACGCCGCCCGGCACCAGGGCTCGCACACCGCACGAGCCAGCACCGACCTGGCCAGGAGCAGCAAGCAGCGCATGGCCCGGGGTCTGTCCGGGCACGTCGCGCGCTGCCTCGAATGCGGATAGCCCCAAGAGGGGGGGCCCGGCAGACTGCCGGGCCTCCCCGTTCCGCCCAAGCCGCTCCGGTATCGAGACCGGGGCGGCCCCGTTCTTTCCCGACTCGAAGGATCCGAACACCGTGACGAACCCGCACCACATCCCGGTCCCCGCCGACAGCGAGCAGGCATCCAACTCGGTCTGGCGGGGAGCAAGTTGGGGCGGAAGCGTAGCTTCCGCCGAGCCCGCCCCCGAGGGGACGGGAGAGGACCTGCACCAGGGGGCGCAGGTCCGGGAGGCTTCGACTGGGGGCGGATCGAAGCCGGGGGAAGAGCAGAAGCCGACACCGCGCCGTCGCGAGCGCCGTGCGCGCCAGCGTCCGCGTCAGCCGCCCGCGAAGAAGCGTCTGCGCCAGCCCAACACCCGTTTCAACGAAGACGAGTACGCGCTGATCGTCTCCGCCGCCGCTGCCTGCAACCTGTCCGTCGCCGGCTTCCTCGCCCGTGCCGCGCTCGCCGCAGCCCGCGATCTCGAGCGTACGAGCGCCGAGATCGCCGACGACCGTGAAGTGATCACCGCCCTGTTCGACAGCCGGCGCAAGCTCGGCTGGGCCGGCAGCAACCTCAACCAGGCCGTGAAGGCTCTCAACTCCGGCGCGGACGCACCTCAGCTCCAGACGACCCTCGCGGCCGTACGACGCGCCGCTGAAGCCGTCCATGATGCCGCGACCGCGGTTCTCGAACGGCAGCAGGCGGCATGATCCCGAGCGTCAACGACCCCGGGGACCGGACCATCGGCCTGCTCGCCTACCTCTACGGCCCCGGCAAGCGCGAGGAGCACGTCGACCCGCACCTCGTCGCCTCGTTCGACGGCATGGCCCCCGACCCCGGCCGCGATCCGAACGCGACGTTGAAGGACCTCCAGCAGCTCCTGGACCAGCCCGTCCAGGCGCTGCCCAAGCACGCCCGGCCGGCCCAGCACGTCTGGCATACCTCGGTCCGCACCGCGCCCGGCGACCGGGTCCTGTCCGACGAGGAGTGGGCCGAGGTGGCCCGCCGGATCGTCGCCGCCACCGGGATCGACCCGGGCGACGGGCAGCCTGGCTGCCGCTGGGCCGCCGTACGGCACGCGGACGACCATATCCACATCGTCGCCACCCTCGGGTGCGAGGACGGCAGCAGCCCGGACGACTTCCGCTCCGGCACGCGCGCGCAGGCCGAGGCCAGGCTCATCGAGAAGGAGTTCGGCCTGCACCGGGTCGCGCCCGGCGACGGCACCGCCGCCCAGCGACCCACCAGCGCCGAGCGGCACAAGGCCGAGCGCCAAGGCCGCGAGCGCACCGCCCGCGAGGAACTGCGCGAGACCGTACGGCGGGCCGTGGCCGGCGCCCAGGGCGAGGAGGAGTTCTTCGACCAGCTGGCCGCCGCCGGTCTCCTGGTCAAGAAGCGCATCGCTCCGTCCGGCGACCTGCTCGGCTACAAGGTCGCGCTGCCCGACGACCGCAACGCCGAGGGCGAGCCCGTCTACTACCCCGGCGCCCGCCTCGCCCCCGACCTGTCCCTGCCCCGCATCCGCGAACGCTGGTCCGCAGACCCCCCACACCGAGACGACATCGCGGCCGAGGCGCCGAGGCCCGCCGGGCCGGGAACGCCGGCCGCCGCGCGCCGGCGGACAGCGACGGCGGCCTGGCAGGCCGTTCTGGTCATCGAGCAGGGCGACGACGCGGTCGCCGCCGCGCACATCGCCGCCGCCGGCGAGGTCCTCGACGCGCTCGCCAAGACCTCCGCCGCCCACACCCGGCGGGAACTGCGCGAGGCTGCCTGGGCGTTCGAGCGGGCCTCCCGCTCCCACGTCCGCGCCGTACGCGGGCACGACCGTGCCCTGCGCCAGGCCGCCCGCGACCTCGTCCACGGCGGGCCGGCCCTCGGCCGCGGAGAGGACGGCGCCACCACAGCCATGGCAATCGACATGCTGTTCTTCCTGATCACCGCCGCCGCGCACTGGCACGCCAGGAAGAACCACGCCCAGCAGGCCGAGGCCGCCCACCGGGCCGCCGAGCACCTCCGTACCGCCTACCGCGCCGCCGCCAAACACCCGCTCGCCGCCCTCCACCAGCGCGGCCGGCACCTAGCCCGCCCCCTGCTGCAGCGGCACAGCGCCGTCGTACGCAGGGCGATCCCCCATCTCGCCGAGCAGGTCCTGGCCGAATCAGGCTGGCACGCCCTGGCGGCCACCCTCGCCGACGCCGAGGCCGCCGGCCACGACCCGGCCGCCCTCCTCACCGACGCCGCCGGCCGGCGCGAACTCGACACCGCCGAGCAGGTCAGCGACGTGCTCGTGTGGCGACTGCGGCGGGCCGCGGATCTTCCCGCCGACGCAACCGGGATGAGCCCCGTCAGGCGAGCGTCCTCCGGAACAGCGCGCACAGCGTCCAGGGAGCAGACCACTGCTCGGCGCCCGAACCGATAGGGCCCTGCTCTGACAGCCGCGCTGGTCCGCCTGCCGACCTACCCGCATCAGGACGGGCAGGTCCGCGCGGCTGTCAGGGGCTCATCCGGGGGGGAGCACAGTCGGTGGAGGTGACATTGACATATCTCAGAGTTGAAGCGGAGGGGCGCCTCCGGGCACGATCCTGTCTGCTCGTGACAGACCGGCAAGAGGGGGAACTGTGTTCGGACGCAGGCGTACGGCCCGGCAGTACCGCGAGGCGTGGCAGTCGGTAGAAGAGCTGAGCGCGACACACGTCGAGCCCCCGCTCGCGGCTCCTGCTCAGGCCCGCGAGCAAGTGGCGGGGCTGATGATGCTGCACCCGCAGCCGCTCGTGATCGATGGACAGGTACGGACGTGTGACGGGTGCGGCGCCTACCGCGACTGGATCGTGATCAGCATCCACTGCGCGGTATGGCTGCGCTGTCCTGCCGGGCACGAGCAGCCCGAGCCCCGCCTCGACACTGCCTGGTACGACCAGCACAGCGGCCCGATCACGCACCAGTACGACTCCTACGAGGACGGCCTGCGGCACCTCGGCCACTGACCCACCCCCTGCCTCTACCTGTATCGCCGGAGGAGAACCCGTCCCGGGTCCGGCCCAGTCAGCCCTCCCGACCCTCGAAGGGATCCCCGTGCGCCGTCGCGCCTCCACCACGCTGTCCGCCGCCCTCCTCGCCACGCTCACCCTCTCCAGCTGCGCCGGCAGCAACACCGCCGCAGGAGACCCCGGCTCCTCGCCCACCGCCCCGGGGAAGCCGGCCCCGGTCGCGAAGCCCTCCGTGCCGCTCACCTCGGCGGCCCTGGCCGGGCGCCTGCTGGACGAGACCGACCTCGGCCAGGGCTACACCCGCAAGCCCGAGACCGACAGCAGCCGGGACGACGTCACCGTGATCGGCTGCCCCGCCCTGGAGAACCTCGGCGGCGACGCAGCGGCCGGCGGGAACCTGGACTTCCCCAACAGCGCCAAGGCCACCTTCGCCTACACCCGCGGTACGGACTCGGAGGTGGCAGAGGAGCTGTACAGCGACACCGAGGACAAGCTCGGCCCCGGCACGAAGACCGTCTTCAAGGCCATGACCAGCTGCCCGATCTATCAGGTCGTCGTGGGCGACGCCCCCATCGCCGTCGCCACGCAGAAGCTGCCGGCGCCCGCCCTGGGCGACGAGGCATGGAGCCAGCTGCTCACCTTCACCGCCGGCGGACGCGACACCGTGATGAAGCAGACCGCCGTCCGCGCCGGTTCCGTGCTCGTCGTCGTCTCCGGCTCGCCGGCCCTCGTCGACACGCACCTGACCCGCGCGGTCGACAAAGCCCGCGGCTGACACCGGCTCCCGGACATAGGAAAGCGGCCCCTGGCTCTCGGAGCCAGGGGCCGCCCTCATTCGCCACCCGCGACCGGTACGGAGGCGCGTCCCGCCGCAGGAGCAGTCCGCGCCCCGACGTCCCCTGCCGACGTACTACGACGTGCGGGATTTTGCGCTCATGGCGACCGGCTTCGGACGCAAGAGATGCCCGGACCAAGCAGACCCCGCATGCCCCGGCCGAGCATTGGAAAGAGATCGTCCATGCCCATCATCGGCCCCGGCCCCAACGATCCCGAGAACGACAACTGGGACCCCTCCTGGGAAAACCAGGACACGCCGTTCCGGCGCTGGCTGTACGAAAAGCTCACCGCAGCCAGATGTGAGCACGCGGCCGACGCTGCTCACACCTACGCACCCGCCAACCGGTACAACGGTCTCGACGACACCGAAACGGGCCTCCTCGCCGTCCTCGCCGACGTCGACTTCGACACCGTGCGGGCTGCGCACAAAGCCGACCTCGACGATTGGGCACGTGAACAGCAGCTTCGAGACCACCCCGACCTGGTCGTTCTCGACGCAGACCTAGACCGCATCCGGCGCCGCTCCTGATCTGAGAACAACGGGACAACCGCGCCGCGCCGGCTGATCGTCATAGTGCCGGCGTGACGACGAGGCGGCCGTCGGCGTTCTCTGGCGGGTTGCGGCGCAGGACCGGGACGGGCGAGGCGAGGGAAGCTGCGAAGGCGGCGACGAGGTCGTGGGGGACGCTGGCGCTGAAGGCCGCGGTCCACTGGCAGGGCTCGCCGATCACCGGCTCGGCCCACGCCTGCCAACCGCAC
This sequence comes from Streptomyces sp. CC208A, assembly GCF_030010625.1. Classification (GTDB taxonomy): domain Bacteria; phylum Actinomycetota; class Actinomycetes; order Streptomycetales; family Streptomycetaceae; genus Streptomyces. The sequence continues at coordinate 38,970 of NZ_JASCXN010000047.1, read as the reverse complement.
AGGCCCGGGCGCGGGTCGCCGTCGCGGACCCGCTCGGGCAGTTCCCCCCAGGCGAAGCCAGCGGACATGCCCGGGTCCCACACACGGCTGCCGGGGGTGTCGATGTCACGGGCCCACCCGAGCGCGCACAGGGCGTCGAGGACGGCATCGCGTCCGCCGTAGTTGACGGCCGGGTCAGTGCGCGCCTCGACGGCGAGGAGGAAGTCGCCGATCGCCTCGGGTGGCGTGCCGGTGGTGAAGTAGGCGTTCCACTCCATCACGGCGCTGCCCGGATGGGTGCGGGCGGAGATGTGCCAGGCGACCGGGAGTTCCCCGAGGAGGAAGTCGTGGGAGCCGCGGACCCACTCGGCGCCGGCGAGGCCCCGGGGGCTGAGGTGCAGCAGTGTGCTGCGTGCCGTCGTCCAGCTCGTCCAGCCGACCTCCGCAAGCACGAGGGAGACGCGGTCAGCGAGTTCGTCGTCGTCGCCGGCCAGGTGGCGCGGGTGCACCCAGTACGCGGGGCGGGGAGGGTAGAGGGGATGGTGCGGGTTCAGGGGCGCCTCCAGGTGAGATCGGTGTGCTGCTGCTTCCCCGCAACGGCGGAACGTCGGCGGCGCGGGGCCTCGGTCGGCTCATGCCAGCCCGCGCCGACGGTCACGGCCGGCGGGACAGGACCGAGCTGCTGGCCGCTCTCCACGACGTAGAGCACGGCGTTGCCGAGCGCGTCGGTCGTGGCAAGGACACCAGCGATGGTGTGCTCCAGCGGAAAGAACGGGTTGACGGCAAGGCGTACGGGGGTGTCGGGGTCGACTGCGGACAGCCGGTCGATGAGGTCGCGGGCGGTGAGAGTGGAGGACAACAGCAGCTCCTGTCAGGTGGGGAAGGGGGATCCGGGATGCGGGCGGGAGGCGGGCGCGGACGTGGTCAGCACGCTGCTGACGGCCGCGACGACGACGGCCGCAGGGGTCTCCCTGTGGAAGGAGACGCAGTAGCCGGGCACATCTGCGGTACCGGTGACCGCGAGTTTCCAGCCCTCTGCGTCGGTGCCGGGCCGACCGTCGGCGAACCAGCCGAGGTAGAACCGACCATCCCGCGAGTTGATGTGTACGTCGGCCCGGTCGTCGATGACGACCTTGAAGTCGGCGTCGGTGAACAGGTTGATGACGTCCATCGGCTGTCCCCGACCAAGCAGCCATGTCCGCAGCCGCAGGTCTGCGACGGTGGTGGAGAAGCCTGGTCTCGCAGCATCGACGGTCATGGGCAATCACCTCTCTGACCTGGTGCTTTCGGGAAGGGGTCCACGGTGACATCCCTTGCCGCCTGTCCACCAGTCCTTCCGCGTTTCTTCCTGTCTGCCTCCGGCGAACTGGAGAGTTCCACTCTGATGTGGGCTCTCAGAGGAAGATCGGACTTAACGTCCACTTAGGACAGTTCCAACAGCTCTGCGCTGATCCGTTCCCATTCCGGCCGGGGACCGTCGATCGGTCGTACGGCTGTAAGCAGCCGACCGTCGAGGTACGTGTCGAGCCGGTCTCCCGTCGGACTGGCCAGTCGCTCGAGCTGGGCACGACGGTCCAGTTCTACGCGCTCGCCCAGGACTCCGAGCAGTACCTCGTGCCGGGCCTCGCCCAGGAGGTCACCGCGGATCCATCGTCCTCGGACGGGTACGCCGGCGAGCATGCCAAGGGTGTCCTCCTCGCGGCTGAAGGCCCGGTCCATCGCCTCCTCGGCCGCCGGCCCCACCCGGTTGATCGCCCTGGTGGCAGCGCCCTCACCGCTGAACGCTGGGAGCGGAAGGTCGACCACGAGGTCCCCGTCGGGCTCCGGGCTTTCCGCGCTGCGGCGATCGGGCCGGGGGACGAGGAACTGCCAGGGCTTCGCGTCGTCTCCCGGTACGTCGATCCATCCGGTTTTGAGGCCCGTCAGCGCGGCCGAGCCATCGGGCAGGAAGATGTCGACGTAGACGCCACCCGCGCCGAGCCAGACCCAGCTCATGAAGTAGGAGTGATCGCCGTGGGCGACGGACCATCGAGCAAGCTTCTCCAAACGGTCCCTCTGGTCCGTGGTGCCCTTACCCGGCGGGAACATCTGCGGGCCGTCCCGTCGCCGCCCCCGTGCCGCTCCGGCGACCGGCCCCGCGGCCAGGTCGTACAGGAGGTCCGGCCGCACACCGGTCTTCGCGTAGACGCCGCGGAGCTTTCCCGGCAGCACGTCAAAGCTGCTCAGGCCGCTGGTCCCGGGCTTCCAGTCAAACAGGGCCTGGCTGGCTGCGCTCATCACGCCGAGCCCGGTGCACTCGCTGACGAAGCGCTTGATGTGGAGGGCACTGGAGTCGAGAGCGGTGCACTCGACTCCGAGCGGTCCCTTGCCCGCATCGCCGAGGATGTAGCTGAGCAGCAGACGGATCTCGTGATCGCGCACACGCTGGTCGACCGTCTTGCGAAGATCGCAGGCAAGGGCGTTGACGTTGACCATCGCGGCCAGGGAGATCGGAAGCGGGCCCTGCCCGATCTCGACAGCCTGGACTGACGGTGTGAGGTCCCGCGAGATCTTGGACAGTCTGGTTCCAGGAGATACTGGACGTCATCAGGAGATGTTGGACAATCGGCGGTCAGTCCCGGGTGCGAGCGGTGGCCCTGAACTGGGTGACCGGCTTGTCGCTGGTCCGGGCGTGTGTCGTCAGCTCGACGTCACCGTCGAGGACGCGGAAGACGGTGTCCTCGATCAGGATGACCACGGTCTTCCCAGCGTGGCTGCGACCGACCCGCAGCCGTTGGCCGGCCACCATCACCACGCCGTCGACAGGTACTCGCCGGTGGGCTCGCAGAGCCTGAGCTGAAGGTGGGATGACGGCGGTGCGAGGAGCTCGAGCGCCGCTGATCTGGGCCCGTCGCTCGACGGGGACTGGTGCGGGCAGGGTCTTGACGACTTTGCCGTCGGCGATGACGTGCATCAGCTGGCCGTCGAGACGAAGGGTGACCTGCTGGCCGGCGAGGTGGGAGGCGAGCTTGACCCTTTCGCCGCTGAGGCCGACGTCACCGTCCCGGCCGACGATCCGGTCGACCTCGACCACTGCGAGGGGCGGTGCTGTCGCACCGGTTGCCAGAGCGGAGGCAGCGGGTTCGGGTCCGGCGATCCGCCCGCCGCGTTTCACGAGGGCCTTCAAGTCTGTCGGGGTGAACTGGGAAGGGCGGGTCCGCAGGAGTTCGCCGTCGAGGAAGACGTGAATGCTGCGGTTGTCGGCCCAGAGGGTCACCGTTCGTCCGCCGAGGGCGGCGGGGAACTTCATCTGCTGGCCGCCGGGCAGGCACAGCCGTCCGATCGGCGACATGAGGGCCTCGAACTCAACGGCCCTGATCTGCGACTCATCGACCGGGAGCCGCGGCGAGGGCAGTAGTGCGGGCAGCCGCGGCGCCATGAGCTCGTCGACCACCGTCGTCGCCGGCTGGTCCGGGACGGGCAGGCAGACCTGGTGCTCCTGCTGCGGCTTCTCCACCGGTGTCGGGCGGAAGACGCTGGCCGGGGTGGCCATGGCCAGCGACTGGTGGGGACGGGTGTGGTTGTAGGCGTGGACCCAGGCGTCGATCGCGGCCTGGGCGGTGCCCTGGTCGGCGAACTGGCCGACATGGTCGAGCAGCTCGCGCCGAAGTGTCTTGTGGAATCGTTCGATTTTCCCGGTCGTGGTCGGCGAGCGGGGTTTGGTCAGCCGGGCGGTGATGCCGTTCTCCCTGCAGACGCGTTCGAACAGCACCTCCGCCGGCGCCGGTTTGGTGAAGCGGCCGGTGAACTGCTTTCCGTTGTCGGTCAGGACTTCCGAGGGCACCCCGTATGCGGTCATGGCCTCGGCGAAGGCGGTGCAGACGGCCCGTCCGGACGGCTCGGCGACCACCTTGGCGATCACGATGAACCTGGAGTGGTCGTCGATTCCGGTGACGAGCTTGCACTCCCGGCCGCTGGCCAGGAACACCCCGCCCATGAGGTCGAGCTGCCACAACTGCATCGGAGCGTCCCGCTGCCAGCGCCGATAGACGCGGCGGTGGTTCTGCTCCTGCTGGTTGACCAGCCCATGCCGGGTCAGGATCCGGTGAACGGTCGAGCGGCCGGGCGCCGGCACCAGTCCGCGCTGGCCGAGCTCGTGGGCGATGCGACGGGCACCCCACCGTGGATACGAGCGGCGCAGTTCGCAGACCAGGGCCTCGACCTCGGCGGCCACCTGGTGCGGTGAGGTATGGGGTCGTCGGGACTTGTCCACCAGAGCGTCCAGCCCTCCGGCGTGATACCGGTCCACCCAGGAGTACACGGACTGACGCGAGGCGCCGGCCTGGCGGGCCACCTGCGCGACCGGTGCCCCGTCGAGCACCTGGAGCACCGCGCGGTACCGGTGCTCTGCCATCCAGCGCCGGTCGTCCACCGGGTCTTGCTCGCGCTCGTCAGCCACACCGGATTCAACGAGCAGCAGCCGTCCAGGATGTGCCGGGACCGTCAAGCATCAACCGTGACGGATCTGTCCAACAACTCGTGGGACTGCACACCGTCAGTGGGCCGACGCGAACGGCCTCAGCAGGGAGCAGGGTCTGCTCCTCGCGTGGGTGGTCGGCGCGCTCGCCTCGGTGGCCGTCATGCGCGTCTGACGCTGTAGCGGAGCTGATCGGGACGGCCTCCGCAGACGTGCCGAAGGCCCCGGGAACCATGGGGTGGTTCCCGGGGCCTTCGGGCTGGGTTGAGGGTGGGCTGATGGGAGACCTACCGGTACCGGGTCTCGTGCCTCAGCGTCTGGCCGTCCCCTCGGGTCAGCTGGCGGTCGTGCTCTCCGCCTCGTCCTCCGCCTTCTTCCGTCGTGCCGCGATCAGCGCCCCGCCGCCGGCCACGATCAGCAGGCCGCCGGCCGCGAGGAGCCAGGTGTTGGAGTCCGCCCCGGTCTGCGCGAGCGAGCCCTTGGTGGGCGGGGTGCTCGGCGTGTCCGTCGGGGGTGCCGGTGCGGTGGAGGTGGACTGGCTCGGGGCCGGCGGGTTCTGGGTGCTCGGCGGAGTCGTCGCAGGAGTGGTGGGCGGAATGCTCGGGGTGACCGGAGGCGTGACCGGAGGCGTGGTCGGCGGCGGGGTCGTCGGCGTGACCGGAGGCGTCGTCGGCGGCGTGGTCGGCGGGGTCGTGGGAGGCGGGGTGGTGTCCTTCTTGGTGTTGGTAAAGGTGGCGGTGGTCTTCGCGGCAGGCTTCGCGGTGATCTTGACCGGGGTGGTGTCGAGCTCGTAGCCGGCGGGGGCCTTGGTCTCGATGCCGGTGTAGGCGGTGCCGTTGCGGGAAGAGACGGGGAGCTTGGTGGTGGCGGTGCCGTCCGTGCCGGTGGTCAGCGTGATCACCTTGCCCGTACCAGTGGTGGGGGTGATGTTGATGACGGCGCCGGCCAGGGGCTTGCCGGTCTTCTTGTCCGTCTTCTTCACCAGCAGCTCGGCGGGCTTGAAGGTGTCGATGATCGTGAGCTTCGCGGTGTGCTCAGGGGTGACGATGACGTCCTGGTCGGGAGCCACCTCGTGGAGGGGGCTGCCGGAATCGGTCTCCTTGAGACGGTAGGTGCCGGGGTGGACGTTCTCGAAGCGCAGGATGCCGTCGGCGTTCGTCTTGCCGGTCAGGGCCTTCGTGCCGTTGAGGGTGTCGAGGAGCGCGAACGCTGCTCCGGCGAGCAGGACGCCGTCCGGGTCCTTCTTGGTGATCTCGACGGCACCGGGCGGGATGTCAGGGGCCGAGGCGAAGGCGGTCGGGGTCCAGATCAGGGAGCCGGTGGCCAGGGTGGTCGCGGCGATCGTGGCCGCGGTACGGCGGGAAGCGCGCATGAAGAAGGGGTTCTCCTGGTTGATGGTGTGGTGTTGAAGCCGCCGCGTGGGCGGAAGTCAGTGGGCGCGGGCGGTGGACCGGACGGATGCAGCCGCCGGGAGGGCCGGGGACGGGCTCGGACGTCGGGCTGCGGGAATGGTGCCGCCGTGCCGCCAGGCGGCTGCTTGGACGAGGGAGCGCTGTTCGTCCAGCGGCATGCCGGAGATCCGGTCGAGGGCTGGGGCGGTGTCGGGGCCGAGTCGGCGTCCGGTCAGCTGGGTGACGGCGGCGGCTTCGGCGAGCATCCCCTGGTCGAGGGGCAGCCCGAGGATATCCATGACGTAGAAGCGGGCGTTGTGGAGGGACTCGGAGACGGTCATGCCGTCGTAAGTGCTGGCCTCAGCGAGGTCGAGCACGGCCTGCGTCGCCTCATGGATCCGGACGAGCGTTGCCGGGTCGCTCGCCCAGAACTCCTCATGCCAGCGGACCGCCCAGAGCGCGGGTTCCGCCTGCGTACGCGGGGTGAGCAGAGCAGGGCACCAGATCCGCGCGAGGGCTTCGACCGCCTGGCGCAGGCCGGAGAGTTCCGCACCTGCCCAGGGCCGGCCGTCCTTGTGCCAGTCACGGATGACGCCGTAGCCGTCGGAGCCGGGATGTTTATCGCGGGCGGTGTCACGCTGGGTGAAGGTGCCGTGATCGGCGAAGGAGAGATGCTGCGTTTCCAGGGCGCCGCGCTCGGCGTGGGTAAGGGTGAGGCGGAGGCCGCCGTACTCCCCTGCCCTGATCGTCCGGGCGAACTCGATCCGCAGCCGCAGCGGCGAGTCCCCCGCCGGGGTGGCGTAGTAGGTATCCCCGACGACGGTGCCGGAGGTGAAGGGGAGAGCGAGTTCGTCGAAGAACTCCTTGACGTGCAGCGGCACGGGAACTCCAGATGGGGCAGGGGGCTGTGGTCACCGCTTGTGTCCAGGTCCGGGCTCGGGTGGAGGCGGGGCAGGACGGGCTGGGGCGTTTCGGCGTGGCAGCAGGACGGTTGAGGTGTAGCGGCGAGCAGCCGTCCGCAGGATCTGCTGCTGCATCCCCGCGGGCATGTCTCCGATGCTGCGGAGGGCCTGCCTGGTGGCGGGGCTGACGTACGAGTCAACGGGCAGATCCACGGATCGGAGTATCCGGTTGACGGCTTCGGCTTCGACGATCGGGCCGTACACCGCGGGCACGCCGAGCAGGTCGGGTGCAAAGGCGTGAGCGCCGGCCAGCGCCTCAAACAGAGGGAAGCCGTCGTCGATCATGTTGTCCGCCAGCTCGAGCCATATCAGCGTCGCGTTGTGCAGCCGGAGGGCGAAGTCGTCATCGGCGAGCCAGAAGCCTTGCGGGCCGACAGGATGCGGGGCTGTGTCGGGTGAGGTGGTGTGGGCCTCTCCCTCGCTCGCTTGGGGCACATAGCCTCCCTAAAACGGCAGCGGGCGGTCGATATCTGTCATTTACGGGCGTGTTCGGTCCCGCTGCGGCGGTTGTGCGTGACATGCGGGGAGGTGCGGTCCGCACAGGTCGACGCCGCTCTCCAGCAGGCAAGGCGGACGGGTTCCGACGAAGCCCTTCGCGTGCGGTGGGACCGGAACGCCCGGTCAGCGGCGTACCGCACGTGCCGGTGTCGGAGCTGCGGCAGCTGGGACAGGGGTGGAGGTGTTCCACCGGGGCACGCTGCGTGTGGTGAGCATCGGCGGCCGGCGCAGGGTTCGCTGGACGTCGAGCGGGGTGGGGGTCGGAGGCTTCGGTGGGGTGACGGGGGTGAGGTGGGCCAGGGCCGCGAGTCGTGGGGAGAGGTGCTCGCGGTAGCGCAGGACCGGGGCCGGGTCGGTGAAGGCCGCCGCGGTGGCGGCGATCAGGTGGGCCGGGGTGCTGGAGGTGAACCGGGCCTCAGCGCGGGTGCCCCAGCCGGGCGGTCCGGCCCACAGCTCGACCGTCTCCTCGTCCGGGTGCTGGCTGAGGGTATCGATGGACACGCCCGCGTTGCCGTCGGGTGCCACGAACTCGATCTCCCCGTGCCGGGAAGGTTCGCGGGTCCAGCCCGCGTCGATCAGGGGCTGGATTTTGGGGCGCCAATGCCACGAGGGCGATTCGAGGAAGCGGTCGTTGCCTTCGACCCAGTCCTGTGCGAGGGCGGTGGTCAGGCCCGCGACGAGTTCGGCGGGGGTGACGTGGTTGAAGTTCGCCGCCCAGCGTGTCGGACCGGAGGCGTCCTCGCAGGCGGTAATCTTCCACAGCTCGAAGTCGTCGCCGTACCAGCCGATGCGGATGCGGCCGTCCGGCGAGCTGACCAGCAGCTGGCAGGGGCCGTCGTCGAAGTCGTGGCGGGGCCAGTGGGCGACGGGGGCGAAGCCGGCATCACCGATGCCGTTGGATCCGGCCAGGTAGCGCGGGGAGACGTACACGTCGCCTTCGGGCGGGTAGATGCGGCGGGGCAGATCGTCCGTCACGCGGCGGCTCCCGCGGCCTTGGTGGCGGGCTGGACGGTGAGGGTGATCTGCCGTGCGGTCTCGGCAAGGCGTTCTTCGACCTTGGCGGCGTCGTAGCCGGTGACGACGTAGAGGCCGGCGCGGGCGACGTCGACGTCGCCCTCCGGGGGCAGGACGATCCGGTCGCCGACGGTGCCGATCCACTGGACGAGGTCGAGCCACCGGGTGCGGTCGATAAAGCCCCGGTCGATGGAGCGGTGGGTGAGGGTGCCGGAGGTCTCCGGGTAGAGGAGGGCGATGCCGGCGGCGCGCAGGCGGGTGCGCTCCAGGCGGGGGGTAGTGCCGCAGGCGAGGTCGGCGGCGATGCGGGGCAGGTCGAGGCCGGTGGCGAGGCGGACCAGGTGGCCGATGAGGTCGCCGCCGATACGGCCGTTGATCTCGATGATCCGCGGGCCGGAGGTGGTGAGGCGCATCTCGACGTGCTGGATGCCGTGGTCGATGCCGAGCGCGCGGATCGCGGCGGCGGCGATCGGGGCGACCCGGGCGAGCAGCGGGTCGGCGGCGTCGACGGTGTGGCCGGTCTCCTCGAAGTACGGCTCGAAGCCGAGCTTCTTGCGGGTGACGGCGACGGCGTGGGTGATGCCGTGCTGGGTGACGCACTCGACGCTGATCTCCGGGCCGTCGAGGTACTCCTCGACCAGGACGTCGGTGTTCTGGCCTCCGGCCAGCGCGGCGCCGGCGGCGGCGAAGTCGAAGGCGGAGGCGAGGTCTTCGCTGTTGTCGACGCGGATGACGCCGACGCTTCCGGCCTGGCCGGCGGGCTTGAGGACGACCGGGTATCCGATGTCCTCGGCCAGGATCGTGGCCTGCAGCAGGTCGACGACGCGGCCCGAGCGCGCCGAGGGAATCCGGTGGGCGGCCAGGAGGCGGCGGGTGGCGTGCTTGTCGCGGCAGTTCTCCATCACGGACGCCGGGTTCGTGCACAGGCCGAGGTGCTCGGCGAGGCGGGCGGTGTGGACGAGCAGGGGCTCGTTCCAGGTCAGGACGCCGGCGAGGGTATGCCGGGCGGCGAGCGCCTCGCCTGCGGCGAGCAGCTGGTCGAGCTGGTGCGGGTCGGCGACTTCGTGGTCGACGACGTGCTCCGCTTCCCAGGTGAGGGTGTGCGGGGTGATGGCGACGACGTCGTAGGCGGCGGCGACCTGCTCCAGGCAGTAGCCCCGGTACACCTGGTCGCCGGGGGCGACGATCAGGACCGTGGGGCGGCCGGTGGTCTTCTGCGGGGAGGAGGCCGGAGAGAGGGTCACGGAGGGGTCCTTGTCTTGGCGGGTGGTGGTGTGGCGGGCGGCGGCGTGCAGCAGGCGGCGCATGTCGGTGGCCAGGCCGCCGGGGGCGAGGAGGTGGCCGGCGAGGCCGTTCGCCTCGGTGGCGGGCAGGGCGGTGAGCCGTTCGGCGAGGCCGCGGACGAGGGAGGAGGCGCACAGGGCCTGGTCGGCGCTGAACTGCGACAGAGGTGTGGTGGTCATTGGGGCTGGGGTGCTCCGGGCGGTGGGGCCGTGTGGGCGGTGCGGCGGGCTCGCATGGCGGGTTCGCGGCGCAGACGCCAGAACGCGGCGGTGAGACCAGCGGCCTGGAGGACGGCGCAGGCGGTCAGGACGTGGCCGATCGCGGTGGCGGGGGTAAGGGCGACGAGGATGCCGGCGAGCGGGAAGGGCAGGAGCATCACGAGGATCGTGACGGCGAGGGTGGCACCGAAGACCGGCTCGGGGATGAGGTGGGAGCGCAGGGTGCGCAGGACGACGGTCATGCCGCCTTCGCCGGCCATGAGGACGGCGATCAGGACGAGGAAGTGGGTGTAGTCGCCGGCCTGGGAGACGGCGAGCCCTGCCAGGGCGGCGACGGCCGCGCTGGCGGCCCCGGCCGGCCACAGACCGAGGCGGTCGATCGCGAAGCGACACAACGCGACAGCGAGCAGGGAGGCTGCGGCGGCTGCGGACCAGATCACGCCGACGGCGGCGCTGGACTGACCCATGTGCTGCACCACGATGACCGGGGCCGCGGCCTGCAGGAACCCGGTGGCCAGGTTGGAGACGGTAAGTCCGGTGATCAGCCAGGCGAGCGCCGGGAGGGAGATGAGCGTCCGCCAGCCCGTGCGCAGTCCGGCGAGCGCGGGGGCCGCAGGCGGAACGAGCCGGGGTTCGCGGTGCCAGGGAGCGAGCAGCGCGCCGAGCAGGGAGCAGGCGGCCATCGTGAGCAGGGTGCCGGTGACGCCGACCCCGTGCAGGAGGAATCCGGCGAGTGCGGGCCCGGCGAGGGTGGCGGTCTGGTCGATGCCGAGGAGGACGGACTGCACCCGGTGCGCGCGGTCGCCGGCGTCCTTGCTGGCGGTCGCGCCGGCGGTCTCGGCGGCGATGTACGAGAACTCGGTGACGACGCCGGTGATCGCGGCGAGCGCCATCACCGTGACGGTGGCGCCCACCCCGCCGGCCTGCGTGGGCAGGACGAAGGCGGCGGCCACGACCACCAGGGCGCGCAGGACCGAGGCGATGCGGAAGACCCGCTTGGTGCCGTGCCGGTCCACGACCTGTCCGGCGAGCGAGAACGCGGCGAGGCGGGGCACCCACTCCAGGGCGAACGCGATGCCGGTGAGGGTGGCGGACTGGGTGGTGGCGAGCACGATGAGCGGGATGCCGTAGGTGGACATCGCGAACGCGGCGGCGTCGGCCGTACGGGGAAGGTAGATCCGCCGCAGCAGGGACAGCTGGGGCAGCAGGGCGTGCCGGGGGCCGGCGATCACGAAGTCGTTCATGTGCTTTCGTCGGGAGAAGGAAGCGGCCCACCCGCCGCGCGCGGGTGAAGAAATGAAGAAGGCGGAGAGGGAGAGGGCTACGGCCCGCCGCGGCGGGGTGCGGGCAGGCGGGGTCTCGGGGGCGGCTTGGGTGCGCCGCGCAGGTCGGCGTAGCTGGTGGTGAGCGTCCGCAGGAGCTGGATGCCTTCGCCTCGGCGGGCGACGAGGGTGTCGATCTCGGTGCCGAGGGACTGCAGCAGTCCGTCGGTGGAGCCGTGCCGGTACCGGTCGCGCCCCAGGGTCACGGACTGGAGCTGGCGGATGGCCATGTCCGCCCGCTGCAGGAGTTTCTGCTGTACCTCGTCCACGTTCGCGGCCGTTTCGCGGATCAAGCTGGCGAGGGTGGCGAGGGCGGTGCCGGGCGGGTGGGAGCCGAGGGCTAGGCCGCGGGCGGCCAGGGCGTCCCGGGCGGTCTTGCTCCCGAGGGCCTCCACCGGCCCGGGCTCGGTGGTGTCGCTCATCGGCGTACGCCTCCCGTCGGCGCCGGGACCGGCCGGGCGATGGGCGGGTGGGAGAACAGGTCGCCGGACTTCCAGGCGGGGCTTGCCGAGCTGGTCGCCAGCACGGCACCGGCGGCCTTGACCGCGGAGCCGGTCTGCGTGGGCACGGGAGCCGGCCGTGGCGCGGCTGCAGGGGCGGCGGGTCGGCCGGTGGCCCAAGCGGTGAGAGCCCGGTAGGCGGGGGTCAGGGCCCGGCCGGCGGCGCTGAGCGTGAACTTGCGTTCACGGTCCCGCGTGACGAGGCCCTTCGTCACCAGGTGGTTGAGCGGATAGTAGACCGCCGTGGGGTGGGCGTCGGGCAGCACGGAGGAACCCAGGGCCGCCGCGGTGGAGGCGCCACGGTCCCGCAGCGCCCACAGGATCGCGGTGGCGTGCCGGGGAGAGATCAGCGCGAGGGCGTCCTCGATCTCCTCGGCCTTGGCCACCGGACGGGGCGTTTCCTTCCTGGTGACGGGATCGGTCACGGTGGGGCGTTCCAGGTGCTGCTGGCCCCACTCGGCGAAGGCGTCAAGAACGGGCAGCAGGCGGGTGCCCCGGTCGGTGAGCCCGTAAACGACGTGACGCCGGGTGTGCTCGGTGCGCTGGACCAGGCCGTCGGACTCGAGGAGGCGGAGCTTGGGCTGGAACTGACCGTCGTGCAGCCACGGCATGCGGGCCTTGAGGTCCATGTAGCGGGCGGGGGTGGTCAGGCTCATCAGGATCCAGGCGTTCCACCTCGGCGAGATCGTCTCCAGGACCTGGACGACCTGGTCGAGTTCACGGTGGGCGGGGCCGGGCGGGCCGGATGCAGGCATGGGTGTACTCCTGGAAGGGGGGCGGGGCGGTGTTCAGCGAGTGCGCGCGGCGCGGGCGGTCGCCGCCGGGGCGACCGGTGTGGTGGCGGGGACCGGGGCGCGGTGGAGGCTTTGGATCACGGCGGTGGTGTGACGGGCCTGGGTGTCGCGGATGGTGACCGATTCGGCGATCCGGCGGCTGCAGTCGAGGAGGTGGCCGGCGGCGGCGGGGCCGATGTCGCGGCCCGGGTCGGCGAGCTGAAGAAGGCGCTCGCGCTGGAAGGCGATGTTCTTCTCGGCGAGTTCGACGGTGGAGCAGGCGTCGAGGAGGGCGGCCAGCATGGTCGGCCGGTCGGTGGCGGCGGCGTGGGCTTCAAGGTCGGCCCGAGGCCGGCCGTAGAGGGCTTCGATCCGCTCGGTGAGCGATTGCGATACGGGGTGGGGCAATCAGCGTCCTCTCGCCGGGCGCGCCGTCGTCTCCCCGGACGTCGGGATCATTCGGGCAGTGATGACCGGTTGGGCGAACGTCACCGGCCGGGGTGGTTCGGGTGAGGGCTCGGCGCTAAGGACCTCGTCGAGGGCGGTGAGGTAACTGCGGCGGGTCGTGAGCGCGGCCTCCATCCAGTACGTGTCCATCCGCAGCTCGTCCTCCGACAGCTCGTCCATGCTGCGGTCGGGGGCGCTGCGGGCGTGGACGCGGTCTCGGACCCGGTCCACTTGCTCCTCCGTCAGGGCCAGGTGGGAGCGCAGCTCCAGGGCGTTGCGGAGCCGGGTGTCGGTGTCGGCCGCCTGGTACAGCTGGTCGACCGGGGCGCCGAAGACCTCGGCAAGACGGTCGTCCTGGCTGCTGGGCTTGGTACGTACGCTCATCGACGGCTCCTGACGGGGACGGATACGGCGGGGGGTGCGGCCCTGGGCACCGCGGTGGTGGTCAGGACGGGCCCGCTGCGGCGGGCAACACGGCTGGTGGCCGGCTGCTCGGGCAGGGGATAGTCCTCCAGGAGGTGGCGGACGGTGAGCGCGCGGCCGTCGCGGATGGCGAGCGCGGTGTAGACACGCTGCGCGAGCGTCATGACGTGCTCGTCCAACTCCCCGGCCGGGGCGCGTTGCAGGGCTTCGACGAGCTCGTCCTCGGCGGCAGCGAGCAGGCTCTGGGCCTCTTCGAGGTCCTCGTACCAGCGCACCACCGCGCTGGGCAGGAACGACGGGGCGGGGCTGGCGCGCACGGTCTCGCGCAGCACCTCGACGCTCACGCCGAAGTGGTCCTCGATCTGTCGGGCAACAGCGACAAGAACGTCGTCGTCGGCTTCTTCGGGCACGGGCAGACTCCTCTCCTTGAAGCGGGCAGGCGGGAAGGGCCGGAAGCAGTCGCTCCGGGCTGGTGACATCAAGGATCCGGAGAAATCCCGGTTTACCTAACCGGGATTTTGCTGCTACCTTTCGCCGCTCCCGCCGCCCGGTCAGCGGGTACGGCCCCGGGCAGAAGCCGGTGCCGCGGGCCCTGCCGGGAGGCCGCGGATGGTGGTGGGGGCGGGTGCCGGCAGCGGGGTGCTGCGGTCCTCCAGCCAGACGCGGGCCGCCTCCGCGGTCTCGAAGGCTCCCTCGCGCAGCCGGCGGGTGCCGGCCTGAAGGTCGGTGACTTCGAGCAGCAGGCGGTAGGGGTACGTCTGGTCGGGATTCACGGCCTTCAGCAGCACCATGGTCTCCAGCGTCGGGTATCCCTCGCCGACGTGGCTGTCCACGAGCGTGTACCGGTTGCCCGTGTGGAGGAGGCGCCGTTCCAGGGCCGTGGTGGTCTCGTCGGCGGGCAGCGTGCCGAGGCCGTCTGGCAGGTCGACGGCGCCGTCAGGACAGCCGCGCTGGACGAGCCAGGACTGGGCCAGTGTCAGAAGGGGCAGCCGCTCGCTGTCGAAGGTGAAGGTCCGGCGGGCCACGTCCCGCGTGAGGTGCAGGGCGACCAGCGGCGACTCGCCGGGGACGCCGTAGATGGTGGAGTCGTCGTGCAGGACGAGGAAGCTGTGGCGGCCGTCGGCCGTGTGGTGCTTGGCCAGCGTGGTCAGCTCGCCCAGTGAGATGCGGTCGTCGAAGTCGTGTCCGACTTCCGCGGTGGCCGGCCGGTAGCCGTTGAGCCGGAACTCCAGGTCGTACAGGTGCTGGGGCAATGGGGTCCTTGAGGGGCTGGAGGCGGCCTAAGCGGCGGGTTCGTGGGGCGGTGGGCCAGGCGCCGGGGCGCGGGGCGGGGCGGGCGGTGACCGGGTCTGCGGGCCGGGCGGTGAGCGCGGCTCGGCCGGCGTCGGTGAGGGTGACCGGCTGGCCGGCGTGCAGGGGACGGGAGGTGTCGCGCTGGACGAGGCCCGCCCGCTCCAGCCGCTCGTAGTCCTGCTGAGTGATCCTCGTGCCGGAGCCGGTGACCACGGACAGCCGCTGTGTGAGCAGGTGCTCGTGCAGCTTCGCGCCCTGGCTGATGGCCAGGAGCAGGGCGACCTCGCGGGCCTTCAACTCCGCAGTGCCCGCTCGGGTTTGGGATGCCTGCGCCTCGACGGGTTCGAGCGCGGCGACAGTCTGCTGCTCGCGGGCGTCGCGGATGGCGACGGCCTGCTTGAGCTGCTGGACCGTGCGGTCGAGGCGGGGGAAGAGGGCCTGGTCGATGGCGTACTCGCCGCCGGTCAGGCGCTGGAGCAGGACGCGGTAGAAGGTCACCGAGGTCACCGCTTGTGCCAGGGCGCGGTGGGCGGTGGCGAGTCGGGCGGCCGGCTCGTCGAGCAGGCCGCGGTCGTCATCGCGCCACAGACGGTCGACACTGAAGCCGACGGCGAGTTCGACGCGGTCATCGAGCGGGGTCAGCGCCTTGGAAGGTGCCGGTTCCGTGGGATGGTTCAAGGGCTCCGCCGTATCCGGGTCAGTGCCGCCGGCAGGCGCGCCACGGCGCCGGGCCCCGGGTCTCGCCCTTGTCGTCCTCCTCGCCCTTGTCCGGGTCGCAGGCCGGGGAGCAGCTGGTGGTGTCCGTGTGGCCGGCTTCCTCCTCGTCCGGGCAGCAGCAGGTGGTGGACAGCAGGGCGGCGAGTTCCTGGCCGACGGCGAGGCGGTCCAGGAGGAGGACGGTGCACGCGTGCTCCCCCTCCTGTCCGCTGTTCGGGTGGGGTGCGAGCATGGCAGCCAGGAGCCGGGCCTCCTTGTGCCGGACCTCGGCGTAGGTCTCCAGCAGGGCACGGTGGTGGGGGTTCTCCGCCTGTGCGGGGGCACCCAGGACCTTGGTGGCGTAGTGGTCGAGGAAGTTGGGGAAGGTCGTCAACGTGCGGCTTTCGTGGTGAGAGCGGTGGTCTGGGCGGGCCGGGGCAGGATCGGGGGCGGTCCGGGCTTCGGGACGGTGCGGTAGGCGTCGATCTGGGTGGAGCGGGTGCGTGCGGCGTACGCGCGGGCGCCGAGCGGGCGCGGGGCGATGCCCAGACGCTTAGCCGCGGTGTCGTACACGTCGTGGTTGGCCCGGGGGCGGACGGCCACGACGTGGATCTCCATGGGGAACGCCGAGTTCGCCGGGGCTGGCCGGAGCGCGTAGACGATGCGCCAGGCGCAACGGTGGTCGACGTAGAGCTTGCGCAGCCCGGCCAGTTCAGCGGTGAGCTTGCTGCCGTGGCGGTCGGCGTTGACGACGTCCTGCAGCAGGGCGAGGGACAGGTCGCGGATGTCGCCGGGGGCCTGGAGCAGGTCCGTCAGGGCGCGGGGGTCGAAAGTGAGGCCGAACGCGGGCCGGCCCTCGATGCTCATGCCTCCGCCTGCCCCGCCTCCGCGTCGCGGGCAACCGCGCGCACGGAGCGGCCGGGTCCGCGAAGGAGGCGGTGCGAGGGACGCTCGGGGTCGGTCTGGCACGCCGACAGCGGCCCGCCCGGGGCGCGGACGGCGGCCATGGCGTGGGTGAGGAAGTCGCGGTGCCACACGAACGGTCCGGCCGGGCCGGCTTCGGGGTCCTTGTGCTGCAGATAGGCCATCCACAGGGCGTGGAGCCAGGCGACGACGTCGAGGTGCTCCTGCCACTGGTCGCACCACGGGGCGGCGGTGGTGACCTCCGCCCCGTAGATGGGCATGAGGTAGTCCTCCACCCAGTCGGTGAGCAGGTCGAGCTCGCTCTCGTACGCCTCGCCGTCCAGCTCCAGGATCGGCCGCGGCTCGGGCGGCAGCGCCGCCGCTCCGGGCATCGGCGGCATACCGAAGCCAGGGAACGGAGCCGATGCCGGGGCGGGTGCGGCGGCGAGATGGTCGAGCTGGCGGGCCTGTTCGGCGGACCGGTCGAGCAACTTGCGGACCGTGGCCTGGATGCTGTCCAGATCGCCTTCCGGCAGGCGCACCGGGTCGAATTCCCCGGCAGCGTCGCCGAATTCTTCTATGGGGTCGTGCACCAAGAAAGGCTCCTCCCCGGCACGTGTGAGTGCCGGGCATCTGAGAGAAGGAAGAGGTCGGGGAATTCGTTCCCGGAATACCGAGACGGCCCGCGCCGGGGCGAGAGGGGCGGACCGCCCCGGTGTCAGGCGGTCAGGGTGAGATCGTCCTGCGAGAGGGTCTGGTGCAGGGTCTGCGTCAGGCGGTCGGAGGCGATCTCGGCGTAGTGCTTGGTCTTCTCCACGCCGATGAAGTCGCGGCCCTCCAGGAGAGCGGCCACGCCGGTGGAGCCGGAGCCACAGGTGAAGTCCAGGACGGTGCCGCCCGGCGGACAGATCTTCACCAGCTCGCGCATCACCTCGACGGGCTTTTGCGTGATGTGCTGCCGGTTCTTGCCCGACGGCTGCGAGGCCGAGTAGAGGCCGGGCAGATAGACGGGGTTGTGGGAGGCGTCGATCGGTCCGTTCGACGCCCACACGACGAACTCGCAGTTCTGCGTGAAACGCCCCTTCTGCGGGCGGGCCTGCGGCTTGTGCCAAGCCAGGACACCGCGCCACAGCCAGCCGGCCGCCTGGATCGCGTCGGTGGTGATGGGCAGCTGCCGCCAGTCGGTGAACAGCAGCGCCGTCCCGCCCGTGCGGGTGAGGCGGTGGGCCTCGGTCATGATCTGGGTCAGCCAGAAGCCGTAGGAGCGCTGGTCCATGTTCTCGCCGGGGAAGTCCTGGAGAGAGTGGCCGGCGTCGGCGGAAGTGTACTTCTGTCGGGCGGTCCGGGAGGTGCGCTCCTTCGCAGTCCGGCCGCCGGAGTTGTACGGCGGATCGGTGATAACCGCGTCCACGCAGTCGTCCGGGAGACCGGCCAGTACACCAAGGGCGTCGCCGTGGTGGAGGGAAAAAGGCAAAAGGGTACCCCGATTCGGGTCACAGAAAGGAAGAGGGGAATCCCGGCTCGCGCAGAGAAACCGCCGCGGCAAATGCGTGCACAACGAAACGGGCACGCCGCATGGGGGGCGGTGGGCGAGCGGGGAAGCCACACTGTAGGACACGATTCCCGGTTGACCCCCTCCAGACGAGAAATTAGGTGAACCGGGAATCGGGCCCTACAGTCTGACAACCGCCCGGCCCCAGCGGCCTGGTGGCCTTCCCTCCCCCTGCCCTCATGGAGGCACACCCATGTCCCGACCCGTCTGACCGATGCCCCTGTCAGGCGCCGGGCCGGCGAGCGGCAACTCGCCTCCGGCCGCCCCAGGGCTCCCCGATCACCTCACCCCGGCCCCTTGCGTCCTTCTCACCTCGTACCAGCGCGGCCGGGCTTCACCCGAAGGACTTCCTGTGACACCGCCGTACCCGTCCCTGCCCCGAACAGCCCGCACCGCCCCCGTCGCCTCAGGGGGCGCGCCGGATTGAAGGGCATAGCCGCCGCCGTCGGCGTTCTGTGCCTGTCCCCTCTCGTCCTCGCCGGCGCCGCCGCCACGGCAGGTGCCGCCAGCAGCGCCGCTGCCCGCGCTTCCGAGTGCGCCCCCGGCGACACGGTCGACACCGACGCCGTCGCCCGGCAGGTCGCCGGCATCCTCGGCGGCAACGGTGCCGACCCGGCCATCCGCATCGAGGGCCTGGAGCTGCCCACCGAGCAGATCCCGCACGCGAAGACGATCGTCGCCACCGGGATCGCCATGAAGGTCCCCGAACGCGGCCAGGTCGTCGCGCTAGCGACCGCGATCCAGGAGTCCCGGCTGCGCAACCTGCGCTACGGGGACCGGGATTCACTCGGGCTGTTCCAGCAACGCCCGAGCCAGGGCTGGGGAACGGCCGAAGAGATACTCGATCCCGTCTACGCCGCCACGAAGTTCTACGAGGGACTCCTCAAGGTCCCGGGGTGGCAGCAGATGACGCTCACCCAGGCCGCCCAGGCCGTCCAGCTCTCCGGCTTCCCGGACGCGTACGCGCAGTGGGAGCCGCTCGCCCGCGCCCTGCAGCAGGCGATCGTCACCACCCTCCCCGAAGGCGGTGGCGACGCCGGAAGAGGCGCTGCGGACGGAGGCTGCCGGCCGGGCGAGGACGGGGCCGCCTGGGGTGAGATCTCCGAAGGCGCCGTCCCCGCCGGCTATGCGATCCCGGCCGACGCCTCTGCGAAGGCGCGGGCGGCGATCACCTGGGCGATGCACCAGCTCGGCACCCTCTACCAGTGGGGCGGCACCTGCACGAACGCCCACGGGCCGGATCCGATGGGCCGCTGCGACTGCAGCTCCCTGATGCAGCAGGCATACGCCCACGCCGGCGTCTCCCTCACCCGGACCACGTACACCCAGGTCAACGAGGGTGTACCGGTCCCCGCCGACGCGCTCGAGCCGGGTGATCTGCTCTTCACCCGCGGCACCGCCGCCGTCCCCGAGCACGTGGGCATGTACATGGGCGCGGGTCTCGTGATCAACGCGCCGAAGACCGGGCGCCCGGTGCGGATCGAGAAGGTCGCCGACTGGCAGATCCTCGCCGTCCGCCGCATCCCCGCTCTCCACTCCTAGCGCTCCCCGCCCGACCCGGGCCACGGGCCGCTTTCACCGGCCGCCGCGAGCCGCCTGCGCCGCCGCGTGCCGCTTCTCCCCTTCCTTCTCTTCCCGCTGGGCTATCTGGCCTGCGCTCGCAAGGAGTTCGACCATCCCCACCCTCGCTCCCCTCATCGATCTCACGGACCGCGTCCTGTACCTCGCCTACGACCCCGGCGTCTCGCCGAAGGGAGGCGGTCTGCCCGGCCTGGAGGTGCTGCGCAACGTCGTCAACAGCATCAACCTGTTCGGCATCATCGCCGTGGTCGGTGCGCTCGCCGTCTCCCTCGGCGTGTGGGCCTGGGGCCACCACACCGGCGGCCACCAGGCCGAGGCCAACGGCAAGAAGGGCGCCGTCGTCAGCGCGGGCGCCGCGCTCGGCCTGGGTGCCGCCAACGGCATCGTGGCCTTCTTCTCCACGCTCGGCTCGCAGGTCCACTGATGGGCAAGCGCTCCCGCCCCCGACTGGGCGCCTCCACCGCGCACTGGCCGACGGGCCGGCGCATCGCCGTCCTGGCCGCCGTCCTCGCCGTCCTGCTCGCCGTCGCCGCCTACCTCACCCAGCGCGCCACCAGCCAGGACGCCGGGCCCTCCAGCCGGCCGACCGCCTCGGTCAGTTCCCCGGCCGACCGGTCCGGCAAGCCGGCCGGACCGTCACCGGGGCCGGGGGCGGGGGCGGGGGCGGTCTCGCCACCGCCGCACCTTGCCGATCCCCTCGCCTACGGCCGGGCGGCGGCGGTGATGCTCTGGTCCTACGACACCCGCACCACCACCCGTGACCAGCAGCTCGTCGGCATGCACGCCTGGATGACGAGCGAGACGAAGTACACCGACTGGGCCTCGATCAAGGCGCAGGTGCCCGATCCGCTGCTGTGGTCGCGGATGGGTGACAACGCCCAGTACGCCACGGCCACCGTTACCGAGTCGCACTTCCCCTCCGCGTTCAAACAGGCCCTGGCCGAGGACCCGGCCGCGCTGAGTGAGGCGTACATCTACGCCGTCACCGTCACCGGCAAGCAGTCCATCACCTGGAAGAACGGCGGAGGCGGTGCCGAGGACCGCTCGGTCACCCTCGCCGTCCAGTGCCGGCCCAGTACGGACTGCGCCCTGGTGGCCATCGCGCCGAACACCGCCCCCTGACCCGCTGACCGAAAGGAGAAGTCCCCCATGGACTTCTGCGCCCTTCCCGTCGCGGGCAAGCTGTGCGACGCGGCCGACGCGATCGACTTCATCTCCGACCCGGGCAAAGCGATCACCGAAGGCATCGGCAACTGGATCGCCAAGTCCTGCGGCGAACTCGCCGCCGCCGCGGCCGACCTGGCCGCCGAGGCGGTCAACACCACCACCAGGATCGACCTCAACGCCGGCTGGTTCCGCGACAACTACGAGCTGCTGCTGCCGATCGGGCTAACGATCCTGGTCGCCACCTTCTGCGCCCAGCTCATCCGGGCCGCGCTGAAACGCGACGGCCAGGCTCTCGCCCAGGCGTTCACCGGCACGGCCTCCGGGGTGCTGTTCTGCTTCGCGGCCATCGCCCTGACCACGGTCGCGATCGAAGTCGTCGACGCCCTGTCCGACGGGCTGTTCGCCGCGGCCGGCACGTCGATCGAGGACGCCGTACGGCGCATGGTGAAGGTCTCCCAGATCGCCGCGATCTCCCCGCTCGGCTGGCTGGTGGCCGCCCTCGCGGCCCTCGGTGCCGCCGTCGGCGCGATCCTCTACTGGTGCGTGATGATGGTCCGCAAGGTCGGTGTCCTCGTGCTCGTGACCCTGGCCGTCTTCGCCGGTGCCGGCGGCGGATGGGAAGCCGCCCGCCGCTGGCGGCGCGGCTGGATCGAGGCGACCGCCACCCTGATCGTCTCCAAGCTCCTGATGACCGTGATCTTCCTGCTCGGCATCTCCGCGATGGGCAAGACCGACACCGACGGCGGACTCGCCGCGCTCGCCGACGTCATGGCCGGCATCGTCATCATGCTCCTGGTGATGCTCTGCCCGTACGCGACGTTCAAGTTCGTGCATTGGGCCGCGGAGTCCACGGACGGCGAGTCGCTGCACCGCTCCGGCGGGGCCGGGGCGCAGATCGCCAAGCAGCACGCCGAGAACGCCAGTCGCAAGGCCGCAGCCGCGGCGGCCACCGCGGGGACCGGCGGCGCGGCGGCCGGAGCCGGAGCTGCGTCGCCCCAGGGCCCGGCCTCGGTGCCCGGGCAGTTCCCCGGCGACATCGCCGCCAACCCCTCCTCCGGCAGCGGCGGCAGTACCGGCGGATCGCCCGCCATGGACAAGGCCAAGACCGGGCTGGACCAGACGGTGCGGTCCATGCCGACCAGCCCTGGCCAGGACGCGGGCAATGCTTTCGGGGCCGCCAGCGCCTCCGGCGCTCCGGGTGCGGGTGCCACCCCGCGCAGCACGCAGGACGCACCGGCCCCGAGTGCGGGTGCTGTCGGCGCCGCAGCCGGCTCCGGCAGCGGTACGGGTGGCAGTCCGTTCACGACACCGCCGTCCCCGGCCGGCCCCTGACCCCTCCTTGCCCCGTCATCCGGGCGGGGGCACCAGCCTCCCTGGTGTCCCCGCCCGGGACCACCGCCGCCCCGCTGCTGAAAGCCTTCCGCCTTGTCTGACCTCACGCTCACCCCGCCGATGACGGTGAAGTTCCCGTCCCGGTCCCGGCGCGGGATCCTGCTCGGCCTCTCCCTCGCCCAGCTCGTCCTCACCGCCGCCGCGCTCGCCGTGCTCCTGGTCACCGTGGTGACCACCGGACTTGCCGGCGCCGTCGCCCTCACTCCGCTGTGGGCAGCGGTCGCCGCGCTCGTGGCCGTACGCCGCAGCGGCCGGTCTCTGATCGACTGGGCCCCGATCGTCGCCCGCTACGCCCAGCGTCGCCGCACCGGACAGACCCTCTACCTCGCCCGCCCGGTCACCCGCCCCCGCGCCGAGGGCACCCTCCACCTGCCCGGCACCGCCGCCTCGATCAAGGCGGTCACCCCGGCCGACGGGCAGGCCGCAGCCCTTCACGACCCGCACCGGCAGACCCTCACCGCCGTGGCCCGCATCACCAGCCGCGCGTTCGCCCTGCTCGACCCCGCCACCCAGAACTCCCACGTGAACGCGTGGGGCCGGGCCCTTGCCGGGATCGCCCGCACCGGGCACATCGCCTCCGTCCAGGTCCTGGAGCGCACCGTCCCCGACTCCGGCGACACCCTCACCCGTCACTGGAACACCCACGGCCGGCCCGACGCCCAGCTCGCCGGCCAGGTCTACAGCGACCTCGTCGCCAGCGCCGGCCCGGCCGCCGCCCCGCACGAGACCTACCTGGCGATCTCCCTCGACCTCAAGACCGCCAAGCGCCTGATCTCGCAGGCCGGCGGCGGGCTGCCCGGCGCGTTCACCGTGCTCGGCCAGGCCACCGCCTCCCTCACCCAGGCCGCTCACAACGCCGGCCTCACCGTGGGCGGGTGGCTCACCGCGCAGGAGATCGCCGCCGTCATCCGCACCGCCTACGATCCCAAGTCGCTTGCCGCGCTGCAGCAGTGGTCGCGCTCCGGCCGTGCGGAGGCCGACCCCGCCGCCGCCGGGCCCGTCGTCCAGGTCGAGGAGCACGACCGGCTCATCACCGACACCGCCCGCCACGCCACCTACTGGGTCGAGAACTGGCCCCGCACCGAGGTTCTCGCCGGCTTCCTCCACCAGCTGCTGTTCACCGCCGGAGTACGCCGCACCTTCTCCCTCATATACGTCCCCCAAGGGCTGGAGTCCGCGCTGCGCGACGTCCAGCGCACCAAGGCCACGATCATCGCCGACGCCAACGAACGCGCGCGGCGCGGCCAGGTCGACTCCGAGGCCGACGCGGTCGAGTACGGCGACGTCAAGGAACGCGAACGGCAGCTGATCGCCGGCCACGCCGACGTCGCGATGACCGGCCTGCTCACCGTCACCGCCGACACCGACCAGGCCCTGGACGCCGCCTGCGCCCAGATCGAGACCGCCGCCGTCACCGCCCAGGTCGACCTTCGCCGCCTCGTCTACCAGCAGCCCGAGGCTTTCACCCTGGCCGCTCTCCCCCTCGCCCGCACCGCCCAGGAGAAGTAGGGTCCCGCGCCCGATCCGATCCGGGCCCCACGAAGAAAGACCCACCGCTCTTGGCCACCATCACCGCGACCGACACCAGCGACGCCCACCCCTACCTGCGGGCCGCGACCGCCGGCATCCGCCACCACACCCGCGCCCTCACCCCGAGCGCCCCCACCGACCGGCGGCACCTGGACAACCTGCACGAGCACCTCGCCCGCCTGCACCTGCTCCTCGACCAGCTCGCCGACACCGTCCGGGCCGAGCACCCCGCCGCCGGACGGCACCTGGCCACCGCGCACCTGCGGCTGTGGCAGGCCGCCACCAGCGTCCACGACGCCTTCCATATGCTGCCCGCCGCACCCGACTGCACCCCTCACCGCCTCCCCGACGGCCCGCTCGTCCTGACCATCTGCCAGCGCCACCTCGCCTCCGGCCACGCCATCCGCCGCAAGACCACCCCGGCCGACCACAACACCGCCTGATCCCCGGCGCAGAAACGATCCTGCTCATGTCCCGACACCGCCCCGGCCGCCGGGCCCGCCGGGCCTCGGCCAGCCCCCTGTTCACCCCGCACGGCACCGACCGCACCAGCCGCCGCGCCGCCCGCAAACAGCTCGCCGAAGCCCAGGCCAAAGCCAAGGCCGCCGCCCTCAAGGACACCGCCGACGCCGCCGGCGAAGCCGAGATCCCCCCGCCGCTCTACCCACCGGCCGGACGCCCCGGCCCGGCCTCCGCACGCGGCGGTAGGCTGCGGCTGCCCGCCCACCGGATGACCACCGCGACCGCCTGCGGCGCCTACCCGTTCCTCGCCGAAGGCGGCCTCGGCGCCGAGGGCATCTACATCGGCCGCGACGTCCACGCCGAAGGCTCCTTCGTCTTCGACCCCTTCGCCCTGTACGGCAAGGTCGAAGTCGAAGGCTTCACCAACCCCAACGTGCTCCTGGCCGGGGTCATCGGACAGGGCAAGAGCGCGCTCGCGAAGTCCTTCGCGCTGCGCTCGGTCGCCTTCGGCTACCGCGTCTACGTCCCCTGCGACCCGAAGGGCGAGTGGACCCCGGTCGCCGCCGCGCTCGGCGGCACCTCCATCGCCCTCGGCCCCGGACTGCCCGGCCGGCTCAACCCCCTCGACGCCGCCCCGAAACCGCCGTCCGTCCCGGCGGCAGACTGGGCCGGGGAAGTCCGCAAGCGCCGTCTGCTCCTGCTCGGCTCCCTCGCCCGCACCGTCCTCGGCCGCGACCTGCTCCCCATGGAACACACCGCCCTCGACATCGCCCTCGACGGCGTCGTCCGCGCCGCGACCGCCGCCGGGAGGGCCCCGCTGCTCGGCGACATCGCCCACACCCTCGCCCAGCCCCACCTCCTCGACGCCGCCGCCGGCACCGTCTCCGGCCACCTCGGAGACGCCGCCCGCGACCTCTCCCACGCCCTGCGCCGCCTCGTCCACGGCGACCTCGCCGGCATGTTCGACGCCCCCTCCACCATCGCCTTCGACCCGGCCAGCCCGATGCTCACCATCGACCTCTCCCGGCTCGGCGGCTCCGGCGACGACACCGCGTTGGTATTGGCCATGACCTGCGCCTCCGCCTGGATGGAAGCCGCCCTCACCGACCCCGACGGCGGAAGGCGCTGGATCGTCTACGACGAAGCCTGGCGCCTGATGCGCCACCCCGGCCTTCTCCAGCGCATGCAGTCCCAGTGGAAGCTCAGCCGCGGCCTCGGCATCGCCAACCTCATGGTCATCCACCGCCTGTCCGACCTGCTCACCGCGGGCGACGCCGGATCCCAGGGCCGGGCCCTCGCCGAAGGACTCCTCGCCGACTGCTCCACCCGCATCATCTACCGCCAGGAGACCGACCAGATCCACGCCGCAGCCACCCTCCTGGGCCTGACCGCCGTCGAGACCGAGGCCATCTCCCACCTCACCCGCGGACGCGGCCTGTGGCGCGTCGCCGGCCGCAGCTTCATCGTCCAGCACCTCCTGCACCCCACCGAACAGGCCCTGTTCGACACCGACGCCCGCATGCACTGACCCCGAAAATCCCGACCCTCTGGAGCCCTATCTGAACCCGGACTTCGAGCTGTACGACAACACCGGCCGCACCACCGACCAGATCCACGCCCACCACACCGGCACCCCCACCACAGACGACCTCCACCGCTGGGCCCGCCGGGACACCGAAACGTTCCTCCAGCGCCACCCCGTCCCCGCCCCAGCACCGAACACCGTGGATCTGCGGCCCTTCGAGGCAGCGCTCGACGAAGCCGCGACGCCGGTCGAGGCCAGCGCCGTCGTCCTCGCCGCACTCGCCGCCGCCGAGCAGGTCATCCAGGACCTGAGCACCTTCCTGATACACGCCGGCTACCGCTACCCGCGAGACCGGCGAAGGACACCGGACTCGCCCCGCAGGCTCATCTGGAGCGCCTCCAGCGGACTGCTCGCCGCCACGGCCACCGCAGAAGCCGGCGTCGAGGTCGCGCTGCGCGAGGAATACGACCCCGCGTGGGGCACGAACCCGACGCAGAGCCGCACGACGCTCCCGCCGTCGCCGCCTCCCGCCGCCCCGTCGGCTCCGCGCCCATAGCTCCTGCGCTGTTCCAACGCCCTCATGTCACGTCCATCCCCATGGAGATCACCATCGAACTCGACCCGACCAACGCACTCTTCCCGATGCTCGACGAGGAAGGGCTGCAGGCCCTCGCGGACGACATCCGCACACACGGCCTCCTCCGCCCCGTAGTCCTTGACTCCGAAGGCCGGATCCTCGACGGCAAGAACCGCCTGCGGGCCTGCGAGATCGCCGGCGTCGAACCCGCCTACACCACCTACGACGGGGACGACCCCAGCACGTTCGCCCTGACCGTCAACACCCAGCGCCGCAGCCCGACGAAGGACCAGCTCGCAATGATCTACGCCATGATCGCTGCGGAAGCCGGCATCGAAACGGCGCTGCGCGACGAAGGCACCGCAGCACCGGTCAAGAGCCGTACCTGAAACGGACGCACCGGCGACTCCCTCGCCGCCCGTCCGCCTCATCCCTCTCATTCGGAGCCGTTTCCACGGCCGAAACCCCGCTCCTCGATTCCGCCCAGTAATAAGGACTGCCCCATCGAATTCCACCCGACCACCGCGCTCTTCCCGATGCTCGACGAGGAAGAGCTCCAGGCCCTCGCAGACGACATACGGGAACATGGCCTTCGCAAGCCCGTCGTCCTGGATTCCACGGGCCGGATCCTCGACGGCAAGAACCGCCTGCGGGCCTGCGAGATCGCCGGCGTCGAACCCGCCTACACCACCTACGACGGGGACGACGCCCGCGCCTACGTGCTGTCGGCGAACAGCCGACGGCGCCACCTGACCAAGGGCCAGCTCGCGATGATCGCCGCCACAGCATGTTCAGTTTCTGAACATCCGGCCTGTTCAGAAACTGAACAGACCGCCCGTTCAGTTTCTGAACAGACGGGCCTCTCCATCGGACGGGTCGGACAGGCCAGGACCGTGCTGCGTCACGCGCCGGACCTCGTCGACCGTGTGATCTCCGGGGCCGTCTCCCTGGACGACGCCTACAAGACCGCCCGCGAGACCAAGGCCCAGGCGGACTCGGCGGAAGCGCAGCTCGCCCGCCTGCGCAGCGAGGACCCCCAGCTCGCAGACCGCGTCGTCGAGGGCACCCTCACCGTCCAGGGAGCCTGGGCAGAGCGAAAAGCCCGGCTCGAAGAGGAGCTGCGGCAGCGCCGGGTCGCCACGAACCTGCTCTGCGAGATCCTCCCCGCCCTCGCCCAGATACGCGGCAGCCGCACCTTCGCCCAGTACGACCCCGAACTCGCCCCGCCCGGCCGTGCCGTCACCCGCGAGGTGATCGAGCACGCCGCCACCGCCCTCGCCGAAATAGCCGCCGTATGGAAGGACCGCAACCTCCCGTGAAGTACTCCTCCGACCCCCACCTGCGCAAGCTCGCCCTCGAAGCCGCCCAGTACATAACCAACGACGCCGGGCGCATGCACAAGGAGGACCTGCTCGACGACCTGTGCGCCCGGATCCGCGAACGCGAGGACCTGGAGGCCGCGGTCGTCAGGAAGGCCGCCCAGGGCCTGATGCGGGACCTCGGCGAGCGCCGCAGCCCGCGCCGCAACAAGAAGACCGGCGACCTGTACCACCCCGACAGCATCCTCAAGCTCGGCGGCGGGATCTGGGTGTGGATGAAGAACACCACCCCGACGGACATGACGCAATGGGGTCTGATCTCCTCCCGTAACACCGTCCGCACCATCACCGCCGACGCACGAACCCAGCGGTACGTCCACGAGCGCACCGACGCATTCCGTGCCAACCCCGGATTCTCCAGCCTCCACGCGCTGGAAGAGGCCGTCTTCCACTACCGGCAGGACACCCTCGACGACGTGGACTGGGACCTCGACCACGACGAGCAGTAGACCGTGACACCCCGACTTCCGAGCAGTGAAGGACCGGTCATCGCCTCCGGGCCCCTGAGCTCACCCCCGACGCCCCTTTCCGACTTCGCGGTCGAGCTGGTGTCTCGGCTCCCCGGGACGTGGAGGAGCGAGTACCACCGCCACACCACGTACAGCGACCAGTTCCCGGCAGCGGAGCGCTTGTGGGACTCCGGTCACGTCGACTGGACCGTGAGCGAATACGTCCTCGGACATCACGCCGTCCTGTCCGGTCCAGCCGGCGAAGAGCTCTACCTCATCGAGCGGCCCCGCCACCGGGGCCAGTTCCTCGTCGCCGCGCTGGAACCCGCCGGCTTCCAGCCGCATCACTTCCGTGGCGTGCCCGAGCCGAACGGCATCGTGGTCAGCGCCGACGCGGTGCGGGCCGCCGCCGCGGTCAGCCGTCGGCTTCTGCCCCGGTATACAAGGGCCGTCGAGGCAGTCCGCGCGCAGGCCCGGGTCCGCCCGGATCCGCCCGCTCACCGCCAGGCCCCGGCGGAGACGGCGAAGGCGGTCACGCTCACGCGGTACGGCGACGGCGCCCTGGGAACCCCGTATGCGAGTGTCCCGGCCGAGGCCCGTGACGCGCTGTACCTCTCCGGATTCCAGTACGTCCCCGACCAGGGAGCGTTCCTCCTCCCTCCTGGGTACGGGCCCGTCGCCACCGCCGTTCGGATCCAGGTCCTCGCCGCCCGGCTCGCTCAGACCAACGTGGGGCTCAATCTCCGCCACGCCCCTACGGGCCGCCACGCCGCTGCGTCCGCGCCTCCGGCTCCCGCGCCCCGGGCGTACCACGCCCCGACGGGTCCTGCCGTCCCGTCCGCCGCGTCCGGTAGTCCGCAGGCGGCGCACCGCTCTCGGTGACAACGGCCCGGCACAGGCCCGAGGCAGCCCACGCTCACCTCCCACCTTCGGAGATCAACTCGCCGACATCGCACACGCCCGCTTCCGGCTTGCCCTCGGCCTCCGCGGACGAGCCGGACGCTCGCTTCCCGTACGGCCGTCTCCTCTTCGCTCTCACCGCACGCGTCAGTGCCTCCACCGACGAGCGGCAGATCGCCGCCCTGCTCCACCAGGTCCTCGACGGCAACGACGGGCTGCTCACCCGGCTCGGCGAATTCTTCGACGCCGCCGCGGACAAGGCCCGTGCCCGCGACCGCAACGACGGCGACGACGACGCCTTCTACCTGGCCAAGGACCTCGCCGAGGCTGCCACCCGGCTGCGCAGGCTCGGGGAAGACCTCCACGTCGTCCCCGAGCGCATGGCCGGCCTCGCCGCCGGTTCCCCGGCCGAGCCCTGGCGGCCCCTTTCACCCGGGGCGATGACCGCCTCTTTGCCGACGCCGCCCGCGCCGGCCCCCGGCCGTACTCCCTAACCCCCTTTTTCTGGAGCGTCTTTGGGAACTCCCGCCTTCATCGCCCGCCCCACCACCACCGGATACGAGGGCGTCCACGTTCAGTTCGACAGCAGCCCCCGCAACATGCTCCCGCTGCTGCTGGCCGCCTACCAGTTCCGCTTCGGCCGGGACATCGAGGCCCTGAGCCGGTACCTGATCGACGACGTCGTCTTCGCCTGGGACGAGATCGGCACCGACCTTCTCGACGGTTCCCCGCCCGGACTGCTGCAGCGGCTGACCGGCGGCGAGCAGTGGCCCAGCCGCGAGATGACCGGCGTCGTCAATCTCGACGGCACACCCGCCGAGCGGGAGACCGTGACCCAGGCCAACTCCGGCGGCCATCACTGGGGCTACATCCTCCATCCGGCCGGCATCGAAGTGATCAGCCGGCAGGTCGACCTGCGCGGACCGGTCGTCTCCTGGGACACCGACCCTCGCGCCCGTTTCAGCGACGCGTTCGAAGGGTGGATGCCCGGCAGCCCGCCGCCGATCGCCCTGCCCCGTGATCTGCCGAAGCTCACCCCCGTCCCCGCCCAGCCCCCCGCCGCTGCCCTGACACCTGCCGCCAGGCCGCAGCGCCGCTGACCCGCCCCGTCAAGGAGTCCTCCTGAAGCAGCACTTCACCTTCGGCCAGCATCCCGAGTACGGATTCGTCGCCGCCCCCACCGCGAACACGGCGCCGCACCTCGCCCACTGGTATCTGACGGCAGAGCAGTTTGAGCCCGTCCCCGGCGTGGAGGGCCTGTACCGGCTGACCAGCCCCGAGTACGACGGCGTGCGCCGCACCCGCCAGGCCGTCCACGACCTGCGCCGGCGCGGCTTCGACGTCCACGCCGACTACACCCTGGATCCCGCCCAGAGCGCCGGCCCGCCCCGGGTCCAGCCCCGGGCCGGACTGATGGAACGCCGCTCCCGCATCGCCCAGGCCGCCGGCATCCGCTCCACCCAGTACCGGCCGGCCGCCCCCGCCCAGGCCACGCCCGCCTCCCCTCGGCCCGCCAGTGCGCTCACCGCCCTCGGACAGGGGCGCGGGCAGTGACCGGGAACCCGATCAGCATCGTCCGCGGCCGGGGCGGCGAGGTGGAGGCAGTGGGACCGATCGACTCGCTCGCCTCCGAACTTCTCGCCCGCGCCGCGTTCATCCGCCAGGACACCCTGCGCGGCACCTGGCACCGCCTCCCCTTCGACCTGGGCGAGGAATGGGAGAACGACCACGCCTCCCATGCCGCCGAGATGCTGCGTGCCGCCCGCTACCCGGTCCGTCTCGATCCCTCCCTCTCCCCTGCCACCCCGCCGCAGGACACCGCCGGGGACGGTGCCCCGCCCTCCGTACGAACGGCGTCCCAGACCTTGCGGACCTGGGCGCAGCACACCGACGGCCTGCGGCAGCCGTACGAGGCGGGGCGGACACTCGCCGTCCTGGCCCAGGGTGACGACAGCCTCCTGCGGCCCGTGGCCGACCTGCTGCTCGGCACCGCGTCCGCCGTCTCCTCTCTCCCCGGCGCCGCGCACGACCGGGACGCGCGGCGCCTGGCCGAACTCGCCGGGGTCCTGCGGGTCGTGGAGATCGAGGTCGACCGGATCGCCCTGCGTCTGCAAGCTGCCCCCGACCTCCCGGCCCCTGCCACCAGGCAGCGGTCGAACGCGGTGGTCGAGGCTCCCCCGAAGCTGCAGGCCCTCGTCCACCGCCTCGCCGAGAAGCGAACGCGGGAGTACGAGGCCCATCTGCTCCCGCCTGCGGTCCCGGCACCGGGCGGCGGGGACCGGGGGCGGGGCCGGTGAACCCGGACCGTCCTGAGGCGCCGTCCGGGACCGAGCTGCGCCGGCGGGCCCGCGCCGAGGCCCTCCCCTTCCTCGCCGCGCTCGCACTGCCCGATCCGGCCGAGACCGTACGGGCCTGGACACAGCACCTGCCCACCGCGCGGTCCGCCGCCCAGGTCCACGTCCTGCTCGATGCCCTGACCGGCACCGACACGAGCACGCTCCTGGCCCTGCGGGACGTCCTTCGGACCGCTGGCTCCTGGTGCCGCGAGCACGGGCAGCCCGCGCTCGCCGAGCGCTACCTGCGCGCCGGCGACCTTCTCGACATCGCCGACCGGCAGCTCTACCCGCTCGGCATCGACCTGCTCACCGCCTTCCACGCCCAGGCCAGCGCGCCCGGGCGCCCCGCCGAGAGGAATATCCCCGCTGAACCCCAGTGAACTTACGCGCCTCACCGGCAGCCCTGGCAGCGCCGTCGCGCACTCCTCCACCCAGATCACCTTGTTCACCAGCGATCGCGACGGTGTCGTCGGACACGTCGACGGCGACAACTGGCGCTGGGCGGGCACCCTCATGGAGCTCGCCGGGTTCCAGAAGGCCAAGAGCGGTTACCACGCCCTGCCGCTGGACGACCTCGACCGTGCCCGCGAGGTGATGCTCGCCCTCCGTGTCCTCGCCGAGACCGCCGGAATACAACTGGCCCCGAGCCCCGAGCGGTACATCGGGGACTTCGCCCTCGACGTGATCGAGCACCTGCCGGGAGCGTGGACCGCCCGGGTCGAGAACTACTCGCTGCGCGTGTGGCAGGAGGACCTCGCGGCCTGCCTGTGGAGCACCGGGCACGTCGCCGACACGCTGGACCATCACCGCGTGCCGCGGGCGGCCATCCTCAAGCGCGACGACGGAACCGAACTCGTCGTTCTCAAGGACCCCCGCCTCGACGTCTACCACGTCGGCGCTCTCCTGCCGATCGACCTCAGCCACGAGCTGCTCGTCACCCCGCCGCCTGGCGTGACCGTGCAGCCGGATGCTCCCTCGGCAGCACACCTGATCCACACCCGTCTCCTCCCGGTCTACACGCGCGCTGTGCTCCACACCCGTGCCTCCGATATGGCCGACACCCTCGCCTGGGCGCACGAGACGTTCCCGGACGGCACCGTGCCCGACCCCGCCCCGCCGCTCCTCGTCGACGCCTTCGCCCGGTTCACCGACTCCGCGCCGATCGTCATCGCGGCCGTGCGCGACCTGGGCACACTCGACGAGCACGAGAC
Organism: Streptomyces sp. CC208A; assembly: GCF_030010625.1. Taxonomy (GTDB): domain Bacteria; phylum Actinomycetota; class Actinomycetes; order Streptomycetales; family Streptomycetaceae; genus Streptomyces. Next base: position 6,750 of record NZ_JASCXN010000047.1, on the reverse strand, counting down.
GGCCTTCCTGCAGCAGGCGGACGACATCGCCGTCGCGCCGGACACCGGCACCGGTCCGGTGCCGGTCGCGCCGCATCCCGACCTGCTGGCCTGGTGGCTGGCCGAGGGCGGCGACCGACTGGTCGAACTGGCGCTGCGCACCGTCGAGAACACCCAACCGGCCGCCGCGAAGGCCCCCCTTGCCGCCGGTCCCATGCGGGCGCTGCCGCCCGCACCCCGCTCTTCCTCCCCAGCACCACGCCGGTGACCCGGCCCCCATTCGACCTTACGGAGATTCCATCAGCTCACCGCCCGCCGCCGAGGCCGCGATCGGCGCCCTGACCACTTACGCCGCCCGGTACTCGGAGCTCAAGTCCCGCGCCGACAAAGCCGCCAGACAGGCCCGGTACGGCATCGGCTGGCCCGACCACGTCGCCGTGGAGCGGAAGATCGAGGCCGAACGGTACCGGGAGCAGACCGAGGCGTTCGCCGACCTGCTCCCGCACACCGCTGTTCTCATCGACCGTGCTCGCGCCGCCCTGCGGCTGCAGCCTCCCTCACGGCACCTTGCCGGATGGGACCTGCTCGTGGACGACCTGGAAGCCGCCGCGGACCTGGCCCGCGACCGCCTCCCTCACCAGACCAGCGACGGCACCGCGGTCCTGCACCAGTGCCAGGCCACCTGGGCCGAGCGCGCGACGTTCCTCAAGGACCTCGCCGTCCAGGACACACCGCCGCTGCCCGGGCCCGAACTCCCCGCCGCCGAGGAGGAACTGTGGGCCGCCCACGCCCAGGACATCCGGCGCCGCCACATGATGTACCTGTACGAGTCCCGGTACGACGCCTCGGGCCGACAGCTCACCGTCGTCGGGGTCCCGCACCTCGACGAGCCCGCCAAGGACTGCGTGCTCATCGTCGCCGGGGACGTCGACAGCACCACGATGCGGGTGCTTGGCCGGTACGACACCTACGACCAGGCCCTGGCCGCCCTGCCGCCGCCCGTCCAACCCGGCGTCCTGCACCCGCGCGGACGATTCTCCAAAGGCGCGGGCACGATTCCGGCGCTGGCCGATCTCATCGAGGGCGTCGTCGGCGCCACGCACAGCCAGGCGGTCGCCGAGGCCATCGGCCATGTGGCCAGCGACGGCACCGGCCCCTGCCACCTCTCCCAGCTCTCCGACCTCCTCGGCGAATGCGCCGACTTCGCGCTTGCCACCGAGACGGTCGCCGGCCGGGACCTCTCCGTGCGGCTGCGGGGCCTGATCGTCCAGACCGACCTCCTGGACCGCCAGCTCCGGCAGGCGCTGGACGCCTTCGAGGACACCATCGCCGTCCTGCCCCCGCACCGCACCCCGCAGCCCCGGCACATCAAGCCCCCGCCCACCGGGCGGACCACCCCGCCGCCCGCACCCGCCACGGCCACACCGCCCCGCGTCCCGCGCCGCCGCCTGTAGACCAGCCCCGGCCGCGGTGAGCCTCCGCCTCCGCTCCTCCCGGAAAGTCCCCGCTCGCCTTGCTCCTGGCCGAACGCCCCACCCCCGCCCCGCCGCCCGTGACCTACCGGGCCGTTCTGGGCACGCGCCACGTCGTACGCCTGCTGGCCGGCACCCTGACCGGCCGGATGCCCAGCGGCATGATCCCCGTCGCCCTGGTGTTGTGGGTGACCGCCGCCGGCGGGTCGCTGACGGCGGCCAGCACGCTCGCCGCCGTGTACGGGCTGGCGTCCGGCCTGGCCCAGCCGGTCAAGGGCCGGCTCATGGACCGGCACGGGCAGACCCGGGTGAGCGCACCTGCCGCTGCCGTCGCCAACGGCAGCCTGCTCGCCCTGCCCGTGATCGGAGCGGACGGCAGCATGTGGGCCGTCGCCGCCACCGTCGCGCTCGCCGGCGTGGCGAGTCCGCCGTTGGAATCAGGGTTGAGGTCTTTGTGGCAGACGGTCGTGACCGACCCGGGGCAGAGGAAGGTGATCCAGGCCCTCGACACCGGCTCCCAGGGCCTGCTCTATGTCACCGGCCCGCTGCTGGCCACCTGGCTCGCTGCCGCGTACGGCGCCGACGCCGCCCTGCTCGCCACCGCCGTGCTCGGCCTGCTCGGGGCCACCGTCGTCCTCACCTCCGCACCCTCGCGTACCTGGCGCCCCCGCCCCATCGGCGAGGCCGCTGTCCGCCGAGGGGAGGGGCCGCGTCTGGCGAGCGGTGGTCTGGTGCTGCTGTGCACCGGGCTTGCCGGCATCGGCTTCGCCCTGGGCGCGCTGACCGTGTGGGCCGCGGCCATGGCCGAGGCGCACGACACCGGCTGGCTGACCGGCGTGCTGCCCGCCGCGTTCTCCACCGGTTCGTTCCTCGGTGGGCTGCTCTTCGCCCGCCTTCCCCGCCGAGCCGCGCCCGGAACGCAACTCATCGTCACCGCAGCCCTGTTCGCCGCTGGATGGCTGGGCCTCCTCGCCCAGCCCGGGCCGCAGGCCGCGATCGGCGCCGCCGCTCTTCCGGGGCTGTTCCTCACCATGGCCATCACCTCCGGGTTCGAGACGGTCGACACCCTCGCCCCCGCCTCGCGGGCCACCGAGGCGTACGCGTGGCTGATCCTCGCCGTCGGCACCGGGCAGGCCGCCGGCACCGCCCTCGCCGGCAGGTTCGCCGGCCATCTCCTGGTCCTGTCCACGCTGCCCGTCGCCGGCGCCGTCCTCGCCGTCGCCGTCTTCGCGCTTTCCCGACCCGCGCTCGGCCCCCGCCGCCGGCCCGGCCGCCACCGCCGCACCTCCACCCCGCCGTCCCGCTCTCACCCCGCTCGTCGAAGGAGAAACGTTCATCGCCGTTGTTACGGCCTGTCCGGCGGATCATGGGATAGCTGAGGGCTGCGGTTCGTTGGCCTCGTATGGGACGAGGTGATCTGACGAATGCAGAGTGGGCCCGGCTGGAGCCGCTCTTACCCCAGATGGGCCGGCGGGGTGGGCGGTGGAACGATCACCGCAGGGTGATCAACGGGGTGCTGTTCCGGTTGCGCACGGGTGTGCCGTGGCGGGACCTGCCCGCGCGGTTCGGGAGCTGGAAGACCGTCTACGAGCGGCATCGACGCTGGTCGGCGGACGGCACGTGGGACAGGATCCTGCACGCGCTGCAGGCCGACGCGGACGCCGAGGGTCGGCTGGACTGGAGCATGGTCAGCGTGGACTCCACCGCCTGCCGCGCCCACCAGCACGCCGCCGGCGCCCGCCGCACAACGCCCCGCGTCCCGGGAAAAGGACGACGCCCCGCCACCACCGCCCCGATGAGGCACTGGGACGCTCCCGGGGCGGACTGCCGAGTAGCCGGGAGGAATCTCACCTCCCGGCTCTCACAGATCCGTGCGTAACAGTCTCCCGTTACACGGCTCTTGTCGTTCTGTTCGTCAGGTCATCACGGCTGCAACGGTGCAGCGCCAATGAGCGAACATGCGGGGATATCTTCGGGCGATCTCCTGCATCTTCGCGATGGCTCTCCGTTCAGCCGCAAGCCGCTTGTACTTCTGGCGGATCCAGCGCACCAGGTAGGCGTTGATGCGCATCAAGAAGGGGTTCAACTCCCACAGCCTGAACCGGCCGTAGTAGTTGATCCAGCCGGCCACGACAGGGTTAATCCTGCGGGCAAGCTCCTTGAAGGAAAGATCCGAACGGGTGTGCAAGTGCCAGGAGCGCACTTCCCGTCCCATCTTGTTCAGGGCGTCCCTACTGACAGCAGGATCGAACGACTGGAATGACTTGCCGTAACGATCCCGGTTCTGTCTGGCTCGGAACGTGTAGCCGAGGAAGGTGAACGCCGTGTGCTCGAAGGAGCCGCGACGTCTGCCGTCTTTGCAGTACACGAGCCGGGTCTTGGCCGGGTGCAAGCGCAGTCCGACCTCGGCCATCCTGTCCATGAGCGCCGCCAGTACCTGCCGGGCCTGACGCTCGGTGACGCAGTGCAGGACCGCGTCGTCCGCATACCGTTCGAACCAGATGTTCGGGAACTCCCGTGCCATCCAGGCATCAAACGCATAGTGCAGGAACAGGTTCGCCAACACAGGAGAGACCGGCGCCCCTTGCGGGGTTCCGCACTCCCGTTCCAGCAGAGAGCCGTCGGGCATGGCGAGCGGTGCATGGAGCCACCGCCGCACATACAATTTCACCCAAACGGCGTCAGTGTGAGCTTCCATCGCCTTGACCAGCAGGTCCCAAGGCACGCTGTCGAAGAACTTGGTGATGTCGAACTCCACCACCCAGTCCCGCTTCCAGCAGCGCTCCCGGCACCTTTCCACTGCGTCCAAGGCGGACCGTCCGGGCCGGTATCCGTAGCTGTCAGGGTGGAAAATTGGATCCACCCTTCGCATCAGATGCCGGGCCACCACGGTCTGGGCCACGCGATCGGCGACAGCGGGAATACCGAGTATTCTCGTGCCACCGCCGTGCGGCTTGGGAATCTCCACCCCGCGCACCGGAGGCGGGAAGTACGAGCCCGATGACATTCGGTTCCAGACCTTGTAAAGATTGTTCTTCAGGTCCTTCTCGAAGTCTTCGATGCTCTGCCCATCCACACCGGGTGCACCCTTGTTCGCCCTGACTTCCTCCCACGCCTCCTTGACTTCCCACTTCGAGATATCAAACGGCTTGATCTGAGACTTCAACTGGCCCATCGCACTCCTCCCGGACGCAGTCCGGTTGATGTGATCAACACAGTCACGAACGACCCGGCCCCTTCGCTCCACCCCCGTTACAGGGGCTTCGTCACTACTACGAGCCGGTCCGCCAGCAGGTCCCGCGTCGGTACTCGACCCCTTGCGGTGTCCGCCACTTGGGGCACTCCCTCTCCCCCGCGACATGGCGGGGCGTGTCGGGACCTGCCTTCTCCTGTTCCATGCGAAAGCAGCAGACTGGACTCGCGTCGCCTACATGCCGGGCACCACCTGGCCAATAGACGGGCACCCGCCAGGCTCATCCCGGGATTCTGGTCACACCCCGGTTTCGATGCCGCCTTTATCTTTTTCGACACGTCAGCAGCGATTCACTTGCGTTCGCCTTTCCAGTCCCCACCTGACGCCTCTTACGACGCCTTTTCCTCATCGCTCACCACGACGGTCTTCAGCCAACGCAGCATGAGGCGGTTTGGAGCCTCCCCCCGCAGGGCGACTCCGAAGGGCCAAACCTTCATCTCTCGCACAGCACCATTTCCAGAAGCTGTCCTACTACCAACTCCCTTTGATGTTCAGGACACAAGACCAGCAAAATCCACCTGGCCGGAGAAGGCGGCTGCCGCCCGCTGGCCCTGCTCGTCACACCCGGTCAGTGGGGCGACGCCCCGCAGCTGATCCCGGTCCTGGAGCGCATCCGCGTCCCACGTCCGGGCGGCGGCCGCCCCCGCACACGACCCGACCACCTCGGTGGCGATAAGGCCTACAGCTCCCGCCGCAACCGGCGTCACCTGCGCCGACGCCACATCAAGCACACCATCCCCGAACGCCGCGACCAGCGGGCCCACCGCCAGCGCCGCGGCGGCCGGGGCGGCAGGCCCACCGGCTTCGACCAGGAGATCTACAAGCGCCGCAACGAGGTCGAGCGCACCATCAACCGACTCAAGACCTTCCGCGCGGTGGCGACCAGGTACGACAAAAGGGCCTACGTCTTCCACGGCACCGTCACCGTCGCCGCAATCCGATTATGGCTCCGCACATGATCCACCGGACAGGCCGTAGTACACCCAGCCATCAGAACGTGCGGAAAGGCGAGTCAGACAGGTGCGGGGCGGTGAGACCCGCCCTGGAGCAGCTCGGCAGTCATCGCCCATCGTTTGCGGTCCAGCCACGCGCCGTTGATGTGCTGGAACCTTCGGGCCCGCGCGTTCGCCCAACACCCCACCGCTTCCCCGCCACCGCCGATAGGAGATCCTCCTTGCCCGAAGCACCAGTAGATCCGTTCATGACGATCCGGCACTCCATCACCGGTGAGATCACCACCACCGGCTACAACGCCGCCGCCCGGCGGATCCTGCTCCAGGACGGCTTCGAAGAGGCGCCAGGCTGCGCCTGCCGAGCGACACAACCCGGTACGGAGCAGGCGCACGGGTCTGCTCGGCAGTCAGCGAGCTGCTCGCCGGTCATCCCCTGCACCTGTACCGAGCCCTCGGTCGGCCGGTGAGCGCCGACGGTACGCCCCGGTTGGCCCGGTCTCCGGTGTCGGCGCAGTCCGTGATCCGCTCCGAGAGCGGCCAGCCCCTCCAGCGCATCGCCAGCCCCGCCCGCGCCCATACCTGTTGAAGGGACATCGTTTTGACCACACCCGGAGCGCCTACCAGTCCAGCGCGGACCAAGGGCGGCGAGCTGAGGGCGAAGGTGGCCCGTCTGCTGGCCGACCGGCCGGCGGACGCGCTCACCATCGGGGACATGGCCAGGCAGCTGGGCCACTCCCACGGCGCCGTCCGCAACGCCGCCCTCACCCTGGTGCGACGCGGCGAGGCCGACCAAAGCGGAACCGGGCAACCGCAGTTCCGCGCGAACGCGAAGACCGCCGCAGCCGCGCAAACCGCTGTGATCAGCCCACCGGGCACCCACGCTCCCCGCGCCCAGGCGGCCACGGCCCGCACGACCACTCCCGCAGCAGCCACGCCCAGGTGGACCGGCCCGATCCGCCGCGCGGGGGGCCAGCTCTACCACCCGAGGGAGCTGGCCGATCTGCCCGACGTCGAGGCGCTGAACCGGCTGCGCGACGCCGACGTGCCGGTGCTGCTCTACGGCCCTCCGGGCACCGGCAAGACCAGTCTGGTC
>NZ_JASCXN010000046.1 GCF_030010625.1 Streptomyces sp. CC208A | reverse complement strand
GTCGGGACGGTCCCCTTCGGGTTCCTGGTCCCCGTCGTTGTCGGGACGGTCCCCTTCGGGTTCCCGGTCCCCGCCGGTGCCGAGACGGTCCCCTTCGGGTTCCCGGTCCCCGCCGGTGCCGAGACGGTCTTCCGGGGCCGGGTGGGGGAGCGGCTGCTCAAGACCGCCCCCGGGTGCGGCGTGCTCGTGCTGGGGGCGGTCGCCTTCAACCAGGGGCTTCAGGACGCTCTTCTGGTGACCGGGGTGATGGTCCTCCTTGGTGGCCTTGATGCCCTCTTGCGCGTCGGGGCGGGGGTCGCCATCTGCCGGGACCGCACCTTCCCCGGTCCCCTGCTGGCCGCTGGGACCAGGTGCTTCGTCGTCGTGCTCCGGGACCGGGACCATGGTCCTCTGGGGACCGTCCCCGTCGGCGCTCACTTTCCCGGGGCTTGCCACGGGGACCGGGGACGCTGAGATGAAGCCGTCCGTCCCTACGGGACCGGCGGTCCCCACTTCCACGGTCCCCACTTCCACGGTCCCCGCCGGGCTCTGCCGGAGGCGGCCCTGGTTCCCGTCGGCCACCGTTCCCATCCCGGGGGTCTCTGCCGGCGCGGGCGTTTCGTTGGGCCGGTGGCGGGGTGCGACGAGCTGGTGGATCTGGCGCATCAGGACACCGAAGGCCAGCAGGGCGGCGGTCGGGGGGACGGCGGCGACGATGTAGTCGAGCAGCGGGACCGGGGCGTCGGTGCTGCCGTGGACGCCTGCGACGTTCAGTGCGATCGAGCCCACCGACCCTGCGACCGTCAGACCGATCGCCCAGCCGTCCGTCACGCGTTTCAGCCCGGCGCGGAGCATCAGCAGTTCACCGGTGACGATGAAGGCATCTACGGTCCCCGGCCAGGCCCACTGCCGGGTGAGGGAGCCGCCCAGCCCGTGCCGGCCGGCGACTTCGGCCAGGTGGGCGTAGGACAGCCAGAAGGACGCGATGGTCAGCGCCACGATGACGGCGCCGGCGGCGGCGAGGACGTATCGCTCGGCAGCCCCCTCGGACGGGCGGCGGTCAGTCGGATCGTGAGGGTGGGTCATGCTGCCTTTCGGAGCTCGTCGAACAGGACGGGTGCGGGTGCGTGGCGGTCGACCGGGGCGAGGCCCTCGTCGGTGCGTGTGGCGTCCGGGCTGCCGGCGTCTTGGTTGTCGCTCGTCGGCGGCTCCTCGGCGTTCTCGTCGGCCTTGAGGGCGGTGGCGGTCGGGATGGGTGCGGGGGCGGAGTGCACGGTGTGCTGGATGCGGTCGTCGATCGCCTCGGCCTCTTCGTTCATCACGTCACGGGCCCAGTCGACGCTCACCCCGAGGACGTGGGCGAGACGGCTGGCTCTCCAGCCCCTGGCGCAGGCGTAGCTGATGATGGCCTTGCGCTCGAGGCAGCTGAGGTGGACGTCCCGCCCGTTGACCGCCTCGCGAACCCGGCCGTAGTCGAGGCGGTCGTCGAGCTTGGTGCGCCACTGGGCCCGCTCTTTGGGGGTCAAACCGCCCCACATCCCTACCTTTTCCTTGTTCTCCAGTGCCCAGTTGAGGCAGTCGAGCCGCACGGGGCAGGCGGCGCACACCTGCCGGGCCTGCTGCCGGTCGCGAGTGTGGCGCGGGTCGTGGAAGAACAGTCGGTCGGCCTCCTTGGGCTTGATGCCGTAGCAGGCGGCGCGAGCGTGCCAGCTGTGGTCCGAGATCGAGCGGACGTCCGACTGAGGGCCGGTGGTGGTCGTGATGTAGCGCATCAGGGTGTCTTTCGGGTACGCCCCGGGCCTCTTCCGCGCCGACGGGGCGGCGGAAGGGCACGGCGGGGTGGAGGCAAGGGCCCGGCTGCGGCGGCGGGCCGAGGAGAGGAGGGGCCGCGCGTCAGCGCTGGAAGCGGCGGTCGGGGCCGGTGAAGCGGACCACCGGGGTGCACATGCCGGACAGGCGGCTCAGTACCCGGTCGCCGACCAGATCGCGCAGGATCGGCTGGCGGGGGGAGTCGGCGAGCTCGCGGACCGGCGGCAGGTTGGTGGTGAAGATCGTCGGGAGCCGGTTCTGGCAGCGCCAGTTCACCAGCCGGAAGAGGATCTCCTCAGTCCAGGCCGAGGTCTTCGCCGCTCCTAGGTCGTCCAGGAGCAGCAGCGGCACCCGGACGATCCGCCGGATCTGGTGCTCCAGGTCCACGCCGGCCTGCGGGCGGGTGTCGCCGAACAGGTCGGCGGCGGTCGTGGCATGCCAGGCCACCCCGCACCCGGAGGCGGTCAGCGCCCGGATCGCTGCGTACGCCTGGCGGGTCTTGCCGGTCCCGAGGTTCCCCCACAGCAGCAGAGACGGTCCGTGCGCGATCCGCCGCCGGCCGAGCGTGCCGTACTGCGGGTTGAGCCCGCCGGCGTTCGGGGCGACCGCACCCTCGGCGACTTTCCGCACCCAGGCGGCGACATCGGGGTGCTCCACCAGCGCCTCTCGGTAGTCGACCGGGATGCGCTGCTGCGCGGCCTCCAGGGCCGGGATCGGCTCCGGGGTGTCCGGGAGCGTGGCGGCCGGGTTGATCCCGCGCTCGGCGAGCTTCGCCTCCAGACGGGCCCGCAGCCTCTCCGGTACGGCGGGCTGGGGGTCGGTGAGCTGGTAGCGGGTCACAGTCGGCCTCCGAATCCGCTCGGCTCGGCAGCGGGGTCGAGGTAGGGCACGTAGCCGGAGGAGGTGGCCCAGGGCCCCGCGCCGGAGGCGCCGACGGCGGATGGTGACCGCGATGCGTTCAGCGCCTCGTTCACCAGGCTCGGCAGCACCGTCGCGTGCAGGCCCTTGATCCGCAGCTGCCCCAGGGCCGGGCGGATCACCTCCGGGTCGAAGCCCTCCTCCAGAAGGCCCTTCACCTGCCGGCCGACCAGCGCCACGACGTCCTTCGGCGGGCGGTGGGCGCAGTCACGCACGTACTCGGCCACCAGCGCCTTCGTCGACGTGCCCGGCGCAGCCGTGTGCGAGGCGGGGGCCGTGCCCCCCTTAGGGGAAGATCCAGGATCCAAGATCCTAGATCCAGACGCCGAGCCCTCGCGAGGATGCATCGAATCTCCGGCGAATGCCGCCTGACCTGCGGATTTGCCGGACGCCTCGGAGGAGGCCCCGGCGAGGGGCCCCTCGCTGCTCACCCGCACGGCCCCACTGCCCACCACGGCCTTCGACGCCGTGCCCGGCTCTCCCACGGCGGACGATCCCGGTGTTTCGAGGGCTCCACGAGAGCGCGTCGAAACCGGCTGGGCCGGGGCCGCAGGCCGTGCGGTGCGGGTCTGCTCGACCGCCGGGCAGGAGTCCTGAGAACAGCCGCCGCACTTCTGGTGGCTCTGGTGGACCGGGCAGCGCGGGCGACGGGAGGCGGAGGGACGGTCGATCTTCTGGTGCTTCTCCCACGTCACCACGTGCAGGTAGGAGTTCCCGTCACAGCCGGTGTACCGGCAGATCAGGCCGGCACCCGCCAGCTGCTCCAGGTCGACGGCGACGTTGGCCGGCGTGTGATCGGCACGCAGGGCCCACAGACGCCCCGCGATGATCGCGGGGTGGTCGCGGAAGCGGCCGGAATCGTCGGCTTGGGTCAGCAGGCCGAAGAAGGTCACCATCGCGGTGACATCGACCGAGGCGAGATCCTCCGACTCGAACGCCTCGGGCTTGATCGTCCGGATCCGCGCCATCAGACAGCACCCCCTGTCGACAGGCGGTGAATCGCACCTGTCGCGCGGGCCGAATCCCCCGGCCACTTGCGCACAGCGGCGCTCATAAGACACTCTCCTCTTCAGTGAAGCCGCACCGGTTGGTCCCGTGAGAAGGCACGGTGCGGGTGAATGTGATCTCCATCGCGGGCCCTGGGCCCGGACGGGTGATCTGCTGAGGCGTCCGGCGTCCGAGAGTTGCCGCTCTCGGACGTCGCCGCTTTTTCCGGGGGCCTGCAGGCCCGTCGGGTGCCTACGCTCTCCTTGCTCGTCGTGATTCGGGCGTGATCACCCGAGGGGACGACGAACATACGCAGGCCCGGTCGGCAAGTCCATACATAGCTCTGATTCCCGTTACAACCCGTGTCGCCATCGAGGCGGACACCGGTGTCGATTTCGTGGCCGACGCGCTATTGGCTCTCCGAGCCGCTTCCGGCACGATGTAGGGATTAATGATCTTCCCCCTGCCCCGTGCGACGCGATCACGTCGCTGACCTGCTGGTGACCAGGATTTAAACCCGACTGGGAAACGCCGTCAACGGTGTCTCAAGTCGGTTTTACGCGCGTAGAATCCTGCGGCGGTGCACAAGTCGAAGCGGGCTCCTGTCGCTTAACTGCCCAGCAGGGAAAGCGGAATGGGCCGGGATGTGGAGCGGTGGCCTTCGGTGGCGGGCGGGCGCTTGAGCTCGGCCGACGACCTGAAAGAAAAAACCGGCAAGAATTTGCCGGTTCCGAAACCGGCAAGAATTTGCCGGTTTTCTGTCCGATTCGTTCCCGAACGCTGCGGTATCGCCGCGCGTCCGCCTCCCGTGCGCGCGCGGGAAGGTGTGGCGCCCGTCACGCTTACTTCGGGGAGGGAATCCAAGATCGACAATTTATCTCGTACCCTGGAATGGAGGTCAAGGGGAGGGCCGCCGTGCAGAGCGCGGCAGCCCTCTTTTTTGTTGCCTCGACTCGGGGATGCAGGCCCTCCGCCGGGAGGGATACAGACGATCGAGGAGAAGAGGATGGGCGCCACCGTGCCCTTCCCCGCAGACCACGGGGACAGCGAGAGGGAAGTTGTGGCTTCAGGCAACGACGCTGAGGTTGGGGCCACGACGCCCGGCCAGCGGCCCCCGGAGCGAGGTGAGCTTCCGCATGCGGGACAGATCATGGGGTTCGCCGGTCAGCTGCGCTGCTGGCGCCGGGCGGCCGGCGAACGCAGGGGCCGCCGTGTGACCCAGGGCGAGTGCGCGAACGCGATCGACCGCTCCGAACGGTGGTACCGCGACCTCGAGCGGGGCGCCGGCAGACACCGCCTCGACCGCAAGCAGTGCGAGGCCCTCGCCGACCTTCTGCACCTCGACCGCGACGAGTTCATCGCGCTCCTGCTGTACAACGGCCTGGGCCCCACGGCCGCGGCCGGGGCCGTCGACACCCGGGTCCGCAGCGGCCTGCGGCTGCTGATCGACAAGCAGATGCCCAGCCCCACCTTCCTCTGCGACGCGAACTGGAACGTCGTCGCGCACAACGCCGCCACCGCCGAGTGGTGGCCCTGGGTGCTGGAGCCGGGCGCCAACTTCATGCGCTGGTCCCTGCTGAGCCGAGAGGCCCGGTCCCAGTACCACGACTGGGACCGGCATGCCGCCACCTACGTCAGCCTGCTCAAGTTCGCGCTGGCCGGCCGTGAGGACAGCGCCGAGCTCATGGAACTGATCGGCGACGTCTGCAAAGACCCCGACATCGGCCGCATCTGGGACGCATCCAACGAGGTCACGGAGAACCTGGACGGCTACGCCGTCCGCATGACGGTCCCGGCCCTCAACTGGGACGCGATCGATGTCGTCAGTCATGTACTGTCTCCGGCGTCGCTGCCCGACTGGAAGCTGGTCGTCCTCTCCTGGGGGACCAAGGACGACGAGGACGGCGAACGCACCGACGCGAACGTCGGCGTCGGCAGTGCGGCCGAGGCACCTTCGGGCAAGCAGGACGACGCGCCGCCATCGGCAGCGGAGACCCGGCGTATCGCACGCGCCATCACTGGGAGGCTCTCCGTCCCGACAGCCCAGGACGCGGCGGCCCTGGCGGGCGAGGATCGCATCGACCTGCCCGTACTCAGCAGGATGATGGGCCCGAACTGCCAGCTCACGCTCTCGCCCTCGGCGCAGTCAGTGATCTGGGCCGTCAAGGAAGCCGACGGTCAGTGGGGCGTGAACGTCGTCGCGGCCTACACCCTCGTCGTCAAGGTCCCCCACGCTGCCGTGATCGACGAAGCCCGTGACGAGATGCAGCTTCTCACCCGAGCGATCCTGCCCCCCGAACCCAGGGAAGCAGTCGCCCGCATCCAGGAACTCATCCGGCAGTCCCAGCAGCGCATCAAGAGCCTCACGGCCGTGTGGCGCGACCTGTACGAGGAGGACCGCACCCTCCCGTACATCTGGCACCCGGCCGACGAGATCTAATCATCGGGCGGTGAGCGGTCGCTGGCGGTGGCCGAGGGCTGTACGGTCACTGGACAGAGCCATCCCCGGCATCTTCGCCTTCTGCCTCGTCCAGGTCGGCGGCTGAGCCGGACCGTCTCCCTCCTCGAAGAGAGGAGGGAGACGCGCTCGTGAACGTGCCCAACTGCATATGGTCCTGGCCCCTGGGGGCGGGTTTCTCCGGCAGTACGGCAGACGGATGGCTCGTAAGCGCAGCCGTAGGCGAGCGGTGTCCCCGCTCGATACCACCTCGCCCTCTGGCCGGCCCCTCCCGGCGTCGGCCAGCTGGATCCCGCCTACCTGTACCAGCGAAGAGGCCTGGTGGGGCAAACCCGAGTGCGGACGCGGCAGGTCACCAGCCCAGGGGCTCGCGGTCGTAGAAGAGGCCCCCTGTGGGGCCGTTGTCGGGAAGAGTGGCGAGCCAGACGGGCGTGTCAGCGGCGTCCTCGGGAGTGCGGTCGGTTTCGCCATAGGCCATGCGGGTCGCCATGCGCCCGGGGGAGACGGCGTTGACGAGAATGCCGGTACCGCCGAGTTCGGCGGCGAGGATCTGAGTGAGGGCGTTAAGGCCAGCCTTGGAGATCCGGTAGCTCACGTTGCCGGTGCCCATGTTGCTCTGTGAGCCGAGGTGGCTGGTGATATTGACGATGCGACCGTAGCCGGTTTTTTTCATCTCCTGTGAGGCAGTGGCGGCGAGCCGCCAGGCGCCGAGAAGGTTGGTGTCCAGCGTGGCCCGGACGCGCTCGAAGTCGGGCGCGGAGGCTGCCTGGCCGCGGTCGATGGCGACGGCGGCGTTGTTGATCAGCACGTCCAGGCGTCCGAGCTGGGCGGCGACGTCGGCGACGCATCGGGCGACGCTGGCTGGGTCGGTGACGTCCAGCTCGTGGGAGTGGACGAGCAGCCCCTTGCTGCCGAGGGCTTCCTCTGCGTCCCGGCCGGCGAGGCGGTCGCGCACGCCGAGGACGACCTGCATGCCCTGTTCGGCGAGGCGGGTGGCGATGGCGAGGCCGAGGCCGCGGTTTCCGCCGGAGACGAGGGCGACGCGCGGGGTGGGGTGTGTGGTCATGCGGCCAGTTTGGCGAGCATCTGGTCGAGGCACTGGACTTTCGGGTCCTTGGCTGTGAGCGGGAGTTCGGCGCGGGCTGCTGCGGCGCGGGCCGCGTTCCGTTGGGAGGGGGCGGCGGTGATCATCGGGATAGCCGTTTCCAGGAGGTGGACGGCGTGGTCGGCGTTGCCAAGGGCGTTGTGGGTCCGGGCGTTCTGGACGGTGTAGGTGGCCAGGTCGCGGCGCTTGGTGGCCGGCATGAGGTCGAGCGCGGTGGTGTAGTGGCGCTGGGCGAGCCGGGGGCGGCCGAGGTCGGCGTGGCAGGCGGCGGTCTGGGCGTGGAACTCGGCCGTGTCGAAGTAGCCGGTCCAGGAGGGGTCGTCGTCGCCGGTGTTGGTGCGGGCCATCTGGGTCTCGGCTGTGGACAGCAGTCGGTCGCATTCGGTGCGGTCGCCGCAGGCCGCCGCTGCGCGGGCCTGCCGCAGCAGCAGCATGGCCAGGGTGCGGGGGGTGACCTCGCCCGCGCCGTCGACGGCGGCTGCCGCGAGCGCGTGGGAGTCTGCGAACAGGCCGTGGTCGTAGCACTGGAGGCTGAGCGACTTGAGAATGTTGGCGCCGAGCGCGCGGTCGTCGGCGGTGTGGGCAGCGCGCAGGCCGCTGGCCCAATACCGCTGGGCGGCGGCGTGCAGTCCCGCGTCGAAGGAGGACCATCCGGCGAGGCGGCCCAGTTCGGCGCCGAGGCGGAGCAGCCGCTGACCGACCTCGTCGGTGTAGGACGCCTCTTTGAGGATGCCGGTGACCGTGTCGAGCTCGGCGTCCAAGAGGTGGCGGGCGCGCGGTCCGCCCAGACGGGCCTCCAATCGGCGTAGCCGGGGCAGGCCGTCCTCCAGGTCCGCGACGAGCTGCGCGTCGATGCGGCCTCCGGCGAGGGCTGCGGCCACTGGCTCGGGGTGCTGGGTGAGCCACTGGCCGGCCAACGTGACCAGAGCCCCGCCGCCGAGCTTCATGAATCCGCGGCGGTCGAACATCGCATGCTCCAGGGTGTCGTCCAACGCCTGGAGCGTCCCCGCCCGGGTCCACGGAAAACCAGTGCGGACTGGGCCGCCGTCCGGCAGCCAGCCGGGCCAGCCGAGCCGGTGCACCTCGTCCATCGGAACGCCGAGTTCAACAGCGAGAGCGGCCTGGCTCTCGCCGTCCGGCTCGACGCCCCAGTGCTCCCACTTCCATGCCTTGCGCCGGTCAGCCGACCGGCGGGTGGGCTTGGCAACGATGTCGACAACGTCCTGGTAGGTCCAGCCTCGTTCCTCCCGCACCACGCTCAGCGGGTGAACCAGCCGTACCGGTGCCCGTAAGCCGGTCGATCGGCTCATGCCCCAACCCCCGATGCATTCACCGGACTGTAGCCAGTCCACCACCGTGCGCTGATGGTACATCCGAGGCGGCTGAGCCCAGAAGACGACAGGAAGACGACAAACCTGCTCTGTTCAGACCTAGTTGAGCGGGGGTTAGCTGGTGCTCCCCCGAAGGGTGACCGGCTGGCGCATGTGCGGCCGGGCGTCGCGGGGGGAGGCCGGGGACCACCTCAGAGACCTGACGCCGACCCGGCCGTGCAGCGAGAAGACGTCCACGACGGACGGACCACTCGCACCGATCACCGGGGCGCGACAAGCCTGCCGCGCCCGCACCCGTTCACCGCGCACGTCGATCCCACCTGCAGTGTCCTCGTGCTGCCGGGCGAGTCGGGCGTGCCCGATTGCTGGAGGAGCCCCATGGCCCGAAGGACTGCTGTCGTGACCGGCGGAGCCGGATTCATCGGCTCCCACCTGTGTGACGCGCTGATCCGCGACGGCTCCGCCGTGGTCTGCGTGGACAACTTCCTGACCGGCAGCCGCGACAACATCGCGCACCTGCTCGGCGCCGAGCACTTCGAGCTGGTCGAGCAGGACGTCAACGACAAGCTCGCCGTCGCGGGCGAGGTGGACGTGGTGTTCCACCTCGCGTCGCCGGCCTCCCCGGCGGACTACCTGCGCCACCCCATCCCGACACTGTCGGTCGGCTCCATCGGCACGCTGAACGTGCTGGAGCTCGCCAAGGAGCGCGGAGCCCGGTTCGTCCTGGCCTCGACCTCCGAGGTGTACGGAGACCCGCACCAGCACCCGCAGACCGAGGCGTACTGGGGCAACGTCAACCCGATCGGCCCGCGCAGCGTCTATGACGAGGCCAAACGTTTCGCGGAGGCCGCCACCGCCGCGTACCGCCGCGAGTTCGGCACCAACACCGCGATCGTGCGGATCTTCAACACCTTCGGCCCGCGGATGCGCACCGACGACGGCCGCGCGGTGCCCGCCTTTGTCACCCGGGCGCTAGCCGGGCAGCCGCTGCGGGTCACCGGGGACGGCCACCAGAGCCGCTCGCTGTGCTACGTGGACGACACCGTGGCCGGGCTGCTTGCCGTCGCCGCGAGCGACCGCCCGGGCCCGGTCAACCTGGGCACCGAGGACGAGCGCACGGTGTTGGCCCTCGCTCAACTGGTCCTCGACCTCACCGGCTCCGCTGCGGAGGTCGAGTTCACTGCCCTGCCCGAGGACGACCCGGTCCGCCGCAAGCCCGACACCACCGTGGCCCGCGAGGTGTTCGGGTGGGCGCCGCGGACGGCGATCGAGGACGGCCTGGCCGCCACCGTCGCCTGGTTCACCGAGCAGCTCACCGCCGGGGCCACCCGGTGACCGGGCCGACCGCCGACGCCCTCGGCCGGCTCCGGGCGGACGGGTACACGGTCGTCCCGGCCGTGGTCACCGATCAGCTGCTGGAGCGGCTGCGTGCCGAGGCCGATGCCCTGGTGGCCGCGTTCGAGAGCGGCCACCGCGGCGAGGACTTCTGGCACTTCACCCGCGAGGGCGAGAGCACGCCGGTGCTCTACCGCGTCCACAACCTTGAGCAGCAGCCGGGCGCCCCGCTCGCAGCCGGGTTGTTCGCCACCGGCCCGCTGCACCACCTCGCCGAGACCCTCCTCGGCGGCCCGGCGCGGGCCCGGGTCATCGCCATGATCGTCAAGATGCCGCACGTGGCCGCCGCTGTCCCCTGGCACCGCGACCGCACCGACGCCGAGCCCGGCCGCGCGATCAACCTCAGCTTGTTCCTGGACGGCTCCGACGCCTCCAACGGCTGCCTGGAGTTCGTACCCGGCAGCCACCTGCTGGCCGATGACGCCGACGTAGACCAGGTCCGCGACGCCGGGCCTGTCCTGCCGGTCGGCGCGCGGGCCGGCGACGTGGCCGTGCACGACGTCCGGGCCGTGCACGCCTCGCGCCCCAACTCCACCGAGCGGCCCCGCCGCAGCCTCGTCATCGAGTTCGTCCCCGCCGACACGGAGGTACCGTGACCAGCACCGCACCCGCCCGCCGCCCGAAGGTCGCCACCATCACGGTCGGCACCAACGAGGCCCGCTGGCTGCCCGCCTGCCTCTCCACCCTCCTCGCCAGCCACACCCCCGACCTCGACCTCACCGTCTGGTACGTCGACAACGCCTCCACCGACGGCAGCACCGCGATGGTCCGCGACGACTTCCCCGCCGTGCGGATCATCGAAAACGACGCCAACCTGGGCTTCGCCCGCGCCAACAACGTCGGCATGCGCGCCGCCCTGACCGCCGGCGCCGACTACGTGTTCCTCGTCAACCCCGACACCCGCACCCCGGCCGACCTCATCCAGCAGCTGACCGCCTTCATGGAGAAGTGGCCAACGTACGGCATCTGCGGCCCCATGCAGTACACCTACACCTACACCGACGCCGACGGCGGGGCCGTCTCCCTGGACGAGCACAACGACTGGTCGCGGCTTGCGCTGAAACTGGGCGAGGCCGACGGCTTCGTGGGCGACCGCCCCAACCGGCCCTCCCCGGCCGGCCCCGCGCACGGCCGAGCCCCCGCCACCCTAGAGCACGCCTACGTCCAGGGCGCGGCCCTCTTCGTCCGCGCCGAGGTCCTGCGGACCCTCGGCCTGTTCGACCGGGTCTTCCACACCTACTACGAGGAGACCGACCTGTGCCGCCGGGTCCGCTGGGCGGGCTGGCGGGTCGCCCTCAACCTGGACCTGGGCATCCAGCACTACGGCGGTGGCGGAACCGGCGCGAGCACCTACCGGCGGGTGCAGATGCGCCGCAACCGCTACTACTTCCTGCTCACGGACATCACGTGGAGGTGGCCCGCGATCCTCTCCCTGTCCGGGCGGTGGCTGCGCCAGGACCTGGCCGGCCGCTCGGTCGGCGGGAACACCACCGTGGTCGGCGGGTGGGTGGAGACGGCCGCCGCCGCCTGGTGGCTGCTGCGGCTCGCCCCGACCATCGCGCGTCGCCGCCGTGCCTACCGCCGCCTGCGCGCTGCCGGGGGCGCGCGGTGAGGCTGCTGTTCGCCGGTGACTTCCATTGGCAGGCCGGATCGGCGCATATGGTCGGCGAATACGTGCGCGCCGCCCCCGCGCTGGACTGCGAAGTCGCCCTCGCCGGTCCGCTGTGCCGCCTGGACGACCAGGTCCCCGGCCTGCTGCCGGTCGTCGACGATCTCGGCTGGGGCACCCACCTGGTCCTGGTCTTCGAAGGCCGCCAGTTCCTGGACGAGCAGCGGCGGGAGCTGTGCGAGCGCTTCCCCCGGGACCGCCGGATCGTCCTCGACCCGGACGCCCACTGGGGCGAGCACACCGTCCTCGGAGCTGACGACTCCGCCGGAGGATACGGCCACCAGCAGTGGCAGCAGCTCTACCGGGACCTGAGCGACCTCATTCTCCAGCCGCGCCTCGGCAAGCTTCCGGACGGCGCGCAGTTCTTCCCCTACTTCGGGATGCCCAAGCCCGTGCACCGCCCGGAGCGGGCACCAGCCGCGACCTACGACCTCCAGTACGTCGGCGCGAACTGGTGGCGCTGGGACGCCCTCGCCCAGCTCATCGAGGCCGCCCGGTCGGCGAGGCCGTCGCTCACCCGCCTGCGGGTCGCTGGCCGCTGGTGGGACGGCGATCCCCACCCCGACCACCTCACCGCGACCACCAATCGACCCGGCTGGCTGGCAGAGCGCGGCGTGAAGGTCACTGGCCCCGTCCCGTTCGGCCAGGTCCTCGCCCAGATGGCGAAGGCCGAGATCACCCCGGTACTGGCCCGGCCCCTGCTCGCCCACCAGCGCCTGCTCACCCCCCGCATGTTCGAGACCGTCGCGGCCAGCACGATGCCCGCCCTGCCGCCCGAACTCGCCTACACCACCGGCCTCTACGGCGAGGAGATCACCCCGTTCATCCTCGGCGAGGACCCCGCCGACGACCTCGCCCGGCTCCTGCGCGACGGCCCCGCCAACCGACAGAGGCTCGGACGTATCCAGGACGAACTCCGCCGAGGGTTCAACTACCGGCGCGTCCTCGGCCAGCTCCTCGCCTTCACCAACTAGCCCGGGAGGACCCCTGTGCCCAACATCCTGCTCACCGGCATCACCAGCTGCGAGAGCCGAGGAGTCGAGGCCCTCGCCCGCTCCCTGGCCACCGCGCTGACCACCACGCCGGACACCACGGTCACCGTCCTCACTCAGACCCCGGCCCTGGACACCGAAGCGCTCGCCGGCAGCGGCGCCGACTGCACCGCGGACCCGTTCGTCATCTCCCGCTCCTGGGCCACCCTGCGGCCGGTCGAAACCGAGCCGCACCGCCGCGAACGCGCCGCCCGCCTCCTTAAGCACGCGGACCTGGTCCTCGCCACCGGCGGCGACCTGCACACCGCCGACTACGGCGTCTCCACCCCCTACCTCGCCGTGCTCGACCGGGCCCAGAAGCTCGGCATCCCCACCGCGATGATCGGCCAGTCCGTCGGCCCGTTCACCGACCCCGCCGAACAGGCCGCCTTCACCGCCACCGCCCAGAGGCTCGACCTGCTGACCGTCCGCGAGAGCACCACCCTGTCCTACCTCACCGGACACCTGGCCTTACCCGAGGAGACGGTGGTGCTCTCCGCCGACCCCGCCTTCCTCCTCGAACCATCCGGCCCCGAGCGCGCCGCGCAACTGCTCGCCGCCGCCGGCCTCGACGCCGCCCAGGAGTACGTGTGCCTGGCGCCGAGCCGGGGCGTGACCCGCTACAGCCCGATCACCGACACCCAGCACCTGGACGCGATCACCCGTCTCGCCGCCACCTTGTGGCGCGTTCGCAGGCGTCCGCTGGTCCTGGTCCCGCACTGCCACGACTCCCGCGAGCACAACGACGACCGCCTCCTTGCCCGGCAGATCGCCCACCGCCTCCCCGGTGTGCCGGTGCACGTCCTGGACGCCGACGGCACCGGGGCCAGCGACTACAAGGCCGTCCTCGGCGGCGCGGAGCTGGCGATCTCCGAACGCCTGCACGCCTCGATCGCCGCCCTGTCCAGCGGCACCCCGGCCGTCGCCCTCGGCCACAGCCCGAAGTTCCACGGCGTCCTCGCCGACACCTACGGCCCCGCCGCCCCGGCCGACGACGTCCACCGCGACATCGCAGCCTTCACCGCCGACCCGACCGCAGCCGAGCACCTCGCCCGCCTCAACGCCGACAAGCTCCGCGACCACCTCGCCCCCCGGATCCCCAACGCCATCGCGCTCGCCACCGCGGACATCGCCCGGGTGCGCGCCCTCCTCACCAACTCCTGACCCACCCACCCGATCGGAGCACAGCATGGCCCTTCACCTGGTGACCGGCGGAGCCGGATTCATCGGCTCCCACCTCGCCGACCGCCTCCTGACCGCCGGACACGAGGTCGTCGTCCTGGACAACCTCGACGGCGGCAAGCAGGAGAACATCCCCGCCGGCGCAAGGCTCGTCACCGGCTCGATCGCCGACCGCACCGTGGTGGATGACCTGTTCGCCTCGCACGCCTTCCACAGCGTCTTCCACCTGGCCGCGTTCGCCGCCGAGGGCATCAGCCACGCCGTCAAGGCCCACAACTACGAGGTCAACGTCCTCGGCAGCATCCACCTGATCAACGCCGCCCTCCGCACCCGCGTCCGGTACTTCTCCTACGCCTCCTCCGTCGCCGTCTACGGCACCGGCCGCGTCCCCATGTGCGAGGACGACCACCCGCAGCCCGTCGACAGCTACGGCAACGCCAAGCTCACCATCGAACGCGAACTCGCCATCACCGCGCAGATGCAGGGCCTGCCGTTCACCGCGCTGCGGATGCACAACGTCTACGGCGAGCGGCAGAACCTCGGCGACCCCCTGCGCAACGCGGTGGCGATCTTCCTCAACCAGATCATGCGCGGCGAGCCGATCACCGTATACGGCGACGGCAGCCAGCAGCGCGCCTTCACCTACGTCCACGACATCGTCGGGTGCTTCCTCGACGCCGCCGAGACCCCACGGCACTGGAACCGGGTGATCAACGTCGGCAGCCAGCAGCCCTGCACCGTGCTGGAGATGGCCCACGCGGTGCGCGAGGCGATGGGCGTGCCCGATCACCCGATCCGCCACCTGGACACCCGCGAGGAGGTCCACGCCGCCTACACCAGTAGCGAACTCGCCCGGATGCTGCTCGGCGGCTGGAAGGATACCCCGCTGGCCGACGGCCTCGCCGCCACCGCCGCCTGGGCCAAGGCCCACGGCCCCGTCCGGCCCCAATCCACCCTCGCCCTCGAAACCGCCCCCGACACCCACCCCGAGTGGTACGCCACCGCCACCTCCCGGACGGACACCCCGTGACCAAGCCCGCCAAGACCACCGCCCCCGCCGTCGAGACTATCGCCACCGACGTCGGCGGCGTCCTCTACTACGACGAGCCGTTCGAACTCGCCTGGCTCCAAGCCGTGCTGGAGCTGGCCGGCGAAGCCGACCCCACCCTGACCATCGAGCGGTTCACCGCCGAGATGAACCGCTTCTACCTCCAGCGGGCCAGCGCCACCGCCAACCTCGGCCTCTACAGCCCGGCCGGCGCGCACGCCTGGACCAGCGTCCGCCGCCGCTGGGCCGACCTCGCGCAGCTGGTCCCCGGCGCCCACGCCGCGCTCGCCTCCCTCGCCGAGCACCATCCGGTGTGCGTGGTCGCCAACCAGCCCCCCGAGTGCGAGGAGGTCCTGCGCGCCAGCGGCGCTACCGAGCACCTGGCACTCATCGCCCTCGACACCACCGTGGGCATCGCCAAACCGGACCCCGGCCTTCTCGGCTGGGCCATCGAGCAGCTCGGCTGGAACCCGGCCACCACTCTGATGGTCGGCGACCGGCCCGACCACGACGCCGCGCCCGCCCAGCGCCTCGGCGCCCACTCCGCGCTCGTCACCCCGCCCACCGGCTGGAATGCCCCGCCCGGCGTCGATCCGGCTCTGCTCGTCGCGTACGAGAAGGCGCGGGCCGAACGCCTGGAGGTTCGCCGCCACCCCGCCGCCGACCGCAGCCTGCACGCCCGCGATCTCGCCGACCTGGCCACCCGGCTCACCGACCGCGCCTCGGCCCGGCGCCGTACGGAGGCGGTCCGGTGAGCGTCCCTCTCACAGTGGCGTTGTGCAGCAACCGGCCGGGCCTGCTCCTGTCCGCCCTTGACCGGCTCTCCGGCGTCCTCGGCCCGGACGACCACCTCGTGGTCGTCGTGGACACCGCTGCGGACGCCGCCACCCAGCGGCGGCTCGCCGAGTCTGCCGACCGGCGACGCACCGTCTTCTTCAACGGGGCCACCATCGGCTTGTCCTACAGCCGCAACCTCGCCTTGAAGGAGGCCCCCACCCGGCACGTCGTTTTCGTGGACGACGACGTAGTCCCCACCGCCGCCGCCGTCGAGGACCTGCGCACTGCCCTGACCGACGGGGCGCATGTGGCCGGTACCCGGATCACCGCCGACCTCCAGGGCCGCCGCACCCCGTGGTGGCTCACCGCCGGGCAGCTGCACTACCTCGGCTCTCACCACCCGGACCTGCCCGCCAGCATCTGGGGCGGGTGCTTCGCCCTCGACCGCGACCATGCCCGCCTGCTCGGCATCGACTTCGACAGCCGTCTGGGCCGCGTCGGCACCAACCTGGCCTCCGCCGAGGACACCACGCTCGTGCGCCGACTCGCCGCCCTCGGCGCGGCCACCGCGGTCCTCCATGACACGCAGGTCCGCCACCTGATACCCGCCCACCGGCTCCGCCCCGGCTACCTCCTGCGCCGGGCCTACTGGCAGGGCCGCAGCGAAGTCCGCCGCCGCACCGCCCGCAGCGGCCTGCACAAGGAGTGGAGACGCAACCGCTCCAGCGGCGTCGGCGCGCGACCCGTCGTGCTCGCCGTGCTCTATACCGCTGCGGTGCTGACCGGCATCGGCCGCGAGCTGCTCGACCAGGCCCGGAGGCGCCCGTGAAGATCGCCATGCTCAACCCGCCCCACCGGTACGGGCGGGACACCACCCAGTGGATCACCGTCCCGCCGCAGGGCTACGGCGGCATCCAGTGGGTGGTCGCCACCCTCATCGACGGACTCCTCGCCGTCGGGTGCGAGATCCTCCTCGTCGGTGCCCCCGGCAGCAGCGTCCGGCCGGGCCTGACCGTCTCCGACGCCACCACCACCGACACCACCCGGGCCGCGCTGAGCGCGTTCGGCCCGGACGTGGTGCACGACCACACCAACGGCCAGCTCCTGCCCGCCGAGCCCGACTGGCCCGCCGTACGCACCCACCACCTCAACGGCGTGCCCGAGCACCGAGGGAACGGCGTCTACCTCTCCCACGCCCAGCGCCGCGCCGCCGGGTCCACGGACGCACCGATCATCCGGCTACCGGTCAACCCCGACCGCTACACCTACCGCGAGCAGAAGGACGACTTCCTGCTGTTCCTCGGCCGGGTCTCCGTTCACAAGGGCGCGCGGGACGCCGCCGCCTTCGCCCAGGCCGCCGGCTTCCCGCTGAAACTCGCCGGGCCGGCCTGGGAGCCGGACTACCTGCACGGCATCCTCACCGACTACCCCGACACCGCCGAGTACATCGGAGAGGTCGGAGGCAGCCACCGCACCGGCCTGCTCGCCGCCGCCCGTGCTCTGCTCGTCCTCTCCCAGCCCTTCGGCGGCCCCTTCGGAGGCGAGTGGATCGAGCCCGGGGCCACCGTCGTCGCGGAGGCGGCCGTCAGCGGCACCCCGGCCATCGCCACCGATAACGGATGCTTGGGCGAGATCGCCCCGCACGTCGGCATCGCCCTACCGGTCGAGCAGACGCCCACCGCGCAGGAGGCCGCCAAGATCCTGGCCGGCCTCCCGGCCCCGGAGTACCTCCGCGCCGCCGCCATCGAGCGCTGGGGCCACCACGTGATCGCCGCGAAGTACCTGGAGGTCTACCGCCGCGCCGCCGAGGGCGACACCTGGACCTGACACGAGATCAACGAGAACGCTTCCCGGCCGCGATCCGCTGCCGGGAAGCCTCGTACAGGACCGCGGTCGCGGCGTTCGCCGCGTTCAGCGAGCTGGCGGCCCCCGTCATCGGAATGCTTACCGTGAAGTCGCACAGCTCCCGCCAGGTGCTGGACAGCCCGGTCGTCTCGTTGCCCACCAGCAGCAGCACCGGCTGGGTCAGGTCGAAGTCGAAGACGTCGGCGTCGCCCTTCTCGTCCGTGCCCACCAGAACCAGCGGGTGACCGGCGGCACGCTGCTGCTCCACCCAGGCCATCACCTCGTTCGGCCCCGGCACCCGGACCGACGGCAGCGAGAACAGGCTGCCCGTGGTCGCCCGCACGGCCTTCGGGTCGTAGACGTCGGCGGCGTGACCCGAAACGATCATCCCGTGCGCGCCGAAGGCGTCCGCCGACCGGATGATGCTCCCGATGTTGCCCGGCGTGGTCGGCCGGTCGAAGAGGACACCGAGGAAGTCCGGCCCGACCTCGATCCGGCCCAGGTCGTCCGCCGGCATGCCGACAACCGCGATCACCTCGGGTGCCCCCTCGGTCTTCTCGCCCAGCTCCGCCAGCAGCCCCGGCGCCATCGCGATCCGCTCGGCCCGGGTCGTCCGCAACAGCTCCTGAGCCCAGCCCGACAGCTTCCGCCGGTCATCGTAGAGCAGCGCGTTGATCGGCCAGCCGTACTCCACGGCCAGCGAGATCGGCCGAACCCCCTGGACCAGGAACTCGCGGAGCTGGCTCCGCTTCTTCCGGTTGGTGAGCAGGGCCTCCCACTGCTGGAACCGGGCATTGCGGGAGGTGATCCGCTGAACCGCTGGCACCTGTCCTCCAAGATGAGCCGACTTCTTTCGATGCGTTCCGACCACGGCGGAGTCCGCACCAGCGCAGCTCGAAACCCTACACCGGCGCAATCATGCGTACGGGCTCACGGGCGGTGGCAAGCGCGCCGTCGAAGTCGGCTAGACGTTCAGCGAGCGTGGCGGAGGCGAGTCGGGATGGGAGTGCAGCGGAGAACTTGAGGCCGCGGACGGCGCGCGGATCAACTGTGGGCAGGGTGAGAGACTCGGCCAATTCGGCGCGGGCGACCTTCCAGTCACCCGGACTGAGGTCCTGACGCAGGCGGACGTGGGTGTCTGTGGGGCGCTGAACGGGATCGGCAATGTTTCCGAGGGAAGCCGTGAGAGTGGCGTTGGCGCGGTAGCCAGCCCAGGTCCACCAGCGGGTGGCGTCTGCGTCGCGGACGAGGAGGGTGCCTGCAGGGTGCACTTCGTGGGGTGCGCGATCGGTGCGGAGTTCGGCGAGGGCGGCGGTGGCGCGGCGGGTGAGGCGGACGTCAGGGTCTGTACCGAGGAGAACATCACGCATGGCTCGGGTGAGGGCGTAGGAGAGGCCGCGGGCTTCGCTTCCCTGCCATTTGGCGATGCCTCCGTCTTCGACGGGTTCGACGAAGGCGCGGCGTCGGGCCCAGTCGATGAAGGTGACCTGCCAGCTGCGGCCGGCCAGGAGCAGGCGGCGTGGGCCTGGGCGTTCCTCGGTGAGGACGGTGGGGTCGGTGGTGCCGATCTCGGTGCGTCCGGCCAGCACGGTGAACTCGGGGGGTGCAGTGAAGGAAGCGGTCAGTTCCATGAAGTGGCGGCGGCCGAAGTATTTCTCGGCTTCGGTGCCGATGAACAGCATGCCGCCGTCGCTATCGAGGAAGCCGCCTTCGACGAGGTGGGACAGGAGGGGGGCGGCGGAGCGGTCGAAAGGAGCCAGACCGTTCCATTGTTCGGGCCACAGGCGGTCGCCGAGGCGGTGTTCCTGCAGGGTGACAGCGAGGAGCTGCTGGGCGACGAGATGGCGGGGTGAGGGGGGCGGGGTGACGGGTTCGACCCAGCCGCGGGTCCACAGGGTGAGCAGGCCGGCGGCTTGGAGGAGGGTGTCGGGCCGAGTGGCGAGAAACAGGCAGTTGCGGGAGGTGCCGGTGCGGCGTCCGGTACGGCCGATGCGCTGCAGGAACGAGGCCACCGTGCTGGGCGAGTCGATCTGGATGACGCGGTCAAGGTCGCCGACGTCGATGCCGAGTTCGAGGGTCGAGGTGGAGACGATGACACAGTCGCGTGCTTCGGCGAATGCCTGCTCGGAGCGGGCCCGTTCCTCGGTGGAGAGGGAGGCATGAGAGAGGAACACGGTGACGTCGCGCCCTCGAAGCGCCGCACCGAGTTCTTCGACCTGCTTGCGGGAGTCACAGAAGACGAGCCGCTTTTCTCCCTTGTGCAGGGCGGAGATCACTTTGGCAGCGTTGGTGAGGGACCCGACGTAGTCGAGTTCCACCTCTCCGGCGGGGCGCGGGAGATTTTCGGCGTCGGCTGGGGCAGTCCCGCCGACCGGCAGGGTCACTCCGGGGGCGACGACCCGGCCGGGGCGGTCGGCGGGGCTGGCGCCCTGGAGCCAGGTGAGCAGGGTGTCGGGGTTGCCGACGGTGGCGGAGAGGCCGATGCGCTGGATCCGTCGGCCGGCCAGTCGCTCCAGGCGTTCGAGTACGGCGAGCAGGTGCCAGCCGCGGTCGTCCCCGGCGAAGGCGTGCACCTCGTCGACGACGACGGCGCGTACGCGACCCAGCATGTGCGTGTGGTCGGTTTTGACGCTTATGAGCATTGCTTCGAGGGACTCGGGCGTCGTCAGCAGGAAGTCGGGGGACTCGGTGCGGATGCGGCGGCGTACAGACTCAGGGGTGTCCCCGTGCCAGAGCGCGGCGCGGCGGCCCAGCCACTGGGCGTAGCTGTCGACCCGGTGCACCAGGTTGTTCAGGAGTGCCTTGAGCGGGGCCAGGTAGAGAACGGAGGTGCCGGTCCAGTGTTTCTCCCGCATTGCGGACAGCATCGGGAAGGTGGCGGCCTCCGTCTTCCCGCCGGCGGTCGGCGCGAGCAGGATCGCGTCCTCGCCGTCCATCAGCGGGTGCACGGCCGCCTTCTGCAGGGGGCGTAGATCGGGCCAGCCGAGGGTGTTGACGATGTGGTGCAGGACCACCGGGTCGAGGCGTTCGACGGGGTCGGTGCCGTGCGGCTGGTCCTGCACGCGGGTGCCTCCTGCACTGGTCGTCAGAGGTCGGAGTTAGTTCGGGGCCATTTGGGAGGCCAGGGTTTCGGTTGGGGACTGGAAAGCAGGGCCTTCAGAGGTCGATATCGAGGTCGTCGGCCGAGGCGGCTGGCGCGGGCGCGGCGAAGTTCCGCTCGGTGGCGGTGAGCTCAGTGCTGGCCACGGTCAGCTTGTAGTGCGTGCGCGGGTCGAAGTCGTCGAACTGGTCGATCCGGTCCAGGACATCACCGACCAGTTTCTTCAGGTACAGGCGCGGGGCCACACCGACTTTTCCACCGAGCGCTCCACCCACGGCCCGGGCCAGGTCGGTGAGGTAGGCGTCGTCGGCGAGCTGTTTGATCCGGTCGGGGGCCGGGGAGCCTTCGGCGTACAGGTCGCGGATGGTGGCGCCCAGGCTGGTCAGGGACTGTTCGGTGAAGCCGGGCAGCCGGATCTGGACGGCCCGGGGGTTGTCGAAGCGGGGGTCGGTGGTGAAGTCGGTGGCCAGGCGCTGGGCGAGCGGTGCGAGCCGCTGTACGCCCTGCTGCCCGTCGTAGAAGGCGGGGGTGCCGGTGATGATTAGGTACAGGCCGGGGAAGCGCCCGGAGTGAACCTCGTCGATGAGCTGCCGCAGCGCGTTGAGGGCCTTGTCGCGGGCATCGGAGCGGACCCGCTGCAGCGTTTCCACCTCGTCCAGGACGAGGACGAGGCCGGCGTGTCCGGCGTCCCTGAGGACGGTGAGCAGGCCCTGCAGGAAGCCGAACGCGCCGAAGTGGTCGAGGTCGCCGCGGACGCCCGCGCTGCGCCGGGCGGCTGCGGCGACGTGCGGCTGGCCGCCGAGCCAGGCCATCACCGCGGCGGCGGTGGCCTCGTCACCGGCGTCCAGGGACTGCTTGTAGCCGCGCAGGGCGGTGGCGAAGGCGGGGGCGTGCCGGGACACCTCGGCCAGGCGGGCGGTGAGCAGCCGGTCCACCGCCTGGGACAGTTCGCTCTCGTCCGTGCCGTCGGCGAGGGCGTCCTCTTCCAGGGCGTAGAACCAGGCGTCGGCGACCGGCCGCAGCGCGCTGGGCGGGAAGCTCGCGGTGGTGAGGCGTTCGGTGAGGCGCCGGTAGACGGTTTCCAGCTTGTGCAGTGGGGTCTCGGTCTCCGACACCTGTACCTCGGCCACGGCAAAGGTGCGGCGTTTGGCGCGCTCGCCGAGCCAGCGGGTGAAGAAGGTCTTACCGGAGCCGTACTCGCCGCGCACCGCCTTGAACACCGAGCCGCCGGCGGCAACGGTGTCCAGTTCCTCGTCGACGGCCCGCTCGAAGCGGTCGAGGCCGGTGGCGAGCAGGTCCAGGCCGCTTTCTGGGACGGCGCCGCGGCGCAGCGCGTCCACTACGGCGCGCCGCCGGACGGCGCCGACCGGGGAGCCGGTACCGGGTGTTGAAGATCCGAACGCGTTCACCCGGACAGTCTCCCATCCGGTCGTCCGCCCGGCCGCCGGCATGCGGGCCGGGCGGCCAGGGCGGTGCCCTGCCTCACAGCCCGAACTGGTCGATCAGCTGGGCCCGGTGCAGGCGCAGCGTGCGGTTGTCGGGAAGGATCTCCAGGACCTGGGCGCCGTCGTAGTTGAGGAGCTGGGCCAGCGTCGCGGCGAAGCCCGGTGCGCGGGTGGCCGGCTGGCCCGCGCGTTCGGCGAGCGCGGTCATCGTCAGGGTGCCCGTCTCGACCAGGGCGACCAGGGCCTTCGGTACCGTCTTGCCCTGTGGCTTGCGGGCCAGCAGCCCGAGCTGCGCCTGGTACAGCTCGGTGGCCATGAGGCGTTCCACCAGGGCGGTGGCCGGGTCGCTGGAGGCGGCGGCGGAGTCCTGTGGTGCGGCCGGGGTCGCCTGCTCCTCCCCGAAGAGAGCCATGGTCGGCTCGGCCACGGCAGGGGTCTTCTTCGCCTGCTTGCGGCGCGGCCGTACGCCGGCGGCCTCGGCCACACTGCCGGCTCCTGCGGCACCCGGCACCGGAAGGTCCATGCCTTCGGCGCGCTCGTCCCACCACGCGGGTGCCGGCTCCCCCAGCTCCCGCCAGCCCGTGGGCGGCTCGGCGCCGAACGGCAGCAGGGCGAGCAGCGGGATGGTGAACTCGGCGAGGGTGACCCCGCCGTGGTAACCGGCCTTCATCGCCGTGTACCGGGCGTCGTGGTCCCGCAGCGCGACGATCCGCGCACCGGGCTCAGGCCAGACCACCCGGGGGCCGGACAGTTCGATCTCGGCCGGGGCGAGGGGACCGCCGGGCAGCCGGTGACGGGCCGAGGCGACGCTGCCGGCGGGCGCGTCGGCCTTGCTGCCGCGCCGTTCGATCACATGCCCGTGGTCGGAGGTGAGCAGTACGGTCATGCCGCCCGCCCGGGCGGCCCGCAGAAGCGGCTCCAGGCCGCCGATCTCCTTGATCCGCCATGCGCCGTCGCCGAGCTTCTGCTCCTTGCCGAGCCGGTCGTCGACGGTGTTGAGGACGACCGCGACGTGGGTGCGCTCGTCGGCGAGAGCTTCGGTGAGGGCGGTGGAGAACGGCGAGCCTGTGTCGGGGCCGCGCAGGTCGTCCTTGTGGAAGATCGCCGCCGGGGCCCCCTTCCAGCAGGGATGCTGGGGGAAGAGCCGCTTCTCGTCACTCTGGTCGCCCTTCATCAGGGTGCCAGCGAACAGCGAGGTGCGCGAGACGGTGGTGAGGGTGGGCAGCGCCGCAGCCACCGCCCGCCGGGCCGGTGCCCCGGCGGGCTCCGGCAGGGGATCGTACTCCGACCAGTGGGCGCGCAGCTCCTCGCCGAGCTCGGCCGCTATCGCCGCGCTCATCCCGTCCACGAGCAGCAGCAGGACTCGGTGACCGGGCGAGGCCACCACAGGAGCGACCACCCGGTCCAGGAAGCTCTCCACGGTGAGCATGGCACCAGGCGCGGTGCCGTCCGCCGTCCACACCGCGAGCCGCTCGGAGAACGCGTGGTCCAGGGCCCGGCGCTCGCTGCGTACCTGTTCGCCGATCCGGCTGTACGCGTCGGCGAGCACGCTGTCCGTGTCACCGCCAGCCTCCAGGTGTTCCAGGGCCCGGTCCACCCAGCCCAGTTCGTGGATCTGGCGGGCGCTGCCCTCGGCCACGGAGGGGATCTCGGATGTGGGGCGGCCGGTGAGCCAGCGCCGCAGCCGTGCCGCCATCCGCACCCGCTCGATGCGGGCCGGGGTGGTGTCAACAGAGGCCAGGGCGTGCTCGGCCAGCGCGGTGACGACGTCGGCGATCTTCTGCGTGTCGCCTTCGGCGAGAGCGTGGCCGGCGGCGGTGAACCGCGCGTCGAGGCCGCCCGCGAGCAGCGGGCTGGCCGCGGCGGCACTCTGCGCACCGAACTGGGTGACGAGCTGCGCGGCCCGGCTCAGGACCGGGTCGGCGAGCCGGTGCTCGCCCCGGTCGAGCAGGCCACGCACATACTCCTCGCCGCTGCGTGCGAAGGCGGCCAGGAGCCGGTCGAGGTCGTCGCCCTGGGCGGGCGGCTTCTCGCCCAGCCACCGCTCGGCGCGTCCGCGCGCCCGGTACAGGTCGTGGTCGGCCTCCGCATGCCCCCACAGGGCGGCGCAGACCACCGCGTACGCCGCCGCGTCGCCCCCGTGCTCGGCGTCCACCAGGGCGGTGATGATCCGGCCGGTGGAGCCGGCCTGCTCGGGTTCGCCGAGGAAGGCGGCAAGGCCGGCGCGTTCCGGTCCGCGCAGGTCGCGCAGCAGGTCGGGGCCGCCGGGGATGAGGGTCCAGCGGAACAGGGCGACCGCGTCGATGCGGTCGCCGTCATCGTGCGTGGCCGGTGCGCCCAGCGCGTCCGTGTCCCGGCGGCTCAGGCGCAGCCGCCGCCGGGCCAGCCGGGTGAGGGCCTCGTCGCGGGAGAGCAGCCCTCTGCCGAGCGAGGGCCAGCCTCGGGTGGCCGCCGCGTCCATGAGCGCCTCGGCCGCCCAGCTCTCGCCGCGCAGCCGCGCGTCGACCCCGCGCGCGTCGAACGCCTCCCGCACGACCTCCCAGTTGTCGACCGACCGGATACGGCCGCCGTAGACCCGGGCGAGCAGTCCGGGGTCGAGATCGGTGTCCTCACAGTCGGTCAGGACGACCAGGACCCCGGGGTCGGGCGGGGTGGCCGTATCTAGATGGCCCAGGATCAGCTCGTGCACGGCCAACACGGACGGCGCGACGGCCACCCGCGCCTGCAGGCCGCCCGCTGCGCGCTGCACAGCGGGCGCCTCCCACTCGGGGGCGGCCCGCAGCAGCAGGACGCGGACCGCGCCGTCCCCGAGCCGGCTGCGGGCGGCCAGGTACTGACGGACCGTCCCGGCGGACAGCCGGGCGGGCCCCGCGGCCTGGGGCGTGCTGGTCACCGTGTCGGACATCAGTCGACGACCTTCCACACGACCTCGACCACGGCGTCCGGGCTCGCGGCCGCCAGCGCCGCGATCTCCGCCTGGAGTTCGGCGGCGGCCCGGGCAGCGGTGGTCCGCCCGCCGCCGGAACGGGCGACGGAGCGCGAGCCGGTCCGCGGGCCCGGCTGCTGCGGCGGCTCCGGCAGCACCTGCGGATGTGCGGAGCCACCGCCCAGGTCCACACTCTCGGAGCTCGGCGCCGCCGTGCCGGCAGGCGCCTCGGGCTGTGCGGGCGGGGCCTGCCGGGACCTCAGCAGCGCCACCACCTCCCTGCCGCAGGCGCTCAGCACCCCCGGCAGGTCGGGATAGTCACCCGGGTCACCGGCCGCCGCCTCCCACATCCGCGCCAGGACGGCCTCGCCCTCCACACCGGCGGTGGACGCCAGGCCCAGATGGTCCCAACTGGTGCTCTGCAGCGCGGTGGCCACCACCCCGGCGCTCTTCAGCGACATCCCGTACCGGTGCGCGGTGAAGTCGCCGAGGTCGAAGCGGGCGAGCCGGTCCACCACGCCCCTCGCGTCGAGGCCCGCCTCCGTGACCTGCCTGACCAGCTCCTGAGCCTGCCGGGCCAGGACGAGCCGGGGCGAGTCGTCGGTCAGCCGCAGAAAGTCGCGGTGCTTCTCCAGCTCCGTGACCAGCCGCCCGGCGTCCTGGGCGAGCCCGCCGGCAGCCTGCCGAATCAGCCCCGCGAACTGGTTGACGATCCGCCCACGCCGCAGCTGCGGCGCCACGCCGCCGAACACCGTCTCGAACCTCTGACGCGCCTGGCCCCAGTCGCTCTCGCCGGGCAGCTGCTGCTCGCGCAGCGCGAAGTCCGGCTTCAGCTCGTGCGGCGCGGGCGCGGGCTCGACGGGCACCCCGCCGCGCACCCACACCCGGTCGGTCATCTCGGCGTAGGCCGCGGCGAGCAGCCGTTGCAGCGGCTCGGGCAGTCCGCGCGGCTCGGGAAGGTCGCTCCAGTCGGAGAGCCTGACCAGCGTCGGCTCGGCGACACCATCGCGCCGCGCCTGGCTGTTGAAGTGGTCGGCCCACAGGCTCGCCTGCCGGTAGTACGCCTCCCGCATCACACCGAGCCCGAGACCGCCCGCGATCCGCGCCATGACCTTGCGGTCCTTGGCCTCGACCTCGACCTGCCCGTCGCGGTGCTCGGCGGCCTTGCGGACGTACCCGAACACGGTCCTGATCTCGGCGGCCTTGACGGACTTCCCGGTGCCCTCGGGGTCCAGGTCGGGATGGGCGGGGAACTGGTGGGCGAGCAGCTTCCCGGCCAGCTCGCGGGCCGCGGTATCCAGCTGCGCACCCAGCGGCAGCCCCAGACCGGCCACCTCCTGCTGGGCGACCAGATGGGTGTCGAAGCTGAGGTCGACGACCCCCTCCTGCTTCTGCGCCAGCCCGTACGCCTGCCGCAGCGCCTGATGGACCCGCTCGGTGAGGATGCCGAGCTGCGACTTCAGCATGCCCTTGGCACGTGCCTTGTCGTCGGCATTGAGACTGCGCGCGAAGTCGGAGTCGAAGCGGGCCTCGTCGGCGAGCGCCTTGTCGATGACCACGAGCCGCTCGAAGTCACCACGCACCGCATCGGTCAGATGCGTCGGCAGCCAGGCCAGGGTTCGGCACTCACCGCCCGGCCTCTCACGCAGCGCGCGCAGCCGCTGCACGTCGTCCATCGGCCCGAACTCGCCCTCATCGTAAGGGAAGTCGACGACGAGCCGCCAGGCGTCGTCCTGGCTGGGCCGCAGCGTCGACTCGGGCAGCGAGTCGGCCTCGGCGACATTGCCGAAGACCACCTCGACCTGCCGCTCGGTACCCTTCCACACCAGATCGAGCACGTCGTACGGATCGAAGCCACCGGGCCCGTCACTGACGCCGAGCGCCTCCTTGAGCAGGGCGCGCATCTTCGCCCGCCGACTGGCCTGGTTGTTGTGCACCTGCGCGTTGGCGAGCACGGCGTCCAGGTCGACACCGGTCAGCTCCAGCCGCACCACCGCGCCCGGACCGGTACCGACAACCTTGATCTCGGGGAAGGTCGCCGCCCATTCCTTGGCCTTCTGCTCCAGACGGCCGACCTCGGTGCCCGCGATGCGGGTCGTGATGGAGCCGTGGTTGAGCGCGTGCAGCCGAGCCAGGGTGAGATCGGCGAGCGCGGGCACACTGGGCGCGAGCGCGGACAGCAGCAAGGTCTGCAGCAGCCGACTGTCACCGGTGAAGTCACGGCAGCGAGCAGCCAGTTGCGGATCGCCCAGACTCGCCGGATCACGCCGGTACGCCTCGACCTGGTCCTCGGTGACCTGATTGGTCTTGAGCAGGTACGGGCGGAGCTTGTCGCGGTACAGCTTGTCGGCGGCCTCGAAATGCACATGCGTCTCGCCGCTGAACGCCTTGTCACCGCCACCCGCAATCGCCGGATACAGATCACCCAGCGGCACCAGCTGACCGAGCCGCCAGTCGTCCCGGTGGTCGACGAGCAGCTGGCTCATCAACTTCAGACCGGTACGGGAGCGCTGCAGCGCCGAGGAGATGTGCACCAGCGTGTCCATGAACGCCGGCGGGAACGGATACGTCTTGCGGAAAGCATCCTCGTCCGCCCCGGTGGTGGACTTGTCGTGCCCGAGCAGGGTGTCCCAGATGTCCGGCCCCAGCTTCTTGGCCTCGGCGAACGCGGCCTCCACCTTCGCCTCGGCTGCGTCGTCGACCGGCCGGAGCACACGGGCCCGGGCGATCTGCGGCAGGTTACGGTCCTCCAAGACGATCTTGTCGAAGCGTCCGCCGCTGAGCTTCAGGCTGTCCTGCACGGCGGCCTCCGCGGCCCCCGACATCTCCTCGCCGACCAGCTCCCGCAGATCGCGCTGACGGGCGATGAACGACACCACCGGGATAGCACGCCGCTCGTCGCCACCCTCCACGAAGTTCGTGATCTTGTCGGCCTCACGGGAGACGAACTTCTGGTCGTGGATCCGCGAGGCCAGCCACAGGATCAGCTCGTCCATGAACAGGACGAGCCCGTCGTAGCCCAGCGCCTTGGCATGCGCGGCGATGATGCCGAGCCCCCTGTCCAGCGACACGAACCCGTCGGCGTCCTCGGAAGCGCCCCGCGCGAACGACGGGAACAGCGTCTGGGTCAGATCCTGTACGAGACGGGCCCGCAGCTCACGCGGCGTGGAGGGGTTGTCCAGGTCGAGCTGCTTGGTGTTCTCGTGCTCCTCAGGCGCGCTCACCGCCGTATCGAGCAGCTCACTGGTCCAGGTGAAGGACTCGCCCCACTCGTCCTCCAGCCCGTCCCCCGCGTCCGCGAGCTGCGCTATCACCCACTCGTCGCCATTGCGCCGGCGCAGTTGGTCGAAGTCCTCGAAGAGCCCCTCGGTCAGATACACCTGCGGCAGCGGGCACCCCGGGTGCAGCTTGCGCACATGCTCCACGTACCGGCCGAGCACCCGCTGCTCCAGCGACTTGGCCCCCAGCATGTGGTACGGCACCAGCAGGAACCTGCGGTCGCCAGCGTCCAGCCAGGAGTGCTGGGCCCGCACCGGGTCGAGCTCGGCGCGC
The DNA here is from genome assembly GCF_030010625.1 of Streptomyces sp. CC208A. Classification (GTDB taxonomy): domain Bacteria; phylum Actinomycetota; class Actinomycetes; order Streptomycetales; family Streptomycetaceae; genus Streptomyces. The sequence continues at coordinate 17,222 of NZ_JASCXN010000046.1, read as the reverse complement.
GCCCGCGCCGCCGGGTTGCCCGACAGCAGCGCGTACAGCACCGCCATGAAGTGCGACTTACCGGAACCGAACGAGCCGTGCAGGTAGGCCGCCTTCGAGGAGTGGCTCTCCAACGCCGACTTGATCAGATCCAGCGCCTCGCCGAAGTTGCCGACCAGCCGGTCGGTGACCACGTACTCCCTCAGCGCCGCCTCGGCGCCCTCGGGGGTGACCGCCTCGCTCAGCTTCAGCACGAAGTCGGAGGTAGACACCGACTCCGGGATGTCGATCAGCTCGCGCAGCAGCGGACGGTCCTCGGGGCGAGGGGTGTTCCTGCTCATGAACGCCATGATGTGTGTCTGCTCCTCGCCCTGCTCAGACGGACTCGGTAGGGGTGCCGGACTCCGCCGGGACGTCGTCGGCCGGGGACTGCGCGGCGGCCGTCTTCTTCTTGGGCGCAGCGGCCTTCTTCGCAGCGCCGCGCCCGCGCGTGGCGGCTGCGGGGCGCCAGACGCGCAGGGCGTCGTCGGTCAGCCCGAGCTCGCCCTGCTTCTGCTGCCGGAACGCCAGGATCTCGGCGGCCGGCGAGGCCCCGAACTCCAGGTCGTACTCGCCGTACCACTGATCCAGCCAGGGCTGCAGCTCCAGCAGACCCGCCAGATACGGCACCATCTCCTCCTCGCCGAGCCCGGCCTGCTGCACGTACGAGGCAAGGGCCAGAGCCTGCTCCAGATGGTCCCAGCCGGCCCACCCGTACAGTTCGGGCGACTGCACGTTGACCGTGCCGTACGACACGAACCGCTCCTTGGGCACATCGAGCTTGCCCCGGGCGCGCCAGTAACTCGGCTTCAGGAAGTCGGCGGAGGTGTACTTCGGCGGCACCGGCGTCCGCTCGCGGATCTTCCGCTTGGCGGGCTCGTCCGGCGCGGCGTCCTCCTCCCGCTGCAGCTCCCAGACGTGCTCCCAGTCCGCGCGCTTCTTCAGCCCGGAGGGCTTGTAGCGGAGAGCGGAGACGAAGGGGACGTGCTCGTCGGAGAGGAGTTCGCGGACCGTCTTGGTGAGGTCCTGCCGGGGCGCGTACAGCTCGGCGACGGCGGTGAAGTCCTCGTCGGTGGACAGGCTTTCGGTGAGCCGGGCGAGGGTGGTAACGGTCGGATTGCCCTGCTCGTCGAACCAGTACGAGCGGTCCTCGATCCGGTCGAGCAGCCAGGACTTCAGCGCCTTCTGCCGCATGGCGTCCCAGCCCTCGCTGGCCCAGCGCCGCTTGAACTCGGGGCGCTCGACCATGCCGATGGCCCGGTTCGACTCGATCACGTGGATCCGGTTCTGCACGATCGCCCGGTAGTCGGCGGGCCAGTGTGCAGGGATCTCGGTGATCGGCGTCGACCCGTGCCGCTTGAACCACTCGCCACTGGCCTCCCCGGCCTCCACCCGCCGCGCGAGCACGATCTCGAAGGCCCTCTCGCCGAGGGCGAGTTCCGGCACGGCGGAGGAATCGGGTACGCGGAGGTCCTCGGAGTGCAGGTTGTAGAGCGAGTAGACCTGCCAGTCCAGCTCCTCCTGGAGCGCGACCATGCGGGCGCGGAGGGAGGTGTATTGGGCCTCAGCCCCGCGGAGAACGGCGGCGGTAGGGACGGCCTCGGCGGCGAGGGCGGCGGGGGTTGTCGCAGAAAGCTGCTGAGCGAGGGAGTCGAGCTCGGTTGCGAGGGCAGTGGGATAGTCGGAGGGTAGGGGGAATTCCTGGAGCTTGGTGCCGGTGAACTCATAGCGGTCCGACCAGGGATGTACGGAGACGCGGGCTCCCTCGTCACCCACCGGGTCACCACCTTTGGGATAGCTCACCTGGCGGAGCCAGAACCCGGCGGTAGAGCTATTGAGCAGCCCAAGGAGCCGCACATGCTCCTCCTCGGTCGCCCCCTCGCGTAGCTTGATTACTGGCGCGGAACGGTTGAACACCCTTCCGCCCCGATCCAGCACAAAATGATTGTGCGTCGCTACGAAAGCGAAGCTGATGGCCCAGCGGTGTGCATCCGTGTCCTTGGGGATCTGGTGCCACTCCCACCAAGGGCGTCCATCCGAGAAATAGGTGCCACCGGAAAAAGTGGCCCGTCCTCCAAGTTCGCTTCGAAATGCCCAGATGCTGCGCGCAAGTTCAGGCATTTCTGTCAGAAATGCGAGATTTCGCTGCTCGCTGTAGGGGTGGAAGGCGTGGTCTCCGCTGCGAAACTCGAAGTCGCGCACGGCATCGCCGATGACGAGGGGGCGCACGAACGCGTCTTCGGCGCGGCTTCGAACATAGAATCCGAGTGGGGCAGACATGGCTTCGTCGGCGCCCATGACGCCGTAGAACCCGATTCGCTTAGTACGGGAAGCTAGCGTGGACTGGGCTGAATTGGTGATCTGCTCCAACATCTCCAGCCCGCCGTCGGCGAGTACCCAGGGTTGGCTTGAGAAGTAGCGGTTGCGGTCGAGGTCGTCGACGGAAACCCACTGGCTCGATGAGCCGGGACAGTCGATCTGGTTTGTGATCGCCTGCCAGACATGCCCATTCTCGGGAACTTCCGGTGCGGAAGGTTCTCCCTGGACGCTTCGCACTGTGCGGATAGCGGGCGAACGACTGGAGCCCTCGCGGCGCGTGCCAACGAGAATGACTGTTGGAGTCCCGTGTCCGGGAATATATGCACCCGAGGTGTCGATGACTTCGGTGAGCTCAACCTTGTGCGCAAAGAAATCTTCGATCAGGGTCGAGCCAAATTCACGTTTCATGAAGGAGTTGGCGGTAATCTGCCCGACCATGCCATAGCCGCGACCCTCGCTATCACCGCGTACGGCGAGCTCGAAGAATCGCTGGGCGAAAGGAACGGACAGTGCGTACTTGCGCACACACGTGTCATAAAGTTCCCGGTACAGCTGGTTCAGCTTCTTGTCCTTGACGGTGATGTACGGCGGGTTGCCGACGACCACGTGGTACCGCCCCGGCTCCAGGATCCGGCCATACTCGTGCACGTCCTCCGTCGCGTACGAGAACTCGGCTAGCGGGTCGCCGACCGCCGACTCCTCGTCTCCGAGCCCCAGGCCCAGCTGCAGTTCCAGCTGCCGGTCCTTGATGAGGGAGTCGCCGACCGCGAGCTGGAGCGGCCACTTGTACGCCTGCGTCCCAGCGAAGGTTCGGATGCCGCTCGCGGCCATGGCCGCGACCAGGAGCCGGAAGCGAGCCACCGCGACCGCGAATGGGTTGAGGTCCACCCCGTGAACCGACTCCAGTGCAGCCCGCACCCGCTCATACGGGCCCACTTCGGGCCGCTGTTCCGCCCACATCCGCACCAGCCGCCGGAAAGCGCCAAGCACGAAGTGCCCGGACCCGCAGGTCGGGTCGATCATCTTCAGCTCGGCGAAGCCGAATTCGCGGACCGCCGGCGTCATCGTCCGGTCGAGGATGAACTCCTCCACGAACTCCGGGGTCTGCAGCAGCGCGTACGTCTTCCTGGCCGCCTCACTGAGGTCCTGGTACAGGTCCCCGAGGAACCGGGTGTCCCAGCCATCCGTACCGTCCTCGCTCAGCGGGTCGCTGAAGTCGTGCACGAGCACGTGCACCGCGTCACCGCCACTATTACCCTCTTCGACCCGCTGCTCCCGCCAGAATGCCAACAGCGCGCCCGCCCCGTCATGCGAGAGCGGGATCTGGAACAGAGGGTTGTGCTCGGGGTCGAACAGGAGTCGCCCGGCCTGCCCGGCGCCCAGCTCGGCGAAGGCGGCCTCCAACCATCCCCGGTAGGTCGGGTCAGCGCTCTTCTCCAGGTACTCCTCGTACCGGGCCTGCGTGACCTCCCGCCCGGCCACATCGGGCGCGGTGATGTACGGCTCGGGGATCAGCCCGTTGTCCTCGCTGAACCGCACGAAGACTGTGCCGAGCACCCAGGCCACCGCGACCTGCGTGACCCGCTCGCCGAGCCACGCGTTCCACGTCGCCGCCGTACGCCCCAGCTTCCGGGCCTGGTCGTACTCGCTCCGCAGCCGCGCCCCGACCTCGGGGACAGCCTTTACCTGCTGCTCAAGGTCGGTCTCCGCCGCCTTGACCTGCTTCTGCAGGTCGGCGAGGAGGCTCTTGCGGTCGATCACGGACAGCTCCTGTGTGAAGTGAGACGTAGCAAATACGAATGAGAGCGGACTCAGGCGTCTGGCACCAGATGCCTGCGCGCCACCCACGCGTCCGGCACGACGATCCACTCGTCGAACCCCGCCTGGTACGGCACGCTCTGTCCGGCCAGCCGCGGTGCCCGTGCAGGGTCGGACTGCGCGACGAGCAGCCACAGCGGGCTGCCGCCCTGCCGTGCCTCCTCCGCGAGCCGCCCGAGCAGGTCGAACGCGTCGTACCGGGCAAGGACCGCTGTGTCGGTGAGCAGTAGCGGGCCGTCGTCCCGCCGAGCCGCCAGCCGTTCCCGCAGTTTCGGCTCGATGCGTCCCCACGCCTTGTCGGTGCGGATACGCAGCTGCTGGTGAGGACGGCTGCCGGTCTCGGCGGCGTCTGCCTTCAGCACAGTCTCCCAGGTCGGTCGGGCCGCCTCGCCCACCACACCTCGTAGCTCGGCGACGAACAGTCCGGTCAGCGACAGCGGCCGTGCCCCGTACGGAGCCTCGGTCAGCAGCTGTACCGCCTTCTCGGCCCGGCGCTGCGGTACGGTCAGCACTCGGAAGCCGTCCTGCCGCGCCGAGTGCGCGAGTCGCTGTTCGGCCTTGACGGCGGCGGCGACCGCGGTGTCCTCGTCGTACCGGGTCGGGGCGGACCGTCGTGCCGCCGAGGCGCCCCAGCTGGCCGAGGTCAGCCCGGTGGTGGCGTCCCCGGCCGGGCGGTCCGGGACCAGCCGGAGCACCCCGTCGTAGCGGGTGGCCAGCTTCAGCTCGAAGCCGGCCTGCTTCAGGTCGCGCACCAGGGCGCTGCCGGTGGGCAGCTCGCGCGGGGCCAGCGGGTCGGTGCCCAGCTCGGGGAAGCGGGTGGTGACCCGCTTGTGCAGGGCGTCCACCGTCAGGCCCGGCTGCCGGTCCTCCTCGACGCCAGGCTGCACGGCGACCACACCGGCCTGGGTGATGCGCAGCGCGCGTACCAGGCTCAGGTCGCGCGGGTAGATCTCCAGACGCGGGGTGAGCGCGGCCAGCGTGGAGGCGGCGACCGCGATCTCGGCGGTGCGCCGCTCGTCCCAGCCCAGGCTGCCGGGCGGGCGGCGCACCGCGTCCAGATCGGTGAGGACCGTGCTCGCGGTCGGCAGCGACTCCAGCGCCGCCAGCTTGTCGGCCCGCGCTCCCAGGTTCAGGGCGTATGCCTGCAGGGCGGGGAGCGTCGGGGTGTCCGGGCCGTCGACGCCCTCCCGGACGTCCAGGGCGAACAGCCCGAGGACCGGGTCGGCGCCCTGCGGCATCCGGGCGTGGAAGTAGCGGAAGAGCTGCGGGGACTCGTTGTCGTAACTCTCCCGCTCCACCACCGCCCGCAGGATCGACAGAGCGAGAGCGCGCCTGTCGCGCCGCTCCGCGAGCTGGGTGCCCCGCCGGGCGATCAGCGCGTCGGCGAGCTCGACGGCAGGGACCACCCGGCCGCGCTCGGCGAGCAGCTCCACCACCTGCTCGCGCAGCAGTCCCAGGGCCGGGTCGTTGAACCAACGCTCGCGGGCCTTCTTCACGATCTGCGGGATACGGCCTGCGGTCATCCCCAGTGCCTCGGCGACGTCGCGCTGCCGGACCCAGGGCAGACCGTCCGGCAGCACGCCCTCTTCGTTGGGCAGGCGCAGCAGCAGGCGGACCGCCTCCCGCTCGGTGGCGTTGGACCGGGCGCTGCCGCCGGACGGTTTGGGCACCAGACGGGAGGCGAGCGCGTCCAGGCTCAGTCGGCCGAGCACCAGCGGATCGCGCACGTCCCCGCCGACGGAAGCGACCGAGTCGGCGACGGTCCGCTCCAGCTCTGTGAGCTCCTGGCCGGCCGCCTTACGGGCCTCCGGGCTCAGTGGTGCGGGAGCCGTCTTGCCCAGGCGGGCGTTCCACTCCTTCTGCCGGCGCTGGATCTCCTCCCGGGTACGCGAGCCCATGCCCGGCGCGGTGAGGAACTTTCGCGCCGAGTAGTCCAAGACGTCGCCGACGGTGTTCAGCCCCATCGCGAACAGCTGCGACTGTGCCGAGAGCGTCAGGCCGGCGACCGACAGCGGTGTGCTGCGGTCGGCGCGCTCGGCCTGCTGGTCGCGGACCTGCTCGGCCAGGGCGTCGTCGTCCTCCCGCCCGATCCGCGGCCCCGCTGCCTCAACTGCAGATGGCCTGGCTGCCGCGCCGGACGGGGCCCCAGCGTTGTCCACGCCGTGCCCGGACTTCTCAGCGTGGCCGCTGCTCGGTGCCGTCGTCCGTTGTGCGTCGAGGAAGATGCGCTGCCAGGCCCGCTCCATCGGCTTGAGGTCCGGGAAACGGTCCTTCACGTCCCGGGCCAGCGCCTTGCGGAAGAAGGCCACCAGGCCGTCGTGGACAGCCGGCTCGAAGGCGTCGGCGGCGAGCTGCGGGTGCGGCCACTTCTTCGGGTCGGTCTGCCGGGCGGTGGCCGAGCCGTCGCCCCAGCGGGGCAGCTCGTTCGACGCCATCTCGTGGAGCGTCACCGCCAGCGCGTACCGCTCGGCGTGCCCGTCGTACGAGCCGCGCGTGACGATCCCCACGAAGGGGTCGAGGTACCCCTCAGTGCCCGCCTCGATCTCCTTGGCCGGATACCCGGCGAGCGAGAAGTCGATCAGCACCAGCTGCCGGGTGCCATTGGGGCGGATCCGGATCGCGATGTTGTCCGGCTTGAGGTCCCGGTGCCAGATCCCCTCGGCCTCAAGGTGCTCCACCGCACCGAACAGGTACTTCCCGTACGCCTCCAGCTGGTCCATGCCGAGGCGGCCGTTGTCCCGCAGCTGACGCGCGACGGTGTCCTCACGGCGGCGCGGCCCCTTGCCGGCACCTCCGGCACCCGCGTCCTGGTCCTTCGGCTCCCGGCTGTCGCCCACGTACTCCAGAACCAGGACCCGGCGGCCGGCCAGCGTGAGCGGCTCCGGCTCGTACAGCGAGATGATGCTGGAATCCCGGTGGATGCGGCCCAGGACCGCGGCCTCCTGGTCCAGGATCGTGTGCTTGGCCTCGCTCAGCGCGACCTTCAGCACCGCCACCGGCAGGGCCCCGCTCCGCCGCGGCTCGCCCTCCAGGTCCCGCACCAGGAACGCGCGCGACGTCGAGCCCGTACCGAGCCGGCGCACGACCTCCCAGCGGCCGGCCAGCACGTCCCCGGCCACCGCCTCCAGCGGATCCTTCTCCGGCTCCTGCTGGTCGCCGCCGGATGCCGGACCGCTGTCCCCGGCCCCGCTCCCGTTCCCGCCTGCGGTCTTTGCCTCATCCGCCGGAGGTTCGTCGGCGAACGCCTCCTCGACGTACTCCAGCATCTCTAGGAAGTCGTCGACCGTGGACAGCCGTCGGCCCGGCTCGTACGCGGTGGATGCCTCCACCAGATCGTCGATGTCCGGGTGGAGCCCGTCGACCAGAGCGCTGGGGCGCAGACTCCCACCGGCCTCCAGGTGCGCCAGGACCTCGTTCTGGCTCGCCCCCGGGGCCTGCCCCGTCACCAGCAGATACGTGAGCACGCCCAGCCCGTAGACATCCAGGCGCACCGGATCGGCCTTCGGGAGGCGCAGCTCAGGAGCGAGATAGGGGTCGGCCTGCTCCGATACGTGAGAACGGGACAGATTGGTGGGTGCCAGGGTCAGCGGCCGGCCGTTGCTGGTGCTGTGGCCGCTGGCGATCTGCCAGTCCGCGATCTGCAGCCACGGCCGCAGCCAGCGCTGCTCCTCGCCGAGCTCCCGCCCGCGCGGCCCGCGATCGCGCGGCACGACGTGCACGGCGTGCGCCGACAGCGTGCGGTGGTGGACCCGGCGGGAGTGCGCGGAACGCACCGTCTCGGCGAGCTGGCGGACCAGGGCGAGGCGGCCCTCCAGATCCAGCAGCTGCCCGTGCTCGACCAGGTAGTCGTCCAGGCGCAGCGTCTCGGGGTGGTAGTCGAAGAGGATCGCCGGGCCGGCCGGATGTCCGGACGGCAGATACGTCTTCAGCTGCACCGCGCCCGGGTGCCGGAACCGGCTGAGCACCATGGCCTCACGGGCGGCGGCCCGCTCCACCGAGCGGCGCTCGTCGTCAGAGGCGCCCCGCTCGCTGAGGAAGACCCGCACCCACGCCAGATCGTGCAGCTGGGAGTGACGGCCCAGGTAGTCGGCCCAGGTGGGCCCGGAGTCGAAGGCTTTGGCGTCGAGGAGATAGCCGCCGACCTCGTACTGCCGGCGGATCGGTGCGATGCCCAGTCTCTTCAGCGCGGCGTCGACCTGGCGGGAGGTCTCGGCCGTGATCCGGTGCCGGGCGTCGGACGGCGGCTCGGCCAGCATCTCCACCAGCTGCTTTACCGTGAACACGCCGTTCATGTCGGCGGCCGGAAGCGTCACCCGCAGCCTGTCATCGGTGAAGCAGACCGCCTCACCCACCCAGATCCTCGGGCGGGCCCCGGGACCGCGGGAACCGCCGTTGATCAGCCCCGACAGCTCCTTGGCCTTGCGGTTCGCCAGATGCAGCGGATTACCGTGCCGGCGCATGGTCCCGCCGGGCGTGGTCTGCACCCAGTCGTTGCCGCCGCCGCGCACCGAGCCATGCCAGTCCTTCAGCTCGATCAGGAATACCCCGGCCGGTGCCGTCACCAGAAGATCGATCTCGCGTACGTGACCGCTGGCCGCCGTGAACGTGAAGTTCGACCAGGCGCGCCACGGCTCCTCGTCCGGCAGACGCCGACGGATCGCTTCCAGGCCACGGCGCTCGTGCTCGTGCTCGGACTCGGTGACCGTCGTCCACCGGCCTTCCAGCATGCGACTCCCCGCCTGTATCCGTTTGCACGCATTTGCGCGTATCGCCGTCCTGCCGCCGTTCGCAGGAGCGTCGGGCTGCCCCCGCTGGATGAATCTTAGAGGGCAGGACTGACAGCAAGAGGGGGAGTGGGCTTCCTGGAGGTCTTCGCCCTTCGAATGTGATCACCAGGTTCTCGCTGGTCAGGTAAGGATTCGGCCACCGCTTGGCTGTCGAACGCGCAGCCGAGTTGCTATGTCAGGTGCGTGCCGAGGCCGAAACCTCATGGAAGGCCAGCCGGAAGTTCGGGGAAGTGGTACAAGACCGCGCGACGCTCGGCCAGGGTCCGAAGCGCCCCTTCGCCGAAGGCTTCGCGCCGAGCGCGCTCACCGGCGATGCCCAGCAGCTTGACGGTGGCGGCTTCCAGCTTGTCGATGTCCGGATGCATCCACTTGTCGAGTTTCGACGACGGCCGCTCCCCGGCCGGGTGATCGGCGAACGCCATATGGATGCGACCCAGCGCCGCGCCGGCGGCACGCTGCTGGGCGGGGCTCAGCCCGTCGTCGACGACCGTGCCGGACACCCACTCCCACACGGACACCGCGACCCGGTCCTGCTGGACGAGGCGGCGCCCGTCCGTCGAGCGCCGCACCTTCGAGACCGGCACCTGGTGCTCGCCGGCCAGGGCAGTCTGGTCTACTGCCTCCTGCTCGGCCGCCAGGTTCGCGCCGTCCTGGTACTGCTTGACGAACAGCACCTCATCCCCGGCCTGAGCGCGGTAATTGATGGTGACCTGGCCGACCGGCAGCCGCTCAAGGGCCACGGAGGACAAGGCGTAGGCGCACGCGAGGACTGACGCGAGACCTGCGTGTGCGGCCGGGCCCAAAACTCCCCCTGCGACCTGTCGTGACCGGAGGGACACTCTATTCGGCCTCGGTTTCGTCAGCGTTCATGGTAGCTGCCTGGTCTGCACCGAGCTGTTCGTCGTTTGTGCTGCGTCGGTAGTGGGGATGGTCCGTGTCGATCTGTCGCGCCAGCCGAAGGGGCGTGGCCTCGGTTTGTCGGCCGTCCCAGCTGATGCCCTGGTTGATCATTACCGTGCCGATCTTGCCGATGAGGTCGGTGTCTGCGTCTTCGTCCAGGGGGAGCACGGTCAGGCGCACAGCGGTGTGGGCGTAAGCGTTCTTGCCCTGGCGCTTGATGGCCTGGTTGTCGAACCGTGAGTGGTCGGCTGCGAATCTTCCGCTGGGGCCAGCGGCGTAGGTGCGTGGCACGGTGACCAGGAGGAAGTCGGGTAGGTAGGTGGCACCGTCGTCGGAGGCGAGCTGGAAGGGGCTGTTGGTGGTCTGGGTGCGGCGCCATCGTCCGTTTTTGTCGTAGACGTAGGCGCCGGTGGGGCGGCCGATGCGGTCCAGGTCGGTGATGGTGCGGACAACGGCAAGGGGGCGTTGGGCTCGGGGTAGACCGTACCCGGGAAGCCACGAAGCGGGCCGGGGGAGGTCCAGGGGTGGGGGCTGGCCGATGTTTTCGTCTCGGAGGCCGGCCCAGATGTACTCGGTGGTGTCGCCGTTAACGTAAATGACCGAGGGCCCGGGGAAGGGGAGTTGCGTGCGAGCGGCCATGAGGGCAGCTTCGGTGATCTGCGCGGCGGCGGATGCCTGGTGGCTTTCGTCGCCCACGGTTGGGAATGTGGACACGTCGAGGCCGAGTTCGGTGGCATGGACGGCGAGGCGTGTCGTCCGGTAGTGCTGCCACCGGGACGTAGCGGGTGAGTAGGCCCAGATCGTCCACGGGTCGGTGGGGCCGCCGACTGGGCGGATGGCGGTGAGAGTGATCGTCAACGGTGCTGGTTTGGCGTTTCGTTGACCGTACTGGCGGCGCTGAGCGTGGCGGCGTACGTGGATGCCGATGTGCCACCAGGGATGCAGTGGGAGCGCGCCGAACGCGGCACCGAGGCGGTGATCGGCGAGGCCGAGGCCGCGGAACATGTCACGCAGCGCGTTCTCGGTTGAGCTGGCGATCGCACCGTCGCGTGCCTTTGTTTCCCGCTCGATGTACTTGGGGGAACAGGGCTCCCCGTTTTTCTTGTACAGGGGAACGGGAGGCGGGGCCTGCTTGATGTACTGGGAAGAGCCATCCAGGCGGGCCAACGCGGCCTTGGACAACCATTTGCCGTCTTCCGCTTCGGCCTTCTCCTTCTCCTCCGTGGTGGCGTACTTATGCTCGGGGTCCCAGTTGGTTTCGCACAACGTCGTGATGGTCATGCCCTCGGTGCGATGGGGAGCAAGAAGCTCGTCGAGCTGTCGCCGACGGTGTTCTGTCGAGGCGGGCCCGTGGGCGAGGGCTCCGTCCTTGTCTTGAAGGAACAGGAGGTGAATCCGGTTCTGAACAACGTTGGGGACGACGTGATTGTCGGGGGCCACGAAGTTCTCACCGAGCTCCCATTGCCGGGCGATCTCTGACTGCAGACGAGAGCGGACTTCATCCGTGTGCCACAGCACCACCACGAGCAGGGTGTCGATCTGGGCGGCGTCCATGGAAGCCGGCACATCCTGGGGCAGGATCGGGCCGCTGACCCGTACACCCGTCTTGGCGGTGGGGACGGAGAGGTCGGGCACTTCGATGTAGAGGGGTGTGCGGTCCTTGTAGCGTTCGAGGTGCGTGTCGATGTGCTCCTCGATCAGGCGGAACAGTTCCATCCCGGAGCCGCGCCCGAGGCCGGGAGTCGTGATGCTCTTAGGAGCGACGGCTCGCACTGTGCCCAACGGGGTGTCGGCCGCGATGGCTGAGTCGTCCAGGGACTCGGGGAAGGGGGGAAGGCGTTTGCTCAGCCGGGGAAGGGCCGCCAGTCGGCGGCTGGCGGCGACGGCGGGAACGTTGAGGCGGCGATTCCAGGGTGGTCCGTCGGTGCGTGCGGCCACGGCGAGGGGTTGATCAGGGTTGGTGAGGAGAACGGTGGACACCTCGTACCAGCGGTTTGCGAGCAGAGTAGTGACGGCGGTGACAGTGACTGCGTGACGGGCAGAGTGCCCGGTGGCCGCCGTGCCGACCCGGATACGTGGCAGCAAATGCCGGATGCGTCTCTGGCGGTCGGGGACGCTGGGCAGTTCATGGCCGATCGCGGCGAGGCTCCCATCGGTGCACAGCGTGAATCGGATCGGCTTCTCGGTTCCGAGCTTCCAGTCGATGCGAGCGAGGTCCTGTGCCAGGCGCCATCGAGTCAGTTCCCCCGGCCACCAGCTCATGGTGCGGCGTCCGGCAATCGGCCTGGGTAGGTCTGGGTATGCGATCGGCGAGGTCTGGGCGATGAGGTCGGCCAGACGCCGCACAGTGTCTCGGCCTTTGCCCTCGGGAAGGATCGCTTCTCCCCAGTAGTCGAAGACATCCAGGCGGTCCTCATCAGAGATCTCGCTGCCGGTGATCAGCTGTGCTCCTGCATCGGTGACGTCCCAGTGGGCCCAGTCGCCGAGGACGGCCCGCAAGATGGCCTCCAGCGAGCGGTACGGGGGCTGTACGTCCTTCTTCTTGTCGCCGAACCGCTCTCGGTAGGCGTGGCACAGTTCGTACCACAGGTCCCGGGCTTCGTTGCCGGGGCGGTAGGCGAGGACGGTGCCCAGCACCTTCGGGTCGGTGCGGTATTGGAGGAGGCCAGCGCGCTTGCGGGTCTCACCGCCAGGGGGAGTCGAGTTCATGCGGCTGCTCCGAAGTGCGCGGGGTACCCGGCCCGCAGACCGGCGCGGAGGTGGGGGGCTTGGGCGTAGTCGAGGAACTCTTCGGCTGTGTGTCCGTAGGTTCGGCCGGTGCCGGCCAGTTCCTTGGCCGTGTAGCTCTCGTACAGCTCGCGTACGAGAGTGGGCAGGTCGCTGCCCCAGGTGGTGTCGTGGAAGGCCCCGTCGATGAAGTGGAGTTCGACGTGGGTCTGCCCACGCCGGCCTCGGCCCGCGATTTGGATGCACTGTCCGAGCACAGTGGCGATCAGTTCGCAGCGCAGGTCTTCAGGCAGGGCGGTGAAGCGCTTCGGCGCGGCCAGGATGCTCCACATCCGCTTTCGTGCCGCCGTGCGGGTCCAGGCGAGGCGGGCTGCGGGCGTGCCCTCGGCGGGTCGGGAGCGCCAAGCGAAGGAGGCGGTACTCGCTGCCAGAGCGGCCGGCTCGTCCACCGGCATGACCGGACGAATGGCGAGCCCGATGAGAGTGATCGCGGACTCCCGTTTGCCTGAGGGAGCGGTGGTCAGGATGTTCAGTCCGCGCTCGGTGCGCGGCAGCGGCGAGATGAGGACGTCCCCGCCGCGGTCAGCGAGCTGGGAGAACTGGTCACGGGTGACCAGGGTGACAGCATCAGGGACCGGGGGAAGGCCGGGGTCTTCCCTATCGGGTGTAGCCACGAAGATCTTCAGTTTCCGGCCCAACACGAGTGCAGCCTCGTACAGGGCGGAGGCGAACAGCCGCGCCTGCCGGTAGGAGTTGACCGCGATCAACGCGCGGGCACGATGCGCTGTCGCAGCGTCGGCCAGAAGACGGTCGAGGTCCTGTACGAGGGTGGCGGCGTACCCGCGGGCCAGCGCCGCGACGCGCTCGTCGCGTTCGCGGAAGGGCGTACTGCCGACCGCCAGCGGCGTGTTGTCGACGATCGGGGTACTGCGCACGATGGTCAGCCCGCCGCGCTGACCATCGGGCATTGCCCACTGCGGCTCGGCCAGCAGGTGCGTGCGCGCCGCACGGGGAAGGTAGCCGGTGGCCGACATACCCAGGATCACCCGGCGGTGGCCAGCCAGGGTCAGTGACACGGTGTCGCCCAGATAGGCGGTTTCCGTGTGCGGGTCACCGCGCAGGACCTCCATCAGAAGCTGAGGCTTCGCCGTGGGATCGTCCAGCCCCTCGAATCGGAAGCCGCTGATTTGCTGGCCCAGTGGTCCGAAGGGCACGACGTTTCCGGAGTCTCGGTGCCCGACGGTGTCGGCCAGCGCGGAGGCTGCGTGGATGCCGTGCCCGGCCAGCTGAGTCGCGTGGTCCGCGAGGTCGAATACGGTGTGGTTCAGGGCACTTAGCCACGCCTTCATCATCATGCCGTGAAGGACGCCGGCGGCGACGACCGGTGTAGGCAGTTCCTCCTGCTGGCCGCTGCCGTCCCCACGCTCCGGCAGCTCCGGTTCCTCTTCGACGCCGGGCGGCGGGCGTCGGCCTGCCCGGATCTTGCGTGCACGTGCCTTGGCGAGTTCCCTGACGGCCGCCTCTACGACCTCGCGCAGCTGCTCCTTGGTGTCGTCGAGTTCCCACCTGCCGCCTTCGTCGATGCTCAGCATCTGTTCCAGCACGTCCGGGATCGGCCTCAGGCGCTTGGGCAGAACATCGGGTCGTACGCGATCCTCGGGCCGGGCGGCGACCGGAGGGAGCAGCGCCTGGAGCTGATCCATCTGCTCCGGGGTGGCACCGTCCTCGGCGTCGACGCCGATGAGGTTCTCCAGCAGTTCGCGGTCCCAGTAGTGGGGCTGGTACCAGCGGCGCCGATCCCGCAGAACCTGGCGCATGCGCCGCGGGTCCAGACCGGAGGCCAAGGCGCGTGCCTGCGAGGTCTCCGTGCACACTTCGCCGGTGGCGGCCAGGTCCAGCAGGTGCTCGGAGAGAAACAGCGCCCGGTGGAGCAGTCCCCGCGTATCGAGCCGAAGCTTGGCCGGTGCCCGGTACAGGTTGTCCCAGATGCGCCGCATGGCGGTGTTCGGCTCGCTCGCCGATGCCAGGGGCAGGCTGTGCGACTCGTCGAAGGCGCGGGACTGGTATGCGTCGACCTCGTCGATGATGACCAGGTGTGACCGGCGGAGCACCAGCTCGCGCACGCTCATCTGACGGCGCAGTTCCCCGTCGACCAACAGCGGAATCTTCACCATGCCACGCTGGAAGCAGGCGTGGGTCGTCACAATGATCTGGGCGGAGCAGACGGCCCGGACGTGCGAGAACTTGTCGCACGAATTGACGAACCGGCATAGCGTCGGCCCCTGGTGCTCGTCCGGGTCGACGCTGCGCAGACTGGTGCAGGGTTCTTGGCCGTCGCCGAAGGTGTCGGGCCCCTCCAACTGTGCCTTCACCGCGCACCCGTACCCGACCTCCGCCATCCGCTGCATGAGATCGTCCGGCATCTGCGACAGCGGCGTGTCCACGTCGACAGCCTTGTGGGCGGTCTGGAGGGTGAATTCGTGGCGGCTGTTCGGCGCGATCAGTGGCGTGGCCACGGCATTGATCTTAAGAGCGGTCAGCTCCCGGCGCAGCGTCTCGACCTCAGCAAAGACATCGGCGTTGTCGCTGACGAGGAGCGCGACGGTGTACCCGTCGCGGGCGAGCTGGGTTGCCTGGGCCCGGGCGAAGACGTTCTTCCCTACCCCCGTTGGCGCGCTCAAATGCCGCATCAGCCCGGGATCCATCAACACCACGGACTGCGGGACGCGTCCCTCGCCCATAGCCCCCGCCAGCAGAAGACCGACCTGCCTTTGACGAAAGGGGTCGCCCTCCATTGCGGCGTCGGTCGCTCCGGTGAGCCAGCCCAGCACATTCGGGTCGACGCGGATCGGGCCGCTGGCATCCACCGTTGTGACCGCCGGCGGTCGATAGCGCACTTCACCGGCCTCGAAGGCCAGCTGAACGTGCCCCCGCACGCTGGGAGCCACCCAACCACTCCCGCTGGCCACACGGATCTGAACCTCCCGGTCCCCGCCGCACCACAGCAGACGATCAGCCGACTCAAGGGGGGACTGGCCGTGCCGCGGGTACACTTCCACCATGCGCCAGCCCTCCCGGGCTCCCGGCGTGTAGCGGTGGAAAACCTCGTCGTCCCACTGCTGATCGAAACACTTGCGCACCCGCCGCTGCAGTGAGGACAGATCGGCTTCCGAACGCGACTTCAAAGCCAGAAGCCGGCCGATGCGCTGCTGCTCCGGATAGGACAAAGACTCCCACTCCGGCCACACTTGTGCGTGCTGGCCGGACAGCAGCACATGAGCGTCCTCCAAACGCACCACCGGCCGACCCTCGGAGTCCTTCGCCGGGAAGTAGTGCTCGGCCAGCGCCAGGGCAGCCGCAACAGTTCGACTCACGCCGTCTGTACCTCCGCGATCAGGTCCACGTCCGTGATCACGCGTGCGCCAAGGCGCCTCAAAACCCGGTTAAGGACGCCGATGTACCCACGAAGGTGCTCCGGAATCACCAGGACCAACTTGTCGCACCCATCAGGGTCCTCACGCAGCTGCTGCGCAATGCCCTGCGGATCAGCCCACGTCTTCACATCCACCCGCCACGTACGGCCGTTCTTTGTGATGTGCACGTCATAGCTGTCTCCGTACGGCCACAGCCGCGCCTGTGCCCCCGCCTCCTCGGCGAGTGCCTTCACCTCGATCTCCAAGAGGCCCGGGACCGTGATCCACTGCCACAGCCCGTACGACAGTGCGACCCATCCCTCCACCGGTTTCAGCTCAGGAGTCTGCCGGAGCTCCCCCAGGGGCTTCAGGCGCCACTCGCCGTCCTCCTGCACCATCGAAAACCGCGCACCACGCTGCCGGTGCCGCTCGTCCTCGCAGGCAAGTTCCGCTCTGCGACGGCCCTTTGGCGTTGCCCGCATCGTCCAGTTGCACACCGGGCATGGCGCCCACCATCCAGCGAACTGGCGCACAGGAGGGATCACCGTATAGGCGCCGAGTTCCGTGAGATGCACGTGGCGGGACAGAGCACGGCGCTGCAACACCGGCTGCGTTACCAACACCTCGCGTCCCTCGGTGTAGGCGGCGAACCCAGCCTGCTGTAGCGCACGGAAGACCGCGTGCTGCACTGCCTCCGCGGTGATACGGGACAGCCGCGCTCCCGCGGGCAGTTTCCCCAGCGCGCGCAGCACGCTGTGTAGATGCCGTACGTCTGAGCTCAACCCCGGCACATTGAGCGCATGATCGGAAGCCTCCATGGCCAGACGGGTCAGGGCCGGCGTGGCACTTCCGTCGCCCTCCAGTAGCCGCAGGCTCCAGTACGGCGACCGGCCCGCCGGCTCCGGAAGTAGATCGCCCACGGGATCCGTTCTCAGGCTTTCGAGGAACACGCCGAACGGAACCGCCGGCTCCCACTCGCCCCAGGCTCGCATGTACCGGCCGTAGCACTCCATCACCAGCCGCGTGCGATCCCGTACCTCACCCTCGGCCGCACAAAGCGCCATGGCGGCGATCACGCATGCCTCAAGAGCATCACGCTGGCGCTGCTCCAGGCTACTGATCTCGGCTGCGGCGGCATCAAGAGTAAGCATGTACGGCAAGTCCCGCGACTGGCAACAATAAGTCATTGAAGTGTAGCGGTGTGTAACTCTAGCTTGTCGGCGCCCTCCACAGGACTGGT
>NZ_JASCXN010000045.1 GCF_030010625.1 Streptomyces sp. CC208A | reverse complement strand
AGGTGAAGAAGCTGTCGTCGATGCCGACCTCTTTCGAGTCCAGGGTCAGGGCGAAGAGGCCGGCGAGGATCTCCTCGGTCCGGTTGCGGGGAGCACGCCGGGTGCCGAGGGCGGTGGTGTCCGGGGCGGGCAGGGCGCGCTTGTCGATCTTTCCGTTGGGGGTGACGGGGAGCCGGTCGAGGACGGTGATGTGGGTGGGGACCAGGTGGTCGGGGAGGCGGTCGGCCACGTGGCGGCGGATCTCCTCGGGGTCGGCGGCCGCCGGGCCGTCGAGGACGAGGTGGGCGGCCAGGCGCTGCTCGTGGACGGTGACGACGGCCTGGGTGACGGCGGGGTGGGTCAGGAGTACGGCTTCGGTCTCGCCGGGTTCGATGCGGAAGCCACGGATCTTGATCTGGTCGTCCGCCCGGCCTTCGTAGACGAGCCTGCCGTGGGTGTCGAAGTGGACGAGGTCTCCCGTGCGGTAGAGGCGGCCGCCCTTCGTCCCGAAGGGGTTCGGGACGAAGCGGGTCGCCGTCAGGTCGGGGCGGCCGAGGTAGCCGTGGGCGAGGCCCTCGCCCGCGACGTACAGCTCTCCGGTCACTCCGGGCGGGCACAGGCGGAGGGAGGGGTCGAGGACGTAGGCGGGCTTGTTGACGAGGGGGGTGCCGACGGGGACGGCCGTGTGCGGCTGGTCGGTGGGTTCGATGGCGTGGGTCGTGGCGAAGATCATCACCTCGGCGGGGCCGTATCCGTTGAGGACGGTGATGCCGGGCTTGAGTCGCTGGAGCTTGTGGACGTGGGCCGGGGAGGCGGCCTCTCCGACGGTGAAGGCGGTGGTGACGGTCTCGAAGGCTTCCGGGTGCTCGTCGGTCAGGTAGTTGAAGAGCGTGGCGGAGAGCAGGAGCGTGGTGACGCCGTGGCGGCGGGCGAGTTCGGTGACGAGTGCCGGTTCGGGCTTCTGGCCGGGCTGGAGGACGGCGGTGCCGCCGTGCAGGAGGGCGCCCCAGAACTCCAGGCTGAACGCGTCCCAGGAGACGGGTGAGCACTGGAGGTAGACCTGGTCGGGGCCGGCGGGGAGGTAGGGCTGGCCGAGGAGGGTGGAGACCAGGTTGCGGTGCGAGGAGAGGATGGCTTTGGGGCGGCCCGTCGAGCCCGAGGTGAACATGAGGCAGGCGGGGTCGTCGGGGCCGATGCGGACCTCGGGGGCATCGGGGGCGGAGGCGGTGTCGGAGGTGGGCTGCCTCGGGGTGGGCTCCGTGTGGGTGGTCCACGGGCCTTCGAGGCGGTCCGCGAGTCCCGGGCGGGTGACGAGGTGGGTGATGCCGGCGTCGGTCGCGGCCGAGCGGAGGCGCTCGTCGGGGAAGTCGGGGTCGAGCAGGACATGGGCGGCGCCGGTCTTGAGGACGGCGAGGAGGGCGGTGGCGAAGGGGATGCCGCGCTCCAGGAGGACGCCCGCGAGGTCGCCGCGGCCGAGCCCCCGGGCGTTCAGGTGGTGGGCCAGGTGGTTGGCTGCGGCGTCGAGTTCCGCGTACGAGACGCTGCCGTCGGCGTCGATCAGAGCGGTACGGCCGGGGTGGAGCCGTACCTGCTGCTCGAAGCGGGCGACGAGGGTGGTCTCGACGGGGTCCGCGAGCGGGCCCGCCCAGGTGCGGGTGAGGAGGGTGTACTCCTCGGGGCGGAGGACGTCGAGGTCGGCGACGCGACGCGCGCCGGGTGCCTCCTCGTCGGCGTGGAAGGACGTGAGGAAGGAGGTGACGAAGGCGGCGAAGCGGTCCTGGTGGGCGGCGGTGAGGGCCGGGTCGACGCCCTCGACGGGGGTGTCGAAGTCGATGCGGAGGCCGTGGGCGGTGCCGAGGTCGAGGACGGCGACGTTCAGGTCGTCGACCGGTCCGTTGCTGATGTTGTGGTTGATGGTGGGGTGGCCCCCGACGGTCAGTTCGGCGTGGAAGCCCATGATGTTGAGGACGGGGGCGGCGAGTCGTCGGCCGCTGTCCAGGGCTCCGGCGTCCCGGCACAGCTCCTCGTAGCGGGTCCGCTGGTGGCGCAGGCCGTGCTTGACCTCGGCGGCCACGGTGCGGACGAGGTCCCCGAAGCCGTCCTCGGGGCGGACCCGGAGGCGGAGCGGGACGATGTTGGACATCATGCCGGGGGTGCTGCGGGCGGCGCGGGTGGTGCGGCCGGTGACCGGCAGGGCGATGACCAGTTCGTCGCGGGCGGTGACGCGGTGGAGGTAGACGGCGAAGAGGGCGATGAGGAGGACGGACCAGTTGACCCGTTCGGCGCGGGCGGCCGCCCGGAGCCGGTCGGCGTCGGCCGCGGAGACGTGGACGCTGCGGCGGGCGAAGGGCAGGGCGCCGTGGGCGGCCGGTGCCCGGTCGCGGCCCCGGACGAGTCCGGCGGGGGCGTCAGGGACGCCGGCCAGGTGCTCGCGCCAGGCGGTGCGGTCGGCGGCGGCCTCGTCGGAGGCGCGGTAGGCGGCGTCCTCCGCGAGGAGTTCGGCCAGGGAGCCGAAGGGCGTCTCGCCCCAGGGCTCGCCCGCGACGGCCCGCTCGTACAGCTCGACGAGGCGGGCCAGGGCCATCGAGACGCCGACGCCGTCGACGACCAGGTGGTGGAAGCCGTAGAAGTAGAAGAACCGGTCCTCGGCCAGTTTGATCAGCGCGCAGCGGACCGGCGGTTCGCCGGTCAGGTCGAAGGGCGTGCCGATGAGGGTGTCGATCAGTTGCCGGGCCGCGGCCTCCGGGTCGTCCGCCGTGCTGAGGTCGGTGAACGGCAGGGTGCGGGTGCCCGCGTCGGCGTCGAGGAGCTGCCAGACCTGCTCGCCGTCCTCCTCGAAGCCCCGGACGCGCAGGAAGTCGGCCTCGTCGACCAGGCGCCGCCAGGCCGCCGCCATCAGCTCCGGGTCGACCGGGCCGTTGATCTCCCGGCATTCGCCGACGTTGTACTTGACGCCGGTGGGGTCCAGGAGATGAGCCGTCCAGATGTCCCGCTGGGCCACCGAGAGGGGCAGCCGCACGGCGGCCGGTGCGGATGCGACGGGCGTGTCGAACGGCATGGGGACTCCTGTGAGGTCACGTCAGGTGGGGGTGCCGTCGGCACCGGGTGCGTGCGGGGCGGCCGGAGGCCGGGTGGGGTGGATCCGGTCCGGGCGATCCGGTCGGGCGGATCCGATCGAGTGGATCCGGCCGGGTGTCGGTTGGGTGTCGGTTGGGGTGGGGCCGGCCGGTCGGTGTCGACCGGCCGGCAGTGGCCATACAACCCGTACGCGGGGGCCGGAAGCGGCAGTTGCCCCGGCGGTACGGCAGCGGATCGGCGGCGCTGCGGCAGTCAGGCGGCAGCGGGGGCGGCGACGGCGGCGGTCACCCCGGCGGCAGCGGAAGCCGGGGGCGCGGGGGGCGGGGTCGCGGCGAGGGCCCGTACGACGCGGAGGAGACGGAAGGCCGAGCGGCCGTGGTCGGTGCTGGGGCGGATGACACCGCCGATGAGCAGGGCGCGGACCATGCGGCCGCAGTCCGGCAGGGGGCGGCCGGTGAGCCGGACAACCTCGTCGAGGTCGAACTCGTCACCGTCGGCGGCGCACAGCCGGGCGACGAGGTCCCGGGGGCCGGCGGGGAGGCTGTCGAGCGCGCGGGCGACGCCGTCGCGGAGGTGGGAGCCGGAGCTGCCGTCGGCCAGGTGGTCGAGGAGGGGGGCCGGGTCGGTCTCGACGATGTGGCGCAGGGTGGGCAGGTCGCAGACGGTGAGCCAGGAGGCGGCGGCGGCGAGGGCCAGCGGGTGCCCGTCGAGGCGGTGCGCCACCCAGGCGACGTCGGCGAGGCTCCGCTCGTCGGGGACGATGTCGGGCCGCACCCTGCGGATCCGGCTGAGGAGGAACCGTACGGCGGAGGCTTCGGCGGCGGGCGTACCGCCGGGGTGCGGGGTGTCGAGCGGCGCGAGGAGGAAGAGGCGCTCGCCGGGCACGTTCCAGGGGGTGTCGGCGGTGACGAGGAGGCGGAGACCGGGCAGTTCGCGCAGCAGTCGGCCGAGTCGCTGGAAGTCGAGCCGGGGGGTGTCGACGCCGTCGAGGACGAGGAGCACGTCACGGTCCCCGACGGTGGCGAGGAGCTCGGCGGGCGGCTGCTCGTGCTCCTCGGCGGGGCCGTGGGTGGTACTGAGGCCGTACGGGTGGGCGGGGCCGGAGGTGTACGACCGGTCCACGGTGGGGCCGGAGGTGTACGGGGAGCGGATGGCGGGCTCGGAGGCGTACGGCCGGAGCTCGGCGGATCCGGGGGCGTACGGGGAGCGGGCGGTGGCCTCGGAGGCGTGCGGCTGGTTCGTGGCGGACCCGGGGGTGTGGGGTCGGCGTGTGGTGGGGCCGGAGCCGGTGTCGCGGGCCGGGTCGGCCGGGCCGTGGAGGTAGGCGGCGCAGGTGGTGGTGAGGGTGGCGAGGGGGTCGTCGTCGGGGGGCAGGCAGTCGGAGGCCGCGCCGGGGGCGGTGTGCCAGAGGACGGGGATGCCGGTGTCGTGGAGGCGGGTGGCGGCCTCCAGTGCGAGCCGGGTCTTGCCGACGCCGCTGAGCCCCACGACGGTGACGAGGCGTTCGGTGCCGGAGCGGAGTTCGTCGGCGAGGACGGTGGCCTCGGCCTGGCGGCCGATCAGCGGGTGCAGCGGGGCGGGCGGGGCGCACCGTTCCAGGAGCAGGTGCCGGCCGGCGCCGCCCTGGTGGCCCCGTCTCGCCGCTTCTTCCAGGGCTGCGCGGGCGCGGGGGCCGAGACGGAGTGCGTCGGCTATCAGCCGGACGGTGTCGGCGCGGGGGCGGAGGGCTTTCCCCTTCTCCAGGTCGCGGATGGCGCGGACGCTGATGGTGGAGAGGTCCGCGAGTTCGCGCTGGGTGAGGCCGATACGGAGGCGGTGTCCGCGGATGAGGGCGCCGAGGGCGGCGGTGGCCGTCGTCGTGCCCTCAGGGGAGAGACCGGTCGTCATGGAGAGCTCCCGCTGGTCAGGTGGAGGCGGGGGCCGGGCGGCCGGCCTGGTCCGGGCCGGTCGCGGCGGCGCCTCGCCGTCTGCTGGCTCCAGGTTCCGCGGGGCGCCTATCGACGGGACATCGCGGCACTAACCGGACCGGGGGCCGCGGGAGGTCGGCCGGGGATAGCGGCGAAAGCCCGTACGGGTTCCCGTGATAGCGGTCCGGGCGTCGGTGATGGCGGGGGCGGCGCGGTGATAGCGGGGCGATAGGGCAGCGGGCGGTGCGGTGAATCCGCCTCTTCCTAACGTGGTGTCCAGAAGGAAACGCCAGCCTCGGCCGGAGCCCGCGAGGGTCCCGGACGGGTCACGGAACGAGATGGAGAATCCGATGTCGAAGAACACCGCCGCCGGCCGCACCGCCCTCCGCGCCGTCGTCTCCTCCGCGCTGATCGTCCTGGTGACCGGCGTCGGTCTCCAGACGAGCTGGGCCGACGAGTCCGCGCCGGCCACCACCACCCCCGGCGCCTCGGTCCCGGCCGCCGGCCCCACTCCGACGCCGACCGCCACCACGGACAACAACCCCTGGGACTGAGGCCGCCCGCCCTACGGGCAACCCCCTGGACCCCTACGGGCAACCCCCTGGGGGTGAGGCCGCTCCCCCGACGCCCCCGCTCCCCCGGTCGTTCAGCAGGCGCCGAGCAGTCGCTCCGCCTCCGCCAGCTCCCGTGTCATCCGTCGCTCACGGAACACCTCGACCGCGGGTGTCAGCAGTCTCCGTGAGCGCCCCGGCTCCTCCGTCAGCAGCCGGGCGAGGTCCAGGCGCGCCAGCGCGCCGCCGCTGAAATCCATGATCTGTTCCCGTGCGGAGACCGCCCGGTCGTAGAAGTCGCGGGCCCGGTCCGGCCGTCCCATCACGGTGAAGGCGTGGCCCAGGTCGCGCAGCAGGTGCCCCTCCCCGATCACGTCGCCGGAGTCCCGGCAGAGTTCGAGCACCTCCGTGAAGGTGAGGACCGCCAGGTCGCTCCGGCCCTGTTCCAGGAGCATCTGTCCGACCCGCCGCAGGGTGCGGGCCCGGCCGCCGGTGTAGCCGATGCCCTCGTAGATGTCGAGCGCCTCGTCGAGCTGCTTCTGGGCGAGGTCGGTCTCGCCCTGCCGCATGCGGATGTGGGCGCTCTGGGTGAGGACGATGGCGCGTCCGACGACGTCGCCGGCCCGGTCGAAGTCCGCGAGGGAGCGCCGGTACAGCTCCAGGGCGGCGGAGTCGTCGCCTGCGGTCCGGGCGATCAGGGCCATGTCGCGTCTGCAGAGGGCTTCGCCCATGGGCTCGTCGAGGGCCTGGAAGACGTCGAGGGCCGAGGTGAGGGCCTGGCGTGCGGTGTCGTACTGGTTGCGGCTCATGTACAGCGAGCCGAGGGAGGCGCGGATCGCGGCGGTGCCGCGGAGGTTGCCGGCCTTGCGGACGGCGGCGAGGGCGGTGAGGTGGGTCCGCTCCCAGAGGTCGTAGTGGCCGCGTACCTCGAAGAGGGTGACGAGGGAGGTCGCGAGGTCCCAGCTGAGGTCGTGCAGTCCCTCGTCGGCGGCGTGCCCGACCATGCCGCACAGGGCGGCCTGTTCGGCGTCGAGCCAGGCGAGCGGGTCGGCGAGGATCTCGTCGGTGTACGAGGCGGGGGGCTGCCAGCGCGGGGCGTCGCCGTGCAGGACGGTGAAGTCGCCGCCGTAGACCTTGCGGTGGGCCTCCTGGGCGAGGTGCATCCAGCCGCCGGCCATCCGGGCGAAGGCCACCCGCCGTACCTCGGGCGGGTGCTGGGCGGCGAGCTGTTCGCGGGCGTAGACGCGGATGATCTCGTGGAAGCGGTAGCGGAAGCCGCCGGTCGGCTCGACGCCGGCGACGTCGAGCATCTGCACGTCGACGAGGGGTTCCATGAGGTCGGAGGGGAAGGGCCGGTGGTCGTCGAGGAGGGCGCCGGCCAGCCAGCTGGGCAGGGTGGGTGCCTGTGCCATGCTGAGCAGCCGCAGCAGGCCGCGGTCGTCGGGTGCCAGTCCTTCGTAGGTGAGGGAGAGGCTGGCGCGCATGGTCATCTCGCCGTGGGCGAGTTCGTCGAGCCGGTGCCGTTCGTTGGCGAGCCGCTGCACCATCGAGGCGAGGGTCCAGTGCGGGCGGGCGGCGAGGCGGGCGGCGACGATCCTGAGCGCGAGCGGGAGGCGGCCGACGGTGCGGACGAGGGCCTCGGCGGCCACGGCCTCGCCGGAGACCCGGTCGCCGCCGATGATGCGGGCGAGGAGTTCGAGGGCCCGGTCCTCGTCGAGGACGTCGAGCTCGACGCGGTGGGCGCCGGGCAGGGCGGTGAGGCGGGCGCGGCTGGTGACGAGGACGGCGCAGCCCCGACTGCCGGGAAGCAGGGGCAGGACCTGGCTCTCTCCGGCGGCGTCGTCGAGGACGACGAGGACGCGGCGGGCGGAGAGCCGGGTGCGGTACATCTCGGCGCGTTCGTCGAGGGATTCGGGGATGAGCTGGCCGGGGATGCCGAGGGCGCGCAGGAAGCGGCCGAGGACCTCGACGGGGGTGGCGGGGGTGGCGGTGGTGCCGCGCAGGTCGCAGTAGAGCTGTCCGTCGGGGAAGCCGGTCTCGGCGAGGGCGTGGGCGACGTGGACGGCGAGGGTCGACTTTCCGGTGCCGGGCTTGCCGGTGATGGCGGCGAGGCCGACGGTACCGCGCCCGTCGCCGCCGGTGAGTGCCTTCTCCAGGGCCGCGAGTCGCTGTCCGTCGGCGACGAAGTCGGCGATGTCGGCGGGGAGCTGGTGGGGCACGGTGTCGTGCCGAATCGATTCGGCTACGGGGGTGGGCGTCGTCTCCGCCGCGGTGGCGGGTGCCTCGTCCTGCTGTTCGGTGCCCGGGGTTCCGGAGGCCGGGGTGGAGGGCGGTACGGGGCGGGCGGCGGTGGCTGCTGCTGTCGTCGCGGCGGGTGGCGGGAGTTCGCCGGCGAGGATGGCGGCTTCCAGGTCGCGGAGTTCGCGGCTGGGTTCGAGTCCGAGTTCCTCCGCGAGGTAGCGGCGGGCGGTGCGGAAGGCTTCGAGGGCCTCGGCCTGGCGGCCGGACCAGTACAGGGCCTGGATGAGCTGGCCGTGGAGCTTCTCGCGGAGGGGGTGTTCGTGGGTGAGCCGCTGGAGTTCTCCCACGAGCCGGTCGTGGCGGCCGAGTTCGAGTTCGAGCCGGATGCGGAGTTCGACGGCGGCGAGGCGTTCCTCGTTGAGCTGGCGGGCCTTGTTGGCGAGGGGGCCGCTGTCGAGACCGGTGAGGCAGTCGCCCTGCCAGAGCGTGACCGCGGATCTCAGGAGCCGTACCGCTTCCTCGGGTTCGCCGGACTCGCGCAGGACACGGGCGCGCTGCACGAGGCCCGTGAAGAGGGCGGCGTCCACGTTGCCCGCGTCGGTGTGGAGCACGTAGCCGGGCGGGCGGGTGGTGAGGGCGACCTCGCCCTCCGCGTCGGCGAGCATCTTGCGCAGCCGGGAGACGCAGATCTGGACCTGGGTACGGGCGGTCTCCGGGGGGTTGTCCTCCCAGATGAGATCGACGAGCTGACTGGTGCTCACGACCCGGTTGCTCTCCAGGAGGAGCGCGGCGAGGATCACCTCCTGCCGGCCCGGCGGTACCCGCAGCGGGCCGGCGGTGCCCTGCACCTGGAGCGGGCCGAGAACCCGGAAGGTGAGGCGCGGACCGCCCGGGACGTCCTGATCCCCTAACCCGTTGTCGGCTGCAGCCACTGATTCCCCCACGCAACAGATGAGTCGACACACCGGAATCGCATCGCGCCGTGCCAGGCCGGACCGTACCGGTTCGGACCGTACCGGTACGCACCGGTACACACCGGACCGTGCCGGTCCACGCCGGGACGTCAGGATCGAGTGAGGACAGTTTCCACATCTCTCCTCGTCCTGTCCATGCCGTGAAGATCCCGGTCGGGGATGGGGGGATAGGGCTGCGATAACGGCGAGTTGGGCGGGCGCCGCAGAATCCTGGACCGGAAGGTGAAAGGGGTTGGCACCGTTGAACAGCCAAGACACCACGACGCCCGGGCCCTCGGGGCGGGCGGACCTGGTGACCGTCGCGGGCATCGACCACGTGCGGCTGGTCTACGACTACCTGGACGGGGGCGACCTCGACGGATGCGGGTCGCTGCTGCACGACGCGGTGGTCCTCGAACTGCCCGGCCTGCAGGCCGCACGGGGCCGCACCGGGGCTTTGCGCGCCCTCGCCCTGCACGCGCCGCCGGGCACCCGGCACCTCGTGGACCGGGTCGCGGCTCAGGACCGCACGGTGATCGTGACGGGTCGCCGTGTGACGGGGGAGGCAGCGGTGCCGGAGCAGCGGTTCGTGGACGTCTTCACGATCGCGGACGACGGGCTGCTGCGGACGTGCGTGCGGTATTTCCATGCCCTGTCGTGAGGGGCGGGGCCCCACGCCGTGCCATGAGGGGCGGAGCCGCGGGTGCCCGCCGGGCGTGGTGCCGTGCCCGGCGGGCGGTGGTGCGGTCGCGGGGACCGGTCAGCAGACCCGGATGCCGTCCGCCCTGTCGTTGTTCGCGCTGCCCACGTAGGAACTGGCGGAGGGGGCCGTGGAGCTCCACAGCAGCGCCCAGGACGAGCCGGTCCAGTTGTAGACGTAGGACTTGGTACCCCGGCTCTGGTTGTTGTGCCAGGAGCTGGTCTTGTCGTTGAAGCCCCAGTTGGCGAGATTCTCGAAGTTGCAGTCCGACCAGGTCAGACGGCGGCCGTCATAGTTCGAGTGCTCGTAGAGGCAGGTCCACAGGTAACTGCAGTTCGGCGTTCCGAGGGTGCCGAGCGGTTCGTTCACCGCCCGGGCCTGTGCCTCGCCGGGGAGGGGTAAGGTCATGACGGCCTTGCCGCCGCGCCAGGCGATCTGGTTGACGCCGATCTGCTTGCCGCCGGGTGTGCGGGCCATCTGCTCGTCGATCTGCCGCTGCAGGCCGGCGACCTCGCTCTTGCTCAGGCCTGCTTCCCGGGCCTGGGTCGCGATCGTCCTCTCGAGTTCGGTCGACGCCGAGGTCGGCGCCACCGTTCCGAGGGTGGCGACCGCGCAGGCGGCCAGAGTGACACCGAGCTTGGTTCTCGTGCGCATGGGGATCATCCCTTCAGTCACGAAACTCTGGTAGTGCGGAGCAACGCCACGCTAAGTCATCACCTGATCACGGAAAAGGGGGTTCTCCGGCCCCTCGCTGACCGGAACGCCCCTGCCGGACGCCTCCTGGTCGCGGCTCCCGTGGGCCGGGTCCCGCTCTCACCTGGGGCGGGTGCCGGCCTGGACCCCGTGCGGCACTCGTCGCCGGTCTTCTCGGTACGTCGTGAGGATTCCGTGGAGTCGGCGGAGCGGGCACCTGCGCACGAGCACAGCGCGCCGGCCGGCACTCGGCACCGTGGACGGCGGAGCCCGGACGTGGCCGACCGCGCCGGTCTCCGCGCCCCGCGCTCATGAGGGCCCTCGGCGGTGGCGTTCTCCACGGCCGTGCGGCCTCGGGGGCGGGGCGGCGGGCGCCCG
Organism: Streptomyces sp. CC208A; assembly: GCF_030010625.1. Classification (GTDB taxonomy): domain Bacteria; phylum Actinomycetota; class Actinomycetes; order Streptomycetales; family Streptomycetaceae; genus Streptomyces. The sequence continues at coordinate 42,055 of NZ_JASCXN010000045.1, read as the reverse complement.
TACGGCCGACGGCCCCGCGCGTATGCGGTGGTCGTGCCGCGGCGCGGGCCGGAAAGGACGTGGTGAAGGCGACGTACCGCTTCCGCGCGCCGTCGCCCGGAGGGGGGGAAGCCGGGCGACGGCTTTTCGGGTGCGCACCCGACCAGGCGACTGCCCAGAACCGGCCGTGCCACTCATGCCTCCCCGTACCGTTCCCGGCCCGCCGCGCCTCCTCCCGTCCTCGCGGCGCATGACACCGGGACGGCCGGGCACTCTCCCGGGCATGAACGACCTCGAACGATTCACGCGACAGCTGGTGGATCCCGGCGCCTGCGTCGTCCCGGCCGAGGAGACCGCCCGATGGCTCGGCGCCCCACCGGAACGGTGGGCGGAGTTCGACCGGCACTGGGACGACCTCGTCCCCGACCCCTATCTGCGCTCCTCCGGCACCATGCGGCTGCGCCGCTACGGGCACGTCGGCCTGCGGCCCACCGGGGAGCGCCGGGAGCGGCCGCACGAGGCCTTTCTGCAACCGGCCGACACCAACCCGCTGTACGTGGGGCGTGAGTGGCGTTTCGAGCCGCTCACCGACGCCTTCAGCGCCGACCCGCTTCTCGCCGGTCTGCTGTCGCTGCTCGCCCGGGCGGCGGCCGTGCTGGCGGATCCGCCCGAGTGGACGGTCAAGATCCATCCTTTCCGGGTGCCGGCCACCGCCGACGTGCCCGGCGAGCCCACGCCGGAAGGCGTGCACCGCGACGGGGTGACCCTGGTCTCCTCGCTGCTGGTGGACCGCGGCAACGCCGACGGCGGCGAGAGCACCGTCTACCACCAGGACGGTGCTCCCCTGTTCCGTACGGTCCTCGACCGGCCCGGGACCCTGCTCCTCGGTGACGACCGGTGCACCCTGCACGGGGTGTCGCCGATACGCCCCCGCGCGCCGGGGCGGCCTGCGCACCGCGACGTTCTGGTCGTCACGCTGGCCGAGCCCGAGCCCGAGACCTGAGGCCGTCCCGGGCTCCCGCCCCCGCCGTGGCCCACGTCTACGGGTCCTTCGCCGACGTCCCCTCCGTCGCCGCCACCAGTCGGCGTACTGCTCCCGGCGGACCGGCCTCCCGCGCCGCCGCGCGTTGCAGCGCCGCCCCCGGGCCGTCGACGAGCGTCCGTCGTACGTACGCGTGCACGGCCTGCCGGTCGCCCGCCGCCTCCAGGGGGCCCTCCACCCGGGTCGGCAAGGCGCGGGCCAGTTCGGCGGCCGGCACGGCCCGGCCGGTGGCCAGGTCCACGCCGTTACCCGTCACACCGTCCCGGGCGGCCTTCCAGTAGGCGGCCCGCAGTTCCTCCGCGCCCACCCGGGGACCCGGGTCGCCGCGGCCGACCGCCCCGATCGCCTCGGCCACCAGGGCCCGCACCAGGGCCGCCAGGCACACCGCCCCCTCCAGGTCGGCGGAGACGTCCGGGCAGCGGATCTCCACGGTCGGCAGCCGGGGGTTGGGGCGGACATCCCAGAAGGGCAGCGTCGGGGCGAGCATCGCCTCCGCCGCCGCGATGGTCTCCGCGCGGCGCGCGCTCTCGGCGAGCGACCGCGCGTACGGCGGCGGCCCCAGGCACGGAAACCGCTGCCGGATCACGGAACGCCAGCTCGCGTATCCGGTGTCGCGCCCCTCGTGGAACGGCGAGTTCGCGCTCAGGGCCACCAGGGTCGGCAGCACGGGACGCAGATGGTTGCCGACGAGGACGGCGCACTCCCGGTCCGGGCAGTGGACGTGGACGTGCTGGGCGCAGACCGCGAAGTCCCCCATCATCGCCCGGTACTGGGCCACACCCGCCCGGTGGCGCGGATGGTCGCCGACCGGCGTCCCCCACGCGCCGTCTCCGGCCTCCTCCCCCGGCGCCCGCTCCGTCGCTTCCGCGGCCTCGCCCAGCACCGGTGTGCCGGACGCGCACAGCCGCAGCCCTTCCGCCCGGGCGGCGCGGGCCGCGGCACGCCGTACCGCGCTCAGCTCGGTACGCAGGTGGGCGAGCGTCGCACAAGGGGTCGTGCGGGCCTCGATCTGGTGGCGGGTGAACTCGCCCGTGAGGACGTCGCTCGCACCTGGCTCCGCCCGCGCCCTGGCCAGTACCCTCCCGGCGGCGGCGCTGATCCGCCCGGACCCCGGATCGACGAGGAAGTACTCCTCCTCGACCCCCATCGTGAGCACGTCTCCCATCCTCCGCCTCCCGGCCGTCACGGGTCTCGTGGCGGGCGACTGCCCGGCCGCGTCCGTGCCATGCCGGTGTCCCGGGCGGCCGGGCGGCCGGATCAGGCGCGGACGGCCGCGTACGCTTCGAGCCATCCTGCTCCCAGCCGGTCACCGCGGGTGAAGACGGCGGCGCCGTGGCACCCCGCCGACGGGTCGGCCGGTTCGGCGGGTGGCAGGGGCAGCGTGGCCTCCTCGCCGTCGGCGGGGTGCCGGGTGGTGGTCGTGCCGTTCCACAGGCGGATCACGGCTCCGGGCGGAGCCCATGCCCGGAGCGTGTCGTCCTGGAGGGTGAGGCGGGTGCCGGTGGCGCGTTCCGCGAGCAGGGCCCGGTAGCGGTCCGGGGGCAGTGCGCAGTCACCGGGCGGCGTGGTGCCGGGCCAGTCGGGTGCTCCGATGCCGCGGGCTCTGGCCGCGTGCCACATGCGGGGGACGAGGTGGGGCGCGAGGGGGGCCGTGGCCATGCGTTCGCACATCCAGAGGAGGCGTCCGGCTCCTCGGCCGGGGCCGAGGGTGCGCCAGCGGACGCGCAGGGCGAGGTCGCCGGCGACGACGGCGACCCAGGGGTGGACGGTGCCGAGGGGGCCTTGCGCGCCCAGCCAGGCCAGATAGCGCTGTGCCTCTTCCAGGATGCCGGTCATGGAGTCGACGGGGATGCCGAGGACGTAGGCGGGCCGGCCGCGGAAGAGGTGCGGGCGGGTCGCCGCGAGCAGCAGGACCGCGCGGGCGAGGTCGCCGGCCTGCGGGCGCTGTTCGTCGTCGTCCGGCGCCGCCGCCTCCACCGGGCCGAGCCCCCAGGGGTCGTCCGTGTGGTCGGTCTCGCGCAGGACCCGGCGCAGGGCCGTCTTCGCCCGGTCGGTGAACGGTGCCTGTTCGAGTACGGGCAGGCGGGTGCTGAGCAGGTACGCGAGCACCTGCTCGGCGGTGAGCGGGTCTTCGGGCACCGGGGCCTGTCGCAGTGCCGTCGCCAGGTCGTCGGCGAGGGTGGCGTCGACCATGAAGCGGCTGGTCAGTCGGCCCAGGGGGCTGGGTTCCAGCCGGTCCTCGTCCGCCGCGGGGCGCAGACAGCCCACGTCCGCGAGGAAGCGTGCCGCCTCGTGCAGGGGCTCGACGCTGTCGTGGCCCTGGTGCGCGGCGAACGTTCCGGCCCACCAGCGCTCGGCCTCGTCGAGGGTCGAGAGGCGCTCCTGTACGGCTTCGGCGAGGAGGTGGTCGGGCAGGTGCTCGTCGAGGCGTGATCGTACGGTGTATCCGGCGGCCAACCGGGCCTGCCAGTGGGCCCGTTCGGACGGGTCGGTGAGCAGGAACGCCCAGCCCTCGCGCTCTCCGGCGCCGATGCGTCCGGCGCGGCCGAACATCTGCTGGACCATCGACACCTCGACGCGGTCCAGGCCGAGGGTGGTGTCGCGGACGACCACCGCGCGGGCGGGGAGGTTGACGCCGGCCGCGACCGTGGAGGTGGCGACCAGGATCTCCGCCTCGCGGGCGCGGAAGGCCTGTTCGGCCTCCCGCTTGTACGGCCAGTCCCGGTAGTGCAGCCGTACACCGGCCTTGGTGCACAGCCGTTCCACCTCTTCGGCGTCGTCGGCGTCGACGCCGGTGGTGGGCACGCCCCGGTCGGCGGCCAGCGCGAGCGCCGTGGACCGTACGCCGCGCTTGCTGCCGCAGAAGACGAGGACGCTGCCGCCGTCCCCGGTGACCTGCCGGGCGATGCGGACGGCGGCCCGGGTGCGGACGGCGGCCCGCTCCGTCCGGTCCATGTCGTCGACCGGGGGCAGGTGGGGCAGTTGCCAGGTGAGCCGGGTGGGCCGCCAGGTGGTGCGGACGAGCCGGGCGCCCAGCCAGTCGGCGACCTCGTCGGCGTTGGCGACCGTCGCGGACAGGCCGACGATGCGGGTGGCCGCGCTGTCCTCCCGTACCCGGGCGAGCAGCGCCTCCAGTACGGCTCCGCGGGTCGGGTCGCCGAGCAGGTGGATCTCGTCGACCACCAGGCAGCCGACCTCCGCGAGCGCGTCCCGCAGCGAGCCGGCGCGGCAGATGGCCTCGAACTTCTCGGTGGTGGCCACCCACACGTCGGCCGACCGGATCAGCTCGGTGTCCACCGCCGCCTCGCCGGTCAGGCGCACCACGCGCAGGCCGTGGCTGCGCCACAGCGCGAGGTCGCGGTCGAGCTCGTCGGTGAGCGAGCGCTGCGGGACCAGCCAGGCCGCCTTGCGTCCGCGGGCGTGTGCCGCCAGGGCGGCGACCATGCCGATGGGGGTCTTTCCCGCGCCCGTCGGCGCGACGACGACCAGATGCCCGGTCTCCTCGAGGACGGCTGGGACGGCGGCGGCCTGCACCGGGTTGAACGAGGGGTGCGGCAGCAGTCCGGCCCACTCGGCCGGAACCAGTTCGCCGACGGGTACGTACGTGTCCTCCTCGCCGTCCGGCAGTTCCTCCAGCGCGTCCCACTGGGCGGCGAAGGCGTCCCGGGCCGCGGCCGCCCAGGGTCCGGCGGCGGGGGCCGCGCCGTCCGGACCGGTCTCTACCGGTTCCGTACGGCCTCCGGTGTCGGTGACCGTGCCGACCTGCCCGGCCTCCTCCCAGTAGCGGCTGACCCGGTACGGGACGTCCCGCTCCTCGAGCCACGTCCGCAGCGCCTCGTACTCCGGGCCCTCGGGGAGGATCACCCGCACGTCCTCGGCCGCCGCGAGCGCGGCGTCGGCCGGGCGCCACGCGGGGTCGGTGACCTTGCACCACAGCAGGGCGCGCCGCTCGGTCCGGTCGGGCACGACCAGGTCCTCCGGCCACGCCGGGCCCCGGCCCTCGCGCTGCGCCGGAACCCTGACCCGCAGGGTCACGGTGGGCGCCGGCTCCGCCGGGCCGCTCCGGCGAGGCGTGGTGTCGGTCAGTTCGTCGTAGCGCCTCGCTCCGAGATCCGCGAGGGTGAAGGCGGCGGGGCAGGCGGGGCAGACGAGTGCCGTGTACCGGTAGGTCCGGCCCTGGGACTCGTACGGTCTGCGCAGGGCGTGCAGTTCGCCGCCGCAGACGGGACAGCGGCGGTCGACGGTCTCCTCGTGGCTCCATCCCGGTTCGGCGAACCGCGCCGGGAGTTCTCCGTCCAGCGTGATCTTCCATCGCTCCTGTGCCAGGCCGGCGACGGTTCCCTGCATGACAGCCTCGTCACTGCGCATGGCACGACTGTGGCATCCCATGATCACTCTCCGCACGCGAATCACGCGTTTCCCCCGATCGGGCGCCCGTCCCTGCTCGGCGGCGCCCTCCGTGCGTCCGGTCCGGCCGCCGGGCCGGAAGCCCAGGTGACCGGAGCAGTACGCGTCCACCGGTGGGAAGGCGGGAGGAGGACCGAGCGGTGATCAGTGTGGAGCGGGTGGTCGTGGTGCGTCGCCCCTTGGCCGAGGCCGTGGCATACCTGGAGGACTTCGCCCGCACCGAGGAAGGGGACCCCGGAACCGTCCGCTGCGTGCGGCTCGGCGACGGCCCGGGCGGCCGGGTGCGCGGTGGCGGAACACGTCCGGTTCCGGGGGCGCACGACCACGCTGGAGTACGAGCTCGTCGTGCGGGAGCCCGCCCGGCCGGTGTTCGTCGGGGAGAACAGGACGGTGACCGCGCTGGACGAACTCCGGTTCACCGAGGAGGGGGTGGCGACACGGTTGACCTACCGGGCGTCGCCGGCCTTCAAGGGCTTCGCCCGGCCGGTCGCGCCGTTCCCGCGCGGGGAGTTCGAGCGCCTGGCCGACGGGGTGGTCACCCGCCTTCCGGCGGCCGCCGAGGCGTGGCGTTCCTGACCTCGTTCCCTCACGCCGGACACACCGGCTCGCATCGCTTCCGCATCGTACGGTGGTGGACATGCACGACATCGCTCATGGGATCACCACGGGTGCCTTGGCCCGGCGTCTGGGGGTCTCCCCCACCACCGTGCGGTCCTGGGACCGGCGCTACGGGATCGGCCCCGCCGTTCGTGCGGACGGGCAGCACCGGCGGTGGAGTCCTGCGGATGTCGCGATGCTGGAGGAGATGTGCCGTCTGACGGCGTCGGGCGTCCCGCCGGCCGAGGCGGCCCGGGCGGCCCGGGAAGTACGGTCCGCGGTGGTGGCGGACGGAAGCGGGGTGCCTGTCGGCAGCCCTCCGGCCAGACTCGCCGCCGAGCCGGTCGTGTCCGTCGAGAAGTCGTCTCCGGGGCGGGCCGGACGTGCGACGGCCGGCAGCGGTCTGCCGCTGGGCGACGTGCGGAAGGAGTGCCGCGGGCTCGCCCGTGCCGCCGTGCGCCTCGACGGTCCGACCCTGGAAGGGCTCCTCCAAGCGACGCTGGCGGAGCACGGGCTGGTCACCGCCTGGGAGGAGATCATGGCCCCGACGCTGCACGCGGTGGGCCGGAAGTGGGAATCGTCCGGCGACCGCTACGTCGAGGTGGAGCACCTGCTCTCCTGGCACATCTCCACCGCACTGCGGCGGGCCGCCGTCGCCGGGCCGCCGTCCTCCTCCCCGCCCCCTGCGGCCCCGCCGGTGGTGCTGGCCTGCGTCCCCTCGGAGCAGCACACGCTGCCCCTGGAGGCGCTCGCCGCCGGTCTCGCCGAACGGGGGCTGCCGACCAGGATGTTCGGGGCGGCCGTGCCCGCCGAGGCCCTCGACGCGGCGGTGCGCCGGTCGGGGCCGGCCGCCGTCGTCCTCTGGTCCCAGGCACGCTCCACCGCGAACCACGCGCTGGCCCGGCACGTGGCGGGGACGGCGTTCGGGGTACGGGGAGCACGGACCGCTCCCCTGGTCCTCCTCGCAGGCCCCGGCTGGCTCGGCAGGACGCTCGCTCCCGGCACGGCGCGTCCCACCGGTCTGCGCGAGGCGCTCGGCGTGATCTCCCGGCTGTACGGGGAGGCGGCCGGGTACGAGGAGCGGGCCGGAAGCACCGGAGCCTGATCCGGCCCCCTCGGCCGTGAGTCGCCTACGGGGTCTCCGTCCCCGGTCGGCGTCGGGGCGGCCGCGGGACGAAGCCACTCGTGCGCGCCCGGTAGGCGGCGTACCCGGCCCGGTCGGCCATGTGGGCCTCCAGGAGCCGTTTGCCGCTGCCCCAGATGAGCAGGGTGCTCATGACGAGCGGGGAGATCAGGGTGAGCGGCGCGGTCTGCCAGGTGGCGCAGGCCGTCAGGTACAGGCCCCACCAGACGAGGAGGTCGCCGAAGTGGTGGGGGTGACGGGTCCAGCTCCACAGCCCCCGGTCCATGACGCGGCCCCGGTTCGCCGGCTCCTTGTTGAACCGGGCGAGCTGGTGGTCCCCCACCGTCTCGATGGCGAGGCCGGCCGCCCACACGGCGAGGCCGAGGTACGCGGTCGCCTCCGGCGGCCGGGGCAGGAGGACGGTGGCCTGGACGGGGAGGGAGCCGAGGGTGAGGTTCGTGTCGTCGGCGGTCGGCAGGTCCCGCGCCGCGCGGTGGAAGCGGGGGACGTCGGCGAGCATGCGGAGGTGCCGGCCCCGGCGGGCGGTTCCGGGCCGGTCAGCCGCCGGCGCCGGCGAGTTCGAGGCTGTGGCGCATGCGTTGGAGACCGCGGCGGGCGTGGCTCTTGACCGTGCCGAGCGGCATGCCGGTGCGGTCGGCGATCTGGGTCTGGGTCAGGTCGGCGAAGTAGGCGAGTTCCAGGACGTCGCGCTGGACGCGGGGCAGCCTGGACAGTTCCCCGGTGACGACCATCCGGTCCAGGACCCGCTCGGGCTCCTCCTCCGTCCGGCCCTCGTGCTCCAGGGAGGCGCCGAGGGTCGCCGCGAGCTCGGTGCGGCGGGTGCGGGCGGTCAGGGCGTCGGCGATCTTCCGGCGGGTGATGCCGGTGAGCCAGGCCGGCAGGGTGCCCCGCTCGGGACGGAAGTTGGCCCGTCCGCGCCACGCGGCGACGAACACCTGCTGGGTGATGTCCTCCGCCTCGCGGGGGTCGCCCAGGGCGCGGGCCGCCAGGGTGTGGACCAGGCGGCCCCAGCGCCGGTAGGCGGCGGCCAGGCAGTGCTCGTCCCCGCCGGCCAGGCCGCGGGCGATGCGGTCGTCGGTGACGGCGTCCTCGGCGACGGCGGCCGCGGCGGTGACGAGGTCTCCGGTGCTCCGGTGTGCGGTCATGACGCTTCCTCCTCCGGGCGGTGGCGCGGGGGGGCCACCGGGTGTGCCGCCGTCGCTGCGGGAGCGTCGGCTCCGGGGCCTCGGCGACCCCGTGCCTCCTCACGGTCCGGCCGACACTCCCCTCACCACAACTCGCATCGCTTTCGCATCGAAATCTCGGCCCGCTCGTCGCGCCGGGAGGCGTGTGCGGTCAGGCGGAACCCCGGAGCCGCCGGAAGCGCGCCAGGCCGTCGGAGAGCCCGATCAACGGCTCCGGGTAGTCGAGGGCCGCCCGGTCGAGTCCGGTGAGCCGCCAGGGCTCGTGGAGGACCGGGCCGTCGAGGTCCGCGAGTTCGGGGACCCAGCGGCGTACGTAGCTGCCGTCGGGGTCGTACCGCTTGGCCTGCGCCACGGGGTTGAGGACGCGGTTGGGGCGGGTGTCCGTGCCGGTGCCGGCCACCCACTGCCAGTTGAGCTGGTTGTTCGCGATGTCGCCGTCCACCAGCAGGCCGAGGAAATGGCGCGCTCCTTCACGCCAGTCGATGCAGAGCGTCTTCGTCAGGAAGGAGGCTGCGATCAGCCTGCCTCGATTGTGCATCCATCCTTCGTGGGCGAGCTGGCGCATGGCGGCGTCGACGAGGGGGTAGCCGGTGCGCCCCTCCCGCCAGGCGGCGAGGTCCGCAGCGGCGTCCGCGCCCTCCCGCCAACCCCCCGGCCGGGAACGGTAGTCGGCTCCGGCCGCCTCGGGGCGGGCGGCCAGCACCTGGTGGTGGAAGTCGCGCCAGCAGAGCTGCCGTACGAACGCGTCGGCACCGGCCCCGCCGCGCCTGCTCGCCCGGTGCACCGCCTCGGTGGCGGAGAGGGCGCCGAAGTGGAGGTAGGGCGAGAGACGGGAGGTGGCGTCGCCCGCCAGGTCGTCGTGGTGTTCCCCGTACGTGTCGAGGCGGTCGGCCAGCCATGCGCCGAGGCGCTTACGGCCCGTGCTCTCCCCTCCCACGAGGAGGGCCGGCGACACGTCCGCGACGGCGGAGCGCCGCGGGACGCGCTCGGAGCGCACGCCCGACGGCACGCGCAGCTTCCTCGGGGCGGCGAAAGGGGCCCGGAGAGGCTCGGCGGCCCAGCGCCGGTGGTAGGGGGTGAAGACGGCGAAGTGGTCCGAGCCCTGCGGGAGGACGTCGCCGGGCGGGACGACGGTGACCACGCCGTCGTGCACGTACAGGCGGCAGCCGTCCGCCTCCAGCGCCCTGCGCAGACGGGCCTCCCTCCTCCGGGCGAAGGCCGTCACCCCGGCGGCCATGTGGACCTCGTCGGCCTCGGTCTGCCGCACCAGCGCCCGCACCTCGGACACCGTGTCGCCCTCCCGCACCACGAGGCGGCCGCCCCGCTCCTTCAAGGCCCGGTCGAGGTCCTGCAGGCAGTCCGCGAGGAAGGCCAGCCGATTGGGCGCCGCGAATCCCCCGCGGTTCACGGCCGGGTCGCGGACGAACACCGGCACCACCTCCTCCGCCCCCTGTGCCGCGGCCCTGAGCGGCGGATGGTCGTGGACCCTGAGGTCGGAGGTGTACAGAACGACGGAGACGGTCATCGCGCTCTCCCTGATCGGCCACCGGTCACGGGCGCGCCGCGCCGGGGTACGGATATGGCATTCCCGCATCCGCGGTTCCTCTTTCTCCGGGGTGCCGGATGCTCACGGATCGGCCGCTTCGGCGGAGCGGAGGAGGCCGGCACCGCCATGGTCTAGGTGACGGTGACGAAGACGCTGTGGTGGCCGCTCGCTCCGTCGGGGACGGTCCGGGTGCGCTGCTCGGTCTGCACCTGCCCGGCGCCGTCGGTGGCGCGGACGGTGATCGTGTGTCCGCCGGGGGTGGCGTTCCAGCGGTAGGACCACTGGCGCCAGGTGTCAACGGTGTCCTGCTCGGCGAGGTCGGCGTGCTGCCAGGGACCGTCGTCGACGCGGATCTCGACGCGGGTGATGCCACGGCGCTGGGCCCAGGCGACGCCCGCGACCGTGACCGTGCCGGCGGCGGGGCGGGCGAAGGGCCTGGGGGTGTCGATGCGGGACTGGGTCTTGACCGGTGCCTTGCGGGCCCACTTGCGTTTCACCCAGTACGGGTCATAAGCGGCGAACGTGGTGAGTTCGATGGACTCGATCCATTTGCAGGCCGACACGTAGCCGTACAGGCCGGGGACGAGCATGCGGACCGGGAAGCCGTGGTCGAAGGGGAGCGGCTCGCCGTTCATGCCGACGGCGAGCATCGCGTCCCGGCCGTCCATCACGTCCTCCACCGGGGAGCCGAGCGTCATGCCGTCCACCGAGCGGGCCACCAGCTGGTCGGCCGGTCCGCCTCGGGACGGCGGCTCCACCCCGCACTCGGCCAGCAGGCCGCGCAGGGGGACACCCAGCCAGCGGGCGTTGCCCACGTACGGCCCTCCGACCTCGTTGGACACGCAGGTGAGCGTGATGTCGCGTTCGATCAGGGGGCGGGCCAGCAGCTCGTCGAGCGTGAACGTCCGTGGCCGGGTCACGCCCTTGCCGTGGATCCGCAGCCGCCAGGTGTCCGCGTCGACCTTGGGGACGACGAGGGCCGTGTCGACCCGGTAGAAGTCGCGGTTCGGTGTGCTGAAGGGGCTGATGCCCGGCACGCCGAGCCGCGCGCCCGGTGGCACGGCGGGGGCGGGGGACGCCGGTGGAGGCAGGACGAGGCCGGCGCGGGAGGCTTCGGCGTCCCGGCCCCGGCGGTCGGACAGCATCCGCCCCAGGGCTCCCGTGGCGGTCGCGGCGACGGCGGTGACCGCGACGGCCGTCAGGAACCCGCGTCGGCTTCCTCCGCGCGCGCCCGTGCCACGGGGTGCCTCCCCCGCCAGGACGGCCTTGCCCGCCAGGACGTACAGGACCGCGGCCCCCGCCACCGACCCGACGAGGGAGGGCACCGCGTCACCGAGCCCGGTGGAGTCGGGCCGGCTCAGCGCGGCGGCGGTACCGACGAGCCCGAACGCCAGGACACCGAGCGCACCGGCGTACCGGTGCCGCAGCGCCACGATCCCGAGGGCCGTCGCGAAGAGGGCGAGCAGGACGAGGATGCCGAGCTGGAGGACGGTCTTGTCGTTCTCTCCGAAGGTGCGGATCGCGAAGTCCTTCACCGGCGCCGGGGTCCGGTCGACGACCGCGCCGCCGACGACCGTGACCGGCCCGGCGGCGGGCCGCACGAGGGCCGCGATCAGTTCGGCCACCGCCAGGGCCGTACAGCCGGCCGTCAAGCCGGCGAGTGCGCCGCGGGACGGGCGGCTGAGGGTGTTCCGGAAGCTGCTCACACCCGGTCCTTCGGCAATGACCGTCTCGGGGACGGGTTCCGTCACCCGAACGAGGTGTCGTCGTGGCGGGCAAGGCACTCCGTCGGCTCCGTGACGACATCGTGACCCGTCTGGAGCCATCCGCGGTGCCATCCGTTCCGAAGCAGCTTCAGACACCGTCCGCCCGCCCCCGAAGGACCAGCATGCGATGGACCCCCTCCCCCAGGACCGCCGCCCCCGGCGGCTCCGTCCGATCCCGGCGACCGGAGCCCGGCCGGTGACCCGACCGCTCCCCTCCGATGCCCCGGGCGCGCGCCCCCGAGGTGACCTCGCCGAGGTGATGCGGAAGGTCGCCCAGGGCGACAAACAGTCCTTCTCCACTCTCTACGACGCCCTCGCGCCCCTGGTGTTCGGCATCGTGCTCCGAGTGGTGCGCGACCGGTCCCAGTCCGAGGAGGTCACCCAGGAGGTCATGATCGACCTGTGGCGGCAGGCCGCCCGTTACCGCCCGGCGGCCGGAAGCGTCACCACCTGGGCCGCGACCATCGCCCACCGGCGGGCCGTGGACCGCGTCCGGTCCGCTCAGGCGGCCTCCGACCGTGAATACGCCCAGGCGGCGCGCGAGCACGCCACCGCCTTCGACGAGGTCGCCGAGCAGGTCGAGACCCGGTTGGAGAGCGAGCAGGTACGCCGCTGCCTGCGCGGTCTGACCGAGCTCCAGCGTCAGGCCGTCACCCTCGCCTACTACGGGGGGCTCACGTACCGTGAAGTCGCCCAGGCCCTGCGGACCCCGCTCCCCACCGTCAAGACACGCATGCGCGACGGACTGATCCGCCTCCGCGACTGCATGGGGGTGACCGCGTGAACCGCCACCGCTCCGACATCCACTCCCTCGCGGCCGCCTATGCGCTCCACGCCCTCGACACCGCCGAGCGGGAGGAGTTCGTCGCCCACCTCGCGCACTGCGAGGACTGCCACGGGGACGTGACCGAGTTCGAGGCGACCGCCGCCCGGCTGGCGTCCGCCGTCGGACAGGACCCTCCGGCCGCGCTCAAGCAGCGGACGCTGACCGCCGTCGAGAACGTGCGCCAGTTCCCGCCGCAGGTCCCCGCCGCCCGCCCGGTGGCGGGCCTCGCCCAGAGGCTGAAGCGCCGGGCGATGCCGCTCGCGCTCGCCGCCGCCGTCGCCGCCGCCGTCTCGTTCGCCGGTCTCGCCGCCTGGCAGCACCGGCAGAACGAGGACGCGCAGCGCCAGGCCCGTCAGGTCCAGCGACAGCTCGACGCCGTCAGCGACGTGCTGGCCGCGCCCGACGCCCGGGCCGTGCACGGGCGGACGACGAACGGCGCCCTGGCCACGGTCGTCTCCTCGGAGCGGCAGAACCGGGCCGTGTTCACCGCGACCGGGCTGCCGGCCCCGGCGCGGGGTCACACCTACCAGCTGTGGCTCGACCACGACGGCACGATGCGGCCGGCCGGGTTCATCCGTTCCGACGGCACCGTCCTCGTCGACGGTGAACCCGCCGACGCGACCGCGGTGGGGCTCACCGTCGAACCGGACGGTGGATCCGCGCAGCCCACCACACAGCCCCTGCTCCTCCTCGCCCTTCCCTCCTGACCTTCCCCTTCCCGTCGGTGGCCGGGGCACGTGGACGTGCCCCGGCCGGGAAACGGGTCAGGGCCGGTGGCGGAGCGCGCCCGGCCACCAGATCGTGGCGCCGACGTCCCGGACGAGGGCCGGTACCAGAAGTGACCGGACGACGAGGGTGTCGAGCAGGACGCCGAAGGCGACGATGAAGGCGATCTGGACGAGGAACGCCAGCGGGATCACGCCCAGCGCGGCGAAGGTGGCGGCGAGGACGACACCGGCCGAGGTGATGACCCCGCCCGTGGCGACCAGCCCCCGTCGCAGGCCCTCGCGAGTGCCGTGCCGTTCCGTCTCCTCGCGTACCCGCGACATGAGGAAGATGTTGTAGTCGACGCCGAGGGCGACCAGGAAGACGAACCCGTACAGCGGCACGGAGGAGTCGGTCCCGGTGAATCCGAGAACGTGCTCGAAGACGAGGGCGGCGACGCCCAGGGTGGCCAGGAAGTTGAGCGCGACGGTGGCCACCAGGAGGACCGGCAGCAGCAGGGAGCGCAACAGGCCGACCAGGATGACCAGGATGACGGCCAGCACGACGGGAACGATGAGCTTCCGGTCCCGCTCGGCGGTGACCTGGGTGTCGTACTGCTGGGCGGTGGAGCCGCCGACGAGGGCGTCGGCGCCGGGGACCGCGTGCAGGGTGGCACGCAGGGCGGCGACGGTGTCCTTGGCCGCGTCCGAGTCCGCGGCGTCCGTGAGGGTGACGTCGATCCGGACGCGTCCGTCGGCGACGAGCGGCCGGGAGGTGCCGGGGGCGGCGAAGAGGGTGGCGGAGTCGACCCCGTCGACCCCTTCGGCGGCCGTCCGCACCTGCTCCGCGGCGTCGGCGTCGGCGATGACGACGGCGGGATTGCCCGCGCCGCCCGGGAAGTGCTCGCTCAGGCGCTCCTGGGCGGAGACGGAGGGGACGTCCTTGACGAAGATCTCGTCGAACGGGACGCCCTTGGAGTCGAGCGTGAAGGAGAAGGCGGCGCAGGCGAGCAGGGCCGCCAGCGAGCCGGCCCAGACCTTGCGCGGCGCGCGGTCGACGAGCGCGGCGACCTTGCGCCAGACGGGGTGGGCCGCCTCGCCGTCGGCAGAGGCCTTGGGGCGACTCGGCCAGTACGCGGCCCGGCCGAGCAGCACCAGGACGGCGGGGAGGAAGGTCACCGCGCTCAGCACGGCGCAGACGATGCCGATGGCTCCGACGGGACCGAGGGCCCGGTTGTTGGTGAGGTCGCTGAACAGCAGGGCGAGCAGGCCGAGGGCGACCGTGGCGGCGCTGGCCGCGATCGGTCCGAAGGACTGCTTGAGGGCGGCGCGCATGGCCGGCCTCCGGTCGCCGTCGCGGGTGGCCAGCTCCTCCCGGTAGCGGGCGGCGAGCAGCAGGGCGTAGTCGGTGGCGGCACCGATGACCAGGATGGACAGGATGCCCTGCACCTGGCCGTCGACCCGGACGATGTCGTGGTCGGCGAGGGCGTAGACGACGGCGCAGGCCAGGCCGAGGGCGAAGACGGCGCCGAGGATGATCAGCAGCGGCAGCAGGACGCTCCGGTAGACGAGGAGCAGGATCACCAGGACGGTCACCAGGGCGACGACGAGCAGGAGGCCGTCGATGCCCGCGAAGGCGTCGCCGAGGTCGGCCTGGGTCGCAGCGGGGCCCGCCAGCCACGCGTCGGTGCCCGGTACGGTCGACGCCGCCGCGTCCACCTGCTCCAGCACCACGGACAGTTCGTCGCCGAGGTCGGACCGGAGCTGGACCACACCCCGCAGTGCCTCTCCGTCCTCGGAGGGGAAGGCCGGGGAGGGTGCGCCGACCACGCCTTCAATGCCCTTGAGGGTTGCCAGGGCCCTGGTCGCGGCCGCCTGCACGGAAGGGGCGACGGGACCGCCCCCCTCGGCGGTCCAGACGACCAGGGCGGGAAGGGTCTCTTCCTGGCGGAACGCCTCCTGGCTCTGGAGGACCTGGGTCGACTCGGCGCTTCGGGGGAGGAAGGCGGCCTGATCGTTGGTGGCCACCTCACCGAGCTTCCCGGCGTAGGGACCGAGCCCGCCTCCGACGGCGAGCCAGACGACGAGCACCAGCAGTGGCAGCAGTCTGCTCACCCAGCGCGCGGGTGTGGGCATGAAGAACTCCCTAGAGATCTCTCATTGGTCGACTATCTCAATGATCGAGATAAATTGAAGCATCAAGCCGAAGGCTTTCGTTCTCCGGCCCTCCCGTGAGGCAAAGCCGGCCTGCCCACGCTCTTCCTTCCGTCCACCGGCACGGCACGGATGCAGTCGGCCGGCGGACGAGGCGGCAACGGCCGCGCGATGTCCCGGCTTCACGGAACGGACAACGGCTCGTCACATCGGGCGGCCCTTCCGCAGCGGACGCGCCGCCCGATGCGTCCGTCCGGCGGCCGGCGGCCGGACGCATCGGAGTACCGGCGGCCCCCGGAGGTGCCCGGCACCGACGGCGCGCACCGCCTCACCCCGCACCGGCTCAGAGGAGGCAGCGCCGAGACGTCACCGGAGCCGCCGAGCGAGGAGTGGCGCGAGTGGGGCCGCATCTCCAGCGGTGGTTTCGGCAGCGGCGGCGGCCACGGGGATCAGGAGAAGCGGGGCCACTGGCCTCGTCTTCCTCCTGGTCTTCCTCCTCGTCTCGCCCTCGTCTCGTCGCAGGAAGCCGCCGGGGCGGGGGCCCGGTTCACGTGACCACGACCGTGGAACGCGCAGCGGGCCCTTCCGTGCGTGCCGCACCGTGCCGCAGGACGCACACGTCAGGAGGCCGCTTGCCCGTCCCCCGCACGCCCGGCGGCGGAACGGTCGATCGTCGCCTCCTCGATCCTTCCGCCTGCCCCGAGCAGACCGGTCTGTTCGAACGAGTGCTCCCGCATGAGCCGGGGCAGTTCCCGGCGGGAGAACAGGTCCACCGCGAAGGGGAAGAGCGGTCGTCCGGCCTGGGCGAGTCTCAGCCACGGCGGGGCGTAGACGGAGGTCGAGCGCCGTTCCACACCTCGTGCGAGCCGGCTCGCGACCTGGTCGACCGGGTACACGCGGCGGGCGGGAGCGGGCATGTGACCGCGCAGCTCCCGCAGGACCGTGTGACGGTCGACGTCGCGGACCATGTCGGTGTCGGTCCAGTGCAGGTACGCCACCCCCACGCCGACGCCCTGGTGGGCCACCTCGGCGCGGAGGGAGCGGGCGAACGCCTCGACACCCGCTTTGGAGGCACAGTAGGCGCTCATCATCGGGGCCGCACCGAAGGCGGCGGTGGAGGCGACCTGGAGGAAGTAACCACGGGTGGACCGCAGGCCGGGCAGGAAGACCCGCCCGGTGACCGCGCTGCCCACGAGGTTGACCTCCACGACGCGGCGCCACGTCTCGGGGTCGGAGGTCTCGAAGGGACCGCCCTCCGCGACGCCCGCGTTGGCGATGACGACCGACGGGGCGCCGAGGGTGCGCGTCACGTCCTCGGCGGCCCGTTCCATCGCCGCGTCGTCGGTGACGTCGACCTCCACGACGTGGCTCTCGGCGGCGAGCGTCACGGCCACCGCGGCGAGGGTGGCGTGCTCCCGTCCCAGGAGGGCCACCCGCATGCCGCGCCCGGCGAGCCGGCGGGCCAGGCCGGCACCCAGCCCACGGGCGGCGCCGGTGACGACAGCGGTACGTCCTTGCAGTTCCCATGAGCGGGACATGACGGTCTCCGGTGTGAAGGGCGAACGGAAGTGGGCGGACAGCGGCCGTCCCGGCGGTTCCGGCGCCTCGGGCGAGGTCGGCCGCTCGGGGTGGGCGCGGTCGGGAGCAGCGGGGCGGCACGCACGGAGCCGACGCGGCGCTCCGCGCCCCGCACGGCTCCTTCGCCGGCAAGGAACTTTCACGACGTCCGCCCCTCACCCGGGTACTTCTCCGGCGGAGGGGCCGTCGGACGCGACCGGACGGGCACTTTTCCCCGTCCGGCTTCGCGTCATGGTCCAGCTTCCGCCCCGAGGGCGTCCACCGCATCCGGTGAAGGCCCCCGGAATGAATGCGGGGCGACGGCGCATCGCGGGAACGAGGACCGGTACGGCATGACGGACACGCGTGAGCTCTTCGGAAATCCGCTGGGCGTCCCGTTCCCGGAAGCGGACGGGCACGGCCACGTCCGTGGCGACGATCGGGCCGCGGCCCGTCTCCCACCGCCGTCTCCACCGGGCCGAGGCGCACCCGATCCTGTCGGCCGTGCGGCACCGCACCACCGAACCAGGCCCCCGAGTCAGACGCGGGCACCGACGGAGCCGTACGCCTCCGCCGGTGCCCGCGTCGCCCGCGTGAGCGACCTGTGCGGACCGGGCCCCTGACCCTCAGCAGTCTGCCGACGGCGGGGAACGGGCCTCCCACGAAGAGATCCACGGAGAGGGGACACCATGGAGAAGACGACGGACGGCGCCCGGTACGACGTGGTGGTCGTCGGAGCAGGGGCCGCCGGCCTCGCCTGCGCCGGTGACCTGTGCGCGGCGGGCCTGCGGGTGCTGCTCCTGGAAGCGGGCGACGCGGTCGGCGGCCGGATGCGTACCGACCGGGTGGCGGGCTTCACCGTGGACCGCGGTTTCCAGGTCTTCAACACGTCGTACCCGCAGGTGAAGCGGCGTATGAACCTGAAGGCACCGCGGTTGCGGCCGTTCACGCCGGGGGTGCTCGTGCATACCGAGCGGGGCCCACGCCGCTTCACCGATCCGAGCCGTCGACCACGGAAGAGCCGGGATCTGCTGCCGGGCCGGCTCGCGTCCGGCCGCGACCTGCTCGCCCTCTCCGCCCTGTCGGCGCGCGACGCCCTGGCACCGGTGTCCGTGCTGCGGCACGGCTCCGACGGGACCACCCTCGACGCCCTGGCCACGGCGGGCGTGTCGGCGCAGCTGGTGGAGACGCTCTTCCGGCCGTTCCTGTCGGGGGTCTTCCTGGAGGACCGGCTGGAGACCTCGGCGCGCTTCTTCCACCTGGTGTGGCGGAGCATGCTCCGCGGCACCCTCTGCCTGCCGGCCGAGGGGATCGGCGCGGTGCCCGCCCAGCTCGCCTCGCGGCTGCCGCAGGACGTACTGCGGACCGGGATCCTCGTCTCCGCCCTGACGCCCGACGGCGTGGTCCTCGCGGACGGGAGCGAGGTGTGGTCTCGCGCGGTCGTCGTCGCCACCGGGCAGCGGGCCGCGGCGGAGCTGCTTCCGGGGCTCCGTGTCCCGGACGGCCGGACCGTGACCACGTTGTACCACGCGACCGCCCGGTCTCCCCTGGACGAGCCGCTGCTGGTCGTCGACGCGCGGCGCAGATTCCTCAACTCCTGCGTCCTCACCGCCGTCCAGCCCGGCTTCTCCACCGACGGCCGGGCGCTGGTGTCCACCTCCTTGCTCGGCTCCCCCGGCCCGGCGGACACGGACGCCGCCCTGCGGGCCCTGGGCGAGGCGTACGGCACGGACACGGACGGCTGGGAGGCCGTCCACCGCGTCACGGTCCCCGACGCCCTGCCGGAGATGCCAGGCCCCACGCCGCTGTCCCGGACCACGCGGTGGGCTCCCGGCCGGTACGTCTACGGGGATCACCGGGCGACCGGCTCCCTCCAGGGTGCGCTCGCTTCGGGCGCGCGAGCGGCTCGCACCGTCCTGGACGACCTCCGGACGGGCGCGGTCTGAAGGACCTCGCTCCAGGACGTGCCGGAGTCGTGTCGTCCGCGCGCCGTACGCGGACGGCCCCGCCCCCTTCGGCGGAAGGAGACGGGGCGGGGGATGTCCGGACCGTCGGAACCGGCCTACTCGGGCATGAGGACGGTGTCGATGATGTAGACGTCGGCGTTGGCGGTCTTGACGTTGCCGCAGACCACCTTGGCGGTGTCGTCGACGGTGTAGTCCTCGCCGGACCCGGTAGTGGTGATCATGCCCTTCTGGAGGGTCTCGAAGCTGCCGTTCTCCAGCTGCCCGGGGGTGAGCCTCTGGCCGACGACGTGGTAGGTGAGGATCTTGGTGAGCGTGGCCTTGTCGGCGAGGACCTTGTCGAGGTCGGCCTTCGGGATCTTGGCGAAGGCGTCGTTCGTCGGCGCGAACACCGTGATGTCCTCGGCGTTGTCGAGGGTGTCGACGAGACCGGCCTGCTTCACCGCGGTGACCAGGGTGGACAGGGCGGG
This sequence comes from Streptomyces sp. CC208A, assembly GCF_030010625.1. Classification (GTDB taxonomy): domain Bacteria; phylum Actinomycetota; class Actinomycetes; order Streptomycetales; family Streptomycetaceae; genus Streptomyces. The sequence goes on along the minus strand of NZ_JASCXN010000045.1, from coordinate 22,715 downwards.
GTTGTTCGACGCGGCGGTGGCGACGGGGTCCTTCGCCATGCCGTCGAAGGAGCCCGCGCCCTCCTTCGGCACCCCGGCGCAGGCCGGACCGAACGGCGCGTCCATCGCCGTCGCGCCCTCCGCCGGGGTCACGGTCGCGGCCGGGTCCGCGGCGGCGGACGCGGAGGCCGCGGCCTTGGTGTCGCCGTCGGAGTCCGAGCAGGCGGCGAGCGAGAAGGGGAGAACCACGGCGGCGGTCACGGCGATCGCGCCACGACGGATGCGCGGAGAGTTCATGGCTGTTGCTCCTTGGGGGTTCTTCGCCCGGTCCCGAGGGAGGCCGGGGCGTTCTGTCCGGACCGGCGCCTCGAAGGCGGGTCCGGTGGTCGGGGTGAGCGTCGGCAGCGGTGCGCCACCCGCGGACGGGGGTTCACCGGGCACCTGCGTGGTCCACGGGCACGGCGACCGGAGCGACCGTCCGACGGACTCGCCGGGAAAGGTGCCGGGGAGACCGAGGGGGTTGCGGGTACCGGGGGTCCGGCGGGTGGTGCCGGTGTGGAAGGTGCTCACGTCCCGTCATTCGGCGCTGCCCGCCCGACGGATGGGCCCTTCACCCGAACGAGTGCGGACAAGCCGGATCTGGCGAGATCCCCCGCCCTGGCGCGCCCGCCGGCGGGCGACCCGCCCAGGTCCGGTCGCTTCCGTTCCACCGCGCACGGCACCGACGACGAGCGACCCCGCCTCCATCGATTCGAGCACCGCGAGCCCGAACTCCTCCTTGTCGCCCGGTCACCCGTACCGCGTACGGAATCGGCGCGAGGGCCGGCGAGCCGGCGCTCCGGTGTGCGCACAGCGGTGTGGGAAAGGAGCATCAGTGGGGACGGCGCCCTCCGCCGCCCGGAGGGGGCGGTGCCCCGTTCGGGGCGTGCCCGCATCGCGCGTTCGGCGGGGTCGCCGTCCGGCGGGCTGCCGCCGACGCCCACCAGGACCGGCTCCCGGAAGGTCACGAACCGACCCGGCCCGTCGGATGACGCGGGGAGAGAGGCGGGGTTCCCACCGACGTACCGGCGGGTTCCCGGGACACCACCGGCTCGGGCGGGTGCCTCCCCAGGCTCTCCCCGCCCAGGGTCATCAGTGCTCCGCACCGGGCGCGTCGCTCCTTCGCGGCACCTGTGCGGCTTCCTCAGGGCTTCTCCGGGGCACTGGCCGGATGCGTGAGGCGAGGCAGGGGTGCCGGCCGTCATCCGGTCGGCGCTCCGCGCACCTCTCGGCCCGTCCGGGCAGCGGAGATCACCTACGGTCCGGGGCCGCCCCCGACCGGTCGCCCTCCGTCTCGGCGGTCCGGGTGATGTTCCTGGCCATGCCTCCGAAGACCACGGCGTGGAACGGGGCGACGCCCCACCAGTACGCCTGCCCCGCGAGGCCCCGGGGGTGGAAGAGCGCCCGCTGACGGTACGACGTCCGCCCCTGCTCGTCCCGGTCGACGGCCATCTCCAGCCACGCGAGACCCGGCAGACGCATCTCGGCCCGGAGGCGCAGCAGGCGGCCGCGGTCGATCGCCTCCACACGCCAGAAGTCCAGCGCGTCGCCGACCCGGAGGCGTTCCGCGTCCCTGCGTCCCCGGCGCAGTCCCACTCCCCCGGCGAGCCGGTCCGCCCATCCCCTGACGGCCCAGGCCAGCGGGAAGGAGTACCAGCCGTTCTCCCCGCCCACCCCCTCGATGACCCGCCACAGCGCCTCGGGGCTCGCGTCGACGGTGCGGGCACGTTCGTCGGTGTACAGACTGCCGCCCGCCCAGTCCGGGTCCGTCGGCAGCGGGTCGCTCGGCGCTCCGGGCGGTGAGGCGGAGGACCACCGGGTGGTGACCCGTGCCTCCCGTACACGGCGGAGGGCCAGCCGGAGCGCCTCGTCGAAGGGGACGGGCCGGCCGGGGCCGTCCGGGACGTACCGGGTGATGTCGTTCTCGGTGCGGACCACCTCGTGCCGGAGCGATTCCGTGAGGGGCCGGGCCAGGGAGGCCGGCACCGGTGTGACGAGACCGATCCACTGGCTGGACAGCCGGGGGGTGAGGACCGGCACGGGCACGATGAGGCGCCGACGGAGCCCCGCGACCTCCGCGTACCTCTCCATCATCTCCCGGTACGTGAGCACGTCGGGGCCTCCGACGTCGAAGGTCCGGTTCACGTCTGCGGGCATGGCGGCGCTCCCCACCAGGTACCTCAGCACGTCGCGGACCGCGATGGGCTGGACCCGGGTGCCGACCCAGCTGGGGGTGACCATGACGGGGAGCCGTTCGGTCAGGTACCGGAGCATCTCGAAGGAGGCCGATCCGGAGCCGATGACGACGGCGGCCCGCAGGACGGTGGTGGGGACGCCCGAGTCGAGGAGGATACGGCCCACCTCGGTGCGGGAGCGGAGGTGCGGGGAGAGCTCGTCCTCCGGGACTCCGCGCGGGGTCAGGCCGCCCAGGTAGACGATGCGCCGTACCCCGGCGGCGCCGGCCTCGGCGGCGAAGGTGCGGGCGGCGAGCCGGTCGGTGTCCTCGAAGCGTGCGGTCGAACTCATGGAGTGGACCAGGTAGTAGGCGACGTCCACGCCGGTGAACGCCTCGCGCAGGCTGTCGGCGACCGTGACGTCACCGCGTACGGTCTCCACCCTGTCGGCCCAGGGGAAGTCGCGGAGCTTGTCCGGGTGCCTGGCGAGACAGCGCACGCGGTACCCGCCGTCGAGCAGCTCCGGTACGAGGCGGCCCCCGATGTAACCGCTCGCGCCGGTGACCAGACAGCGGGGGGCCTCGGACGATGTGGGAGTGACCATGTGCTGATCCGTTTCACGGGGTTCCGGGTCGTACACACCTCATGCGGGTTCTTCGTCGTCACGGGGGCACCCGGATGCCGGGCCGGGACCCGACCGTGGCCGGGACCCGACCGTGGCCGGGCCCCGGTGCCTTGACGCCCCCTCACTCCGGCATGAGCACGGTGTCGATGATGTGCACGGTCGCGTTGGACGTCTGCACATCGCCGCAGACGACGGAGGCGGTGTCGTTGACCTCGTACGTGTCCCCGGACCCGGCGGTGGTCAGCATGTCGCCCTGCAGGGTCTTGAACGAGCCGTCGGCGAGGTCCGCCTTCTCCACCGGCTCGTCGACCACGTGGTAGGTGAGGATCTCGGTGAGCGTGGCCTTGTCGGCGAGGACCTTGTCGAGGTCGGCCTTCGGGATCTCGGCGAAGGCGCCGTTCGTCGGCGCGAAGACCGTGATGTCCTCGGCGTTGTCGAGGGTGTCGACGAGACCGGCCTTCTCGACGGCGGCGACCAGGGTGGACAGCGCCGGGTTGTTCGAAGCGGCGGTCGCCACCGGGTCGTCGGCCATGCCGGCGAACGAGCCGGCCCCCTGCTCGGGCACCGAGGCGCAGCCCGGGCCGAACGGAGCGCCGCCGTCGTCGGCCGACGACGGCGGGGCGAGAGCTCCGAACGAGACCGCGAGGGCCGCGGCGGCCAGAACGGCCGGGACGCGGCGCCGGGTGAAGGTGGTGTTCATGACGTGCTCCTCCCGTCGGCCGGACGCCGAGGGGCCGCGGCCGCGGATCGGTTGACCTCTCACCCGGACATTCGGCGCGAAGCGGCTCTCCGGATGGGGTCGGCGGCCTTTTTCTTCCCGAACGCCGGCGCCGGCCCGCGCACCGTCCCGGGCGGGCTCTTCGGGGAAGGTCTCGGGGCGGTCGCCGGGTGCGCCTTAAATCGCTGGTCGGAGCCGTTGTCCGCGGGGAAGGATGGGGCCTCTCGAAACCGGGAGGGAACCCATGAGCCAGGCGTACCTGACTCTCGACGCGCTGCTGCCGCCCCAGGAGCTGGCGGCGGCGGTCGAAGCCGGGCATGTGACCCGCAAGTCGCACCCCGAGCTGCCGTTGTCCATCTACACGTACACGCGCAGCTGTCAGTACGAAGGCGTCTGGAACAGCGTCACCACCCGCTGCCGCGGCCTCGTCGCCGACGACCGCACCGGCCGGATCGTCGCCTTTCCGCTGCCGAAGTTCTTCAACGTCTCCGAGCACGAGTCCGGTCGGCCCTACGCACCGGCGCTGCCCGACGAGCCGTTCGAGGTGTACGAGAAGGTCGACGGCAGCCTCGGCCTGGTCTTCCACTACGAAGGGCGTTGGCAGGTCGCCTCGAAGGGTTCGTTCATCAGTGCCCAGGCGGCCTGGGCGCAGCGGCGGCTCGACGCCGCCGACACCGCGCGGCTGGTGCCCGGGGTGACGTACCTCATGGAGATCGTCTACCCGCAGAACCGTATCGTCGTGGACTACGGCGACCGGCGGGACCTCGTCCTGCTCGCCGCGTTCGCGCCCGACGGCGTGGAGATCGGTCTCGCCGAGGCGGCGGCCGCGTGGAGCGGCATCGGGTCGGTGGTCACCGTGCATCCGCCGATGCCGCTCGAAGCGCTCGTCAAGCTGGCCGGGACGAACACGCTGCCCGACGGCACCGCCGCCACCGGCACGGACGCGGAGGGCTTCGTGCTGCGTTTCGCGTCCGGGGTGCGGGCCAAGGCCAAGCTCGCCGAGTACGTACGGCTCCACAAGGTCCTCACCGGGGTCACCGAGCGCGACATCTGGCGCGGTCACGGCGTGCAGCGCTTCGCCGGCATCTCCGCCAAGCGCCTCGCCCAGGGTCTCGGTCTGTCCGTCGCGGAGCTCGGGGGGATCCGTTCGCGGGGCGGGCGTCCCCTGGACGCTCTCCTGGAGCAGGTGCCGGACGAGTTCGACGCCTGGGTCCGGTCCGTCATCACGGGGCTCGAAGAGGCGTTCGCCGCCCGCGAGCGGGCCATCGACGAGGCCTACGAGCGGCTCGCGCCTCTCGCCGCCGACCGGGGCGCGTTCGCCCGCGCGGTCAAGGAACTGGCCGATCCGGGGCTGCGGTCGGCGATGTTCCTGCGGCTCGACGGCCGTCCCACCGACCTGTTCGTGTGGCGTAGCCTGCGCCCCGAGACCGCCGACCCCTTCACCACTGACGAGGAGAACTGACCGTGCCCGTGGTCCACGTGATGACCGGACTGCCGGCCTCCGGCAAGACGACCGCCGCCCGCGCCCTGCAGGAGCGTGCCGAGGGCCGGATGCGCCGCGTCAACCTCGACGACCTGCGCACCATGCTCGACCTGCCGAGCGGCGACCGCCGCTCGCGGGTCCACGAGCAGACGGTGCTCGACATCCAGGACGTCGCCGTGCGCGCGGCCGTCGACGGCGGCTTCGACGTCGTCGTCGACAACACCCACCTCACCCCGCACATCCCGCGGAGGCTGAAGGCGGCCCTGGCCGGCCGTGAGGCCACCTTCGTCGTGCACGACTTCACCGCCGTGCCCGTCGACGAGTGCGTCCGCCGCGACGCGGCCCGCGAGCGGCCCGTCGGCGAGGAGATCATCCGTATCCTCGCCGAGAAGCACGCCAAGGCCACCCGTGGCGGCTGGCGGCTCACCGACGACTGGCTCAACGACCGGCCCGCCGTCACCCCGTACGTCCCCGACCCCGCGTTGCCGTCGGCCGTCCTGTGCGACATCGACGGCACCCTCGCGCTGCGCGGCGACCGCGGACCGTACGATTTCAGCCGCTGCGACCTCGACCTGCTCAACGTCCCGGTCCGCGACGCCCTGCGCGCCTTCCGTGCCTCCCACCAGGACCGCATCGTCCTCCTCTCCGGCCGCAGCGAGGACCACCGCGCCCTGACCGAGGCCTGGCTGGAGCGGTACGAGGTGCCCTACGACGAGCTGTGGATGCGCGCCTCCGGCGACGGCCGCTCCGACGACCTCGTCAAGACCGAGCTGTTCGACGCACACGTCCGCCACCGCTACGCGGTCCGTGTGTCGCTCGACGACCGGGACCGGGTGGTCGCGGTGTGGCGCCGCATGGGACTGCCCACCTGGCAGGTCAACTACGGCAACTTCTGAGCCCTCACGTGGGGTGGCCGACCGGGCCGGGTCCACCGGCTCCAGGGCCGGGACTTGGCCGCCGCGCAGGTGGTTCCGGCGTACCAGCTGTGCGTGGTCCGCGGTCTCCGGCCGCGGCAGGTGGAAGGAGAGGGGCCGGGTGGCCGCTCAGGAGGACGCGGTTCCGGTGTTGTGGTGGGGGTCACGGGAGGAGGGGTTGAACCTGGAGTCATGTCCAGGGTCTAGCGTCGCGGACATGACCACAACCATCCTGCCGGGAGCATCCCGGTTCAGCATCGGAGCACTGGCGCGTGCCGGTGGCGTCTCGGTGGATGCCATCCGCTTCTACGAGCGGGAGGGGCTCCTTCCGCTCCCGGAGAGGACGAGTGGCGACCATCGCCGGTATCCGCCCAGGGCACTGGACCGGCTCGTCTTCATCCGGGTCGGCCAGGGGCTGGGCCTGAGGCTGGATGAGATCAAGGAACTGGCGGACGCCTGCGATCAGGTCCCGGACTGTCCGGTGACCCACGCCGTCGAGCTGTTGCGCGGGCGCATCGCGGCAGTGGAGCGGCAGTTGGAGGAACTCACCGGGTTGCGCGAGCGGCTCGTTCACGCCGTCGAGCGGATGGAGTCCCGTCGGGACGGGGGCGACTTCATCGCCGATGCCGTGCTTCCGGTGTCCGGGGCGGAGAACGACCGATGACCACACCCCTGACGCCCGCGGACCGGGCGCTGTACCGCGCCGGTCTCATCGGGGCTCTGGTGACCTTCGCCTGTGCGGTCGCCTTCCAGGTTCTTGCCGCCCTCCACGCGGACGTGCACCTTCAGCCCACCGACGTGCCGCTGTCCTCCGGCGCTTTCCTGCGGCCCCTCAACGACAGTGCGGACGCCGTGTTGTCGTGGATGGCCTTCGACACCCTCTTCGTCGTCGCCTATCTGACCGCCTTCACCGCGGCCAGGGCCCTGACGGTCTCCCGTCCGCTCGGCGTGTTCAGTCTCGCCGCGATGGTCGCGGCCGGCGCCCTGGACATGGTGGAGAACGCCGTGCTCGCCGTCCACGCGGCTCAGGCATCGGCGGTGGAGCCGGTCGCCGCGGTGCCGGTGACGGCCCTGTACGTGATCGCTCAGCTCAAGGCGGCCGCCGCGACCACCGGCATCGCCTTCCTCGCCCTGGCGCTTCCCGCGCACACCCGGCTGCTGCGGGCGGCGATCGCGGCGGCGGGCGTCTTCGTGCTGGTCACCGTCGCCGGTGTGGCCCGTCCCGAGCTGGCACCGCTGGAGGCGCTGCCGATCCTGTTGTTCATGGGGTTGCTGGCGGGTGTCTTCGCCCGCAACCTGAGGGCTCCCGCCCCGGCTTCGGCCTCCTTGGCCGGGGCGGCGTAGTCGCCAGCGGTTGCCGGGGCGTCCGTCCGCGCACGATCCTCCGGGGTCGGCGGTTCGCCTTGTGGCGGGTGGATGCCCGATCGGTACGTCCTGGGCTCCGAGCGTCGAAAGAACCCTCCCTCACTCTTCGGAGGCGACCGATCACTCAGGGATAGGATCGGAGGTGGACGTTGCCGCACTCGCGCGGCGCACCAGGACAGGAGTATCCGCATGGCCATCATCGTCACCTTCGACCTCCCTGGCGCCGGGCAGGAGCTCTACGACGCGGTCATCGCACGCGTGACCGACGGTCAGGGCTTCACACAGTTCGCCGACCTGCCGAACGCGGGGCTCATCTCGCACGCGGCGGGGCCGGTTGACGGCGGGTTCCGTGTGACCGAGGTCTGGGAGAGCGTGGAGGCCCTTGAGATCCACGCGAAGACCTTCGGGCCGATCCTGGCAGACCTCGGCCACGCCGACGCGCAGCCCTCGATCACTCCGGCGCACAACGTCGTCGTTCGGTAGGGGCGAGTTCGGGCCGTTCCCGAACGTTGTCGTCCGCCCCGGACGTCCCCCGTCCGGGGCATCGTTCCGCGGCGGGTCGGGGCTGCCGGTCAGTCGGTGCGGGCGTGTTCCACGGTGCAGGTGGTGGCGCCTGCGGGGCACCAGTGGGTGCGGCCTCCCACGAGGCGGAGCTGGAGGTCGGCGTCGCTCATGCCGGCTCGGTCGAGGGCGGCGCGCAGGGCGGTGGGGGCGGGTTGGGGTGGCAGGCCGAGGACGTCGATGAGGATGACGCCGTGGCGGGCCTCGACGGAGGCGATCTGCCAGGCGCCGGCCGCGGCCCAGCGGTCGGCGACGGGGCGGGCGTCGGCGGCCAGGGTCCGGTCGCGGACGACGGCGATGGTGCCGATGGTGAGGGGGACGGCGATGAGGAGGAGGACGGCCGCGACCGCGACGACGGTGCGGCTGTGGAACGCCCCGACGGTCAGTCCGGCCTGCTCGGCCGCGTCGCGGACGCGATAGGCGAGGAAGACGAGGGTACCGGTGGCGACGATGGCGGCGACGTTGGTGGCGAACAGGAGCGCGGACTCTCCGGCGTCGTGGTAGCGGTGCACCGCGATCAGCAGTCCGGTGACGGCCAGGGGCGGGACGAGGGAGATGGCGATGGCGACGCCCGGCAGGGCGTCGGAGATGTCGGTACGGACGAGGGCGAACGCGCCGACGGTTCCGGTGGCCAGCGCGGCGAAGAGGTCGATCAGGCGCGGGCTGATACGGGAGGCGACCTGGCTGTTGGTGGCGAAGGCGTCCGGCGGTGAGACGATCCAGCCCAGCACCATGCCGATGCACACCACCGCCACCGCCCCGCCCAGCACGAGCAGTGCGCTGCGCACGACGTGCGTCCGGTCGGCGAGGACCAGGGCCAGTGCGGTTCCGAGGATCGGTGTCATCAGCGGGGCCACGATCATCGCGCCGATGACCGTGGCGGTGGAGTCGCCGATCACGCCGGCGCTCGCGATGACCGACGCCAGGACCAGGAGCACCCAGAACCGTGATGAGCTCGGGCTGCGCCACTCGCGCTCGATGAACAGGGAGTCGGTCATCCGGCGGGCGGCCGCCGCGTCAACGCTTCCCAATGCCTGCACCTCTCCGTCATGAGGCGGCCGGCATGCCGCCGACCCGCATATGACCCTATGTCCGTTTTGGGAATTATTAGGGGCGTTGGATCTCCCGGCGAGCCGGAAGGACGCGTGCCCCGAAGAAACGGACATCGGCCCGGCGGCCTGTTCCGCCCGGCCGGTATCGGCACGACAGTGGACGCGAGGGCCGGCGACGCCTGACGGGTCCCGGGAGTCGATCGACCCGGGTCTTCCTGAAGCCGCCCGAATCGATCCGAGAGGAAGGTCCGCCATGGCAACCGGCTCCGCACGCGACGACACTCCTGTGCCCCTGTCCCGCCGTCTGTCGCACCGCTGGCCCACGATCGCCGCGGTCGCCCTGGTGGTCGCGACCTTCGTCGACGGCGTACCGCCCCTCGGGCTGCTCGCCGGTCTCCTCGCCGTGATGCCCGTGTGCTACCTGCTCTTCGGCGCGTTCCGCGGCGAGCTGCGGGGGGCGCGGGTCCTGGCGGTCCAGGTCGTGGGCCTCGCCGGGTTCGCGGCCGTCGCCCTCCTCGCTCTGGCCGTCGACGGTACGTGGGGGCTGCGGGTGATCGCCGTCGGCTGGCTGGCCCATGGCGTCTGGGACGTCGTCCACCACCGTTCGGGGCGTGTCGTCCCCAGGGCCTGGTCGGAGTGGTGTGCCGTCGTCGACGTCGGTGGCGCCTTCGCGACCCTGGCCCTCGCCTAGGTGTCCGCCGGCGTCCGCACCAGGGGGCTGTGGCCGATCGCGTTGTGGACGGTGAAGGTCACCGCGTCGGGGCGGTAGCGGTCGTCGGACCATTCGACGGGGCGGCCGTCGTGGGTGGTGGTGACGCGGCGGACGCGGAGGAGGGGGCTGGTGCGGCGGACGGTGAGGAGGCCGGCGTCCTGGACGCCGGCGGCGACCGCGTCGATGACGTGCTCGCCGTGGGCGAAGACCAGGCCCGTGCGGTCGTAGAGGTGCTGGGTGACCGAGGGGCAGTCGGGGTCGGCGGTCTCGACGGCGGGGGAGATCCAGTCGGCGTAGACGGTGCGTTCGACCAGGACCGGTTCGCCGTCGAGGCCGCGGACGCGCAGCACGTTGAGGAGGGGAACGCCGTCGGGGAGGTGCAGTCGGGCGGCGTCCTCGGGGGTGGCCGGGCGGTACTCCTGGGCGACGACGCGGCCGGTGGCCTCGCGGCCCATGGCCTGGGCCCACTGGGCGAAGCTGCGGAGTTCGGCGAAGCTCTGGCTGCGGCGGCCGGCCAGGACGACGCGGCGGGCGCCCTGCCGTGAGCCGATGAGGCCCTCGGCGGTGAGGGCGGCGACGGCCTGGCGGACGGTGCCGCGGGAGACGCCGTACCGGGCCGCGAGTTCGGTCTCGGCGGGCAGCCGGGCGCCGACCGGGTACTCCTCGCGCTGGACCGCCCGCCTCAGCTCGGCGGCGATCTGCTCGTGGCGCGCGGTCATCGGTGGTTCCCTCCTCGGTGTGCCGTGTGCACACCGGCTATCAGGGTAGTGGAGTGGGTCCGTGGCCGGAAAGCATCGCCAATGTGCAGGGAATGGCGGGGAGCCGTTCCACACCTGTTTACTTTCACGTCATCGGCGCCGGGCGTACTGAGGCCGACTTGTTCAGACAAGTTGAACCCTCGACCTCTTCCTGGAGATTCCGTGCCCGTCCCCGCGCACCTCCCGAGAAACGCCGTCCTCGGCGGTTCCCTCGCCCTCGTCGCCGCCCTCGCCCTCACCGCCTGCGGCGCCGCCCCGGAGAACACCGGCACCACCGCCGACGGCAAGAACGCCGCCACCGCCACTTCCGCCGCCGACCTCGGAGGCATGGACGCCCTCGTCGCCGCGGCGAAGAAGGAGGGCACGCTCCACGCCATCGCGCTGCCCCGCGACTGGGCCAACTACGGCGCCCTGATCGACGGCTTCCAGCAGAAGTACGGCATCAAGGTCGAGGTCGAGAACCCGGACGCCTCCAGCCAGGACGAGATCAACGCCGTCACCTCCCGCAAGGGGCAGGACCGCGCGCCCGACGTCCTCGACCTGGGCAGCTCCTTCGCGCTCGCCGCCGCCCAGCAGGGGCTCCTCGCCCCCTACAAGGTGACCGCCTGGAACGACATCCCCGAGGGGCAGAAGGACGCGGAGGCCCGCTGGTACAACGACTACGGCGGTTACGTCTCCATCGGCTGCGACGCCAAGCGCGTCAAGAACTGCCCCACCACCTTCCAGGACCTCCTCAAGCCGGAGTACAAGGGTCAGGTCGCCCTCAACGGCAACCCCACCAAGTCCGGTTCCGCGTTCGCCGGCGTCTTCGCGGCGGCCCTCGCCCGGGGCGGCTCCTTCGACGACATCCAGCCCGGTCTCGACTTCTTCGCCGAGCTGAAGAAGAACGGCAACTTCAACCCCGTCGAGTCCACCCCCGCCACGGTCGAGAAGGGCGAGACGCCCATCAGCATCGACTGGGACTACCTGAACGCCGGCTACGCCCAGGAGTTCAAGGCCAAGGGCCTCGACTGGAAGGTCGCCGTCCCCGCCGACGGCCGCTACGCCCAGTACTACTCGCAGGCGATCAACAAGGACGCCCCGCACCCGGCGGCCGCCCGCCTGTGGCAGGAGTACCTCTACAGCGCCGAGGGCCAGAACCTGTGGCTCAAGGGCTTCGCCCGCCCGGTCCTGATGTCCGCCATGGAGAAGGCGGGCACCCTCGACCAGGCCGCCGCCCTCCGGCTGCCCGCCGTCTCCGGCGTCCCGTCCTTCCCGGCCGAGGCCCAGCAGGCCAAGGCCAAGACGGTGCTCGCCCAGGGCTGGGGCAAGGCCGTCTCCGGATGACGGCCTCCGCAACCGTCGCCGTCGCCGCCGGGCAGACCCCTGCCCGGCGGCGGCGCCGCCGCTCCCCCGCCTGGCTCGCCGTCGTCCCGCTGCTCGCGTTCACCGCGCTCGCCTTCGGCGTCCCCGCCGTCGCCATGCTCGGCGGCGCCCTCACCGTCGACGACCCGGCCACCGGCGCGAGCTCGTACGGCACGGGGAACCTGACCGCCTCGCTCCAGGGCGCCTACCTCACCGCGCTCCTCGGTAGCGTCAAGCTCTCCGCGACCGCCGCAGGACTGGCCGCCCTGCTCGGCCTTCCGCTCGCCCAGGCCGTCGTCACCTCCCGCTCCCGCGCCCTGCGCGAGGCCGTGCTCACCGGCTCCGGCGTGCTCGCCAACTTCGGCGGCGTCCCCCTCGCCTTCGCGTTCGTCGCCACCCTCGGCAACTCCGGCGTCCTCACCCGGCATCTGGGCCTCGCCGACCGGGGCTGGAGCCTGTACAGCTTCTGGGGCCTGGTCATCGTCTACCTGTACTTCCTGATCCCGTTGATGGTGCTCACCATCACGCCGGCCCTCGACGGCCTGCGCACCCAGTGGCGCGAGGCCGCCCGCAACAACGGCGCCACCACCCTCCAGTACTGGCTGCACGTCGCCCTGCCCGTCCTGACGCCGAGTCTGCTCGGCGGGCTCGTGCTGCTGTTCGGCAGCGCCTTCGCCGCGTACGCCACCGCCGCCGCGATGGTCGGCAGCACCGTCCCACTCGTCACCCTGCAGATCTCCGACGCCCTCTCCGGCAACGTCCTGGTCGGCCAGGAGAACGTGGCGCTCGCCCTCAGCCTCGACATGGTCGTCGTCGCCGGGCTCGTCATGGCCGTCTATCTGCCCCTGCAACGCCGGAGCTCGCGATGGCTCGACTGACCCGTACGCACCGCACCTGGCGCCCGGTGGTGCTCGGGCTCGCCGGGATCTACTTCCTGGTGCCGCTCGCCGCCTCCGTGGTCTTCACCGTCGACGTGCCGGAGCGGGGCCTCACCCTCGACGCGTACACGGAGATCATCGGCACCGAGGGCTTCGTCACCAGCCTGCTGCTCTCGCTCGGCCTCGCCGCCGTCACCATCGCCGTGACGCTGCTGCTCGTGGTGCCCGCCATGGTCGCCCTGCGGCTCGGCGCGCCCCGGCTGCGTCCGGTCGTCGAGGCGGTGTGCTCGCTGCCTCTGGTCGTGCCGCCCATCGCGTTCGTCGCCGGCATCGGCACCGTCCTGAAGTGGGGCCCCGAGCACCTCGCCCGCACTCCCCTCTTCCAGACCTTCGTCGCCCTGCAGAACCCGGACTTCCCCGTCGTCCTCGTGCTCGCGTACGTGGTGATGGCGCTGCCCTTCACCTATCGCGCCCTCGACGCCGGCCTGCGGGCCGTCGACGTCCGCACCCTCGTCGAGGCCGCCCGCAGCTGCGGCGCGAGCCCCGCGCGGGCGCTGGTCTCGGCGGTGCTGCCGAACCTGCGCGGCGCGCTGATGAACGCGTCCTTCCTCGCCCTGGCCCTGGTCCTCGGCGAGTACACGGTCGCCCAGCTGCTCGGTTTCCGGCCCTTCGCCGTGTGGATCGTGAACATCTCCGGCTCCCAGGCCCAGATGTCCGTGGCCGTCTCCGTGCTCAGCCTCCTCGTCACCTGGGTGCTGCTCCTGGCCCTCGCCGGGGCGGGCGGCCGCTCCCCCGGCGCCCGCCGCACCCGTACCGCCAAGGGAACCTCATGACCGTCACCCTCACCGATGCCACGCCCGACGCCACCGCCGAGGCCGCGACCGTCGAATTCCGCGGCCTGCGCCGGACGTTCGGGACGACCACCGCCCTCGACGGGCTCGATCTGACTGTCGCGCCCGGCGAACTGCTCGCCCTGCTCGGCCCCTCGGGCTGCGGCAAGACCACCGCCCTGCGCATGCTCGCCGGCTTCGAGACCCCCGACTCCGGCGCGGTGCTCGTCGACGGCCGGGACATCACCCACGCACCCGCGCACCGGCGCGACGCGGGCATGGTCTTCCAGTCGTACAGCCTCTTCCCCCACCTCGACTGCGTCGACAACGTGGCCTTCGGGCCGCGCATGCGGAAGGCCGGTAAGGCCGAACGGCGCAAGCAGGCGGCCGAGTTGCTTGAGCTCGTCGGCCTCGGCGACAAGGGCGACCGCTACCCCCACCAGCTGTCCGGCGGCCAGCAGCAGCGCGTCGCGCTCGCCCGCGCGCTCGCCCTGCGCCCGCGGGTCCTGCTGCTCGACGAGCCGCTGTCGGCGCTCGACGCCAAGGTGCGGCTCACCCTGCGCGAGGAGATCCGCCGCATCCAGCGCGAACTCGGCATCACCACCCTCTTCGTGACGCATGATCAGGAGGAGGCGCTGTCCATGGCCGACCGTGTCGCCGTGATGCGCGACGGGCGCCTCGAACAGTGCGCCCCGCCCGCCGAGTTGTACGGGCGGCCGGCGACCGCCTTCGTCGCCGAGTTCGTCGGCACCATGAGCCGGATCCCCGGACACCTCGACGGCGGCACCGGCTTCGTCGACGTGCTCGGCCACCGGCTCCCCGTGGACGGCGACGCCCCCGCGGCGGGCGAGGTCGACGTGCTCGTACGGCCGGAGGACCTGCGGGTCACGACGGACGGCGCGTGCTCGGCCCGGATCGTCTCGACGGCCTTCCTCGGCGCGACCACCCGGCTCACCGTACGGCTCGCCGACGCCACCGAGGTCAAGGCCGACCTGCCCACCCACGAGGCCGCCGCCCTCGCGGCCGGGGACGCCGTGACGGTGCTCCCGCGCGAGCGGCCGGTCCTCGTCGCGGCCCGCGCGGCACACTAGTGCCATCGGCCCCCCCTCGTACCGGCATGAGCATGAGAGAGAAAGCGAGCAGCGTGACCACCGAACTCCCCCTGAGTGCCGTCCTTTTCGACATGGACGGCACGCTCGTCGACACCGAGGGCCTGTGGTGGGAGGCGGTGGAGCAGGTCGCGGGCCGACCGCTGACCGAGGCCGACCGGCCGGACGTCCTCGGCCGGCCGGTCGAGCACACGGCGGCCTGGCTGGCCGCGGCCGGCGGGGACGCCGACCGGCTCGCGGCCGCCCTCCACCGGGAGTTCGCCGACCGGGTCCTGACCGGTGTCGTGCCGCGTCCCGGAGCGCTCGCGCTGCTCGCCGCCCTCGCCCGGGAGGGGGTGCCGACCGCCTTGGTCACGGCCTCGCCCCGGGCCGTCGCCGACATCGTGCTCCGGGCCCTCGGGGCGCTCGGGGCACCGGAGTTCGCCGTGTCGGTCACCGCCGACGACACCGGACGCACCAAGCCCGAACCCGATCCGTACCTCGCCGCCTGCCGCGCCCTCGGCGTCGCCCCCGCGCACTGCGTGGCCGTCGAGGACACCCCCACCGGGGTCGCCTCCGCCGAGGCGGCGGGCTGCGCGGTCCTCGCGGTCCCGTCGCTCGCGCCGATCGACGCGGTGCCCGGGCGGACCGTCCTGGACGGGCTGACCGGGGTCACCCCGGAGCGGCTGCGGGCGATGACGGGCCGTCACCTCACCGTCATGAGCTGGAACCTGTGGCTCGGCGGCGCGATGGTCGAGGACCACCGGGCCAAGCAGCTCGCCGCGATCCGCGCCTCCGGCGCCGACATCGTCGGGCTCCAGGAGACCGGTGGGACCGCGACCCGGGAACTGGCCGAGGAGCTCGGCTGGCACCACCACCACGCCGGCGAGAACCTCGGCCTCCTCAGCCGCCACCCGGTCGTCGCCCGCCTCGGCGATCCGGACGTC
Organism: Streptomyces sp. CC208A; assembly: GCF_030010625.1. Classification (GTDB taxonomy): domain Bacteria; phylum Actinomycetota; class Actinomycetes; order Streptomycetales; family Streptomycetaceae; genus Streptomyces. Next base: position 7,248 of record NZ_JASCXN010000045.1, on the reverse strand, counting down.
GGCTTCTACGGCGCGACCGGCGCCCGCGTCCTCGTCGACGGGGAACGCGAGGTGGACGTGTGGACGGCGCACCTCCACCCCACCCCGTACGGGCCGTACGAGGCCGACTTCGGCGGGCTGCCGGCCGACGAGCTGATCGCCCACGAGGGCGTGCGCCTGGAGCAGCTGCGGGACGTGCTGCGGCGGATCGCCGAGGAGGCGGGAGAGGAGCGGCCGGTCGTCCTGGTCGGCGACTTCAACGCGCCCTCGCACCTGGACCGGCCCGACGTGGCCTGGCCGGTGACGAGGGCGGCCGAGGCGGCCGGGTTCCGCGACTCCTACCGGGAGGCCCGCCCCGACCCCGTACGGGACCCGGGCCCCACCTGGTCGCCGATCCATCCCGTCCACCCGGAGGAAGGCGAACGGGCCGGGCGCCCCGAGCCGCAGGACCGCATCGACTACGTCCTGCACAACGGGCGCGGCCTGCGCGTCCTCGGCTCCCGCACCCTGGTCACGGGCGTCCCGGCGCCCTGGCCCGCCGTCGCCGCGAACGAGTGGCCGTCGGACCACGCGGCGGTGGTGACGACCTTCGCCCTGGGGCGTCGTTCCGCTCGGTGAGAGGACGGCTCGGGCGGGGAGCGCGACGCTACCAGCGGAAAACCCGGTGGGCCAGGCGTTTAACGGGCCGTCAGAGTGGCCGGCGATGAGAGTGGAACGCCGACCAGTCCGAGCGGAGTCCTGAACCATGTCCACCCTGCGCGTCACCGCCGAAGTCCTCACCGTCCATCCGCATCCGAACGCCGACGCCCTCGAACTGGCGCAGGTCGGGCTCTACCGGGCCGTGGTCGCCAAGGGCGCCTACCGCACCGGCGAGACCGCCGTGTACATCCCGGAGCAGGCCGTGCTGCCCGCCGCGCTCGTCGCGGAGCTGGGGCTCACGGGGCGGCTGGCCGGGAAGGCCTCGGACCGGGTCAAGGCGGTACGGCTGCGCGGGGAGCTGTCGCAGGGGATCGTCTGCCGGCCCGCCGCGCTCACCGGCGTCGACCTCGACCGGGCCGCCGCCGACGGCACCGACTTCGCGGAGAGGCTCGGGATCACCAAGTGGGTGCCGCCGATACCGCCGACCATGAGCGGGGACGTCGAGGCCGCCCCCGACCTGCTCCCCTGGGTCGACATCGAGAACCTGCACCGCTATCCCGGCGTCTTCGAGCCCGGCGAGGAGGTCGTCCTGACGGAGAAGGTCCACGGCACGGCCTGCCTGCTCACCTACGTCGCCGACGGCGGACGGGTCCACGTCTCGTCCAAGGGCTTCGGCGCCAAGGGGCTCGCCCTCCGGGAGGATCCGCGCAACCTGTACTGGCGCGCCGTGCGCGCGCACGGGCTCCCCGCCGTCGCCGAGCGGCTCGCCGCCCGGCTCGGGGCCGCGCGGATCGGTCTCTTCGGCGAGGTGTACGGCTCCGGCGTCCAGGACCTCGGATACGGCGCCGACGCCCGCGGCGAGCGCGTCGGTTACGCGCTCTTCGACGTGTCGGCCGAGATCGGCGGCCAGGTCCGCTGGCTGGACCCGGCCGCGGTCCTGGAGCCGGGCGAGGTGCCCCTCGTACCACGGCTGTACGCGGGTCCTTACGACCTCGACACCGTCCTCGCGCACGCGAGCGGGGCCGAGACCGTCTCCGGGCGCTCCGCCCATCTGCGGGAGGGTGTCGTGGTCCGGCCGGCCGTCGAGCGGTACAGCCCGGTCACCGGCGGCCGGGCCGTCGCCAAGGCGGTCAGTCCGGCCTACCTCACCCGCAAGGGCGGCACCGAGTACGAGTGATCCCGCCCGGTCGGTCCGCTCGTGGAGTGACGGGTCTCGGACAGGACGCATATGCGCCCCCTTTCGGGTGCTTGTCGGCCGCCGGCGGGGCCACGACGATGTGCGCCTGGAAGCCGTACGACCTCGATGGGGAGGCCGGGTTGAGCGAGGCGACGACATGGAGGGGCGGGCGGCATGAGCCGACGGTGCGGGCACTGGTCGCGGAGTCCTGGCGGAGGTCCGAGCGGGCCCGGGTCAGCCGGGACGGCGCGGCGCCGACGGAACTGGACGAGGAGGAGCTGGCCGCGTACCGGGAGGAGCATCCGCTGGCGGCGGCGATGCCGGTGATCCGGGAACTGCTCGGCGCGGACGCCCGGGACGGCGGGCATCTGCTCGCGGTGTGCGACGCGGCCGGGCGGCTGCTGTGGGTGGAGGGGGACCCGGCGGCGCTGCGGCAGGCCCGGCGGATGAACTTCACGGCCGGGGCGGGCTGGGCCGAGGCCGCGGCGGGGACGAACGCACCGGGGACGGCGCTCGCCGTCGACCGGCCGGTGCAGGTGGTGTCGGCCGAGCACTTCCGGCCGCCGGTGCGGGAGTGGACGTGCGCGGCGGCGCCGCTGCACGATCCGCGCAGCGGGCGGCTGCTCGGCGCGGTCGACCTGACGGGCGGCGAGGGCCTCGCCCACCCGCACAGTCTCGGCCTGGTGCGGGCGGTGGCGCGGGCGGCGGAGGCGCAGTTGGCGCTGCTCGCGCCCGCACCGGCGCCGGGGCGGGTGCGGCTGACCGCGCTGGGCCGGGGCGAGGCGCTGCTCGCGGTGGACGGACGGCGGCTGCGGCTGAGCCGGCGGCACAGCGAGATCCTGGTGGTGCTCGCGCACCGCCCGGAGGGGGTGACGGGCGAGGAGCTGCTGACCCTGCTCTACGAGGACGGGTCGGTCACGCCGGTGACGCTGCGCGCGGAGCTGTCCCGGCTGCGGGCCCTCCTCGGTCCTGAACTGCTGCGCTCGCGCCCGTACCGGCTCGCCCGTCCCGTGGAGGCGGACTTCGCCGCGGTGGACCGCCGTCTCGCCTCGGGGGCGGTGGCGGCGGCCGCCGGGGAGTACGCGGGCCCGCTGCTGCCGGGATCGACCGCGCCCGGGGTCGTACGGCTGCGGGAACGGCTGGCGGACCGGCTGCGGGCGGCGCTGGTGGCACGGGCGGATCCGCGGCTCCTCGCGGACTGGGCGTACACCGCGTGGGGCGAGGAGGACGTGGAGGTGTGGAGGGCGCTGTGCGCGGCGGTGCCGACGGCTCAGGTGGCGCCGGTACGCGCCCGGCTCGACGCCCTGGAGGCGGAACTGTCCGCCGGTGCAACGGGGTTGCAACGTCCGTTTCCGCACACTCGGCGGTGAGCGCCGGTCGGGGACGGCGGGCGCGCACCGTCCGGCCGCCCGCGCGCGCCCTCCTTCCGGTGGGCCCGGCGGGGACCGGATCCGTCCGACCCGCAGGGAGGTCTGCCCATGACCCGTTACGCCGCACCCGGTACCGAGGGCGCGCTCATGGCGTACCAGCCGCGCTACGACCACTGGATCGGCGGCGAGTACGTCGCCCCGGCCGGCGGCCGGTACTTCGAGAACCCGAGCCCGGTCGACGGCCGGCCGTTCACCGAGATCGCCCGGGGTTCGGCCGAGGACGTCGAGCGCGCCCTTGACGCGGCGCACGCGGCCGCCCCGGCGTGGGGGCGGACGTCGCCGGCCGAGCGGGCGGCGGTGCTGCTGCGGATCGCCGACCGGATGGAGGAGAACCTGGAGGCGCTCGCGGTCGCGGAGACCTGGGACAACGGCAAGCCGGTCCGGGAGACGCTCGCCGCCGACATCCCGCTCGCCGTCGACCACTTCCGCTACTTCGCGGGGGCGCTGCGGGCCCAGGAGGGGGCGCTCAGCGAGATCGACGAGGACACGGTGGCGTACCACTTCCACGAGCCTTTGGGGGTGGTGGCGCAGATCATCCCGTGGAACTTCCCGATCCTGATGGCGGTGTGGAAGCTGGCGCCGGCGCTCGCGGCGGGCAACGCGGTGGTGCTGAAGCCCGCGGAGCAGACGCCGGCGTCGGTGCACTACTGGCTGAGCCTGGTAGCGGACCTGCTGCCGCCCGGTGTGGTGAACATCGTCAACGGCTTCGGCGAGGAGGCCGGCAGGCCGCTCGCCTCCTCGCCGCGGGTGGCGAAGATCGCCTTCACCGGCGAGACGTCGACGGGCCGCCTGATCATGGGGTACGCCGCCGAGAACCTGAAGCCGGTGACGCTGGAGCTGGGCGGCAAGTCGCCGAACATCTTCTTCGACGACGTGTGGGCGGCGGACGACGACTTCCGCGACAAGGCGCTGGAGGGCTTCACGATGTTCGCCCTCAACCAGGGCGAGGTCTGCACCTGCCCCTCGCGGGCCCTGGTGCAGCGGGGCCACTACGACGAGTTCCTGGAGGCGGCGGTCGCCCGCACGGAGGCGATCGTCCCGGGCCACCCGCTGGATCCGGCGACGATGATCGGCGCGCAGGCGTCGGCGGAGCAGCTGAAGAAGATCCTCTCCTACCTGGAGATCGGCCGGCGGGAGGGGGCGAAGATCCTGACGGGTGGTCAGCAGGTGGGCCACGGTGGCGACCTGGAGGGCGGCTACTACATCCAGCCGACGGTCTTCGAGGGCGACAACCGCATGCGGATCTTCCAGGAGGAGATCTTCGGCCCGGTCGTGGCGGTGACCTCCTTCACGGACTTCGACGACGCGATCCGGACGGCGAACGACACCCTGTACGGCCTGGGCGCCGGCGTCTGGACCCGCGACACGAACACCGCCTACCGCGCCGGCCGCGCGATCCAGGCGGGCCGCGTCTGGACGAACTGCTACCACGCCTACCCGGCGCACGCCGCCTTCGGCGGCTACAAGCAGTCGGGCATCGGCCGCGAGACGCACCGGATGATGCTGGAGCACTACCAGCAGACGAAGAACATCCTCCAGAGTTACAGCCCCAAGAAGCTCGGGTTCTTCTAGAGGCCTCACCCTGCCGACCGCCCCGGTCGCCGCCGCCCGCCCGGGGCCTGTCAGGCGCGGGCGGGCGGCGGCGCTTCACGGCGTCACGGTGCCGGGGAGGTCACGGGGAGTCGTCGCAGGTGGGGTCGGGGATCGCGGTCACGGTGTACGGCGGTCGGCCCGGCGGCTCGTCGAGCTGGCTGTCGACCACGTAGAGGCGGCAGCCGTGCTTCGCCAGCGTGGTGGGCAGGTCGAGGGGCTCGTCCGTGAGGCGGTGGGTGACCGTGCCCGCTCGCAGGTCCCGGTCGAGCCGGGCGATGTAGACGCCGTGCGGGGCACCGTAGTTGAGTACGGCGTACAGCGTACGACCGCGCAGCACCATGCCGTCGGCGCCGAAGGACTGGTCACCGAGGTCGAGCCGGCCGACCTCCCGGTCCGCGGTGCCGATCCGCCAGACGGCCTCCGTGCCGTTCGACGCCACGAGGAGGGTGGAGCCCGTCTCGTCGGCCACGATGCCGTTCAACAGCCAGTACTGGGCCGGGAACTGAGGGAACGCGGAACGGATGTCGAGCCAGGGTTCGAGCGGGCCCAGGGTCGAGCCCCGGATCTCCGCCCGGTGGATCACCGGGTTGGCCCAGTCGGTGACGTACACCACGTCATCGGTCACGACCAGGTCGTTCAGGTGCGGCGCGCCGAGCGGCCCGTTCTCGGCCGTACGGCGGGCGAGCAGCCGTCCGTGGCGGTCGTGCACGGTGAGGGTCGCGCCCCCGACGGACAGCACGCGGCCGCGCCGGTCGGTGTGCACGCCCAGGGTGCTGGGGCGGTCCTCCAGGCCGCGTGCCGGGAACGGCGCGAGGTCCGGGGCGTCGATCCGGCCGCGGTACAGGGTTCCGAGGCCGTCGGAGGAGACGTACAGGGTGCCGTCAGGTGTGACCGTGATGCCTTCGGGCAGCACGCCCGCCTCGCGGGAGACGACGTAGCGGTCGGGCAGGTCCCGCGCGACGGCGGGGACGGGTGCTCCGGCGAGGGCCGGGAGCAGCAAGGTGGCTGCGAGGCAGGCGGTTCGGGCGGTAATGCGGCGCATCGACGCGACCTCCGTGGGGAGTCTGCGCAAGGAAAGGTGACGAGAGGAGCGTGCGGTGTCCTCGCGCGGAGCGCAGTGCCTTTCAGCCCTCGTCGAAAGGGTCCGGCGGGCGGATAATCGCTTGTCATGATCCGTCTTCACTTCACCGCCGACGATCTGCGCCGGATCACGCTCGCTCCGGCGGCCAACGCGCTGGCTGAGACCGCGCTGGGCGCGGGGCTGAGCCTGCGACAGGGCGGGCGGGGCGGCGGGAGCCGGGGCTTCGGGCAGGCGCGTCGTGCGCGGTCCGCCGTCCGGGAGTGGCACCGCTCCCCGCGCGGAGGTCCTGGTGTCCGGGCCGGTGTGCTGGCGGAGTTGGTGGCGGAGGACGGCTTCGTACCGGACTTCCTGCTGCAGCCGGGGATCCACGACCTCGCCGGCGGTCTGGAGGCGGCCGCGGCGACGCCCGTGGAGCGGCTGGCGCTCGATCTGGGGATCCCGGAGGCGGCGGGGTGGAACGGCGGTCTGGCCCGGCCGGGCCGGTGGGCGCGCGAGCTGGCCCAGGGCTCCCCGGCCGCGACCCGGGCCCTGCTCCACGACACCCGGGACTTCTTCGCGAGGCATGTGGAACCGCTCTGGCCGCGGATCCGCCAGGACGCCCTCACCGATCGCGCGCTGCGGTCGGAGATGCTGCTCCGCGGCGGTGTCGACGCCCTGCTGACGACGCTCGGCACGACCTGGCGGTGGCAGCACCCGACGCTGCACCTGCCTTCGGCGTCGGCGTACGACATCCCGCTGTGCGGACGGGGGCTGCTGCTGGTTCCGTCATGGTTCGCGACCGGCCCGTTGGTGATGTACCGCCCGGAGGCGGCGACCGTCCTCGTCTATCCCCTGTACGAGGCGGCCGGCGGGAGCACCGCCGGCGACGAGCGGCCGGAGGCGCTCGCGGCGCTGCTGGGCCGCACCCGGGCCCATGTGCTCGCCCTCCTGCGCACCCCCGCCACCACGACGGCGCTCGCCGAACGCGCCTCCGTCTCTCTCGCGGCGGCCAGCCACCACGCGGGGGTCCTGCGGGCCGCGGGCCTGATCGACACCGTCCGCACGGGCACGGCCGTCCTGCACAGCCTCACTCCGCTCGGCCACTCCCTGCTGGCCGGAACCACTCGGTGACAGCCCACCGCGCCCGGGCGTCCGTGTGCCATGGGTCTCACCGTGGCGGGGGCCGGTGGCGGGGAGCGGCCGGGGAGGCGGTCCGGTCGGTGCGGTCTCCGGGTGGGGCGTGCTGTCCGGAATCGCCGTTCTGGTGCGGGTCCGGGGACGCGGTCCAGGGTGGCCGGGGCGGTTCGGGTGGCGGTACGAGCCCGAGGTGGGCCCATGCGGCGGGGGTGGCGACCCGGCCCCTGGGGGTG
>NZ_JASCXN010000044.1 GCF_030010625.1 Streptomyces sp. CC208A | reverse complement strand
AGAGGTCCGGTACAGGTCGAAATCAGCTGATCCCGCCACGTTCACTCACTCCCACGCTTGCTAACTACCGTTAAGTAACCCAAAGGGAAGGGTAGGGCGTGGCCGGGGGCTCTGTCAGGGCCCGACTATGCTCGGGCAGGCAGTTCGCCCGACCTCACTGGAGTCCCGCATGGCCCTGAAGATCACCGTGATCGGCACCGGATATCTCGGCGCCACCCACGCCGCGGCCATGGCGGAGATGGGCTTCGAGGTGCTCGGCCTCGACGTCGTGCCGGAGAAGGTCGAGCTGCTGTCCTCCGGTCGCGTCCCCATGTACGAGCCCGGTCTTGAGGAGCTGCTCGCGAAGCACGTCGCCGGGATCGAGGGGTCCACGGGCCGGCTGCGCTTCACCACCTCCTGGGAGGAGGTGGGCGCCTTCGGCGACGTCCACTTCGTCTGTGTGAACACCCCGCAGAAGCACGGCGAGTACGGCTGTGACATGAGCTACGTCGACGCCGCCTTCGCCTCCCTCGCCCCCGTGGTCCGCGCGGGCTCCCTGGTCGTCGGCAAGTCGACGGTGCCGGTCGGCTCGGCCGAGCGGCTCGCCGGGGTACTGCCGGAGGGCGTGGACCTGGCCTGGAACCCCGAGTTCCTGCGCGAGGGCTTCGCCGTCCAGGACACCCTGCACCCGGACCGGATCGTCGTCGGCGTGCCCGGGGACGACGGCGGGCGGACCGAGAAGCTGCTCCGTGAGGTGTACGCGGCCCCGATCGGCGAGGGCTCGCCCCTCGTCGTCACCGACTACCCGACCGCCGAGCTGGTGAAGACGGCCGCGAACTCCTTCCTCGCCACCAAGATCTCCTTCATCAACGCGATGGCCGAGGTCTGCGAGGCGGCCGGCGGCGACGTCGTCAGGCTCGCCGAGGCCATCGGCCACGACGAGCGGATCGGCAACAAGTTCCTGCGGGCCGGCATCGGCTTCGGCGGCGGCTGCCTGCCCAAGGACATCCGGGCCTTCATGGCCCGCGCGGGCGAGCTCGGCGCCGACCAGGCGCTGACCTTCCTCCGCGAGATCGACTCGATCAACATGCGGCGGCGCGGCCAGATGGTCGAGATGGCCCGCGAGGCGCTGGGCGGGAACTCCTTCCTGGGCCGCCGGGTCGCCGTCCTCGGCGCCACCTTCAAGCCCGACTCGGACGACGTCCGCGACTCCCCCGCGCTCAACGTGGCCGGCCAGATACACCTCCAGGGCGGCCAGGTGACCGTCTACGACCCCAAGGGCATGGAGAACGCCCGCAAGGTCTTCCCGACCCTCGGCTACGCGGACACGGCCCTGGAGGCCGTCCGCGGCGCGGACGTGGTGCTGCACCTGACCGAGTGGCGCGAGTTCCGCGAGCTCGACCCGGCCGAGCTGGCCGCCGCCGTCTCCTCCCCCGTCGTCCTCGACGGGCGCAACGCCCTGGACGGCGAGCGGTGGCGGGCGGCCGGCTGGACGTACCGGGCGATGGGCCGCCCGCGCGCGTGACGGAGACGAAAGGGGCGCCCCGCCTGGACGGGGCGCCCCTTTCGTACGCGTACGGCTCAGGCGGCGACCGGCCTGATCCGGTTCGTACGGGACAGGAACTCGGTCTCCCGCAGGGCCCGGGTGGCGTTCCCGTGGGCCAGGCCCACCAGGTCCCGGGCCGGCCAGCCGCGCCGCAGCAGCTCCGCGAAGAGCGGTACGTAGCCGGCCGCCGGGGACGTCAGGTGGGAGAGGCCCGTGGAGTCGGGCCCGGCCCCTTCGCGTACCCGGTCGAGGGTGTCGGCGGCGACGGACGGATCGTCCCCGACCACGACCATGCAGACGGCGCCGTTCCCGCCGAGGAGGCGCAGCACCTCGTCCGACAGGGTCTCCGGGGCGGCCCGGGTGAGCAGGGCGGGGGCGCGGGTGACGGCGAGGACCTGGCGGACGGTGTCCTGGTCGGCGCCGGAGAGGTCCACGGCGAGGCCGATGCGGTTCATCTCGCGGACCGCCTCGCGGGCGAAGCGGTCGAAGCCGGTGACGGTCACGGCCCGGACGCCGAGGGCGTGGTAGGCCCGCAGGGTCGCGGCGGAGCCGCCGAGGGCGGTCCAGGCCACCGGTCCGAGGAGGGAGGCGACCCGGCCGCAGTTGCGGGCGTGGATCATCTCCGAGGTGCTGTACGCCATGCGCAGGTCGTCGGGGCAGGCGGCGACGAGCGCGCGGACGGTGTCGATCCGGCGCAGGGTGCCGAGGACGCCGTCGTCGGGGTCCACGTGCAGCGACCAGAACTGGGCGCCGGTCTCCGGGGCCCGGAGGGGCGGCAGGTCCTCGGGGTCGAGGAGCGCGGGGAGTCCGGTGTGGCCCTCCAGGACGGGCTGGGCGGCGAGGAGGGCCCGGGCGCGGGCGGTCTCGTCGAGCGGCGGGGGTGGCGTCGGTTCCGGGGATTCCAGCGCGCCGACGGCGCCGGAGACGGCAGAGAAGGGGGGATGATGGTCGTCTAGGTCTGCCATGGCACTACTCACTACTCCGGATCGGTGATGCAGTACTACCCCGCCGAGGGAGGCGGGGCAGTACCGTCCACCGTGCCACCGGGGTCCTTACCGGGCCCGCCGGGCTGCGCCGTACGGGTGAAGGGCCGGTGAGCTCCCCGGGGCCCGGTCAGACCCCGTCGAGCTGCGCGATCGTGGCGTGCGACGCGGCCGTGCGGGCGGACAGGTCGCGGGCGGCGTCCTCCGCGTCACGGAGGACGCGGACCGCGTTGGACCAGGTCAGCTTGGTGAGGTCGGCGCGGGACCAGCCGCGGTCGAGGAGTTCCGCGATCAGGCGGGGGTAGCCGGCGACGTCGTCGAGGCCCGCCGGGGTGAAGGCGGTGCCGTCGTAGTCGCCGCCGATGCCGATGTGGTCGACGCCGGCGACCTCGCGCATGTGGTCGAGGTGGTCGGCGACCGTGGCGGCGGTGGCGACCGGACGCGGGTGCTCGGCCTCGAAGGCGGCGTGGAGGGCCTTCGCCCTCGGGGTGGTGTCGAGGTGGTGCAGGCCGTGGGCGCGGAGGTTCTCGTCCGCGCGCAGGGTCCATTCGACGGCCGCGGGCAGGATGAACTTCGGGACGAAGGTCGCCATCGCCACGCCGCCGTTGGCGGACAGCCGCTCCAGGACGTCGTCGGGGACGTTGCGCGGGTGGTCGCAGACGGCGCGGGCCGAGGAGTGGGAGAAGATCACCGGCGCGGCGGTCTCGTCGAGGGCGTCGCGCATGGTGGTGGCGGCGACGTGCGAGAGGTCGACGAGCATGCCGCAGCGGTTCATCTCGCGGACGACGGCGCGGCCGAAGGCGGTGAGGCCGCCGTGCCGGGGCTCGTCGGTGGCGGAGTCGGCCCAGTCGTTGTTCTCGTTGTGCGTGAGGGTCATGTACCGCACGCCGAGGGTGTGCAGGGCGCGCAGGGTCGCGAGGGAGTTGTCGATGGAGTGGCCGCCCTCCGCTCCCTTGAGGGAGGCGATCCGGCCCTCCTCGCGGGCCTTGACCATGTCGTCGGCGGTGCGGGCGGGCGCGAGGTCGGCCGCGTACCGCTCGACCAGCCGGTCGACGGCGTCGATCTGCTCCAGGGTGGCGCTGACCGCGTGGTCGCCAGCGAGCCTGCCGGGGACGTACACGGACCAGAACTGGGCGCCGACCCCGCCGGCGCGGAGCCGGGCGAGGTCGGTGTGGAGGGTGGCCGAGCGGTCGCCCGCGATGTCGAGCGCGTCGAGGTCGTAGCCGCACTGTTCGCGCAGCGCCCACGGGAGGTCGTTGTGCCCGTCGACGACGGGGGCCTCCGCGAGGAGGGCGCGCGCCTCGGCGAGCCGCTCGGCCGCGCTCACCGGGCGAACCCGAAGGAGTCGGTGCCCTCGACCTTGGCGCGCAGGCGCCTGCCCTTCTCGGTGGCCTGGGCGTTGAGGTCGTCCAGGAAGGCGCTCATCCGCGTCTGGAGCTCCGGGTCGGCGGCGGCGAGGATGCGGGCGGCGAGCAGGCCCGCGTTGCGCGCGCCGGCGACGGAGACGGTGGCGACCGGGATGCCGGCCGGCATCTGGACGATCGAGAGCAGCGAGTCCATGCCGTCCAGGTACTTCAGCGGCACGGGGACGCCGATCACCGGCAGCGGGGTGACGGAGGCGAGCATGCCCGGCAGGTGGGCGGCGCCGCCGGCGCCCGCGATGATCGCCCTGAGGCCGCGGCCGGCCGCCTCCTCGCCGTACGCGATCATCTCGCGCGGCATCCGGTGCGCGGAGACGACGTTCACCTCGTACGGGATCTCGAACTCGTCGAGGGCCTGGGCGGCGGCCTCCATGACGGTCCAGTCGGAGTCGGACCCCATGGCGATGCCCACGAGGGGCGCGGGTGCGTTACTCAACGATCGTCCCTCGCAGGTAGTCGGCGGCGTGACGGGCGCGCTCCAGCACCTCGTCCAGGTCGTCGCCGTAGGTGTTGACGTGGCCGACCTTGCGGCCGGGCTTCACGTCCTTGCCGTACATGTGGATCTTGAGCTGCGGGTCCCTGGCCATGCAGTGCAGGTAGCCCTGGTACATGTCCGGGTAGTCGCCGCCGAGGACGTTGCACATCACGGTCCACGGGGCGCGCGGGCGGGGGTCGCCGAGCGGCAGGTCGAGGACGGCCCGGACGTGGTTGGCGAACTGGCTGGTGATCGCCCCGTCCTGGGTCCAGTGGCCGGAGTTGTGCGGGCGCATCGCCAGCTCGTTGACGAGGATGCGGCCGTCGGTGGTCTGGAAGAGCTCCACGGCGAGGTGGCCGACGACGCCGAGCTCCTTGGCGATCCGCAGGGCCAGCTCCTGGGCCTGCCCGGCCAGCTCCTCGTCGAGGTCGGGGGCGGGCGCGATCACGGTGTCGCAGACGCCGTCGACCTGGCGGGACTCGACCACCGGGTAGGCGACGGCCTGGCCGTGCGGGGAGCGGACGATGTTGGCCGCGAGCTCGCGGACGAAGTCGACCTTCTCCTCGGCGAGCACGGGCACGCCGGCGAGGAAGGGGTCGCGGGCCTCCTCGGCGGTGCGGACGAACCAGACGCCCTTGCCGTCGTAGCCGCCGCGGACGGTCTTGAGGATGACCGGGAAGCCTCCGACCTCCTCGGCGAACGCGGCCGCGTCCTTCGGGTCGGCCACGATGCGGTGGCGGGGGCTGGGCGCGCCGATCTCGTCGAGCCTCGCCCGCATCACCCCCTTGTCCTGGGCGTGCACCAGCGCGTCGGGCCCGGGGCGGACGGGGATGCCGTCGGCCTCCAGGGCGCGCAGGTGCTCGGTGGGGACGTGCTCGTGATCGAAGGTGATCACATCGCAGCCGCGCGCGAACTCACGGAGCGTGTCCAGGTCGCGGTAGTCGCCGATGACGACGTCACCGACGGCCAGGGCCGCCGAGTCCTGCGGAGTGTCACTGAGGAGCTTGAACTTGATGCCGAGGGGGATGCCCGCCTCGTGGGTCATACGGGCGAGCTGACCGCCGCCGACCATGCCTACTACCGGGAACGTCACCCTCTTAGGGTATCCGCACCATCGGTGAACACTCGTCCGGCTGTGTCTTGCCACAAGGCGCGACGGCACGCCGAGAGGTTTTCCACAGGTTTCCGGCCTACCCGGGCGGGTGACGGGGGAGGCTGGTTAGCATGAATGAGTTGACGTCACTCGGGCGTCACCCGACGGACGGACCGACCCCACCATGAGCGAACCCGGCGCGCTGCGCATGCGACTCGCCCTGCTCGGCCGAGAGGTCGCCAAGTTCGGCGTGGTCGGCGGCCTCGGAGTCCTGGTCAACCTGGCGGTCTTCAACCTGGTCCGGCACGTCACCGAGCTTCCGGTGGTCCGGGCGAGCATCATCGCCACGGTCGTCGCCATCGCCTTCAACTACGTGGGCTTCCGTTACTTCACGTACCGCGACCGCGACAAGTCGGGCCGCACCAAGGAGATGACCCTCTTCCTGCTGTTCAGCCTGATCGGGCTGGTCATCGAGAACGGGATCCTCTACGCGGCGACCTACGGCCTCGGCTGGAACTCGCCGCTGGCCAGCAACTTCTTCAAGTTCTTCGGCATCGGCGTGGCGACCCTGTTCCGCTTCTGGTCGTACCGCACGTGGGTCTTCCGGGCGCTGCCGGCGAAGGAGGCGGTGCAGACCGCGGAGTCCTTCCTGGAGCAGACCGGGCAGGACGACCCGATAACGCCGCGGCAGGCCCGCCGCCGCCAGCCCGACCACGTATAGCCCCTTACGGGTTTCACCGTACGGGGCGCTCCTGCGGCTCCCGCGCGGGGTCACGGGCCTCGCGGCTGAGGAAGAGGGCGAAGACCGGCGGCTGCAGCTGGAGCAGTTCCAGGCGCCCGCCGTCGGCCTCCGCGAGGTCCCGGGCGACCGCGAGGCCGATGCCGGTGGAGCTGCGGCCGCTGACCGCCCGCTCGAAGATCCGCGCGCCGAGATCGGCGGGGACGCCGGGGCCCTCGTCGGTGACCTCGATCACCGACTGGTTGCCGGTGACGCGGGTGCGCAGGGCGACGGTGCCGCCGCCGTGCATGAGCGAGTTCTCGATGAGCGCGGCGAGGACCTGCGCGACCGCGCCCGGGGTGCCGATGGCCCGCAGGCCCTGCTTGCCGGAGCGGACGATGGCGCGGCCCGCGCTGCGGTAGGCGGGGCGCCACTCCTCGATCTGCTGCTTGACGACCTCGTCGAGGTCGAAGGCGACGGCGGAGCCGGTCCGGGGGTCGCGCGCGTTGGTGAGCAGCCGCTGGACGACGTCGGTGAGCCGCTCGACCTGGGTCAGCGCGATCGTCGCCTCCTCCTTGACCGTGTCCAGGTCGCCGGCGAGGGCCACCTCCTCCAGGCGCATGGAGAGTGCGGTCAGGGGCGTACGGAGCTGGTGGGAGGCGTCGGCGGCGAGCCGGCGCTCGGCGGTGAGCATCCGGGCGATCCGCTCGGCGGAGGCGTCGAGCACGTCCGCGACCCGGTCGAGCTCGGGCACGCCGTACCGCTTGTGCCGGGGCCGGGGGTCGCCGGAGCCGAGCCGTTCCGCGGTCTCGGCGAGGTCGGTGAGCGGGGAGGCGAGCCGGTTCGCCTGGCGTACGGCGAGGAGGACGGCGGCGAGGACGGCGAGACCGGCGATGGCGCCGATGATCAGGGCCGTACTGGCGACCTCGGCGGTGATGGCGGAACGGGGCTCCTCGACGACGACGCTCTCGGCGCGCTCGCCCTCCGCGAAGCCGCGGATCACGCCGCCGGTGGGGCGGGTGCCGATCTCGATGGGGCCCCGGCCGGGGATGGTGACGAGCGCGTACCGCTTGGCGCCGCTCTGCTCGGCGAGGATGTCCGGGTTGACCGGCTCGCCGCCGATCAGCCGGCTGTCGACGATCGACACGATGCGGAGGGCCTCGGCGTCGACGCTCTCCTGGGCGCTGCTGGTGATCGTCCTCGTCTCGACGAGGACGAGGGAGACGCCGAAGACGGCGATGACGACGAGGACGACGGCGAGGGTGGAGGTGATGAGGCGGCGGCGCACGTGCTCTCCTGGAGCGGCTCGACGATGACCAGGGGGTTGGCGCACCGGAAGGGGCGCGGGGAACTGCCCGAGCGGCCCCCGGCGGCCCGGCGGCCGCGACACGACGCGAGCCTCCCCGGCGGGGACGCGCGCGGGCCCGCGGAAGCCGTCAGCTCTTCTCGAAGCGGAAGCCGACGCCTCGGACGGTCGCGATGTAGCGCGGGTTCGCCGCGTCGTCGCCGAGTTTCTTGCGGAGCCAGGAGATGTGCATGTCGAGGGTCTTGGTGGAGGACCACCACGTGGTGTCCCAGACCTCGCGCATCAGCTGGTCACGGGTGACGACCCGGCCCGCGTCCCGGACCAGGACCCGCAGCAGGTCGAACTCCTTCGCGGTGAGCTGGAGCTCCTCGTCGCCCATCCAGGCCCGGTGCGACTCGACGTCGATGCGGACGCCGTGGGTGGAGGGGGCGGGCGCGGGCTCGGTGGCGCCGCGCCGGAGCAGGGCCCGGACCCGGGCGAGGAGCTCGGCGAGCCGGAAGGGCTTGGTGACGTAGTCGTCGGCGCCCGCGTCGAGCCCGACGACGGTGTCGACCTCGTCCGCGCGCGCGGTGAGGACCAGGATCGGGACCGTGTGGCCGTCGGCGCGCAGCCGCCGGGCGACCTCCAGGCCGTCCATGCCGGGCAGGCCCAGGTCGAGCACGACCAGGTCGACGCCGCCCTGGAGGCCGGTGTCGAGCGCGGCCGGCCCGTCCTCGCGGACCTCGACCTCGTACCCCTCTCTCCGCAGGGCGCGGGCCAGCGGTTCCGAGATGGATGCGTCGTCCTCGGCGAGCAGTACACGGGTCATGGGGTGATGGTAGTCCGCACGGGTGCCGGGCCGGGCCGGGTTCACGAGGCACCGGTGATCACCTCAGAAGCAGGGCACGTAACCTTGAGATCACCTTGGATTGACACCTCTTGGTTCCATGGTCACCTGTGATCCATCTCTCAAGTCCTTCCATATCCGGCACTGTCGTGTCGTATGGTGGCGAGACGTCTGTAGCGGTAAACGGGGACCTTTGGCCTGCTTCGTCAGCCAGGGTCCTCTTTTCTGCGCGAGGCCGGCACCACCGGCGTCGAGACGGCGAACGACCTGTGGGCCGGGTCCCGGGGCGCGACCGCGCGTCACGGGGCGTGGATCCCGGCGGGGTGCGAACGCTCCCCGCCGGTGCCGGCTCCCCCACCGGGCGCACCACGCTCACGAGGCGCGCGTCCCGACAGAGCAAGGATCGACATGGCGTCGAGCATGACGACGGCTTCGGCCGGGATTCCCCGGTACCAGAAGACGTTCCTCGGGCACCCCCGAGGTCTGACCACCCTCTTCTTCACCGAGATGTGGGAGCGCTTCTCCTACTACGGCATGAGGGCCCTGCTGGTGTACTACCTGGTCTCCGGTGGCGTCGACGCCGCCAAGGGGAGCCAGGGCGGCGGACTCGCCATGACGGCCGCGACGGCCACGGCGATCTACTCCGTGTACGTGTCGATGGTCTACCTCATGGCCATGCCCGGCGGCTGGTTCGGCGACCGCGTGTGGGGCGCCCGCAAGACGGTCGCCATAGCCGGTTTCGTGATCATGGCCGGTCACGTCTCGCTGGCCCTCCCCGGCCAGGCGATGTTCTTCGTGGGTCTGGCGCTCGTCGCCGTCGGTTCGGGTCTGCTCAAGGCCAACATCTCGACGATGGTCGGCCACCTCTACGACGGCCCGGACGACCCGCGCCGTGACGGTGGCTTCACCCTCTTCTACGTCGGCATCAACCTCGGTGCCTTCGTCGCGCCGCTCCTCATCGGCACGATCGGCAAGGAAGTCAACTGGCACGTGGGCTTCGCCCTCGCAGCCGTCGGCATGGGCCTCGGCCTCGCCGTCTTCCTCGCCTTCGGCAAGAGCCTCAACCCGAAGAGCAGCGAGGTCCCCAACCCGCTCTCCGCCGAGGAGCGCAAGAGCGTCCTCGTCAAGGTCTGCCTGGTCCTGGTCGCCGCCGCCGTGTTCTACGGCGCGGTCGTCGCCCTCGGCCTGTACACCCTGAACTGGGCCCTGGTCCCGCTCACCCTCGCCGGTCTGTTCATCCCGGTCGCCGTCCTGGTCCGCATCAAGCGCGACAAGGACCTCGACAAGGCCGAGCAGTCGAAGGTCTCCGGCTACATCTGGTTCTTCGTCGCCGCCGCCGTCTTCTGGATGATCTACGACCAGGGCGGCTCGACCCTGTCGCTGTTCGCCGACGACAAGACCGCCGGCACCGTCTTCGGCTTCGGCTTCTCCGCCACCTGGTACCAGTCGCTGAACCCGCTCTTCGTGATGGCGCTCGCCCCGGTCTTCGCCTGGCTGTGGCTGTGGCTCGCCCGCCGCAACAAGGAGCCCAACACCATCGTGAAGTTCGCGATGGGCATCGTCGCGGTCGGCGCGTCGTTCTTCATCTTCATCGTCCCGATGAACATGGCCGGTGACGGCACCCTGGTCTCCCCGATGTGGCTCGTCTCGATCTACATGATCCAGACCATCGGTGAGCTGTGCCTCTCCCCGGTCGGCCTCTCCGTCACGACGAAGATGGCGCCGAAGAAGTACGCCTCCCAGATGATGGGCGTCTGGTTCCTCGCCGTCACCGCCGGTGACTGCACCACCGGTCTGCTCTCCATCGCGGGTGTGGACCTCAACGGAACCGGGATCATCGCGCTGCAGGCCACGCTGGCCGTGGTCGCCGGATTCGCGATCTACATGTACCGCAACAAGGTCCAGGCCCTCATGGGCGACGTGCACTGACCCGTGCGCCCCTAGTACGGCGGGACGGCCCGGCACACCCCTGGTGTGCCGGGCCGTCCCGTGTCCCGTGCCCGTGTCCTAGCGGGTGCGGCGGGCCGGGCGCCGCCACGGGGTGAAGGTGAAGACCGCGCCGCCGAGGAGGATCGCCGTGCCTGCGACCAGACCGAGGGCGCGGAGGACGCCGCCGTCCTCGGCACCGGTCTGGGCGAGACCGCCACCGCCGGAGCCGCTGCCCGATCCGGAGCCGGATCCGGAGCCCGACCCGCTGCCGGACCCGGAGCCCGAACCGCTACCCGTACCGCTGCCGCTGCCGCTGCCCGAGCCCGTGGTGCCGGAGGTGCCGCCGGGCTGCTGGGCGGTGTCGAGGGTGAGGGAGGCCTCGACGGTGCCCTTCACCTGGCAGGGGATCTTGATGGGGTCGGCACCGGGGGCGAGGGCCACGGTGATGGTGAGGGCGCCCGGGGAGAGGGTGGCCTTGCCGGTGGCGCCGGGGCGGTAGGTGCCCTTCATGTCGGTGAGGCTCACCGGGTCGTTCATCTTGAGCGCGGTGGGGTTGGGCGCGCCGGTGACCTTGACGGTGCCGCTGTCGGCGCCGCCGACCTTGATGTCCATGCTGGGCGTGAGGGCCTTGGCGGGCAGAGGTGCCGGGCTGTTCATGACGCCCTTGGCCGTCTTGACCGTGAGGTCGTACGCGCCGCCGTTCTTCCTGGCGCTGATGGTGACCTTGGAGTCGATCGCGGCGGGGCCGGGGGGCGTACAGGTGAAGGCCACCTCGACCTCCTTGCCCGGGAAGTCGGTCTGACCGCCTCCGCCGCCCCCGGACCCGCCGCTGGACGAGCCACCGCTGGACGAACCTCCGTTGCCGGAACCCCCGCTGTCCGACCCGCCGCTGGACGACCCTCCACCGGAGGAGCCTCCCCCGCCGTCCTCCGTCACCTTGATCGTGGCGGCGACCGGGACCTGTTCCTTGGGCGTGCACTTGGTGTCCGTGGACATCGGCTTCGACACGTTGATGTCGTACGCGTCCGGGGTCAGCGTGACCTCGCCCGCCTTGGTGAGCTTCAGCGAGCCCTTCATGTCCGACAGCTTCATGTCGGTGTTCTTGGGGATCGGCGGGTTCTGCCGGGGGCCCTCCATGGCAAGGGTGCCGGTCTGCGCCCCGCCGACCTTCATGGTGCCGGTCGGCTTGACCGTGTTCTCCTGCAGGTCGATGAAGCCGGGGTTCTGGGAGGCCGGCTTCACCGTCTTCCAGACGACCTCGACGGTGTCGCCGACCTTCGCCGTGGCGGGCGCGGTGACCAGGACCGTGGTGGTGCCCTGGACCGGCGGGAGGCCGGAGATCGACGGCGGGACGCACTCCGTCCTGAACGAGACCTGGGCGGCCTGGGCGGGCCCGGCGGACAGCAGGATCCCCGCGCCGCCGAGCATCAGCGCGATCCCGGCCGCGCTCATCCTCCGTTGCGTGCTCACGAATGTCCCTTCCTCGTCGTCTGGCTGTTCTCGGACGGTGCGGAGTCGGGGAGGAACCACGGCAGGACCGCGGTCGTCCCGGGGCCGTCCGCGTCCGCCGGTACGGGGACGGGGACGGGGTCGCGGTTCCGGCCGCCGGCCCGGTCGACGAGGACCATGCCGATCCGGAAGAGGGCGGCGGGGACGACCACGGCGAGCAGGACCCAGAAGAGGACCACGCCCCAGGGCCGGCCCACCTTCCAGGGCTGTTCGGCCAGGAGCTTCCCGCCGTGGGAGACGGAGACCCGGTAGTCGCCGTGGGCGCCGGCGGAGAGCTCGACGTCCAGCTCGATCCGGGCCTTCTGCCCCGGTGCGACGGTGCCGCGCCACTGGTGCTCCTCGTCCTGCGGGGCGAGGACGCCGTGGGCGGTGCCGACGAGGAAGACCGGGTCGCGGACGGGGGCCGTGCCGAGGTTCCCGACGGTGAGGACGAGGGTGCGGCGCGGCGGCGCCCCGAACCAGGTCAGCACCCCGCTCGAACCCTCCAGGCGGGCGGCGGTGAGGACGGCGAGCCGCCCGTCGCCCGCGGTGTCGGGGAGCGGGGCGTCGGGGTGTCCGCCGACGGTGAAGGCGGCGTCGACGACGTCCTGCTGCCCGGTGACACCGGCGACGTGGACGACACAGGGGCACGGCTTGGGCGGGGCGACGACCGGCAGCTTCACGCTGAAGGCGCCGCGCGGGTCCACGGTGGCCGCTCGGCCGTCGGTGTTGGCGCACGAGTTGGTGCCGCCGACGACGCCCCGCTCGGGGGTGCCCTGGCCGCAGAGCAGCACCATGAGCAGCGCCCCCGCCTTCCAGCCGGTGCCGCTGACGGTGATCTCGCCGCCCTTGGGGGCCTGGTTCAGGGAGACCGCCACCGTGGGGTCCGCGGCGGCGGCCGGGTAGGCGGGGACCGCGGGGAGCAGGGCCAGGGCGAGGGCCGTGAGCAGCGCGGCCAGGGCCGTACGGGGGCGGGCGGCCGGTCTCCTCATGCGCGGGCTCCCTTCGTACGGACCCGGCCCCGGACCCGGCCCCGGCGCCTGTGCCGTATGCCGTACGCGGCTCCGCCCGCCGCCGCGAGCAGCAGGGCGGCCGTACCGGCGAGGGCGGACGCGGAGGCGAAGACGGCGGAGGTGGCGGCGGTGGCGGGGGCGGCGCCGGGGACGGTGGCGGTGAGCCGGACGGTGACGGAGTCGAGGGCGGGCGGGTCGGGCCAGGGCTCGGTGCGGGCGGCGCGCTCGCCGGGGCGGAGGGTGAGCGGCAGGGCGCGGTCGGGGCGGTCGAGGACGGTGCCGAGGAGGCCGTCGGCGCGGACGGCGAGCCGGGGGCGGTCGAGGACGGTGCTGCCGCGGTTGACCAGGGTGTAGTGGAGGGTGCCGGTGGCCCGGTCGACGCGGGCGTCCTCGACGGTGAGGGCGGCGAGCCGGGGGCCGCTGACCCTCAGCCGCAGGTCGACGTCGGCCCGGCGGCCGCCGGCCGCGGCCCGTACCGTGCCGCGGTGCTCGCCGGGCGGGGTCCCGGCGGCGACGGTGACGGCGAAGGGCACGTCGGCGCGGGTGCGGGCGGGCACGGTGACGGTGCGGGCGGCGAAGGCGACGGCGGCGGGCCCGTCGCCGGTGAGGGTGACGGTGAGCGGGCGAGGGCCCGGGTTGGTGACGGAGAGGGTGTCCTCCAGGACGCTGCCGGCGGGACCTTCCAGGTAGGCGTACGGCCGTCCGGCGGCGGGGGCGGCGGTCCACGGCGGGGCGGCGGCGGGGGGCGCGGCGCCGAGCGTGCCGAGGAGGACGCCTGCGGTGAGGAGCGCGTACCGGATCTTGATCATGGGCGGGCCGGGCGGGCCGGGCGGGCCGGGCGGGGGCGCCGGGTGAGCCAGAGGAGGCCGCCGACGCCGCCGAGGACGACGGTGCCGCCGAGGGTGCCGAGCGCGGCGGCGGTGGGGAGGCCGCCGGTCCGCGGCAGTTCGCCGCCGGGCAGGGCCTCGGTCACGTCCTCCTCCGGGAGGCCGGTGACGGTGAGGGCCAGGGAGGGCGCGGGGTCGTTCGCGGCCTTGCAGACGGCGGCGTCCATGCCGAGGGCGTGGACGGTGAGCAGTCCTGCGGTGAAGGTGACCGTGCCGTTGCGCTTCGGCGTGTAGGTGCCGGTGAGGGTGCCGATCCGGATGGGGGTGAAGGCCGGGATCGCGGCGGCGTTGGGGACGCCCTTCACCTTGACGGTGCCCTCGTCGTCGCCGCCGAGGACGAGGTCGGCGCGGGGGGTCATGACGCCCTTGGGGAGTTCGATGGGGCTGTCGGAGACGCCCTTGTCGAAGGTCATGGTGATCGCGTAGGCGTCGCCCTTCCTCTCGGCCGTGATGTCCACGGGCGAGACGGCCTCGCGGTCGCCGATCTTCGTCGTGCACGCGTACTTCACGTCGACGACCTCGGCGTGGGCGGCCGGGGCGGCGGCCAGGCCGGCCGGTCCCCAGACCGCGACGGCGGCCGTGAGCACGGCGGCCGTCCTCCTCCGGTTCGGTTTCCTGGACACCCGCGACCCCTCACCGCTCACCGCACGTTGCTGACGGTCTTTCAGATCGGGCGTCAAGGTACGCCCGGGGCCGTACGGAGGGAAGAAGCGCGACGGTGAAAGTCCTGCGCCCATGGTGGGCGGAGGGGCAACCGTCAGGCGGGGGAGGAGAGTTCGGCCCAGACCGTCTTTCCGGGGGCACCGGGGACGCGCTGGACGCCCCAGTCGAGACAGAGCCGCTGCACGATGAACATGCCGTGCCCGCCGGGGCGTCCGGCCCGGTGCGGGGTGCGGGGGGCGGGGTGGCCGGCGCCGCGGTCGGTGACCTCCAGGCGGATGGTCCGGGCGAGGCGGAGCACCCGGAGCCGCTCGGGGCCCTCGGCGTGCAGGCAGGCGTTGGTGACGAGTTCGGAGACGACGAGCAGGACGTCCTCGGCGGCGGCCCGGCGGTCGGCGGTGGCGGCGGGCAGCCAGCCCCACTCGGTGAGGGCGGTACGGGTGAAGTCGCGGGCGAGCGGGACGGTGCCGCTGGTCTCACCGAGCGCGAGCGTACGCACCTCGGAAGCCTGGTCCATCAGTGCTTCACCTCACCGGTCGACGAGACAGCAGGGGCAGGGACGAGAAGGGTGGTGCCGGGGGTCCTTCCGAGGGTCAGCCGGAACCGGGGAGGGCTGTGGCGAGGGTCTCGTGCACGGTGAAGACGGCCTCCGCGCCGGTGATCCGGAAGACCCGGGCCACCGCGGGCCGCATGGCCACCAGATGGACCCCGCCGTCGGCGGCCTCGGCCCGCAGCCGCGCCGCGAGGAGCACGTTGAGCCCGGTCGAGTCGCAGAAGCCGAGCTCCGCGCAGTCGACGACGAGCCGCGCGCGACCCGCGTCGAGGGCCGCGTCGAGCGGGGCGCGGAGCAGTTCGGCGGTGTGGTGATCGAGCTCACCCACCGGCACGAGGAGTTCGGCGCCGCCCGCCACGGCCCTGGCCTCGACCCGCAGCCGCGCGGGCTGCGCACTGCCGATGTGCTGGCGGTCCATGACCGATCCCTCCTAGCTCGCCTCGACTGAAGACCCTACAAGCGAGGCCCCTTCCGGTGCACACGAGCCCCCCGCAAAAGCACACGAACCGGATTATTGCCACTTGCAACGATCACCGGACAGAAGGTAGGGCTAGAAGGAACACCCGATCCAGCCGGCTTTGGAGGCGCCGCAAACCGCACCCGGACATCCATCCAGGAGGAGACGCATGTCACCCCGGCTCGACGCCCCGCGCACCCCCGGCGCGCCGTCGACATCAGTCCTGCCCCGTCCCACCACCGATCCCACCCCCGCCCCGCCCCCGGCGCCCGCTCTCCCCCCGGCGCTCGACGGGCCCCTCGACCGGGTCGCCCCGGCCGACGCGCGGGCGCTGTCGAAGGAGCTCTTCGGCCGGCTCGCCGAGCTGGAGGAGGGCACCCACGAGCACGCGTACGTCCGCAACACGCTCGTCGAACTGAACCTGGCCCTGGTCCGCTTCGCCGCCGCCCGCTTCGGCACCCGCAGCGAACCCATGGAGGACATCGTCCAGGTCGGCACGATCGGCCTCATCAAGGCCATCGACCGCTTCGAACTCGCCCGCGGCGTCGAGTTCCCCACCTTCGCGATGCCGACGATCATCGGCGAGATCAAGCGCTTCTTCCGCGACACCTCCTGGTCCGTGCACGTCCCCCGTCGGCTCCAGGAGCTCCGCCTCGACCTCGCCAGGGCCGGCGACGCCCTCTCCCAGCGGCTCGACCGCGCACCCACCGTGGCCGAACTCGCCGAGGAACTCGGCCTCTCCGAGGACGAGGTCGTCGAGGGCATGGCCGCCAGCAACGCCTACACGGCCACCTCGCTCGACGCCCAGACCGAGGACGACGACCACGGTCAGAACGAGGCCACCCTCGCCGACCGGCTCGGCTACGAGGACCACGGCCTGACCGGCATCGAGTACATCGCCTCCCTCAAGCCGATGATCGCCTCGCTGCCCGAGCGCGAACGGCTCATCCTGTCGCTCCGCTTCGTCAGCGGGCTCACCCAGTCGGAGATCGGCGCCGAACTCGGCATCTCCCAGATGCACGTCTCCCGGCTGCTCTCCCGCACCCTCGCCCGGCTCCGCCGCGGGCTCACCCTGGAGGAATGACCCCCGCCGGAGCGATCCGGCGGAATGCCCTCCACCGGCTCCCGCGAGCCGCCAAGATGGCCACGGAAAGGGCCCGTTCACGGTCTTCGACCCGGACGGGCCCTTCCGCGCTGTCGGAGCGTGAGCGCGAAGGTCCGCCAGGCGTGGCGTTGTTGACGGCCCGTCCGGAATGGGCGACATTGAGCCCGTGGATTCAGGGGGGAATCACATGGTTTCTGCGTACGCGGACCTCGAAGAACGCATGCGCGCACGGCTGGGGGGCCGCGCCTGCCTCTACGTGCCCTCGTGCCGCTTCGGCCTCTACCTCGCGCTGCGCCGCTGGTGCGCGCCGGGCGGGCGGGTGCTCATGTCGCCCGTCAACGACGACGTGATCTTCTTCGTGGTGCTCGCCGCCGGGCTGCGTCCCGTCCAGGCACCGCTCGACCCGAGGGACGGCTCCCTCGACCCGGCGGCCGTCCCCGACTCCGTCTGGTCCGGGCTCTCCGCCGTCCTCACCACCAATCTGTACGGGAACCCCGACCCGGCACCGGCTCTGCGCGCCCGCTGCGACCGGCTCGGCATCCCGCTCCTGGAGGACGCCGCCCACGCCATCGGCACCGGCGTCGGCGGCCGGCCGGTCGGCGCCTGGGGCGACGCCTCCGTCTTCAGCCTCTCCAAGCACACCGGCGCCAAGACCGGCGGCTTCCTCTCCGTCGCCGACCCCCGGCTGCGCGACGGGCTCGCCGCCGAGCGGGACGCACTGCTCCACCGGGCCAGGATCACTCGAGAACTCGCCTACCTGGCCCGCCCGTACGCCGAGTCCGCCGCCCGCGGCCTGCGCCTGGCACGCCCCGCCCACGCCGCGCTCCGCGCCCTCGGCCTGCACGAACGGCCCGGGATCCGGATGCCGTTGCGCGCCGAGGAGCTGCGGCGGGCCCTCGACGCGGCGCCCGCCCTCGAACCCTTCCACTCCTGGATCCGGGTCGACATGCACACGTACCGGCTCCGCCCCGGCGCCGCCCGGCTCGCCCGCACCCGCCGCAGGTTCGCCGCCCTCGACACCGCCCTCGACACCCACCGCGCCGGCACCGCCCGCCTCCTCGCCAGCGAGTACTCCGCCCGGGGTCTCCCCGAGGACGGCGATGTACCGCCGCTCTTCCGGGTGCCGCTCCTCGTCGAGGACCGGGACGCCGCCGTCGCCGCCCTCGCCGCGCGCCGGATCACCGTCGGCTACCTCTACGACCCGCCGCTCGACGCCTACGCCGGGGAGGCGTTCACCGACCCCTCCCCCGCCCCCGCGCCCGCCGCCTGGTTCGCCCGGCACGCCCTGCCGGTGGACCCGCGCCGCGCCGACGAGGCCCTCGCCGTCCTGCGTGCCTCCGGCGCCCGGCCCGCCACGCCCTCGCCCGCCCTCGGCGGCGCCCGGTGACCGAGACCGTACGGGCACGGGGCACAGAGCCGGGGGCCCCGGACGCCCCGGAGGTGCCCGGCGCCGGTGCCTCGGAGGCGAAGGCCGACGTCGAGGACTCGTCCGGCGGCGGGGACTCGCTCTTCCGCAACGCCTACGCCCTGATGTTCTCCACCGGCGTCTCCGCCGCCCTCGGTCTCGGCTTCTGGCTGGTCGCCGCCCGCTACTACACGGAGGAGGCCGTCGGCCAGGGCTCCGCCGCCATCGCCGCCCAGCGGATGCTCGCCTCCCTCACGGCGACCACCCTCTCCGGCGCGGTCGTCCGCTACGTCCCCCGGGCCGGCCGCGCCACCGGCCCGCTCGTGGCCCGCCTCTACCTGCTCTCCACGGTGGTGGTGGCCGCCGCCTCCGGGATCTTCCTGCTCACCCTGGACTGGTGGGGGCCCTCGTACGCCCCGCTCGGCACCCTCTCCGCCGGCCTTTTCTTCACCGTCACCTCCGTCGGCTGGGCGCTGCTCACCCTCCAGGACGGCGTCCTCACCGGCCTGCGGAAGGCCTTCTGGGTACCGGTCGGCAACGCGGTCTTCTCCGTCGGCAAGCTGGTGCTGCTCGTCGTCTTCGCCGCCGCCCTGCCCGTCCTCGGCGTCTTCGTCTCCTGGGCGGCGGCGATCGCCCTCTCCACGGTCCCGCTCGGCTGGCTGGTCTTCCGCCGGCTCATCCCCCGGCAGGCCCGCGCCGACCGGGACCGCGAGCCGCCCTCGTACCGCGAGATCGGCCGTTTCGTCGCCGGGGACGCCGTCGGCGCCCTCTTCAGCCTCCTCATGATCAGCCTGCTGCCGGTCATGGTCGCCGTCCGCTTCGACGCCGCGCACAACGCCTTCTTCTACACGGCGTACACCGTCGGCGGCACCATGGAGTTCATGGCCATCAACATGGCCTCCTCGCTCACCGCGCACGCCTCCCACAGCCCCGAGTCCCTCGCCGAGGGCGTCCGGGGCGCGCTGCGCCGGATGACGCTGCTGCTCGTCCCCGTCGTCCTCGTCCTCGTCCTCTTCGCCCCGCTGATCCTCACCCCCTTCGGCCAGGGCTACGCCGACAACGGCTCCCTGGTGCTGCGGCTGCTGGCCGCCGGGGCGCTCCCCCGGGTCGCGGTGGAGCTGTACATCGGGGTGCTCCGCGTCCAGGGCCGCACCGGGATGCTCGCCGTCGTGCAGGGCGGCATGTGCGTCCTGGTGCTCGGCGGCGCGGCCGTCCTCCTCGGCCCGTTCGGCATCGGCGGGGCCGGGATGGCGGTGCTCGGCGGGATGACGGTGATGGCCCTGGTGTGCGTGCCGGGGCTGCGGGCGGTGCTGAAGGGGCGGGGCGCGGGGGTCCCCGACCCTGTGCAGCCCCCCGACGACGACGGCTACGGCACCACCTGGGCGCGGCAGGCCGCCGGTGCCACCGACACGGTGACGCCCGCGTTCGGCGTCCCGGTGTACGTTCCCCGGCCGCGCGCCCCCGTACGCGGCACACCGCCGCCCCCCGCGCGGGACTGGTCGGCCCCCGCCCTCTGGGCGCTGCTCGGGGCCGCGGCCCTGGCCTTCTGGCTGCCGCTCGCGGTCGCGGGACCGCTCGACGCGGCCCGGCTCTCCGGTACGGCCCTGCTCACCGCGCTGCCGGTGCCGGCGCTGGTGGCCGGTCTGGCCCTTGTCGCCCTCCAGGGCGCGGCGGTCGGCCGACGCGCCTTCCGCGGCCCGTACGCGGCGGCGGTGCTGCTCGCCACCTTCCTCGCCCTGCACACCGCCGCGCCGCTCCTCGGCCTGCTCCCGCCGCCGGCCGCGGGCCCGGGCGCCGAACTTCTCGGCACGGGCCCGGCGTCGTGGCTCGCGCCGGTGGCGGCGCAGGGCCTGTGCCTGCTCCTGGCGGCGGTGCTGCTGCGGATCCTCGGCGCGGGCGGCCGGGCGACGGCCGGCGCGGTGTGGGTCCTGGTGTGGGCCGGCTGGGCGGCGCAGCAGCCCCTCGCCGCCGCCCCGCTCCCGATGCTCCTCGGCCTGACCGGCCTCACGATGGCGGCGTACGCGATCCGGGGCCTGCGACGCCCCTGAGGCCCCCGTTCAGCGGCGCGGCAAGGGCTGCTTGAAGTACGGCGCCTGACCGGCCACCTTGTAACCCTCAAGGCCCGGCCCCGAGTCGACGGTGAGGTCGCAGCCGGGTCCCGGCACGGCCCGGTTCCAGTGGACGTACGCCTTGGCCTCCGGCAGGTTCGGCGCGACCTCGGGGATCCGCGCGTACCAGTCGCGCTGCCGCTCGGGGCGCTGGGGGTCGGGGGCGGTGGCGAACTCGGCGAGCATGAGGGGCTTCTGGTCGGAGATGTTCTTCCGGAGCCAGTCGTAGGACGGGCGTTGGCTCTTCTCGAAGTCCAGCCAGTCGGGCGACTTGTGGCAGAGGTAGTAGTTGTACTGGTCCATGCCGATCCAGTCGACGTAGGCATCGCCGGGGTAGAGGGCCTTCATCGTGTCGGCGTTGTCGGTCCAGCCGGAGACGGTCCACACCCACACCACGTTGGTCGCGCCGAGTTCGCGGAAGCGGTCGTGCAGGTGGCGGTAGGCGGCCACGTACTCCTCCGGGGTTCCGGCACCCTCCGGGATGCGGAAGTCGGCCTCCTGGTCGAAGGAGAGGAAGACCCGCTTGCCGTACGCCTTGATGCGGCGGATCTGCGGGTCGATGATCTCGGCGTCGTACCGCCCGGAGGCGATGTTCTTCCAGCCGAGCTGTTTCTCGGTCCAGTTGGCGTGGTGCTTCTCGGTCCAGACGGTGGACTCCCAGGCGAGCATCAGGAGCCGGTCACGGCCGAGTTCGACCTCGTCGGGGGTGAGCAGTTCGCCGTCGGCCTCGCTCCCGGACATGTCGTGGTACGTGTAGACCAGGTCGAGCTTGCGGCCGATCTTCTCCTCGAAGGCGTACACCGGCCGGGTCAGCGAACTGTCCTCGTCGTACGGGATGTACGCGCCCCACCAGGCCCCGCAGGGCGCCACGAGCCGGGCGTCCGGGAGGCAGCGTCCGTCGTCCTCCGTGAGGGCGGCCCACACGCCGATTCCCGCCGTCAGGGCTCCGACGGCGGCGAGCGCCACCGCGATGCGGCCGGTGGCCCGGTCCCGGGCGTGCCGCCGGGTCACCGTTTCTCACCTCGTCCGCGGGTGCGGAACCGGAAGGCCGGTCCTGCGGAGCCGGCTGGCTCGGGCTCGCCCGCGCCGGGGAGGGCGGCGGGCAGCGGGACGCCGGGGAGCAGGGCGACGACGGTGACGAAGGCGGCCAGGATCCCCAGGAAGACGCCGGTGCTGAACGCGTCCGCGAGGAAGAGGCCCGTGGCGGTGAGGGTGGCGAGGGAGAGGCTGAGCGGGGCCGCGAGGGCGAGGACCTCCAGGCGGGTGCCGGGGCGCGGGCCGGTGGGGCGGGGCGTCAGGAGGGCGAGGCCGGGCGCGAGCCCGACGAAGGCGAGGACGGGGATCCAGCGGAGGGGGGAGCCGCCGGGCAGGGCGGTGGCGGCGAGCGCGACCCAGCCGGAGGCGGCGAGGGCGGCTCTGCGCGGGGCGGTGGCGAAGCGCGGGAGGGCCATGGCGTACCTGCTCCTTCGGTCGGTCGGTCGCACAGCGGGGTGTCGGGGTTCTCAGCCGGTGGTGGGCGTGTAGCGCAGCACGATGCCGGGCCGGCCCTCCTCCACCACCGTGAAGAGCGGGGACTCCTTCAGGGCGGTGATCAGGGTGTCGAAGCCGCCTGCCGGGAGATAACCCTCGCCGATGACGGCCTCGGCCTGGGTGGGGGTGAGGATCACGTAGGCGGGCCGCCCGGCGGGGATGCCGCCGGCGAGGTAGCCGGCCGGGTCCTTCAGCATGCGGAGGTTCTCGTCGACCTCCTGCTCGGTGAAGAACCAGCGCTCGTAGCGGTCGTAGCGGTAGTACGCGTCGGAGAAGGCTCCCGTGGCGGCGAGGATCAGCGCCCCCTCGGGGGCCCGGTCGAGGGCGCGGCGGGTGAGCGCGGTCTCGGCGGGCGGGGCGTAGTGCATGCCCTCCTTGCCGTAGTACGAGGGCAGGAAGCCGGCCAGCATGGCGAGGAGGGTGAGCGGCAGGGCGACGGTCACGACCCGGCGCGCGGTGCGTGCGGCGCGGCTCGCCGCCCCGGCGGCGGGGACGAGCGCGGCGGCGGCGAAGAAGGCGGCGCCCGGCAGGCCGAAGAGGTAGACGCGGAAGATCATCTCGCCGCCGTAGTCGTTGACCGCGACCAGCGGGGCGGGTGCGGCGGCGGCGAGGATCAGCGGTAGTGCGCTGCGGGCCAGCCTGCGGCGGAGCAGGACGGCGGCGGTGGCGAGCCCTCCGAGGACGAGGATCATGAGGACGTTGGCGCTGCCGACGAGCTCGGGTCCGGGGCCCGTGGGCTCACCGGCGAAGCCGGGCCGGGAGTTGGCGAGCAGATCGCCCAGCTTCTCGCCGAGGGTGGAGAGGGTGGTGAGGAAGAGTTCCCGGCCCATGGTCAGGTACCAGGTGAGCATGAGGGCGCCGGCCGTGGCGAGCAGGCCGAGGTTGCGGTAGCGGCGGGTGAGGCAGAGCGCCGCGAGCGTCACGCACAGCATCAGCGGGGTGAGCTGGTGGGCGGCGTTGATGGCGGCGACGAGGGGGATCAGGAGGAGGACCGCGCCGAACCGCTGCCGGACGGAGGTGGCCGGCGGCACGGCGGCGGCCGCCGGGTCGAGGACGGCCCGGTCCCGCAGCCGGCCGGCCGAGCCGGGCCGCACGAAGTGCCGGAGGACGACGGCGAGGACGGTGAGGTGGAGCAGGTAGGAGAAGCCCTGCGGGGAGAGGTAGTCCTGGCCGACCCAGTTCGCGAGCTGGAAGATCCACACCGCCGTCCACACCAGCCGCCAGTCGTCGCTGAAGGTGCGGTAGACGAGGACGAGGACGGGCAGGGTGAGCAGGCCGAGCGCGACCGGCGCCCAGTTGATGAAGGAGGCGGCGGCGTCCACGCCGAAGGCGCGGACGAGGGCCGCGTCGAGGGCGAAGAAGCCGGGCCACTGGTCGTAGGCGGACATGCCGCCGGAGAGTTCGGTGCCGGGGTGGACGGTGCCCTCCGCGAGCAGCCGGCTGATGATCGCGTCGTGCTTGGACGCCCAGGCGTAGCGGACGGTGTCGTAGAGGACGGCGGGCGGCGCCTTGAGGGCGACGAGCATGGCCGCGCAGTAGACGGCGGGCCAGGCGGGAGAGGTGCCGGCCCGGCGGAGGCTGAGGACGAAGCCGAGAGTGAGGACGGCGAGGGTGGCGTAGAAGGCGGCCGGGAAGCGGTCGAGCAGCCCGAACCCGTCGATGTGCCGGAAGTCGATGCGGGGCAGCGCCCAGAGCCAGAGCCCGGCGGCGAGGAGGAGGAGCGGGCCGAGGGTGCGGACGGCGGGAGAGCGGAGCCGTTCGGAGGCGGAACCCGGACGGGCCGGGGCGGGGGCTTCGGGCGCGGCTCCGGAGACGGCTCCGGGTATGGCTCCGGATGCGGCTTCGGGCTCCGTCCCCGCTGGTGTTCCGTCGTGTGGCGGCGTGCCCGTCTGGGCGGGTACGCCGTCGGTCACCGGTCCTGGTCCCTGCTTCTGCACGAGGCCCTCTCCCCCCACTGTCCCCTCCGACGAAGCAAAGGAACGTACTTCGGTTCTGTCGGCTCCACAACTCCCGTCTTGTGTACGGGCCTTGTCGATCTTGCCGGTTTCGCTCAGCCCGCGAACTCCGGCCCCTTCACCAGCGCCCGCGCCCTGCGGTAGAGCCGCCAGCCGACGGTGGGGAGCGAGTCGGGGTACGGGGCGGCCCTGGCGCCCCGGCCCTCCATCCAGGTCTCGACGTCGGCGGCGGTGTGGTCGCGGCGGACGATGAGCCGGGCGATCCGGAAGAGTTCGTCGGTCCGGGAGCTGAGGGCGTGCCGGACGGCGACGGCGGAGGCGTACCCGGCGGCCTTCGCGGCGCGGCGGACGGCGGGGCTGTTGTAGCCGTGCGGGTAGGCGAGGTGGAGCACCTCGCGCCCGAGGACGTCCTCCAACTCTGCTTTCGAGTCGCGCAGTTCGCGACGGAGGGCGGCTGGGCGGAGGGTGTCGAGCTGGGGGTGGCTGACGGTGTGGCCGCCGACCTCCATCCCGTACTCCTCCAGGCGGGGTGCCTGCGCCAGGGTCATCATCGGCGCGGGCGGCAGGAGACAGGGGCGGCCGGGGGCGAGGGCGCCGGTGGTGAGGTAGGCGGTGGCGGGCAGGGAGCGGGCGGCGAGCGCCTCGGCGGTGGGTCCTGCGAGGTCGGCGAAGCCGTCGTCGAAGGTGAGGACGACGGGCCGGGGCGGCAGCGGGGTCCCGGCGGTGAGGTGTCCGACGAGCGCGCCGACGGTGAGCGGGGTGCGGCCGCTGCCGGTGATCGCGTCGAGGTGGGAGGCGAACTGCCTGGGCGTGACGGTGAATTCGGCGATCCAGGCGGGCGGGTCGTCCATCACCGGGTGGTAGAGGAGGACGGGTATCCGGGTGTGCGCGGGGGCGCCGCTCATCGTGAACCTCCCCCGGAGATACGGGCCTTGGCGTAGCCGACCGGACCGTACAGCATGCCACGCCGCTCCAGGCGGGAGAGGGAGGCGGGCCACGGGTGGTGCCGGGTGCCGTGCTCGCCGGGCACCCCGCCGTCGCCCTCCCCCCTCCGCGCGGTCATGGTCCGGGCGTGCGCGAGGCCGCGCGGCAGCCGGGCGAGGAGCGCGGGCAGCAGGGCGGGGCGGCGGACCAGGGTCGCGGTGAGGTAGGCGGTGAGCCCGGCGCCGTACCCGTACGCCTGGTTCCGCAGGTCCTGCCAGGTCTCGCGGTGGTGGTGCCAGACGAGCGCGTCGGGCGTGTAGCGGAGCCGGTGCCCGGCGGCGAGGACGGCGACGAAGGCGTACAGGTCGTCGCCGCCCTTCGCCGGAGTCCCGGTGCCGGTGGCCGGGTCGAAGCCGCCCGCGCGGCGGAGCGCGGAGGCCCGGAAGGCCATGTTGGCGCCGGAGCCGAAGCTGCCCGCCGTGAACGGGAACAGCGGCTCGTCGGCGGGCGGCCGGGCCGGGTCGTACAGGCGGGGCGCGAAGCCCTTGGCGAAGCCGCCGTGGGATTCGAGGAGGATCTGCGCGGGGGTGGAGAGCCGGGCCGGCAGGATCAGGCCGGTGACGCAGCCGAGCCCGGGGTCTGCGGCGAACGGCGCGGCGAGCGCGCTCAGCCAGCGCGGGTCGGCGATCACGTCGTCGTCGGTGAAGGCCAGGACCTCGCCGCCGGCGGCGGCGACCCCGGCGTTGTGGGCGGCGGCGAGCCCCGGCCGGTCCTCGCGCACGTACCGGAGGCGGTCCGCGTACTCCTTGTACTCCTTCGTGACCAGGTCGTGGGTGGCGGAGGTGCGGGGCGCGTTGTCGACGACGATCAGCTCGTGGTCGGGGTGGTCCTGGGCGAGCAGCGAGTCGAGCGCGCGGGCGAGGGAGGCGGGGCGCTCGCGGGTGGCGACGACGACGGAGGCGGGGGGCGGGGGCGGGGTGGTGGCCGTCGGCTGCTGCCCCTCCGCCGCCGCGAGCCGTTCGGCGTCGGCGCGCGGTGTACCCGCCTCGGCCAGTCGCCCGGCCGCGAGCGCGGCGAGCGCCTCGGCGGGGTCCTCGCCCTCCTCGTACCGGCCGAGGACGGTGGCGGCGGGGCGGCCGTCGACGCGGACGAGGGCGTAGACGTCACCGGGGACGGGCGCGGGCGCACCGGGGGCGGGGCGGAGGCGGGGCCCGGCGGCGCCGAGGTCCAGCTCGGCGACGGATATGGCGGACTGCTGGTTCATCGGGGTTCCCTCAGGGGCGTGCGCGCGGTCAGCGGTCGCCGCGCAGGCGGGCGGCCGTGTTCAGGGCCTGGCGGGCGCGGGCCGCGAGGGCCGGCCGGGCGCGGACGTAGGCGTGGGCGGCGCGGACGGGTTCGCGGCGGAGCCAGTGGAGGGCGGTGCGCGGGTCGGGGCGGGTGACCGTCCCTTCGTACACGGTGAGTTCGCCGGTCTTCAGGGAGTCCTTGTACTCGGCGGTGCCGCGCCCGAGGTCGAGCAGCCCGATCCCGGCGGCCGCCGCGCCCTCGGCCATCCGCAGATGGAGGACGAGCCCCGGGGAGTACTTGGCGAAGGCGGGGTCGTACGCCGGGAACCAGCACGACAGGACGGTCGCCGACCGCAGCCCGAAGTGCGCGGCGACCGGCCGGTCACCGGCGTACAGGACGGACAGGACGCCGGAACAGCCGGGCGTGCGGTGTGCGTGCAGCCGGTGCACCAGGGTGCTGATCCACTCCTGGGCGAAGCGGTCGCCGCGCCCGGTGCGGCGGTACTGGGCGGACTTCCACTCCATGAGGGTGCGCAGCGCCGCCGGGTCGCGCTCGTCGAAGACGAACCGGAGCCCGCCGTCGGTCTGCCGGTCCAGCTTGCGCTCCTTCGCGAGGGTGGTCCGCAGGAACTTCGGCGACTGGACGCGCAGCAGCGCCTCGTACGCCGCGTACCCCTCGCCGACGTCGATGACGGGCGATGCGAAGGACTCCTCGGCGGCGCCCTCGAAGACGGGCTGCCCGGTCTCCAGGTTGTCGTACTCCCAGCAGACGAGCCCGCAGGCCCGCAGCAACGCCCGTGCTCCGGGCCGCAGTCCGGGCCGGAAGACCCCGCCCTGACTGTCGGAGACACCGAAGCCGATGGCCGTGCCGCGCCCCAACGGCCCCTTCTCGTACGGGAGGAAGCCGACGGGTTCGCCGTCCTCCCACCACACGGCGACCCGCGCGCGGGGCCGTACGGCTCCGACGGCGAGGGTGAACTCCGGTTCCATGAACGGGTTCGCGGGCGCCCCGGCCTTGGCCCTCAGCTCCCGCCACGCCCCGATCTCACGCTCGCCCAGCTCACTCGGACGCACGATCCGCACGTCCCGCACACGCCAAGCACTCACCTAGCCGACCCCCCGGTCATCCCCCGAGCACTGCCAGGACAGGACGGTACCGGTCCGAACCGCTCCTCGGCAGGCATACTCGGCGTTTCGATCACGGAGGGGGACGAGGGTGACCGGGCGACTGGTGGGGCGGGGGCGTTCCGCCGACGTGTACGAGGTCGGCGGCGACGACGGCGGCTGGGTGCTGCGCCGCTACCGCGACGGCGGCGACGCGGAGCGCGAGGCGCGTCTGATGGCGCGCCTCGCCGGGGCGGGCTACCCGGTCCCTGCGGTACGGGAGGCGGCGGGGCCGGACCTGGTCCTGGAGCGCCTCACGGGCCCGTCCCTGCTGGACGCCCTGCTGGCGGGCGCGTACGAGCCGGAGCCGGCCGGGGCCCTGCTGGCGAACCTGCTGCACCGGCTGCACACACTGCCGGGCGGGGTGGTGCACCTGGACCTGCACCCGGGGAACGTGATGCTGACCGAGGACCGGGGGCCGGTCGTCATCGACTGGCGTACGGCGGAGGAGGGCGCCGATCCGGGCCTGGACCGCGCCATGTCGGCGCTGCTCCTGGCGGAGGTGGCCGTCTCGGAGGAGCCGTACGCCCCCGGCGCGCGGGGCGGCCTCGCCGCCCTCCTCGCGGCGGCACCCGGCCCGCTCCTCCTGGCGGAGGCCCGCACCCGCCGGGCCGCCGATCCGAACCTGACGGCGGGGGAGGTCGCCGCGCTGGGGCGGGCGGAGGGGCTGGTACGGAACCTGGTGGGGTGAGTCCCCGGGGCCCCGGCCTCAGGAGGTGGGCCTGCGGCGGACCTCGGAGCTCTTCACGTCCTCCGTCTCGGGGGCGCCGAAGGGCTCGGCGAGCACGCCGTCGCGGGTGCCGGTGACCTCCAGGACCAGGTTGTTCCCCATGAAGCGGAGGTCGAGGCGGACGCGGGGCGCGCCCTCGTGGTCGGGCATGGGGTGGATGCGGGACGGCGGGTAGTCCAGGGTGGCCAGCTTCTCCCCGAGAGCCGTGCGGTCGGCCGGGGCCGCGCCGGCGAACGCCTCCTGGACGCGGGCGGCGTGCGCCTTGCCCGTGCACTGGTCGAGGGGGGTCAGCGGCACCTCGTCGACGGGACCGGTCCTGGCGGGCTCGGGGGACGACGGCGGGGGCTCGGGGAGGCCCCGCGGCGGCTCCGTCGGCTGAAGCGGCTCGGGCGGCGTTTGGCCGTCGGCCGGCTCCTCGGTCGGGACCTCGGGCGGGTCCGGCAGACCGCCGGGGGCGCAGCCGTCCAGGACGCGGCCGATCAGGGCGAGGAACCGCAGCTCCGGGTCGGAGCTCTGCGCGAGTGCGTCGGACGGGAGCGACCTCGTCGGGGAGGGCGAGGGGGACGTCGACGACTGCGCGTGCGCGGCCTTCCCCGGCACCACCACGCTCGGGTCTGCACCCTCGGTGCCGCAGGCGGCCAGGGTGAGGGCGGCGGCGGTCGCGAGGGTGAGGGTCAGGGCGGTGTGCGCGAGGCGGCGCTTCGGGGTTCGCATGGGGGAAGCATGCGGGCGGCCGGGGGCCGCCCACATGAGTACCCGTACTCAACGCCCGCTTGGGGCAAGTGAGCTGTCAGCCGTCACTTCTGACGTACCGTCGGGCGCCCGCGCGCCACACCTCGCTCACCAGCGGCACGCCCGGCCGGTAGGCCAGGTGGACGTGGGAGGGGGCGTCGAGGACGGCGAGGTCGGCGCGGGCGCCGGGGGAGAGGCGACCTACGTCGGTGCGGCGGAGGGCCGCCGCGCCGCCGGCCGTGGCGGACCAGACGGCCTCGTCGGGGGTCATGCCCATGTCGCGGACGGCGAGCGCGATGCAGAACGGGACGGACGAGGTGAAGGACGAGCCCGGGTTGCAGTCCGTGGACAGCGCGACCGTCACGCCCGCGTCGAGGAGGCGGCGGGCGTCCGGCCATTCGGCGCGCGTGGAGAACTCGGCGCCCGGCAGGAGCGTGGCGACCGTGTTCCCGGAGGCCAGCGCGTCGACGTCGGCGTCCGTGAGGTGGGTGCAGTGGTCGGCGCTCGCCGCGTCCAGCTCGACCGCGAGCTGCACGCCGGGGCCGTACGAGAGCTGGTTGGCGTGGACCCTGGGGTGGAGGCCCTTCGCCTTGCCCGCGGCGAGGATCGCGCGGGCCTGGTCGCCGTCGAAGGCTCCCTCCTCGCAGAAGACGTCGACCCAGCGGGCGTACGGGGCGCAGGCGTCCAGCATCTCGCCGGTGACGAGGCCGACGTAGGCGGCCGGGTCGTCGGCGTAGTCCGGGGAGACGATGTGCGCGCCGAGGTACGTCACCTCGTCGGTGTGCTCGGCGGCGATCCGCAGCGCGCGGGCCTCGTCCTCGACGGTCAGGCCGTAGCCGGACTTCGTCTCGAAGGTCGTCGTGCCCTGGCGGAGGGCCTCGCGGAGGTAGCGGGCCACGTTGGCGGAGAGTTCGGCGTCGGTCGCGGCGCGTGTCGCCGCGACCGTGGTGCGGATGCCGCCCGCCTTGTAGGGCCGGCCCGACATGCGGGCGTTGAACTCGGCGGTGCGGTCGCCCGCGAAGACGAGGTGGGAGTGGGAGTCGACGAAGCCGGGGACGACGGCTCGGCCCCCGGCGTCGACCTGCCGGTCCGCCGTCGGGGCCTGGGCCGCCGGGCCCGCCCACGCGACCGTCTCGCCGTCCAGGACGAGGGCGGCGTTCTCGATGAGGCCGAGGGGGGAGCCGTCGCCGAGGGCGGGGTCGTTGGTGACCAGGCTGCCGATGTTCGTGATGACCGTGGTCGTCAAGGTGCTCTCCGGTGGGGGCGGGCGGGGGTGGTGCGGGCCGGTGGGCCGGTGGGCCGGTTCGTGCCCACCCTCCCCCAGAGGGGGGACCCCCAGCCCTGCGGAACGGGGGGCACAACCGGGCGACTCTGGGTGTCAGTCCCTCAGCGCGGCGATCGCGTCCGTGAGGGCCTGTGCCACGTCCGGTACGGAGACGTGGGCGCCGTCGCGGACGACGGTCCGGCCTCCGACGACGACGTGGCGGACGTCGGCCGCGGTCGCCGCGAAGACGGCCGTCTCCGCCGCCAGGCGCGGTGCGGGGCCCGCCGTGCGGACCGAGTCGAGCGCGAGCGTCGTGAAGTCGGCGAGTGCGCCCGGCTCCAGGCGGCCCGCGTCCTCCCAGCCGAGGGCCGCGTGGCCGTCGGCGGTGGCGGCG
Source organism: Streptomyces sp. CC208A (assembly GCF_030010625.1). Taxonomy (GTDB): domain Bacteria; phylum Actinomycetota; class Actinomycetes; order Streptomycetales; family Streptomycetaceae; genus Streptomyces. The sequence continues at coordinate 23,048 of NZ_JASCXN010000044.1, read as the reverse complement.
CGGAGCAGGGCGGCGGCGGTCCAGTGGCCGCGCGTCCGGGTCCGCAGCCGCTCGTTCAGCTCCATCGCCCTCGCCTCCTCCAGGAGGTCGACGACGGCGTGGCTGTCGCTGCCGAGGGAGAGCGGGGAGCCGGCCTGCTGGAGGGCGACGGCGGGGCCGATGCCGTCGGCGAGGTCCCGTTCGGTGGTCGGGCACATGCAGGTGCCGGTGGCGGACCCGCCGATGAGGGCGATGTCCGCGTCCGTCATGTGGGTGTTGTGGACGCCCGTCGTGCGCGGGCCGAGGACGCCGTGGTCGGCGAGGAGCCGGGTCGGGGTGACGCCGTGGGCTGCGTGGCAGGCCTCGTTCTCGGCGGTCTGCTCGGAGAGGTGGACGTGGAGCGGGGCCCGGCGTTCCTCGGCCCAGCGGGCGACAGTGGACAGCTGGTCCGCGGGGACGGCCCGCACCGAGTGGATCGCCGCGCCGACGCGTACGCCGTCCCGGTCCTTCAGCGCGCTCGCCCGCTCGGCCCACGCCTCCGCCGTACCGTCGGAGAAGCGGAGCTGGTGCTGCTCGGGAGCGGCGCCGAAGCCGGCGGAGAGGTAGGCGGTGTCGAGGAGGGTGATGCGGATGCCGGCTTCTCCGGCCGCCGCGATCAGGGCCTCGCCCATGGCGTTGGGGTCGGCGTAGGGGGTGCCGCCGGGGGCGTGGTGGAGGTAGTGGAACTCGCCGACGGCGGTGATGCCGGCGAGCGCCATCTCGGCGTACGCGGCTCGCGCGAGCGCGAAGTAGCTGTCAGGGGTGAGGCGTTGGGCGACGGCGTACATGACCTCGCGCCAGGTCCAGAAGGTGCCGGCGCCGACCTGGACGGTGCCGCGCAGGGCGCGGTGGAAGGCGTGGCTGTGGGCGTTCGCCAGGCCCGGGATCGTGAACCCGCGCAGGACGACGGCGCCGGGCGGCGGGGCCTCCACCCCGGTCCGTACGGCGGTGATCCGGCCGTCGCCGGACACGTCCAGGGCGACGCCCGGCTCGATGGGGGTCCCCCCTGCTCGAGCGGAGCCGAGAGCTTGGGGGAGGACGCCGAGCCAGGCGTGCTCCAGCCAGTAGGTCGTCGGCGTCATCGGCACGCCAGCTCCTCCAGTACGTCGGCGAGGGCGCGGACGCCCGCCACGCAGTCGTCCTCGGCCGCGAACTCGGCCGGGGAGTGCGAGACGCCCGTGGGGTTCCGTACGAACAGCATGGCGGTCGGGATGGAGGCGGACAGGATGCCCGCGTCGTGTCCGGCGCCCGTGCCGAGGACGGGGGTCTTCTCGCCGAGGATCCGGGCCAGCTCGTCGCGCAGGGCGTGCGAGAAGTCGACGACCGGGGTGAAGGACTCGCGGACGACGGCGAGGTCGGTGCCGTGCTTGGCGGCGTGGTCGCGGGCGGCGGTCTCGATGCCGGCGACCACGGCGTCCAGGGACTCCTGGTCGGCGGCGCGGGCGTCGAGCCAGCCGCGGACGAGCGAGGGGATGGCGTTGACGCCGTTCGGTTCGACGGCGATCTTGCCGAAGGTGGCGACGGCGCCCGCGAGTTCGGCCTCGCGGCGGGCGGCGAGAACGGTCTCGGCGTACGTCAGCATGGGGTCGCGACGGTCGACGAGCCGGGTGGTGCCGGCGTGGTTGGCCTCGCCCGCGAAGTCGTAGCGCCAGCGGCCGTGGGGCCAGATGGCGGAGGCGATGCCGACGGGGTCGCCGGTCAGGTCGAGGGCGCGGCCCTGCTCGACGTGGAGCTCGACGAAGGCGCCGATGCGGGCCAGCCGTTCGGGGTCCGCGCCGATCCGCTCGGGGTCGTGGCCGGCCGCCTCCATGGCCTGCGGCAGGGAGATGCCGTCGGCGTCGCGGAGCTCGTACGCCTTCTCCTTGGTCAGCTGGCCGGAGGTGAGGCGGGAGCCGACGCAGGCGAGGCCGAAGCGGGCGCCTTCCTCGTCGCCGAAGTTGACGATGGCGAGGGGGCGCTTGAAGGAAGCGCCGCGGGCGCGGAGTTCGTCGAGGGCGGCGAAGGCGGAGACGACGCCGAGGGGGCCGTCGAAGGCGCCGCCGTCGGGGACGGAGTCCAGGTGGGAGCCGGTGACGACGGCGTCGCCGGCCGTGGGGTCGCCGAGCCAGGCCCACTGGTTGCCGTTGCGGTCGGTCTCGACGTCGAGGCGGCGGGCCTCGGCCTGCATCCGGAACCAGAGCCGGCAGTCGGCGTCGGCGCCGGTCCAGGCGTAGCGGCGGTAGCCGCCCGAGGCGGCGCTGCGGCCGATGGGCCGCAGCGACCGCCACATGGCGTGGAACGTCTCGCTCACGCGGAGCCTTCCTCGGCGTCGCCCTCGCGCATCGGGACGCGGACGCCGCGCTCGTCGGCGACCCGCTCGGCGATGTCGTAACCGGCGTCGACGTGGCGGATGACGCCCATGCCGGGGTCGTTGGTGAGCACGCGGCGGATCTTCTCGCCCGCGAGCGCCGTGCCGTCGGCGACCGAGACCTGGCCGGCGTGGATGGAGCGGCCCATGCCGACGCCGCCGCCGTGGTGGATGGAGACCCAGGAGGCGCCGGAGGCGACGTTGACCATGGCGTTGAGCAGCGGCCAGTCGGCGATCGCGTCGGAGCCGTCGAGCATGGCCTCGGTCTCGCGGTACGGGGAGGCCACCGAGCCGCAGTCGAGGTGGTCGCGGCCGATCGCGAGCGGGGCGGCGAGGGTGCCGTCGGCGACCATGTCGTTGAACATGGCGCCGGCCTTGTCGCGCTCGCCCTGGCCGAGCCAGCAGATGCGGGCCGGGAGGCCCTGGAAGTGGACGCGCTCGCCGGCCATCTTGATCCAGCGGTGCAGGGACTCGTTCTCCGGGAAGAGGTCGAGGATCGCCTTGTCCGTCTTGTGGATGTCGGAGGCCTCGCCGGAGAGGGCGGCCCAGCGGAACGGGCCCTTGCCCTCGCAGAACAGCGGGCGGATGTAGGCGGGGACGAAGCCGGGGAAGGCGAACGCGCGGTCGTAACCGGCCAGTTGGGCCTCGCCGCGGATGGAGTTGCCGTAGTCGAAGACCTCGGCGCCGGCGTCCATGAAGCCGACCATGGCCTCGACGTGCTTGGCCATCGACTCGCGCGCCTTCCGCGTGAACCCGGCCGGGTCCTTGGCGGCGGCGTCGGCCATGTCCTCGAAGGCGACGCCGACGGGGAGGTAGGACAGCGGGTCGTGGGCCGAGGTCTGGTCGGTCACGATGTCGATGGGCGCGCCCTCGGCGAGCATCTGCGGGACCAGTTCGGCCGCGTTGCCGAGGAGGCCGATGGAGAGCGGGCGGCGGGCGTCGCGGGCCTCGACGGCGAGGCGGAGGGCGTGGGCGAGGTCGTCGGCCCTCACGTCCAGGTAGCGGTGCTCGATGCGGCGCTCGATGGCGCGCGGGTCGACGTCGATGCAGATCGCGACGCCGTCGTTCATCGTCACGGCGAGCGGCTGGGCGCCGCCCATGCCGCCGAGGCCGGCGGTGAGGGTGATCGTCCCGGCGAGGCTGCCGCCGACCCCTCCCTTACCAATTGAATGCAGCTTCGCGGCGACGGCGGCGAAGGTCTCGTAGGTGCCCTGGAGGATGCCCTGGGTGCCGATGTAGATCCAGGAGCCGGCCGTCATCTGGCCGTACATGGTGAGCCCGAGCTGCTCCAGGCGCCGGAACTCCTCCCAGTTGGCCCAGTCGCCGACCAGGTTGGAGTTGGCGATGAGGACGCGCGGCGCCCACTCGTGGGTCTGCATGACGCCGACGGGGCGGCCGGACTGGACGAGCATCGTCTCGTCCTGCTTGAGGGTGCGCAGGGTGCGGACCATGGCGTCGAAGGAGCGCCAGTCGCGGGCGGCCTTGCCGGTGCCGCCGTAGACGACGAGCTTGTCGGGGTGCTCGGCGACCTCGGGGTCCAGGTTGTTCTGCAGCATCCGGAGGGCGGCCTCCTGCTGCCATCCCAGGGCGCTCAGTTCCGTACCGCGCGGGGCCCGTACGAGACGAGGGGACGGCCCGGAGGGCCCCGCTTGAGGGCGGTGGTGGGAGACGGGTGGGCGGGGTCCTGACATGGCGATGCCTCCTCGAATGTCGTCCAGATATTCACATCCTGACCTGATGAATAGTTGTAGTCAACAGGGCGGGGCCTGCCGACACCCCGGTGACGCGCCGGGAAAGGCCCGTCAGGACCAGGGCATGGCCTCCCGCCGCCAGGCCCGCCACCATGGATCCCATGGCCTCCCACCGCCGCGACCTCGCCGTCCGAGCCGCCGTAGCCCAAGGACTCCTCACCCCCGAAGCCCCCGTCGTCGCCCTCCTCGACACCGCCGGCATCCGCGCCTCCGCCGCCGCCCTGACCAGCGCCTTCGCCGCCGTCACGCGGGCCGGGGTGCTGCACGCCTTCGCCGTGAAGGCCGCCCCGCTCGTCCCCGTCCTGCGGCTCCTCGCCGAGGCGGGGCTCGGCGCCGAGGTGGCGAGCCCCGGGGAGCTGGCCCTCGCGCGGGCCGCCGGGGTGCCCCCGTCCCGTACCGTCCTCGACTCGCCCGCCAAGACGCCCGGCGAGCTGCGCGAGGCCCTGGCGCTCGGGATCGCCGTCAACGCCGACAACTTCCAGGAGCTGGCCCGCCTCGACGCCCTGGTCGCCGCCGCCCCCACCGCCTCGCCGCTCGGCCTTCGGGTCAACCCGCAGGTCGGCGCCGGTGCGATCGGCTCCACGTCGACCGCCACCGCCACCTCCAAGTTCGGGATCGCGCTGCGCGACGAGGGCGCCCGTGAGGCCGTCGTCCAGGCGTACCTGGACCGGCCCTGGCTCACCCGGCTGCACACCCACACCGGCTCCCAGGGCGTCCCCCTCACCCTGATGGCCGAAGGCGTCGGGGCCGCGTACGAGCTGGCCGAGGAGATCAACGCCAAAGCCGGACGGGCCCAGGTCGACACCCTCGACATCGGCGGCGGCCTGCCGGTGAACTTCTCCTCCGAGGAGGAGACCCCCGCCCACGCCGACTACGCCCGGCTGCTCGCCGCCACCGCCCCCGGCCTCCTCGACGGGCGCTACCGCCTGGTCACCGAGTTCGGCCGCTCCCTCCTCGCCAAGCACGGCACGGTCCTCACCCGCGTCGAGTACACCAAGACCTCCGGCGGCCGCCCGATCGCCGTCACCCACGCCGGCGTCCAGCTCGCCACCCGCACGGTGTACGCCCCCGAGGTCTGGCCGCTGCGGATCCTCGCGTACGACTCCGAGGGCCGCCCCCGCACCGACGGGGACGTCGTCCAGGACGTGGCGGGCCCCGCCTGCTTCGCCGGGGACCTCCTCGCCGCCGCCCGTCCCCTGCCGCTGCTCCACCCCGGTGACGTGGTCGCGGTGCCGGACACCGGCGCGTACGCCTTCGCCCACCACTACGCCTACAACAGCCTCCCCCGCCCCGCCGTCCACGGCTTCACCGTCGCCGACGACGGCACGGTCTCCTTCGTGACCGTCCGCCCCGCCCAGACCTCCGAGGAGATCGTCGCCGAGGCGGGCGGCGCCCACGCCGACGCGCTCGTCCGGTAGCGCGGGCCCCGGACAGCCACTTCGATGAGGCTATGACCACCACCACCGTCGTCGAGCGCCGGGTCGCCGCCTCGCCCGGCCGCGTCTGGGAGTCGATCACCGACCTGCCGGCCCTGCCCCGGGTGCTGTCCGGCGTCCAGCGGGTCGAGGTGCTCAGCGAGGGCGTCTTCGACGTGGGCACCCGCTGGCGCGAGACCCGGCGGATGCTCGGCCGGGAGGCCACGGAGGAGATGACCGTGACCGAGTGCGAGCCGCCCGACCGGTACGTCACGGTCGCCGACTCCCACGGCGTGCGGTACGTCTCCGAGCTCTCCCTGCGCGCCGACGGCCCCGGCGCCAGCGTGCTCCGGATGACCTTCTCCGCCCGCCCGGCACACGGCCGCGTCCCGGGCCTCCTCACCCGCGCCCTCGCCCGCGTCGGCACGAAGGCGGTCTCCAGGATGCTCGCGAAGGACCTCGACGACATCGCGAGGGCGGTGGAGAGCCGCTACTGACCGAGCCCGATCCCGCCTCTTGCCTCAATTCCGGCCATGCGTGGGCATGTTCCGATGGAAAATGCCAGAACCCCCTCCCCGTGCCGCTCCGTTGAGTAACGTCACCGTCACTGCCGTTGCCCGCACGCCGTATCGGGAGGGGAACCCGCGTGCCCGGAATCGACGAGTGCCTCATGGAGGCCATGGCCCTGCAGGGTGCCCGCGGAGCCTGGCTCGTCGACTGGAGCAGCGGGCTCGCGCTCGGGACCGCGGGCGAGTCCCCGGTCGGCGACCACGAGACGACGGCCGCGGAGACCGCCGAACTCGCCCGTGCCGCAGCCGAGTTCGACTCCTTCACCGCACCGGGCGAAAGCACGGCGGAGACGGCGGAGACCGGGGACGTACCGCCCGTCGAGGACCTGATCGTCACCACCCGCACCGGCTACCACGTCCTCCGCTTCGTCCGGACCTCCTTCGACAGCAGCGTCTTCCTCCACCTCTGGCTCGACCGCGAGACCGGCAACCTCGCCCTCGCCCGCATCCGCCTCGGCGACCTCGCCGAGAGGCTGGTCCTGGGATGAGCGTCTCCCCGATGCTCGTCCGGCTCGCGGCGGAGAAGGCCACCGGCGCCCTGCTCCGCGACCACGGCACCCTCTACCTCGTCGACGGCCGGGTGGTGCACGCCGAGAGCCCCGCCGCCCCCGGCATGGACGTCCTGCTCACCGCCGGCGGGCGGCTCCCCCGCGAGGGGTGGGACGAGGCCGTCGACCGGGCCGGCGCCCACCGGGCGGTCGGCCGCTTCCTCGTCGACAGCGGCCGGCTGCGCGACGGCGAGCTGGAGATCTGCCACCTCGGCGCCGTCTTCGACGCCGCCTTCTTCGCCCTCTCCCCCACCAGCGGCCCCACCCGCTTCCGGTACGGAGTCGGCCACTGGTTCGGCACGGTGCGCCCGGTCTCCGCCGAGGCCGTCGAGCGCGAGACCCTCCGCCGCCGCGAACTCCTCGACGCCGTCTGGCCGTACGCCTCCGTCGACACCGCCCCCGTCGTCCCCCGCCCGGCCGTCCCAGGCCAGGGCCCCGGCGCCCGCCGCCGCGCCCTGCTCGCCGCCGCCGACGGCGTCCGCACCCCCGCCGACCTGGCCCGGCTCCTGGGCCGTCCCGCCTTCCACACCCTCCTCGACGTCCGCAGGCTCGCCGCCGCCGGACTCGTCGAGACCCCGTCCGACCCGGCCCCCGTCCCGTCCTTCACCCCGTTCTCGCCGGTCCCTCCGGTGGCCGACCCCGACATCGCCCTGCTGCGCCGGCTCCGTGACGCCCTGGAGGCACACCTGTGATGAGGCGTGCTCTGCGCCTGCGCGCCGAGAGGAGACAGTTGATGACAGCCGAAGCCGAGGTGCTCGGCGAGCTGAGACGCCTGCGCGCCCGGCTGCCCCAGCTCACCGGGGCACTCGCGGCCAGCGCCGACGGCCTCGTCCTCGCCCACGACACGGCGGACGGCGCCGCGGAGAGCGTCGCCGCGCTGACGGCCGCCGCGCTCGGCGTCGGCCGAAGGCTCACCGAGACCACCGGCCAGGGCGGTTTCCGGGAACTGCTCGTCCGCGGCGAGGGCGGCTACGTGGCCACCTACGCGGCCGGCGGCTCCGCCGTCCTCACCCTGCTCGCCGACCCCCGGATCAACGTGGGCCGGCTCCACCTGGAGGCCCGCCGGTCCAGCACCCGCATCGGGGAACTGGTCGACGGAGCACTGTCCCGCAGAGACCCGAACTGACCCCAGAGAACCGAACCCAGAAAAGGAAGCGACACCATGGCGAACACCGAGACCTCCCTCAAGGAAGCGATGGCGATCGAGGGCGCGATCGGCGCGGCCCTCGTCGACTACACCAGCGGCATGGCGCTCGGCACCATCGGCGGCGGCAAGGAACTCGACCTGAACGTGGCCGCGGCCGGCAACACCGACGTCGTCCGCGCCAAGGTCCGGGCGATGGAGATGCTGGGCCTCAACGAGGAGATCGAGGACATCCTCATCACCCTCGGCACCCAGTACCACCTCCTCCGGCTGCTCAAGGGCCGGGGCGCGAACGGCCTGTTCCTGTACATGGCGCTGGCGAAGGACCGGGCCAACCTGGCGATGGCCCGCCACCAGCTGAAGAAGATCGAAGCGGAACTGGAGATCTGACCCTCCCCGTCTCACCCCCGGAGAGCCATCGCCCCCCGGAGAGCCGCCACTCCACGGAGAGCTCCTCACTCCACGGAGAGCTCCTCACTCCACGGAGAGCCTCTCACTCCACGGGGAGCCTCTCACTCCACGAAGAGCCCCCGCTCCGCCGCCTTCGTGTCGAACTGCTCCAGGCGCGCCTGCGCGTCCGGCAGGCCGTCCGCCATGGCCTCCAGGAGGACCCGGCCGAGGAGCATCGGCGCGCAGGCGGTGTCGAAGGCGAGGCCGGTGCCGACGGCGGCCGGGATGAGCAGGTCGGAGTGGGCGGCGACGGGCGCGAAGGCGGACTCGGCCACGGTCACCACCGTGAGCCCGGCCGCCCGCGCGTACTCCAGGGCCTCGACGACCTCGCGCGGATGCCGGGGCAGCGCGAAGCAGAGCAGCACGGTGGCCCCGGCCCGTACGGCCGCGTCGATCCGGTCCGTGAGCATCGAGCCGCCCTCGTCGAGCAGCCGGACGTCCGGGTGCACCTTGGCGGCGAAGTAGGCGAACCCGCGGGCCTGCGAGGAGGCCGCCCGCAGGCCGAGGACGAGCAGCGGCCGGGACCCGGCGAGCAGCCGCCCGGCCCGCTCCACGGGCGCGGGGTCGGCGAGCAGCCCGGCGAGGTGCCGCAGGTTCTCGATCTCGGCGAGGACCGCCTGCTGGTACTCGTTGTGCCCGGCGTCCTCCCCGGCCGCGGGCTCGGGCGGCGCGACCTCCCGCAGATGGCGGCGGAGCGCCGGATACCCGTCGAAGCCGAGCGCGACCGCGAACCGCGTGACGGACGGCTGGCTGACCCCGGCCAGCTCGGCGAGCTCCACGCTGGACAGGAACGGCGCGTCGGCGGCACGGCGCACCATGCAGTGGGCGATCCGCCGCTGCGTGGGCGTGAGCCGGCGCCCCTCGAAGAGCGCCTGGAGCCGCCCGGCCGGGCTGTCACCCATACCGTCCCCCTTCATCCCATTCACCCCTGACCTTGTCTGCATAAGGATATGCAGACAAGGTCAGGGGCGACCCAAAGGTGGGGGCGGGTGAGAGCTGAAGTTCTAAATGCGAGTGTGAACTCCAATCCGATAGTGCACTTGCTAGTGTGAACCCCTAGATGAGAGTGATGTGCATCACTTTCAGGAGGTGCGTGTGTCGCTACGGCGATTGGCGCTGGTCACAGCTCCACGGGCGGGTGAGGCGTTCGAATCCTGGGTGGATCGGATAGCGCGGGTGAACCGGTGTCCGACGGCCGAGGTCGCGACCATGATGGGGCTTGGGCTGCGAGGGTCTTCCGCAAGTGTGCGGCCTCCTCTGTTCGGAGTGCGGTCCGACGAGACGGTCCGGCGGGCGATGTTCGCGGCGACGGGCGTTCCCGGCGGCCTGGTGGACGGGATACATCTGTCCGTGTTCGAGGGCGGGCCGTTGAACGTCGCGGCGGTACTCGCGGCGGGGCGGGCACGGCGGCCGTCTGCGGGGCAGGAGTGGGCGGCGGCGCATGGAAGCCGGGCGTGTCCGTGCTGTCTGCTGGTGTCCGGTGGGGTGTGGCAGCTGTGGTGGAAACTGTCGTGTGCGGCGGTGTGCCCCGAGCACCGGGTGGTGTTGCTGGATCGCTGTCCTTCGTGCGGCTGGGTGCTGCGGTGGGGCGGGGAGCGACCTCGGGTCGTGCCGGCGCAGTGGGTCAGGCCGCCGACCTGCTGTGCGAACTCCGTTCGCGGGAGGCCGTGCTCGCAGTGGCTGCCCGCGGTTCGCGTGAGCCGGGCGGATGGCGGGACGGCCGAAGCGCAGCGGCGATGGCTGGATGTCGCATGCGGGCGGGTACGCCCGGCGGTGGGAGGCGTGGACGTGGCGGCGGCCGAGTGGTTCGCCGCGTTTCGCGCGTGTGTGATCTTGCTGCGGCTGGGGCTGCCGAGGGTTCTGGGGCGTCTGCCGGATGTGCCTGCCTGGTGTGCCCGGGTTCTGCTGGAGGAGCGCGTCGAGCGCGGGGCGCATGGTGGCCGGTTCGGGTGGGGTCCGGCGTCGGCCGGGGCTGCGGCGGCGTTTCTCACGGTGCTGATGCCCCTGCTGGCGGAGAGGGACGTGCGGGAGTTGTCGCGGCGGCTTGCGCCGCTGGTACGGACGGCGGCGGACGAGGGGTGTCTGGCGGCTCGTCCGTTGGAGCGGCTCGCGGTGCCGGAGGTGTTCGCGGAGGCTGTGGCGGCGCAGGTGCCGGTGGGACGTTCGGCCAGGAGTCCGTGGGAGAAGGGGAGGTCGCGGTGAGCGGGGACACGGACGTGCCGGAACCGTCGGAGGCGTCGGTCCGGGAGATCGACCTGGTGCGGGTGCGGTACGTCGGTGCCGAGGGGGCCGAGCGTCTGGTGCGGCTGGAGGAGGCGGCCGGCGTACGGTTCGAGGACGGCCGGATGGTGCGGGCCATCCCCAGCTATCGGGGCCAGGGACACATGCCGGGTCAGTACTGGGTGGCGAAGTGGGGTGACTTCGTCGAGTACGAGAGCGTGCTGGAGTCGAAGTGGCTGACGCTGCTGGACTTCGATCCGCGGGTGACGGCGTTCGTCACGCAGCCTTTGGAGTTCGACGCCATCGACGCCCGAGGAGCGTGGCAGCACACGCCGGATGTCTTCGCGCGTCGCCGGGACGGCAGCGTGCTGCTGCTGGACGTGAAGAACCCCGAGCTGCGGGACGACCCGAAGGTGCTGCTGCAGGAGGAGCGCACTCGCCGTGTGTGTGAGCGGCTGGGCTGGGAGTACGCGATGGTGTCGGAGCCGAGCGGGCAGCGCTGGGTGAACGTCGATCTGCTGTCCAGTGCCCGGCGTCCGCTGCATCTGGGTGTGGATCTGGTGCCGCGTCTACTGGAGCTGGCCCGTGAGCCGGTGGAGATCGGGGAGCTGATGCACTTCATGGAGTTCCCGGATCTGGCTCGCGGCGTTCTGTACCACTTGATGTGGCATCAGCGGATCGTCACGGATCTGGACCGTCCGCTGCGGGATACGACGCTGGTGAAGACCGCGGCGGAGGTGTGGACATGACGAACGAGGGCGCGGTGCGGCTGCGGTACGGGACGCGGCTGTGGCTGGACGATGAGGTGCACACCGTGACCGGGGTGACCGACGACGGGGTGCGGCTGCGTTCGGAGAGCGGCTCGTGGACGGTGATCGGTGTGGGGCACCTGCTCGCGGACCCCACCTTCCGTCTCTGCGACGACGCCGAGATCCCCGAGGGCGAGCCATCCGATGAACAGGACGCTGTGGAGCGGAAACTGTGGCTGGATGCCGCCGCGCTCTTCGACAAGCTGACCGACAAGCAGCTGGAGGACCTCCAGAGCGCCCAGGAGCACCTCCTGGAGATGACCACCGGCTATCGCGGCGGAGATCCGGAGAACGCACGGCCCGACGAGCCGAGGCCGGAGTACGCCCCGGACCTGCCGCTGGTCCAACGGGTACGGAGCAAGGCGCGGGAGCTGGGCTACAGCGAGCAGCAGATCTGGCGGCGGCTGCGCCGGTGGCGGGAGGAGGGTCCGTGGGGGCTGGTGGACCGGCGCCGCCACCGCCCCTCGGATCCGCTGGCGGGTGTGGATCCCCGGCTGATCAACGCGATTGTCACCCAGCACCATGTGACGGAGGCCGACGACTCGACCGGCAGCCTGAACCGGCTGCGGCGCCGGGTGGAGCGCCGGCTGGCCGACGTCCACGGCCCGGGCGCGGTGAAGATGCCGTCGCAGAAGTCGTTCAACCGGTACGTGGCCGCTCTCCTGCCCGGCCTCTACACCACCGGACAGGCCACGACACGCCAGTCGGTGGCGAACCGGCCGGACGGGCACTACCAGCCGATCACCGCCAGCCGTCCCGGCGAGCTGGTGATGATCGACACCAGCTGGCTGGACGTGCGCGCCTACGATCCGGTCGAGGACGTCGTCTTCTCGGTGGACCTGACGATCGCCATCGACGTGTGCACCCGCAGTCTGCTGGGGTGGCGTCTGGTTCCCAAGGGCACGAAGGCGGTGGACGCGGGCCTGGTGATCGCGGACGCGATGATGCCGGAGCCGATGCGTCCGGGCTGGCCCGAGGGGCTGCGGCACCGGATGCTGCGGCTGCCGTGCGAGCCGCTGCTCGCGCGGGACGAGCGGTTCGCGGCCGCCGCGGCCCGCCCGGTGGTGTTTCCCGAGAAGATCGTGATCGACCACGGCAAGGCGTTCGCCTCGCAGGCGGTGAAGAACGTGTGCCGCCGCTACGGGATCACCATCCAGGACACCCGCAAGTACCGTCCCACCGACAAGCCGCAGGTCGAGGCCGCGTTCAAGACGATCAGGAGCCAGTTCTCCCAGCACATCGCCGGCTACAAGGGCAATCACGTGGTGCACCGGGGCCGGGACGTGGACGCGGTGGCCCGCTGGACGATCGAGGAACTGGAGGAGTTCTTCGCCGAGTACGTCGTCGCGGTCTACCAGACCCGCCGGCACAAGGGGCTGGTACTGCCGGGGTTCCCGGAGATCAGCCTGTCGCCGAACGACGCCTACCGGCTCGCCGTGCACCGCTGCGGCTACATCGCCGCCCCGCGCGACGCCAACCTTTTCCTGGAGCTCCTGCCCATCCACTGGTGCACGATCACCAACCGCCGCATCCAGAAGGACTACCTGCACTACAGCGCGCCCGTCCTGCGCGCCCACAACGGCACCAAGTCCCCCTACCCGCAGGCAAACGGCACCTGGCCGGTCCGCTACGACCCGCGGGACGTCACCCAGGTCTACTTCCACGACCCCTACACCGGCGTCTGGCACACACTGCGCTGGAGCCACGCGCTGACCGGCCTGGAGCCGTTCACCGACATCACCCTGCGCCAGGTCAAGCAGGAACTGCGCGCGCGGGGCCGCGACCCGCAGGACCAGGAGGCCGTCCTGGACGCGCTGCTGGACCTGCAGAACCGCACGGACGCCGCCGAGGCGTCCACCGCCCGCTCCCGCCGGGCCCGCGCCCGCGACGCCGAACGTGCCAGAGCCGCGGCCCGGGACAGGGCCCGCACCGAGCTCGTCGACTCCGCCGCCGACACCCCCGTCACAGAGCCCCGCCTGCGGGCCGTACCACCACTGCCGACAGCGAACGAGGAAGAGGAAGAGGTCACGATCGACTTCGACGCCCTTCCCTCGTACGAGGTGTGGGGCGGCCGCCCGGAGAAGGACGGCGCACCGTGATGGCTCCTCCGCCCGGGGACGACGGGGAGTGCCTGCATCCCGGACTGGCCGAACCGCGGACCAAGGAAGACTGGTTCACCTACGTCTTCTACGACCCGCCTTCGCGGCCGCTGCTGCCTCCGTACGAGGTCTACCTGGCGATGGACGACGCCGAGCGGCGCCGCCTGAACCGGACGCGCAACCGCTACCACAGCGCCCTGGTGCTGGCCTGGACACCGGCCGTGCAGCACTTCGAGACCGAGATCACGGAACTGCTGGCCGCCAACGAGATGGCGCCGCCCGGTGCCAGGCTCGGCCTGCTCATCGACGGTCCCCCAACGGTCGGCAAGTCCACCCTGGTCAAGATGATCGCCCGGAAGTTCGAGCAGGAACTGCGGGAGGACTTCCCCGAACGGTTCGCCCCCGAGCGGCTCGGCTCCTACGTCCCCGTCGTCTACATCTCGCTCACCGACCAGGTCACCCCCAAACAGATCTCGCTCGCGATCGCCCGCTACCTCAACGTCCCCACCAGCGGCACCAAGGACATCATCGACGACCGCGTCCTGACCGCCCTCACCGCGAGCGGCACCCAGCTGATCATCTTCGATGATCTGCACTTCCTGGACTGCGCCCACAAGGAAGGCCGGGCCTCCAACGACCACATCAAGTTCCTCGCCAACCACGCCCCGTGCACCATCGTCGGCACCGGTGTCGACCTCGAGAACAGCCCACTACTCAGCGAGGGCGGCCCCGCCGTCCCCCGCAGACGCTCCGACCGCACCAGGACCCCGGCTCCGACAGGAAGCGACGCCCGCACCCAGACCGCCGGCCGCTTCAGCCGCCAGGAACTCGCCCCCTTCACCCTCGACAACGACGACAGCATCCTCCAGTGGGTCGGCGTCATCCGCTCCCTGGAGAGCTCGCTCGCCCTGTACCAACACGAGAAGGAGAGCCTGACCCGCCGGCACTGGCGCTACCTGCACGAACGCACCGACGGCAGCATCGCCGGCCTGCACGCCCTCATCCGCCGCAGCGCCGTACGCGCCGTCCAGCAGGGCACCGAGGCCATCACACAGGAGATCATGGACTCCATCGTCCTGTCGTACGCCCACGAACGCGCCTATGCCAAGGTCACGGAACTGAAGTCCCGCCAGACGACAAGGGCGGCGAAGCAGAAGCAAGACGGTAAGCGGGCTGCGGCTGACGGAAGCGCGTAAGGAGGCCGGCAGTGCACGCCCGGCGCACGCCATGCAGGATCGACGCCGTGGCCCCATCACTGCGCCGTCTCGCCCTGGTGTCCGAGCCGTACCCCGGTGAGTCCCTCCTGAGCTGGGTCGACGCGCTGGCCCGCCTGAACCGCGTCGGCCGCCTGCACGCCCTTCGGCTCGCAGGCTTCGCCCGACCCGATGTCACCGGGTACCAGCCCACCGTGCACTTCGGCGCCCATCTGACCGCGGAGACGACAGCGCGCTTGCTGTGGACGCTCACGTAATTCCCCAGCCAGAAGTTCACGATCTTCCCCAGGGGGATCCCGGAGTCCACCTCGTGGGCACCGTCCCTGGAGGGGAGCGTGGGCGCTCAGCCCCCTGTGTCCCGCCTCGGTTGAACGCGCTGATAGAACCCCGTCATGACGTACCGATTCACTGCTCGTGTCGCCACAACAGAGATCGACCCTGACGGCTACTTCACCGAAGCTGCTCTCGCCGAGGGGGAGGACGGAAGCGGCTTCATCCTGATGTTCATGGCAGGCGAGGACGACCCAGATGATCAGGAGGTCGCCTTGGGCATGGACACACACTGCCTGGTCACAGCCGGGCAGGGAACCGCGTACGGCTGTGTACGCGAAGCCGTGCTGATGGGCAACGTCCTCCGCGTCTCGCTCAACCCTGATGCACTGGAGGACCTGCGGTTGAGCGACAGCGAGATCGAGGCCGTCATCGAAGCACCGGCCGAGGACGTCGTCCTGTTCCGTGAAGTCCTCGCCCAGGTGCTCGCCTACGGGCGTGCGGACGCTGTGCCCATTCGTGTAGCCGTCTGAGCCAGCCATTGGGCCGGGCCCGAGGGTGGGGAATTACGTGAAGCCGAAGACGCGATCCGTGGGGAATTGCGTGACCGTCGACACGTGCAAGCCGCCACCGGACTGGCCGCCGCCCGGCAGCAGGCGATGACGCTCGCGCACTACGCCGGTGGCGTGCTGCCCGCGTTTCCCTCTCCCCCGCGCTGGCGGACCGCCGCCGTCTGGGTGGCCCGTCTCCGTCTCGCCCTGTCCGAGCGGTCGCGCGCGTGCCCGGCGTGTCTGCGCGAGAGCGGCGGGCGCTGGCTGCTGCGGTGGCGCCTGGTCTGGTCCTTCGCCTGCGTACGCCACCGCGTCTACCTCCTCGGCGCCTGCCGCGGCTGCGGCAACGGTCTGCACCGGATCGGCCCCGGCCCGGCGGACGCCGTCGTGTGCGGCCAGTACGACCGAGGCAGCCAGGGACGCGTCTGTCTCCGGGTCATCTCCCGCATGCGTCCTCCCCGACTGTCCGACCCGCATCTGCTCCAGTGCCAGCGCCATCTCGACCGCCTCGTCGACCACCCGCACGGTGACGGCGGCCGGGACATCCTCCAGTCGCTGCATACGGCGCTGGAGGACATCCGCATCGGCTACGACGACGCTCCGCCGCTTCCGGAGGACACCGACGCCGTCCTCCACCGGCGCTGGCACGGCCATGGCGGGGCCCTGGGGTACCGGAACGATCCACTGCTGACGGCCGCTCTCCTCAAGATCGCCACGGCGGGCGGCCTCGCCGCCTCCCAGGACACCCTCGCACAGGCCGACACGGCCTCGTGGTCGGCCGACGGACTCCTTCCCCCGGACACCGGCGCACCGCCGGCCAACCGCTTCGGCGGCACGTGCCGCGCGGTCGCCTGCGCGGCCTGGGTACCGCCCGGCCAGGGCCACGTGGTGAAGACACAGCTCCTGTGCCCCGCACACGCGGATCACGTCATCACGCCTGGCACCGCAGACCTCGTCCCCCGGCGTTCCCTCTGAGCACCGCTCGATGACGAAAGCCGTAGCCTGGCGGGACGGGCCGCGTGACCCTTGTGGTTGTGGGCGGTCCGTCAGCCGAGCGGCCCCACCGCGGGCGTGTCCCAGCGGACGGACCGGGCGGCGATGCGTACGAGGGCGGACACCGCGGCAGGCGTGCCCCTCTCCAGCGTCCACGACAGCGGCGGCTGCCACGACTGCCCCTGTGTCTCGTGCACGGCAACGATGACAGGACTCTCCATCCGGTCGAGCAGACCGGCCAGCGTCTTGCGGTGTGTGACGTCGCGGACGGTCAGGACGAGCTGCTGCAGCAGGCGGCGCGAGGTCTCGTTGTGTGAGGCGTCGGCAGGGGTCAGCAGCGCCTGGACGCGGCGCTGGACGTGAACAGCTTCCTCGTCGCCCACCGGTAGCGCCGGCATCTCCGCCACCGGGAACCCGCACACCGTCGTCCCGAGGCGCCGTGCGCCGCGGCCGTTCCGCGCCGCCGGACGCATGCAGTGCGTGCGCTGTCCGACGCCGGTCGCCTCCAGACGCCAGTACAGCCTGAGGCCGCAGCGGGGGCAGCGGTCCACCAGGTACACCAGGTGGTCCGCGCACAGGAAGGTCCACTTCAGCCGCCAGCTGAGCAGCCACCGGCCGCCCGACGCCTCGACGCACAGCGGGCACGCGGCCGAGTGATCGCGGCGCAGCCACGGCTGGCTCACGCGCACCCCCTGATCGACGCGCCCGTTGTCCGCAGCCAGCTGCGGCAGCGCCGTCGGCGCGTAGAAGGCGAACAGCATCCGCTCCACCTGCGCCGGCCTCAGCCCCGTGCGCCGCCGCAGCCCTTCCAACTGCTCCGGGCTCAGATGGAACTGGTGGGTACTGAAACTCGCGCTGCCCGGCAGTCCCAGGGCCCGCAGGGCCGCCGCCCGCGACACCCGCAGACTCGCCGCGACCGTGTCGACCCAGCTGACGAACGCCTCCCCCGGAAACGGGACCGGAACCACCCCGAGCCGCCGGACCGGCTCCTCCTCAGCCACGGCCTGCCCTTCCCTGCCTCTGCTCCCCGGCCGCGCTCTCCATGAGGGGCCGCGCCGGATTCTCGCCCTGGCGGGGCAGCCACGACGGACGGAAGTCCGGATGCCCCGCGTAGGGCAGCAGCAGGCATCGCACGGCGTACCGAAGGGACCTTCCCTCGCGTGTACGGGGAGCGGTGGCCGCGCAGGCGTCCAGGATCAGCCGCTGGGCCTCGATCCGCTGCCGGAGCAGATCGTCGTCCTCCTCGCCCAGGCGCTGTTCCTCCTCACGCAGGCGCGCGTCGAGGAACCTCAGGCACGGCTCGGTGAAGGCGTCTGGCCCGATGTGTTCGCGGGACCGGGCCCGACGGGTGAACGCCTGAGCGTGCTGCGGGCAGTAGGTGTCCCAGCCTTCGGTGTCGCCCAGCACGACGCCGTGCCCGGCCGGCACCCAGGCGGAACATCCGCTGTGATGGCAGTGGCCGCCGAACCGGTTCGCGGCCAGTTCGACCTCGCCTCGCTGCCCGGACTGCCTGGCACCCCAGTTCGGCCGTGCGAGTCCGCTTCCGGCCGTCTCGCCATCGGCGGTGTCGGGGCCGGCCTCGGTGGCGATCTTCACGGCGGCGGCCACGAGCAGAGGCCGGTACCGCTCGCCGCTTCCGCCGGGCGCGAGATAGCGGTCCCAGGCCCGGTGGACCGCCTCGTCGGTCGCGGGCAGCCGAAGGGCCCGTACCGGCGACCACGCGTCCTGCATCGAGCGGTACAGCGCCCTGAGGACGTCCCGTACCTCCTCCGGCGTCGTGGTGTGCGGGCCGTCGAGCAGGCGGTCGATCTCCCGCTGGCAGGCCAGGAGCCGGGGGTCTCGGACCGGCTTGCCCCGCATGCGGCGGATGTCGCGCCCGCACGGCTGTGCCGACGTACGCAGCCCCAGCCCCCGCGAGGCCCCGGGACAGATCCAGGACTGCGGATCCCCCGGCCACACCCGGTGCAAGGCGGAACCGCAGCCGGAGCACTGCGAGATCAGGTACCTATGGTGCTGTACGCACGCGAACGACCAGACCAGGCGCCATTTCAGGAGCCAGCGGCCGCCGTTCTCCCGCAGGCACGACGGACAGGCGTTGGAGTGCTTGGGCAGCACCGTCCGCTGCCGGTACCGCCACGCGGCCCACGCCCCGTACTCCTTCGCGTCGTCCGGCGGCAGCGGCTCCAGCGCACTGCCCGCGTAGTGGGCGAGCGTCATGCCACGCAGCTTCTCCCCCGTCACGCCGGTGCTTTCGCTCACCTCGCGCACGACGGTGTCGCTGACGCGGTAGCCGAACACGGCCGACACCGTGCTGGAGCTGATCAGACCCGCCATGCGCAGCGCCTCGGTCCGGGAGACCTGGTTGAGCCGTGCGAGCGCGTCCCCCCAGCTCAGCAGAGACTCACCGGGATAGGGATCGGGTACCAGCGCGAGGCGTCTTGGACTCATGCCCCGGTTTCCCGCCAGGCCTCCGCGGATTCGATCAGCCGGCCCGGGCTGACGCCCAGGCCCTGGGCCAGGGCCAGGATGGTGAGCAGCGACGGGTTCCGTTTGCCGTGCTCGATGCCGATGACCATGCGGGCGGACAGGTCGGCGGCTCCAGCAAGTGCTTCGATGCTCATGCCGTTGCGCTCCCGGGCGTCGCGGACAGCGAAGCCGAAGGCCTGCAGCCGGGGATGGGGAGCACTCTGGGACACCTTGTGATGCCAGCAGGCGCGCCATCGAGATGGCCATGAACGATAGTGCAGTATCGGCGGGCGGAGTGGAATGTGGGGCAGGGCTGATTCAAAGTCGTGGTGATCTTGTCGGGGTGCCGGTCAGCTGATGCCCAGGAGCTTGAGCGGTCGGGTGAATGGTTCGTAGGGCGCCTCGCGGAGTCCGGCGGCGATGCTGCGGTGTCCTGCGTCCCGGAGTGCGTTGATCGCGAGGTTGCGGAGGGTGGCCAGGTTGGCCGGTCCGTGGCCGGTACGGATCTTCGAGGCGTCCTCGGCGAAGGTGGTGTCGCGGACATGGTGGAGCCGGTTCTCGATGGTCCACTGTGACCGGGCCAGCCGGGAGATCCGCTGCGGGGAGGCTTCGGCCGAGGTCAGGTCCGTGATCGCGTAGACGGTCTCACGGGTGCACCTGCCGCTCGCGGTGTCCACGCGGTAGCGCAGGATCCGGGCAGCCTGGACGACATGGGGGGAAGTCCAGACCCAGGCCGGTGACGGTCAGCACCCGGGTGGCTCTCGTCTCCCGGCGGCCGTGTCCGGCCTCGCGGTCGTAGCGGCGGGCGGTCACCTCCTTCCAGGGCAGCGAGCGCAAGGCGGCGAACAGGTCGGGCTGGTCGGCCTTGACCAGGAAGAGGAAGTGCGCCTGCTTCCGCTCGACGAGGAAACGGACGTGAGCGGTCTGGGTGTGCAGGGCATCGGCGGTCACCACGACATTGCGCAGGTCGAACGGCGCGAGCAGGGCGGTGAAGCAGGTGATCTCGTTCGTCTTGCCCGGGACGGGCAGCTGGCTGACGGTGCGGCCTTCACCGGTCATCACGGCCAGGAGATGCACGGCCGGGACGGCGCCGTGACGCGAGCCGCGGGCGCGCTTTCCGTCCACCGCGACGGTGTCGGCCCCGGCCGGGTCCTGGCCGGTCAGGTCCGCCAGTCCGCCCGGACACACCGCGATCACGATCCGGCGGATGGTGGACAGCGACGGCGCGACACGCACGCGAAGTGCCCCGGCGGTGCGAGCGCCGAGCCGGGCCAGGGTGTCCTGCGGTGCCGCCCTGGACCACTGGCCGATCGCCGCCCACGAGCGGGCCCCGGCCGTCACCGCGCAAGCGGCGACCGGCAGTACCGCCACGAACGGGTGACGCACCCCGCGCCGCCGGCGTGGATCGGGCAGCACCGACAGCCGGTCCACGAGCGACGGCAGCGCGCGGTGCTGACGCGACGGCGACTTGATCAAGCAGACGGTGGCAGACTGACGGCACATCGAAGCTCCGGCTGAGAACGGCGACTTGGCAAGGTCACCCGTCTTCAACCGGAGCTTCGTTGCATCCGTCGCGGCCCCCGAACCGATCGTCACACCCCTGTGACCAGGCACACCACAAGATCACCACGACTTTGAATCAGCCCTGGTCGAACGCGGCGTCGCCCGCCTGAAGACCTGGCGGATCTTCCGCAGGTCCCGCTGCAGCCCCAACCGCATGACGTCAATCGCCAAGGCCGTCCTCACCCTGGAGCCAGGGCTTCGGCGTAATCGCGTGACGCCCGGTTTGTGATCACTTGAGGCCGAGGAGCGCGAGGGGAGGACGGGGATCGCGGGCGTTGTGGCGGAGGCCGGCCGCGATGTTCTTCGCTCCGGCTGCCCGGAGGGCTCCGATGGCGAGGTTGCGCCAGGTCGCCATCGCGCGGGGCGCGTTGCCGGTCCGTACTTGCGAGGCGTCCTCGGCGAAGGTGGTGTCGCGGACGTGGTGCAGGGCCTCGATCGTCCAGTGGTCGCGGACGAGTCGGGCGAACTGGGCCGGTGCGGCTTGCTCGGCGGTCAGGCTGGTGACGGCGTAGACCGTCTTGACGGTGGTCTTGCCGGTCTTGCGGTCGGTGCGGCGGCGTTTGATCTGGACGGCCTGGCGGGCGCCGGGGAAGAGGAGGTTGTTCACCGTGGCGACCTTGATCCGGCGGATCTCCGAGCGTCCGTGACCGATGCCCTTGGTGCGGCCCTGAAGCGGGATGTCCTTCCAGGGAAGGGACTTGAGCGGCCTGCGGAGCTTCTTCTGGTTGCCCTTGACGATCACGATGCAGTGCGCCGCTCGGTCAAGGAGGTAGTCGGCGTGCTCGCGCTGGGTGTGCATCGCGTCGCTGGTGACCACGGTGCCGGCCAGGCCGGCGACGGTGTCCAGCAGCGGCTGGAAGCAAGTGATCTCGTTGGTCTTCTCTCCGACGTCCAACTGCGCCATGACCAGGCCGGTGGTGTGCTCCAGCGCGGCGAGCAGGTGGATCTTCCGGTTCTTCGCCCTGGCCGCGCCGCGCAGGCTCTTGCCGTCCACGGCCAGGCCGCGCAGCGCGGCGACCCCGGTTGAATTCGGCCGGCGGTCCGCGAGCCAGCTCCCGACAACTCGGTCCAGTGCGTCTCCGTCGATGCGGGCCAGCAGTCGGCGGACCGTGGTCTCGGCGGGCAGGACCCGCCTGGACAGAAGCGGATCGGGGTCGGCACCGACCTGTTCCAGCACATACCCCGGGGCATCGGCGATCCACTCGCCGACCGCCAGCAGCGAGGTCGCTCCGGCCAGCACCGCGCACGCGGTGAGTGCGAGCACGACGGTCAGGCGGTGACGCACCCCGCGCGGGTCACGAGGGTCCGGCACCTCGGCCAACCGTTCCAGCAGACCCGGGACCTCCTCGGGTCCGACCTGCGGATTCGCACGCAGTTGGTCAAGGGCAGGCGGGATCAGAGATGATGCGTCGGCAGGCACGGTCTTCCACTTGGATCACGGGGCGTAGAGAACTCCATGATCTTGGAAGCCGTGCCTGTCACGTTCCGCGGACATCGATGTGAGCAGATCGACACGAACCGGGCGTCACGCGACTACGCCGAAGCCCTGGCCCTGACCCTGGAGCTGCAACGCTGGAGAAGCTCACTGATCAACCTGACATATTCCACCACTGGATTCAGCAGCCCCGCTTGCGTCGGCAGCACTCTGGGCAGAAGGAAATTCCGCCCGCCCCTCGGCCTTTAGATCGGTCAAACCCCATCCAATGTGTCATCTCATTTGGTCGGCCCCGCAGTAGCGGGAAGGGCGGAAACGATGGTGACGAAGGCAAGGAAGTGGGCGGCTTTACGTTCGCAGCAACAGCGGAGCCAACGGCCCGCCGGGCCAAACCACGATGCGATCGAAGCTTCAGCGATGGCGCCCCGCCCATGCCGAACCCTCGGCGATCAGGTCGACCTTCATGCCGACCCCGCTCCGGTCTCACAGGATACGGGCCGCCAGATCCCCTTTCTCATCGCTCGCCCGTGCACCGAGTCGATCGCACAACGCGACCAGTCGAGCTCGTCTCGGGATCCGGCCCTCTCGAGGATCAGACGGTGGAGATCGACCCACACTCCGGCTTTCGTCCACTCCGAGAAGCGTCGATGAGCTGTGGCTCCCGAAGGACCGAAGGACGCGGACGGCAATTGCTGCCATGCACAGCCCGACGTCGCCACGAACAAGATCGCGGCCAGCACTTCCCTGTCACCGTGGCGCCGACGCCCACCACCCTGAGGCCGCGAAGGAACCTCTGGCACCACCCGCTGAAACAATTCCCACAGGTCATCCGGCACCAATCGCTCAACGATCCCCACCATGACGAACAGCCTATCGAGCCCGCCGGTTGAGATGATCGTGAAACAGCAGTCCCCGTATCGACATAACCCTCAAAAACCACCCAAACGATTGCCACTGCACAGGAAAGCGATCACATCTTGCAAATTACCATACGTCAGGCACCCCGGGGCCGGCGTGACCCACGAGACGCATATCGACTGATGCTAGGTTCTGTAGCCACTGGAACTGAATCCAAAGGGGGGATTCGGTGACCGTCACCAGAATGGATCGGACGGCCGCACCAGCAGGCGTCGACTTCACCAACGTCGACTCTTCGCAACATTTTCAGTGTGCTTTCAAAAGGGGG
>NZ_JASCXN010000043.1 GCF_030010625.1 Streptomyces sp. CC208A | reverse complement strand
CTGATCGACCCCGTCCCCCGGCACCTCGACCAGGCCGCCGTCCATGCCCTCGGATGCACCACCGAACTCGGTGACGCCCGGCACCTCACCGCCGCCACCGGTTCCTACGACGCCGTCCTGCTGCTCGGGCCGCTCTACCACCTCACCACCCGCGCCGACCGCGTCCGCGCCCTCGAAGAAGCCGTCAGAGCGGCGAAGCCCGGCGCCCTGGTCGCTGCCGCCGGCATCAGCCGCTACAGCCTTCTGCAGGACTACACCGTGCACGCCGAGCTCACCCCCGAGCTCCTCCACGGCGAAGTCGCCACCGTCCTGCGCAGCGGCTCGTACGACGGCAGCCGCGGCTTCACCACCGCCTACTTCCACACCGCCGCCGAACTCGCGGCCGAGGCCGCCGACGCCGGCCTGACCCGGATCACCGTGACCGGGATCGAAGGCCCCGGCTGGGCCTACCTCCGCGCCGCCGAACGCACCGCCGGCGAGGCCCTCCACGACTCGCCGCTGCTGCCCGGCGCCATCGAGACGGCATGGCTTGCCGACGAGCATCCCGAGTTCGCCGACGCATCCGCGCACCTTCTCGTGACCGGACGGACCGAAGAATGAACCGCCCACGGGGCGACTTGCGGCGACGGGCGTCGTTCACTTCGGGCTGCCGGCCGGGCCAGGGGGGGGCACGGCGTCGGCCTCGGCAGGCGCGCGGCATGGCCGGTGCCAGCGGGACTCGTGCGTTACGCGGGACCGGGCGAGTTGGCCGCGTCCGACGGATACCGGGCTTCCGCCCGGCGATCCCTGCGTCGAACGGCAGACGATCCGGTCGGTGACGTTCTGGCGATCGTGGTCCGGTCGGGGCCGGCGGATGGCCAGCGGCACGCGCCTGGCTGAGGTGCTGCCGGGTGCCTGCCGCAGGTTCACGGGAGGAGCTGGGCGGCGATGGATTCCAGGTGAAGGGAGTTGGCGCCCTTGATGAGGAGGACGTCGCCGGGAACGAGGAGGTCGCGGACGGCGGCGGTAGCGGTGTCGGGGGTGTGCCGGTCGGGGGTACGGCCGGTGGCGGCTTGATAGGCGGTGGTGAGGGTGTGGGCGCCGTCGCCGGTGCCGATGACGATGAGGTGGGCGAGGTCGGCGCGGGCGGCGGCGTCGGCGACGCGGTGGTGCCAGGCGGGGGAGTGGCCGCCGAGTTCGGCCATCTCGCCGAGGACGGCGAGGCGGCGGCGGTCCTGGCCGACGTCGGTGAGGGTGTCGAGGGCGGCGAGGACGGACTCGGGGCTGGCGTTGAAGGCGTCGTTGATGACGGTGACGCCGTCGGGGCGGGTGGTGACGGCCAGGCGGCCTCCGGTGGCCATCGTGGCGCCGGACAGGGTGGTGGCGACGGTGTCGAAGGGCACGCCGGCGGCGAGCGCGGTCGCGGCGGCAGCCAGCGCGTTGGTGACGTTGTGGCGGCCGTAGACGGAGAGCTGGACCGGCGCGGTCCGGCCTTGGTGGTGGAGGGTGAAGGCGGGGCGGCCGTCGTGTGTGGTGATGCCGGTGGCGCGGACGTCGGCGCCGGGGGCGGTGCCGAAGAAGAGGGCCGGGCCGGGGTGGTCGTGGGCCATGACCGCTACGAGGGGGTCGTCGGCGTTGAGGACGGCGGTGCCGGTGGGCGGGAGGGCGCGCACGATCTCGGCCTTGGCCTCCGCGATGGCTTCGCGGGAGCCGAACTCGCCGACGTGGGCGGATCCGATGCCGAGGACGGTGGCGATGCTGGGCCGGGCCACCTCGCACAGGGCCTTGATGTGGCCCTTGCCCCGGGCGCCCATCTCCAGCACGAGGTAGCGGGTGTCGGGCCGGACGCTGGTGACGGTGACGGGGAACCCGATCTCGTTGTTGAAGGACGCCGGGGTGGCGACGGTGGGGGCGTGGGCGGCCAGGAGGTGGGCGAGGAGGTCCTTGGTGGTGGTCTTGCCCGCCGATCCGGTGATGCCGATGGTCAGGCCGGTGTAGCGCTGGTGGACGGCGCGGGCGAGGTCGGACATGGCGGTGAGGACGTCGGGGACGAGGACGGCCGGGACGTGGATCGGGCGCTGGGCGAGCGCGGCGAGAGCGCCTTGTTCGACGGCGAGGGCGGCGAAGTCGTGGCCGTCGCGGGCAGCGCCGGTCAGGCAGGCGAACAGGGCGCCGGGGGCGGGGTGGCGGGAGTCGAAGGCGAGCGGCGCGGTCACCACGGTGTCGGGGTCGGCGGTGTCGAGGGTGCCGTGGGTGGCGGCGGCGATCTCGGCGAGGGTCATGGGGATCATCGGACCGGCTCCTTGGTGTGTGACAGGACGACGCCTCGGCGGGCGTAGAAGCGGGGGAGGTCGGCCCAGGGGACGCGGTGGGCGTGCTGGCTGTGGCCGGGCAGGCCGGAGGGGTTGTTGATGTAGAGAGCCTCGGTGTCGGCACCGACGGAGAGGACGAGGTGGCCGCCCCGGGAGGGCGGCTCGGGGGGAAGCGTGCGGATGGTCTTGTGGACGGAGATGACGACGAGGGATCCAGCGTGGACGGCGTCGGCGATCTCGGTCTCGTCCAGGTCGGTGTGGATGGTGGCGGTGAGGGCGGTCCACCGGCGGGTGACGTACTCGGCGAAGGGCCGGTAGACGAGGCCGTGGACGGTGTCGCCGTCGCGTACGTAAGCCCCGGCGTCGCTCAGCTCGGACACGAGCTCCATGACGGGCGGGACGTGCTCGCCGAAGTGGTCGAGGGCCATGCGCAGGCAGGCGATGCCGCAGGTGCGGTCGGCCCAGAAGGCGTACTCGTCACGGTCGGCTGCGCCGGACTTCTGCCACAGGGGGTCGTCGCGGACTGACCTTGTCCCGGCGATGAAATCCGGGACAAGGTCCGGTGACTCCCACTGTGCGTAGTAGGCAACTTGATGGATCGTCGATCGCTCGGACATAGCGATCAGTGTGGCCCACAGCACCTGCGCCGGCCTGCGGTACGCGCGGCAGTGGCTACTGAACGGGCGGGCGACTGCAACTCCGACGTCTTGTCGATGCGGCAGCGTACTTCTATGAAGAACCCGCCGACTGCGGTGGGCCCACTGAGCTGCAGAGGTGTCCACCGCCACCAGGCGGCCCTTCGCCCGTTCTCTCCTGTACCGCCACCAAAAGGGACAAACGGCATGATCGAGATCGTCAAACGCAACGCCCGCGCCATCCTCCTTGACGGCGACGAGCTCGTCCTCATCAAGCGCACCAAGCCGGGCAGGGAGCCGTACTGGGTGTCCGTCGGCGGAGGGGTCGAGGCGGACGACGCGACCATCGAGGCGGCCCTGCACCGGGAGGTGTTCGAGGAGCTCGGCGGCAAGCTGAAGCGCGCCGAGCTGGTCCACCTGATCACCGACGAGCTGGAGGGCGGCGTCGGGGTACAGCACATCTTCGCCGCGCGCCTGGAGTCGATGGACCTGGCCGCGCGTACGGGGACGGAGTTCTCCAAGCCGGAGCGGGGCGGGTACGAGGTGGTCCGGGTGCCGTTCACTGCCGAGGCCGTCCGCGAGCTGAACCTGATGCCGCCGGAGCTCGCCGACTTCATCGCCGCGAACACAGACGCGATCACCTCCGTCCTCGACACCCCGATCCGCGAAGTGTGAGCGAGAGGAATTCCGTCTGTGGCTTTGTACGCGAGTCACCGCGTACAAAGCCACATGGCGCTGTCCCATCAGGACAGGGTGGCTTTTCACGGCCTGTCCGGAGTCGCGCAGGCCCAGCTTCCGGAGTACGCGAGTACCTGAGCGACACCGGTCGCTCTGCGGCTGATTCGGCACATGCCTCATGGGTCAAGCCCATGGGATGACGTGAAGTGCTTCCTTGACCCGAACTTGATGGGGTTGTCGTCGGACGTGAGTGTCCTGAATACCTTGGTGGAGGACTGGCAGGCGGTCTTTGACCCGGCGGATGTCGAGTGTCCGGACCTGCGGGTCTGGCCGACTGCAGATGTGTTGTCGACACGCTCGCGCTCCAGCAGGGCGACCGTCTCCGGGTGCCGCGGTTCGCGTACGGCTCATGGGGTGGGCGGATCGTCCACGAGCTGGGTGGTGATGCTGTTGCGAAGTTCGGCCATGGTGCGGCTGAAGGCCTCGAGAAGGTTCACCTCGTGCAGGTGCGCCAGGATGAGTACCGACCACAGGCAGTCGGCCAGTTCGTGCTCGAGCGCGGCTCGTCCGCCCGGCATGTCGCGGGCGCCGTCCGCGGCCATGACGAGTTTGGACAGGTCGCCCACGTCTCCCATGAAGCCGGTCATGAACTCGCCGCGCGTCCAGACCCGTCCTCGTTTTTTCTGGTTGAGCTCGTCGTACAGGGCGTGGATGTCGAGGGCCTGACGCTTCATCTCGGTGAAATCCATGACGGTGTGCTCCTTCGTGGGGTCGACTGTTCGCAGGTAAGGGTTTTGGCGAGGGTCAGTCCGTGAAGTACCGGTCGCACACCTGCGGCAGGTAGTCCGTGGTTGGACCGAGAGCGTCGGCCACGGCCGGGGAGGAGACGAAGGAGATCTCGTCGAGCTCCGGCCCGCCTGCCCCGGGGTAGGGCGGGACGTCGGCCTGTCCGGCGTGAAGGCGGCGCACGAGCGCGGCGGACACGTGCGGGCACAGGAAGTGGAAGCCGAGACCGCCGAACCGGCGGCTTCGGGTGAGCGCCCACAGCCGCAACCGGTCGTCGGAGACGAGAAGACCGGTCTCCTCGGCCAGTTCACGGGCAGCGTGCCGCCGCACCCCTGCCAGGTCCAGGAGTTCCCCGGCCGGAGGCGGTTCGACCGCGCCGCCGGGGAGAGTCCACCGGCCGGGAGCCGCGGTGGCAGCAGACCCGCGCCCGACGACGAGACCGTTCTCGGTGGGCACCAGGGCGGTGACGTACACGGACCCGGGTACCCGCTCGGCTGGCCACAGCCGGCGCAGGGCCCGGCTCCGGTACGTCATCCGCGCCCACCGCACCACCGTCCCGGCCCCGGTACGGTCGACGCCGAGACCGACGACCACGGGCCCGTCGAACGCGGCGGGGTTGAGCGCACGGGTCTCCGCCCACAGACGGTCCACTTCGCCCCGCTCCCACGGAGTGAGGCGCGGCGGCGGATGCTCGACGAACCTCACGTCGGGATCGAGGAACTCGGCGGCGGCAGGATCGGACATGCATTCGCCTTTCGGGGCGGTACAGCGGTGACGGAGCCTGTGGGTGCGGCCGTCCCCTTCGCAGAGGGGACGCCGCGTTGAATGGACGGCTACCAGGCGCCGGGACCGGCCGGTTCGGCGCCGGGCTGACGGCGCAGAGTGCCCGGCGGTGGTTTGAAGGCGTCATGGTGAGGCAGGTGCCGGGCAGAGCGGATCGGGAGCGAGGATGATGGTCATCCAGGGAACAGCCTCCTGCCGGTGGGAGTGCCCGACGGGGTCGGTGCCGCTGCGGTCGTCGAGGCTGAAGCCGGTGACCATGATCATGTCGGAGTCGTCGGCGATCGAGGCGAGGTGCGTCCCGCAGCGTGGGCAGAAGCCGCGGCGAAGGGTGGGCCAGGTCGCGTACCACGTCGGCTCGCCGCCGGGGCCGGTCCACGTCAGCCCGTTCTTGCCGAAGCCGACCCACAGGACTGCGGGGCCGCCGGAGATACGGGTCTCATGGGGGCATGAACACAAGTGCGGGTCGATCGGATCGCCGAGGACCTGGTAGGTGATGTGACGGCATTGGCAGTGCCCGGTCCGGGCGATCTCGGGTCGGGCGGACTTGGGCACGAGTTCGGGGGTGCGCGCGGTCTGGGCCTGAGCGGAGGACGGGTCGGGAGTAGGCGCGGTGTTCATCAGCTTCTCGATTCGCTGGAGGTGGGGGTGCTACCAGGAGGTGGGGCCGGGGAGTTCGGTGACGGGCTGGCGAGCGGACCGGGGAATGCCAAGCAGGGCGCGGGCCTGGTGGGCTGCCTGGAGCTGCTCGGTGGCGGACGGACCCCAGTCGAAGAGCTCCAGGGCCTGCTCCGGGGTGGCCAGGATCCGGATGTATGTGCGGCCGGTGGCCGGATCAACGGGGGACGGGCCGAGGTTCGTCAGAGCGGCGGCGTAGCGGACGCGGGCGCAAGGTGTTTCAGGATCGGACAGGTATCCGAGGTACTGGATGCCGGCCAGTTCGGCGGCGGCCTCCTCACGGGCCTCACGGACGGCGGTGGCCACGGGGTTGGCGTGCTCCTCGGGCTCCGGTGTGCCGCCGGGCAGGCAGGCCGTACCGGTGTCCGGTTCGAGGAGCACGAGGACACGCCCGTCCGGGGCGAAGCACCAGGCCCAGGACTGGCGGACCGTGAGGCCGTCGGGGACGGGGCGTGGGTGGAAGGGGAAGTGGTGGCGGGCTCGGGCGGTGCGCAGGACACCGACCCGGTCGAGGACGGTGGGGGCGATCGGGAGCCCGTCCTCCAGAAATACGGGGCCGGCGCCGGCGATGCGGGCGCGGAGCGCGGACAGGGCGCGGCGGGCGTCACCCGGAGACATCAGAGCGGGCAGGTCGGCCGGTTCGGCGAACTCGACGGTCTCGATCTCGCCCGGGCGGGGCCGGATCGCCGCGATCTGGTCCTCGTCCCAGACGCCGCCGTCGAAGACGTGCAGGAGCTCGCCGGGAAACTTCATGGCGGGGGGCGTGGGGCGGCCGGCGGGGGAGACCCAGTCGACAGCCAGCCCCTGGGTGACGGCCGCCGTGACGCCGAGCTCCTCTTCCAGCTCTCGGGCGGCGCCCTGGGCGGGGGACTCGCCTTTGTCGACGGCACCGCCGGACAGCAGTCGGGCGGGGCGGTAGGTCACGCGCTGGAGCAAGACCTGACCGCGCTGGTTGGTGATCAGGATGGAGGTGCCGGCCCACAGAGCGTGCGAGGCGCGCAGCGCCCCGTACGCCTCGTCCCTCATCGCAACGCCGGGGTGTTCGTCGGGCGCGGAAGTCGTGGTCATCTCTGTTCTCTCCGATCGGTGAGTGCTTGCCCGTGCGCGGTGAAGGGGTGGCCGGCACGGGGCCGGGGCGTCAGACGGTCAGCCGGTCCGGGGCGCTCTTCGTGGGGCCGGGGGTGAGGCGGGTGAAGTGCTCGGTCTGGATGATCCGGACGCGGTCGGCTTCGGGGACGCGGTCGAGGATGCCGGGCAGGGGCCGCACACGTGTGACTTCGCCGCGGTGCGCGAGGATCGCGCGCCACTTCACATCGGCCCACGGGGTGACGTCGACGCTGGTGGTCACGTACGAGTCCGGCACTGCGAGGACCGTCTTCCCCACGCCTTCGAGCAGCGGGCGGAGCGGGCCGACGCCGGACTCGGGGTGTGTGGCGGCATACAGCGCGGCCGGCTGCCACGGGGGGCCCGCTTCGGGATGCAGGTGGGCGAGGCCGGCGGCTTCGACGGCGAGCAGGGTGATCTGGTGGGTGCGTACGTGGTCGGGGTGGCCGGTCAACTGGCCGACCGCGTCGTGAGTGACGACGATCTCAGGCTTGAAATCCCGGATGTGGGCGACGAGGCGGCCGATGGCCTCATCGAGGGGAGCGTCGATGAGCCGGTGCTCACCGGGGGCCGACTCCGCGTTGCGGGCGTCGCCGTAGCCGAGCAGCCGCGGGACACCCGCGCCCAGGACAGCAAGGGTCTCCGCGAGTTCTGGCGCTCTTCGGCTGGCGGGGGCCCAGGTGGCGGTGACAACCGCTGTGCGGGCGCCGGCGGCGTGATGCTGGGCGAGGACGCCCCCGGCGAGAAGGGACTCGTCGTCCGGGTGGGCGAAGACAGCGAGCAGGCTGGGCTGCACGGGATCTCCAGGGCGGTCACGGTAGGGGGATGGGGAAGCCGGTGAGGTGCTAGGCGTGGCGGGCGAGGTGGGGAGCGAGGTCCGGGTGGCCGCCGCGCCCGGCGACCTGGAGGAGCTGGGTGAGCGCGACGAGTTCACCGGTCCGACCGTGCGGTGATCCGGCCCACCGCCTGCTCGGCGAAGGCCCGCACCTCCTGCGGGACCGTGCCGGGGCTGCCGGGTTCGGGGACCAGGACCAGCCGGTCGGCGTCCGGGTGATAGGCGATCGGGTCGCCGGGTTCCTGGAAGTGCACGGCCATCCGCGCACCGGCCCGGTAGGCGTCCAGCCCGGCCCGGCAGTACGCCACCATCGGCTCCGGCAGCTTGTCGAGCGCGAACCAGTCCATGGCGTCGCACACCTGGTGCTCCATGACCTTTGGGGTGCCATCCCAGCGCCTCACCTCGAAAAACACCCCAAGCCGGGCGGAGCCGGCGGGGGAACGGTGGTGCACCGTGACGGCCGCGCGGACATCCGCCGGATCGACCACGACACCCGCCTCCTCCCGGGTCTCGC
This sequence comes from Streptomyces sp. CC208A, assembly GCF_030010625.1. Taxonomy (GTDB): domain Bacteria; phylum Actinomycetota; class Actinomycetes; order Streptomycetales; family Streptomycetaceae; genus Streptomyces. The sequence continues at coordinate 48,502 of NZ_JASCXN010000043.1, read as the reverse complement.
GCACCAGGGCCGTGACGATGTCCTCCCACGGACCGTCCAGGTGCCCGCTGACCAGATGCCAGCAGCCGGCCGCGTACACGTCGCCGGCCCGTCGGGACAGCAGTACCTCGGGCCCGGCCGGGCTGTCGCGCAGGGCGATGAGGTGGACGTCGAGCGGCTCGGTGTGCCGCTGGGTGCCGGTCACGCGGCACCGCCGGGGCGGCGGGCGAGCAACACGGTGAACTCTGCGTCCTCCTTCAAGACGCCGCCGCGAGCGTGTTCTTGGAGGAGCCGGAGCGCGGCGGTCTCAAAGGCGTAGTGGTGGCCGGCGAAGAGGTCGGGCCGGGCGAAGCTGGTGGTGCGCAGGTAGCCGAGGACGTCTTCGGGTGTCCAGGTGCGGGCGACGGGGAAGCGGTGCTCGGTCACGTCGCTGAACGCCGAGTCGGCGAGGTCGTCCTCGTAGGGGCGGCCCGGTCCGGTGTAGGTGCCGCGGGTGCCTGCGCGCCGGTCGTCGCCGAGGTAGGTCTGGATCAGCTCCCGAAGGGCGGCCGTCCAGTCGGCCTGGTGGGTCCAGAGGCTGCCGTCTCCCATGATCGCCACGACGGCGTGCGGCGCGGCCACCCGGTCGGCCATGTCCAGGACTTCCGGGTGGGACATCCAGTGGAAGGCACGGCTGCAGGTGATCAGGGTGGGCGCTCGTCCGGGCGCGGAGGGGGCGAAGGTGTGCGCTTCGCCGGTGAAGGCGTTCACCGTGCAGGACCCGCGGACCGGTTCGAGCGCAGTGAGGGCCGTCTGGAGCATGTGCTGGTGCACGTCGACCAGATCAATGTGAACCAGTCGGCGCAGAACGGGCAGCAGCGCGCGGGGCACCTGTCCGGTGCCGGTGCCCAGGTCCAGCAGGACGGGGTCGGGTACGCCGTGCTGCGTGGCGGCCAGGAGGTGCACTGCGGCGTCCGGCAGGCCGGGACGGTAGCGGGCGTAGTCGGCGGCGGATCCGAACAGGGCATCGTCCGAGGTTGCCGCAGAGGCCGGCTGGTCGGGGCGGGTCATCGTGAATCTCCAAGAGCGTGAGGAAGTTGCCAGGTCAGGGCGCCGTTCGGGCTGGTGGCCTGCTGGACGTCGTCGGTGTCGAGGTGGAGCCGGTAGGCGGCCGGTTCGCCGGCCGCCCGCCAGCGGGCGGCGGCGTCCTGGATCTCCGCCCAGATGTCCCGGGGGCCGCAGGCCGTCACGTCCCACCGGCGGTGGCCAGCGGCTCGCACGCGCATCCACGACCCGCACTCGGGCGCGCCGATCGTCAGGTCCTCGGCGCCGAAGTGGCGCACCAGCCCGGGGTGGAGGTAGTCCAGGGCCAGCCACATGCCGCGCGCCGTGTCCGCCGGCGGCGCGACCCGGGTGCGCTGCGTTGACCCGTCGGCGGTGGTGATCGTGTCGCGGAAGGAGGCGGACAGGAACAGCCGGTCGAATCCGGTACCGGCGCGGTGCCCGAACTCGACCGCGCGCAGCTCCGCCTCCACCGTCCCGTCCGGTCGTTTGCCGATCACGGCCATGCCCGGCCATGCCCGGCCACGACGGCGACGACGTCCCCAGCGTCATCAGGGCGCGCCCGCCCGGCGCCAGCTGATCCACCAGAGCCGTCGGTACGCGGCGGACGGCGAAGGAGACGAAGGCCCGGTCGTACGGGCCCGCGTCGGGCCAGCCTGCGGTGCCGTCCCCGGTCACCACGGTCGGCCGGTAGCCGAGAGCGGCCAGGTGCTCGCGGGCGGCCGCGGTGACGTGCGGGTCGATGTCGAGGGTGACGACCCGGTCGTGGCCGCACACGAAGCAGGCCACCGCGGCGGTCACCCCGGCGCCGGTCCCGACGTCCAGGACGCGCTGGCCGGGTCGCAGGTCCAGGAGCTGGAGCAGGTCCGCGGTCATGCCCATCGTGCTCGACATCGCGGTCATGGCGCCGCCGCGCCGCGACCCGGTCGTACGGCCGAGAATCGGTTCGCCGTCGTGCTGGATGGCGACGCTGTCCCCGCTGTGGAGCAGCTCCAGCAGCTCGTCCCGGTCGGCCGGGCGGGTCCAGTCCAGCAGATCCCAGCGTGGCGGGGTCTCGTCCGGGGCGCTGCGCCGCACGTACGCCTGGGGCATCAGGATCTGGCGCGGCAGCGCGAGCAGAGCCTTGCGCACCGGGCCGGGGCGCAGCTCTCCGCTCTCCTCGAGCCGGGCGACCATCGCCGCCCGGGCGTCTGCGGCCCCGGAGGTGTCGTCGGCGGACTGCGGCGGCAGGAAGGGCGCGGTGGGCAGGGCGGGGTCGCTTCGCCCGTCGTGCTCCAGGGGTTCGGATGGGGCGGGCACGGCAGACGTCGCTACGGCGGCGTGCGGCACCTTGTTCACGGGGCATCTCCTCCGGGCGAGCGGTCGTGACGGTCGTCTTCCGTACGTGCGGGCGAGGGCACGGCCGGGGACGCCGTCCGCAGGGCGAGCGGCGATGACACAGGGGGTTCGGGGGCGCCGGGCCGGGCCGGGGGTGGGTCCGGCATGTGCCGCAGCGCGCGCAGCGGGGAGCGGACGAGGACGACGAGGGGGACGAGCAGCAGGAAGGTCCCGGCGGTCAGCGTGGGCCGCACCCCGATCCACGTTCCGAGTCCGCCGGCGAGCAGAGCGGCCACGGGGCGGGCGCCGGCCGTCAGCCACGTGCTCACGGCCTGCATCCGCGCCTGCATCCCGGCCGTGGTGATGATCTGGCGGATCGATCGCTGGGTGGTGCCTGCGGCACCGGCACAGGCCAGTTGCAGGAACAGCGCCGCTGCGATCGCGACCTGCCATCGAAGACCGGGGGAGGCGAGCAGCAGCGGGATCTGGGTGAGCGGGGTGATCGCGAGCGCGGTCAGCATCATCGGGCCCGGGCCCCACCGGCGGGCGAGGGCCGGGGCGGTGAGCGCCCCGGCGGCCGCGCCCAGGGCGCCCAGGCCGAGAACCACCCCGAAGGCGGTCGCGCTCATCGCAAGGGACCTGAGCAGGTACAGGGCCCACAGGGTGTTGAGCAGCCCGAGCGCGAAGGAGGTCGTGGCGTTGACCAGGGTCAGGGTCAAAAGCCGCTCATCGCCGCGCACGTACCGCAGGCCCTCGCCGATCTCCTCGCGCAGCCGACGGCTCTCCCGGCGGGCCCGGACGGGTTCGCGGGCCTGGATGCGGGCGGTGCATCCGGCGCTGACCAGGAAGGAGGCGACGTCTCCGAGTAGGGCTCGGGCGGGGCCGAGCACCGCGGTCAGCGCGGCGCCGAGGTGGCTTCCGGCGGTCGCGGCGATCGCGAACAGCGCCCCCACGCGGGCATTGCTGCGCTGGATCAAGGGCCGGTCGACGAGGCTGGGCAGGAGGCTGATGGCCGCCGCGTCGTGCAGGACGCTCGCCGCTCCCTGCACCACGGCGACGGTCATGAGCTGCGTCAGGGTCAGCGTGCCCAGCGCGGCCGACACCGGCACCGTGGTGAGCACCGCGGCACTGGCCAGGTCACCGGTGATCATCTGCCGGCGCTTGGAGTACCGGTCGGCGAGCGCGCCGGCGTGCAGGGCGAGCAGCGCGGGCGGGAGCTGCCCGAGGAACGCCAGCCACGCGACCTGGGCGGCCGTGGCGTCCAGGTGGAGCACGGCCAGTACCGGCAGCGCCATCTGGGTGATCGAGCTGCCGGCCACGCTCGCGGTCTGGCCGGTCAGGTACCGGCGGAAGTCCCGGTGCCGCCACAGCGAGGTACTGGAAGAAGCGGGCGTGGACGGGGACTCAGCGCAGGACGTCACGGAGCACCTCCTCGGCTTCCTCCAAGCGCTCCCACAGCACGCCCGCGGCCTCGTGCCGGGCGCGCCCGTACGCCTCCAGCGCCGGGGTGAGCGCGGCGGGGTCGTTCAGCGGCTCGGACAGGGGATAGACCGAGCAGGCCAGGTACCCGGCGGCGACGCGCGGCACGGCGAGGAGGTCCTCGGCCGCAAGCTCCGGGTTCGCGGCCCGGTAGGCGCCAACGGCGCGGGCCAGGCCGGGGATCCAGTCGTCCGGGCGGGTCAGCACGGTGCGCGGGTCCAGCGCGATCCGGCCGAGCTCCCAGGCGGCACTGCGATGCCCCGGGGGCCGGAAGTCGATCACCGCAGCGACGCTCTCATCCCGCAGCAACAGGTTGGGGGAGGCGAGGTCTCCGTGCACGACCTGCGCCGTCAGCGAGCCGGGCAGCTTCTCCAGGCGGGCCGCCACCTCAGGAAGAGCGGCAAGCCGCTGTTTCGCGGTCTGCGCGCACCAGGCGGCGAACCCTCCCGGAGCTGGCGGCACGGCGGCCCACCGTGCGAGGAGTTCCTCCAGCCGTCGCCCGGCCCGCGCGACGTCGCACACCTCGCGGGCCGCCACAGGGCGCGGCGGTCCGGCGGGGTGGCGGGCCAGCGCCCGGTGCAGACGGCCCACGGCCTCGCCCACCGCATCCCACCGGCCACCGAACAGCCCGCCCACGGCCGTCTCCGCGCCCGCGACGTACTCCGCCACGGACACCGACAGCCCGCCGGCCGACGCGATCACCTCGCCGGACATCGACCGCCACACGGCCGGCACCGGAACCCCGGCGGCCCTGGCCGCCCCACCCAAAGCCAGGGCCCGGCGCTCCTCGGCCAAGTTGGTCCCGCGCGGGTACGCCTTCACGAACCACCGCCCGCCTTCGCGGTCCTCGGCCAGGTAGTTACGGGTCACCGTTCCCGCCGGGCCCTCGACAACCGCGGTCGGCGTGATCCGGTACAGCAGCGTCAGGATCCCCGCCACGGCCATGCCGTCGGACTCGGCACTCATCCCGGCGCCCCCGACGGCGTCGGCCTGTGGACGGACGGGACTTGCTGTCCGTTCCCGATAGGTGTGCTCACCCTGCTCACCAGCCCAACTGGGAGTAGGGGCGGCCTTCGGCGATCGCGGCGATGGCCGTTCGGGTGTAGGGGACGATCCGGTCCGGCAGCTCATGCCGCGGCCACCACTTCCAGGTCAGGCATTTGTCGGGCTCAAGGACCTTCGGTTCCCCCTCCCACTGGCGGGCTTTGAAGACCAGCTGCATCAACGGCAGCGCACCGAGGGTGTCGACAACATGGACGACGTGTGCCAGTTCCACGTCCGCGGGTTCGATGATGAGACCGGTCTCTTCCCTTGTCTCGCGGACCAGGCAGGTGAGGGCGGACTCCTGCTCGCACCGGCCGGCGGGGTAGTGCCAGGTGTTTCCCGCGTACTTCGAGTTGGGGTGGCGCAGCCCGAGGAGCACCCGGCCTTCGGCGTCTTCGAGGTGGAGGTGGACTCCGATGCCGTTGAGCACGGTCCGGCTGCCACCGTCCCATACGGCGGGAGCCGCGGCCTGCTTGTTGTCCGGGGGATTCTCGGCCGCGTGCCGGAGAATGAGGTCTCGCGTCGCGGGGCTCAGGCGGAGCCGGTCCAGTACGTCGGGGGTGAACCACCGCAGCAGCACGCCCTCGCGCAGCCGGAGCCGGTCGGGGTTGCCGCGCCAGCGGCCCTGAAAGACCTGGACCGGGACGCTGAGGCCGTCGATGCTGGTGGCCTCCTCCACGGCGTACCGCTCCAGGTTCTCCAGGCGGATGTCGGGGACCTCCTCGGACAGCTCCCGCAGCAACGTGCCCTCAAGATCCTCGTCGTCGTGCGTGCGGCCCCCGCCGAGCAGGGCGAATGCCCCCGACTGCCAGATGATGCCGGGCTTGTGGTCGCGTAGATGGAGCAGGTAGCGGCCGGCCCCGTCGTGGATCAGTGCGGACGCGTTCACCGGCTCAGGCCGGCCGTCCAGCCGTGCCTGGAGGAGCTTCGTGCGCAGTGTCGGCGAGGTGACCTCAGGCATGGCGAGCCATTGGGCGCCGGACACCTCTTCGTTCTGCAGGGTGATCGCGGGCGGCTCGTCGCCAGCGAGGTAGAACACATAGCGGAAGTCGTAGTGCTGGTGGGCCAGTTCACCCTTCGAGGGGTTGGCGTCGATGCCGTGGACGTCGATGTCGACCGGCGAGCCGAGCGTCTGCCGGGCCAGGCACAAGGCCCCGGGCTGAATCCCCGCCTCCTCCGACACCTCGCGCAGTGCCGCGGCGAGCAGTGTGCGGTCGCCGGGCTCGACGTGGCCGCCGGGTGGAAGCATGAGGCCGTCGGTGGCCCGGTGTCGGATGTGTAGGACCCGGCGCCGGCGGTCGATGATGACGGCGCTGCACGTGACGTGACCGGGCAGCGTCGCCCGGGCGGTCACATCGCCGGTCCCCTCCAGTACGGTGAGCAGCCCGGCCAGGGCGTCACGCTCGTCAGGGTGGCGGCCGAGATACGCCTCGACGGTCTTGCGGATCGCGGAGGAGCTGGGTGACATGGGCGTCGTCTCGCCTTCGATGTAGGTGCGGGGTGCTGCGGGACCGGGCTGCGGAGGGCGTGCTGTGGGTCAGCTCGCCGTCTGGTGGTCGGACGGCTGGGCGCCGCGCGGGCCGGGAAGACCGGCCGCGGGCGCGAGCCCGTACTGGGCGGCCTGGGCGGTGAACATGCCCTGGTACAGGCCGCCCACGTGGGCCATGAGCTCGTCGTGGGTGCCGTCCTCGACGACGCGTCCTTGGTCGAGGACGTAGATGTGGTCGGCGTTCATGGTCGCGGCGAGCCGGTGCGTGACGAGCACGACCGCGTGCCCCTCCTCGGCCAGGGACCACAGTCCCCGGAACGAGGCGATCTCCGCATGGGGATCGAGGGCACTGGTGGGTTCATCGACCAGTAGGAACGGCGCCTGCCGGTACAGGGTTCGAGCAGATCCCAGCTTCTGCCACTGTCCGCCCGAGAGCTGGACACCGCGCTCGTAGCCCTTGAACACGATCGAGTCCCAGCCGTGCGGCAGGCCCTCGACCAACTCGAGCACGCCCGCCTCCTCGGCGGCCTTGCGCACACGGTCCATGTCCCGGGGACGGTCGCCGGCGCCGATGGCCACGTTCGCGGCGGCCGTCATCTCCCACTGCGGGAAGTGCTGATCCAGTATTCCGACGGCGCGGAAGACCTGGGCGCGGTCCGCCTCGCGGAGTTCGACCCGCTCACCCGACTCACCCACCCACCACACGTCTCCCTCGGCAGGGAGCAGAAGGCCCGCCAGTACCTTCGTGAGCGTGCTCTTCCCGGAGCCGTTCGCACCCACCAGGGCCGTCACCTTCCCCCGGGGCACCCGCACGCTCACGCCCTTCAGCGAAGGGCTGTCGGCCCCCGGGTAGGTGAAGGAAACTCCCTCCGCCCGCACCTCGAGCGGCGGGTCAGGCAGCGGCTTGCCGGAAGAGGGGATCGCGTTCTCCCCGGCGATCTTGATGGCGTCCTCGGTGTCGGTGAGGAACAACAGCTCCTCGTACAGCCGGTTGACCTGCTGCACCAGCGACGTGAGACGTGCCGTCGAGGTGCGGATGGCGATCACCGCCGTACCGCCGACAGCGAGCGGCAGACCACCGGACGCAAGCAGCCACCACAACACCCCGTAGCAGGCCAGCGACGCCACCCCGGCGAACGCTCCCGCGACCAGGTCCGTGGAAGCCTGTGCCCGGGCAAGGCGCCGTTGCTCCGCCTCCGTCTGCCGCGACATCTCCTCGTAGCTGGACAGCAGCTTCGTGCCGGCGGCGTGCACGCGGATCTCCCCGGCGGCATGCGGGCGGGTCAGGCAGGCCAGCAGGGAGCCGATCGCCCGCCGGTGGTCGATCCAGTTCAGACGGGACAGGTACTCACGGCGCGCGGAGCGGACCGCTCCCCACCCCTTGGGCAAGGCGATCGCCAGCAGCATCGGCAACAACGCCCAGTGCAGCGACGCCAGCACGACCGCGGCCGCCACCATGCCGATCACCACATTGCCCACGCCCACCGACAGCCGGAGCATGCTGCGGGCCGAGTCCGTTCCGAACCGCCCCGCCTCCAGGATCCGCTGGACCTCCGGCCGTTCGGTCGCCTCCACCTCCACACCGGTGACGGCCGTGTAGTACCGGGTGGAGACCGCCCGCTCCACCTGCGGTTCCAGCCGGCCCGACATTGCCGTCGACCACGCCGCCAGCACCGCGGTCGCCACCGCCGCGACGGCGAGCACCGCCAGCGACGGCAGCGCCTCGCGGAGCTTGTCCGCGGTCGGACCGTCGGCGAACAGCTGCGTGAGGACGCTGTTGACCGCCACCAGCCCCCAACCCGCCGTCACGCCCTGCCCGAGCTGCGCCGCCACCACCCCGGCGAGCGCCCGCCGGTCCGTCTCCCAGCCGGTATGCAGCACCATGCCCACCATGCGGGGCAGCGCCGCCGCCATGCGTCCGAACCCCAGCCGGGTCAGCGGCCCTTCGTGGCGGACGAAGGACTGGTCGTAGCGCAGCCGGCCGCCGTACAGCTCACGCTCGGCGTCCGAGATACCGGCCGTCGATGCGGCCTCCGGCGGTTTCGTGGTCTCATCGTTTTCTGGTTCGACCCGCGTCAATGTGTTCCCCCTCGGAGGTGTGATGGTGGCGTCGGCGTGTTCAACGACGCCGCCGCCATTTCGAACACGTGCTCTTTCGGACGGGTTGCGCACGCCGGGATTGAGCGCTTATCCGAAGGTGCGCAGTGCACCGACCCTTGCCGCGCAAGAGCACGAGGGCGAGACCGGGTTGGCCGAAACGCCGATGCTCGGTCGCTGCGGCCGTACGCGGTCAGCAGGAGTTCGCGGCCGATGTCTCCCCTCGCTTGTCCGAAGAGGCCGGCAGGCTCAGGTACAGCGTCATGACCGCGTGGTCGGTCAGACCTGCTTCGCGGGCCTGGTGGTGGTAGTCGCAGGCGAGAACCTGGTCCGCGTGGGGCGTGGAGACGAAGAGGTGGTCGAAACGGAAGCCGCCGCCGGTGCGCCCGTACCAGGAGTGGGCTCTCTTGTCGGGGTGCAGGTGGCGGAAGGCGTCGGTGAGGCCGGCGGCCTGGAAGGAGTCGTAGAAGGCGTACTCCCACGCGCCGAACACCGTGTGCGGGGGCTGGTGGCCGCGTTCGATGACGTTGAGGTCCCCGGCCACGATGACGGGCATGTCCGGGAAGACGGCGTCGAGCTTCGGCAGGGCCTCGGTGCCCGCCTCCTGGAAGGCGCGCTTGGCGACGTTGTGTTGCGCCTTGGGCCCGCGGGAGGGGACGTACAGGCCCAGGACGCCGATGTCGTGGCCGCCGGTGGTGACGCGGGCGGCCGGGGCCCGGTGGGGCGTGACGGCGACGGGGCTCTGGACCGGGTGGGCGTCGGCGGTGCGGCAGGCGATGACCGTGCGGTAGTCGGCTTCGGCCGGCTGCGGGGCGATCAGGGTGGCGTACCCGCGCTCGCCGAGCGCGGTGACGAGCGCGTCGCCGCCGTGGGTGGAGGACACCTCGGTGAAGACGGCGATGTCCGCGTTCGCCTGGGCGGCGACCCAGGCGGCCTGACGGCGGGAGCGGTCCGGGGAGGCGTGCTGGGCGTTGAACAGCAGCAGCCGCACGGCGTCGTCGGCCGGAGCGTGCGCGGGTTCGTCCAGGGTGATCAGGGAGAGCTGCTCGGCGGGGGCGCTCATCGGCCGGCGCCCTTCTCGTCGAGGAACGCCTCGCTCTGGGGCGTCTGCTGAGCGGGTCGTAAGGGCGCCACGCTTTCACGGATCACTCCGCTGCTGGCCCGAAGCGCCTGGACCAACCTGGCGGCCAAGGTCGGAGGGAGCCCTCCGTCGTCCAGCCCGCACGCGTGGACCAGGTCGCGGGCAGCGTTCGCTTTCCCGGGGGAGATCAGGTTGGTGAACCGGGGGTTGGCCAGGCACTCGCGGGCGGCGTAGCCGTCGGTCGCGGCCATGGTCCGGCGGTGGAGTTCCTCGGCGACGAGGCGTGCCGCGGGGCTGTCGGACGGGTCGAGGAGGTCCAGGACGGTCAGCCCGAGGCGTGTGTCGAAGACGGTCGTACCGATATCGGGTTCGCGCTGCACGTAGCTGTTCACCAGCTCGGGGAGCAGGTCGTCGACGGGGCGGTGGGCGGCTCGGCGGCACATCACGGCCAGGCAGGTGGTGATGGCGTTTTCCCAGGGTTCGCCGGGTTTCGTCTCGGCGACGAGGCCGGCGGCGTGGCCGGGGTCGGTGCCGAGGGCGGCGAGTACGGCGACCTGCCGGCCGTCCAGCATCCGCAGTCCGAGGCCGTGGTGTTTCTCGATGTGGGCCAGGGCCTCGGTCCAGCGGCCGGCGGTGGTCAGGGTGCGGGTGCCGTCGGCGAGGATCACCCGCCACAGCCAGGCGTGTACCTCGTTGCGGTCGGTGTCGCTGGTGGTCAGCTTTGCGGGGATGCGGACGCCTTCGAACTCGGCGGGGGCGGCGTTGCTGACGGCGTCGAAGAGGTTGAGGAGGCGGTGGCGGCCGTCGTCGGTGTTGCCGGCGCGGATCTGGAGGCGGGCGAGGTTGACGACGGGTTCGAGGGCTCGGATCGCGGTCATGCCGGGGAGGGGGGTGGCGTGGAGGTAGGCGGCGGCGTGCTGGTGGCACCACTGGCGGGCGAGGTCGGGCAGGCCGAGGTCGGAGGCGAGGAGCGCGGCCTGGTTGTAGACCGCGGACGCCAGGCCCTGGTCCGCCTTCGTCCGGGCGGTGGCGGAGAGCTCGACCAGGGCGCGCACGCGCTGGTCGAGCGGCAGGCAGGCGGGACGGAAACGGGAGATGAGGGGGAAGCGCCGGGCTATGGAGGCGTACGGGTCCATGGGGACTCCCAGGGAAGGGAACGCGGTGAGTTGGGGGTGCGGGCCCGCCGCCGGTCGGCGGGCCCGCACCGGGGGCTACTGCCAGGTGACGAGGACGCGGTTGAGCGGCGTGTCGAGGACGAACATGCCGGGTCGCTGGTCGATGGGGGGCGCGTCGAGCGGCAGGAGCTCGAAGGAGGCTTCCCGGCCGCGGTACTCGCGGTCCCAGGTGCGGATGGCGTCGGCGACCTGGGAGGCGAGTTCCTCGCTGCCGGGGCCGTGGCCGACGACGCCGAACTCCCAGAGCTTGCCGCCCTCGGGGGTCTTCTCGTCCAGCAGGCGCCGGGTGAGGTAGGTGAGCGCGCCCTTGTCCACGGCGGCCGTGGAGGAGGGGTAGGGGTCCTCGGTGAGCACGGTGCCCTTGGCGGTCTGGGGGAACAGCATGCGGATCAGGCCGGAGGGCAGGGAGCAGGAGACGAAGAGCTCCATCCACTCCGGGCTCTCCATGGCGCGGACCTTCATCCCGGTCCACTGCTCGGTTTGCGGCTGTTCCAGGACGCCGGCGAGGGCTTCGGCGTCGATCTGCTGCCCGGCGGGGGCCTGGAGGCGCACGGTGCTCTGCGTGGAGAGGGGGATGACGCGGCGGTCGTCGTCGGCGATGCCGCGCCGCAGCGGCATGAAGGTGTTCATCTGCGAGCCGGACGAGATCCAGCGGCCGTCGCGCTCTTGGTAGACGATGGAGCGCGAGACGCTGCCCTTGAGGCGCTGGGGGGTGACGAGCCGGCCGCCGGGGGCGAGCTGGTCGAGCCAGGCGGGCGGGATGCCGTGTGCGCCGACGGTGGCGATGATCCGGTCGTAGGGTGCGCCTTCGGCGTGGCCGAGGGCGCCGTCGCGGGTGAGGGCCTGGACGTTGGTGAAGCCGGTGTCGGCGAGGTGGGCGCGGGCGCCTTCGACGAGGTCGTCGTCAACGTCGATGGTGGTGACGTGTCCGTCCGGGCCGACGAGGTGGCCGATCAGGGCGGCGTTGTAGCCGGTGCCGGCGCCGAGTTCGAGGATGCGCTCGCCGGGCTGGGCCTGGAGCTGGTCGAGCATGAGGGCGACGACGCTGGGCTGGGAGGCGCAGGAGATCGACGTGCCGTCGGTGTCGTACTTGATGTTCACCGGCGCGTTGGCGTAGGCGTTGGTGAGCGGCGCGTCGGGGACGAACCGGTGCCTCGGGACCGTGCGCAGCGCGTTTTCGACCTCGGGGGTGCGGGCGTGGCCTTCGGCCTTGATCTGGTCGACCAGGGCGTTGCGCAGGCGCTCGGCGTCGGCTTCGGATGTGGTGAGCGTGTCGGTGTTCACCGCGCCGACGCTATCGGCGGCGGGGGTGTTCGCCTGGGTGGACGCGGTGTTGTCACTCGATCCCATGACTGCCTCTCGTGCGATGTGGAACAGGGTGTGCTGGTCTGCGGCAGGCAGGCCGGCACGGTTGGCGTGGAAGATCACGTGGTGGGTGATGACGGCGCGCAGACCGCGGGTCAGTGCGCCCTGCGCGGCGAGGTGGGCGAGGGTCGTGCCCGCCCGTTCGAAGGCGGCGATCCACTGCGCGTGGCCGTCCAGCGGCCCGCCGGACCGGCACAGGCTGCGCGCCTCGGTGGTCATCAGCTTCCGCATCGCCGGCAGCAGAGTCTCGGACAGGCCGGGTGCCGGGGTGCCGGGGCGCAGGGCGGCGGCGTTGCTCCACACGTCGCCCTGCTCGAACCAGTCGAGGTTCGCGGCGCGCATCATGCTGCTCAGCAGTAGGACGGCCGTCTCCGGGCGGTCCAGGTGTCCGGGGCCTGCCTGGTAGGCGAGGAGGTGGCGGCTGTCCTCGTGGAAGAGGTCGTGCGCGGCCGCCATGGCAGGTCGGCCGCCGAAGGCGTCCGTCTCCGGCTCGTAGATGCCGGTCGTCCAGGAGGACGCGATGCCGTCCGCGACCAGGTCGTCCAGCAGCGCCGTGACGGCCGGGGCGGGTTGGTCGGCCAGGTACCGCAGGGGCCAGGGCTGCTTGTTCATGAACCACCAGCCGCTGAGCTGCCGGTCGGCTTCCGCCTCGCGCAGGACGGGGGTGAGGCGGTCGGTGATGGCGGCGCGCGCGGTCTGCCGGTCGGGGAAGGTGATCTGGTGCTGCTGCCAGTGGTCGGCGGGCATCAAGGTCCTCTCGGAGGTCAGGCGATGAGCAGGAAGGCGTCCCAGTGGGTGTGGGGCGGGGCGGTACCGGAAGCGGCGAGGAGGCCGAGCCCGATGCCGGCGGCGCCGTCGAGGAGCCCGGCGCCGGCGGGGCCATCGACGAGTGCCGCGCCCGCGTCCTCGGGTTTCGAGCCGAGCGGCAGCAGGGTGGCCAGCAGGTCGGGCAGGACGGCGCGGAGCCGGTTCGCGGTTTCGGGTGCGGCGTCGGCGGCGGTACGGACGGTGAGGTGGGCGAGTCCGGCGAAGCCGTGGCACAGGCCAAAGTCCGTGGTGGCCCACAGCTGCTCGGGGTCGGTGAGAGCGTCCAGGAGGGCGTTCTCGGCGACCGCTCGGCGGGCGGGATCGCCGAGCGCGAGGGCGGCGAGCTGCTGGGCGCGCGCTATGCCGGCGGTGCCGTAGCACCACGAGGGACGCCGGGGAGCGGCGGGCGCGAGCCGGTTGGTGCGCAGCTCGTCGCGGGTGACCCAGTACGGCCAGGTCCGGCCTTGCGGGGTGGCGGTAGCCCAGCGGTCGAGCCAGGCCAGGATGGTGCGCAGGGCCTGGCGGTGGCCGCTGACCGTGGGGCCGCGGCGGGCGCAGAGCGCGAGCAGGGCCAGGACGGAGCCGATGCCGTGGGCCATGCCGGTGTTGCCGTGGCCGCCGGGGAAACGGTCGTCCGGCCGCCCGGAGGGCCCGGTGAGCGTCCACCACCCCGGCAGGGTGTCCCCTTCGTGGGTGATCGGTTCGGTCAGGCGTACGCAGTAGTCGAGGACCGATCGCAGGGCCGGGCCCGCCGGGTCGCGGCGCAGGAGGTAGCCGCCGAAGCCGGTCAGCCCGCGGATCGCGTCGAACTCGGCGAGCGCCGGGAGCTGCCCGGTGTCGATCCGGCGGTGCGCGGCGTCCAGGCGGCGCTGGACGTCGTCGAGGATCTGCCGGTCCAGCAGGGCGAGGTCGCGTGCGTAGGCGCCGGGAAGACCTTCGGCGGCGCAGGCCAGGACGTGCGCGAGCGCGGGGGCGCCGTAGAAGGGGTGGCTGTCGGCGCCGATGGTGAACGGCCGGCGGGTGGCGGCCGCGAGCCAGTCGTGGGCGCGCTGCCAGGGCCCGAGGCCAGCCGCGGCCCGCTCGATGTGCAGCAGAGCGATGCCGATCGGCCCGAGAGCAAGGTGCTGCCGGACGGTATCCGTGCTCACCATGGCGGGCGCGGTGTCGGGGTGGGCGAGCCGGTCGGCGATGCCCGCGGACAGGCCGAGGGCGGTGTCGTGGTTCACCGGGTCCTCCCGGGGCGGGCGTTGAAGGCCAGGGCGGTGGTGCGGGCGAGGTGGAGGCAGATCTCCTCCTCGGGGAAGTTGACCGCGACGTGCCGTACGAAGTGGGTGTGCAGCAGGGAGGTCAGGACGTCGTCCAGGGCGATGCCCTCGGTGTCCGGGCCCGGCAGGTGCTCGCGGTAGGCGGCAAGCGCGGCGGCACGGTCGGCCCAGCCCGCCACGATCGCCTCGCCGCCGGGGACGCTACGAAGCGCGGCCCAGTCGTCGTGCGGGTCGGCCAGGCGGACGGCCTCGGTGAACTGCGGCCTCGGGATCGGCTCCGGCGCCCGGTGCGGGATGTGGTCGATCAGCCAGCGCGCGCCGGCCTGCGCACTGCCGAGGAACGCCGAGGTGATCGCGAAGGTGTGGGCGGCCACCAGCGTGCGCTGCTGCGGGCGCCGGGGCTGGGAGAGCTGGGTGACGACGGCCCGTGAGTCCGCCCGGAACACCTCCTCGGCGGCGTCCCACGCGCTCCCGGAGCCCCAACGGCCCATCTCCCGGTAAGAAGTGGGGTACCGCAGATCCGCCAGAAGCCCGGCCGTGCGCAGTTCGTCGGCCCACGCACTCACCGTACGGGCGGCGTCCGCGAAGCCATCCGGGTCCGGCAGGGCGATGCGCAGGCGAAGGTGCTGGTCGGGGTCGCGGAAGCGGATGAACCACCACGGCGGCGAGCCGAGCTCCCGGATGAGTTCGGGGACGTGCTGGGCCAGCACGGCGTCCTGGCGGCGCAGGTCCCCGTACAGGGCGGCCAGCAGCACCGAGGACGCGCCCGGCGTCTGCGTCTGCGCCCGCGTGAGGGTGCGGGCCGGACTGGGCTGGGGCAGCGGCGGCCACACGGCGGACTGTGTCGCCTTGAGGGGGACGATGATGTCGTGGGCCCGGCCCTGGCTCCAGCCGTACGCCTGCGGCCCCGGCGCCTCGGTGAGCACCACGGCCGAGGCGCGGTTGAGGCGCCGGCGCAGCAGACTGCGGTGGGCGGCCTGGGCGAGGTCGAGGGAGAGGAGCCGGTCGCCCTGGACGAGCTGCACGTGCTGCGGCAAGCGCCGGCGGCTGCGCCACTCGCCGAGCGCGAGGTTCCATTCCGCCGTGGGCCGGTCCCGGCCGGGCAGGTCGGCCGCTTCCAGCCGCCACCGGGCCGGGCAGAGCACGATGCGGCCGTAGCGCAGGCGCGGGAGGAACGGCGCCGTCGCGGCAACTCCCCAGTCGAAGGTGGTCACCTGGGCGCACTGGCCGCGCGACAGCTCGGTGAGCAGCCGGGCCAGCGGCGGGGTGTGCTCGGTGAGGTTGAGCGCGTGCATGCCCACGGCCTCGATGCGACGGCCGAGAGCCGGGGCCGCCAGGTACATCCGGCGGCCGTCGCACGCCACCGAGAGATCGGCCGCAGTGAGCACACCCTCCTCGGGCGGCCGGTGCTCTTGCAGGCTGATCAGCAGCGGCAGGACGCGGGGGGTCCGGGTGACGTGCGCGGTGTCGGCAAGGAGCGGGGGGAAGGAAAGCTGGGCGGGGTCGGTGCCGAAATCGGCGGTGGGCAGGTCGGCCAGCTCCGCGACCAGCGCCTTACGCGCGGCGGGATCCAGGACACTGGCGAAGCGGCCGGTGCTCACCCCGGCGCCACGGGACACGCTCGTGACCTCCACGATGAACCGGCCGCGCTGCACCTCTTCGACGCTCGCCGCGTGCAGCCGCACGCCGACCTCCAGGTGCGGCGGCACCCGCGGATCCTTCGGCCCCACGCCCAAGGCGTCCACCATCTCGTCGGTGAGCACCACCTCGTCGTGCCCGTCGAGCGCGGCAGTCTGAGCGAGACGGACCAGCACGTCGTCGCGAGGGGAGATCCGACGTCGGCG
The DNA here is from genome assembly GCF_030010625.1 of Streptomyces sp. CC208A. Classification (GTDB taxonomy): domain Bacteria; phylum Actinomycetota; class Actinomycetes; order Streptomycetales; family Streptomycetaceae; genus Streptomyces. The sequence continues at coordinate 32,519 of NZ_JASCXN010000043.1, read as the reverse complement.
GGCGTCGGCCGGAGCCCCGGGGTAGCCGTCGGGGTAGCCGATGCCGCTGTCGGCGACGACATCGAGGAGGGGCACCATCGTGCCGATGCCGTACCGCTCGTAGAACCGCTGGTGGTACTCACCCAGCCCGCGCCCCCCGTACGGGCGGGCGCTGAGCCGGGTGAGGACGGTGGCGGCCCGCTCGACCTCGCGCGCCACTTCGTCGGGGAGCCGGAGGTGTGCGTCGAGGCGGAGGTCGAGCGCCAGCGGGTGGCGGCGAAGGCCCGGTACCAGCCGCCGCATCCGGGCGGCCACCGCCTCCCGGTCATCCGCCGAGGCGCACTTCGGTAGCGCCGCGTGGACGGCGCGGAGCTCGTCGATCGTCCCGGCGAGCGGGGCGAGGGTGCCGGCCTGGGCCGCGTCGAGCTGGGCGAGGACGTAGCCGAGGGCATCGGTCTCGGTGGCTGGCGCCTGAAGGTTCGTGATCAGCACGCGCCGCCGGATCAGCCCTGCCAGCAGGCCATGGACCCGCTCGGGCATCACGCCGGGAAACTCCGCGCCCAGCTTCCCGGCCAGGTCCTCGAACCGGACCGGTGTCCCCGCTGTGGCAAGGACACTACGCACCGGGGCGGACAGCTCGATCGACGCCTCCACCGCCCGCTGCCCGTCGTCCTGATACGGGACGATCAGGTGCCCGTCCCGTACGAAGGCCGTGCTGTTCACGACGACGGACAGCCACGGCAGCAGCTCCCCGCTCTTCTCCAGTTGCTCGACCAGCCGGGACAGCCACTCGGCGCCGGCCCGCGCGACGACCACATGGCCCGCGCCCCAGACGGCATCCGTCCGGTCGCCGAAGGCGGCGGTGGTCACGCCGGCGAACAGGCCGAACGGCGTGGCCCGGTGCCCTGCCCGCAGCAGGTAGCGGGCCAGGGAGAGCCCCACGCGCCGCACGTCCCGCCCGGAGGGAGCCCGGGACGTGCACAGGGCCTCGACCTGGGCCTCCAGGTCCGCACTGGCGTGCCGTACGGCCTCGGCCAGAGCGGCGTCACTCCAGACGGCGCGCACCCACGCCAGCCGACCGGCGGTGACGTCTTCCTGGCCGGCGGCACGCAGGGGCCGGTCGTCGAAGTCCGGGAAGGGGATCTCGGCCGTGGTTGGTCGTGCGACGGCGCGAACGAGGGCGATCGCCCCGGCCCGGAATGCCGGTGGTGCAGTCACGAATGCCTCCTGGAGCCGAGAAGAGGTAAGGGGGGACGGTGCCGCCACACCATCGGCGTGGCGGCACCAGCCAGGGTCGAGCCGGATGGCCCAGCTCAGGCGACGTTGGTGGTGCAGGCGCCGCAGGTGGTGCCGCAGTTGTCGTCGGTCAGGTTGGTCAGCCCGGCGGCGTCGGAGACCTCCAGCAGGCCGACGTTCAGGGTGAACCCGTCCTCCTGAGCCACGGACTCCTGGACCTGGGTGGTGCTCTGCGCGATGTTGCGCGTCATGTCAACTCCTCGTCGATAGTTGGGTGTTGCTGACTTGGTGGTGCTGCCAGAAGCGGGAGGCCGGAGCGTAGCCGGAGGGCTGGCTCCGTCCGCCGGGTTCTGGCCAACCCGATGCGAAGCCGCGGCGGGAAGCTCTTCCGATCTCACCTGGACAGGCGGGCCGGGGCGGAGGGGCGGCGGCGCAGGGGGCACGCCGTCGGCGCCTACCTCGTAACACTGCTGCTCGCCGGACGGGCCGGCGGAGGGAGGGCCGGACCCCACAGCCGGGCCCCGCCTCGCCGGGGCTGAGGACCGGCACCGGCCCGCCCGGCGCGGTGAACAGCCGTAGCGGCCTGCCCTGGCGGGAGCGGCCGATGGTCTGCAGCGAGCAGAGGTCCGGGCGCCTGTCCGCCAGACCGTGCCGGGCTCGGGCAGGGGCGGCGGCCGGGCGTTGATGAAGTTCGCCGCGGGGCGGGGAAGAACGGCAGACGCAGGAAGGCTCTCCGAAGAGCAAGACGGGCCGGAGGAACGGAGCGCGAAGGCGCTCTGCGTGGCGGTGGAGGAAGCGCTCACGCCGTCCACCCCCGCCCGGATCCACCGGAGCCAGGTACTGCTGTGGCACTGGCCGGCGAGAGCGCCGGCTGCTCTTCGGCAGGTACTTGGTCCGGGACCGCGGTGGCCGGGCCGAGACCGCGGACAGCGCCGGTCTCGTGCGCGACGACGTCCCCGATCAAGACGAGGCCGGCCAGGTTCGCCCCGATCAGGACGAGGCCGGCGGCACGGCCGCCCTGCGGCTCCCGGCGCCGATGCCGACGGCTCTTCGCCGGGTTGGCGGGTAAGGAGAAGAGGGTCATGGCGTTCCTCCGTCGGACAGGAGGTTCCAGGCGAAGCCGAGCGCGACGAGGTGGGCCTCGGTCCGGGCGCCGCACCGCAGCCGCAGCTCGTCGACGTGGTCGAGGAAGCGGCCAGGGGGACGCAGTTCCTCGGGAAGCTCGTCCTCTCCGGCGAGGCCGGCGAGGACTTGCAGGACGATGAGGTCGAGCGGGGCGAGGTCGGGGGCGAGCATGGGGGTCGGCGGCGGCGGGAGATGACCGCCGGTGAGAAGGGCGGCGGCCTTCCGGGCGGCGGTGGGCGCGCCGAAGAGACGGCCGAGGCGGTTCAGGTGCTGGCGGACGGTCCCGATGGGCCGGTCCAGCGACTGGGCGATCTGTTCGTCCGACTCCCCGACAAGAAGCAGTCGGCCCACCGCCAGCAGGGCCGGGGACAGCGGGCGCGGCCGGACCAGGGCGGCGATACGAACCGGCGCCGCGGTGGCGGGGAGCGCCCTGCCCGCAGCGGGGGCGCGGACGGCCGGAGGAAGCGGGCCGGTCAGGATCCGGTGCAGATCGTCGGCGGAGGTGACGCCCCGGCCGGGGAGCGCGGCCCAGTGGACGTCCCGTCCGCTGGTCGTGGCCAGCGGGGGGATGCCTATGGGGGTGCCGTGCGGCATGACGCGGGCCCCGGTACCCCAGCGGCCGGGCGGGACGGACCCCGGCTCCAGGAGGAAGTGCCAGGTCTTGGTGGTGTGGTTGGCGAGGACCGGACCCGAATGCGGTCCCAGAGCGGCCAGTGCCGGCTGGGCGAGGTCGGCGTGGACGCGGACGGCGTCGAAGTCCTGCCCGCAGGGGACGGCGATCGTCTCGCTGGTGCGGGGCAGCCAGCCCGGCATGTCCCACAGGCCGAGGAGCGAACGTGCCTGGGTACGGGGCGTCACGATTCCGCTCCCGTCGGGCCGGGCGCGGCGGCGTCACCGGTGGTCGCGGCGCGGATCCTCGTCGTCGCGTTCAGGTGGGCGATGTGGCTGAACGCCTGGGGGAAGTTGCCGAGCTGACGGCCGACGCCCGGGTCGTACTCCTCGGCGAGCAGGCCGAGGCCGTTGCGTACGGCGAGGAGGCTGTCGAGGACGGCGTCGGCCTCGACCGGGCGGCCGATCAGCGCGAGGCACTCGGCCAGCCACCCGGTGCAGATCAGGAACCGGCCCTCATCACCGGGGAACCCGTCGGGGCCGACCGTGTTGCCGGTGGTCCGGTAGCGCAGGACGAAGCCGTCATCCGTGGCCAGGTCGCGCTGGACCGCCTCGACGGTGCCGATCACCCGCTTGTCGTCGGCGGGCAGGAAACCGGAGAGCATGGCGTGCAGAAGGGAGGCGTCCAGCTCCGGCGAGCCGTAGGACTGGGTGAAGGTATTGCGCTCGGCGTCGTAGCCCTTCTCGCACACCTCGGCGTGGATCGCCGCGCGCAGCGCCCGCCACCGCTCCAGCGGCCCGTCGGCGTGGCCGGCCTCGATGAGCAGGACGGCGCGGTCGACGGCCGTCCAGGCCATGATCTTGGAATGGGTGAAGTGGCGCCGGGGCCCGCGCACCTCCCAGATGCCGGCGTCGGGCTGGTCCCAGACCTCCTCCAGCTCCGCGGCGAGGGCGACGACGACGGCGCCGATCCGCCGGACCCAGCTGGGGTCGGCGAGCGCGACCTCGTAGAGCACCTGGGCGAGTTCGCCGTAGACGTCGACCTGGAGCTGGGAGGCGGCGCCGTTGCCGACGCGGACCGGCGCCGAGCCCTCGTACCCCGGAAGCCAGGGAAGTTCCCGCTCGGGCAGCTTCGTCTCGCCGCCGACCCCGTACATGATCTGCCGCCGTCCGCTGGCGGTGCTGCCGGCCTGCACCATCCAGCTGACCCAGGCGTGGGCCTCGCGCAGATAGCCGAAGGAAGCCAGGGCGCCGATGGCGAGGGCGCCGTCCCTCAGCCAGGCATAGCGGTAGTCCCAGTTGCGGACACCGCCGATCTCCTCGGGCAGGGAGGTGGTCGGCGCGGCCACGATCGCTCCCGTCGGGGCATAGACGAGCGCGCCCAGGGTCAGCAGGGAACGGACGACCGATCCGCGATCCGGTCCGGTATAGGCGCAGCGGACCGCCCAGTCCTCCCAGAAATCGAGAGTGAACTTCAGCAGCACGTTGCCGACAGGCGCCGACGGAGGGCTGCCCACGCCTTCTTGCCAGGCGAGGACGAAGGCGAGCGTCTCGCCCTCGGTGACGGTGAAGTCGGCGACGAGGTCGGCACCATTGAGGTGGACGGGTACGTCGGCGTCGAGCCACAGCCGGGCGGCGCCGTGCTCGCCGGGGAGGTCGATGGCGTGGCGCCCGTCGAAGCCGGTGATGCGGGAGACGGTGTGTCCGTAGTCGGGGCGGGCCCGCAGCAGCGACCGCATGGTCACCCGGCCGGCGAGTCCGGTCACGCTTCGCACCAGGCGCGGTGCTCCACCGCCGGGCACCATGAAGTCGGAGACGACAGCGGTGCCGGTCGCGGTGGCCCACCGGGTCTGGAGGATCAGCGAGTTGCCCGCGTACCTGCGGTGGGAGGCGGGTACTTCGGCGCCCTCCATGAGCGAGGCGGGGGCGATCTGCCAGAAGCCGTGCTCGGCGGTGCCCAGGAGGCGGGCGAAGACGGCGCCGGAGTCGAACCGCGGCATGCACAGCCAGTCGATGGAGCCGTCCCGGCGGACCAGGGCGCTGCCGCGCTGGTCGCTCAGCAGGCCGAAGTCCTCGATCCTCACGCCGGGTACCGGCGTCCGGCCGACCGTGCGCTGATGGGGGAGAACGGCGGCGGGGGCGGTCACGCGGCCACCGCCGGGGCCATACCGCGGTGCGGCGCGATGATGCGGCCGTCGGGCAGCAGCTCGCCGGTGTCCTCGAAGAGCACGACCCCGTTGCACAGCAGGGTCCAGCCCTGTTCGGGGCGGCTCGCGATCGGCTTGGCCGCTTCCCGGCCGGGGGAGCTGGCGTTCGGGCACGCCTGGGGGTGATCACACATGGTGGGTCCTCAGAAGACGGGTATAGGGAAAGGGGGCCGGGGGAGCCGGTCTCATCAGGCGGTTCGGTTGCGGTAGCCGACGGGCCCGGCGGCCGGTCGCCGACGAAATCGCGTGTCCGACGCTGACCGGTTTCGCACCTCCGCGGGTCGCAAGAGGGGGTGCCCGCCCGGCAGCCGCTGTCAAAGAGCTGGGAGGTCCTTACGGCGTCTCCCGCAAGGTGCGGGCGAGCGCGTTCGTCAGCAGTTCGGTCTGCTCAGGCGTCAGCGGCCCGACCTCCAGGATTTCCTCGTGGCATGTGTTGCACAGCGCGCCGCGGGAGGGGTAGGCGGTGACCTGCACGGGCTTACCACCGAGCCGGCTCTTCAACAGCTGAGCGAAGCGGTCGGCGAGCCCGTATAGGGCGATGCCGTGGGTGTGCAGTTCCTCGTCGGGCTCGCCGAGAGCGATGCACACCTTGCGGACGTCGTCCAGGGTGAGACGAAGGTCCCACACCTGTCCGCCGCTAGCGTCGACTTGGTCGGCGTAGAGGAAGGAGTGAGCGGACAGCAGCCGCACCAGCTCGCGCACCAGGACGGTCAGCCTCGGCATCTGGTCGAGAACCAGGTGCATCAGCCGTTCCACGTCCTCGGCGCGGACCAGGGTTGTGACGACACCAGGAGAGAACGGGTCGGTGCGTCGTTCGACCTCGGCTGTGATCCCGGCCGCGGCCAGTACCTTGCGGACGGCCCCGAGCGAGCCTTCGTCGTCAGCGTCCGTGCGGGGAATCCCGAGGATCTCGCCGCGGTCGGACAGCACCTTCACGCGGGCGGAGAGGTCCCGCGTCACGATGTGGCGACCGGGGGCGTGAGCCATCACGTCGCGCAGACGCTCTGTGGCGTCCTGGAGCTGCGCACCCTGATGCTGCGGTGCGGGGATGTCGGGAGAGTCGGTCATGGCAGGCACCGTGGTTCGGGAAGCGGGACGGAGGAGTCGGGAGAGACGCTGTCCGCCGACCGCGAGGAGCCCGAAGACCACCAGCACGATCAGGCCGACCGGACTCGGAGGAGCCACGTAGCTCTCCTTCGCGGGGATGGACGATGGATGGTGTCCCTCCGCCGGGCGATCGGATGCACACGGGGGATGCGTCACCGGGCATGCCCGGCGGAGGGGGTGCAGGGGAAGGTGGGGCCGGCCGCCTCTGTTCGGGGTCGGGACGGACCACTCGGCGGCCGGGGCACCGCACACTCCTGTTGGCGCGGTACCGCCCCTCACCCGCTTGATACGGATCGCCGGACGAGGGGCCCCGGTCTGGAGTTGCCAGCCGCGGAAACCAGCGGTGGCGGACAGTTCGCCCTCCCGGGCAGCCTGCCTTCGTCCTCGCGTAGAGGCGGTCGACCGAGCCCGGGCTCGGCATCACGTCGTCGATGCCGTCGCTGGCCACGGATCGCGCGAGCGAGGTCTGGAGCCGCTTCAAGGCGGCCTCGTCGGCACGTGCGATCAGCACGCCCGCTCCTGGGGGTGAGTCGAAAGGCGGGCCCAGGTGGTGCGGTTCTCGTTGTGGGTGCCCCAGTCGCAGGCCAGCCGCGTTACCAGGAGAAGGCCCCGGCCCCCCGTTTCCGTTCCCCCGGCCGTCTTGAGGCGGGCTGGCTTCGAGTTTCCGTCGGTGACCTCGACCAGCAGCGCGTTGCCGGTGTGCTCGATGCGCAGTCCGACAGCCTTCTGGGCGTCGACGCCGCCGCCGTGCAGGATCGCGTTCGTCATCAGCTCGGACACGATGAGGACCGCGTCGTCCGCCACCGCCGCGGGGATACCGCCCCACCGCTCCATCGCGCCCGCCGCGACCCGTCGCGACATCTTGACGTACGCCGGCTCGCTGGGCAGGAACACCTCGACGGTGTTCCGGAGCGGTGCGGCGGGCGACGACGAGCGTCCGGCGTTCTGGGGGAAGTGCTCCTGTGCCATAGGGGACTCCTCAGGAGTGTGAGGCGACGGCAGTGGTCGTGAGCAAGCTCGAGCTGGGCGCGGAGGTACCCGCAGGCTCACGGACCAGGACCTTCAAGTGCCGTGGCCTGCGAGCGGCGTGTTCTCGGGAAGCCCGAGGAGGGCAAGAGTTGCCGTCGTGGGCCAGGGGCGGCAACCGTGACGGTTCACGTAAACGTGGCGGGTCTGCGTGACGCTTCACGTATTTCCGGGGCCGTGCTCGACGGAGTCACGATTTCTTGACACGGAGCGGACAGCATGTCGCTACGCTGGTGGGCGAGTTCGAAGGGAACCGACTTCATGCGACGTGGTCCTGAACCTCATGGCCCCTCCTGCGCGAGGCGGTTACGCGAGAGCGGTACCGAACGCGGACACACAACCGACGAGATCGCCCGCACGATTCACGCGCACTGCTTCGTCTCCCCCCTGCGCGCACAGCGTCTGGCCAGGGGCCTGACCCTTGCCGAAGCGGCAGACCGGATCCGCGAGCTCGTCTCCGACCTGGAAAAGGCCCCCCGCGTCACCGTGGAACAGCTGCGGCTCTGGGAAACGGGAGGACATCAGCCGATTCGCTCCACCGTGCTCGTGCTCGCCGCCTTCTACGGCTGCTCGCCGGGCGATCTGGGTCTGGACGAGACCGAGACGGTTGCCGCAGTCGCCCTCCGGGCAGAGCCCCGGCACGAGCACCGCGCCGAGGTCATCGCCATGCCCGTCACCGGCGAGCGGATCCCGACGGCCGCCGACCATCTCTCGCACAGGGTCGACGCCGCGCGGCGTGCGCTCGACCGCACCCTCGCCTCCGCGACGGTCACCTCCAATCAGCTGGACCACATCGACGAAATGGTCCTTTGGGCCAGCCAGGAATACATCTCCACCCCGCCGGCCCTGATGCTTACCCGCCTTCTGGACCTCCTTGCGGAGGTCGAGGGGCTGGCCGCATGCCGACAGCCGGCCGCAGTCCAGGTCCGGCTCTCGGAGCTGACCGCGATGCTCTCCACGCTCACCGCCGACGCGCTCATGAAGCTCGGCGACCTCACACGGTCGCGATCCTGGTACGCCACAGCGCGTACCGCTGCGGACGACAGCGGAAACGCGGAGCTTCGAGCGCGTGTCAGGGCTCAAGCCGCGATGTTGCCTTTCTACTACGGTCCGATCGCCCAGGCGGTGAATCTGTGCCGGGAGGCCAGGGTGATCAGCGGCAAAGCGCGAACCAGCGCCACGCACGCCTTCGCGGCAGCAGCGGAGGCTCGGGCCCTGGCCAAGCTTGGCGCCGAGGCCGAGGCCGATGACGCCCTGCGCTACGCGACGAAGGCATTCGAACAGTTCGGCGGGGACTCGGCGGACGACGCCTTCGCCTTTCCGGCGCGCCGCTACCTGCTCTACAGAAGCGGGACGTTGACCGCTCTCGGGCGCACACGTGAGGCACGCCAAGCCCAGGAGCAGGCACTCGTCCTCTACCAGGACAAGACAGGAATCGATCCCGCCCTCCTCCGGCTTGAAGCAGCCATCTGCTACGCGCGGGACCGAAGCCCTGACGAAGCGTTCCAGCTGGCCGGCGCCACGTTCCTGCGGATGGACCCCGCCCACCGCACACCCATCGTGGAAGAACGAGCCCGCGAGGTCGTAGAGGTCCTTCCACCGGCGATACGGACAAGCCGAGCGGCACGCGAGCTTCTCGAGATCATCGAGCTTCCGCCAGGCCGGATGTGACAGAACGCTCCCTCGTCGGTAAGCCTGTGCGACATGACAATCACGCCGGCCCCCGGTGGGTTCGACGAGTCCGAGATGTACCAGGTACTAGAGCGCGCCTGCGCGAAGGCCGGCCTCGACAGCCGCGATGCGCGCCTCCTGCGCGGGCACACCAATGCGGTCCTCCTCCTGAAGAAGGAGCAGGTGGTGGCCAAGATCGCCCGGAAGGGAACCGACGTCGAGAGCGTCGCGCGCACAGTCGCCTTCGTACGATGGCTCATCGAAGCAGACTTTCCCACCGTCTCTCTCCACCCCTGCGATCAACCGCTGATCGTCGACGGGCACGCTGTCACCTTCTGGACCTACCTGCCGCAGCCCGAGTACCCCGTGGCGGCCGGGCAACTGGCCGGACCCCTCAAGGCGCTCCACTTGCTGCCCCCACCCCCGATCACCCTTGCCGAGCACGACAACATCCGCGCGATCCGCCGCTCTCTGGCCGCGATCACATGCCTCCCCGCCGCAGCCATCCGATACATGGAGGAGGAGGCGGATCGACTCGAAGAGGAATTGCGGCACGTCCGGTTCGCCCTTGCCCCCGGGCTGATACAAGGCGATCCTCAGCACCGGAACGCGCTGCACACCACCGACGGAGCTGCGGTGCTGTGCGACTGGGACACGGTCGCCCAAGGCCAGCCGGAATGGGACCTCGTCACGGTCGAAGTCCACTGCCGGCGGTTCGGCTACGGTCAAGCCCACTACCAGACATTTGCGGACACCTATGGGTGGGACATCACGAAAACCACTGGATACCCGGTTCTGCGTGATATTCGCGAACTACGGATGATCAGTACTAACGCGCGGAAAGTTCGACATGCTCCCAGAACTTTGAGTGAGATCCAGCGGCGGATCGACGGTCTGAGGAGACGGGATGGGCAGCTCTCCTGGAGCATCCTTTAGGGCTTGCTGGGAAACAGGAAGTGGCTTCCGGCTGTGGGGCTCGTTGTTCTGGTATGGGAGACCGGAGGGGAACGAGGACTGGGGCTTCGGCGTAGTCGTGTGACGCCGGTTTCGTGGCGATCTGTCATCGAGCAGTCCAAGGAGGTCCCGGGCCTGCCGGCGCACGTGCTGGACCAGGTCGGCGCCCGTCCCGATCTGATCCTGCCCGGACGGGCCCTGCCCGCCGAGACCACCGTCCGCCGGCTGCTGGCCCACATTGACGGCGACGTGCTGGACCGGGTGGTCGGGCGCTGGCTGGCGGATCGCCATCCGAAGCCGACGGGGACGGCCGCACTGCGTGGTCTGGCCGTGGACGGCAACAGCCTGCGCGGCGCGGCGAAGGCGGAAGGCTGGAAGATCCACCTGCTCGCTGTGCTGGAGCGCACCACCGGCCTGGTCCTGGCTCAGTTGGACGTCGGCGAGAAGACCAACGAGATCACCTGCTTCCAGCCGCTGCTGGACACCGTCGCCGGCCTGGTCGGGGCCGTGGTCACCAGCGACGCGATGCACACTCAGCGTGAGTGCGTCGACTACCTGCTGGGCCGGGGTGCCCACTACATGCAATCGTCAAGGGTGTCGGCCACGGCCGCTCGGAGATCCGGCGGAGCAAGGCCGCCGCCGTGAACAAGCTCCTCTTCCCCGGCTCCTGCCAGGCCGTCCAGATCAAGCCCGCCGCACCGACCGCAAGGCCGGCAGGGCCACCGTCAAGACGGTCCACGCCGTCACCAGCCTGTCCGCCGAGCAGGCGACCCTGGCCCAGCTCGCAGAACTCGTCCGCGACCACTGGACGATCGAGGCCCTGCATCGCGTCCGGGATACCACCTTCGCCGAGGACGCCTCGCAGCTGCGGACCGGCAACGCGCCGCGCGCGATGGCCACCTGGAGCAACCTCGCCATCGGAGTCCTCCGGGCAGCCGGAGTGAAGAACATCGCGGCCGGTTTCCGCTGCAATGCCCGCGATCTCCGTCGCCCGCTCGCACTCCTCGGCCTCGAGTGATCACAAAACGGGCGTCACGCGACTGCGCCGAAGCCCTGTGCAGTCCCCCTTGCATGCAGGGTGAATTCGCCCACGGCAGACGCGTAACTCCCGTCCCGGACTGGAAGGTTCTCCGAAAGCATGTCAACGTACAGCGTCCCGGAAAACATCGAGTCCGTTTTACTCCGGGGCGAGACGAACGGGAAGGGGTATCGCAGGCGCAGGCGCAGGCGCAGGCGCAGGCGCAGGCGCAGGCGCAGGCAATGCGCGGCGCGGAACATACAGCAAAATTCCCGGTTAGCCTAACCGGGAATTTTGTGGATTATGGACCTCGCGCGCTCCAACCGCTTGGCGGTGGACCTGGAGCGAATTGCGACGTGAGGACGCTGTCCGGCAGGACGGCCGAGCCGGTGAACAGGTGATCAGTCCGTCATGGGCGTTTTCGCCGCTGAAGGAGGAGGAGTAGCACTGTCCGATCCGATCAAGAAGCTCCCGCCGAACGCAAAGGGGGAGGTTCGATACCGGTTCGTGGTCGATGTAGGGATCAACCCCGAAACTGGGAAGCGTAGGCAGCTGACCCGGACGTTCGCCAAGCTGAAGGAGGCGCGGGAGGAATACGCGCGCCTTACTCACCGTCGCGATGAAGGCAGCTTGGTGGCGCCCAGCAAAATCACACTGAACGAGTGGCTCGACCAGTGGCTGGCCATGAAGGCGGAGGACCTGGAAGAAACCACCATCTACAACTACCGGATCACCCTGGACCGAGTCCGGGGAAAACTGGGTGCGATCCGCCTCCAGGAACTCACTGAAGAGGCGGTGGAGGATTGGATGCGCTGGGCTCTGAAGCACGGGCGCGTGCGTGGCGGTAGGACTGGTACGCCGCTCGGAGTGACCACCGTGGACATGAGTCTCGCTCGGCTGAAGGACGCTCTGAACCGAGCCGTCACACGCCGGCTGGTGCCCATGAACGTGGCGGAGCACGTGACCATTCCGCGGAGGGTACGCAAGGAAGAACGGAGGAAGAAGCAGGAGGCGAAGCCCTGGAACGTCCATGAGGTCCAGATGTTCGTCCACGGGATCAGGGGAGAGCGGCTCTATGCTCCGCTGCTGCTGTCTCTGATGGGGCTGCGTCCGGCGGAAGTGTGCGGACTCCGTTGGGAAGACGTCAACTTGGACGACGCCAAGATCGTGGTCGCCAACACCCGCACAATGATGGGTAACCGGCACGTGGTGGAGAAGGACACCAAGTCCATGGCCGGAGAACGGGAACTTCCGTTGCCGGCTCCGGTGCTGGCTGGGCTGAAGGCGTTCCGTACTCTCCAGGCCAGGGAAAAACTGGCGCTGGGAGAGGCATACCAGGACACCGGCTACGTCCTGGTCCACGAGACCGGCGAGTCCTTTACGATCAGGCAGCTTCGCCGACGGGCGTATCGGCTCATGGACCTCCTTCATCTCCGTCGGGTGCGGCTCTACGACGCCCGTGCGTCGTGCCTCACTTACCTGGCGAACAAGGGCGTCCCGGACCATATCCTCGCTCGGTGGGCCGGACACACGAGCGTGAACACCACCAAGAAGTGGTACGTGAAGCCGGACGTGGAGGATCTTCGTGGAGCCGCCGTCGCGTGGGGCGGTCTGCACGGGATCCATCAGACTGATGGGCAAGTGTGAACCGGGTGGTCTGCTTGTCGCACGTGCTCGTCCACCCATGGCGCGGTCTGCCGCGAGCCGGTGTCCGAGCGTGCCGACCGTACGGTGGGGCAGCGTCGGACTGTCGGGGCGAGCGGGTCAAGAGTCACTGAGCCCGACCCGGCGATGTGAGAGATCGTGAGAGATGAGAGGGTCTGGCGGGTGAGCGAGACATCGACGAACACCCTGCAATACCGCGTTGACGGGCAAGAACACGCTCCGGTCCTGGTGCTGGGCCCTTCACTGGGTACCACATTCCACATGTGGGACCGTCAGATCCCGGAGCTGACCCGGGACCGGCGGGTCGTCCGTTTCGACCTGCCCGGACACGGCGGCGCCCCCGCCCAGCCCTTCACCTCCGTCGCGGAGCTCGGCGACCGGCTCCTCGCCACCCTCGACGCCCTCGGCGTCCAGCGCTTCGGCTACGCCGGCTGCTCCCTCGGCGGCGCCGTCGGCCTCGACCTGGCCCTGCGCGCCCCGCACCGGGTCGCCTCGCTGGCCCTGGTCGCCACCGCGCCGCGCTTCGGCACCGCCGACGAGTTCCGCCAGCGCGGGGTCGTGGTCCGCACCAACGGCCTGGAGCCGATGGCCCGCACCGCGCCCGAGCAGTGGTTCACCCCGCACTTCGCCGCCAACCAGCCCGCCATCGTCGACTGGGCCGTCCAGATGGTGCGGACCACCGACGCCGCCTGTTACGTCGCCGCCTGCGAGGCCCTCGCGGTCTTCGACGTCCGGGCCGCCCTCGGCAGCATCGGCGTGCCCGCCCTCGTCCTGGTCGGCTCCGAGGACCGGGTCACAGGACCCGCCGAGGCCCGCACCCTCGTCGCCGGCATCGCCGACGCCAAGCTGGCCGTCGTCCCGGGCGCCTCCCACCTCGCCCCCGTCGAGCAGCCCGCCGCCGTCACCGACCTCCTCCTGGAGCACTTCTCGGCGACCGGCCACGACACCGGCGGCCTCCACGCCGTCCCGCCCGTCCCCGGGCCGGCCCCGGCCCCCGCCGAGCCGGTCCCCGCCACCCCTGTCGTCCCGGCCGTGCCCGAGGAGGCCGAGGAGCCGCCGGCGGGGCGCCCCGACCCGTACGAGAAGGGGCTCGGGCTCCGGCGGGAGATCCTCGGTGACGCCCATGTCGACCGGGCGCTCGCCGACGCGGACGCCGCCGACTTCCAGGAGCTCGTCACCCGCTACGCCTGGGGCGAGGTCTGGGCCCGCGAGGGCCTCGACCGGCGCACCCGCAGCGTCGTCACCCTGACGGCCCTCGTCGCCGGCGGGCACCGGGAGGCGCTCGCCGACCACACCCGCGCCGCCCTGCGCAACGGCCTGTCGCCCGCCGAGATCCGCGAGATCGTGCTGCACACCGCCGTCTACTGCGGCCTGCCGGCCGCCGAGACCGCCCTCGGCACGGTCGGCCGCGCCATCGCCGAGGAGACCACGCCCCCGGCGTAGCCGACGCCCGCGCCGGGCCCGCACGCCCGGCGTAGGGTGAGGCCGTGAAGCTGACGAAGAAGTCCCACGCCTGCGTCCGGCTGGAGAAGGACGGGCGGACGCTCGTCCTCGACCCGGGGGCGTTCACCGAGGAGGACGCGGTGCTCGGCGCCGACGCCCTCCTCGTCACCCACGAGCACCCGGACCACTTCGACGAGGGCCGGCTCCGCGCCGCCCTCGACGCCAACCCGGCCGCCGAGATCTGGACCCTGCGCAGCGTCGCCGACCAGCTCACGGCCGCCTTCCCCGGCCGGGTGCACACGGTCGGGCACGGCGACACCTTCACCGCCGCCGGCTTCGACGTCGAGGTCCACGGCGAGCTGCACGCCGTGATCCACCCGGACATCCCGCGCATCACCAACGTCGGCTTCCTCGTCGACGGCGCCGTCTTCCACCCCGGCGACGCCCTCACCGTCCCCGGCCGCCCGGTGGACACCCTGCTGCTGCCGGTCATGGCCCCGTGGAACAAGATCTCCGAGGTGATCGACTACGTCCGCGAGGTGCGGCCCCGCCGGGCGTACGACATCCACGACGCCCTCCTGACCGACCTGGCCCGGCCGATCTACGACCGGCAGATCGGCGCCCTCGGCGGCACCGACCACCAGCGGCTCGCCCCCGGGGCCTCCGCCGACCTGTGAGCGCCGGACCGTGAGCGTGGTCCGGGCCGCTGTCGGTGCCCGCCAGTAGGCTGGCGCCATGCGCATCGCCACCTGGAACGTCAATTCGATCACCGCCCGGCTGCCCCGCCTGCTGGCCTGGCTGGAGAGCAGCGGCACCGACGTGCTGTGCATCCAGGAGACCAAGTGCTCCGCCGAGCAGTTCCCCGCCGAGGCCCTGCGCGAGCTGGGGTACGAGTCGGCGGTCAACGCCACCGGCAGGTGGAACGGCGTGGCCCTGCTCTCCCGCGTCGGCTTCGAGGACGTCGTCACCGGCCTGCCCGGCGGCCCCGAGTACGAGGGCGTGCAGGAGCCCCGCGCGGTCTCCGCGACCTGCGGCCCGGTCCGCCTCTGGTCGGTCTACGTGCCCAACGGCCGGGAGATCGCCCACGAGCACTACGCGTACAAGCTGCGCTGGCTGGAGGCGCTGAAGGCGGCCGTCGGCGAGGACGCGGCCGGCGAGCGCCCGTTCGCCGTGCTCGGCGACTACAACATCGCCCCGACCGACGACGACGTCTGGGACGTCTCCCTCTTCGAGGGCGCCACCCATGTCACCGAGCCCGAGCGGGCGGCCCTCGCCGGCCTGCGCGGGACCGGCCTCGCCGACGTCGTCCCGCGCCCCCTCAAGTACGACCATCCGTACACGTACTGGGACTACCGCCAGCTCGCCTTCCCCAAGAACAAGGGCATGCGCATCGACCTGGTCTACGGCAACAAGCCCTTCACGGAGGCCGTGAAGGACAGCTACGTGGACCGCGAGGAGCGCAAGGGCAAGGGCGCCTCCGACCACGCCCCGGTCGTCGTCGACCTGGAGCTCTGACCAGCGGGTCCGTTCGGCCTCCGACTGCCGCTGCGCGGGCGGCGCACGACGATCTCCGCGTGCCGGGTGGTGGACCGGCAGGTGACGGTGCGACGCTGTTTCGATGAACATCCCGTTTCTCGACCACTGGCGCAGGCGGCACGAGCCGGAGCGGGCCCCGCTGGCCGCGGCCTTCGACCGCGATCCCGAGGGCGTGGCGGAGCTGCTCGCCGAGTGCGAGCTGCTCCGCGCCCGGGTCGAGGCGGCGGGCGTCACGCTCGACGACAGCCCGCGCTCGCTCCAGGAGCTCGACCAGCTCCCGCCGCGCTGGCGTGACGACGCCGAGGAGCTGCCCTGGTTCGGGAACGACGCGGGGCTGTACCTCGGCACCGTCGTCGTGCGGAACGTGCCGGGCGCCCGCTGGCAGGTCTGGCCGAACGGCGGTCCGGTCGTCGTCCTGGAGTCCGGCCGCGAGATCCCGGTCGTCGAGTACGGCATCGAGTGGGCGATGACCGGGGCGCCCGAGCTGTCCCAGGTGTACGCCGAGGCCGCCGAGCGGTGACCTTCCGCCTGCCGTAAATACGGCTAATACCTACTTGCACCTTTCATGCGTGTCGGGCGTGAAGTCCCTTTTTGTGATGGATAGTTTGCGCTGTCTCGACACACCGCACACACCGCACCGGCACACCGCCGGCAAAGGGGGCAGGGCAGCGCATGAGCGTCTATCCGCTGATCGGACGGCGTGACGTCGTCTTCCCGGTCCTGGAGGGCCGAGCTTGCCGGCTCGGTCCGGGAGGGCCGGGATCGCGAGTGGAGCGCGCCCTGGGTCGCGCGCCGGGAGCGCCGCGACCCCCGCACGAAGGGGGTGGACGTCGCTCCCGCCGCACCGGTGATCACGCCGCCGGGCCGCGAGTGACCCCCGTACGGGCCCCCGCACGGGCCTGAAACCGGCCCGGCAGCAGCCGGGATCACTCCTTCCGCAACGGCACCGCCAGGTACGAGGGATCGGACCCGGGGGAGGAGAAGGTCAGCTGCGCGCCGGCCGGGTTGTGCTCGATGTACAGCGGGTCGACGGTGTCGACGACCAGCGCGAGCCGGTGGCCCGCCGGTACGTCGTAGGCCGTGGAGAACAGCTCCAGGTCCACGGCGAACGGCCGCCCCGGCGTCCTGTCGTGGAAGGTGTACGGGGCGTGGGACACCAGCTTGCCGATGCCGAGCGGGCCCACGTCGTAGAGGTACGCGACGAAGGTGCCGCTCCCGGCGGTCGGGGTGACCGTGGTGTGCAGGACCGGTGTGCCGCGCACCGCGGCCCCGGAGCCGTAACGGCCGGACTGCCAGACGGCGGCGAAGGAGCGGGGGAGCAGCGGCACGGAGACGGCCGGCGGGGTCTGCGCCAGCTGGTCGAGCAGGTTGGTGAGGAGCACGATGCCGCCGTTGGCGCCGGAGTCCACGTTGGCCCAGAGATGCTCGGGGTCGTCCAGGGCGATGCGGTCGCGGTGCGCGTTGACCGCCTTCCAGTCGGCGTAGCCCTCGTAGCCGCCGTCGGAGCGGGGCTTGAGCCGGACGGGCGGCTCGCGGTCGATGCCGTTGTCGACGCCCTTCAGATACCGGTCGAACCAGCGGTGGGCGCTGGTCCAGGTGTCGTTGGGCAGACCGAGGAGGCCGGTGGCCTCGGCGGTGGCGTGGTCGCCGGGGCGGAACTCCAGCCGCTTGGGGCCCTTCAGCTTCTCGTAGAAGCTCGCGTACTGGTTGGGCGGGAAGATGGTGTCGCCCCAGGCGTTGCCGAGCATGACGGCGGTGCCGTTGGCGTTGATCCGGTCGAGGTTGGTGGCGGCGGACCGCTGCTTCCCCCAGGCGATCATCTCGTCCTCCTTGTCCAGGTCGGACGAGAGGAAGTCGCCGAGAATCCGCTTCAGTTCGGGCCCGGGACGGCCGGTGAGGTAGGCCGCGCCGCCGAGCAGGGCGGCGGCCTGGAGGTGCTGGGTCCGCCCGCTGTAGATGGACTCGATGAGGTCGGCCCAGCCGCTGAGCGCGGCGACGGCCTTCACCCGGGGGTCGTGGGCGGCGGCGAGCAGGCTGATTCCCGCGCCGTAACTCACCCCGGCCATACCGACCTTGTCCGGGTCGGCCGGGGTGTTCGCGAGCGCCCAGTCGATCACCTTGGAGGCGTCGGCGACGTCCCTGGGGCCGGCGGTCTCGATCTCGCCGCCGGACTGCCAGAAGCCGCGCGAGTTGTAACTCACCACGACGTAACCGGATTCGGCGAGCTTCTGCGCCTGCGCCAGGTACTCGACCTGGGGCATGGCCCAGCTGGTGGGCAGGACGATCACCGGGTGGCGGACGGAGCCGTCGGCCCCGGCGGGGGTGACGACATTGGCCTTGAGGACGGTGCCGCCGTCGCCGGCGATGTCCACGAACCGGATCGACGTGCCGCTCTCGGCGGCCTGGGCGGCGGGGGCGACGGACAGCGCCGTCCCGGCCACCAGCGCGGCCGAGACGGCGAGGGCCGGGGAAGTACGCACGGGCCACTCCTCGATGGGGGGTCACTGGTGGGGAGCAGTGAGGTGGCCCGACGGTAACCGCGAGGGGCTACCCGTGGTAACCGGTCGGTAAGTTACGTGCGGGTAACGATTGGCGCGACGGGTGCGCCGGGCGTGAGGGGGGCGCCGGCGGGCCCGGCGTGAGGGAGAGGGACGGGGGAGGGCTCGGCGTCATGGACACGCGCCGGCTTCTGCTCCAGGCTGGGGCCCGTGGAGCAGCCGCCGAACCTTCCCGACGTCTTCGACCCGCGCGTCCACGCCGCCGGGCCGCCGCACGACGCCTTCCGGGGGCTGCGCGACCGGGCGCCGGTCGCCTGGCAGGAGGAGCGGGCGGTGCTCGGATGGCCCGCGGGTACCGGCTTCTGGGCGGTGACACGGCACGCCGACGTCGTTCGGGTGCTCAAGGACGCGGAGACGTACTCCTCCTGGCTCGGCGCCACCCAGATCCGCGACCCCGACCCCGCCGACCTGCCCTTCATCCGCCGCATGATGCTCAACCAGGACCCTCCGGAACACGGAAGGCTGCGGAGGCTCGTCAGCCGGGCCTTCACGCCGGGGCGGATCGAGCGGTTCGAGGCGACCGCGCGCTCACGCGCCCGCGAGCTGCTGCGGGCCGCCCGGGCGGAGGGCGGCGAGACCGATCTCGTACGGGCCGTGACCGACGACTACGCGCTCCTCAACCTCACCGACCTGCTCGGCGTGCCCCCGGGCGACCGGCGGCTGCTGCACACCTGGACCGAACGGGTCATCGCCTACCAGGACCCGGACGAGCCGCCCGTCCTCGACGCCGACGGACGGCCGGTCAACCCCCGGTCGCCCGCCCGGCTCGCCGAGATGTTCGCGTACGCCCAGGAGCTGGCCGCCTACAAGCGCGAGCACCCCGCCGACGACCTCATGACCGCGCTCGCCACCACCGAACTCGCCGACGCCGAGCTGGAGATGTTCTTCTTCCTGCTCACCGTCGCCGGGAACGACACCGTGCGGTCGGCGGCCCCGGGCGGGGTGCTCGCGCTCTGCGGGGACCCCGGCGAGCAGGGCAGGCTCTGGAAGGGGGAGGTGTCCGTGGAGAGCGCCGTGGACGAACTCCTGCGCGTCCACCCGCCGGTGATCTCCTTCCGCCGCACCGCCGCGCGGGACACCGGACTGGCCGGGGTGCCGATCGCCCGCGGCGACAAGGTCGTCGTCTTCCACGTCTCCGCCAACCACGACGAACGCGTCTTCCCCGACCCGCACCGGCTCGACCTCGGTCGCCGCCCGAACCCGCACGTCTCCTTCGGCGACGGCCCCCACGTCTGTCTCGGAGCCCACTTCGCCCGGATCCAACTACGGATCTTCTACGAGGAGTTGCGGGACGTCTGTGCGGGTGTCGAGGCCGCCGGGGAGCCCCGCCGGCTCGTCTCCAACTTCATCAACGGGGTCAAGTCGCTGCCGGTGCGGCTGCGGGAGCCCTGAGCGCCGCCCGCGTCACGTCGGCCACCAGCTCGACGACGTCGGGGCCGTACGCCTGGGAGCTGACGACCCTCAGGAGCAGGACGAAGGAACCGTCCGGACCGTACGTGCCGGCCAGCGCCTTGTGGCGGCGGGCCAGGTACCGTGCCGCGGCCTGGTTGGTGACCGCGGCCTGGCCGCACAGCAGGAACACCGGCCGGCCGCCCTCGCCGAGGGTGAGGCGGGCGAGGACGACGTACTCGCTGACGCCCCACTCCGGGCGGTAGGTCTCGCCCGCCACGGTGATCATCCCCCGGTCCTCGGGCGGCTCCTGCTCGACGTTCATCGTGAGCCCCGGCAGGAGATTCGGCAGATGAGCGGCCATGCGGCGATTCGAGAACGGCCCACCGATGCAGAATTCTGCCGTCTCCCCGAGGCCCTGACGTGCCGTGTCGTGCTGCACGATCCGGGGCCGCGCCCCGCAGTCCTTGATCAGTGCCGAGAGTTCGAGCAGCGCCGACACGTCGGTGGCGTGCACCCCGCGCTCGCTGCCGGCCAGGCGGTTCACCACGAGCAGGCACTCCGAGCCGGAGGGCAGTCCGAAGAACGCCTGCTTGCGGCGGAGCCGCCGCCGCCACGCGTACGTCCGGGTGAGCCATCCCAGCGACGCGCTGACACCGGTCGCCAGCACGCCGAGCACGATGTTGCGCAGGTCCTCGTCCATAGGGGCGCATGCTAGCGGCGGCCGGGTGACCGTTCGAGGGGGCCGGAAGGCGCTCCTGACGTCGGGACGGACAGAAGTTACGCTGCGTGGACGGTCATTGACGGGAGGTCAGGGATGCGTCGCTCCGCTGTGCGGTACGGGGTGGTCGTGGCGGCCGCCGCGACGGTGCTCTCGGTGGGAGCCGCGGCCCCGCCGCTCGTACGGACTCCACCGGCTCCACCGCCCGCGCCGGCGAAGGTGCCCGTGGCGGTGGGGCACGGCGGTGCCGTCGCCAGTGTCGACGCCGACGCCAGCGCCGCCGGCATCGAGGTCCTGCGGCAGGGCGGCAACGCGGTCGACGCGGCCGTCGCCGTCGCCGCCGCCCTCGGCGTCACCGAGCCCTACTCGGCCGGCATCGGCGGAGGCGGCTACCTCGTCCACTACGACGCCCGCACCCGTACCGTCCACACCGTCGACGGCCGGGAGACGGCTCCCGCCTCCGCAGACACCGGCCTCTTCCTGGAGAACGGCGCGCCGATCCCCTTCGCGGAGGCGATGACCAGCGGACGCGCCGTCGGCACCCCCGGCACCCCCGCCACCTGGAAGACCGCCCTCGACGCCTGGGGCAGCAAACCGCTGCGCACCCTCCTCGCCCCCGCCGAGCGGCTCGCCCGCGAGGGCTTCACCGTGGACGCCACCTACCGCGCCCAGACCGCCGCCAACGAGGCCCGCTTCCGCGACTTCCCGGCCTCCGCCGCGCTCTTCCTGCCCGGCGGACGACTGCCCGAGGTCGGCTCCGTCGTGAAGAACCCGGACCTGGCGCGTACGTACGCCCTCCTCGCGGAGCGGGGCGTCGACGCCCTCTACCGGGGGCCGCTCGCCCGCGACATCGTGGACACCGTCCGCACCCCGCCGGTCCGCGAGGGCGCCGAACGGACCGTCCGCTCCGGCGACCTGACGGAACGGGACCTCGCCGCGTACCGCACGGTCCGCCGCGCGCCCACCAAGGTCACCTACCGGGGGCTCGACGTCTACGGCATGGCCCCGTCGTCCTCCGGCGGCACGACCGTCGGCGAGGCCCTCAACATCCTGGAGACCGGCGACCTGGCCGCCGCCTCACCGGGGCGGTACCTCCACCGCTTCATCGAGGCGAGCCGGATCGCCTTCGCCGACCGCGGCCGCTGGGTCGGCGACCCGGCCTTCGAGTCCGTGCCCGTCCGGGGCCTGCTCTCCCAGCGGTACGCCGACTCCCGGGCCTGCCTGATCCGCGACGACGCCGCGCTCACCAGCCCGCTCGCGCCCGGCGACCCCCGCAGCCCGGTGCCCTGCGCCACCGGCGGGCGGGCGGCGCCGACGACGTACGAGGGCGAGAACACCACCCATCTGACCGTCGCCGACAAGTGGGGGAACGTCGTCGCCTACACCCTCACCATCGAGTCCACCGGCGGCAGCGGCATCACCGTGCCGGGGCGCGGCTTCCTGCTCAACAACGAGCTGACCGACTTCTCCTTCGCCCCCGCCGACCCCGCCGTCCACGACCCCAACCTGCCGGGGCCTGGCAAGCGCCCCCGCTCCTCCATCTCCCCGACGATCGTCCTGGACCGCCATGACCGGCCGGTCCTCGCCCTCGGCACCCCGGGCGGCGCGACCATCATCACCACCGTCCTTCAGACCCTCACCGGCTTCCTCGACCGGGGCCTGCCGCTCGTCGAGGCCATCGCCGCGCCGCGCGCCAGCCAGCGCAACCAGTCGGCCACCGACCTCGAACCGGCGCTCTGGAACAGCCCGTTGCGATCCGAGCTCGAAGCCCTTGGGCACGTCTTCCGGCAGAACCCGGAGATCGGGGCGGCCACCGGTGTCCAGCGCCTCCCCGGCGGCCGCTGGCTCGCCGCCGCGGAGACCGTCCGCCGGGGCGGCGGCTCGGCGATGGTGGTCCGCCCCGACCGGTGAGCCGGTCTAGGGGGCGGTCAGGACGCGGGGGCCCGCCTCCGTGACGGCGACGGTGTGCTCGGCGTGGGCGGCGCGGGAGCCGTCGAGGGTACGGACCGTCCAGCCGTCCCGCGCCGTGTAGTGCTCGTCGCCGCCGCCCCCGACGAGCATCGGCTCGATGGCCAGGACCATGCCGGGCCGCAGTCTCGTCCCGCGCCCCGGCCGCCCCTCGTTGGGCACGTCGGGGCCCTCGTGCATGGCGCGGCCGACGCCG
Organism: Streptomyces sp. CC208A; assembly: GCF_030010625.1. Classification (GTDB taxonomy): domain Bacteria; phylum Actinomycetota; class Actinomycetes; order Streptomycetales; family Streptomycetaceae; genus Streptomyces. The sequence continues at coordinate 10,111 of NZ_JASCXN010000043.1, read as the reverse complement.
TGTCCGCCGAAGCCGTCCGGGATGCCGTACCCGGCCCTGCGGCAGACCGTGCCGACCGCGTGCGCGATGTCCCCGATCCGGTTGCCGACGACCGCCGCCGCGATGCCGGCGGCCAGGGCCTCCTCGGCGGCGCCGATCAGCCGGGTGTCCTCGGGGCGGGCGCGGCCGACGGTGAAACTGACCGCCGCGTCCCCCACCCAGCCGTCGAGGCGGGCCCCGCAGTCCACCGAGACCAGGTCGCCGTCCCGGAGGACCGTCCCGTCCGGGACGCCGTGCACGATCGCGTCGTTGACGGACACGCAGAGGACGCCCGGGAACGGGACAGGGGCCCAGGCCGGGCGGTAGCCCAGGAAGGGCGAGTCCGCACCGGCCTCGGCCAGGACCTCCCGTGCCGCCCGGTCGAGCGCGGCGACCGGCACGCCGGGCGCCGCCAGCTCCCGGGCCGCCGCCAGGGCGCGGGCCACCACGCGGCCCGCCTCGCGCATCGCCGTCAGGTTCTCTTCGGTCTTGATCTCCACCATTCCCATTACTATACCGGTATAAGAATCGGTTCGGGCGGGTAGAGTGGACCGCATGGTGCGCACCCCCCTCACCCCCGAAGAGCGCGAGCGCGGCGAGCGGCTCGGGCGGCTGCTGCGCGAGGCCCGCGGCGAGCGCTCGATGGTCGAGATCGCCGCGGCGGCCGGCCTGTCCGCCGAGACCCTCCGCAAGATCGAGACCGGCCGCGCCCCCACCCCGGCCTTCTTCACCGTCGCGGCCCTCGCCGGCGTCCTCGACCTCTCACTGGACGAGCTCCTCGTCCGCTGCGCGCCCCTGCCCGCCTGAGACAGGCGGACGCCCCACCCCCGGTGGCTCCCGCGCGGGCACGGGAGGACGCTGGAAGTGAGGACGTCCGGGTGGACCGAGGGCCCGCCGCGCCGAGCCCCCGCCCGGCCGGGAAAGGGGCCGCGTCATGCGCATGCTCATGAAGGTCGAGATGAACACCGAGGCCGCCAACGACCTCATCAAGCAGGGCGTCGTCCCGGAGCTCATGCAGGAAGCACTCGGACGCATCCGCCCCGAATCCGCCTACTTCACCGTCGAGAACGGCTGTCGCACCGCCTACCTCTTCTTCGACCTGAACGAGCCCTCCGACCTGCCCGCCCTCGCGGAGCCGTTCTTCATGCGGCTCGGCGCCAGGATCCACTACTCGCCGGTGATGAACCAGGAGGAACTGATCGAGGGCCTCGGCTGGCTCGGCGGCCAGGGCTGAACCCCCCGGCCCGGTCGGGACGTCAGACCGAGACCGCGAGCTGGACCCGACTGTGGCGGGGCGCCTCGATCTCGTCCAGCAGCGCGAGCGCCAGATCGGCGTGCGCGATCCGGCCGGACCCGTCCAGGACCGTGCCCACCGCCGTCCGGTAGCCGCCGGTGGGCTCGGCCTCCGGGTTCAGGTCCAGCGGCGGCACCACCATCAGCCAGTCAAGCTCGGGCCCGGCCCCGTCCGTCAGCAGCTCGAACTCCACGACGTGGCCCTGCGCGAAGGCCCGCCACTCCGCCGGGAAGTCCGGCGCGTCCATCAGCCGTGCCCCGGAAGCGGCTTCGAGGGTGGTGGCGATCCCCAGGGTGACGAGCCGGCCCACTCCGGCCGCCGTGAGCCCGGAGACCAGCGCCTTCGCCGTCGCCGCGAAGTACTCCTCCGACGGCACGTCGAGGCGGGCGGAGGCGTGCACGGCCGCGTCGTGCCCACCGGCGAGCACCGCCACCGACTCCGGGTCCGTCACGTCGCCGCGTACGACCTCCACGCCCGGCCGGCCGAGGTCCGGATGGCGCGCCGGGTCCCGCACCACCGCCGTCACCCGGTGGCCCCGGGCCACCGCCTCCGCGACGGCCGCCCGGCCCACGCGACCGCCGGCCCCGAACACGATGATCTTCTTGCTGGTGTCGTTGTCCATGACCGGGACGGTAGGACAGGGGGATCCGGTTACTTCAACGGTACCGGCGCGGCTACCGTCGGCCCCATGAGCGAGAAACCATCGGGCGAACAGCCCCCGATCAACGTCCGGTTCGACGACCCGGACTGCGCCGACGGTGCCGTCCAGCCCTTCCGCGTCGGCGACAAGTGGACCGGTGTCGTGCTGCGCTGCCTGGAGGACGGGGCCGCACGCCGCTTCGGCGAACTCCGCGCCGCCCTCCCCTGGATCACCCCCAAGGTCCTCACCGAGACCCTGCGGTCCATGGAGCGCAGCGGCTTCCTCGACCGCACCGCGTACGACGAGAACCCGCCGCGCGTCGAGTGCGCCCTCACCCCGCTCGGCCGCTCGCTCCTCGGCCCGCTCGACACCGCCTGCGCCTGGTCCCGCGCCCACGGCGCCGAGATCGGCGACGCCCGGGCGGCGTACGCGGGGGACCGCCCGGCGTAGGCTCGCAGGCCATGACGACCGAAGAGCTGCGGCGCGGCCGCTACATCAGCCTCACCACCTACCGGAAGAACGGGACCGGGGTCGCCACCCCCGTCTGGTACGCCGTCGAGGACGGGCGCGTGTACGTGTGGACCCGCGCCGACTCCTGGAAGGTCAAGCGGCTCCGCAACAACCCCGAGGTCGAACTGGCCCCCTGCGACGTGCGCGGCAACGTCCCCGAGGGCGCGGCCCGGATGCCCGGCACCGCCCGGATCGTCGAGGGGGAGGAGCTGCGCCGCATCCGCAGGCTGCTCTCCCGCAAGTACACCTACCAGTTCTGGCTGGTGGACCTGCCGGCCACGATCGCCCGCCTCGGCAAGCGGCCGCACACCGGGATCGTCGTCACCCTGTGATCCTCATCCCCCGAGGGGCTGATGTGGTCCCCCGGGCACCGAAAGGAAAACGGTCCGTAGCCGTCCCGTAACACGGATGCGGTGCAATGCCCTGCGGCGGACCGGAAGGTTCCCTTCGAGCGCGGGGCAGGTGCGAGCACATGACGGCCACTCACATTCCGCCGGAGATGACGGAGTTCACCCACTGGCTGGGCGGACTCGCCGCCCGCGCCGAGACGGCCGGCGGCTGGTGGGGCGTCTTCGCCGCACGGGACCCCGAGGGCCTGCGCGCCTGTCTCGACGGCGCCGAACTCCTGCCCTGGGACGTCGTCGAGTCCCTGCTCCAGGACGCGGGGGAGGCCCCGGAGCGGGGGCGGGAGCTGTACGAGGCCGCGGCCCGCGTCCACGACCGGCGGCCCGGCGGCGGCGAGGCGCTGGCCGCGCGCCGCGAGCTGATGGAGCGCGAACGCCGCCACGCCGAGGCCCGGATCGGGGAACTGGAGCGGCGGTTCCGCTCCCACCCGGCCCCGGACCCCGCCGAGGCGGCCCGCCTGGAGCACGACATCGCCTGGGCCCGCGACGACCACGCCCGCGCCACCGCCCGGCTCGTCGACCTCACCGACCGCCTCGACCGGCTGTACACGGCCGCCCCGCCGGACGGCGGGGGTGCTGCTCCCGTGCCGGAGCGGCGGCGTCCCCGCGGCGCCCGGTACGCCTGGACCGCGGACGCCGTCGAGGGGCCCGCGCCCACCGCCGTACCCGACCTGCCGGTCGGCGGGGCGGAGCCGCGCGGCGCCCGGTTCCGGGGCCGTACCGACTCCGCCCCCGACTCCGCCCCCGAGTCCGCGCCCGTGTCCGCGTCCGCCCCCGTGTCCGCCGTCCCGGACGGGGCCGAGGAGGCCGCCCGGGCCGCCAACGCCGTCCACGCCCTCCAGCGGCTGCGGGCCCAGGGCCGCAGCGGCGAGGCGCACGTGCTGCTCGTCGAGGCGCTCGGCGGGCCGCCCGCCCGACTGCCCGCGCTCGCCCGGGAGCTCCACCGCGCCGGGCTCGGTGCCGACTGGGGCACCCTCCTGTGGGAGGCCGCCTCACTGCCGTCCGAGCGGCTGGCCGCCGTCGCCGGAGCGCTCGCCGACGCGGGCCGCGCCGACGACTGCGAGCAGCTGCTGCGCCAGGGTCTGGCCCGGCCCGTGGAGGAGCTGGCCGGAGCCGTCGCCGTGCTGGCGGCGGAGGGCCGCGAGCGCGAGGCGCACACCCTGCTCACCTCCTTCCTCCGGGTCCGCACCGCCGAGGAGGCGGCCCGACTCGCCGCCGTGGACCCGGCGCTGCTGATGCCCCGGCTCGGCGCGGCGGCCCGCGCCCTCTCGCCCGCCGACGACCGCGCCCTGCGGCACGCGCTGCGGGTCGGCGGCGTCCTCGGGGACTGAAGCCCTCGCGAGCACCGAAAGCGGATCCGTACGATCAGGGACCACCCGCCACGTGTCGGTACGTGTCCGACGTGGACCAGTCGGGTATGAAACATGATCGACTCATCTGCTTCGCGGCAGTGGTCTTGCTCCGGGGTGTGACGGGGCTTACGTTCTCTTCCTACGCACCGTGTCTACGGGCGTAGAGGCTCTCTGACGCCGCGCCGAAGGAGCTGCTCATGACCGTCGTACGCGCCGCACTCGTCCAGGCGACCTGGACCGGCGACACCGAATCCATGATCGCCAAACACGAGGAGCACGCCCGCGAGGCGGCCCGGCAGGGCGCCCAGGTGATCGGCTTCCAGGAGGTCTTCAACGCCCCCTACTTCTGCCAGGTCCAGGAGCGCGAGCACTACCGCTGGGCCGAGCCCGTGCCGGACGGCCCCACCGTGCGGCGGATGCGGGAGCTCGCCCGCGAGACCGGCATGGTGATCGTCGTCCCCGTCTTCGAGATCGAGTCCGAGGGCTTCTACTACAACACCGCCGCCGTCATCGACGCCGACGGCAGCTACCTCGGCAAGTACCGCAAGCACCACATCCCGCAGGTCGAGGGGTTCTGGGAGAAGTACTACTTCCGCCCGGGGAACGCCGGCTGGCCGGTCTTCGACACCGCTGTCGGCAAGGTCGGCGTCTACATCTGCTACGACCGCCACTTCCCCGAAGGCTGGCGCCAACTCGGCCTCAACGGAGCCCAGTTGGTCTACAACCCCTCGGCCACCCACCGCGGCCTCTCGTCCTACCTCTGGCAGCTGGAACAGCCCGCCGCCGCCGTCGCCAACGAGTACTTCGTCGCCGCGATCAACCGCGTCGGCGTCGAGGAGTACGGCGACAACGACTTCTACGGCACCAGCTACTTCGTCGACCCCCGCGGCCGCTTCGTCGGCGACGTCGCCTCCGACAAGGAGGAGGAACTCGTCGTCCGCGACCTCGACTTCGGCCTCATCGAGGAGGTCCGGCGGCAGTGGGCCTTCTACCGCGACCGCCGCCCCGACGCGTACGACGGGCTGGTGAGTCCGTGAGCAGCCTGTACGCCCGCCACCGCGCCGTCCTCCCCGACTGGCTGGCGCTCTACTACGACGAGCCGATCGAGATCACCCACGGCGAGGGCCGGTACGTCTGGGACGCCGAGGGCCGCCGCTACCTCGACTTCTTCGGCGGCATCCTCACCACCATGACCGCCCACGCCCTCCCCGAGGTCACCAAGGCGGTCGCCGAACAGGCCGGCCGGATCATCCACTCCTCCACCCTCTACCTCAACCGGCCGATGGTGGAGCTCGCCGAACGGATCGCCACCCTCTCCGGCATCCCCGACGCCCGTGTCTTCTTCACCACCTCCGGCACCGAGGCCAACGACACGGCCCTGCTCCTCGCCACCGCGTACCGCCGCTCGAACCAGATCCTGGCGATGCGCAACAGCTACCACGGCCGCTCCTTCTCCACCGTCGGCGTCACCGGCAACCGCTCCTGGTCGCCCACCGGCCTCTCCCCGCTCCAGACCCTCTACGTGCACGGCGCGGTCCGTTCCCGGGGCCCCTTCGCCGGGCTCACCGACGAGCGGTTCACCGAGGCGGCCGTCGCCGACCTCGAAGACCTCCTCGGCCACACCCACCGGGTCGCCGCCCTCATCGCCGAACCCGTCCAGGGCGTCGGCGGGTTCACCTCCCCGCCCGACGGCCTCTACGCCGCCTTCCGCCGCGTCCTCGACCGGCACGGCATCCTCTGGATCTCCGACGAGGTGCAGACCGGCTGGGGCCGCACCGGCGACCACTTCTGGGGTTGGCAGGCCCACGAACAGGCCGGACCGCCCGACATGCTCACCTTCGCCAAGGGCATCGGCAACGGCATGTCCATCGGCGGCGTCGTCGCCCGCGCCGAGATCATGAACTGCCTCGACGCCAACTCCATCTCCACCTTCGGTGGTTCACCCGTCACCATGGCCGCGGGCCTCGCCACCCTCGGACACCTCCTCGACCACGACCTCCAGGGCAACGCCCGCCGTGTCGGCGGACTCCTCATCGAGCGGCTCCGCTCCGCCGCCGCGGGGGTCGACACCGTCCGCGAGATCCGCGGCCGCGGCCTCATGATCGGCATCGAACTCGCCGACCCCGTCACCGGCCGGGCCGCCCCCGAAGCCGCCTCCACCGTCCTGGAGACGGCCCGCGAGAACGGCCTGCTCATCGGAAAGGGCGGCGGCCACGACACCAGCGCGCTGCGCGTCGCGCCCCCGCTCTCGCTCACCGTCGCCGAGGCCGAGGAAGGCGCGGCGATCCTCGAACGAGCCCTGAGATCCCTCTAGTTCGCGGGAAATCCGCAGGAAGATCACAGACAGTTCGCAGGGAGCAGCCCGCAGGAAGGAACCCCCGTGAGCACCCGAACCCTCATCCGGGGCGGCCTCGTCGTCACCGCCTCCGACGAGATCCACGCCGACGTCCTCGTCGAGGACGGCCGCATCGCCGCCCTCGCCGCCCACGGCTCCGAAGCGGCGGCCGGCTGGACCGCCGACCGCGTCCTCGACGCCACCGGCCGCTACGTCATCCCCGGCGGCGTCGACGCCCACACCCACATGGAACTCCCCTTCGGCGGCACCTTCGCCTCCGACACCTTCGAGACCGGCACCCGCGCCGCCGCCTGGGGCGGCACCACCACCCTCGTCGACTTCGCCGTCCAGTCCGTCGGCCACACCCTCCGCGAGGGCCTGGACACCTGGTACGCCAAAGCCGACGGCAACTGCGCGATCGACTACGCCTTCCACATGATCATGTCGGACGTGAACGAGTCGACGCTGAAGGAGATGCCGCTGCTCATCCAGGAGGGCATCACCTCCTTCAAGAGTTTCGTTCGGCCGCGTGACCAGGGGTTTTCTAGCGGAGTAGATCGTGCGACGGGTGGTGGCGTGATCGACAGGCGGCGTGAAGGGACTTCTGGGGCATGACTCGGACTCTGATTACCGGCGGTCTTGTGATCACGGCCGCGGACGAGATGCACGCGGACGTGCTGATCGAGCACGGCCGGGTGGTTGCGTTGGCGGCCCCGGGAAGCCAGCAGTGGACGGCGGACCGGGTGATCGACGCGTCGCAGAAGTACGTGATCCCGGGCGGGGTGGACGCGCATACGCATATGGAGCTGCCTTTCGGTGGCACGTTCGCGTCGGACACGTTCGAGACGGGGACGCGGGCGGCCGCGTGGGGCGGGACGACGACGATCGTGGATTTCGCGGTGCAGTCGAAGGGCGAGTCGCTGCACGCCGGCCTGTCCGCCTGGCACGAGAAGGCGGACGGGAAGTGCGCGGTCGACTACGCGTTCCACATGATCATGTCGGACGTGAACGAGTCGACGCTCAAGGAGATGCCGAAGCTCATCGAGCATGGGATTTCCTCGTTCAAATTGTTTATGGCCTATCCGGGGGTATTTTTTTCGGATGACGGGCAGATCCTGCGGGCGATGCAGGTGGCCGGTGACACGGGCGGGTTGATCATGATGCACGCGGAGAACGGCATCGCGATCGACGTCCTGGTGGAGCAGGCCCTGGCCCGGGGCGAGACCGACCCCCGCTTCCACGGGGAGGTACGCAAGGCGCTGCTGGAGGCGGAGGCCACCCACCGGGCGATCCAGCTGGCCCGGGTGGCGGGCTCCCCGCTCTACGTCGTGCACGTCTCCGCGCAGGAGGCGGTGGCGGAGCTGGCGGCGGCCCGGGACATGGGGCTGCCGGTCTTCGGCGAGACCTGCCCGCAGTATCTCTTCCTGTCCACGGACAACCTGGCGGAGCCGGACTTCGAGGGCGCCAAGTACGTGTGCAGCACCCCGCTCCGGCCGAAGGAGCACCAGGCGGCCCTGTGGCGGGGGCTGCGGACCAACGACCTCCAGGTGGTCTCCACAGATCACTGCCCGTTCTGCTTCGTCGGCCAGAAGGAGCTGGGCCGCAGCGACTTCTCCAGGATCCCCAACGGCCTGCCGGGGGTGGAGAACCGCATGGACCTCCTCCATCAGGCCGTCGTTGACAGGCACATCTCGCGGCGGCGCTGGATCGAGATCGCCTGTGCGACGCCGGCGAGGATGTTCGGCCTGTACCCGCAGAAGGGCACGATCGCCCCTGGCGCGGACGCCGACGTCGTTATCTACGACCCGCACGCCACGCAGACGCTGTCCGCGGATACCCATCACATGAACGTCGACTACTCGGCGTACGAGGGGAAGGCGATCACCGGGCAGGTCGAGACGGTCTTGTCCCGGGGTGAGGTCGTCGTAGACCAGCGGAAGTACACGGGGCACGCGGGGCACGGGGTATTCGTGCCGCGCGGTCTTTGCCAGTACCTGGGCTGAGCAGCCCGGAATCTCGTCGCACCGATTCGAACTGGAGGTCCCCGCGTGGACTTCGGACTCGTCCTGCAGACCGACCCGCCCGCCTCCGAGGTCGTTGGGCTGATGCGCCGGGCGGAGCGCAACGGATTCCGCTACGGCTGGACCTTCGACTCCGCCGTGCTGTGGCAGGAACCCTTCGTCATCTACAGCCGCATCCTTGAGCACACCACCAAGCTCCACGTCGGCCCCATGGTCACCAACCCGGGGACACGGACCTGGGAGGTGACCGCCTCCACGTTCGCCACTCTCAACGAGATGTACGGCAACCGCACCGTCTGCGGCATCGGCCGCGGCGACTCCGCCATGCGCGTCGCCGGCCGCAAGCCGAACACCCTGGCCCGCCTCGGCGAGGCCATCGAGGTCATCCGCGACCTGGCGGAGGGCCGCGAGGCGCAGGTCGACGGCAACCCGGTCCGGATCCCGTGGGTGAAGAACGGCAAGCTGCCGGTGTGGATGGCGGCGTACGGGCCCAAGGCGCTGGCCCTGGCCGGGCAGAAGGCCGACGGCTTCATCCTCCAGCTCGCCGACCCGTTCCTCACCGAGTGGATGGTCAAGGCCGTACGGGAGGCGGCGCGGGAGGCCGGCCGCGACCCCGACGCCCTCACCATCTGCGTCGCCGCCCCCGCGTACGTGACGGCCGACGACTCCCCGGCGGCCCTGGCCCACGCCCGCGACCAGTGCCGCTGGTTCGGCGGCATGGTCGGCAACCACGTTGCCGACCTGGTCGCCAAGTACGGCGAACACTCCTCGATGGTCCCCGAGGAGTTGACCGCGTACATCAAGGACCGGCAGGGCTACGACTACTCCCACCACGGACGCGCCGACAACCCCGACACCGCCTTCGTCCCCGACGAGATCGTCGACCGCTTCTGCCTCCTCGGCCCCGCAGAGGCCCACATCGAGAAGCTCCGCCACCTCAAGGACCTCGGCGTCGACCAGTTCGCCGTCTACGACATGCACGACAACCGCGAGGGCACCATCGACGCGTACGGCTCCGACATCATCCCCTCCCTCAACGCCTGAACTGGCCCCTCCCTTACGGCCCTTCCGAAACATCCCTGTCGATCGAAACTGGGAAGGGTTTCGCCGGCCATCGCCAGCACCCCGCGGTGGCCAAGCGCATGCGTAGAGGGCCACATCGGAGTTGAACACCTTGCGGTCGTCACCTTGCGGGCTGGGAACGGTTTCCAGAAGGCCGCATCCGGGTTGGTCGGAGCCGCGTGTGCAGCCCGCTCTGGTGATCGCGAGGTGGTGCCGGCCCACCGAAGCAAGAGGGCAGAGGTCCAGCACCTTCCCCTACCGCAGGCTCGTTCTGCGCGGCTGTCCCCTTTCCCGACCCTCTCTAGTGCGGTATCAGGCAGCATTGCCGCTGCTGCCAGACTGCTCTGGGTGCCGAGGGGCGAGATCGTCGAGCCGAGGGTGGACCGCAACGCGGGCCAGGGCCGTGTCAGGGCGTGCCGACCGAACGGACCCGTAAATGTCATGCTTGGCAATGCTCCGATCGAGTTAAGGCGTG
>NZ_JASCXN010000042.1 GCF_030010625.1 Streptomyces sp. CC208A | reverse complement strand
GTGGTATCCGTCCTCCAAGACCTGTTCCGGGTGCGGCGCGGTGAAAGCCAAGCTGCCGCTGCACGTCCGGACCTACCAGTGCGACGTGTGCGGCCTGGTCATCGACCGGGACGACAACGCCTCACTCAACCTCGTCGCCCTCGCGGCGGCCCGCACGACCGGTACCGGAGTGGCCGGAGACCGGGACACCCCCCAGCGGGTGTCGAAGCCTCGTGGAGCCGACCACAAGACCCGCACCACCCGTCCCCGCCGCACGACAGGGACGGGGCGGGCAGGCGGCGCAACCCTGCCGCATCAGCGGCAGGAGGAAACGAGAGACCGTCCTCAAGCCGAAGCCCTCACGCTCCGGTGACGAGACGGACCTTCCGGGCCGTAATGCCCGGAATGCCGAGAGTCGCTGAGACTCTGAGCAACGGTGTAGGAAAGGGGGCATGCGTAATGACGACAGCAAGCACGGTGAGGACATGGGCGTCGAGGCCCGGTTCCGGCGGATCACCGATTTCATCGAGGCCCGTCTGACTCCGCTCTTCGATCCGGAGAACGGCAGCGACCACGGGTTCGGGATGGACGACACCTCTCGTTCTCTGCGGGCGCTGCGTTACACCGTGCAGGCGGCCTCCGCGGTGAGCGGTCTTGTGGAGAAGCGGGAGACGGCGCCGGAGTTGCGGCAGGTGGTGGAGCAGGCGCTGGAGCACAACTGGGACGTGCTGCGCTCCATCGCCCGGATGTGGGAGGACCACGAGGACTTCCGCAAGGAGTTCAAGGCGCACTCCTGGGATGTGCTCGGCGTCTGACGCCTTCTGACGCCGCTTCAGGGAATCAGTACCACCTTGCCCATCGTGCCCCGGGTCTCCAGGGCGCGGTGGGCTTTCGCCGCTTCGGGGAGGGGGAAGCGGTGGACGGCGGGGCGGAGGGTGCCGTCGGCTGCTGCGGCGAGGGCGGCGAGTTCGAGGTTCCGGATGTCTCCGCCGGCCTTCTCGATCATCACCGGGCCGAGGACGGAGGTGGAGGTGATGCCGCGTTCGGTGAGTTCGGTCTCGGTGAAGGTGAGGGGTTCGCCGTCGTGGAGTCCGGCGCTGGACCAGCCGAAGACGAGGTGGTGGCCGCCCTTGCCGAGGAGGTCGACGGCGGCGCGGCCGGTGTCGCCGCCCACGGAGTCGAAGACGACGGTGGCGGTGCGGTCGCCGAGGTGGGCGCGGACTTCGGCGGGCCAGTCGGGGCGGGTGTAGTCGATGGCGAGGTCGGCGCCGTTCTCGCGGACGCGGGCGACTTTCCCGGGGCCTCCGGCGAGGCCGATGACGGTGGCGCCGGCGTTCTTGGCGTACTGGACGAGGAGGGTGCCGATGCCGCCCGCGGCGGCGGGGACGATGGCGACGGAGTCGGGGCCGAGGGTGGTGAAGCGGAGGATGCCGAGGGTGGTGCGGCCGGTGCCGATCATGGCGACGGCTTCGGCGTCGCCGAGGTGGTCGGGGAGGGCGTGGAGGCGGGTGGCGTCGGTGACGGCGAGTTCGGCGTAGCCGCCGGGGTTCATGCCGAGGTGGGCGACGACCCTTTTGCCGAGCCAGGAGGGGTCGGTGCCTTCGCCGAGGGCGTCGACGGTGCCGGCGACTTCGCGGCCGGGGACGGTGGGGAGCGGGGTGGGGGTGGGGAAGGGGCCGGGCATGCCTTCCCGGAGTGCGGTGTCGAGGAGGTGGACGCCTGCGGCGGTGACGGCGATGCGGACCTGGCCGGGGCCGGGGGTGGGGTCGGGGATCTCCTCGTAGGTGAGGTTCTCGGCGGGGCCGAAGGCGTGGAGGCGGATGGCGTGCATGGTGGTTCCCCCTGTTGTCCTGTTCGTCGGTGGGCGGGTGCCGGATCCAGGGTCGTACCTCGACTTTGGTTGAGGTCAAGGGCGGGTTGTCGGTGGCGTGGGCCACGATGGGGGGATGACGCGGAAGACGAGGGCGCCTCGGCGGCCGGAGGTGCGGCTGCCGGTGTTGGAGCCGTACGGGGGCGGCCTTGAGCCCGACGGGGATTACGACGGGCTCGAACTGGCCGGGCTCGATCTGGAGGGCGCTTCGGGGGAGGGGGCGCGGTTCCTGGACTGTGCGGTGCGGGGGTGCGGGCTCGACGGGGCCCGGTTGAGCGGTGCGCGGTTCCTGGACTCGCGGCTTGAGGGCGTACGGGGCGTGGGCGCCGATCTGGCCGGGGTGCGGCTGCGGGACGCGGAGGTGGTGGAGGCGCGGTTCGGAGGGACGCAGCTGCACGGGTCCGCGTGGGAGAGGGTGCTGGTGCGGGGCGGCAAGTGGGACTACCCGAATCTGCGGGCGGCGACCTTGCGGGACGTGACCTTCGAGGGGTGCGTGCTGGTGGAGCCGGATTTCGGCGGGGCCGTGCTGGAGCGGGTCGCGTTCGTGGACTGCGAGCTGGTGGGGGTGGACGTGTCGGGGGCGAAGCTGGTGGATGTGGATCTGCGGGGGGTGCGGCGGTTGGAGGTCGCTCGCGGGGTGGAGTCCCTGGCGGGGGCGGTGATCTCCTCGGCGCAGCTGCTCGATCTGGCGCCGGTGTTCGCGGCGCGGCTGGGGGTGCGGGTGGAGGACTGAGGCCCCCCTTGTTCGTTCAGGGGAGGCGGGGGAAGCGGGCCTGGAGGTCCCAGACGGCCGGGTTGTCGGCCAGGCCCTCGTGCATGTCGGTGAGGTCGGCGATCAGGTCGTGGAGGAAGTCGCGGGCCTCGCGGCGGAGTTCGGCGTGGGAGAAGGTGAGGGGCGCTTCGTCGCCGGGCATCCAGTCGGCTTCGACGTCGACCCAGCCGAAGCGGCGTTCGAAGAGCATCCGGTCGGAGGACTCGGTGAAGTCGAGTTCCGCGTACTGGGGGCGGGCGGCCCTGCTGCCCTTCGGGTCCTTGTCGAGCTGTTCGACGATGTCGCAGAGTGCCCAGGCGAAGTCGAGGACCGGCACCCATCCCCAGGCTGTGGACACCTCCCGGTCCTCCTTGGTGTCGGCGAGGTAGACGTCGCCGCAGAAGAGGTCGTGGCGCAGGGCGTGGACGTCCGCCCGCCGGTAGTCGGTCTGCGGGGGGTCGGGGAAGCGCCGGGAGAGGGAGTAGCCGATGTCGAGCACGTTCCCGATGGTGTCATGCCCCCCGGGGGGTCAGGAGTGGTGGGCGGCCCTGGCGATCCGCGGGCCCAGCCAGCGCTTGAGGCGGCGCAGGGGCTCCAGGCTGCCGGCGGCGCGGTCGAGGCGGTAGTAGAGCTGCGGGGGGACGTAGGGGAGGAGGGGGGAGTGGCGCTGGCCGAGGAGCGCGAACATTCGGTTCGGCTCCAGGTTCATGTAGCGGGGCAGGTTCTCGTACCACTGGGCGCTGAGGCGGGCGGCGCTCTGGGCGGGGACGAGCTCGGTGCGGCGGCGCTTGCCGTACGAGGCCAGGGCCGTGTCCAGGTCGTCCGGGTGGGCGCGCAGGGCGGCGGCGAGGGCGAGGGCGTCCTCCAGGGCGAGGGTGGTGCCGGCGCCGGTCGAGTAGTGGGTGGTGTGGGCGGCGTCGCCGAGGAGGACGGTCCGGCCGTGGTGCCACGTCTTCGTGGTGAGGGTGCGGAAGTGGAGCCACTGGGCGGGTTCGGCGCCGCGGTCGCGGCCGATGAGGGCGTGGCCGTCGAGGAGGTCGTGGAAGAGTTTTTCGAGGAGGGCGAGGCAGTCGCCTTCGGGCAGGGTGTCCAGGCCGAGGCCGGTCCAGGTGCCGGGGGCGCATTCGACGACGCAGGTGGAGCGTTCGCCGCTGAAGCCGTAGGCGTAGCACCAGATCCAGCCGTGTTCGGTCTCCTTGAAGGCGAAGCTGAAGGAGTCGAAGACCTTGCTGGTGCCGAGCCAGATGTAGGGGTTCTTGCCGGTGGTGAAGGTGGCGCCGTAGTGGTCGGCGTGGGCCTCGCGCAGGGTGCTGTTGATGCCGTCGGCGGCGACGATCAGGTCGGCGCCGTCGAGTTCGGGGGCGCCGGGGCCGGTGACCGGGTGCTCGTACGCGACCTGGATGCCGAGCTCGGCGGCCCGGTCGGCGAGGAGGCCGAGCATGCGGCGGCGGCCGATGCCGAAGCCGGCGTCGCCGCGGTGGACGGTCCGTTCGTCGCGGACGATGGCGAGGCCGTCGGTCCAGGTCACCGAGGCGTCGGCGACGGCCGTGGCGGACTCGGGGTCGCCGGCCCGCAGTTTGTCGAGGAGCCCGGCCCAGTAGGTGACGCCCCAGCCGTAGGTGGAGCCGGCCGCGTTCCGCTCGTACACCGCGATCTCGTGGGACGGGCCCTGGCGCTTGAGCAGGATCGAGAGGTAGAGGCCGGCGGGTCCGCCACCGACGACGGCGATCTTCACGTGCGCTCCCACAAGGACATGACGTTGTGCGCTTGGACGACAGCGCACGGTAGCAGTCTCAGGGGAGCAGGCGCTGTTCCTTCGCGACCGCCACGGCTCCGGCCCGCGTGTCGACGCCGAGCTTGGCGTAGATCCGGCCCAGGTGGGTCTTGACGGTGGCCTCGCTGATGAAGAGGGCGCGGGCGATCTCCTTGTTGCCGAGGCCGTGGGCCAGCTGGCCGAGGATGTCGCGTTCCCGGTCGGTGAGGGAGGGGCCCGCGGCGCCGCGCATCCGGTCCATGACCCGGCTGGCGACCGGTGGCGACAGGGCGGTGCGGCCCTGGGCGGCGGAGTGGATGGCGGCGAACAGCTCCTCGGGCCGTTCGGCCTTCAGGAGGTAGCCGGTGGCGCCCGCCTCGATGGCGCGGGTGATGTCGGCGTCGGTGTCGTAGGTGGTGAGGACGAGGACGTGGACGCCGGTGGGGGCGATCCGGCGGGTGGCCTCCACGCCGTCGATGCCGGGGCCGAGCTGGAGGTCCATGAGGACGACGTCCGGCTTCAGTCTGGCGGCCATGGCGACGGCCTCCTCGCCGCTGCCGGCCTCTCCGACGACCTCGATGTCGGGGGTGGAGCCGAGCAGGGCGAGCAGTCCGGCGCGGACGACGGCATGGTCGTCGCAGAGCAGGATGCGTACGGTCACGGGCGGGCCTCCGTGGGGGGTGCGAGGGGGAGGGAAGCGGAGAGGACGGTGCCCTCGCCGGGGGCGGACTCCACGGTCAGGGTGCCGCCCAGCTGCCGGGCCCGGACCCGCATCGCGGGCAGGCCGTGGCCGCGGACGCCCTCGTCGGCGCGGGGCGCGGACGGGTCGAAGCCGCTGCCGTCGTCGGCGACGTCGAGGACCACCTGGTCGTCGAGGTAGGTGAGGGTGAGCGCGGCGGAGGTGGCGTCGGCGTGCTCGCGGATGTTGGCGAGGGCGCCCTGCGCGATCCGCAGCAGCGCCGACTGGGCCCGGTCAGGCAGCGGCACCGGTGTGCCGTCGACCCGGAAGGCGGCGGACTCGCGCTCCGCGAGCCCGCGCAGCGCCTGTTCCAGGCCGCCGCCCCCGGCGAGGTCGGCGGGGGCCAGGTCGTGGACGAAGCGGCGGGCCTCGGCGAGGTTGCGTTCGGCGATCGACTCGGCCGTGCGGACGTGCCGGCGGGCGGTCGCCGGGTCGCTGTCCCAGGTGCGGTCGGCGGCCTGGAGCAGCATCTGCTGGCTGGACAGGCCCTGCGCGAGGGTGTCGTGGATCTCCATGGAGAGCCGCTGCCGCTCGGCGAGGGTGCCTTCGCGCCGTTCGGTGGCGGCGAGTTCGCGGCGGGTGCGGATCAGGTCGTCGATGAGGGCGCGCTGGCGGGCCGCCTGCCGTTCGGCGTGGACGAAGACGCCGGTGGCGAGGGCGGCGACGGCCGGTGGCGCCACGATCAGGTTGGGGTCCAGGCCGCCGTGCGAGAGCTGCACCTGCGCGAAGACGACGAAGGCGGTGAGGAGGGCGACGAGGACGATCGCGGCCCTCGGCGGCAGGGTGCGCAGGCCCGTGTAGAAGAGGGGGACCGCGCACCAGGCGAAGCTGGGCGCGAGGACGACGAGGACGACCCATACGGCGACGACCGTGCCCAGCCAGGCGGTCCGGCGGGGGGTGGCGCGGGTGCCCAGGACGGGGCCGAGGAGGTAGAGGGCGGCGAGGGTGCCGCTCAGGACGATGATCCAGGGGCTGCGGCCCTCCCACGGGTGGCGCAGCAGGAACCGTGCCAGGGAGGCGCCGAGCAGCAGGAAGAACGCGACGTGCATGACGCGTGCGAGCCAGCCGGCGTCCGGGTCGGGGGCGGGGGTGTGCGGTGCCCGCGTCTGCCTGCCGGTTCTGTCCATCGTTTCGCCTCCTTCGGTGCCGGGCGCGGGTGTGCGTACAGGCGCTGACCTGGGTGTACGTATCCATGCTGACCCGCGAGGACCATGCGGGCATCAGCCGATCGGCTGACCCCCGTGTCCTCCGGTGCGCTGCGGGAGGGCAGCCGGACCGTCGACCGTACGGGGCCGGTACCGGACCCAGGATGGTTGCAGAGCGAACGAAACGCGCTCTCCGGCACAGACGCCCTCTCCGGCACAGACGCCCTCTCCGGCACAGACGCCCTCTCCGGCACAGACGCCCTCTCCGCCTCAGACGACACGACCTCCTTGGGAGCCCCACCATGCAGAAGAAGAAGCTCGTTCTCGGTGCCACCGCCGCCGCCATCGTCGCCGCCGGGACCTTCGGCGCCGTCTCCGCGAACGCCTCCGCCCCGGCCGCCGCTCCCGCCGCCGTCGTCAAGGCCGACGCCGCGAAGGACCATCTCTTCCAGACGAAGCACCTCACCGTCGAGGCCGCCACCGACGCCGCCGAGGCCGCCCTCAAGGCCGCCAAGAAGGAGAACCAGCGGGTCACCGTCGCCGTCGTCGACCGCAACGGCAACACCATCGTGACCCTGCGCGGCGACGGCGCGGGCCCGCAGTCCTACGAGTCGGCGATCCGCAAGGCGTACACGGCCGTCTCCTGGAACGCGCCGACCTCGGTCCTCGCCGGCCGTCTGGCCCAGGCCCCGAACCTGAAGGACATCCCCGGCACCCTCTTCCTCGGCGGCGGCGTCCCGGTCACCGCCGACGGCGGCCCGATCGCGGGCATCGGCGTGGCGGGCGCCCCCTCGGGCGACCTGGACGAGAAGTTCGCCCAGGCCGGCGTCGCCGAGCTGGCGAAGTAGCCCCCATGTGCGGGTGAGGGCGCCCGGCTCCCCCCGACGGGCGTCCTCGCCTCCGCCTGCTGTCCGACTTGTCTACTATCCGGGTGTGCACCGGAGCAGCCGGACCGGAAGGTCCCCCAGGTCCAGGGCCACCGCCGGCACGGCGGTGGCCCTCGCCGTGCTCGGACTCCTCGCCGGGGGGTGCGTCCCGGAGACCGGCGGGGTGCGGGGCGGGCCCGGCGCTGCGGGGCTGCGCGACCCGTACTTCCCGAAGCTCGGGAACGGCGGGTACGACGTCCGCCACTACGCCCTCGACCTCGCCTTCGACCCGGCCGCGGGGCGCCTCGACGGCACCGCGCGGATCACCGCCCGCGCCACCCGGGACCTCTCCGCGTTCAACCTCGACCTCGCCGGTCTCACGGTCGAGCGGGCGGATGTCGACGGCGAGCCCGCCGCCTTCAACCGGGCCGGGGGCGAGCTGACCCTCCGTCCGCGCGACGAGCTGTCGGAGGGCGCCGAGTTCACCGTCACCGTCGTCTACTCCGGTGTGCCCGAGCCGCTCACCGACGCCGACGGTTCGACGGAGGGCTGGCTGAACACCGCCGACGGGGCCCTCGCGGTCGGTGAACCGGCCGGTTCCACGACCTGGTTCCCCGGCAACCACCACCCCTCCGACAAGGCCACCTACGAGATCGCGCTGACCGCCCCGAGCCGGCTCCAGGCCCTCTCCAACGGCGTCCGCGTCTCCTCGGGGCCCGCGTCCGGCGGCCGTACCCGCACGGTCTGGCGGCAGGCCGAGCCGATGGCGAGCTACCTGGCCACCGTGATGATCGGCCGGTACGCGACCACCACCGGCACCGCCCTCGGCGGGGTCCCGGTCGTCACCGCCGTCGAGCCCTCGCTGGGCCCCGCCACGGCCGCGCTCCGCGCCGAGCTCCCGACGTTCCTCGCCCGCCTGCGGGAACGCTTCGGCCCCTACCCCTTCGGTGCCGCCGGTGCCGTCGTCGTCCCCGACGGACTCATCGGCTACGCCCTGGAGACCCAGACCCGGCCCGTCCTCCCGGCCTCCGCCTTCGACCGCGCGACGCTCGTGCACGAACTGGCCCACCAGTGGTTCGGGAACTCCGTCACCCCCGAGAGCTGGCAGGACATCTGGCTCAACGAGGGCTTCGCCACCTACGCCGAGTGGCTGTACGCGGAGGAGTACGAGTCCGTGCCGGCCCGGCGGCGCTTCGAGGCCGCCTTCGCCGAGGACGCCAACTGGGCCTTCCCGCCCGCCGACCCGCCCACCGCCGGGGACCTCTTCGGCGCGCCGGTCTACCAGCGCGGCGCGATGGTCCTGCACAAGCTCCGCGAGGCCGTCGGGGACGAGGTCTTCGACGAGCTGCTGCGCGGCTGGGCCGCGAAGTACCGGCACGCCAACGCCTCGACGGAGGACTTCACGGCGTACGCGGAGGGGGTCGCGGGGCGGGACCTGGGGGAGCTGTGGGACGTGTGGCTGTACGGGGACGGGCGGCCGGAGAAGCCCTAGCGCGGGTCCTGGAGGGGCCTTGCTTCTAGAGGGGCTTGCGCAGGATCGTGCACGGGCGGCCGTGGGCGCGGTCCGGGCGGCGGGCGATCTCCTCGTACCCGAGGGAGGTCCAGAAGGTGAGGGCCCTCGGGTTGTTCTCCAGGACGGCGAGCTTCAGGCCGGTGCGGCCCGCCGCGCGGAAGCCGTCCTCGACGTGTCCGGCGAGGCGGCGGCCGTGTCCCGCGCGCCACTCGTCGCCGTGCACCATCAGGAGGCCCAGCCACGGGTCGGGGTCGGCCGGGTCGGGGTGGTGGGCCAGGGTGACGGCGACGGCCACGAGCCGGCCCTCGGAGCGGGCGAGCAGCACCTCGGCGGACGGCTCGGCCAGTTCGGCGGCGAGCGTGGCCGCGACCTGCTCGGGCCGGATGTCGTCCGGGTCCGGGAAGTCGCCGCTGAGCTGGTGGAACTCCCGGTTCGACGCGTACAGCGCGGTGAGTTCGGTGAGCAGCGGGCCGGGCAGCGCGGCCCCGTCCTCCAGGGCCTTGGGCGCGAGGGTCTCGACGATCACCCGGCAAGGGTAGGGCCAGGGGCGGAGCCCCGGCGGGTGGAAACCCGGCCGGGGCCCCGCGGTTCTGCCGGGGTGCGTCAGATGTTCACGCCGAAGTCGCGGGCGATGCCCTCCAGGCCGGAGGCGTAGCCCTGGCCGACCGCGCGGAACTTCCACTCGGCGCCGTTGCGGTAGAGCTCGCCGAAGACCATGGCGGTCTCGGTGGCGGCGTCCTCGGAGAGGTCGTAGCGGGCGATCTCGGCGCCGCCGGCCTGGTTCACGATGCGGATGTACGCGTTGCGGACCTGGCCGAAGTTCTGCGAGCGGGAGACCGCGTCGTAGATGGAGACCGGGAAGACGATCTTGTCGACGTTCGGCGGGAGGGCCGCCAGGTTGACGTTGATCTGCTCGTCGTCGCCGCCGCCCTCGCCGGTGCGGTTGTCACCCGTGTGGACGATGGTCTGGTCCGGGGTCGCCTTGTTGTTGAAGAAGACGAAGTGGGCGTCCGAGGCCACCCGGCCGGTGCCGTCGACGCCGATCGCGGAGGCGTCCAGGTCGAAGTCGGTGCCGGTCGTCGTGCGGACGTCCCAGCCGAGGCCCACGGTGACGGCGGTCAGGCCCGGCGCCTCCTTGGTGAGGGAGACGTTGCCGCCCTTGGTGAGGCTCACAGCCATGGAAGTCCCTTTCCTCGCGGTGCACACGCGGTCACGTCGCGTGTGGTCGTCGCCGGGAGAAACGCGGGACGGCGCCCCGTGGTTCCCGGCGCGTGAAAACAGGGCGTGTGAACGTGAAAACAGGGCGTGTGAAAACGGGATGACGGTCCGGACCCGCCGCGGGGAACATGGAGGCATGTCAGGTCCGTATCAGATCCGTGGCTCCGTCTCGCTTCCCGAGGCCGAGCTCCAGTGGCGTTTCTCGCGCTCCTCGGGTCCCGGCGGCCAGCACGTGAACACCTCCGACTCCCGCGTCGAGCTGCGGTTCGACCTCGCCGCGACCGAGGCGCTGCCCGAGGTGTGGAAGTCCCGCGCCCTGGAACGGCTCGCCTCCCGGCTGGTGGACGGCGTGCTGACCGTACGGGCCTCGGAGCACCGCTCCCAGTGGCGCAACCGGGAGACGGCCGCCGTCCGGCTCGCCGCGCTCCTCGCCGAGGCGACGGCCCCGCCGCCGAAGCCCCGCAAGGCCACCCGCATCCCGCGCGGCATCAACGAGCGCCGGCTGCGGGAGAAGAAGCAGCGCGCCGAGACCAAGCGCGGCCGCCAGGGCCGCGACTGGGGCTGACCGCCTGAGCCGTGCGGTGCCGTGCGGTCAGCCCAGGCGGCGGTAGCGGCCGCGGAAGTACGTGAGCGGTCCGCCGTCGGGGGAGGGCAGGCCGACCGTCAGGACGCGGCCGATCACCAGGGTGTGGTCGCCCGCCACCACCCGGCTCTCGGTGCGGCACTCCAGGGTCGCGAGCGCCCCGCCGATCAGGGGCGCGCCGCTCTCCTCGCCGCGGGTGTACGGCACGTCGGCGAAGAGGAGGCGGTCCGAGATCCGGCCCTTCATCGCGAAGCGCCCCGCGACGTGCCGCTGGCTCTCGGCGAGCACCGACACCGCCCAGACCGGGACCTCCTCCAGGAGGTCGTCCATCCGGGAGCCGTTGCGCAGGCTGACCAGGACCAGCGGCGGGTCGAGGGAGACGGAGAGGAAGGCGGTGGCCGTCATGCCGACGTCCTCGCCGCGCGGGCCGTCGTCGGGATCGTGCGCGGTCACCAGGACCACGCCGGCCGCGAGGCGGGACATGGCCGCCCGGAACTCGTCTGCGCTCACTCCCTCAGCATGAGGGACGGCCCCGGCGCGAGGGAGGGCGAGGTCCGTGACGGGCGGCGAGGCCGGAGTCTTCTGCAGCACGTCTGCACGCTAGACGCGGGCCGGGCGTGCCGCATCGGGCCGGGGGACCAGACCGGCGCCCGGCGGGGGTCCTAGGACCCCCGCCCTCGGAGCCGTACCGTCATCGCCCCGGCGTCCGAGCCCCGCCCTCGGAGCCGTACCGTCATCGCCCCGGCGTCCGAGCCCCGCCCCTGGAGCCGTACCGTCACCGCCCCGCCGTCCGCCCCCCGCCCTCGGAGCCGTAGCGCCGTCGCCCCGGGGTCTGGAACCCCGGCTCCCGGAGCCGTACGCTCGCCACCCCCGCCCCCACCGAGGGCGCGGCGTCTCCGCCGGTCACCTCCGACCCGCCGAATCCAGCCATGCAGTGCTGTGACTTGAGTCACAGAGGGCACTATTTGTTGACCCTGTGTACCGGGTGCGCAGCTCGCTGTGATTCAGTGGCGGGGACAGTGCAGCACGAAGCCGATGAGAACCCTGGAGTTGCTGTCGAGGTCTCGGGGAGAGCGAGCGATGGAGACCGAGTCGGAGCCTTACGTCCGTCTCTCGACCCTGCGGCAGCTGCATCAGGTCGTGGCGGACCTCAACACCGCCCGCAGCCTGGCGGACACCCTGCAGACCGTCGCCGACGGCGTCGTCGCCGGTCTCAACTACCAGCTGGCCGCCGTCAACCTCGTCCGGCCCGACGGTGACCTGGTCGTCGCCGCCTTCGCGGGGGACGCCGCCGCCGAAGCCCTCATCACCGGCCGCGTCGGCTCCCGCGACGCCTGGGAGCGCCGCCTGTCCATGGCCGTCCGCTGGGGCGACCTGCGGTTCATCCCGCACACCGAGGGCTGGGTCCTGATGGACGACGACGTCCCCCAGTGGCACACCGACGGGCCCGCCCCCCGCTTCGAGGACGAGTGGCACCCCCACGACCGCCTCTACGCCCCCATGTACGCCTCCGGCACCGGCCGGGAGCTCCTCGGCGTCATATCCGTCGACCGCCCGCGCAACGGCCGGCACCCGGGACCCTGGGGGCAGGAAGCCCTCCAGATGTACGCCTCCCAGTCCGCCATCGCGATCAGCAACGCCCGGCTCCGCTCCAACATGCAGCGCGCCCTGATCCGCCTGGAGCGCGAGCAGCAGGCGCTCCGCGCCAGCGAGGAATCCTTCCGGCAGGCCTTCGAGTACGCCCCCTCCGGCATGGCCATCGCCGAGCTCGGCGGCGACCAGCACGGCCGCCTCCTCCGTACCAACGACGCCCTCTGCCGGCTCCTCGGCCGCCCCTCCTCCGTGATGCGCCGCTACTCCTTCGCCGACCTCGTCCACCCCGAGGACATCGGCACCCTGCTCCGCACCTCCGCCGAGGGCGGCCGGGCCGAGCTGCGGCTCGGGCGGCGCGACGGCACCTACGTGTGGGTGTCCCTGCGGAACTCGGTGGTCGCCGACACCGCCGACGGGCCCCGTTTCCTCCTCACCCACGTCGAGGACATCGAGGAGCGCAAGCGGCACGAGCTCCAGCTCGCCCACCGCGCCTCCCACGACGCCCTCACCGGCCTGCCCAACAGCGCCGAGCTGCGCTCCCGGCTCTCCGCCCGGATCTGCGAGCGCCCCGCGCACACCGGCGCCTACCAGGGCCCCGGCACCCCGTACGAAGGGCCCTACGAGGGGGGTTACGAAGGGGGCTACGAGCACGAGCACGAGCACGGTTTCGGGTTCGAACCGGCCGCCGGCGGCGGGGCGTACGACCACCACGTGCACCTGGTCGCGCCGAGCGGCGGGGCCGTCGACGACGGCACCAAGGGGCTCGCCGTCCTCTTCTGCGACCTCGACGGCTTCAAGTCGATCAACGACCGGTTCGGGCACCACACCGGCGACGCCGTCCTCATCGAGGTGGCCCGCCGGCTCACCACCGGCGTCCGGGACGGTGACACCGTCGCCCGTCTGGGCGGTGACGAGTTCGTCGTCCTCGCCGACGGCCTGGGCGCCGCCGACGCCGCCGACCTCGCCGTCCGGCTGCGGAACGCGATCATCCCGCCCATCCGGGTGGACGGCCGCGCGGTCCGGGTCGGGGCCAGTTTCGGCATCGGCTGGGCCGAGTGCGGCATGACCGTCGAAGAGGTCCTGAACTCCGCCGACCAGCGGATGTACCTGGAGAAACGGTCCCGGGCCAAGGTGCAGCGCCGGGCCGGGTGATCGTTCCCCGCGCAGGAGCTTCAGCCGTTCGGGGTAGGCTCGCCGGGTCGGCGACGGCTGGCGAGCATGGAGAGGATGACCCGGATGGCTGCCGGAAACGACGGCGCGAACAAGCCCGAGGACGACGACCCGTTCGGTTATCTGTACGCGGACGGCCAGGCGTCGGGCCGCGCCCCCCAGGGCGGCGGCTACGGCTACCCGGGTCCCGCGCCCGCGCAGCCGGGTGTGCCCCGAACCTCGTACAACCAGGTCAGGACGGTCGGCGAGCGCCAGTACGGCCAGCAGCCGGGCCAGCCGGCCCAGCCGTACGTGCCGCCGCAGCAGCAGGCGCCGTACGGACAGCCGCAGCAGCAGGCGCCGTACGGGCAGCCGCATCCGCAGTACGCGGCGCCCGAGACGTACGGGAACGGGCAGCAGCCGCCCCGGCAGTCCCCGCCCCCGCAGGGTCCGCGCGGCGGTGGCCGCGGGCCCAACACCAAGGGCCTGCTGATCGGCGCGGTCGCGGTCGTCGCGGTCGTCGTCATCGGCATCACCGCGGCGGTGATCTCCAATTCGGGCGGCAAGGGCAAGAAGGAGGAGGAGCGGGCAGGCGGTCCCACGGCCACTACGGCCCCGGTCACCCCCAGCCAGGAGCCCGGCGCCTCCACTGAGCCGACCACCGAGCCGACCAAGGCGGAACTGCCCCGCCAGGACGCGGCCACCCTCCAGCTCGGCGGTTCGGCCACGATCGGCAAGGACATCAAGGGCGGCAAGGGCCCGGACGGCGCCTACGTGGCGCTCAACGGCGTCGGCGGCTCCGCGAGCTGGACCGTGGACGTGCCCGAGGCGGGCGACTACACCCTCAAGATCACCTACAGCGTGCCCGGCAAGGACGCGGACGCCATGCTGACGGTGAACGACCGGCCGCCCTACAAGGTCAACATGAAGAACTGGGCGAACGCGGCGGAGGGCGACTGGGAGAAGGGGTGGACCACCACCTACGGCTACGCCACCCTCAACAAGGGCAGCAACTCGCTCAAGATCTCCTGCGAGGAGGGGAACTCCTGCGAGGCGATCATCGACCAGGTCTACCTGGTGGAGGGCAAGGTCGGCAGCTGAGCCTCAGCCGGCGTCGCCCGTCTCGGTGACCGTCACCTTCGGCAGCAGCTCCGCGTAGACGGCGGGGTCGTACTCCCCGGCGACCGGCGCCGCGACCGTCGCCGCCGAGAGGGCGACCGCGCTCGCCAGACGGGCGGGCCAGGGGGTTCCGTCGACCAGGCCCGCCAGGAGGGCCGCGACCGCGGAGTCGCCCGCGCCGGTCGGGTTGCCGTGGACGGGGGCCGGGGGCGTCGCCTGCCAGAGGCCCTCGGGCGTGGCGGCGAGCAGGCCTTCGGGGCCCAGCGAGGTGACGACCGTGTGGGCGCCTCGGCGGCGCGCGTCCTGGGTGGCGCGGCGGGGCTCGCGGGAGCCGGTGAGGCCGGCGAGTTCCTCGGCGTTGGGTTTCACCAGGTCGGGGCGGGCGGCGATGCCGCGGCGGAGCGGTTCGCCGCTGGTGTCCAGGAGGACCGGGACGCCGGCGGCCCTGGCCGTACGGACCAGGTCCGCGTACGCGCCGACGTGGACGCCCGGCGGGAGGCTGCCGCAGAGGGCGACGGCCGCGGCACCGTCCAGGAGCTCGGCGTAGCGGGAGCGGAAGGCCGCCCACTCCTCGGGGGTGACGGCGGCGCCGGCCTCGTTGAACTGGGTGGTGTCCCCGGCGCCGGTGTCGACGACGGCGATCGTGCGGCGGGTGGCCGCCCCGGTGGTGACGAGCGCGTCGGTCAGCCGGGGGAGCGGGGCGAGGAGGGCGCGCAGCCGGTCCCCGGTGGGGCCGCCGGCGAAACCGGTGACGACGGTCTCGTGGCCGAGGGCGGCGAGCACCCGGGCCACGTTGATCCCCTTGCCGCCGGGACGCTCCGCGCTGCGGGCGACGCGGTGGCTGCCGTACGGGACGAGGGCGGGCACCTCGTAGGTGAGGTCCAGTGCCGTGTTGAGGGTGACCGTGAGGATCACCTGCTCACCCCCGTACTTCCGGTAAGTCCTTGTGGCGACAGCCGTGTGACGCGCCACGATCATGCCAAAGGAACGGCGATCGGCCCAGCCCCCAGCCTGTTCGCCGTCCCCTTTCCGCCCTGATCAGGCGGTCTGCGGCACCCGGGCGGTCACGCCCTGCGGGGCGACGATCCACTCGCCCTTGCGCATGACGCCCTTCACGTCGAAGGCCTCGTCGAGGACGACGATGTCGGCGTCCTTGCCGGGCTCCAGGGAGCCGACCCGGTCGTAGACGCCGAGGAGGCGGGCCGGGTTGGCGGAGATGGCCTGGACGACCGCCTCGACGGGGAGGCCGTCGATGGTGGCGGCGCGCTTGAAGGCGCGGTCGAGGGTGAGGGTGGAGCCCGCGATGGAGCCGCCCTCGACGAGGCGGGCCACGCTGTCCTTCACCTCGACCTCCAGCGTGCCGAGCATGTAGCGGCCGTCGCCGAACCCTGCGGCGTCCATGGCGTCGGTGATGAAGGCGACGCGCTCGGGTCCCGCGTGGTGGAAGGCGAGCTCCAGGGCGGCCGGGTGGAGGTGGGTGCCGTCGTTGATGAGCTCGACGGTGATCCGCTCGTCCTCCAGGAGCGCGGCGATCGGGCCGGGGGCGCGGTGACCGAGGCCGGGCATCGCGTTGTAGAGGTGGGTGGCGACGGTGGCGCCCGCGTCGATGGCCGCCCGCGTCTGCTCGTACGTGGCGTCGGTGTGGCCGATGGCGGCGATGACGCCGTGCTCGGCGAGGAGGCGTACGGAGTCGAGGCCGCCGGGCAGCTCGGTGGCGAGGGTGACCATCCGGGCCTGGCCGCGGGCGGCGTCGATCAGCTTGAGGACGTCGGCGGGGTGCGGGTCGCGCAGCAGGGTCTCGTCGTGGGCGCCCTTGCGGCAGGGGGAGATGAACGGGCCCTCGAAGTGGAGGCCGGCGATCTCGCCCTGCTCGGCGAGTTCGGAGAGGAGTCCTGCCCGGGCGGCGAGGAAGTCCATGTCGCCGGTGACGAAGGAGGCGACGGTGGTGGTGGTGCCGTGCAGGCGGTGGGTGTGGACGCCCTTGAGGACGTCCTCGACGGTGCCGGAGGTGAAGGAGGCGCCGCCGCCGCCGTGGTTGTGCATGTCGACGAAACCGGGGACGAGCCAGTGGCCGGTGAGGTCGAACACCGGGGCGTCCTCGGGGGAGCTGCCCGCGATGCGGCCGCCGTCGTCGACGATCACGCGTCCGTTCTCGACGATCCCGGTGGGCAGCACGACGCGCGCGCCGGCGAGAACCTTGTGATCGGACATCAGGCGGAAACCTCCGGGTCGGTGGGGCGCGGGTCGGCGGGGTGCTGGGAGTGCCGGGGGCTCTGGTCGGCGAGCAGGTCCCAGGCGAGGAGGCCCGCGCCCAGGCATCCGGCGGTGTCCCCGAGGGCCGCCGGGACGATGGCGGGCAGCTTCTGGAAGGTCACGCGTTCCTCCACCGCGGCCCGAAGGGGTGTGAACAAGGTTTCCCCCGCCTCGGCGAGCCCGCCACCGATGATGAGCGTGCGGGGGTCAAGGAGGGTGAGGGCGGTGACCAGGCCGTCGGCGAGGGCGTCGACCGCCTCCTGCCAGATCCGTACGGCCGCGGGGTCGCCGGACGCGACCGCCTTGGCGCAGTCGGCGGCGTCCGCGCCGGGGTCGCCGGTGGCCTCGGCCCAGGCGAGGGAGACGGCGGAGGCGGAGGCGTACCGCTCCAGGCAGCCGCGCTGGCCGCAGCCGCAGTCGGTGCCGCCGGGGCGGACGACGATGTGGCCGATCTCGCCCGCGTAGCCGTGGGCGCCGGCCTCGATGCGGTCGCCGATGCCGATGGCGCCGGCGATGCCGGTGCCGAGCGGCACGAAGAGGAAGCGGTCGGCGCCGTCGCCGGCGCCGATGCGGCCCTCGGCGAGGCCGCCGGTGCGGACGTCGTGGCCGAGGGCGACGGGGAGGCCGCCGAGGCGTTCGCTGAGGAGGGCGCGGAGGGGGACGTCGCGCCAGCCGAGGTTGGCGGCGTAGACGGCGATGCCGCGGTCGGCGTCGACGATGCCGGGGACGGCGACTCCGGCGGCCGCGGCGGGCTCGCCGTACCGCTCCTCGCCGAGGGCGCGGAGCTCCTCGGCGAAGGCGAGGATCGTCTCGACGACGGCCTCCGGGCCGCGCTCGCGGCCGGTGGCGCGGCGGGCCTCGTGGAGCAGGGTGCCGTCCGCCCCGACGAGGGCGGCCTTCATGCCGGTGCCGCCCACATCCAGGGCGATGACGTGTCTCACGGGAACAGTCTCGCGCGAGACCCGCCTAAAGGTCTAGTCCACTGCCGAGGATTGTTGCGCTCGGATACAAATTCGAGGGCGGGGTGCGGGGGAAGGGTGGGGGCTTTGTGGCGAAGGTCCACCCGGGTTGCCGAAGTGAGACCCAAGTGGTGTAGACCTCTTGTCCGGGGTGGGAGAGACTTTCACCTCTCCCCCATAGGTACACGCAGCTCACCGCTGCCCGAAGACGAGCGCTCAATGACGAGCAAAAGGTGGATGAAGCCGTGGAGCGGCGACGATTCCTTGGACTGACCGCGGCCGCCGCCGCCCTGGGCCTGACCGCCACGGTCGCCGGCTGCGGCACCCTCGGCGGTGACGGCGGCGACGTGACCCTGCGCCTGGTCGCCGCCGACTACGACCTCACCGGCGGCACCACCACCAAGAAGTACTGGGACGACCTCGTCGCCGCCTTCCAGGCGAGCCACCCCGGGATCAAGGTCCAGGTCCAGATCGAGTCCTGGGACGACGTCGACCGCAAGGTCGCCGAGCTGGTCGAGGCCGGGCAGGCCCCCGACATCGCCCAGATCGGCGCCTACGCCGACTACGCGGCCGCCGGACAGCTCTACTCCGCCGACGACCTCCTCAGCATCCCCGTCCAGGCCAACTTCCTCCCGCCGCTCGTCGACGCCGGCGAACGGAACCAGACCCAGTACGGGCTGCCCTTCGCCGCCTCCACCCGCCCCCTCTTCTACAACGCCGACCTCTTCGAGAAGGCCGGGCTCAAGGCCCCCACCACCTGGGACGAGCTGGCCGCCGCCGCGAGGAAGCTCAAGGACGAGGGCGTCCGCACCCCCTTCGCGCTCCCCCTCGGCCCCGAGGAGGCCCAGGCCGAGTCCCTGATGTGGCTGCTCGCCGGCGGGGGCGGCTGGACCGACGACTCCGACCGGTACGCCATCGACTCCCCGGCGAACGTCGAGACCCTCACCTGGCTCAAGGACGAGCTGGTCGGCAAGGGCCTCACCGGCCCCGTCGCCCCCGGCAAGCTCAACCGCAAGGCCGCCTTCGCCGCCTTCGCGCGCGGCGAGGTCGGCATGCTCAACGGCCACCCCTCGCTCCTCCAGGAGGCCGCCAAGCAGGGCGTCAAGGTCGGCCAGGCCCCGCTGCCCGGCGTCGAGGGACCGGCCAAGGCGGCCATGGGCGTCGCCGACTGGATCATGGCCTTCAAGCAGAACGGCCACCGCAAGGAGGCAGGCGCCTTCCTCGACTTCGTCTTCAGCGACGAGAACGTGCTGAAGTTCGCCGGCGACAACGACCTGCTGCCCGTCACCGTCAGCGCCTCCACCCGCATGCAGGGCGAGGCCGAGCACGCCTCCCTGCACGAGTTCCTCAAGGCTCTGCCCACCGCCCAGCTCCCGCCGGTCGGCAAGACCTCCTGGGCCAAGGTCAGCGAGACCATCAAGCAGGACATCGGCAAGGCCGTCACCCCCACCGGCCGCCCGGCCGACGTCCTCAACGCCATCGCCCGCACCGCGACGGCGGCGGAGGCGGCGGAGTAGCGC
Source organism: Streptomyces sp. CC208A (assembly GCF_030010625.1). Classification (GTDB taxonomy): domain Bacteria; phylum Actinomycetota; class Actinomycetes; order Streptomycetales; family Streptomycetaceae; genus Streptomyces. The sequence goes on along the minus strand of NZ_JASCXN010000042.1, from coordinate 38,543 downwards.
ACTTGTATATAGGTTGACCGTATGACCGAAGAGACGCCGGGGGACAGTGGTGGCCTCGGGGAGCTGGAGCAGGCGGTGCTCGCCGTCGAGCGCCGCTCCTGGCCCGGCCCCGGTGCCAAGGAGCGGGCCGTCCGTGAAGGACTCGGCCTCTCGCCGACCCGCTACTACCAGCTCCTCAACGCGCTCCTCGACGACCCGCGGGCGCTCGCCCACGACCCGGTGACCGTCAACCGCCTGCGCCGGGTCCGCCAGGCGAAGGAGCGCCGACGGTAAACGTCTCCGGGGGTGAGTCCGGCCACGCTGACGGCGGACGGCCGCCTCGGTAGGGTCGGAGGCATGGTCAGCAGCCTTCCGCACCCGGCCACACCCGCCGGCCGCGACGGCCTGGACGCGCTCCTCGCGCGTCCTTCCGAGGCCGTCGTCGCCCTCGACTTCGACGGGACGCTCGCCGAGATCGTCCCCGACCCCGAGCAGGCCCGCGCCCACCCCGGCGCCGTCCCCGCGCTCGCCGCCCTCGCCCCGCACCTGGCCGCCGTCGTCGTGGTGACCGGCCGCCCCGCCGGGGTCGCCGTCCGCCACGGCGGTTTCGCCGGCGTCCCCGGCCTGGACCGCCTCACCGTCCTCGGCCACTACGGCGCCGAGCGCTGGGACGCCGTCACCGGTACGGTCACGGCCCCCGCCCCGCACCCCGGTGTCGCCGCCGTCCGCGCCGAGCTCCCCGGCTTCCTCCACCGGCACGGCGCCTGGCCCGGTGTCTGGATCGAGGAGAAGGGCCGCGCGGTCGCTGTCCACACCCGCCGTGCCCAGGCCCCGCAGGACGCCTTCGACGCCCTCAAGGGCCCCCTCGGCGACCTGGCCGCCGCCCACGGCCTGGTCCTGGAGCCCGGCCGGCTGGTCCTGGAGCTGCGGCCCCCGGGCATGGACAAGGGGGTGGCGCTGGCGGAGTTCGTACGGGAGCGGGGCGCGGGTTCCGTCCTGTACGCGGGGGACGACCTGGGCGATTTGCCGGCCTTCGCGGCGGTGGAGAAGCTGCGCGGCGACGGCCTGCCGGGCCTGCTGGTCTGCTCCGGCTCCAGCGAGGTCCCGGAGCTCGCCGAGCGCGCGGACCTGTCGGTGGAGGGCCCGGCGGGGGTGGTGGCGCTGCTCGCGGAACTGGCGAGGGCGGTACGGAAGGACTGAACGCCCTCCCGTACCGCCCTCGTCCGCTGCGGTGACCGATCAGTGCGCGGCGGGGTTGCTCACGCTGATCGTCAGGTCGTCGCCGGCGTCGCCGGTGACGGTGACCTTCACGCCGTGCCCGGCGACCTTGACGCTGGCCTGCGGCGCCGAGGTGTCGTAGTAGGCGTTCGGGTCGGTGTCGTCGAAGACCGGGATGCCCGGCACCGACGGGGCGCAGGCGGCCAGGGTCTGGACGGTCTGCTGCTTGCCCTTGCCCGCGAGGACCTCCTTGTGGAGGCAGGTGGCGTCGGTGGCCTCCAGGCCGAAGGTGGCGTCGAAGGGCTGGCGCCGGTTGCTGGGCGCGGTGCCGTCGGCGTACCGGAAGGGGGTCGGGCGGGCGTCGACGGCCATGGCGGAGCCGGCGCCGGGGTGGGCGCTGACGTTGTTGTCGTCGTAGGACCGGTCGACGTACCAGACGAGCATGCCGTTCTGGTACTTGAAGTACTCGACCCAGTCGGGGGCGGTGATGCCCTTGCTGAACTGGTACGGGCCCTCGGCGAGGAGCGCGTCGGCGCCGACGTACTCGCGGTTCTCCAGGAGGTAGTAGCGCGCGGAGGTGACCGTCTCGGTGCCGGTGGAGATCTTCCAGCGACCCTGCGCGGTCCAGCCGTTGGCGCCCTGCTCGACGTCGTCGGTCAGCAGCGTCGTACCGCCGGACGAGACCGCGATGTCGTCCAGGAAGGCGCCGGCGAAGTGGACGCCGCCGTCCGTCTGGTAGCGGAAGCGGAAGAGCGAGGGCTTGCCCTGGGCGTCGTACGCGTAGCGCAGGGTGGTCCAGCGGCCGGCCGAGGAGCCGTCGACGGCCGCGCCGGCGCGCAGCCAGTTCGCCCCGCCGTCGAGGGAGTACTCGGCGAAGAGGTAGTCGTAGTCGGCCTCGATCTCGTACCAGGCGCTCGCCTTCACGGTGATCCGCGAGGCGGCCGGGACGGAGCGGGTGAGGGACTGGTTGAGGCCGTCGGCGGAGCCGGTCCACCAGGCGCCGGTGCCCGAGGCCGGGGTGGTGTAGGTGGTGCTGGTGGTCTTGTCCGGGAGCGCGACGCGGACGGCCTGCGCCTTGCCGGCCTGCTGGAGGGCGGCCGGGCTGAGGGTGTGGGTGCCGTCGGAGCCGAGCGGGGCGTCGGCGTAGTCGAGCCAGCCGAGGAAGAGCTTCTCCTCGGCGCCCATCAGACCCGGGTGGGTGCCGATGCCGGCGTTGGCGGCGTCGCCGTGACCGAGCCAGGAGCCGGAGCTCATGAGGGTCCAGAAGGCGGTGGAGTTCTCGCCGCCGTTGGTGTCGTAGTAGTCCGGAAGGCCGAGGTCGTGGCCGAACTCGTGGCAGAAGACGCCGAGTCCGCCGTTCTCGCCCTCGGTGGTGTAGTCGCCGAGCCAGTACGTGGACTGGCCGATGCGGGCGCCGCCCGCCTTGTTCTGCGTACCGGCCACGACGGGTCCGGTCAGGCCGTAGTCGTCGCCGTTGACGTACCAGCGGTGCGACCAGATGGCGTCCTCGCCCTGGGCGCCGCCGCCGGCGTCCTCGCCCATGCCGGCGTGGACGGCCTGGAAGTGGTCGATGTAGCCGTCGGGCTCGTCGAAGTCGCCGTCGTGGTCCCAGTCGTTGCGGTCCCAGACGTCGAACTGGGCGAGGTACGCGTCGATCTCGGCGGGCGTCTTGCCGGCCGCGATCTGCGCGTCCCACCAGGCGTCGCCGGTGTCCTGGATGAAGGCCCACGAACCGCCGTTGTCCTCCACGGAGTTGTCGCCGTAGGTGGAGGCGTTGCCGGGGACCTTGACCCAGTCCTCACCGACGCGCTTTCGCCCCCGCGCGCGCCGGCCCGGCGCAGCCCCGTACCGCGGCAGCACGTGCCGCCCGCCCCGGCCGCGCCGCCGCGCGACACCGTGGTGTCCGGCGCGAAGCCGCGGCTGCGCGAGCGCTACACCCGGACGCAGCTCGTGCTCAGAGGCGTACTCGCGCTGCTCGCCGCCCACGGCGTCGCGCTGTACACGGCCGGCACCGTGGCAGGCGATTGGGAGAACCCGCTCATCGGGATCCTGGCCGTCCTGCTCGTCTCGTTCATCGGCGGCGGCGTCGGTGCTTTCGTCTGCGTCGCCGGATCGATGACGGGTGGCTGCTTCCTGCTCCTGTGGCGGATCGCGCGCCGAGGCAAGCGGGTACGGGCCCGGTTCGTCCGCAGAAAGACCACCAAGGGAGTGCACCAGCACGTCTTCGCGGTCACCGACGTGACAGGACGTCAGCACGAACACACGCGCACGGCAGGCGGCCCGAACGTGGCCCCCCTCCCGTACCGCACCGTCTGGTACCTCCAGGGAGCCCCGGACAAGGACACCCTGCTCGGAGCCTGGGCGCCCCTGTGGCTGACCCTCGGAGCCTGCGTGGGCACGGCGGTGACCCTGACGGCCGCCTGGCTCCTGACGTTCTACGTGATCCCGGGCATGCTGCTTCGCACCCTCTTCTGACGTCCCCGCACCGCACGGCCGCCGTCACCGCAGCAGCAGGTCCACCACACCGGTCAGGTCCTCCTCCGGGGCACCCTCCGCGAGGCGACGGCGCATCAACTCGAAGTAGGGGCTGATCAGTTCCGGGCTCACGCCCTGCTGTTCGGCGGTGGCGAGGAAGGCGGGCGTGCCCGCCGTCTGCATGCCCAGGTTGCTGACCACGTTCGTCGTGTAGTCACCGCTCTTCAGCTGGTCCGCGGTCTGCGCGACGTGCGGCCCGGCCATGGCTGAGAGCCATTCGGCGAGCAGCGGGGCGAAGCCGGCCGGATCGATCTCCTCCTTCCGGATCAGCGCGAAGGCGTGCGCGGCGCCGGCGAACATCCCGTACATGGCGCTGAGCAGGGCCACGTCGTGGAGGGCGGCGTGCCCCGGGTCGGCGCCGACGAAACGGGCCCCGGTCGGGGCGGCGAGGGTCCCCCGGTGCTCCTCGAACAGCTCCGGCGAGCCGCTGTAGAAGACGTAGCCCCCGGCCTCCGGGACGCCGATCATCGGCGGGACGGCCATGATGCCGCCGTCCAGGTAGCGGGCGCCCCGGGCGGTCGCCCAGGCGGCCCGCTCGCGGGCCTGAGTGGGGGTCGTGGTGGTCAGGTTGACGACGTCCTTGCCGGTCAGGTCGATCCCGTCGAGGACCGCGCCGACCGAGTCGTCGTCGAGGAGGCAGACGATCACGAGCCCGTGCGCGGCGACGGCGTCGGCGGCGCTCGCGGCGACCGACGCGCCCTCGGCGGCCAGGGCCCCGGCCCGGCCGGCGGTGCGGTTCCAGACGGTGAGCGGGTGCCCGGCGGCGAGCCAGGCGCGGGCGAGGGCGGTACCCATGGCGCCGAGACCGAGGAGGGCGGCGGGGGTCTTGTGAAGTGGGTTCGCTGTCATGTCCCCAAGGCTGTGCGAGGGCTCCGGCCTGCTCAAGTACCCACTCCGAAGTGGGTGGTTACCCTGAAGTGAGCGAGCAGGTCAGGAGGGGGTGGGGCATGGCGACGCCGAACCGGCCCAGGGCGGGCGGCGGACACGTCTGCGGCATCGACACCGCGATGGAGGTGATCGGCGGCAAGTGGAAGGTGCTCGTCCTCTGGGCGCTCCACGAGCAGCCGCACCGCCGCTTCGGAGAACTGCGACGGCTCCTCCCGGGCATCACCGAGAAGGTCCTCGCCTCCCACCTGCGCGAGATGGAGGCGGACGGCATCGTCCACCGCGTCGCGTACGACGAGGTGCCCCCACGCGTCGAGTACGCCCTCACCAAGGACGGCATCCGCCTCAACGAAGCCCTGGAACCCCTCGCGGCCTGGGGTCGCGAGCGGCAGGAGGGGACGTCCTCCTGAGGGGCGGAGCCGGGGCCGGTGAACTCTCTCCTGCCGACCGCTTTCCGCTGTGACGCTCCAGGCGTCGGCGAAGACCGGCACCGGGACGCCGCCCGTACGCTCGGCCTTGGCCCCTGGCATGCTCACCTCCATGACGAGCGAACGTGTGCCGGACCTCGTGCAGGTCACCGATCGGCGTGAGGTCACTTCCGGGCTCCGCCGCCAGTTGATCGACTGCTGGATAGCGGTCACCAACGCGGGCGGTGCCGCGGGGTTTCCCTTCCCGCCCGTCCAGGACGGCGATGTCGCACCGGTCATGGACAGGATTCTCGACCGGCTTCACCCGGATCGCAGCCGCCTGATCACCGCGCGATTCGGAGACGCACTCGCCGGATGGGTCGTCCTCAACCGGGACCCGTACCGGCTCGTGGAGCACTGGGGCACGGTCAACCACCTGCAGACCCGCACCGAGTTCCGGGGACAAGGAGTCGGCTCCGCCCTCATGCGCGAGCTGCGGAGGACCGCCCGCGACGAGCTGGATCTCGAACAGCTCCATCTCGCCGCCCGGGGAGGAGAAGGCCTGGAGAAGTTCTACGGCGCACTCGGATGGCGCGAGGTCGGCCGCTGGCCCGGCGCCCTCCGCCTCGCTCCCGACGACGACAGGGACGAGGTCCTCATGCTCCTCGACCGCCTCTGACCGAGCGGGCCGATGACCTGGCCTGGGTCCTCAGGTGTGTTCGTGCAGCGGCTCGTCCCCTCGGGCCGCACGACTTGCACCGGGACGCCCGTACGCTCGGCGTGGCGCACCACGCCGACGGTACCGCCGAAGCCCACGGGGGCGGCCGAGCCGGACCGCCCCCGGTCGCCCGATGCGTGCCTCACACGGCGACGAGCCGGACCCGGTCGCCGCAAAGCCTGGTCATGTCGTCGATGTCGGACGTCAGCATGACCACGGGACGCTGCTGCCGCAGGGCGGCCTCGGCCACGGCCGCGTCGATGGCGTACTTGTGACCGTGCAGGCCGACGCCCATCAACAGGGCCGAGGCCGCCTTCGCTTCCTCGTCCCCGACGGGGATCACGCGAAGGCCGGACAGCAGCCAGTTCAGCCGAGCCTTGTCCGTGCGGGCGTGCACGGCCTCGATGATGGTGAGTGCGCAGATCACCACTTCCATGCCCCGCGAGCGCGCCTCCGACACCAGGGCCACCACGGTCTCGTCATCGGCGAGCAGCTTGGAGAGTCCCTCGCTGTCGAGGACGAGCGTCCCCTCATGACTCAGCTTGCGGCGGGCCACTGGTCTTCCTCGGTGAACACCTCGTCGAACACCTGCCGTGCCCGCTGCCGCGCCTGCTCGGAGACCGGTCCCTTACGGGTCTCGTAGTCGGCCAGGTACTCGTCCAGCACGCGCCCGCGCAGCTCCCGCTCGACGGCCGCGGCGATGAACGCGGAGAACTCCCGTTTCCCGACCCGGGCGCGGATGGCCTCCGCGGTCCCTTCGGGCAGGGAGAGGCTGACGCGCGTCGCGGGCCCTTCACCGATGTTGTACGTCGTCTCGGACATGCCTCTAGTTTGTCAAACGAGTAGGAAACGAGAAACCCGGTCCGCGTTCTTGCTCGGCAGGGCTGAACTGTTCGAGGGCCAGGACGAGCCGTGATGGCTGGCAGCGTTCCTCTGGGCCCGCGTCTTGCTGCCGTCGCCCCGAGCCATCCGCCGGTGGAACCCGCACCGACCGGGGCGGACGGTGGGGTACGGGGCGGCGGGAGCGGTGCCGGGTGAGCCGGAGCTCGTACGTACCGCACCGGCGCCCCTCCTCGCGCGCCCGCACCCGCCTCCGTATCCGACCGATCGCAGCAACTCCCTGAAACTCGCCTGGACCTCAGCCCAAGACAAGCGACCACGGCGGCGGGAGAGCCGGACGGTCGTCCGCCACGTGGCCCCCAGCAACCACCTACCGGCCCCGGCCACGCTTCCCTCGACGACACCGCCCTCGGCCCGCGACGGCGGAGGGATTCGCGCGGCGAGGGTGGGCGGGGGCGCGCCCGCGCGGCGGGTGGCCTTACCGGTTTAAGACGGAGCGGGCTAAGCAGGTCGCTGACCTGCGACTTCACGAGAAGCTCTACCTAGGACTGGGCGGAGCTACCCAGAATTGGGTAGAGTGGAGATCGGTATCCGATTCTGGATGGCTCCTTTCAACCGTGGGGGTAATCTGTGCGTGCAGGCCGAAGGGTCACCCTGATCAAGACCGTCAACCGGTCGACCGGTGAGGTGAACGACCTCGCCGTCCACTCGTCGGTGTCGGCCACGGTGGCCCTCTGGTTCAGAGGAGGAGGGTTCACCACTATGGGATACGCGGCACACTGGGCGCTCGGAGACGCCGATCTCAGCGCGGCTTCGTACAAGCTGTTCCACAAGATGTGCGCCATCCAGAACCGCAAGGATCACGGCCTGGTGAGGGTGGAGAGTCAGACGAAGTTCGCCGAGCAGGTCGGTATGTCCCAGTCGTCGGTCTCACGGGCCCTCAAGCAGCTCGCCGAGGCCGGTTTCATCTATCCCGACGGCCGCGACTGGCGCCTCCGCCCCGACTTCGTGTTCAACGGCAACGGGGCCGCGCAGGGCCGGGCCATCCAGAACATCCCCGCCGACAGCACCGACCCGTACACCGGGAAGGCCCCCGGGCTGACCGTCATCGACGGCGGCGACGAGGGCGACAGCTGAGCGGCGGGGAAACGCGCGGGCGCCGTACTCAGCGGCTCGCTCCTTCCGGCCACAGGAGCCGTACGGGGACGCCCGTACCTTCGGCGTAGGCGACCACGTCGGCCGTGCCGCCGAAACCCCGGGCGGGCTCGCCGTCCCACACGGCCAGCAGTTCGTCCGCCAGGCCGACGAGGATCTCGCTGCCCGCCATGTGCGCGGCCGAGTCGGAAACCGTCATGCCGGTCCGGCGTACCTTCGCCGCGTGGCTCATCAGCCGGTCGTACACCGGCCAGTGCTCCGCCGGAAGGTTCTCCCGGTACGCGTCGGCCGGGACGACGACCTCCAGGTGGCCGCCGTGGGCGAGGACGTACTCGGCGAGCCACGCGTCAGGGCCGTCCGCGATGCAGGAGACGCCGATCAGCTCGGCGGGGTCGTAGGCCCTGACGGCGGCCTCCAGGAGTCCCCGGACGCGCCGCTCCACATCGGCGCTCAGTCCGCGATGGCCGGTGATTCCCACACGCATGGCGTGATGTCCCTTCGCCGGAGGCAGACGTCGTGAAGACGTCCGACGGCGGCCGGACCGCCGTTACGAGGACGGCAGCTCGGTCGGGCGGATCATCGCGGAGAGAAGGGGAGACTCGGGGGACGGCCGGCTCGTGCCGATCACCCTGTACCCCCAGGATTCGTAGACGCGCTGGACCTTGCCGTCGCCTGCCGCCGCATTGACCATGAGCGACACATGCGCCTCGCTGCGGCCGGCGATCAGCTCGTCATGGATACGGCGTGCCAGTCCGGTGCCCCGGTAGGGAACCGTCACACCGATCTCCTTGAGGGCCAGAGCCGGGGAGCCGGTGAACTCGGTGTCGACCTCGCCCATCCTCGTCCACCAACGGTCACCGCTCTCCACGGTGTTGCCGTACGCGTAGCCCACCGGCCGCTCTTCGGCGTCGAACGCCAGCACCGCCCCGAACCCCGGCTCTCCGCTGTGGCGTTCCAGGCGTTCGGCGAAGGTCGGCACCGCGTAGTTCGGCAGATGCAGCAGCGGTTCGCGCACCTTCGCGTACACCGCGATCAGCGGAGCGACGACCAGGCCGACGTCCTCGGGTGTGTTCGTGTAGCGGCGGAGTCGTGGGGTCATTCGGGCTTCCTCCAGGTGTCACGGGCGAACTGGGCCCATGCGTGGGCGAGGGCGGTGCCGGGAGCGATGACCTCCAGGCGTCGGCCGAAGGCGTGGAGCATCCCCGCGACACGGGGGTGGCGGATCGCGGCGTCGGCCGGGACGGACATGGCGCTCGCGACGGCGGGTTCCACGTCGCCCTGTTCGAGCTGTGCCCGCGCGATGCGGGTCGTGGCGATGGCCTTGGACCGGTGCATGTGGGGACGCAGAGCCGCGAGACAGCGGTGGCCGTGAGCCTCGGCACGCGTGAAGTCGCCGAGGGCGAGGTAGGCGGACATGGCGAGGCTGTCGAGTTCGGCCTGGTCGTAGAAGGCGTTCATCCAGACGGGGCGCTGGGCTTCCGGGTCGGCGCGCAGTATGGCGTCCTGTGCCTGGTCGAAGGCGCGGCGGACTGCCGTGCCGTCACCGGCAGCCCCGTGGATCGCGCCCTGTCTGGCCAGGCCGAGGGAGGCGAACATGGGGTCCTGGCGGGTGATGCTGAGCTTGCGCGCCACGTCGTTGGCCGCGACGGCGTCTGCCGGGCGGCCCATGTGCCGATACATCGTGCCCGCGTGGGACCAGATGCGGAACTTGATGTACGGATCACCGGCCATCTCGGCGAGCTGCTGGGCGATGTGCATGTGCCCGGTGGCGTCTTCGAACCGACGCCCGTCGATGGCGGCCCACATCGCCGAGGACCGGAACGCGGCAGCCGAGGCGTAGACCTGCTTTCGGATGCGCTGACTGGCGCTGCCGGACCTCTGCAGGTCCAGTGCTTCGTCCGCCAGAGTCGCGGCCTTGTGCTCGATGGCGCGTTGGCCGCCGTGGCGGTGGTCCTTGGCGATGACGTCCGCGAACCTCCGGTGAAGCCGTTCGATGTCGCTGACACCAATGCGGCGAGGAGAACCGAAGGCCAGGGTCGCCGAGGTGAGAGCCAGAGCAGGCCCGGCGGTGACGAAATGGCGGCGTTCCACTGGACCCTCCGGCGGTGCTGTGATGCTGGGAGAGACGAATCCCAGATCTTTCAACGGGCAGCGGAAGACCGCTTCCAGCGCTCTGCGTGTCCGACCGATCGGGCGCCGGGTGGCCCCGCTGAGCAGATTCCGCACGGTCCGGTCCGACACCTCACCGGGCCTGCCGGTGATCTCCAGCAGAGCGGCGTTCATCCGCTCCGCCAACTCCTCTTGCGTGATGCCTAAGTCGGCCATCCGCTGCTTCAACACGGCGTTGACTGCCACGACACAGAACGTAGTCCCGACTCGTACACCGGGCCAGAAGAGTCGCAAAGCGATCGTAAAGTCTTCCGGTCGCGTGCCGCGCTTCGGCCGACGGTCTTTCCTGTTCCGATGCGGGACCGGCCCGTTGACTGATCACACGCCGTCCGGGTGTGGGTCGAACAGCGCAGGCTCCCCCTACCAGCCTGGACGGCGGCCGAACACATCGACGGCAGGAGCAGACGATGGACAGTTCCCTCCCTCATCGCACGCCTGGAGCGAGCGGGCACGAGCACGGTGTACCGAGGCCGGAGTACGGCATTCCGAGTCGTGAGCTGCGGGAGAGGGCGGCCGAGGGATGGGAGAGGTTCCTGGACCGCTTCGACGACGGGGAGCCTGACGGGGAGCCCGACCACGCGGGGTACGAGCGGCATCCGCTGCTCGGGCGCCAGGTGCGGGACGTCGCTTCCCAGGGCGAGGGCGAGCTCATGGCCGTCACGCACGAAGTGCACGACGACGGACGCGTGGTCCGTGTCGCCCACATCCGCCCCGCGTCCGGTGTGGAGTGGTCGACGGCCGTCGCCAACATCCAGGCCGCCCGGTGAACCGCTGGCTCGCGGCCGTCCCCCGCGCGGTGGTCATGCAGCCGACGACGCAGTGCCTGCCCATGGACTGCGCCTACTGCTACCTGCCCTTACGGGAGAAGAAGCACCTCATGACGGTGGAGGTCGCCAGGGCGGTGGCCGCGTCGGTCAACGGGTGGGCGGCCGACGACCCGGCCTTCGAGGTCGTCTGGCACGGAGGCGAGCCCCTGGCCGCCGGGCGTGAGCATCTGGCCGCGCTCATGGCGCCCTTCGAGGGCGTGAAGCACTCCGTGCAGACGAACGCCGCTCTCGTCGACGACGCCTGGTGCGGCTTCCTGCTGGAGCACGACGTGGCCGTGGGAGTCAGCATCGATGGTCCCGCGGATATGAACACCCGCCGGGTGACCCTCGCCGGGCGTCCCGGATTCCACGTGGCGATGCGCGGGATCGACCGCCTGCGTCGTCACGGCATCCCGTTCTCCGCCATCGCGGTCGTCTCCGATCTCGATCCGGCGAACGCCGCCCGGTTCTACGAGTTCTTCGCCGAGCTCGGCGTCACCACCCTCGGCGTGAACGTCGAAGAGGAGGAGGGCGTCAACCTCTCGGTACGGGCGGTCGACACCGCTCGCGCGGCCGACTTCTGGGCCGCCCTCGCCGACGCCTGGCGGGCCGACCCGGTCGTACGCCTGCGAGAGCTTCAGCGCGTACTGAACTTCGCCGGCGCGGTCCTCCAGGGCGAGGGGACGGCCCCGCTCCCTGCCTCCGCTCCGTGGGATCCGCTGCCCACCGTCGCGTACGACGGCGGTGTGGTCATGCTCTCCCCCGAGCTCGCCGGGTTCACCGACGACCGGTTCGGCGACTTCACCACCGGAAACGTGCTCCGCCTCGGCCTCGATGTCCTCGTGACCGAGGCCGAGGAACGTACCCCATGGATCTCCGAGTTCTGGAAGGGCGTGGACGCCTGCCGCGCCGCATGCCCCTCCTTCGCCTTCTGCGGAGGGGCCCACCCCGCCAACCGGTACTTCGAGCACGGCGGCCGGATGGACGGGACCAGGACCCGGTACTGCACCACCGCCAAGATCGCCCTGCTGGAAGGAGTGACGCGCCATCTCCGTACGCATGCCCGCTGACGCCACCACCCTCGTGATGGACTTGACCCATGGTTTCCGGGCTCTCCTGGAAGCCGCCGGGACGCACGCCCCGGCCGCCTTCGACAACCGGCCCACCTGGGACAACCCCACCCCGGCCTTCGACAACCGGCCCACGTGGGACGACTGGAGCAAGAAGCCTTGGCCGACTCCGACAACGGGGCGGTCCAGCCGACTCCGCTGGGCCGCCCCGGCCCGCCACAGAACGGAGCACCACCATGGCCACCCGCGTCTTCGGGCACGTCACCGTGACGACCCCGGACCTGGACGAACCCGGCCTGTACCTGGCGAACATCGACACCCTCGACAGCCCGCGCGGCATCGTCCAGGACTTCTCCTTCAAGGGCGCGGACCTGCGCTCACTCGACCTGGCGGACACCCGGCTCATCACCGGTCGCATCGCCGAAGTCCACTCCCAGCGCGTCGAGTTCCGGACCTTGAACCTGCACGACGTGGAGATCAGTGGCAGCGATCTCCGCTCGGTCCGCTGGAACGAGAGCAGGCTGACCCGTGTGGTGCTCCGCGACTGCAAGCTCATGGGCGCCGCACTGGACGGCCTGGTGCTGGACGACGTGCTCTTCGAGAACTGCAGGTTCGACTACGCGACGTTCGACAGGATCCGCGCCACCGGGCCGGTGGTGTTCACCGGCTGCGTCCTCACCGAAGCCGTGTTCAGCGACTGCGACCTGTCCGGCGTCGTGTTCTCCGACTGCGCTTTGAGGCTTGCGGAGTTCGGCGGCGGCCGCTACCGGGACACGGACCTGCGAGGCAACGACCTGTCGACGCTCCGAGGCGTCGCGCACCTGGCCAAGGTCCGCATCGACCACACCCGGCAAGCCGATCTCGTTCACGCCTTGGTGAACGAACTCGACATCACGGTCGGGGACGACTGACCGCATCCACCGGGAGGACCCGCGTGCCCCTGCACCTCGCCTTCGACGATCTGCGCGCTTTACGCGCACGCTGCGACTTCGCCGCAGTCCGCATGGTCGAGGACGATCCGGAGTACGAGGACGGGGCCGTGGCGCCGTCCGGCTTCTGGCAGCCACTGAGCAGGGCGGGCGGGTACATGCTGGCCGCTCCCGCATGGGCGCCGCCCAGTACGCTCGTGGAGATCGTCCGGCTTCCCGTACCGACGGGCCGGGGACTCGACGACCTGGCAAGGCCCCTGGGCGACGACCACGCCGAGTACATCGGCCAGGCCCTTGCCAAGCCTGGAATGCGCACCACCACGGACAACCACCGGGACGGACGCCTGCTCGGCCTCCACCTCGACAACTGGGACAAGCTTGCTTACGGCCGGAGGACGAGCGGCAGGCGGCGACTCGCCCTCAACCTCGGCCCCGGCGACCGGTACGTCGTGCTCGGGACCCTCGACGCACAGGCCGTGTGCCGGGCCGTCCACCCCGATTCCTACGAGTGCCGGTACCCCCATACCGACGACTACCGCGCGTACGCCGCCGCCGGCCGTTCCCACTGGTGCGTCCGGATTCGCCTCGCTCCCGGAGAGGGCTACATCGCCCCCACCGAGTACCTGCTCCACGACGGCTCGACCGAGGGCCAGGACAAGCCGTCCGCCGTGGCCTTCTGGCTCGGGCACTGGAACCGCGAAGTCCTGCCCTCGCTCGTCTGAACGCCGCACCGATTGCTCCGCAGACCCCTATGGCGGCGTTCGTCAGGACCGGGGCGCAGCCTGCTTCGGAGACCACGGGTATCTCCTTCGCCACCAGGTTCATGCCGTCGCGGGCCGGGTTCACCAGGGCCGTCCGCGATGCAGGAGACGCCGATTTTGAGCAAAGGGCACGGAATCAGGGTCGGCGAAGTGCACGAGCGAATCAGCGGTTCAGGTCGAACACGGGTGTACCCCGTCCCTGGTACGCCTTCGGTTCGACGGTGGCGACCAGCGCGTCCGCACCCCACTCCGGTAGGTGCCGGACGGCGTGGATCGCGGCGCCGACGCCTGGCGGGACGCCGTCGCGGTGCAACTGGGCCACCGCCAGTACGGCCGGGTAGTCCAGATCCACGGTGTGGACGACGTCGAGCTGGCCGATGTGCTCGGCCAGCCCGGGATGGACACGGTCGGCCTCCAGGGCCGACAGCACCGGTACCCAGAGGCGGGTATCCGCCTCGAAGTGGGCGCGGTGGATCAGCGCGGACACCTGCCGGTTTCCCGAGAGCGCCGTCAGGGTCGGCGCGTCGAGGACGAGGTGGTGCAGGATCACGCCGCCGCGTCCTGCTGCCGGGAGAAGGCCTCACGGAGCCGGGCCCCCATGGCGGCGCTCTCTTCTTCGGTCACGTCGACACCGAAGTGCTCGGCGAGGTACGCCCGGGTGCGCTCGGCGCGTTCACGGCGTTCCTCCTCGGTCAGCGTCGATTCCGCGAACTCCTGCACCAGAGAACGGATCGACGTCCCTCTCGACTCCGCGATCACCGCCAGCCGGTCCCGCACCTCGGCAGGCACACGAATCATCGCATCAGACATGACGCGAGTATACGGCGCCGTATACGGGGTGCGCGCGCCTGATCCCGGTGCATGGGCGGGGCGCGCGGTGACGGCACGAGGACGCGGCCGCGCCGGTGGTAGGCCCCCGCGTACGCGAACACCCGCCGGGCGATCCGCGCCGGGCGGACCTTCTCCAAGGTGCTGAGCGTGTCGCGGAAGAAGGCGGCCTGTTCGGATCCGGTGGAGTCGGATGCCGGGACGGTGGGGCTTCTTCACGAGACCGGGGAGAAGAGTCCTTACGAGACCTTGGAGTTCCGTCGTCTTCCCGTGGCCGCGCTCGTCAGGTGAAGTCGGCCTTCAGCGCCTCCAGTTGGTTCAGGAACCAGCGTTGGGGCGGGAGTGCGGTGGCCGCCTCGGCCAGGCGCTTGGTGCGGGCGGTGCGTTCGGCGGAGGGCATGGAGAGGGCGGTGTGGAGGGCCTCGGCCGTGCCCGAGACGTCGTAGGGGTTCACCGTGAGGGCGTCGGGGCCCAGTTCCTGGTGGGCGCCGGCGCCGGTCGACAGGACCAGGGCGCAGCCCGCTTCGGAGACCACCGGTATCTCCTTCGCCACCAGGTTCATGCCGTCGCGGACCGGGTTCACCAGGGCCACGTCCGCCAGGCGGTAGGCGGCGAGGGAGCGGATGAAGTCGTCCTCGACCGAGACCAGGACCGGTTCCCAGTCCGGTGTGCCGAACTCGGCGTTGATCTCCTGGGCCAGTTCGATGACGGAGGCCGTGTACGCGCGGTACGACTCCAGGTCCTGCCGGGACGGGTAGGCGGAGGCGAGGTGGACCACGTGGCCGCGCCACTCGGGGTGGGCGGTCAGCAGTTCCCGGTAGGCGAGCAGGCCGCGCAGGATGTTCTTCGACAGTTCGGTGCGGTCGACGCGGACGATGGTCTTCCGGCCGCCGACCTCCTCCCGCAGCCGGGCCAGGCGCTCGTCGACCTGGGGGCGGTGGGCGAGCGCCCGCAGTTCGTCGCCGTCCACGCCGAGTGCGTACACCTGGACGCGGGTGCGGCCCTTCCCGGTGTCGTGGCGGCGCCATTCCACGCCGTACCAGGGGTCGCCGCTGGGCCACACGCCCCGTGTCGTACCCGTGGAGTCGTCGCGCCGGGCGCAGCAGCCGATGAAGGAGGACGCCCATCCCCAGGTGTGGAAACCGAGCTCGTCCGCGCCGAGCATGCCCCACAGCAGTTCCTCGACGATGTCGTCCGGCACCATCCGCAGGTACTCCGGTGACACCCACGGGGTGTGCGTGAAGTGGCCGATCCGCAGGTCGGGGCGGAGCTCGCGGAGCATGCCGGGGACCAGCGCCAGGTGGTAGTCCTGCACCAGGACCGCCGCGCCCTCGCCCGCCTCGGCGGCCAGCGCCTCCGCGAAGGCGCGGTTGTAGGCGCGGTAGGAGGCCCAGCGGCGGCGGAAGGCGGCGTCGAAGACGGGCTCGTGCGGGATGTCGTACAGGTGGTGGTGGAGGAACCACAGCACCGAGTTGGCGACGCCGTTGTACGCGTCGGCGTACACCTCCGGGTCGATGTCCAGCATCCGGACGCCGGGTTCGGCGACGCCGCGCCGGACGGCCTCCCGGTCGCCGGCGCCGAGCGCCGCGCACACCCACAGGCTGTCCCGCGAGTCGACGGCGCTCAGGCCGGAGACCAGGCCGCCGCCGCCCCTGCGGGAGGAGAGCGCGCCGTCGTCACCGAGCGTGTACGAGACGGGGCCCCGGTTGGATGCCACGAGCACTGAAGCCATGTGGCGTACCTAGCCCGTCCCGTAAACGCTCAAACGTACATATACGGTCAGCGGTCGGCCGGA
The DNA here is from genome assembly GCF_030010625.1 of Streptomyces sp. CC208A. GTDB lineage: Bacteria > Actinomycetota > Actinomycetes > Streptomycetales > Streptomycetaceae > Streptomyces. The sequence goes on along the minus strand of NZ_JASCXN010000042.1, from coordinate 22,448 downwards.
TACGGACCCCGTCCGCTGTCCTCGCGGATCTGGCGGCCGCGCATCGCCGCCTTCGCCACCAGGCCCGTCGCGGCCAGGACCAGCGCCAGCGCGCCAAGGAGCCACAGGCGCTCGGTGGCGGCGCCCGCCCCGGCGAGGGTTGTCGACGCGGCGGCGGCCGGTGTCGCCAGGGAGAGGGCGAGGGGGAGCGGGCTCGCCGCCAGGGCCACTGCGGCGAGCGTCCTTCCGGTGCGATGACGTGGGAAGCGCATGAAACGGAAACCTAGATAAAGCGGGCCTTTGCCGGCGGTTACGCCACAGGGTGTTACGCCACGCGGCGGTGCGCGTACTCCGTGATCTCCGCCATCGGCGGGCGCTCCTCCGTGTCCACCGCGTACGTCCGCGGCTCGAAGCCCGCAGGACCCCGCTCGAACTGGGTCAGCCGGGGGCGTACGAGGTGGCCGCGGGAGAGCCGCAGCTGGGCCGTCCGGTAGATCGCCGCCGCCATCCGGCCCAGCGCCTGGCCGTCCTGGTGCCGGTGCTTGCGGACCCCGACGTCCACCTGCGCGAGCGCGTCCAGGCCCACCGTGTGCAGGGCGTCGACGAGGAGGCCCAGCTCCACTCCGTAGCCGACGGGGAAGGGGAGGCGTTCGAGGAGGGAGCGGCGGGCCGCGTACTCGCCGCCCAGGGGCTGGACGAAGCCGGCGAGGGGCGGCCAGTGCAGGTTGAGCAGGGGGCGCGCCACCAGTTCCGTCACCCGGCCGCCCTGACCCGGGGCGTCGCCGAGGGGGCGGTCGTACATCGCCTTGACGAAGTCCACGTCCGGGTCGGTGAGCAGCGGGCCGACGATGCCCGTCACGAAGTCCGCCGAGAAGTCCCTGAGGTCCGCGTCGACGAAGCAGACGACGTCCCCGCGCGTCACCATGAGCGAGCGCCACAGGACCTCGCCCTTGCCGGGGACCGCCGGGATCCGGGGGAGTATGTCGTCGCGGGCGACCACGCGCGCGCCGGCCGCCGCCGCGACCTCCGCGGTGCGGTCCGTGGAACCCGAGTCGATCACCACGAGCTCGTCGACGAGCGGTACGGCCTCCGTCATCAGCTCGCGCCTGATCACGCCGACGATGTCACCGACGGTCGCCTCCTCGTTCAGCGCGGGCAGCACCACGCTGACCGTCGTCCCCCGCTTGGCGGCGAGCACCCGCTCCAGCGGGCGGTCGGACACGGACCAGGACCGCCGGGTCAGCCAGCGCTCCACTTCTTCCAGCAACGTGATCTCCATCTCGCGGATCGGACGACCGTCTCCACCTTCGAAGCCTTCGGTTACAGTCTTGAACAACGCGGATGCCCGATGCATGTCGGGGTGCCGACCGCGTCTCACAATCGAATACCGCTCATCCAGAGGGGCAGAGGGATACGGCCCGTTGAAGCCCCGGCAACCCTCCAGTCGGTTTGTCTTGCGTCGTCATCGCGGCAGCGAGGTCCCCGGCTAGGGAAGGTGCCAAATCCGTCTCATGGCGAAATGCGTCATGAGGAAGATGAGGAGAAAGGGCCTCGCCTCCATGGCTGTAAACACCGTCGCACCCGCAACCGCCGCTGCTGACTCCGCTGCCGATTCAGGTGCCTCCGCCACTCCCGCCGTCGATCTCGGCCCCGCCTCCGGGCTTTCCTGTCGCGAATGCGGCCAGGTCTTCGCCCTCGGCCCGATCTTCGCCTGCGAGCTCTGTTTCGGTCCTCTCGAAGTCGCGTACGACCTGCCGGTCGGCGACCCCGAGGCGCTGCGGAAGCGGATCGAGGCCGGCCCGGCCAGCATCTGGCGGTACGCGCCCCTGCTGCCCGTCCCCGCCGACGTCGCCGAGAAGCCGAACCTGAACCCCGGCTGGACGGCCCTGGTGAAGGCCGACAACCTCGCCCGCGAGATCGGCGTCGCCCCCGGCAGGCTCTTCGTCAAGGACGACTCCGGCAACCCGACGCACTCCTTCAAGGACCGGGTGGTCGCCCAGGCCATCGAGGCCGCCCGTGCCTTCGGCTTCACCACCCTCTCCTGCTCCTCCACCGGCAACCTGGCCGGCGCCGTCGGCGCCGCCGCCGCCCGCGCCGGCTTCCGGTCCTGCGTGTTCATCCCGCACGACCTGGAGCAGGGCAAGGTCGTCATGGCCGGTGTCTACGGCGGTGACCTCGTCGCCATCGAGGGCAACTACGACGACGTCAACCGCTTCTGCTCGGAGCTCATCGGCGACCCGCTCGGCGAGGGCTGGGGCTTCGTGAACGTCAACCTGCGCCCGTACTACGGCGAGGGCTCCAAGACGCTCGCGTACGAGATCTGCGAGCAGCTCGGCTGGGTCCTCCCCGACCAGCTCGTCATCCCGATCGCCTCCGGCTCCCAGCTCACGAAGATCGACAAGGGTCTCCAGGAGCTCGTCAAGCTGGGCCTGGTCGAGGACAAGCCGTACAAGATCTTCGGCGCCCAGGCCGAGGGCTGCTCCCCGGTGTCGGCGGCCTTCAAGGCCGGTCACGACGTCGTACGGCCCCAGAAGCCGAACACCATCGCCAAGTCGCTGGCCATCGGCAACCCGGCCGACGGCCCGTACGTCCTCGACATCGCCCGCCGCACCGGCGGCGCCGTGGAGGACGTGAACGACGAGCAGGTCGTGGACGCGATCAAGCTGCTCGCCCGGACCGAGGGCATCTTCGCCGAGACGGCGGGCGGGGTGACCGTCGGCGTGACGCGCAAGCTCGTCGAGGCCGGCCTCATCGACCCGGAGCTCACCACCGTCGTCCTCAACACCGGCGACGGGCTCAAGACCCTGGACGCCGTGGCCGACACCTCCCAGGCGACCGCCACCATCCGCCCGAGCCTGGACGCGTTCCGCGACGCGGGCCTGGCCCACTGAAAGGCTGACGAAGACATCATGGCCGTGAACGTCCGCATCCCCACCATCCTCCGCACCTACACGGGCGGGCAGGCCGAGGTCGCCGCCGAGGGCGCGACCCTCGCCGAGGTCATCGCCGACCTGGAGAAGAACCACACCGGCATCGCCGCCCGCGTCCTGGACGACCAGGGCAAGCTGCGTCGTTTCGTGAACGTGTACGTGAACGACGACGACGTCCGTTTCGAGCAGGGCCTGGAGACCGCCACGCCGGACGGCGCGGGCGTCTCGATCATTCCGGCGGTCGCCGGCGGTTGCTGAGCGTTACCGGCGGTTCTACCCGCCGGTCTACCGGTGGGTCTACCCGTGGGTACTGAATTGCCCCTTCCGCGACAGAAGCGGAAGGGGCAATTCTGCATGGTTGAGCGCGATAGAGTTGGGGAAGCCCCTCGATCGCTCATGCCGAACGCATATGAGAGCGGGTGGGGAGTGGCTCGGGGAGCGTCGAGAACGCGCCAACCAGCGGCCGAAAAGCGTACGTACTCTGTACCTTATGCGCCCTTCGCCCGGCCCGACTTGCCCCGCAATTCAAGGTTTTCTCCCTGATTCCCGTTTCCGTGCCGTTCAGAATTCCCGGCGGATTGCCCTGTTGCAGAGGGCAGTTGGACAGATACATTCAGCCGCGGTCGACGCGTTCCGGCGCAGGTTCTGACCCGGGTCCGTGAAGTGCGGGTCCGCGCAAGGGCCAGTAAGTAATAGGGGAGTTAGGCATGGCTCAGGGCACCGTCAAGTGGTTCAACGCGGAGAAGGGCTACGGCTTCATCGCGGTCGACGGTGGTGCGGATGTTTTCGTCCACTACAGCGCCATCCAGATGGATGGGTACCGCAGCCTCGAAGAGGGCCAGCGAGTCGAGTTCGAGATCTCGCAGGGCCAGAAGGGTCCGCAGGCGGACATGGTCAAGGTGACCGCCTGAGGCGCGGCGCGATCGGCCACCGACGTCTCGTCGTCGAGGGGCCCGCATCCCCAGGGATGCGGGCCCCTCGCGCGTTCTCCGGCCGTGCGGTCCCGGCTGCCCGATCCACGAGAGTCGCTTGCGCCCGCCCGCCGCCCGACCACCACCCCTATAGGAGCCTCTTCGAGGCGCTTGCACTCTCCTGGGTCGAGTGCTAATCATTGGCGTTAGCACTCGGAAGGTGAGAGTGCTACGAGGATCGGGCAGACGAGGTCGCCGACCCGGGTGGGGCAAGGAACCACGCGGAACGCGGAGGCCGTCCGTCGCGGGCGTCGGCGCGGTCCTGGAGCGTTATCCACCCCATGTCCGGGAGGACCACTTCACATGGCCAAGATCATCGCGTTCGACGAGGAGGCCCGGCGCGGTCTCGAGCGCGGCATGAACCAGCTCGCTGACGCCGTCAAGGTCACCCTCGGCCCCAAGGGCCGTAACGTCGTCCTCGAGAAGAAGTGGGGCGCCCCCACGATCACCAACGATGGTGTCTCCATCGCCAAGGAGATCGAGCTCGAGGACCCGTACGAGAAGATCGGCGCCGAGCTGGTCAAGGAAGTCGCCAAGAAGACGGACGACGTCGCCGGCGACGGTACGACCACCGCCACCGTCCTCGCCCAGGCGCTCGTCCGTGAGGGCCTCCGCAACGTGGCCGCGGGCGCCAACCCGATGGCCCTGAAGCGCGGCATCGAGAAGGCCGTCGAGGCCGTCTCCGGCGCCCTGCTCGACCAGGCGAAGGAGGTCGAGACGAAGGAGCAGATCGCCTCCACCGCCTCCATCTCCGCCGCCGACACCCAGATCGGCGAGCTCATCGCCGAGGCCATGGACAAGGTCGGCAAGGAAGGCGTCATCACCGTCGAGGAGTCCCAGACCTTCGGTCTGGAGCTGGAGCTCACCGAGGGCATGCGCTTCGACAAGGGCTACATCTCGGCGTACTTCGCGACCGACATGGAGCGCATGGAGGCCGCGCTCGAGGACCCGTACATCCTCATCGTCAACTCCAAGATCTCCTCCGTGAAGGACCTCCTCCCGCTCCTGGAGAAGGTCATGCAGTCGGGCAAGCCGCTGCTGATCATCGCCGAGGACGTCGAGGGCGAGGCCCTGTCGACCCTGGTCGTCAACAAGATCCGCGGCACCTTCAAGTCCGTCGCCGTCAAGGCCCCGGGCTTCGGCGACCGCCGCAAGGCCATGCTCCAGGACATCGCCATCCTCACCGGCGGCACGGTCATCTCCGAGGAGGTCGGCCTCAAGCTGGAGTCGGCCGGTCTCGACCTCCTGGGCCGCGCCCGCAAGGTCGTCATCACCAAGGACGAGACCACCATCGTCGACGGTGCCGGTGACAGCGAGCAGGTCGCGGGCCGCGTGAACCAGATCCGCGCCGAGATCGAGAACAGCGACTCCGACTACGACCGCGAGAAGCTCCAGGAGCGCCTCGCGAAGCTCGCCGGCGGCGTGGCGGTCATCAAGGCCGGTGCCGCGACCGAGGTCGAGCTCAAGGAGCGCAAGCACCGCATCGAGGACGCCGTGCGCAACGCCAAGGCGGCCGTCGAGGAGGGCATCGTCGCCGGCGGTGGCGTGGCCCTGCTCCAGGCCTCCCAGGTCTTCGAGAAGCTGGAGCTGGACGGCGACGAGGCCACCGGTGCCGCGATCGTCAAGCTCGCCCTGGAGGCCCCGATCAAGCAGATCGCGGTCAACGCGGGTCTTGAGGGCGGCGTCGTGGTCGAGAAGGTGCGCAACCTGACCCCGGGCCACGGCCTCAACGCCGCGACCGGCGAGTACGTCGACCTGGTCGCCGAGGGCATCATCGACCCGGCCAAGGTGACGCGCTCCGCGCTGCAGAACGCCGCGTCGATCGCCGCGCTGTTCCTCACCACCGAGGCCGTCATCGCCGACAAGCCGGAGAAGGCCGCGGCGCCGGCCGGCGGCGGCATGCCGGGCGGTGACATGGACTTCTGATCCTTCTGGGATCGGTGGTTCATCGCTGAACGCGAACCGAGGGCGGCACCCCCTGCGAAGGGGGTGCCGCCCTCGGGCGTTTCCGCGACCCTCAGACGACCGGCCGCACGAGCACCTCGGCGAACGGCTCCCCGGTCCGCCGCGCCACCGCCATCCGCGCCTTCACCTCGGCGAGGGTCCGGGGCCGGTAGCCGGGCCCGCCGCAACAGCTCTTGTGGAACCGCACCCCCGCGTGCAGCAGCACGGCCAGCACCCGCCACCCCTCGTCGTCCCGCCGCCTCGGCGGCTGGAACGCGGAGCCGACGTGTGTCATCACCTCCCCGCACCGCGGACAGCGCCGCTCGCGCTCGGAGCCGTACCCCTGTTTGTACGAGCCCCGGCACGGCAGGCAGACGTAGGAGGTCCTGTTGGTTCCCATGGGGGAGAGGGTAGGGATGGCGGCGCGGCCGAGCCACGCGTTTACGGGCGGCGGAAGAGGCCCGTCCAGAGGAAGCCCCTGCCGAAACGCGGGGAGTCGGCGGGCTCGTCGCGCATGCGGCGGAGCTCCACCGGAGCGAGGTCGGCGAAGAGTGCGCGCAGGGCCGTGTCCGTGTAGGCGAGGCCGCCTTCCAGGCCGCCTTCGTGGGAGCCCGGGCGGTAGAAGTCGGCGTCCGGGCGTTCCGAGCCCATGCCGTCCTCGCCCGCCGCGAAGGCGGTCAGCGCGAAGTGGGCGCCGGGGGCGAGGACGCGGCCGAGGAGGGCCAGGTAGCTGACGCGGCGGTGCGGGGGCAGGTGGTGGAGGCACCCGGAGTCGTACACGAGGTCGTACGGGCCCTCGACGGTGCCGGCGGCGAAGGCGTCACCGCGGAGGAAGCGGACGTTCTCCGCGCCCGTCTCGCGGGCCCGTTCCTCCGCCCAGCGGATCGCGGTCGCGGAGAGGTCGACGGCGTCCACCCGGTACCCGAGCGAGGCGAGGTACAGGGAGTTCCGCCCGGGCCCGCAGCCGAGGTCGAGCGCCCGTCCGCCGCCCGCGAGCAGCCCCCGTTCCGCGTACGACACCAGGTTCTCGTCCGGCTTCGGCACGAAGAACGGCACCGGCCGCTCCCGGTCCGCGTAGAAACCGTCCCACCAGTCGGCCCCGCCCTCCGACCACCGGTCGGCACCGGGCGCGAACAGCCCGTCCAGCAGCTCCAGTACGTCCTCGACCGTGCGGATGCCGCGGCCCGCCCCTGCCATGTGGATCTCCCCTCGACGTTCCCTCCAGGGTAGGTGGGGAGCCAGTAAATGCCCAGGTCAGATGGGGTCTTGGGGGTGTGGGGTGAGGGCTTGTACGGGGGAGTGGGCGGCCTTGTAGGGCTACTGCAGCCCTCGCCCCTCGCCGCCGGGTGATCAGCGGTCACCGGGCCCGCCTCACGCCGGGAAGGGGCCTTTCCGTGGTCCGCCGGGGTGGGTTTTCCGCGGCAACGGCCTCACCGCTTCGGCACATGACATACCTGGTGGCGACGGGGTTTCGCGCGGCTGTACGATCCGTCTGCCGGCAGGCGGGGGCATCGGGCCGGCGCTCTGGCCGGGCGTGTACGCCTTCGACGGACGACGCCTTCCACGCCCCTCCGCAGCCTGTCGCCACTGAGCTTCCGCATGACTTTCTGCGACTTTCCGCACGAGGGGACCTTCTTTCTTGTCCGTCCTGCCCGCCCGAAGAGCCGTCGCGCTCGCGCTGAGCGCGGCCCTGGCCCTCACCGGCCTCGCCGCCGGTACGGCGCCCGCCGCCGTGGCCGCGTCCACCACCCCGTACGAGGTGACGATCCCGGCGCCGCCGAGCGCCACCCCGCCGACCCAGTACCTCTTCGGCGCGGGCACCGGTGTCCAGACCGCCGACCACCTGACCGGCCGGCTGCGCTGGCAGAGTCTGAAGGACGGGCGGGTCGAGCTCCGCGACTTCTGCGACTCCTCGGACCGCGTCGTCTTCCACGGCGACCGGGTCGGCTGCGTCGGCTACCACGGTGACGCGGCCGAGGCGTCCGTGTACGACTTCGCCACCGGCGCCACCCTCACCCGCACGCGGCCCGAGGGCCACACCTGGCTGCGGGCCTTCGACGCGCACCGGCTGCTCGCCTACCGCGCCGACGCCGAAGGCGCCGTGACCCTGCGCCTGCTGGGCCTCGGCGAGGGCGCTCCGGCGGACGCCGACATCACGACGGACGAGCGGATCACCGGTCGTCCCACGGTCCTGGCCTTCGACGGCGCGGGCGCGGTCGTCCGCTACACGCGGGCCGACAACACCGGCGCGGTCGGTCTCGTCGACTTCGCCGCCGGCACGCTCGTACCGCTCTCAGCGGGCCCGGGGCTGCCCGCCTATCCGAAGGCCGCGCTCAGCGCCGGCCGTATCGCCGTGTACGACACGCACGGCACGGAGCGGGCGTACGTCGTCGCGCGCGCGAACCCCTCGGGGCCCGGCAAGACGGTCGCGCTGCCCGGCGCCTCGTACGGAGAGGGCAGGCTCGCCCTCCTCGGCGACTGGATCGTCGGCCACGTCGGCGACCCCTACGCGCGGCGCCCGCTCAAGGCCGTCTCGGTCACGAGCGGCACCGTCCGGGACCTGGGCGTGTCCGCCGCCGTCGCCATCGAGCTCCAGACCGCTCCGGACGGCTCCCTGTACGTCGTCGGGGGCGCCGACTCCACCCACTGGGGCGTCCGGCGCGTCACCCTGGACGCCACCGGGGCACCGGTCACCGCCCAGGTGCTGAGCACACCGCCCAAGCCGCTCCAGCGGACCGGTCTGACGCTCGCCAACGGCCGTCTCACCACCGAGCACACCGACGACCCGAAGCGGGAGCTCGTCCGCTACGACCTCTCCCTCACCGAGCCGAGGACGGCCACCCGGCGCTGGAGCTGCGACGCGGTCACCGGAACCGCCGTGAACTGCCCGCCGACCACCACGACGGGCGCGATCATCTCGACGCGGTGGGCCGACACCGGTGACGGCCGGCTCGTCACCCTCCTCACCGAGGACCTTCCGCCGTTCCGCGGCGAACTGCCCTGCAGCGACTGCGTCATCAAGCTCCAGGTGACGACGACCGGCCCCGGCGGAACCACCCGCACGGTCCCGCTGGACACCACCCGCAAGCTGAGCCCGAGGGTGCTGCTCGATGCGAGCGGCCGCTACCTGCACTTCCTCGCCACCGAGAACTACGAGACGAAGTCCGTCGTCGCCGACATCGAGACCGGCAAGGTCCTGTCGGTGTCCAGCAGCACGAACCAGGCCCTGTCGGGCACCTGGCTCTGGAGCGCGTCCACGGCGAACGACACCGTCACGGCGGTCGACGTGCGCACGGGGGCCACGGTCGCCACGGCCGACCTCGGCAGCGACTGCGGCCTCATCGACTTCGACGTCCTCGGCAAGTGGATGTACGGGAGCTGCGGAACCACCGCCGTCGTGCACAACCGCGAGACGAAGACCTCCGTCCGTTTCCCGACCACCCGAGGCGGAGGCCGGGCGGTGCTGGGCGACGGATTCCTCGTCAAGACTTCCTACACGGCGGCGGACGGCGACCAGGTGACCGTGACCGACGTCCGGTCCGGCGCGCCCGTCACCCGTACGCTCGGCTCGATGGCGCCCGGCACCACCAACTACAACCAGACGTGGACCGTCGACCGCTTCGGCGGAGCCGTCGCCTACGTCGACTCCCGGCAGGCGATCCGCGTCGTCGGCCTCGGCGGGGCCACGAGCCGGCTGACCGCGACCGACCGGTCCGTCTCCACCGCGGTGAACCTGAAGTCGTACGTCTGGAAGCCGCGTTGGTGGATCTCCAAGCCCGGTCTCTGGTCGCTGTCGCTGAAGCACAAGCCGACCGGGAAGGTCGTGCGGACCCTGACCGGCGAGGGCCGCGGCCTCGTGGCGCCCTCCTGGAACGGCAAGGACGGCTCGGGCCGGCTCGTCGCCAGCGGCGCGTACACGTGGTCGCTGACCGTGAAGCCCGCCGACGGACAGGGCGCCGCTCTGACGGCATCCGGGGCGCTGACCGTGACCGGCGGTGCCGCCGTGTGGCGGGACATGGCCGGGGACGACGGCTTCGGCGACCTGCTGGCGATGGACACGACGGGTCTCGTCTCGATGTACCGGGGTACGGGCAAGGGCGGCGTCTCGGCGCGGATCGCCGGTACGGGGACGAAGTTCGCGACCTCGTCGGTGCTGGTGCCGGTGGGCGACCTGAACGGGGACCGGTGTGCGGACGTGTACGTGCGGGTCGGGGACCAGCTGCGGGCGTACCGTCCGGGCTGCGGGAAGGTGGTCTCGGCCTCGTCGCCGTACACGCTCGTCGGGTCCGGCTGGGGCATCTACGACGTCCTCACCTCGCCCGGTGATGCCAACGGCGACGGGTACGCCGACCTGATCGCCCGTCAGGCATCCACTGGTGACATGTACTTCTATGCCGGTACTGCCGATCACCGGCTGAGGTCGCGGGTGAAGATCGGCAACAACTGGAAGCTGTACAAGAAGATCGTCGGAGCCGGGGACCTGAACGGTGACGGGCGGGGCGACCTGCTCGGGCTCGATTCCGCGGGTGTGCTGTGGCGGTACTACGGCACCTCCACCGGTGGCGTGACCGCGCGGGTGCGGGTCGGCGGCGGGTGGGGTGTGTACTCCGCTCTCGTCGGGGTCGGTGACCTGTCGGGTGACGGGCGGGCCGATCTGCTCGCGCGTGACACGGCCGGGAGGCTGTGGCGGTACGCCTCCACCGGGACCGGGACCTACGGCGGCCGGGTGCTGATCGGCAGCGGCGGCTGGAACGGGTTCAAGGGCCTGTTCTGAGCCGATGGTGAGTTGTGTGCCCCGCGCCGGGTGAAGCCCGGCGCGGGGCACACGGGTACGAGGGCGGGCTCAGCCGGCCGCGTACGAGACGAAGGCCGTCCAGGCGCCGGGCGCGAGGGCGAGCTGGGGGCCGCCGAGGCACTTGGAGTCACGGACGTGGACGGTGGTGGGGGCGGTGGCGACCTCGATGCAGGAGTCGCCTTCGCTGCTGCTGCTGTAGCTGCTCTTGCGCCAGCTCAAGGCGACCTCGATGCAGGAGTCACCCTCGCTGCCGCTGCTGTAGCTGCTCTTGAACCACGCCAGTTCGGAGGCGTCCCCGGCCGAGGTGTTGCGGATCATGTCTCTCCCAGCAGTTGCTCAATGAGGGCGGTCGACTCACGCGGCGTGAGAGCCTGAGCCCGGATGATGCCATACCGCAACTCCAGGATATGGAGCTGCTTCGGATCGGTCACGGGGCGTCCGTTCGCGACTACCGGGGAACGTCCGACGGCCGACCCGTCACCGAACTTCAGTACCTCGATGCTGCCGTCCACTCCGGCGTGCTCCTCGCGGTCCATCGGCATCACCTGAAGCTCGACGTTCCGCATCCGCCCGATCTCCAGCAGGCGCTCCAACTGGGGTCGCAGCAGGGCCCTTCCGCCCAGGGGGCGGCGGAGCGTCCACTCCTCCAGGACGAAGCTGAGCTCGGGCGCGGGGTCCCGCTGGTAGATGCTCTGCCGGGCCATGCGACCGGCGACCATCCGCTCCACCTCGTCCTGCGTGTACGCCGGCCGCCGCATGAGCAGCAGTCCACGCGCGTACTCCGGTGTCTGGAGGAGGCCGTGGATGTTGAGCGGGTCGTACAACTGGAGTTCCACCGCCTTGCTCTCCCGCTCGGCCAGGTCCCGTACCTTCTTCGGGTACCGGACCTTCACCACGTCCTCCTTCATCGCGGACACCAGCCCCTTCGCGTCCAGCACGTCGTCGGCCTTGTCCAGGAGTTCGGGGCGGGGGATCCGCTTTCCGCCCTCGATCTTGTAGATCAGGGCCTCGCCGTATCCGACGGCCGCTCCGAACTCGGCGGCGCGCATGCCCGCCGCTTCTCTGCGCAGCTTCAACTGCCGCCCCACCGTGGTGATGACGGCCACGCCCCACTCGTCGTCCGGGTCGACCTCCCAGCCCGGCTCGTCCGCCTCGGCCTTGAGCTGCCGCGTCTCGTCGTCCGCCGACATCACGCACCCTTCCCTCGCCCTTCTTGTGGCGCGGCGCACCTACCCGTGAGGGAGGCCCGGACAGCCCGGACAGCCCGGACAGCAGTGGACAAGCCCTGGACAGTAACTGTGCGCATCGACGCCGTCACGGTTCACGGTAAGCGGGTGCGGTCGCGCTTGTCCGCGTAACCTCCGTCGACCTGTGGGGACTTGCTTTCCCAGGCTGGGGACAACTCTGTGGATGGGGCTGTGGAGAAGTAAGCCCACCGGCGTCCGGTTTTCTGGCTGCCGGTGAGCCGGTAGGTCCCCCAAGGACGACTACGGGGAGAAAGAAACCGAGCCAAACCCCACCTTCCCTCCCCGCCGGAGGGCCTGGTCACTCGCGCGGGTGAATATGCCAACTCGGCTGGCTTTCTGGTGGGTTGTCTGATCTAGGCTCGCCTCAGCAGCAGTAGAACCAGCACCACTCACCAGACATGAGTCGGCCCCCACAGGGACTAGCACTCCCAGCAGGGGCCTGACCAATCAAGGAAGACAGGACCTTCCTGATGGATGCCCAGAACACTACCGTGCGCCCGCACGCCCCGTCCCGTAACCGCGGGAAGAATCGCCCCTCCGGGGGAACTCACGACGCCAGGCGGCCCGGTGGCGTCGTCCACGACAACGTCCGCCTCACCGCCCGCTTCACGGTCATCAGCAACGACCTCCTCCAGCATCCCGGACTGACGCTCGCCGCCATCGCCCTGGGGGCGCACATCCAGTCCCTCCCCGTCGGTGCCCAGGTCGACATCGCGACCCTCGCCACCCGCTTCCCCGACGGCAAGACCCGCATCGCCGCCGGCCTGCGCGAGCTGGAGGCCCACGGCTACCTGCGCCGCAGCCGCGAGCGCCTTCCCTGCGGCCGGATCGTCACGCGTACGGTCTCCTGCAACCAGCCGGGCCGCACCCGCCCGGACACCCCGCCGCCGCCTCCGTCGGAGCCCTGCCCGGACCAGGGCCCTCAGGCTGAGCGGGACTCCGGTCCCGACGAAGGTTTCCGCCCCGAGGTCGACCTTCCGGAGGTCGACTTTTCCGAGGCCGGCCTTTCCGAGGCCGACTTTTCCGCCGCCCCGGAGCCAGGCTCCGACGACAGCCCCGGGCCCGACCGCGAACCCCGCTCCGACGAGAGTCCCGGGCGCGGTCAGCGGCCTGCTCCCGACCGGGGCCCCCGTCCCGCGTCCTCGGGCGGGCGGCACGGCGGCACGCGTCCGCGCCGCCGCGCCCTGCCCGCCGTACCGCAGCCGTTCTTCCCCGCCGCCGCCCTGCTGGAGCTCGCGCTCGGCGTCGTCGCCGCCCTCCGTCGCGAGGACCCCCGGCTCCTGGTCTCCGCCGCCGAGGCCGAGCACCTGGCCCCCGGTGTCGCCGCCTGGATCGAACGGGACCTCGCCCCTCACGAGGTCCTCCGCGCCCTCACCCACGACCTTCCCGCGGAGCCCCTCCACCGCCCGGCCGCCCTCATCGCCCACCGCCTCGCGGACCGGCTCCCACCTCTGCCCGCGCCCGGCCGCACCCCGCCCGCCGCCCGGCACCCCCTCCAGAACTGCGACCGCTGCGACCACGCCTACCGCGCCCCGGAACCGGGCATCTGCGACGGCTGCGCGCGCACCCCCTGAAACCCCGAGGAGTCCCTATGGTCAGCCCGCCCCACGAGGCGATGCACCACATCTTCCGCCACGACCTCCACCTCTTCAGCCGCCTGAAGGACGTCCTGGGACTTCCCCTCCCGGCAGCCGTCGACGCGGTCGTCCTGCCCAACGACCTCACCGAGACGAAACCCGTCGAACGCCGCGTGGACACCCTCCTGCGCCTCGACAGCGCACAGGACGGCTCCCTCCTCCTCGCCATCGAGGCCCAGGGCAAGAAGGACCCGGCCAAGCCGGCGAGCTGGGCGTACTACGTCTCCTACCTGTGGACGAAGTACGGACTGCCGACCGTGCTCCTGGTCGTCTGCCAGGACCGAGGGACGGCGGAATGGGCCGGACAGACAGTGACGTACGGGCCACCCGGCATGCCCACCCTCAGCATTCAGCCGGTAGCCGTGGGCCCCCACGACATGCCGGCGATCACCGACCCGGCCGAGGCCGGCGAGGATCTGGCCCTCGCAGCCCTGTCAGCCATCGCGCATGCGGGTGCCCCAGACATCGGCGAGATTCTGAAAGCGCTGTCCACCGCGCTGCGGTATGTCCCCGAGATCGTCGCCGATCCGATCGTCGAACTCACCGCACAGGGGCTGAACAAGCGCTCCGATCAGGAAAACTGGAGGACTCTGGTGGCCGCGAACCTCTCCTTCTACAAGTCCTACCTCTCCGAGGAGATTCGAGACGAGGGCCGGGCCGAGGGCCGAGCCCAGGGCAGCGCCGACGCCATGCTGCTGGTCCTGGAGCAGCGCGGCCTCGACGTCCCCGACGACGTCCGCGACCGCGTCACGGCCTGTGGCGATCCGGACGTGCTGCGTACCTGGCTCACCCGTGCGGTCACGGCCGCCACGGCCGAAGAGATCTTCGCGGACGAGTAGTCCGACCGGCGGACCGGCAGACCGGCGGGGAAGGGCCCTCTCGGGCCCTTCCCCTGCTGCTCCGCCGTCGGCGAACTCCTTTCCGGGGGTGGGAGCCGGGGTGGTCCACTGGGTCGCATGGAGATTCTGGTTCTGGGCGGTACGGCGTGGGTGGGGCGCGAGGTGGCGCGGCGGGCGCTGGCGCGGGGGCATGCGGTGACGTGCCTCGCGCGGGGAGAGAGCGGGGAGGTGGCCGAAGGGGCCGAGCTGGTCGTCGCGGACCGGCGGGAGCCGGGGGCGTACGACGGGCTGCTCGGGCGGGAGTGGGACGCCGTCGTCGAGGTGTCGTGGCAGCCGGGGTTCGTGCGGGGGGCGCTCGACGCGCTGGGCGGGCGGGCCCGGCACTGGACCTATGTGTCGTCCGGGAACGTCTACGCCTCGCAGGCGGAGGTCGGGGCCGACGAGTCCGCCGAGATACTCGCTCCCACCGAACTGGACGAGGTCGGGCGGGAGTTGTACGGGGAGGCCAAGGCCGCTTGCGAGCTGGCCTCCGTCGCCGCCGTGGGGGACCGGCTGCTGATCGCGCGGGCGGGGCTCATCGGCGGGCCCGGGGACGTCAGTTGCCGGACCGGGTACTGGGCGGCCCGGGCCGCGCGGGACACCGAGGGGCCGCTGCTCGTGCCGGACGAGCCGGAGCTGCCTACGCGGGTCGTCGACGTGCGGGACCTCGTCGACTGGATCCTCGACTCGGCGGAGAAGGGGGCGACGGGGACGTACGACGCGGTGGGGCCGAACATGTCCCTCGGCGAGTGGATCGCGCTCTCCCGGGCGGCGGCCGGACACACCGGGCCCGTGGTGCCGGCCGGGTCCTCCTGGCTGCTCGAACAGGGGGTGGAGGAGTTCATGGGGCCCGACTCCCTGCCGTTGTGGATCGTGGCCGAGGACTGGAGCGGGTTCCAGGCCCGTTCGGGCGCGGCGGCGGCCGCGGCCGGGCTCCGGCACCGGCCGCGTGCCGAGGTGATCGCCGACACGCTGGCCTGGGAGCGTGAGCAGGGGCTCGGGCGGGAGCGGCGGGCCGGGCTCGGTCCGGAGCGCGAGGCCGAGTTGCTGGCCCTGCTGGGGCGGTAGCCGTTACGGGGCCACCAGCGCCGGGTCCTGGGCCGAGCGGCGCAGGGCTTCGGCCACGAAGCCGTTCTTCTTCAGGTCGTCCACGAGGGAGTTCAGGTACGCGAGCGTTCTCGGTGACCGGGTCGTCGTGGTGCCCACCGCCTGCCTGATCTCCATGAAGCGGCCGTCGATCAGGCGGACTTCGGGGTGTGCGGCGACGTAGGCCGCCATGGGCTGGCGGATGCCCGCGCCCGCCTCCAGGTCCAGGGTGCGGAAGGTGTCGACGCCTTCCGCGCCCCGGACGACGGTGGCGTGCCGGAGGGTGCGGGTGAGGTGGAGGTCGTACGCCGAGCCCTGCTTGACGCCCACGCGGACGCCGGGCGCGTCCACGTCCTCGACGGTGGCGAGCGCCGAGTCGCGGGGGACGACGTAGACGCCCTCGATGACGACGTACGGGGCGGTGAACGCGACCTCCTTCTCGCGCGCCGGGTCCACGGCGAGGAAGCACAGGTCGGCGCGGCCGTCCGCCATCGCCTCGAACGACTTGCGCGCCGCGTCGAAGCAGAGTGTCTCGACGGGGAGCCCGAGGCGTCGGCCGATCTCCCGGGCCAGGTCGACCGTGATGCCGGCGGGGGTCTCCGGGGTGCCCTGGGCGAGTACCGGGTTCCCCAGGTTGACGGAGGCCCGCAGGATCCCGGTGGGGGCGAGGTCGGAGGCGATGGCGGGCAGGTCGTGGTCGCCGTCGCGGTCGTCGTGCTTGGTCGTCATGGTTGCGGAGTCTAGGCACCGGTGGGACGACTTCGTGCCGGGGTGCGCGGAGCTGCCCCGGGGCAGGGGAGGGGATGAGGCAGAGGGATCAGACCTTCACGGGATCGGGGGTGTCCGCGCCGGGCGTGGGGCCGTCGCCCGCCGCCACGGGGGCCGTGTCCCCGTCCCCCGCCGCCACGGGGGCCCTGTCCCCGTCCCCCGCCCCCGTGTCCACGTCGAACTCCTCGATCATCGCGCGGCTGAACCCCCAGAAGTAGGTGGCGACGAAGCCGGCGAGGTAGCCGGTGGCCAGCCCTCCCGCGTAGACCGCGATCGTCGTCCCGAGGCCCTTGTTCCCGTCGAGGAGCGGGAAGAGCGCCCAACCGGACGGGCCGATGGCGGTGGAGCCCACCTTGGCGCCCAGCATGCCGAAGAGCCCGACGAAGCCGCCGCCGAACGCGCCGCCGACGCAGGCGGTGACGAAGGGCCGGCCCAGCGGGAGGGAGACCCCGTAGATCAGCGGCTCGCCGACGCCGAGGAGACCGGCGGGGAGGGCCGATCTGATCGTGCGGCGGATCGAGCCGTTGCGGGGGAGCCGCAGGTGGACGGCGATGGCCGCGCCGACCTGGCCCGCGCCCGCCATCGCCAGGATCGGGAGGAGGACGGTGTGGCCCTGCTGCTCGATGAGGGTGGTGTGGATCGGGATGAGCGCCTGGTGCAGACCGAGCATCACCAGCGGCAGGAAGAGGCCGCCGAGGAGGAACCCGACGCCGGCGCCCGCGTTCGTCAGCAGCCAGTCGGCGAAGCCGCCGATGGCCCGCGAGACCTCACCGGCGACGACCATCAGGCCGAAGACGGTGGCCAGACCGGCGACGAGCACCGTGAGCGTCGGGGTGACCAGGACGTCCAGGGCCTCCGGCACCCGGCGCCGGCACCACTTCTCCACGTACACGGCGAGGACGGCCGCGCCCAGTGCGCCGAGGACGCCGCCCTGGCCGGGGGAGAGGGTCTGGCCGAAGACCTCGACCCTGGCGACGCCCGGGTAGACGACGACGGCCGCGACCGCCCCGCCGAGGATCGGCGTGCCGCCGAGCTCCTGGGCGGTGTTGTAGCCGACGAAGACCGCGATGAGCGCCATGAAGCCGCTCGCGACGGCGGCGAGCGCGGGGGTGACGCCCGGCAGCCAACCGAGGTTGACCAGAAGCCCGTTGAGGCCGGCGATGACGCCGCAGCCGATGAGGGCGGGGATCAGCGGGACGAAGATGTTCGCGATCCGGCGGAGGAGGAGCTTGAACGGGGTCGAATTCCGCGCCTTCCGGGCGGCCTTGAGGGCGGCGCCCTTGCCGGCGAGGTCCTGCGCGGGGGTCGTTCCTGCGCTCAGGAGGGTCTCGAAGGCGGGGGTCACCCGGGCGACCGTGCCGGGGCCGAGGACGATCTGGTACGTGTCGTCCTCCACCACCCCGAGCACGGAAGGCAGTTGCCTCAGGTCCTCGTCCCGGACGAGCGAGCGGTCGCGCAGACCCAGCCGGAGGCGGGTCATGCAGTGGGCCACGGAGGTGACGTTCCCGGCGCCGCCGACGAGGGGGAGGATCGCGGCGGCGACGGCGCGGTTCTTGTCGCCCGTGTCGTCTGTTTCGTCTGTGCTCATGGTGCGGTGGTGCCTTGCTGTGAGGGGGGGGAGGGGTCCCGGGGCTCAGCGGTCCGTCGCGTCCAGCGCCGCACGCAGGTGCCCGTGGGCGTCCTTGAGCCGGCGGTCGGCGGTGTCGGCGTCGACATCGGCGAGGATGATCAGGATGGCGTTCTTCACCTCTCCCCCGGCGGCGGAGAGGGCGGCCTCGATCCGCTCGTCGGGGGCGCCGGTCGCGAGCGCGACGATGCGCCGCGAGCGGGCCTGGAGCTTCTCGTTGGAGGCGCGGACGTCGACCATGAGGTTCCCGTAGGTCTTCCCGAGCCGGATCATGGTGATCGTCGAGATCATGTTGAGGACGAGCTTCTGGGCCGTACCGGCCTTCAACCGGGTCGATCCGGTGAGGAGTTCGGGCCCGGTGACGACCTCGATGCCGTGCTCGGCGGCGGCCGCGAGGGCGCTGTCGGCGTTGCAGGACAGGCCGATGGTGAGCGCCCCGGCGGCGCGGGCGTGCTCGACGGCGCCGACGGCGTACGGGGTGCGGCCGGAGGCGGAGACGCCGACCACGGTGTCGTCGGGGCGGACGCCGAGGGCGTCCAGGTCGGCGGCGGCGAGCTCCTTGGAGTCCTCGGCGCCCTCGACGGAGCGGACGAGGGCGGAGGGGCCGCCCGCGATCAGGCCGGTGACCTGGGAGGGGTCGGTGTTGAAGGTGGGCGGGCACTCGCTGGCGTCGAGGACGCCGAGCCGCCCGGCGGTGCCGGCGCCCGTGTAGACCAGCCGCCCGCCGCGGGCCATCCGCTCGGCGGTGGCGTCGACGGCGGCGGCGATCGAGGGAAGCGCGCGGGCCACGGCGGCGGGGACGGTCCGGTCCTCGCCGTTCATGATGCGGGCGATCTCCAGGGTGGACAGCCGGTCGATCTCGGCCAGTTCGGGGCGGAACGCCTCGGTGGTGAGGGTGGCCAGCTGGGCGCGGAGCTCGGAGTAGGAGGTGGGCACGGGTCGGCTGCTCTCTTCCTGGCTGACGGCTAACGGGTGCTGCGGGGTGCGTGACGGTGGGCGAGGGCCTCGTAGGAGGCGGCGAGGGCGGGGGCGGCGGTCTCGTACGTACGCTGCGTGACGCAGGTGAACAGGCAGTCCACAACCAGGAGTTGACTGGTACGGGACGACATGGCGGCCGGTCTCAGCTCGCTCTCGCGGGCGGTGGAGGTGGTCAGCACATGGTCGGCGTACTGGCTGACGGGCCCGTCAGGACGGCCGGTTATCGCGACCGTCGTGGCGCCGTGCTCGAAGGCGACCCGGAGCGGTTCTATGACGTCGCCGGTCGAGCCGGAGTGGGTGATGGCGAGGGCGACGTCGCCGGAGCGGAGCTGCACGGCGTTGGTGACGGCGAGGTGCGGATCGCTGTGGGCGTGGGCGACGAGCCCGATCCGGAGCAGCTTCTGTACGAGGTCCTGGGCGACGAGCCCGGAGGCGCCGACCCCGTACACGTCGATCCGGCGGGCGGCGGCGCAGGCGGCGGCGACGGCGCCGAGCTGCACGGTGTCGAGGGCGGCGGCGGTGTCGGCGAGCGTCTGCCGCTCGTCGTGGGCGAGCTTGGCGACGACGTCCGCGACGGGATCGTCGACGGCGATGTCGGCGGTCACGGAGGGCGCCCGCCCCGACTGCTGCTGCGCGGCGAGCCCGGCGAGCGCGAGCCGCAGGTCGCGGTAGCCCGGATAGCCGAGCAGCCGGGCGGTACGGACGACGGTGGCCTCGCTGGTCCCGGTCAGCTCGGCGAGCCCGGTGACCGTGAGCGCGGCACACCCGGCGGGGTCCCCGGCGACGGCCTCGGCGACCCGCTGCATGGAACGGGTCATGGAGGGGGAGAGGGTCCGTACCTTGGCGGCGAGGGCGGCGGGAGCGGGAGGAGTCTCACTCCTGAAAGTTTCCTTCACGTCATTGGTCACACCTGAAAGATACTTTCAGTTGCTGGGGCCGGACAAGACCCGTACGCCCGGAAGAGCACCGGAAGAGCAAGGGCCCGCCCTCCCCCTCCCCGCCCCCGGCGGGGGACAATGACCCCATGGACGACATCGACCCCGTGGAGCAGACCCTCCACGCCGCCCGAGCCCTGGTCCTGGCCGACCTGGCGGCCCGTGACGTGGCCGCGGCCCAGGTCGTGTCGATGGTGGAGGACGCGGTGACCCACCGCCGCTGGTGGGTCGAGCAGTGGCCGGAGGGCCTGGAGTACGTCGCCGGCCTGGTCGCCCAGGACGTCCAGGACGCCCTCCTGGAGGCGTACGGCCGCTGGCCCCTCTGCCCCGTCTGCCCCTCCGGCGACCCCCACGCCCTCGACGTGGAACCGGAACTCGGCCCGGACCCCCACTGGGTCTGCGCCAAGCAGGGCGTGGTGGTGGCGAGAGTGGGCGGCCTGAGGTGAAGCGGCGCGCGGCCGACACGGCTCCGGCCTCCACCCGCCCGGCCCCCGCCGACGCGCCGGGGACAGAGGCGTGACCCTCTACATCGACCCCCCGACCTGGCCGGGCCACGGCCGCATGTGGTCCCACCTGATCAGCGACGTCTCCTTCGACGAACTCCACGCCTTCGCCGCGACGCTGGGCGCCCCGCCCCGCGGCTTCGACGGCGACCACTACGACATCCCCTCCGACTGGTACGAGGCGGCGATCGCGGCCGGCGCGATCCCGGTCGGTTCGAAGGAACTCCTCCGCCGCCTCACGAAGGCGGGGCTACGGCGCCCGAAGGGACGGCCGGCGGAGTCGTAGCGGAAGGGATTCCGGAAGGAACTACGGCAGGAGAGTCAGCGCGGGCACATGCTTCGGTTTGACGGCCCGGAAATGACGGTGGTCGAGAGTGGCGATCCGGTCGACCTCGTGACGCTCGGCGACGGCGATCACGGAGGCGTCGACCGCGCCGAGAGGGAAGTCGGCGTACTGGGTGATCAGTTCGCTGACCCGAAGCAAGTCCTCTGAGGAGAAGCTGACGAGTTCGAAGAAGCCCTGGGCGACGTGCTCGACGAAGGCGGCCTCGACGCGCGGCCAGCGCTCCAGCTGCCAGCTCACCTCGGCCAGAACGGTGGCGGGCAGCAGCTTGCGTCCGCGGAGCTGCGAGAAGAAGGCGACGCAGCTCGAATGGTGCTTGTCCTTCGCGTTGAAGAACGCCACCAGCGGGCCGGTGTCGAGGACCGTGGCGATCACTCGCCGGTGCTCCGCTCGCGTTCGGCGCGTTCGCGGATGTAGTCGTCGTGCCGCTCGGCGTAGTCGGCCGGTGCTTCGATGCTGCCGGACAGCGCGAGGAAGCTGGCGGGGAGAAGCTCGCCCTCGCCGTCGTCCCCTTCGGTCTCGTCCGGGACCTGCCGGTCGACCCGGGAGAGTTCCTCGTCCTCGGTGATGATCAGCCGCAAGCGCCGTACCTGGGACGGGCTCAGCCGATCCACCAGGTGGTGCAGGTGCTCATAATCCTGCGCTGCCGTCATGGCTCAAGTCTGGCATGCCTGCGGCTTGCCTGTCCCGGCCCTTCGACCTCCCCCGTTCCGGGGCGGGCCCTGGAACAGGAGAGGCGTAGCGGAGTGCCCCCGCTCTACGACGGGTGGCCCTTGCCCCGCTGGAGGAGGTCGAGTACGTCGGGCAGCGGCGGGAAGTGC
Source organism: Streptomyces sp. CC208A (assembly GCF_030010625.1). GTDB lineage: Bacteria > Actinomycetota > Actinomycetes > Streptomycetales > Streptomycetaceae > Streptomyces. The sequence goes on along the minus strand of NZ_JASCXN010000042.1, from coordinate 1,006 downwards.
GGCGCGCACTCCGGGCACGCGTACACGTTCCACCCGGGCCCGGAGCTCTGGTGCACCTCCGCGACGGTCACGGGCGCGTCCGTGACCTGATGGCAGCGCACGCACATGCGGACGGGCCTCCGCGCGGCCGGGTCAAATACCGGTCCGTTCACCACGCCGCCACCCCCACCGCGTGCACGTCCCGGGTGTCCAGGTCGACCCCGAAGTCCGCCGCCAGGACGAGACTGAGCCGCCGCCACCGCTGCCGAGCGGCACGCTCCTCCTGCCGCTCGTGCGTGACCAGGTAGGGGCGGACGAGGGCCGTGCTCTCCCCATTGAGCGTCCGCACGAGCCCGTACGGCGACCTCGGCGGGCGTACGGTCCATCCCCACGCGGGACCGGTCCGCCCGCACAGCCCCGGGCGGGGGCCTTCCGTCCACTGGGCGGAAGCTGGGGCGGCGCCAGGCAGACCGCATGCCCGGCGCCGCCGCCCGGAACCAGGGGCCAGCGCGTCCAGCAACAAGTGCAGCAAGGCATGGATAATGCCCACGTCATCAACCTCCATGGGGTTGGTGGCCACACCCCCGGGCCGCTCCAACGGCTGCGGGGGCCTCGTTTCGATGTACCACGGTACGCCATGGTAGCCCGCGATGCACCATGGGCTGACGATGTGGCGCTCGGTACACCGCGGAAAGCTGGACGCATGGCCGAGTACGAGTGGCAGCGGATCGCACGCACCATCGAGGAAGAGATCCGGTCGGGACACATCCCGCCCGGCGGGGCCTTGCCCGGCATCGTCCGCCTCGCCGAGGCTCACGGCGTCGCCGACCGAACCATCAGGCGTGCCCTGCGGGACCTCCGCGAGCGAGGCCTGATCGAGACGCTCCCGCACAAGGGCTCGTACGCCATCGACCCCCTGCCGTCGTCCGACGGGCCCGGGGACGCCGAGTCCACCGGCTGACCGGATCGCACGCCAAAGGCCTCACTGAGCCTCTTTCACCCTCCAGCACAGGACGAAAGAGGCTCG
>NZ_JASCXN010000041.1 GCF_030010625.1 Streptomyces sp. CC208A | reverse complement strand
TGCCTCATACGGTATGAGCAGGGATCACGCCTCCCGGCGGACCGTCACCAGGCCCGTCTCGTATGCGGCGATGACCGCCTGGGCGCGGTCGCGGACTCCGAGTTCGGCGAAGAGGCCGGTGATGTGGTTCTTCACGGTGGAGGCGCTCACACCGAGCCGAGTGGCTATCTCCGTGTTGTCCAGGCCGCAGGCGATCAGCCGCCACACCTCCCGCTCGCGCGGGGTGAGGCCGTCGGTGCCGGAAGGCGCCGGGGGCGTCGGCCGGTGGGCGGGGGCTGTGACGTGCGCGGAGATGAGACGGGTCAGGAGCCGCGAGGCGAGGATGGCCTCGCCGTCGCGGACCACGTGCAGGGCAGCGACGAGGTCCTCGGGTGAGATGTCCTTGGGGAGGAAGCCGCAGGCGCCGGCGCGCAGGGCGGCCACGACGTGCTCGTCCATGTCGAAGGTGCTCAGGGCCAGGACACGGCAGCCGGGCAGTTCGACGGTGAGGCGCTCGGTGGCGGCGATGCCGTCGAGGACCGGCATGCGGATGTCCATGATGACCACGTCGGGCCGGCACTCATGGGCGAGGCGCACCGCCTCTGCGCCGTCGGCGGCCTCGGCGACGACCTTGAAGCCCGGCTCCGGAGCGAGCATCAGCGCGAGGCCGCGGCGGACCAGGGGCTGGTCGTCGGCGATGAGGACCTTCACGGGCGCGTTCACGCGTACGTCTCCTGGCGACCGGTGGGGCGATCGGTGGGCAGGGGCAGACGGGCGCGGACGGTGAAGCCTCCGTCCTCCGGTCCGGCGTGCAGGGTGCCGCCGTGGAGGGCGACACGTTCGCGCATCCCATGAGCCCGTAGCCCGAGCCGCGCATGGCGGGACGACCGGGGCGTGGACCGTCGTCGGTGACGTCGACCCGTACCTCGTGAGCCGTGTAGCTGAGCCGTACGTCGACCCGCGCGCCGTGGCCGGCGTGCTTGCGGGCGTTGGTGAGGGCTTCCTGGACGATGCGGAAGACGGCGAGCGCGACGCTGGGCGGCAGCGTCCGAGGCTCGCCGTCGGTGGTGAGGGTGGTGGGGAGGCCGGCGCGGCGACTGTCCTCGACGATGCGGTCGAGGTCGTCGACGCCGGGCTGCGGGGCTGTTGCCTCGCCCTCGTCGCCCTCGCCGCTCTCGTCGTCGGCACGCAGCACGTCGAGCAGATGACGCATCTCGTGCAGGGCGGTGCGGCCGGAACCCTCCAGGTCGACGAGCGCCTCGCGGGCCGTCTCGGGGGAACGTTCGAGGTTGGCGCGGGCACCTCCGGCGAGCAGCTGCATCGTAGTCAGGTGATGGGCGACGATGTCGTGCAACTCGTGGGCGATGCGGCGCCGTTCCTCGGCGACGGCGCGGTCGGCGAGGAGCCGCCGGTGGGTCTCGGCGTTGCGCTGCCAGCGGTTGACGGCGACGGCGGCACCGGCCACGAACAGCGCGGACGTGAGGTTGGCGACGAACTCGAGCAGGGACGGCGCGGGCAGCCCCGGGTGGACGAACTGGAGCACCGTGACGCAGCCGGCGACGGCCGCCGTACCGACCGCGGCACGGTGGTGGCGTACGACGGTGAAGAGCGCGACGACGGTGGCGGCACCGTAGTGCTGGCCGACGGCACTGAACCAGTTGAGCGACAGGTTCACCACCAGGACGCCCCCGAGGACGCCCAGTGGCGCGCGGCGGCGGGCCAGCAGGAACAGGGAGGCGGCGACCGCGATCAGGCAGCCGGCCACCGGCACCTGCCCCTGGTCCATCTGACTGGTGACGGTGAAACCGACGAGGTCGACAGCCGCGGCGCCGACGGCGACGAGCCCGTCGTGCCGGCTCCACAGCCGGAACCCCTCGTCCCGGCTCCCCGTGCCGGGGCGCGTCCCGTCCGTGCGCCGTCCCATGTCCGCCCCCCTTGTGCGTGTCCACGCTTCCTCTGAGACCGCCTCAGACGCCTTCTCCCCGACCGCTCCGGAGACCGCGGTCGCCGCCGCCCCTGAGACCGCGGTCACGGCCGGACGACCCGCGGTTCGGCCCCTCCCGCGCGTCCCATTGTGGCAGCGCGCCGGAGGCACGCCGTCGGGACCGGGAGCGAGCCGGGAGTAGGAGCAGGCTCCCAGAGGCTGGGCGGTTCGGGGCCGTGCTCCCAGACGGTTTCTCGTTCCCCGCTCCGAGGTGCGGGCCGGGCGCCGCTGATGTGCTGGACAGGTGCCGGAGTCACCCGGCACGGGGCGCAGCCGCCCGGTCTCCGCGGCGTCGCGGCCACGCTCCCTCGTACTCGTCTCCCTCGTGCTCGTCCCGGAGGCGTGCTTGTTCCGGAGGACTCCTGTGATCCGTGCCCTGACCGGATTCTCGACCCGCAGACCCTGGTGGGTCATCGCCGTGTGGGCGGTGGTCGGCATCTTCCTGTCCCTCCTGGGCCAGGTGCTCGTCTTCCGCGTGACACAGACCGACAGCGCCGGATTCCTGCCCCCGGAGTACGACGCGGCCGCGGCACTGCGCGTCGCCCGGCAGGAGTTCGGCGCGGAGCCCGACGCCGACGCGGTGACGGTGCTGGTGGCGCGGCGCGACGGCGAGCCGCTGAAGGCCGCGGACCGGCGGCGCGTGGACGAGGTGGCGCGCGAACTGAGCGCCACGCGCGTGGAGATGCCGCGGACGGACGACCGGATACCGGGGCTCTCCGCGGACTATTCCCAGGTTCCCCGCGTGACACCGGAGACGACCGCGCCCGACGGGTCGTTCGCGCTGCTCCGCGCACGCCTGCGGGGCAACTCCACCGACCCCGGCATGCACTCCCTGTACCGGTCCTTCCACGACCGCGCCCGGCAGGAGTTCGCCGAGGCCGGGCTGCGCACCGGGTTCACCGGCGGCCTGGCGGACACGGTGGACCGCGCCGACGCGGAGAAGACCACGCAGACGGTGGTGGGACTGGCCATGGCCGGACTGATCGTGCTGATCGGTGCCCTGGTGTTCCGCAGCGTCCTGGCCGCGTTCGTCCCGCTGCTCGCGGTGTCCGTGGTGGGTGGCACCGCCGTCGGCACGGTCGTGGGAGCGGCCCTGTCGGCCGGCTTCGACCTGGACCCGGGCACCCCGGGCATGATCGGCACCGTCCTGCTCGGCATCGGCGTCGACTACTTCCTCTTCCTCCTGTTCCGCTTCCGCGAGGAGCTGAGCCGCCGCCCGGCGGACGACCGTCGACTGGTGGCGGCGGACGTGGCCGGACGGGTGGGGACGGCGGTGACCTCGGCGGCGCTGACGATCGTGACGGCCTTCGCGACCCTGGGCGTGGCGTCCTTCGGACAGTTCCGGGTGCTCGGACCCTCCGTCGCCGTGTCGGTACTGGTGATGCTGGTGGCGAGCCTGACCCTGATGCCGGCGCTGCTGGCGGTGACCGGGCGGCGGATGTTCCGGCCGTCGCGGAGCCTGACGAAGGCCGGGCGCCCCGGCCTGGCAAGCCGTACGGGAGAACGGGTGGCACGCCGCCCGCTGGCGGTGCTCGTCGCGTCGGTCGCCCTCCTCGGCGCGCTCGCGGCCGGGGCGACGGGCGTCCGCATGGACTTCGGCACCGGCGGCACCTCGCGCGACACGACGGCGGCCGCGGCGACGGCCCGGGAGATCGCCGGAGCCCTGCCGCCGGGGGTGTCCGACCCGACGACGGTGTACGTCACCGCCGACGACGGCCGCCCCCTGGACACCGCCGCGCTGGGCGGTCTGCCCCGGGCGCTGGCCGGGGCGGACGGCGTGGGCAGGGTCGCCGACCCCGTGTTCAACGCCGACCGCACCGCCGCCCGGCTCGACGCGTACCTGACGGCGGACGCCCGGACGCAGCGCGCCCGAGACCTCGCGGCGGGGCCGGTGCGCCATGCCGTACGGGAAGCGGCGCCGGCCGGACTGACGGCCCATGTCGGCGGCACGGCGGCCGTGTTCGCCGACGTGGCGACGGCGGTCGACCGGGACCTGCGGACGGTGCTGCCGGTGGCGGCGGCCCTGATCGCGCTCATCCTGCTGGTCCTGCTGCGCAGCCTGGCGGCCCCGGTGGTCCTGATGCTCGCGGTCGGGCTGTGCTTCGCCGCGACGTTCGGCGCCTCCGCGCTGGTCTTCCAGCACCTGGGCGGCGAACCGGGCGTGAACGTCGTCCTGCCGCTGGTGCTCTTCCTCTTCGTGGTGGCCCTGGGCACCGACTACACCATCCTCATCGGCGACCGTCTGCGCGAGGAGACGGCCCGGGCCGCCTCGGCCCGCGTCGCGGTGGCCCGGGCGGTACGCCACACGGCGCCGGCCGTCGCCACGGCCGGCACGGTCCTCGCGGCCTCCTTCGGCGGCCTGTCGGTGAACGCGGAACCGTCCACCCGGCAGATCGGTCTCGCCACGGCGCTGGGCGTCCTCCTGTCCGCCTTCGTCCTGTCGCTCCTGCTGGTGCCGTCGGCCGCGGCGCTGCTGGGGCGGGCGATGTGGTGGCCGGTGCACCGGGAGCCGTACGCGTCCGCCACCGGGTCCGTCAGGGCTGCGGGGTGCCGGAGCGGCGCTGGTCGCTCTCGTCGCGGAGAGCCGTGGTGCGACGGGTGACGGTGTCCACGCGCTCGGCCAGGTCGGGAGGCAGGGGCGGGTGGGCGGTGCGGGCGCGGGTGAGGGGCTCCAGGAGGCGGGCCGGGTCGATGTCCGCGAGGGCCTCGCGGAGCTCGCGCCGCAGGGTGGCGGTGAGGGTGTCGAGGGCGGTGATCTGTCCGGCGAGCTGACGCAGGTCGGCGGCGTTGTCACGGGCCCAGCTCGTGACGGTCCGGTCGGCGGCGCGGCGGTCACGGGTGGCCTGGACGCGCTGCTCTCCGGTGGCGCCGGGGCGGCCGGGGCGGACGCGCAGATAGCGGCGCTCGGCCGCCTGCCTGCTGGTGACGCCGAGGGGCTGGGCGAGCTCGGCCCAGCTGGCGCCCGCCTCCCGGGCGGCCTCGATGAGGCCGGGCTCCCAGCCCGCGAGCTGCTCGCGCAGTTCGCGCAGGAGCAGGAGCGCGGAGAGCACCTCCTCGGAGGAGGCGCTCGGAGACGGGGCCGGGGCGCTCGCGGCCCGGGCCGCACGAATGGCCTCGTCGATCTCGGCGAGCGCCGCCAGAGCCGCGTGGAAGGTGACAGGGGCATCTCCACCCGCGGTGTCGCCGCCGGTCATGTCGCCGCCGGGAGCCTCGCCACCAGGCGTTTCGTCACCGGCCATAGAGCCACCCTCCCTCATGTCGTCTTTTCGTTGACGTCCTAGTTGTCGTCCATCCGTTGACATGTTACAACGGTGTCAGGTGAAGCGCATTGGCAACCACTGCCCTTGACCCGATGGAGGTGTTCACGATGTTGATGCGCACCGACCCGTTCCGTGAGCTCGACCGTCTGACGCAGCAGATGCTGGGCACGGCGACCGGCACATGGTCACGACCCACCGCCGTCCCGATGGACGCGTACCGCGAGGGCGACGAGTACGTGATCATGATGGATCTGCCGGGCGTCACCCCCGACGCGATCGACATCGACGTCGAACGGAACATGCTGACGGTGAAGGCCGAGCGCCGGCCGGCCCCGAAGAGCGACGACGTCCAGATGGAACTGTCCGAGCGTCCTCTCGGCGTCTTCTCCCGCCAGCTGATGCTGGCCGACACCCTCGACACCGAGAAGATCACGGCGGACTACACGGCGGGCGTCCTCACTCTCCGCATCCCGATCGCCGAGCGCGCCAAGCCCCGCAAGGTCACCATCAGCCAGGGCGACGACCGCAAGCAGATCGCCGGCTGAACCGGTGGCGGCCGGGAGCGGAGGGCGGCACCCTCTCTTCCTCCCCCTCCTACGCCCTCCGCTCCCCGCCACCCCGCATCCCCCGCCGAGGAACTCCCCTCGCGAAGGAAGGGGCCCCGATGAGACTGCGATGGCAGACGTTTCTCGACCGGGTGCAGGAACGCGGTGACTACGACACGCCGCAGGAGGCCGAACGCTCCTCCCGCGTCGTGCTCGCGCTCCTCGGCGCCCATCTGGTCGGCGACGTGCGGGCCGAGCTCGCCGCACGCCTCCCCGAGACCTTCGCCGTCATCCTGCTCAACCCGCTCCAGGCCGCCGAACCGCTCTCCCCGGAACGCTTCGTCAGCGCGACAGCCGCCTGGATCGAGGGAGCCACCGAACGGACGGCGGCCTGGGACGTCAGCGCCGTGCTCAGCGTCGTCGCCGACGAGGCAGGCGAGGAACTCACGGCCCGGATACTCCTCCAGCTCCCGCCCGGATACGACCTCCTCTTCGGCCGGCCCCACCTTCCCCGGTGAGCCCGGCACGTCATGTCGACACCTGTTCACTGCGCCCGGCCGCGACGGCCGGGCCCGAAGAGAACGGCGACCCGTACCGCCATGACCCTCCAGACCGAGACCACGACTCCCGTGTCCACGACCGCCGCGCCCACGACCCCCCGCGGCGCCGACTCCTACACCGGCCTCCTCGAACACGTCCGTTACGAGGGCGCCTACCCGACCCGTGAGCGCGCCGAGCAGACGGTCCGCTCCGTCCTCGCGGCGCTGGGGCGGCAACTCGTCGGTGACGAACGCGTCGAGCTCGCCGCCCGCCTCCCCTTCGAGGCGGCCCTGGTCCTCACCGCCCAGATCCCCGCCACCACCCCGCTCACCGGCTGGGAGTTCGTCAAGGACCTCGCCCAGCGCACCGGCGGCAGCCTGGCCACCACCCGCTGGGACGTCGGCGCGGTCCTCGCCCCCCTCTCCCGACTGGCCGGCCCCGACCTCACCGACCGCATCCTCAGGCAGCTCCCCTCCGGCTACGCCCTCCTCTTCGGCAAGGCCGAACTCCACCCGCCCCGGCGCACGACCCGCTCGGGCCGCACCCCTTCCGCTTCGTGAAGTGGATCGGAGAGAAGGGAAGAAGGAGGTGTCAAAGCATCAGAAACCTTTCTGAGCAGGGAGCTTCATGAGAACAGTCGGCCCGAAAGGACGTTGCCGCGGCGAGCCCCGGGCGCGACCATGGACACCATGGCCGACGAATACTGCGAAGTCATGTGTCTCCCGGTCTCCCAGTGCGACCACTGCCGGACGATGAACTCCCCGCTCCCACGGAGGGTGTACGTCACCAGAGGAGGCAGCGTCTACCACCGGACGCCCCACTGCGAAGGGCTCAAGGACGGCCAGCGGTACGCCCGTTGGAAGGGGCACGACACCCACGACGTCGAGTCCGTCCCGCGCGCCGACGTCCGCGCGCGACTCGGCGCCTGCGAGGTCTGCCGGCCGGATCTGCCACCGCCTGCCACCGGCCGACGGAGCTGAGCCCCCGGCGGCCGGAGCCGTACGGTCAGGATTCAGGACGAGGGCCGCGGCTCGACCGTGAACTCGGCGTGCCGGCGCCGGTGGTGGTCGACGGGGCGCGCCGGACCGGTGAGGGCGACCCGGGCGGTCAGCCGGGCGTCGGTGCTGGAGGCGGCGAAGCGGAGTTCCAGCTCTCCGGGCTCCACCGTCCGCCGGCCGTCGCGGCCGGTGAACGACGCGAGGTCCGCGGGGACGGTCACGTGGATCCGCCTGCTCTCGCCGGGGGGCAGGTCGACCCGTACGTATCCGATGAGTCTCTGCACGGGCTGGACGACGGAGGCGACCGGGTCGTGCAGGTACAGCTGGACGAGTTCGGTGCCGGGGCGGTCGCCGGTGTTGTGGACGGTGAGGGAGAGGCGGAACTCGCCGTCCGTCGGCGCCTCGGCCGCCTCCACGGTGAGGCCGGACCACGCGAAGGTCGTGTACGTCAGGCCGTGCCCGAAGGCGAAGGCGGGTGAGGGGTCGATGCTGGAGACCTCGCTGGCATGGCCGAGGCGGGCGGCCAGATAGGTGGACGGCTGGGCGCCGGGGTGCCTGGGCACACTGACGGGCAGCCGGCCGCTCGGCTCGGTCCGGCCGCTGAGGACCGAGGCGATGGCGCCGGTTCCCGCCTCGCCGGGGAAGAAGGTCTGGACGATGGCGGCGGCCTCGTCGGTGGCGCGGCCCAGGGTGTAGGGACGGCCGGCCAGCAGCACGGCCACGACCGGCGTACCGGTGTCGAGGAGGGCGTCCAGGAGCTGTTGCTGGGCACCGGGGAGGGTGAGGGACTGCGCGTCGCAGCCTTCGCCGCTGGTGCCCCGGCCGAACAGCCCGGCGCGGTCGCCGAGGGCCGCGATCACCAGGTCGGCGCCGCGGGCCAGCGCCACGGCCTGGGCGAAGCCCCCGGTCGCGGCGTCGTCGATGCCGGTGCCGGGCGCCACGGTGATCTCGGCGGCCGGGAACTCCACCGCGAGGGCCTCGCGCAGGGTCGGCAGGTCGACGCCGTGAGGGATGTCCGGGTGCTGTCGGCCGACGTGGACCGGGAAGGAGTAGCAGCCCAGAACGGCCGTCGGAACCTCCGCGTTCGGGCCGATCAGCGCGATGCGGCGGGGGCTTCGTGGGTCGAGCGGCAGGACGCCGTCGTTGCGCAGCAGGACGACGGCCCGCTCGGCGATCCGGGCGGCCAGCGCACGGTTGCGGTCCGGGTCCAGGTCGACCGTGCCCCGGAGCGTCTCCGGGCCGGCCGTGGTGTCGGCGCCCTCCAGCGCGGCGGGCACGGCGCTCCACCCCGGATCGAGCAGGCCCAGCTCGACCTTCTGTACCAGCACCCGGCGCACCGCCCGCTCCACCAGCTCCTCGGGCACCTCTCCCTTGGCGACGGCGTCGAGCAGGGGCGCGCCGAAGGTCTTGACCGTGGGCAGTTCCACGTCGACACCGGCGGCGAGCGCGGCCCCGGCCGCCTGGCCGAAGGTGGCGGCGACGCCGTGCAGGGTCTTGAGGAACGCGATGCCGAAGTAGTCCGCCACCACCGTCCCGGCGAACCCCCAGGCGTCGCGGAGCAGACCGGTCAGCAGCTCGCCGTCGGCGGCGGACGGGACGCCGTCGGTGTCGGTGTAGGCATGCATCACCGAGCGCACCCCGCCCTCCCGGACCGCCATCTCGAACGGCGGCAGGATCACATCGGCCAGCTCCCGCCGCCCCATGCCGACCGGGGCCAGATTGCGCCCGGCCCGGGAGGCCGAATAGCCGGCGAAGTGCTTGAGGGTGGCGACGACACCGGCCGACTCCAGGCCCTGGACATAGGCGGTGGCGATCGTCCCGACCAGGTACGGATCCTCGCCGATGGTCTCCTCCACCCGCCCCCACCGCGCATCGCGCACCACGTCGAGAACGGGCGCGAGCCCCTGGTGGACGCCGACCGCGCGCATGTCCCGGCCGATGGCCGCCGCCATCTCCCGTACCAGCTCCGGGTCGAAGGTCGCCCCCCACGACAGGGGGACCGGATACGCGGTGGCGCCCCAGGCCGCGAAACCCGCCAGGCACTCCTCGTGCGCCACCGCCGGGATGCCGAAGCGGTTCGCGGCGACGATCCGCTGCTGGGTCCGCATCAGGGACAGCGCGCCGAGGGCGGGGTCGACGGGAACCGTCCCGAAGGGGCGGGTCAGCTGACCGAGGCCGTCGGGAAGCAGGGCGTCGAGGTCGACGGGTTCTTCCATGTCGTGCTGGTGCGGGGCGACTTCGCCGCCCTCGTCGGAGGCGCCGACCCACACTCCGAAGAGCTGGGCGACCTTCTCCTCGATCGTCATCTCGCGGATCAGTGCGTCGACCCGGGCCTCCGCGCTCAGCGCGGTGTCGCGCCAGCGGGGGAGCGGGGCGGGAGACTGGGGGGCCACGTTCTCGGTCATTTTCCTCCGACTCCCATCAGCCCCTGGACCAGGGCGCGACGGGCGAACAGATAGACGAGCAGGATGGGGAGCATGGACAGGACGACGGCCGCGAGCAGGCCCGGGATGTCGACGCCGTGCTCGGTCTGGAAGTCGTACAGGCCCATGGTGATGACCTTGTTCCCCGAGGACTGGGTGAGCACCAGCGGGAACAGGAAGCCGTTCCACGCCTGGAGGGAGGAGAAGACGACGATCGTCGACAGGCCGCCCTTGGACAGAGGCAGCACCAGCCGGTGGAAGATTCGCCAGGAGGAGGCGCCGTCGACCGTCATCGCCTCGTACAGCTCGGGCGTGATGTCCCGCATGACGCCGGTCAGGATCAGCGCGCAGACCGGCATGGCGAAGGCGGCGGTCGGCAGGATGACGCCGATGAGGTTGTCGTAGAGACCGGCCTCGTTGATCAGGTAGAACATCGGGACGATCACGGCCTGGGAGGGGATGGCCAGGCCGAGCAGGAAGAGCCGGAAGACCCGGCCCGCGGCCCTGCCGTCGCTGCGGACGATCGCGTACGCGAGGGGCGGCACGAGCACCAGGACGATGCCCACCACGCAGACGGTGACGACGACCGTGTTGAGGAAGTACTGCGCGAAGCCTTCGTTCAGGTCGTTCACGTAGTTGTCGAGCGTGAAGTGCTCCGGGAAGCCGAGGGGGCCGTTCGCCGCGTACTCCGCCCGGGTCTGGAAGGTGGCGATCAGCATGACGTACAGCGGCAGGCCGACGACGAACAGCCAGACGAGCGAGCCGAGTCCGGCGAGGAGGTTGGGGCGCTCGCGCATCACACGCCCTCCATCGTGCTGCGCATCCTGTCGTAGCCACTCACCCGGACCATCACCAGCGAGACGCAGGTGGCGACGAGGACGAGGAGCAGGGCGATGGCGGAGGCGGCGCCGAAGTCGAAGCTCTTGAAGGCTTTTTGGTACATGTAGTAGGCGCTGTTCGTGGTGTCGGTGCCCGGCCCGCCCTGGGTGAGGATGAGGACGGTGTCGAAGGTCGTGAGCCCGCCGACCACCATCAGGACCGTCGAGGTCACGATGGTGTTGCGCAGCTGCGGCAGGGTGATGTGGAAGAACTGCCGGACCCTTCCGGCGCCGTCGATCTCCGCGGCCTGGTAGAGCACGTGGGGGACGGCCCGTGCGGCGCCCTGGTAGAGCAGGGTGTGCAGGGGAGTGAACTGCCAGGTGCTCACGAAGACGAGGACGCCGAGGGCGCTGGCCTGTACGCCGAAGAGGTTGCCGTCGCCGAACAGCCACCTGGCCTGGGAGGGCACGCCGAAGTTGGGGTCGAGCACGGCCCGCCACAGGACGGAGACGGCGGTGACGGAGAGCAGCAGCGGGACGAAGTAGATCGCCGAGAGGACGGCCCGGTTGCGCTGGTGGCCGGCGGCCCAGACGCCGAGCAGGATGCTGATCGGGGTCTGGACGACGACGCCGAGCACGGTGAGGAGCAGGCTCAGCCAGAGGCTCTTCACCATCACGGGGTCGTCGAGCAGCCTGCTCCAGTTCTCCAGGCCGGCGAACTCGGGCGAGCCGAGGCCGTTCCAGCGGGTGAAGGAGAGCACGACGACCAGGAGCAGGGGGACGAGGGCGAACAGGCCGAAGAAGACGGCGGCGGGCGCCGCCCAGACGAAGCCCGGGCGGCCCGCGCCGGTCCCGGGGCGGCCCGGCCGCCTCCGGGTCCCGGCCTTCTCCGTGCCGTCCACGGCGGGGGCTGTGGCAGTGGTCATGTCGGACGTTCCCGGTGGTCAGGCCGCGGGCAGACGCTGCATGGCGGCGATGAAGGCGTCGGTCCCCATCTGTCCGTTGAAGAACTGCTGGACCGCCTGGTGGAGGGTGGTCGTGGCGGCCGGCGGGAACGCCTGGTCCCAGGAGAGCTGGAAGGCCGGGGCCTTCTTCACCAGGTCGTACTGGTACGTCGAGTACTCCGGGTCGGCGGAAGTGCCGAGGAACTCCGGGGTGTTGGTGGTGGTCGGCAGGTTGCCGACGGAGAGCTGGGCCTTGACGAACTCGTCCGAGTACATGAGCTTCAGGAACTCGGCGACGGCCTCGGGGTGGTCGGTGCTCTTGAGGACGGAGTAGAAGTTGTTGGTGTTGCCGGCGAGGTTGGCCGGATCGCCCTTGCCGCCCTCGACGGCCGGGAAGGTGCCGTAGCCGAGGTCGTTCTTCACGAAGTCGGGGTAGGCGTCCTGGAGGGTGGAGTACTCCCAGGAACCCATGAGTTCGAAGGCGGCCTTTCCGGTGGCGAGCAGGGCGGGGGAGCCGCCGTCGGTGAACTTGACCGAGTCGTAGGTGGTGCCGAAGGCGCCGGTGTCGATCAGCTCCTTGAGCATGCCGAGGGCCTTCCTGCTGTCGGCGCTCGCCCAGACGTCCTTGTCGCCCTTGAGGGCCTTCGCGAAGAGCTCGGGTCCGGCCACCCGGTCGTAGACGTACTGGAACCACATCTGGGTGGGCCACTTGTCGCCGCCGCCCAGGGCGATCGGGGTGACGCCCTTCGCCTTCAGCGCCTTGACGGCGGCCAGGAGTTCGTCCCAGGTGCGCGGGGCGGTGACGCCCGCCTCCCGGAGCACCTTCTTGTTGCTGAAGAGCAGGACGGGCTGGGTGCCCCGCATGGGCACGCCGTAGGGCCTGCCGTCGACGACCGCGGTGTCGAAGACCGACGGCAGGAAGTTCGACTTCAGGCCAGGGTCCTTGGCGATGAAGTCGTCGAGCGGCATCAACAGGCCCGCGTCGACATAGGGCTTGATGCTGCCGCCGCCCCAGTTGAAGAAGACGTCGGGCGCCTGCTTGCCGCTGATGAGCGTCTGCAGCTTGGACTGGTAGTCGGCGCCGGGGACGGTGTCGAGGACCGCCTTCACCTTCGAGGTCTTGTTGAAGGTGTCGACGAGCTGCTTCTCGACCCTGTTCGTCGCGTCGCCGTACACCAGGACGTGGATCGTGTCCGAGTCGCCGGACGAGCCCCCGGAGCCGCCGCAGGCGGCGAGGGACAGGGTCATGGCCAGCGACGCCCCACCGACGACGACGGTTCTCAGCAGCCGAGCGTGTCGCTTCATCGCTTCAACGCCTCCCTTTCGAAAGTGTTTCGGTTGAATTATCGAAACTTGACGGGTCGGGACGCTAGGCTTCGGACCGTGAGGCGGTCAACCCTCCGGCCCCGCGTTATCGAAGCGTGACTCCGGGAGTGGGGGAGGGGCTGCCTTATGCTGCTCGGATGCGAGATGACGAGGAGAAGCAGCGGATCACGCTGGCGGAGGTGGCGCAGGAAGCGGGGGTGTCGCTTTCGACAGTTTCGAAAGTCCTCAACGGCCGCCAGGACGTCTCGCCGGGCACCCGCCGCAAGGTGGAGGCGCTCCTTGAGGCCCACGCGTACCGGAGGACCACCCGCGCGGCCCGCGAGGCGCCGCTGATCGAGCTCGTCTTCCACGAACTCGACAGCGTCTGGGCCATGGAGCTGATCCGGGGCGTGGAGAACCTCGCCAAAGCCCACCGGGCGAGCGTGGTGCTGACCGAGAGCGGCACCCGGCACGCCCCGGCGGCCGACTGGATCGAGGGCGCGCTGCAGCGCAGGCCGATCGGCGTCGTGCTCGTGTTCTCCTCGCTCCCGGACGCCGTCAAGCGGCAGCTCGCCGCCCGCTCGATCCCCTTCGTGATCATCGATCCGGCGGGCGACCCGGAACCGGACGTGCCCTCCGTGGGCTCGGCGAACTGGTCCGGCGGCGTCGCCGCCACCCGCCACCTCGTCGACCTCGGCCACCGGCGCATCGCCATCATCACGGGCCCCGAGGACGTCCTGTGCTCGCTCGCCCGCCTGGACGGCTACCGCTCGGCCCTGAACGTGGCCGGTCTGGAGAGCGACCCCGAACTGGTCCGCTTCGGCGACTTCCACGTCGACGGCGGGTACGCGCGCGCCCTGGAACTGCTGCGGCTGCCGGACCGGCCCACCGCGATCTTCGCCGGCAGCGACATCCAGGCGCTCGGGGTCATGGAGGCGGCCCGGGTCTGCGGACTGCGCGTCCCCGAGGACCTGTCCGTCGTCGGGTACGACGACGTGATGGTCGCCCGCTGGTCGAGCCCCGCCCTCACCACCGTCCACCAGCCGCTCCGTCAGATGGGCGAGGAGGCGGTGCAGATGCTGCTGCGCCTGCGGGCCGGCGAACCCTCGGTGACCCGCCTGGAACTCGCGACCAGCCTCGTCGTCAGGAACAGCACGGCCCCGCCGCCGGAGCACCCGGTGGCCGCCACGCCGCCGTTCCACTGACGTCGGCGACGCCCCACGCAGAAGGCCGGCGAGCGTCCCGAAACCTTTCGGAACGCTCACCGGCCCTGCGGCGGCGGTTCTTCTCTCCGGAGACGGAGCCCTTCTGGAGGCAGAGCCTTATGCCGCCGGACCGGCCGCCCGGGGCACGTGCAGCGGCGCCGCGGTGGCCGCGACGACCTCCTCGACGGTGACGCCGGGCGCCGTCTCGACCAGGACCAGCCCCCGGTCGGTGACGTCGAGGACGGCGAGGTCCGTGATGATCCGGTGGACACAGGCCCGGCCGGTCAGCGGCAGGGTGCACTCCGGGACGATCTTGGGAGTGCCGTCCTTGGCGGTGTGCTCCATGAGGACGACGACCCGTCCGGCGCCGTGGACGAGGTCCATGGCACCGCCCATGCCTTTGACCATCTTGCCGGGGATCATCCAGTTCGCGAGGTCGCCCGCGGCGGAGACCTGCATGGCGCCGAGGACGGCGGTGTCGATGTGGCCGCCGCGGATCATGCCGAAGGAGAGGGCGGAGTCGAAGAACGAGGCGCCGGGAAGGGTGGTGACGGTCTCCTTGCCGGCGTTGACGAGGTCGGCGTCGAGTTCCTCCTCGGTCGGGTACGGGCCCACGCCGAGGATGCCGTTCTCGGACTGGAGCACGACCTCGACGCCGGGCGGGAGGTGGTTGGGGACGAGCGTCGGGAGCCCGATGCCGAGGTTGACGTAACTGCCGTCGGTCAGCTCCAGGGCGGCACGGGCCGCCATCTGCTCGCGGGTGAGGGCCATCAGGCGTCGCCTTCCTGTCGGACGGTACGGCGCTCGACGCGCCGCTCGGCGGCGGGGTCGCCGGGCGTGACCCGGACCACGCGCTGGACGAAGACACCGGGCAGGTGGATCTCGTCGGGGTCGAGCTCGCCCGGTTCGACGAGGTGGTCGACCTCGGCGACGGTGATCCGTCCGGCCATCGCGGCCGGCGGGTTGAAGTTGCGGGCCGAGGAACGGAAGACGAGATTGCCGTGCCGGTCGCCGACGGTCGCACGGATCAGGGCGAAGTCGGTGGTGATGCCCTCCTCCAGCAGATACGGCCGCCCGCCGAACTCCCGGATCTCCTTCGGCGGGGACGCCACGGCGACCGAGCCTCCCCCGGACGCGTACCTCCACGGCAGGCCGCCCTCGCCGACCTGGGTACCGGTGCCCGCCGGGGTGTAGAAGGCGGGGATGCCCGCCCCGCCGGCCCGCAGCCGCTCGGCCAGCGTGCCCTGCGGGACCAGCTCGACCTCCAGCTCCCCGCTCAGGTACTGGCGGGCGAACTCCTTGTTCTCGCCCACGTACGAGCTCGTCATCCGGGCGATCTGTCCCGCGGCGAGCAGGAGCCCGAGGCCCCAGTCGTCCACCCCGCAGTTGTTCGAGACGATCCTCAGACCCTCCACCCCGCGCTGCCACAGCGCGTCGATCAGCGTCCCCGGGATTCCGCAGAGCCCGAAGCCGCCCACGGCGAGCGAGGCCCCGTCGGGGACGTCGGACACCGCCTCCGCCGCACTCGCGACCGTCTTGTCCAGACCCATACGGATCCCTTCCCTCGGGCAGCCGGATGACCGTGCTGGTCAGAGCCGGTGCCGGTACCAGCGACGAGCACGGAGCCTAGGCAGCGGGCGACGGGCGCAACCATGGCTGTCATCCCCACAGCACCCCCCACCGGCATGGCGATGACCACTGCCTCCGCAGCGGCCGGACGGCAGGTTCCAGCCATATGTTCCGGCCATCCGGCGGGATGGTGGCCCAACCCGTCGAAGAAGCACGGATGGTGGGCCGCACAGCCATGTCCGACGGCCGGCCGGCGCCATAGCCTCCCGCGGGTCCCCGTCCACGAACCCCGGAGGCACACCGATGCGCCCTCCCACCCTCCGTCCCTCACCCCGCCGCCGGCGGCGGAGCGCCCCCGCGGCACTCGCCCTGGCCGCCCTCACCCTCGCCCTCACCACCGCCCCCGCGACGGCGTCACCGTCCGCCCCCACAGGGCACTGCGCCGGCCTGGCCCACCTCCGCGTACCGGGCGCCGCACACCAGCGGACCGCCTGCCTCGACGAACTCACCACGGCCGGCACGGTCGCCTCCGGCCACACCGACCCCGCCGACTGGGCGGGGCTCACCCCCAAGGACCTGGCCGTCCCCAGCGGCGTCCCCGGCATCCAGATCGACGGCTACTTCCCCGACACCTCCACCACCAACACCAACCACGGCTGGAACCACGACGCCCAGTTCGTCCTCCGCCTGCCCGACCGCTGGAACGGAGGCCTGGTCGTCGCCGGCACCCCCGGCAACCGGGAGCAGTACGCCAACGACCGGGCCATCGCCGACTGGGTGCTCGCCCAGGGGTACGCGTACGCCGCCACCGACAAGGGCAACACCGGGCTCGCCTTCCACCGCGACGGGAAGACCCCGGGCGACGCCATCGCCGAGTGGAACGACCGGCTCACCCAGCTCACCCGTGCCGCCCGCGCCACGCTCGCCCAGCGCTACCACCGCCCGCCGGCCCGCACCCTCGTCACCGGCATGTCCAACGGCGGCTACCTGGTGCGCTGGCAGCTGGAGAACCACCCCGAGCTCTACGACGGCGGAGTCGACTGGGAGGGCACCCTCTGGCGCGCGGACGGCCCCACCCTGCTCGACTTCCTGCCGAGGGCGATGCGCGCCTACCCCGTGTACGCGGCGGGCGGAGAGGGCGCCGAGGCGGCACGGGAGGAGATGCACGCCGCCGGATTCCCGGCCGGGTCGGAGTTCCTGTGGCCGTACCACCACAAGGTCTACTGGGACCTCACCCAGCGCATCTACCGCGAGGAGCTGGACCCCGGCTACGACGGGGCGGTGGAGGCGGGCACGCCGTACTGCGCCCCGGGCACGCCCGGCTGCGACGCCGACTACGACTACGCAGCCCGGCCCGACGAGGTCCGGCGGGCCGTCGAGAAGATCGCGCTGACCGGACGCATCGGCAAACCCCTGCTGACCCTGCACGGCACCCTCGACGCCCTGCTGCCCATCGGCCGGGACTCCGACGTCTACGCGCGGATGGTGCGCGACGCGGGCCGCGGCCCGCTGCACCGCTACTACCGCATCGAGGGCGGCACCCACACCGACTCCCTCGTCGACGCGTTCCCGGACAGGCTCCGGCCGCTCACCCCGTGCCACCGCACCGCCTTCGCGGCCCTGGAGGACTGGCTCACGGCAGGACACCGGCCGCCCGCCTCGGGCACCGTCGCCCTGCCCGGCGGCCAGGACCCCGCGACCCTGGCCAACGCGTGCTCCCTGGACACGGAGAAGGACGCGGCCACCCGGCCCTGACCCGCAGCCGCCCGGTCCTCGCCTCCTCGCCCCCGCACGCCGTAGACCTATGGTGCTCCACGCCACGGATCCACCGCTCTTTGTGGTGGATCCATCCATGGGACAGACCTCCCGGTCTCCCTACTGTTTCCGGCCATGACGAACACATTTCCCACCCCGGACCGGCTGCCGTCACCCGCCGGCGCCACCGACCTGAGCGGGCGCACCGCTCTGGTGACGGGCGGCGGCAGCGGCATCGGCCGGGCCTGCGTGCTCACCCTGGCCCGGGCGGGGGCCGAGGTCCACGTGGTCGACCGGGACGGCGCGGCGGCGAACGCGGTGGCGGAAGAGGCCGGAGGCCGGGCGCACGTGGCCGACCTCGCCGACGGAGAAGCGATCGAACGCCTTCCGACGGAGGTCGACGTCCTCGTCAACAACGCCGGACTCCAGCACGTCGCCCCGCTCACGGAGTTCCCGCCGGACCGGTTCGAGCTGATCCAGAAGGTGATGGTCACCGCCCCGTTCCTGCTGATGCGCAGGACGCTGCCGCACATGTACGCCCGAGGCTGGGGCCGGATCGTCAACGTCTCCAGCGTCCACGGCCTGCGGGCCAGCGCCTACAAGTCCGCCTACGTCGCCGCCAAGCACGCCCTGGAGGGGCTGAGCAAGGTCGCCGCGATCGAAGGCGCCCCGCACGGCGTCACCAGCAACTGCGTGAACCCCGGCTACGTCCGTACCCCCCTGGTCGAGGGCCAGGTCCGCGACCAGGCCGCCGCCCACGGCATCAGCGAGGGCGACGTCCTGTCCGACGTGATGCTGGCCCGCTCGCCCGTCAAACGGCTCCTGGAGACCGAGGAGGTCGCCGCCGCCGTCCTGTGGCTCTGCGGCCCCCACTCCGGCTACCTGACGGGGACCTCCCTGCCGCTCGACGGCGGCTGGACCGCCGGCTGACCGGGCGCCCCCGCCCCGTCACCTTCGTTCCCCGCCCCGTCACTTCCGCTCCCCGCACACCCCCCTTCGCGTTCCACTCCCGTCCCGTCCGTTCGTGAAACCGGTGAACCCATGTCTGACACCACCACCCAGCCGAGAGGCGGCATCGGCCGCATCGTCGGAGCGAGCCTGATCGACACCACCGTCGAGTGGTACGACAACTCATTCGGGCAGGGCTAGGACCTGCGGTTTCTCGGCGGGGGGTAGGGCGAAGTCAGCACGGGACCAGCACGGGAATCGAGCGGTGCCGGTTCCGTGCGCTGAGGAGATGAAGGCCGCTGACCCGCACATAGGCGTGCGGCAGCAGCACCTCGCGGCGCACGTGGAGCAAGGTGTCCCGCAGCAGAGGGCGGTCAGGACGCCCGCGGAGATGAGGCGGTCGACCATGACGGCGCGCAGGCCGCTTGTCGCTGTGCGGAGGGCAAGGGACATGAGGGTCGTCCTTCGTGGGAGCGGAGGTGGGCATGGCGGTCAGGGCTTCGCGTACGCCGATGGCCAGGCGGGCGACCGCCTCACCGGGCTCGTCCGGATACGTCAGCAGGCCATGACGGCACAGGGCGCCGAGCAGCTCCCCGGCGAAGGGGAGGGATCCGAGGCCGGTGTCCGGCCGAGTCGCGACGCAGGCGGCCCCGCGGCCTGTCGGAACCGGCGGTGCACGAGGCGCCCACCGCACCGAACCCGGTCAACACCCCCACCCCAGCTCCGTATAAGCGCGTCCCGCCCGGATGCCCTCGATCGCGGCACGGGTGTAGGGGACGATCGGATCGGGCAGGCCCTCGGCGCTCCACCACTCCCACCGGACACACTTGTCCGGCTCCCGAAGCTCCGGTGCGCCCTCCCAGCCGCGGGCGCGGAAGTAGAGCTGGATCCGGGGCGGGTCCGCGGGCCGGTCTCTCATGTGCACGGTGTGGACGAGCTCGACGTCGGCCGGATCGATCACCAGCCCGGCCTCCTCGTACGCCTCCCGCACGAGGCACACGGTCGCGGCCTCCGCCTCGCAGTGGCCCGCCAGTACGTGCCAGGAGCCGCCGGCGTACGCCGAGTCCGGGTGCCGCAGCCCCAGCAGGACCCGGCCGTCTCGTTCCAGATAGAGGTGGACGCCGACCACGTTCAGCACCGTCCCGGACGGTGTCTCCGCCGACACGGGCCCTGCGACCGCCACCGGACTTTCGGCGGGAGCGGGGTGCTCGGCGGCGTGCCGCTCCAGCAGCGTCCTGGTCGACTGGAGCATCCTCATGCGAGGGAACTTCTCTGGCCGTACCCAGGCGAGCATGACGCCCTCGGTCAGCGGCAGTCGGTCCGGGTCGCCGTTCCATCGGGCACTGAACAGCTGGATCGACACGCGGGCGCCGTCAGTGCCGGTGACGTGCTCGACCGCGTACGGCTCCAGGTCGGCGACCGTGAGGTCGGCCTCCTCCCGGAGCTCGCGGACGACCGTGTCGAGCAGGGTGCGGTCCTGCGGTTCCCGGCCGCCGCCGAGCAGTGACCAGCACCCCGGCTCCCAGATGTCGGGCTTGTCGGCGTCCCGCAGATGCAGCAGGTACCGGCCCGCTCCGTCGTGGATGATCGCGGAGGCGTTCATCGGCACGATCACGCCGTCCGGCGCGGAGACCGGGACGGGTCCGGGCCGGGGCTCATCGGCCGGGGAAGGAAGAGGGGAGAAAGACTGCATCGTGGTCTCCGGGGGCGAGTGGGGGATGTCGAACAACTCAACGGCATGGGGCGGCGAAGCGAGCACACGTGATTCGGACGGCGTTCGACCCCAGGAAGCAGGTGAGAACCCGTTCGTGTGGTGTGCATCGATCCGTGCGGCACAGCGGCACCGGTCGGTGGCGCGGGTGGCCGAAACGCCGCTGGCGATATGCCGCGCCAGGTTGTCCGTGGTCCGGAGCGGGCTCGGGCGACGAGGGTGCACCCCATCGGGCGGTCCCGCTGCCGGGGAGCTGCTGGGCGAGCGTCCTTCGAACTCCTTGCACACCTCCACCGGTCGCCGACGAGGATCTTCCGCCGGAGATCGTCATGATGACGGGATGCGGCCTGCGCGATGGTGAGGCGCGGGCGGTGAACGTCGGCGACGTCGTGGCGCGGGACGTGCGATCCGTCCCATGAGGGGAGGGAAATCGGCCCGGGGAGCTGCTCTGCCTCAGGCGAACAGACCGTGTGGCGTGCGGCGGCAGGACGCGAGGTGCGCGGGACCGAAGCCGCGGGGCCCGCACTCGACGACCGGCAGCAGGCGCAGGTGGAGCTGGTAGGCCGGCCGGCGTGGGAAGGCTGGGCCGAAGTCGAGGCTTCCGCCCGCCTCTGTGCGGCCGGCGATGAGGTCGTTGTCCGGGCCGGGGTCGTCGCCGAAGGCGAGTGGGACCAGTTGGGCGGCCGGGTGTCCGAAACGGCCGTCCTCGGGTGCCAGGGAGTGCAGGCGTGCCGTGATCGCGCCCGGTTCACGGCGTGCCGCCGCCTCGGCCGGGCGGGTCAGGCGGTCGGCGGCCTTGTCCCACGTGGCGCACTCGACGACACCGAGAGGACGATGAACTCCATGTCGGCGTAAAGCATTCGGTGGGCATCGACGGCTTCGGCGGGGAACCGCGTCCAGGGTGGGGTCCGCAGGGACCCCACCCCGACTGTCGGGGTCAGGACGGGTAGGGGACCTCCGTCTCCCGGGTGCCGGCGGGGGCGGTGTGCAGGGCGCCGTCGGGGCCGCCGACGCGCAGCTGCCAGGGATGCGGGCTGTCGGTGGTCACGTGGAGGCGGTCGCCCGTGCGGCGTACGTGAAAGCGGGCGGTCTCGCCGGGGCCGTCCGTGCGCGGGATCACGACGGTGCGCTCCGCCCCGTCCGCGAAGGCGTGGACCCGCAGTTCGACGCCGTCCGCCCAGGCGGAGACGGGGTGCTGGTCGTCCGCGGCGAGCGGGATGACGGAGTCGGGGCGGGCGAGCAGCGGCAGGGTGTGGAAGTCGTGCCGTTCGCGCACCCATCGCGGGCCGGTGACCTGGGCTCCGGTCAGGACGTTGGTCCACGTCCCCTCGGGCACGTAGTGGTCGACCGTGCCGTCGTCGGTGAAGACGGGGGCGACGAGCAGGTCGTCGCCGAGGAGGTACTGCCGGTCGAGTGTGGCGGCGGCCGGGTCGTCGGGGAACTCCAGGACCATGGCCCGCATGACGGGGACGCCGGTGGTGTGGGCCTGTTGGGCGGCGTGCTGCAGGTAGGGGGCGAGGCGGTGCTTGAGGAGGGTGAAGGCGCGGGTGACCTCGACGGCCTCGTCGCCGTAGTCCCACGGCACGCGGTAGGACTTGCTGCCGTGCAGGCGGCTGTGCGAGGAGAGCAGCCCGAACTGCACCCAGCGCTTGAAGACGGTGGGGGTCGGGGTGCCCTCGAAGCCGCCGATGTCGTGGCTCCAGAAACCGAAGCCGGACAGGCCGAGGGAGAGCCCGCCACGCAGGGACTCGGCCATGGCGTTGAAGTGGGACTCGCAGTCGCCTCCCCAGTGCACCGGGTACTGCTGGCCGCCGGCGGTGGCGGAGCGGGCGAAGAGCAGCGCCTCGTCCTCGCCGCGTACCTCGCGCAGCAGCTCGAACACGGCCTGGTTGTACAGGTGGGTGTAGTAGTTGTGCATCCGTTCCGGGTCGGAGCCGTCGTGCCAGACGACGTCGGTGGGGACGCGTTCGCCGAAGTCGGTCTTGAAGCAGTCCACACCCGTGTCGAGGAGGGTGCGGAGCTTGCCGGTGTACCAGGCACGGGCTGCGGGGTTCGTGAAGTCGACCAGGGCCATGCCGGGCTGCCACAGGTCCCACTGCCACACGCTGCCGTCCGGGCGGCGCACCAGGTGGCCCTCGCGCATGCCCTCCTCGAAGAGCGCCGACTTCTGCGCGATGTAGGGGTTGATCCAGGCGGAGATCCGCAACCCCCGCTCCTTGAGGCGGTTCAGCATGCCGGCCGGGTCGGGGAAGGTGGCGGGGTCCCAGTCGAAGTCGCACCACTGGTAGGCGCGCATCCAGAAGCAGTCGAAGTGGAACACGCTGAGCGGGATGCCGCGTTCGGCCATGCCGTCGACGAAGCGGTTGACGGTGGCCTCGTCGTAGTCGGTGGTGAAGGAGGTCGTCAGCCACAGGCCGAGCGCCCAGGCGGGCGGCAGTGCGGGGCGACCGGTGAGGGCCGTGTAGCGCTCCAGGACCTGCTTGGGGGTGGGGCCGTGGATGACGAAGTACTCCAGGGTGTGGTCCTCGACGCTGAACTGGACCTGGCCGACGGACTCGGAGCCGACCTCGTAACTCACCTTGCCGGGGTGGCTGACGAAGACACCGTAGCCGCGGTTCGTCAGGTGGAAGGGGACGTTCTTGTAGGCCTGTTCGCTGCTGGTGCCGCCGTCCGCCTGCCAGATGTCCACGGACTGCCCGTTCTTGACGAACGGGGTGAAGCGCTCCCCGAGGCCGTAGACGAGTTCGCCCACTCCCAGGGAGAGCCGGCCCACCATGTGGTGGCGGCCTTCGGCGTCGGTGACGAAGCCGGTCCCCCGCTCCCCTGCGGAGGTCAGCACCTGCCCCTCGGCGGTGAACTCCAGGCACCACGGACGTGCGGTGTCCACCCGCAGGGCCAGTCCGCCGGAGGCGAGTTCGACGACGTCGCCGTCCCTGCGCACCTTTCCCACATCCGGTTGCGCGCCGGGCAGTGCGAACTCCGGTCCGGGCCGCACCGAGCCGGCGTGGTGGGTGGTACGCACCCCGATCACGCCCTCGGCCGGCGACCAGCACTCGACCGTCAGCAGCGCGCTGTTGAGCGTGTGACCGCGATCGGTCACGTGCTTCACGGACGCGTACAGGGTCATCCGGTGCTCGCCGGCCCGGACGTCCGCGACCTCGGTGGCGTGGCGCGCGGTCACTCCCGGGCGCATCAGCCAGTAGCCGTCGGTGAACTTCATCGGGCAGTTTCCTCCGCCCGCGCGCGGTGCGCGGTGATCAGGCCCCGGTACCAGTGGTAGCTGTCCTTGGGCGTTCGGGTAAGCGTCCATCCCGGCCGCGACGGCATCCGCGACGGCGGTGAGGTGGTCGACCGGGTGGGCGATCCGGTCCGGGTCGTGCACCAGGCCGTCGGGGCCAGGATGTCGTCCTCGTGCGCGGGGTGGCCTCCGGCGAGGAGCGGCTCGGTCCGGACCCCGAGGGGGAGGGCCTCGGCCCGGCGCGGTGCGGCCCGGTCCTCGGAGCGGGGCCAGGCGATCGAGAACCGGTACCCGTCGACACCGAGTCCGCCGCGCAGGGCGGTGTCGCCCGTGGCACCACCGAGCCTGCGACCAGGGACGTGGCTGTGCCGACGCAGGTATGCGACGTGCTCCAGGGGCGGGCCCTCGCAACCAAGGCCCCGGCACCTGGCCGTCGTCGGCCGATGAGTGTGCGGGACCTCGGAGTAACCGTCCTCGTTGTGCCCCCCCGTGCGGATCGCGCGGCGGATTCACCACGGGCGCCCACGCCCGAGGCCGTTGGTGCCGGAGCCGATCGGCGGAGCGATCCGCTCGTCGAGTGCGAGGCGTTGCATCAGGTGGTCGACGCGCGGGTCCCACGGGAGCGCGGAACGGCCACCGGCAGGCGGCGGGCTGGGAAGCAGAACCCACGGGAGGGACACCTCACGAGCTGAGAGACATCGATAGGTGAAGCGCTTCGACGCTGTCATCACCTTAGATGTGGTGTCAATGCCTGGTGAGAAAGAAGGCCCCCCTGTCACGGTCCCTCTTGTTTCGGCAGAAGTTCCTCACTACCTTGCGTCATCAAGTGAAGCGCTTCGATGATCTGTCGAGGGGCTGCTGCCGTGAGTCACCAGAGAGCTGCTGCCGCCGTCCGTGGGCTCCGCGGGCTCCGCGGCGAACGCCCAGGGGCCGCACCGGAGCCGGCTGCCGAGCAGCACCCGTGCTCATCGCTCCCTCGCTGTACGGGGCGGACGACGGGATGCCCGACTGGCTCGGCGCCTACGCGGAGGCGGGCGGCCACCGCGTCCTCGGTCCCGGCGCCGACTACGGCGGCCGTGGGGCGGGCGGCGCCGTGAGGTGACACCAGCGCGACTGGTTCGGGTGGCGGGCGCCCGGTACGACGAGTTCGGCAACCTGCACGCCGACCTGCCGCACCGCACCGGACGGCCCGCTCCAGCTGCCGGGCGGCGCGGGCCACCCATCGGGTGGAGGGCCTGGCCGTCGAGGACACCGGCGTCCCGACCGGCGTCCCGGCCGAGTATCCCCGCTCTTCGGGCGCCGGCCCGCCGTCACCACCCGCCGCCACCGTCACGGCGCGGGCAGCGTCCTCGACAGCCGACGCGTCCATGTCGTCCTCGTCCTCGTTCGGAACCGGAACCGGCAGCCCGCCACCGCCCAGGCCCCCGGTGGACCTGACCGACCCCCTGGACGGCAGCGTGGTACCGGCCGGTACGCCGATGCGGCTCGGTGCCTGGGACGTCCGTGTCCCCGCCGCCGCACCGGGAGCCGCCACGGAGGACCGGTGACGTTCCGCCGCCCCGGCACCGAAGCCTTCCGGTGCCGGACTCCTCCGGGGCGACTCCCCTGCACGGGGGCGATGGGGACCTCAGGCGGCTAAGGCGACGCGCGCGAGTCGCACCGGGCCACGCAGTCCGAGGCGGACGTCGTGCACACCGGCCGCCACGACGACGGGGCGCTCACCGTGGCGTAGTCATAGGGCACGGCCGCAACCGGGGACAGTGTGAGCACCGCCAGTACCGGACCGTCACCCAGCGAGAGTTCGACCGTGCCCTCACCCGCGGCCTCCACCGTGATCCCGGCGGCACCCTCTCCGAAGTCGCAGGCACGGAACACCAGCTCGCCCCTCAGGCCGGTCACAGGGGCGACGGAGTCAGCCGACGTCTTCGCGCGGTCCGCGATCTCCGTGTCGCTCTGGTCGTCGAAGTCCACCGCGTCCAGGCCGCGCACCATGACCGGCCGGGGAAGGGACGGCTCGCCGTCGAGGTTGATGGCCCGGGCCACCCGCTGACGTCCCAGAACGCGAAGGCCGGCCTCGGCACCCGGAAGGTGATCTCCGTGACCTCGCCGGGTGCGAGCGTCGCACACCGGTGCGCGGCCAGTTCCCTGCGGGGGCGTGGCACCGACGGCTCCATGGCCCGGCTGTAGAGCTGGGCGACCTCGTCCGCGACGACAGCACCGGTGTCGGCGACCGTGAAGGACACATGCAGTGTCCCGTCCTCGACGTGAGTCGTGAGGCCTTCGTAGGAGAAGGACGCGTACGACAGGCCGTGGCCGAACGGGAAGAGAGGCGTGCCCTCGAAGTAGAGGTACGTCCGGCGGGGGAGACGTCGCCGGCCAGGATCCGGGCCAGGGCGCTGCCGGCCGCCTGGCCGCCGTGGGCCGTCCACAGCAGCGCCGGCACCTCCGCGTGGTCGACCGCGTGGTCGACCGCGTGCGGGTACGCCGAGACCAGCGCCAGCACCGTGTTCGGGTTGGCCGTGCGGGCCGCCCGCAGGAGGTGCTCCTGGTGGGCGGGGAGAGCGAGGGTCGTACGGTCCTCGGTCCCGCGTCCGTTGATGTGCGGATCGTTGCCCGCGACCACCACCACGTCCGCCTGCGAGGCGACCCGGTTCACCGCTTCCTCGCCGCTCTCGACGACGACCTCGAAGATCTCCCCGTTCCCGTCGGCAACCTTCAGGCCGTCGGCGGCGACAGAGAGGGGGCGACCCGTACCGATGTGCCGAAGGAGGTGGCCGTTCTCGTGCGGTTCCAGTCGGAACGTCTCCTGGACGAACCAGCCTCCGGGCTGGTCGGCGGAGGCTCGGACACGGCCGTCCTCGGCGACGGAGAGATAGCGACCGTCGGGGGCACGCAGGGTCAGCACGCCCTCGCCCCAGTCGACGAGGGAGAGCACGGTGCCGGTCGCCCCGGTGGTGAGCGGGGGGAGGCCCGTCCGGCCCGCGAGCAGGGCCGGGTCGAGGGCGCCTTCGGCGCCGCGCACCTCGTCGTCGGCGTCCGCCTCGGGGACGTGCAGGAAGGTTCCGGCCGAGGTCTTCAGCAGGATCCGGTCCACGCCCTCCGCGCACCGCACGCGCTCCGGGCCGAACCGCTCGGACAGGCCCGCCGGCGGCGTGCAGCGGTGCAGGAGCGTGCCGCTGTACCAGTCGAGCTTGCACTCGTCGGCGAGCAGGCCGACCACCGCGAGCCGGGTGCCGGGCGGGAGCGGCAGCAGACCACCGCTGTTCTTGAGCAGCGCGACCGCCTGCTCGGCCGCCTCCTGCGCGAGGGCCCGGTGGTCCGGGGTGTCGAAGGCCGTGGTGAGCGCGTGCGGGTCGTGCTCGGGGTCGAACTCGCCGAGGCGGAAACGGACCGAGAGCCGGCGGCGGACCGCCGCGTCGACGTCCGACTCGGTCAGCAGCCCCTGCTCCAGGGCGCCGCGGACCCGGGCGATGATCTTCGAGCTGCCGGTGCCGTGGTCGGTGAAGCTGTCGACACCGGCAAGGAGCGCGGCGGCCGTCGCCTCCTCGTGGGTGTCGAAGCAGTGCTCGGAGTCGACCAGGTGGGAGGGCGCGCCCGCGTCCGAGCAGACGAGGAGATCCTCGTCGGTCCAGGGGCGCAGGTGCTCGCGCAGATGGGGCGAGACGTGGTCCGGGCGGCCGTTGGCCAGGTTGTACGCCGGCATCACACCGGCCACGGCGCCCGCCTCGACCGTCTCGCGGAAGGCGCGCGGGTCGTATGCGTGCAGGACGCGCGGGCGGACCGAGGAGGACGTGACGTCGCGGCCCGTCTCGTTGTTGTGGGCCGGCCGGTGCTGGAGGACGGGCGCGGTGCGCCAGTACGTCGGGTGCTCGCCGCGCAGGCCGCGCGTGCAGGCGGTGGCGATGGCCGAGGTGAGCTTCGGGTCCTCCGAGTAGCCCTCCTCGTTGCGGCCCCACAGAGGGTGGCGCAGCAGGTTCACGGTCGGGGACCAGACGTGCAGGCCCACGCGGTCGTCGGGGGCGCGCAACGCGCGGACCTCTTTGGACACCGCCTCGCCGACCTGTCGTACGAGATCCGTGTTCCAGGTCGCACCCAGGCCCACCGCCTGCGGGAGGACGGTGGCCGGCCCCATCCGGGCCACGCCGTGCAGGGCCTCCTGGCCGGTGCGGAACGCGGCGACGCCGAGCCGCTCCACGGCGGGCGCGAACTGGTGCAGGAGTCCGATCTCCTCGTCGAGGGTGAGCCGCGACAGGAGGTCGTCGACGCGCTTCGCGAAAGGCAGCTGCCGATCGCGGAAAGGCAGTGGTGTGTGCGGCGTGTGGGCGGACACGTGGGATCCCCTTGAGGTGGAGCGGCGGGCACGCTTGAAGCGCTTCGATGCCCATCAGACCCCAGGGCAAGTGTCAAGAGACCAGCACCGTCGCATCAACCAGGGCGGGCAGAGGGTGGCCACGAGTCGACTCCCGTCCCTCGGGGGAATCTTGGAAGCAACTCTTGTGCGTCCATGGGTGTTCACTTAACCTCACTGCAACATCGAAGCGCTTCGACTGCGCATCGCGCCGCAGTGGTCGGATGTCCGCTTTCAGCTCAGCCAGTTCCAGTCACGACACCGCAGCCGACAGCCCACCGCCGGGTGTCCAGGTGTGCCACGAAGGGTTGACGCAATGACGCCGAATGCCGCCTCCTCCGGACTGAGCCGGAGAAGCTTCCTCGCCTCCGCGGCGGTCGTCACCGCAGCGGTGGCCGGGGGAATGCCGCTCCTCACCGCCTGCAGTGATGCGGAGAGCGGCGGGTCGCGAGAGGGCGCCACGTCGGGCAAGGACGCGGACAAGCTGCTGCCGACCTATGTCGCCAGTACGGTCGCCCAGCCGGACATTCCGTCGAAGAACGGCTCGTCGGCGGGCTACACCAGCAAGGTCGACCTCGCGACCCTCGCCTCCTCGGTCCCGACCAAGCTCGGCACCGGCGCTCCCCTCGAGATCATGGCCCCGCTCTGGGGCACCCCGCCGAAGCCCGACTGCGCGTACTACACGGCGCTCGACGCCGCGGCGGGCACCAAGATCACCTGGCAGAACCAGAACGGCATGACCTACGGTGAGAAGCTCGGTGCCGTTCTCGCCTCCAGCTCCATACCCGACATGGTGGTCGTGCCGAACTGGGAGCTGGTCGGCAAGATCTCGAGCGCGGTCACCGCGAAGTTCATGGACCTCGGTCCCTACCTGGCGGGCGACAAGGTCAAGAAGTACCCGAACCTGGCCGCGATCCCGACCGACTCCTGGCGCATGAGCATCTTCGGTGGCGCGCTCCGCGGAATTCCGATGCCCGCGGCCGCCGTGCCCGGCATCGTCCCCTTCTACCGCAAGGACGTCTTCGACAAGAAGGGCTACACCGTTCCCAAGTCGGCCGACGAGTTCCTCAGCTGGGCCAAGGAGGCCACCAGCGCCAAGGCCAAGGTGTGGGCCTGTGGCGACATGAGGTGGTCGGCGGCAGGCATCTTCGGTGTCCTCCCCGCCGGGTCGCTCGGCTGGAACATCGGGGACGACGGCAAACTGACGTACCGCATCGAGCACCCCGAGTACCTCGAACACCTGGAGTGGGTCCGCAAGCTGTTCGCCGCGGGCGTCGTCCATCCCGACGACAAGGCGATCACGGGCGACCCGAGCCAGCGGTTCACCTCCGGGCAGATCCTGGTCTACAACAACGACATGTCCTCCTGGTACGGCCAGACCGCCGAACAGGCCCGGTCCAACCCGGAGTTCGAGACCCACGGCATGGACTACTTCGGCGCCGACGGCGGCAGCCCGACGCTGTACGCCGGCCAGCCCGCCGCCATCTGGTCGATGATCCGCAAGGACGCCTCGAAGGAGATCGTCGAGAACGCGCTGGCCGCCGCCAACTTCGCGGCGGCACCCTACGGCACCAAGGAGCGGATGTTCGTCGACTACGGCGTCGAGGGCACCCACTACACCGTCGAGAACGGCGCCCCGGTCAAGAACGACCGGGGTATCCAGGAGGTGAACAACGCCTGGGTGCTGCTGGCGGCCCCGGCTCCCTACACCGCCCACCCCGACCTCCCCGACATCACCCGCATGCAGGTCGAGTGGCAGCAGCGGCAGGGCGCCTTCGTCAAGAAGACGTCCACCTACGGCATGAACATCGTCGAGCCGACCCGATACGCCACCCTCTCCAGCCAGTTCGAGCAGCTGGAGATCGACTTCGTGCGCGGCAACAAGAAGCTCTCCGACATCCAGCAGGCCATCTCCACCTGGAAGTCCTCCGGCGGCGACAAGCTGCGCGACTGGTACAAGGAGCTCCTCGACAAGAACGGCAGCGGCAACTGATGTCCGTCACGGCCGGGAGCAGGCCCGACGGGACGCGTCCCGTCGCGGCCGTCGAAGAGCCGGGGGCCGGGGTCACCGCGGCCACCGTGAAGGAGAGAGTGCCGCGCAGGGCCGGCAAGGCGGGCAAGGTCCCCTTGCGGGTCCGGTGGCGCCGCGACCGCCCGCTCATCCTGATGACCTTGCCCGTCATCGGGCTGCTTCTGCTCTTCAACTACGTCCCGCTGCTCGGCAACGTCGTCGCCTTCCAGGAGTACGACCCGTACGTCTCCAGCAACGGCGTCACGGCGATCTTCCACAGCCCGTGGGTGGGCGTGGAGCAGTTCTCGCGGATGCTCGACGACCCTCTGTTCTGGAGCGCCGCGAAGAACACCATTGTCCTGTTCGTGCTCCAACTGGTGCTGTTCTTCCCCGTCCCCATCGCCCTCGCGCTGGTCATCAACAGCGTGATCCGGCCCCGGGTGCGGGCCGTGGCACAGGCGATCATGTATCTGCCGCACTTCTTCTCGTGGGTCCTCGTGGTCACCGTGTTCCAGCAGGTCCTCGGCGGCGCGGGCATCATCGCGCAGACCCTCGAGAAGCACGGGTGGAGCGGCTTCGACCTGATGACCGACGCGGACCTCTTCAAGTACCTGGTCACCGCGCAGGCCGTGTGGAAGGACGCCGGCTGGGGGATCATCGTCTTCCTCGCGGCGCTGTCCGCCGTCAGCACCGACCTGTACGAGGCCGCCGCCATGGACGGAGCGGGGCGCTGGCGACGCATGTGGCACGTCACGCTGCCCGCGCTGCGCCCGGTGATCGCCCTGCTCCTCGTCCTCAGGGTGGGCGACGCGCTGAGCGTCGGGTTCGAGCAGTTCCTGCTCCAGCGGTACGCGGTCGGCGCGGGGGCCAGCGAGGTCCTCGACACCTACGTGTGGAACATGGGCATCCAGAACGGCGACTTCAGCTACGCGGCCGCGGTCGGCCTGGCCAAGGGACTCATCGGAGTCTGTCTCGTCCTGGGCGCGAACAAGTTCGCGCACCTGCTGGGCGAGCAGGGGGTGTACAAGAAGTGAGCCTCAACACGCAGCTCGTCCGCAGCCTCAAGGCTCCCGCCCGCCCTGTGTGGGAGGAGCCGCCGAGCAAGGCGGGACTCACCGCCAAGGGCGGCTTCCTCGTGCTCTGCTGCCTGGGGGTGCTCGGCCCGCTGTGGATCGTGATCGTCACCAGCCTCTCACCCAAACCCGTGATCGACCGGGCAGGCGGCCTCGTCGTGATCCCCGAGGGCATCACCTTCGTCAACTACACGGAACTGCTCAGCGGTGGCCAGGTCAGCCGGGCGATCATGGTCTCGGTCGGTGTCACGCTCTTCGGCACGCTGTTCTCGATGGCGGTGTCGGTCCTTGCGGCCTA
This sequence comes from Streptomyces sp. CC208A, assembly GCF_030010625.1. Lineage (GTDB taxonomy): Bacteria > Actinomycetota > Actinomycetes > Streptomycetales > Streptomycetaceae > Streptomyces. Next base: position 29,210 of record NZ_JASCXN010000041.1, on the reverse strand, counting down.
CGGCCTGTCGCGGCCGGGGAGTCTGGGCCATCGGTTCTTCCTGATGGCCATCATGGCGACCATGTTCTTCGGGGCCGGCCTCATTCCGACATACCTTCTGGTGCAGTCGCTGGGCCTCACCGACACCTATCTGTCGCTGATCCTGCCGAGTGCCGTCAGTGTCTTCAACATCCTCGTCCTGCGGGCCTTCTTCATGGGGATCTCACCCGAACTCACCGAGTCCGCCCGCATCGACGGGGCCAGTGAGATACGCATCCTGCTGACCATCATCATGCCGCTGTCGCGCGCGGTGCTGGCCGTCATCTCGCTGTTCTACGCCGTCGGGTACTGGAGCGCCTGGTTCAACGCGTCCATCTACCTCAGCGACCAGGAGATGATGCCGCTGCAGAACGTGCTCATCCAGCTGGTCCAGAAGAACACCGAGGCACCGACCGGCCTCCAGCAGGCGGTCCGCACCGGCCAACTCTCCTCCCTGGGACTGCAGATGGCCGTCATGGTCCTCGCGCTGATCCCGGTCGCGGTGGCCTCCCCGTTCGTCCAGCGGCACTTCAAGAAGGGCATGCTCACGGGCGCCGTCAAGGGCTGACGCCCTCTGGTCGCGCCCGCGCGACGGAGCCGCACACCGACACGGCCCCGCGCCCCTGATCCCCGCTCGATCTCCCCCTTTCGTCAGGAAGGTATGTCATGAGCACGTTCCACCTCAGCAGGCGCTCCGTTCTCGCCGGTTCCGCTGCCGCCGCCGCGGTCGTCTCCCTGCCCGCGGTTTCGGGGCAGGCGCGGGCCGTTGCCGCCCCCTCGTCCGTCGCCGAGAGCGGCTACCGGTGGCGCGGCGTCGCCATGGGCGGCACCGGATTCATCAGCGGTGTGCTGTTCCACCCGTCGGTACGAGGGCTCGCCTACGCCAGGACCGACATCGGGGGTGCCTACCGCTGGGACGACCGCACCGACCGCTGGATCCCGCTGACCGACCACCTCGGCTGGGACGACTGGAACCTCCTCGGCGTCGAGGCCATGGCCGTCGACCCGGCCCACCGGAACCGGCTGTACCTGGCCCTGGGCACGTACACGCAGCCCTGGGCCGGCAACGGCGCCGTGCTGCGGTCCGAGGACCGGGGCGCCACCTGGGAGCGCACGGACCTCACCGTGAAGCTCGGGGCCAACGAGGACGGGCGCGGATGCGGTGAACGGCTCCTGGTCGACCCGCGGGACTGCGACACGCTGTGGCTCGGCACCCGGCACGACGGGCTGCTCAAGTCGACCGACCGAGGCGCGACTTGGCAGCCCGCGGACTTCCCGGCCACCCCGAGCGCCACCGGCCAGGGCATCACCCTCCTGGTCGCCGCGGGCCGTACCGTTTACGCCGGCTGGGGCGACTCCGACGGCACCGCCGACCACCCCAACCTGTACCGCACGTCCGACGGAAGGACCTGGGAGCCCGTCCCCGGACAGCCGACCGGCACCGCCGCCAGGGTGCCGATCCGGGCCGCCTACGATCGCCTCACCCGCGAGCTGTACGTGACGTACGCCAACGCCCCCGGCCCCAACGGCCAGTCCGACGGCAGCGTGCACAAGCTGTCGACGACGAACGGGAAGTGGACCGAGGTCACGCCCGTGAAGCCCGGCGGGGTGACGGGCGACGGCGGCACCGACGCCTTCGGCTACGGCGGCGTCGCCGTCGACGCCCGCCGGCCCGGGACGCTGGTCGTGTCCACCAACAACCGCTGGTCCGAGATCGACACCGTCTTCCGTTCCACCGACGGCGGCCGCACCTGGACGTCCCTGAAGGACGAGGCCGTCCTCGACGTCTCCGAGACCCCCTACCTCAAGTGGGGCGAGGACAAGCCCAAGTTCGGCTGGTGGATCCAGGCCCTCGGCCTCGATCCGTTCGACTCCCGGCACGTCGTCTACGGCACCGGCGCGACCCTGTACGGCACGCGCGACCTCAGGCACTGGGCACCGCAGATCCGCGGCCTGGAGGAGACCGCCGTCCTCCACCTGATCTCGCCGCCGGTCGGAGAGGCGCATCTGATCAGCGGCAACGGCGACATCGGCGTGATGTACCACGAGTCGCTCACGGCATCCCCCTCGCGCGGCATGGCGTCGAACCCCGTGTTCGGTTCGACGACGGGGCTCGCCCAGGCCGCGGCCCGACCCTCGTACGTCGTGCGCACCGGCTGGAGCGGGAGCGCCAACGGCGCCTGGTCGAACGACGGCGGACAGAGCTGGTCGCCCTTCGCGTCACAGCCGGCCGCCGCCAAGGACGCGCCCGGCCCGATCGTCACCAACGCCGACGGCAGTGTGCTCCTGTGGTCCCTCGGGTCCTCGAACGGCACCGTCAACCCGGCGTACCGCTCGACGGACAACGGCGCCACCTGGTCCGAGGCCACCTCCGTCCCGAAGGGTGCCGTCCTGGTCGCGGACCCCGCGGACCCGACGCGCTTCTACGCCTACGACACGACCGCCGGCGCGGTCCACGCCAGCACCGACAGCGGCCTGACCTTCACCGTCACGGCCACCGGCCTGCCCTCGGGCGACGCGCAGTTCCAGCTGACCGCGGCACCGGGACGCTCCGGTGACCTGTGGCTCAGCGCGAAGGAGGCCGGGCTGTACCGCTCCACCGACGGCGGCGCCACCTTCACCAGGGTCGGCAGCTGCCGGTCCTCGCACACCCTGGGCTTCGGCAAGGCCGCCCCGGGCGCCACCTACCCGGCGATCTACATGGTCGGCGCGACCGACGGTTTCAACGCCGTCCACCGCTCCGACGACGAGGCGAGGAGCTGGGTGCGGATCAACGACGACCAGCACCAGTGGGGCTGGATCGGCCGGGTCGTCACCGGCGATCCGCGCGTGTACGGCCGGGTCTACCTCGGCACCAACGGGCGCGGCGTGCAGTACGGGGAGCCCGTCTGATGCCCGGCCTGAGCGATGCGACCCGCGGCCGCCTCCTCTTCGGCGGCGACTACAACCCGGAGCAGTGGCCCGAGGAGACCTGGCACGAGGACGTACGGCTGATGAAAGCGGCCGGGGTCAACTCGGTCACCCTCGGCGTCTTCTCCTGGTCGACGCTGGAACCGGAGCCGGGCGCCCGGGAGTTCGGCCGGCTCGACACGGTGATGGACCTGATGCACGACAACGGCATCGGCGTCGTCCTCGCCACCCCGACCGCCTCGCCCCCGCCCTGGATGGGCCGACTCCACCCGGACACCCTGCCCGTCACCGAGGACGGCCGCACCGAATGGTGGGGCGGCCGGCAGCACTTCTCGCCCTCCAGCGCCACCTATCGGCGCTACGCCGCCGCCATCACCGAGGACCTCGCCGCCCGCTACGCCGGCCACCCGGCGCTGACGATGTGGCACATCAACAACGAGTACTGCACCTTCGACTACGGCGACGAGGCCGCGGCGGCCTTCCGCCGCTGGCTGCGCGAGAGGTACGGCACCCTGACCGCCCTCAACGAGGCCTGGGGCACCGCCTTCTGGAGCCAGGGTTACGACACCTGGGACGGCATCCTGCCGCCCCGCCTGCCCCACTACCTGCGCAACCCCACCCAGGTCCTCGACTTCAGGCGCTTCACCTCCGACATGCTCCTGGAGTGCTACGCCGCCGAGCGGGACATCGTCCGCCGCCACACCCCGGACATCCCGGTCACCACCAACTTCATGCCGCTGTGGACGGGCCAGGACGCCTGGCGCTGGGCCGAGGAGGAGGACGTGGTCTCCGTCGACATCTACCCGGATCCGCGCGACCCGCTGGGCGCCCAGAGCGGCGCCCTCGTCCAGGACATGACCCGCTCCCAGGCGCGCGGGCCGTGGATGCTCATGGAGCAGGCCGCCGGGCCCGTCAACTGGCGGGGAGTGAACCACCCCAAGCCCCGGGGCCTCAACCGGCTCTGGTCCCTGCAGGCCGTGGCCCGGGGTGCCGACGCCGTCTGCTACTTCCAGTGGCGGCAGTCCCGGCAGGGCGCGGAGAAGTTCCACTCCGGCATGGTCAGCCACGCCGGGGAGGAGGGCCGGACGTACCAGGAGGTCAAGCGGCTCGGCGCGGAGCTGGAGCGGATCGCCGCCGGGACGGCCGGCCGGACCATCACCGCGGACATCGCGATCCTGCACGACTGGGACTCCTGGTGGGCCGGTGCCCAGGACGGCCGCCTGTCAGGGCAGGTGGACTACCCGGACGTCCTGCGCGCCTGGCACCGAGCCCTCTGGCAGGCGCACCTCACCACCGACTTCGCCCACCCCGAGCACGACCTGACGCCGTACTCCGTGGTCGTCGTGCCGCAGCTCTACGCTCTCACCGACGCGGCGATCGACCGGCTCCTCGCCCATGTCCGCAGGGGCGGCACCCTCGTCTGCGGCTTCCAGACCGGCGTCGCCGACGAGGACGACCGGGTCCGCGCCGGCGGCATGGATCCCCGGCTGCGCGAGCTGTTCGGCATCCGCACCCTGCACGAGTGGTGGCCGCTGGACGCGGGGGAGACCGTCACCTGCGAGGGCTTCACGGCGTCCCTGTGGTCGGAGGAGCTGGAGGCCGACGGTTCCGCCGACGAGACCGTGCCGTACAAGGGCGGCGAACTCGACGGACTGCCCGCCGTCCTGCGCAAGGGCCGGGCCTGGTACGTCTCCACGCTCCCCGAACCGGAGGCGCTGCGCGACCTGCTGGCCCGGATCGCCTCCGCCGCGGGCGTCCGGCCGGTGCTCGACGGCCTCCCCGAGCAGGTCGAGGCCGTCCGCCGGGGCGAGGCGCTGTTCGTGCTCAACCACGGCCGCGAACCGGTGACCGTCGAGGTGCCCGGCACCCACCACGATCTCCTCACGGGCACGTCCGTCACCGACCGGGTCACCCTCGGCCGCTACGGCGTGGCGGTGCTCCGGCCGTGACCGCTGTCGACGGGCCCGTCCACGGCACCTGGAAGCCACCCCGGCCGCCCGTCGGGAGGACGGCTTCCTGAGCGGCGCCGGCCGTCACGGCGCCCTTGTGCTCGGTGATCCGAACGCAGGGCGGGTCGTTCCCACACCCCGGCCGTCAACGGCGGCCGACCCGACATCAGGGCCGGGGTCGGTCCCGCGCTCTCCTCAGGCGGGGTCGACCTCGGCCCGCAGTGTGTTGTAGTCCGCGAATGCCGACTCGACGTCGGAGCGGCTCAGGCCGTAGCGGCTCAGGTCGTAGGTGTGCTTGCGGGCGCCCTTGGGGCGGGCGACGGCCGCGGGGAGCCGGGCCGCGTCCGCCTCCGTCCAAGGGGCACCGACGGCCGCGTAGAGCTTGGGGGCACCGGTGGCGGGGTCGGACCCGAGCCAGGAGTACGGGGCGTCCACCAACTGCTCCGACGGGATGCCGGACCGGGCCGCGAGGCCACGTGTCATGGCACGGCTCAGCAGGCCGAGCCAGGTGGCGCCGATGCCCTCCAGGTCGAGCGGACGGGTGCTGATGGCCATGCCGTGCTCGACCAGAGAGCAGAAGGACGCCACGACGGTGACCGGATCGCGGTGGCACCACACGATCGTGGCGTCGGGGAAGACCGTGTGCAGTGCGGCCAGGTTCTCCAGGTGCATGGGGGACTTCAGCATCCAGCGCCGCCGTGGGCGGCCGTACTGCAGGACCTGGTAGACCTGCTTGAGATACCGGTAGTCGGGGACGAAGTCCCGCTCGCAGTGCCAGTCCTGGTACTCGGGGATACGGGCCTGGGAGAACGGCATCAGGGCGTGCGGGAGGGCGAACGTGCATTCCTCGGGCCCCTCGGCGGCCATCGCGTGGATGCCGCGGAAGCGCGGCGCGAAGAGGTCGGCGCCCTGGACCAGCCGGCGCCCGGCGGTGATCGCCTTCCGTCGTTGCCGGGGTGGCAGGTCCAGGTCGGGCGTGAGCAGTTCCCAGAGCAGGGGACAGCGGTGCTCGTCCGAGATCGACAGCACGGAGTGCGTGACGGTGGTGGCCGTGCGCGGCAGTCCCACGACGAACACCGGCTTCTCGATCGGCTCCCGCTCGATCTCCGGATGCTCGGCGATCAGCCGCCGGACGCGGGCCCGGTTGGTGAGATGCCGGCGCACATGCGTCCGCGCCGACTGCCAGCCGACCGGGGTGAGCCGGTCGGCCTTCGCCCACCAGGCAAGCAGCGACCGGAAGTCGTCGACGAACTGGCGGTCACCGGGTGCCTCCCCGGCGGCCGCGGCGATGCTGTCGAAGACCCGGCCGGGGTCGCGTCGGGAGCCGAAGGCCGGGCGCATCAGGAGATCGGCGAGGACGAGGGCGAGCGGAGGTGAGGACACCCGGCCAATCTATCCTGTTGAACTCGCGTGTGGTGAACGGGAGTTGACCGGACATGCGGAAGGGGGACGGAAGGCCTCCACCGTCCGGCCCCCTCCGATACTGATGCTCCGCTCCAGGCGGCCGTCTCCGTCCCGCAGGAACAGCGGGAGAGGTCCAGCGAGGTGCCGGCCGTCACCGTCGCACCGCCCCCGTACGTCTCACCGGTCCATGGGTCAGGGCGCCGATCCGGTACTCGCCCGTACCGTCAACTCGGGTGCGATCAGCAAGACCTCATCGGTGCAGCGACCGTCGATCTTGGCGACCAGACGCTCCACCGCCTGCCGGCCCATCTCCTGCGCGGGGATGGAGACCGACGTCAGCCGCACCGAGGCCTGGACGGCCACCTGTTCCGGGCAGATCGCGACCACCGACACGTCCTCAGGGACGGCGCGGCCCTGCCGGCGCAGCAGGGCGAGCAGGGGCTCGACCGCCTGCTCGTTCTGCACGACGAACCCGGAGGTGCCCGGGCGCTCGTCGAGGATGCGGGTGAGGACGGCGGCTATCGCGTCGTAGCCGCCGCCGCACGGCCGGTGCAACACCCTGATGCCCAGCTCCCGTGCCCGGGAACGGAGTCCGGCGAGGGTGCGCTCGGCGAAGCCGGTGTGGCGTTCGTAGACCGCGGGGGCCTCGCCGATGACGGCGATGTCGCGATGGCCGAGCATCGCCAGATGCTCGACGCACAACGCACCGGTCGCCCTGAAGTCGAGGTCGACGCAGGTCAGTCCTGAGGTGTCGGCGGGCAGCCCGATCAGCACGGACGGCTGGTCGGTGCCGCGCAGCAACGGCAACCGCTCGTCCTCGAGTTCGACGTCCATGAGGATCATCGCGTCGGCGAGCCCGCTGCCGGTGACGCGGCGGACGGCTTCGGGGCCCTCCTCGCCGGTCAGCAGCAGTACGTCGTACCCGTGCGTCCGGGCCGTCGTGGCGACCGCGATGGCGATCTCCATCATCACCGGCACGTACATGTCGGTGCGCAGGGGAACCATCAGCGCGATGATGTTCGACCTGCTGCTGGCCAGGGCCCGCGCGCCCGCGTTGGGGTGGTATCCCAGCTCGCGGATGCTCTGCTCGACCTGCAGCCGGGTGGCCGCGGAGATGGGACGCTTGCCGCTGAGGACATAGCTCACCGTACTCGCCGACACTCCGGCGTGCCGGGCGACCTCGGCGAGGGTTACCATCCAGCTCTCCCAGCCTCATGAAGCGCTTCGATCATGCGAGCGAATTATTCCCGCGTCACATGTATGCCGACCCTAGCCCCGGCCTGGTGTGTTGTCCATACCTTTCGTTGAAGCGCTTCGATGAGGTCCTGGTACGGAGTCCGGTCGGTCTGGCCGGCGTTGCCGCCCCCGGCACGGCGGACCGTCTTGTGTCCTGTCGGCAGAGGGAAGGCGGCTCCGTTCAGCCGTCGAGGGGCTCGTAGTCGAACCAGTCGAAGTGGACGGTGCCTTCCGTGGCGTACATGCCGATGACCCGGCCCGTGAAGCCGCCGGCGACCTCGGTCGACAGGTAGCGGCCGTCGAGGGCCGCGAGCTCTGTGAACGTGCCGTCGGGCTGCTCGACACCGAGGGAGACGACGTCGGGTCCCGTGCACGGTCCGTGCGGAGCCGGAGGTTCCGTGATCGTGACGGCGAGGACCACCGGCCCGGCGGACACGGACCGCGTGGCCACGACCGTGCGCAGGGAGCCGACGCGCGCGATGGCTCGTACCTCCGTGCCGGACACCTCGATCGCGTAGTGGTGCCGCTCGTCGAGCCGGACGGCGAGGCCGCCGTCCCCCTCCGCGGCATCGACCAGGGTGCGCGCCCGGCACGCGAGGTGCTGCTGGCGCCGGCCGGTGAACACCACGTCGGGCTCGTCCAGGGAGCCTCCCCGCGCGCGGAGGGTCAGCCAGCCGGGCCGTTCCTTGGTGGTGCAGTGTTCGGCCGGCCGGTCACGCAGGGAGATCCAGGACGGTCGCAGTTCGGCGAGGTCGAAGTCGTCCCGCTGCTCCTCGACGGGGCCGGGGGAGAGCGGCCACGGGAGCTCGGGCAGGTCCAGGGCGACCTCGCCGACGACCGGCCATTCGTCCACCCAGGTCACGGGGGCCAGGAAGGTCTCCCGGCCGAGCACGTGCCAGCCCGGCGTGCCGCCGCCGGGTCGGACGCCGAGCAGCACCATCCACCAGGAGCCGTCGGGCGCCTGCACGAGGTCGGCGTGCCCGGTGTTCTGGACGGGGTGGTCGGTGCCGCGGTGGGTGAGGACCGGGTTGGCCGGGCACGGTTCGAACGGGCCGGCAGGCGTACGGCCGCGGGCGATCGAGACACCGTGGCCGCGCTCGGTGCCGCCCTCGGCGATGAGGAGGTACCAGTAGTCGCCGATCCGGTACAGGTGCGGCGCCTCCGGGGCCTTGGCGCCGGGCCCGCCGGACCAGAGCCGGTGCGGTGTTCCGTACGTCTGTCCGGTGGACGGGTCGAGACGGACCTGCGAGACCCCGGCGACCGTGCACCAGCAGGTGCCGTCCTCCTCCCAGGCCAGGTCGGGATCGATGCCGGGGACGCCCGGCGCCCAGACGGGGTCCGACCACGGTCCGGCGGGGTCGGTGGCCGTGACGATCAGGTTGCCGCCGCCCTCGCTGCAGTTGGTGACGATCAACCAGAAGCGGCCGTCGTGGTGGCGCAGGGTGGGGGCGTAGATCCCGCCGGAGGACGGCACGGAGGTGGGCAGACGCAGTTGGTCCGGCCGGTCCAGGGCGTTGCCGATCTGCGTCCAGTGCACCAGGTCGCGGCTGTGGAAGAGGGGCACGCCGGGGAAGTACTCGAAGCTGGAGCAGGCCAGGTAGTAGTCGTCGCCGACGCGGCAGACGCTGGGGTCGGGGTGGAAGCCGGGGATCACGGGGTTGGCGGAGCGTTGGTCCGGCCGGCGCAGTGGTGGCACCCGAGGGGTCCTCTCGTCGATTCGTGAGGGAGGCGTGGTGTGGTGGGGGTGGTTCAGGGAGCGCCGGGGGCCGTGGGGGTGATGCGGAGCAGGACGGCGGACGGCGCGGTGGGCAGGGTCAGGCTCAGCTCGGCCGTGTCGGGCAGCCAGGCGGAATCGGCCCGGCTGGCCGAGGGGTAGAGCAGGTCGACACGGGCGGGGGTGTCCCGCAGGTGGGGCAGGTGAAGCGTCGCCGTGGAGCCGGTTCCCGGGCGGCGCCAGGCCGTGAGGTAGGTGGTGGCGGGCGTGCGCATGGCCAGGGCGATCCAGGGGGCGTCCCAGGCGGGAAGGCCCAGTGGCCAGGACGGCACGGCTTGCGGCAGGTCGGCGCGGATGGCCTTGTACACCGCTACCGCCTCGTGGACCAGGGCGCGGGCCTCCCGCTCGAGTTCGGGAATACGGCCGGAGAGATGGATCCGGCCGAGCAGCGCGTTGGCCATGGTGAAGGCCACCTCGTCGAGGGAGTCCTCCGGCCGGGGGTACGCCCAGACGGCAGCCTGTTCGGGGGTGGCGGCGGTGGGCGCGGAGGCCGCGATGGGCGCGTAGAGGTGGAGGTTCTGCTGGTCGCTGGTGGACTGCAGCTGCAGCCGGGAGAGCAGGGCGTCGTCCCAGCGCATGCCGCCGGAGGCGCAGTTCTCCACCACCAGGTGCGGGTGCCGGTCGAGGATGCCGTCGAGCCAGTCGAGGTGCGCCCGGTTGTGGCCGAGCAGGCCGTCGCCCGGGGTCTCGCCGGGGCGGGCGCTGGTGCCGGAGCCGGGGTCGATGTTGTGGTCGAGCTTGAGGTAGCCGACGCCCCACTCGCCGACCAGGCGGTCCACGACCTGGTCCAGGTGGGCACGGGCGGCCGGGTGGCGCAGGTCCAGGTGGTGCCGGCCGGTCTCCGTGACGCGGGCGCCGCCGCGGCGGAAGAACGCCTCGTCGGGCAGGGACTTGGCCATGGGGCTGTGGACACCGATGACTTCCGGCTCCAGCCACAGGCCGGGAACCATGCCGCGTCGGCGGATGTGGTCCAGTACCTCGTGGATCCCCTTCTCACCGGGGAAGCGCGAGGCGGCCGGCTCCCAGGCACCGACGCTGGTCCACCAGCCACCGTCACCGTCGTCGTACCAGCCCGCGTCGATGACGAAGTACTCGGCGCCGGCCTCGGCCGCCGCGTCGATCAGCGGCAGCAGCTTGTCGGTGGTGGGGTCGCCCATCAGGCAGTTCATGTAGTCGTTGAAGATGACGGGCAGGCGCTGGTGGTCGGCATGAGGGCGGCGCCGGGCGCGGCGGTAGCGGGTCAGCGCGGCGAACGCGGAGTCGGGGCCGCCGTCGGCGCTGAAGGCCAGCGCGGCGGGTACGGTGCGGAAGACGGCACCGGGTTCCAGGGGGTGCCGCCAGCCGTGGTGGGTGTCGGTGGGCCCGAACAGTGCGGCGTAGGCCGCCCCGTCGTGCTCTTGGCACTCCCAGCGCCAGCCCCCGCCGTTGTGCTCGATCTGCCACACCCAACTGCGGCCGGTGCGCCGGTCCGTCAGGCCGCCCATGGGGAGGTGTCCGCAACTGGACCAGGTGCCCTGCCCGTTCAGGGCGAAGCCCGCCTTGCCGTGCCCGTACGTCACGCGCCCGCTGACGCCGGGTGTGGTCCGGCGCATCGGCTGTCGTTGCCAGCGGCACTCGGCGAGCCAGTCGTTGTCCGCCCACAGCAGGTCGGCGGCGTCGAAGGCCGCCGTGTCCCGCGGGGTGAGGCAGCCCACCGCGAGTGAGCTGACCGACTCCAGGTGCAAGGTGGTCTGTCCTTCGTTGCGCAGGGTCACTTCGCCGCGGAGCACGGGGATGCCGTCCGGTGACCGGTAGGTCACCTCCGCGGCCAGCCCGGTTTCCGGGTCGTGGAGATGCACGGTCAGCGTGTGCCAGTCGCCGTCGCGGGCCGCGCGGTGGGCCCGGTGGCGCAGCCGCCCGCCGAGAGCGGTCCCGATCAGACGGCTGCCCGACCAGTCGCGGCCGTGACCCGCGACCGTCACCTCCACCAGGGGGAGGGACGCGCCGGGGACGCTCCGCGCTTCGCCGGGCAGTCCGAGGCGCGTGAGGCGCGGGCTGCCGCCGTCATCGAGAACGAGGTCGAGGTGAAGGGCCTCGTGCCCCCAGTGGAAGGCCCCTTGTTCCTTGGTCATGGCGGCCCTTTCGAGGTCAGTGCCGGACGGTGCCGGACGGATCCCCGGGTACGGAGTGTCGGGTCGTGCTCTGACGGACCTGTGCGGGGACGGAGACGGCGGTGAGGGCGGGATGCGATGTGCTCTGCGAGCTGCTCCGGACACCGGTTCGCGGCCCCCACAGGCCGGACGACGGCGCTTGTCGAAGCGCTTCACTCCCAGGCGTACGCTAACGACACGTTTCGTGAGAAACAAGGGTCGCTACCACGAGACTGTCCTCATGGCCAGGGCTGTTGGAGAGCACGATGGAGAAGAAGCGTTTCGGCATCGCGCTCTCCCGATCCAGCTCCACACTCGGCTTCCGAGGGGTGTACGCCGTGGGCTCGGGCCGTCGCCGGCCTCCCGAACGGCTCACGTGCGACGAGCGGTTCACGCTGCCTCACCCGTACGATCCGGCCGACGCCGCGCCCGGCGGTGCCCGCCACCGACGTCTTCCCGGGACCTGGGCCCGGAAGGGGCTCAGGTCCCGGGAGCCGCGGTCATCCGGCGGTCAGGGTGGTCCACTTCTGGTTGGAGCCGCCGTGGCAGTCCCACAGCTGGAGCTGCGTGCCGTCGGCGGTGGAGGAGCCAGGGACGTCGAGACAGCGGCCGGAGGCGGGGTTGCGGTAGCCGCCGTTGTAGGGCTGCCACACCTGGTTGGCGCCGCCGTGGCAGGCCCAGAGCTGCACCTTGGTGCCGTTGGCGGTGCCCCAGCCTGCGGCGTCGAGGCACTTGCCCAGGGAGCGCAGGGTGCCGTCGGTGTAGGCGGACCAGAACTGGTTGGCACCGTCGCCGCAGCCCCACGTCTGGACGGCGGTGCCATCGGCGGTACCGGCGCCGCTGACGTCCAGGCACTTGCCGGCGATGCCGGACTGGACTCGTGCGGGGGCGGGGGCGGGATTCCTCAGCCACCCGGCGCTGTCCGCGGCCCGGACGCCGCGGTGGAAGGCGTCGGCCATCTTCCGGTAGCCCGAGTCGTTGGGGTGCAGGGCGTCGGCCAGGTCGGCCATGGTCAGGGCGCTCATGTCGACGTACGCGACACGCTTGCCCGCGGCCTGCGCCTCGCTCACGATGTGGGGAATGGCCTGGTTGTACGCGCCCCGGTGCTGTTCCTCGGATCCACTGGTGGACACGACCAGGGAGGCCACGAGGACGGTGGCGTCGGGGGCGGCGGCGGTGATCCTGTCGACCAGGGACTTCAGCCGGGCGGTGGCGGTGGAGACCTGGTGGGACCGGTTGAGGTCGTTGGTGCCGATGTGCAGCGTCACGACGTTGGGGCGGTAACGGGTCAGTGCGGCGTCGGTGAGGGCGGCGATCTGCTCGATGAGGTATCCGGAGTGGCCTTCGTTGTCGGGGTCGGGCATCGAACCGGCCCGCCCCGTGCCCACGAAGTCCACCGGGTGGCCGTCCGCCACGAGCTTGTCCCACAGCGGCCCCCGGTAGCCGTTGCCCGTACTGCTTCCCACGCCCCAGGTGATCGAGTCGCCCAACGGCATGACGCGCAAGGGCGTGTCGGAGGCGGCGGAGGCAGGGGCGACACCTGCCGCTGTCATCCCGAGCGCGAGGGCGACAAGCGTGATCAGATGGAGAAGCCAGGACTTTCTCATGCGGGTGTCCTCTTCTGAGAGTGATTGCTCGGTGAACTGGACCGAATGCCGTTCCGGCCGTGGCGCCTTCGCGCCGACGTCGGCGGCCGCCTGAGGTACGGCAGAACGGCGCGGGCGGGGAGACCCCCTGTCGCGGTCGACCAGCACGTACGACGCGTTCGGATCCACGGCGGGCGCCCGCGCTGTGCCGGCGGCGCCACGTCCGGACGGAAGCGCCGCCATCAGTGCGGTCACGCCGCAAGCCCCAGGGGTCGGCGGGCAGGCTGTCACAGCTGGTGTGGTCGGTGGGGAACCTGTGGCTGTGCGGGTCGGCGTCGCCGGATGTGGACGTGACCTGGTGCGCCATGCCGTCGTCGTCCTGGAACAGCGTCACGCAGGTCTGGGCAGGGCTGTCGGCTCCCCAGGGCAGGGCTTCTGATTGTTGAAAACTGTTCGGTTCCGTCGCAGGACAGTAGACATGCGACATGTTCTCGTCAAGAGCCGCCGGTTGAGTGCATCCCACGTTCCTGGATCGTGCGGCGACATGCGGCTCACCTCCGGGGTGCCGGGAGAGAGCCTCGTCCCCACCGACCGGTCGCCGCAGATGGCTGCCGGGCTCCTGTGCCGCATCGCGGTAGGCCGGTTCTCGTCGTCGGACCCGGTTGCCAGGTGGGGGTCAGAGCCCGCGTCCGTGTCGGAATCGTGCCGGGGTGGTTCCACACGCCTCGGTGAAGACTCGGTAGAAACGGCTGACCGAGCCGAAGCCGGCGGCCGCGGCCACCTGGCTCGCGGGAAGGCCGGTGGTCACCAGCAGCCGGCGCGCTTCCGCGAGCCGGTACAGCTTCACGTAGTCGCCGATCGTGGTACGGACGACCTTGCGGAACTGGGTCATGGCGTAGGTCGGGTGGACGTTCGCCGCCGCGGCGACGTCCGCGACGGTGATCGGCTCGCGGAAGTGATGTGCGATGTACCGCGCCATGGACACCGCCTGGCGCAGGGCCGGATCGTCACCGGCGTGCCGATGTGCCGGATCGCCGGCCGTGGCAAGTGCCAGGCGCCGGACGCGCGCTTGTATCTCCAGCATCGCGATGCGGTGCAGTTCGTCGTCGCCCGCGGCCAGATCCGCGGCCCACTGGGTGAACTTCGCCGGATCGCTCGCATCGGAACGGGCTGCGGGAGTGACCACCGGCACGCCCGAGAGCACACGGGCGAGGAGCGATTGCGGGAGCCCCCAGGCGAGGAACCGGTCGAAGGGCACGTGCAGCCAGTGGACGCGCGTCGCCCGGCTCGCCACCAACTGGTGCGGGATCGCGGCCCAGAACACGGCGAGGCCGCCCACCGCGACTTCGAGGAGTTCGCCGCCGTAGAGGTAGAGCATCGACCCGCCGTCGGCCACGAAGTTGATCTCCAGGTCGTCGTGCCGGTGCGCTGCCGCCATCAGCGTCGGGCGTCCGGACCAGCCGCGCAGGTACGAGGGTTCGTCGACCAGAGCACCCTGAGGATCCAAGAAGTTCTCGCTTCGAAACGGTGCAGACATCGCGTGGACTCGGATCCTATCGTCGTGGAGCAGTGCCGAAGCCCGCACCGTCATGCGACCGGCACCAGCTCGCACCCACTCCTACGTTCCTGATGGAGATCTCGCGTGTTCTCACTCGGCATCGTCGGCGCCGGCCAGTTCGCCGGTTCGTTCGCCAAACTCTGGCGCCTGCACCCGAACGTCGGTGACATCAAGGTCACCGACCTGCTCCCGGAGCGCGCCGAGCGACTCGTCACCGAACACGACCTCGCCGGCACGCTCCCCTCGTTCGAGGACATGCTCGACTCCGACCTCGACGCCATCGCGCTCTTCACCCAACGCTGGACCCACGGCCCCCTCGCCGTGCAGGCACTGCGCGCGGGCAAGGACGTCTACAGTGCGGTCCCCATGGGCGTGACCGAGGCCGAGATCGCGGACATCATCGCGGCGGTCGAGGAGACCGGCCGGATCTACATGATGGGCGAGACGAGCTACTACCACCCGGCGACCGTCTACGCGCGCGACCGGATCGCCGAGGGAGCGTTCGGCCGGATCTTCTACGCGGAAGGCGACTACGTCCACGACATGGACTGGGGCTTCTACGACGCGTACAAGTACAGCGGCGGTGAGAACTGGAAGTCCACCGCCAGCTACCCACCACTGCTCTACCCCACGCACTCGATCGGCGGAGTCCTCGGCGCCTGGCAGACGCACGCCGTGAGCGTCTCGGCGATCGGCGTCCCGGACGAGCGCGGCGACGGCGTGTTCGACCGGGAGATCAGCCAGTTCGACAACGACTTCTCCAACGCGACCGCACTGTTCGAAGTCGCAGGCGGCGGCAGCTTCCGCACGAACGAGTTCCGCAGGGTCGGATACATCGGCAAGGAGTCGCGCTTCCGCTACTTCGGCACGGAAGCGGTCCTCGAACAACTCGGCTCGGTCAGCCTGTGGCAGGACAAGAAGGGCGAGCACGACATCACCGCGCACCTGCACCCCGCACCCACCCTCACACCGGACGACCCGGCGCTCTCCCACGTCGCC
This sequence comes from Streptomyces sp. CC208A, assembly GCF_030010625.1. Classification (GTDB taxonomy): domain Bacteria; phylum Actinomycetota; class Actinomycetes; order Streptomycetales; family Streptomycetaceae; genus Streptomyces. The sequence goes on along the minus strand of NZ_JASCXN010000041.1, from coordinate 13,647 downwards.
CCGGAACTGCGCGCCGCCTTCGCCTCCGGTACCGCGCCCGTCCACGACCGCTCCCGACTCCCGCGTGAGTTCGCGCACGCACCCAACGGCCACGAGGGCAGCCACCACTTCCTCGCCGACGACTTCGCCACCGCGGTCACGACACGAACGCCCCCACCGCTGCACGCGTGGACCGCCGCCCGCTACACCCTCCCCGGCATCGTCGCCCACCAATCCGCCCTCCAGGCCGGCGTGCGCCTCCCCATCCCCGACCACGGAGACGGACCCCGCACCGCATAGCACCACCCGACCACGGCGGCGCTGCGGACGGCATCCGCACCAGGCCGTCGAGGCCGGGCGGCTGCTCGGGATCCGGCGCCCAGGGATCACCGTTGTCCAGGTGATCGTCGACGGTCGCGGGTGCCCAGCGCCACGGAGTACACCCGCGTCGCATCCCGAGGGCCGGACCTCGGCGGCGGGGGCCGGTGCGGCCTCCGCGCAGCCCGAGCAGGCGACGGCGGCAGGGCCGCCCGCCCGTCACTTCCGTGACCTTGCCGCCGACCGGACCGCGCCAGATGAGGGCGCGCCGGGTGCGGCCGGTTCCAGGAGTCGCCGTACCTCCATGAGGTCGTACGACGAAGCCCTCGGTGCCGGCGCCACACGGCTCCCCGTCGGGCACCAGCAGCCTGCCCACCTCGGGGGAGAGGACGTACACGTCGGGGGAAGGGAGGAGCCCGGAGGGGCAGAGCGGCTTCTCGAAGGACTCGCTGGTGGCGGGCAGGGTCTCATGGTCGCGGGCCGGCCGACGCGAACGCGTCGGCCGGCCCGGCGTCCTCTCGGCCACCCACCGCCCGGGCGGTACCGCGGAACGCGGCTTGTCACCGCGCTCGGTGATCTCCAGGGCGAGGTGGAGTTTCTTCCTGGCCCGGTCGACGAGCATGCCGGTGCGGCGGCAGTCCGCCCAGGCCGGACGGAGCGAGCGGTACGCAGCGACGGCGGGCCGCGGCCACGGCCTCGTCCGCGACATCCGCCGTGATGTCGGACAGGCCCGCCAAGGTGCCACCGGTGCGGAACGAGCGCACCCCGGGCGATCGGAGCGGAAGTCGATCGAGTCTCGCGGGAGACGGGAGACGGGAGACAGGAGACGGGAGACGGGCTGCCGATGGTCTGGATCTACTGTGCCGCGTTGTCGCGCGGGGCGGGACCGGCGGTACGGATGCTGCGAGGCGATGCCCCGAGTTCACGGCGGCAGGCCTTGTTGAACGCCTGGAGGTCGGGGATGCCGACCGAGGCGGCGACGGCGGGGATGGAGAGCGTGGTGGCCCGCAGGAAATGGCGTGCGCGTTCCATCCTGCGGGCCCGGATGTAGCCGACGACGGTTTCCCCGGTGGCGGCACGGAAGAGCCGGGTCAGGTGGTTGTGGGAAACACCGGCGGCCTTCGCGATCTCCGGCACCGTCAGGGACTCCGTCAGCCGCGCCTCGATCAGGGCCGTCGCGGCCGCCACCGCCGGATGAACGGCCCGGGCGCTCTGCTCCCGCAGCGGGGTGAGCCGGGCGATCCGCCACAGGGCGGCCCACACCTCGGCGGTGGCCCGGGCCGGGGTGTTCGGCCAGGCGGCCAGTGCCTGCCGCAACTGTGTGGTGAGCAGGTCGAGCTCGGGCCCGGTGCGCTGGATCACGGGCACACTGTGGGGCGTTCCCGCCGAGCCCAGGCGGAGGTGGGCGTAGAGGTGCTCGGAGCGGCCCCGGTAGCGGTAACGCACCTCGGTTCCGGGCGGCACGAGACTGACCCGCCCGGGGCGGATCGCGTGCTCGGTGCCGTCGACCGTCAAGTCGGCGTCGTAGCCGTACAGATGGAGCTGCCACAGGTCCGGCAGCGAGAACACGTCCACGTGACCGGCCGGACCGTGCACGCCGATACCGACGGCGGCGAGAGTGGGAGGCTCGTCGAGATGGGCGAGGACCGTCTGCATGGTCACGTGTTCTACCACGGTGGACGCGGCCACTCCTGGGGCGCGGTCGTCGACGTACGTGGCGGACGGCACGGTGAAAATCGACCAGCGGAGGGTGAACGCGGCCCACGCGGTGCGCGGCGGCCGGACCTAGCGTGGCCGTCATGGAGAACAGGCAAGAACTACTGAACTCGGTGCAGATGGCGCGCTTCGTGGCGCGGGGGTCACTGCGGCTGGACGCGGTGGTGCCGGCGGATATGAACGCCGAGGGCTTGGCGGTACTGGCGGGCGGGGTGCCGCCGGTGCCGTACGGGACGCCGCTGTCCGACGCGTACGCGAAGGGCTCCTTCGTCCGTAGGCTGCTGGAACTGCCGCAGGTGGCGGGGGCCCTGCGCAGCCTGGTCGGCCCGGAGCCGTGGGTGGACCACCACTTCGTGCATACCCGCGAGCCTCACGGGGGCGCCGCGCAGGCGCTGCACGGGGACGCCATCATCGACGTCCGACCGGACGCCTTCGACGTCCAGTTGATGTACTACCCGCAGACCGTGACGCTGGAGATGGGCGGAACGCTCAGCGTGCCGGGCAGTCATCTGCGGCGGATCAACGAATCGGACACCGGCCGCTACCAGAACCTGCGCGGTCAGGACCGGTTGGTCTGCCCGGCCGGCACGGTGGTGCTTCTGCACCACGGCATCTGGCACGGGGGCCGGCGCAACGACAGCGACATCCTCCGCTACATGTTCAAGATCCGCTTCAATCCCAGGGTGCGTCAACGACGTCTGTGGGACACCTCGGATCTCCACGACCCGCAGGTGAACGCGGAGTTGGACGTGATGTTCCCGTGGTACGAGGGAGCGACCGGCCGGCTGGAGCGGTACAACCGCATCCTGCTGTGGCGGGAGCTGACCGGCGACGACGGCTTCGACCTCGACCACTGGGTGACCAGGGTCTCCAACCGTCCGAAGGAGACCGTGGCATGACGACCGAAGCGATCCCGCCCGCGCCGGCGGACACCGGAGACGTCACCGCCGCCCCGGTGCTGCGGCAGCAGGTGCTCGTGCTGTACCTGGCGAGCTCGGCGCTGGACTCCCATGTCGTCGGCTGGTCACGCTACGACGGCACCGGCCGCACCTCGCCCACCACGGGCGACAGCGACGAGCCGCCGTACGAGTCGGGGGTGGCCGCGCTGCAGGACGGCTGGCGGCTGTTCCAGGCCGCCCAGCTGATCCCGCCCTACCCGGGCCACGAGTACGACGTCTCCTTCCTCAAGCACGAGTTCTTCTTCGAACGGGTCGTCGACGTGCGGGCGCGGACCGGGTCCTGATCGTCGAATCGCTTGACTTCATAAGGGAATGCGCCGGAATGGTTCCGTGGGGTACGGGAGAGTCGACAGAGGAACACTTTCTCCACAGCCTGTCATTGACAGGTCATGGAGGTGAATGGGACCGTCGAAGCGCTTCGACGAACGGCCACTGTAACCAGCTCGCCTGAGGGGTTTCCACGTGAGTTCCGCGCCCGCGTCCGCATCCGCGCCACCCGATTTCCGTGATCCCGCGCTGCCACTGCAGAAGCGCGTCGACGACCTGCTCTCACGCCTCACGCCCGACGAGCGGCTCGCGATGCTGCACCAGCACGTGCCGGCCGTCCCGCGGCTCGGCCTCGCCGCCTTCCGCACCGGCAGCGAGGCCCTGCACGGGGTCTCCTGGCTGGGCGAGGCGACGGTCTTCCCGCAGGCCGTCGCTCTCGGCGCCACCTGGGACGAGGAGCTGGTGCGCCGGGTCGCCGAGGCCGTCTCGGTCGAGCTGCGGGCCTTCCACCACCACCGCACGCCCGCCACCGGCGACGGCCCCCACAGCCTGCAGGCCTGGGCGCCCGTCCTCAACCTGCTGCGCGATCCGCGCTGGGGGCGCAACGAGGAGGGCTATTCCGAGGACCCGGTGCACACCGCCCGGCTCGGCGAGGCGTACTGCCGGGGCCTGGCCGGCGACCACCCGACCTACCTGCGGGCAGCGCCGGTGGTCAAGCACTTCCTCGCCTACAACAACGAGGACGACCGCTGCACCACCTCCTCCGGGCTGCGCCCCCGTGTCCTCCACGAGTACGACCTGGCCGCCTTCCGGTCCGTCGTCGCCTCCGGCGCCGCGACCGGCGCCATGGCCGCCTACAACCTGGTCAACGGCCGCCCCTGCCACGTCAGTCCGCTGCTCGAGACCGAGCTGCGCCGCTGGGCGCGGCCCACGGGGCACGAACTGTTCGTGGTCAGCGACGCCGAGGCGCCGTCCAACCTGGTCGACCCGGAGCACTACTTCGACGACCACGCCGAGTCCCACGCCGCGGCGCTCAAGGCCGGCATCGACAGCTTCACCGACCACGGCGAGGACAGCGCCACGCCGATCGGCCGGCTGCGCGAGGCGCTGGAGCGCGGCCTGATCGACCAGTCCGACGTGGACCGCGCGGTCCGCCGGCAGCTGGAACTGCGTTTCCGGCTCGGAGAGTTCGACCCCGGCCTCGACCCGTACGCCGGGATCGGCGCCGACGTGATCGCGTGCGCCGAGCACCGCGACCTGGCGCGGCACGCGGCGACCGAGTCGGTGGTGCTGCTCAAGAACGACGGCCTGCTGCCGCTCGACCCGGCCCGTACGCGGCGGATCGCCGTCATCGGCCCGCTCGCCGACACGCTGTGCGAGGACTGGTACAGCGGCACCCTGCCGTACCAGGTGACCGTCGCCGACGGCCTCGCCGCCGCACTCGGCGCCCACGGCGGCGAGGTGGTCCGGGTGGAGGGCTCCGACCGGATCGCGCTGCGCTCGCACACCACCGGCGACCTGCTCGGCACCTCCGCCTTCGACGTGACCGACTGGGGCGGCGGCATGCTGACCCTCCGCGCCGCCGGCACCGGTCGCTACCTGAGCCTCCAGGACGACGACACCCTGGCCGCCGACCAGGCGGTGATCAAGAGCTGGTTCGTCAAGGAGACCTTCCGCCTCGAACCGGCCGGCGCGGACACCGTACTGCTGCGCTCCGTCTTCACCGGGCGTTACGCCGCCGTGGACCCCACCGACGGCCGGGTGACCGTCACCGCCGAGAGCGCGGACGGCGCCGAGCGGTGGCGGCGCGAACTGGTGCGCGACGGCGCGGCCGAGGCCCGGGCGGCTGCCGAGGCGGCGGACGCCACGGTCGTCGTCCTCGGCAACCACCCCATGATCAACGGCCGCGAGACCGAGGACCGGGCCGACACCGCCCTGCCCGCGGGGCAGGAGGAGCTGCTGCGGGCGGTCGCGGCCGTCCGCCCGGACACCGCGCTGATCGTGATGAGCAGCTACCCGTACGCCCTCGACTGGGCCGACGAGCACCTGCCCGCCGTGGTGTGGACCTCCCACGGCGGGCAGGAGACGGGCCACGCACTGGCCGCCGTGCTCCTCGGCGAGGCCGAGCCCGCCGGACGCCTGCCGCAGACCTGGTACCGGGGCGACGACCCGCTGCCCGCTCCGCTCGACTACGACATCATCAAGGCCGGCTGGACCTACCAGTACCACCGGACCGCGCCCCTCTACCCGTACGGCCACGGGCTCTCGTACACCGACTTCACCTACCGTGACCTGAGCCTGTCACGGTCCTCGATCGGGCAGGACGGCGCGGTCGACGTCACGGTGACCCTGGCCAACAGCGGCGACCGGGCCGGCAGCGAGGTGGTGCAGATCTACGTCCGGGCGCCGGCCGCCCGTCACGAGGCGCCCGAACTGCGCCTGGCCGACTTCCGCAAGGTGCGCCTGGAACCAGGGGGGAGCCGCGAGGTGACGTTCCGACTGCCCGCCGAACGGCTCGCCCACTGGGATGTCGCGAGCTCCGCCTTCACCGTCGAACCCGGCGGTCACGAGATCATCGTCGCCCGCTCCGCCGAGCGGCCGGTCCTCACCGCACCGCTCACGGTGACGGGACCGGCTCCGGCACCCCGGGCGGCCGTCGGACGACCCGTCCGCGCCGTCGATTTCGACGACCACACGGACATCGCCCTCGTGGATGCCACGCGGGCCGACGGCGACGCGGTCACACCCACCGACCCCGCCCGGCCCGCGACGCTCCTCTTCCACGACGTCGACCTCTCCGGAGTCGCCCGGTTCGAGGCCGAGACCGCCCGCGAGGCCGGAGGCCCCGGGGAGGCGCGGCTGGTCGTCACCGCGGGCGACCAGGTACTCGCCGAGCTCGATGTCCCTCTCACCGGCGACCGCTACGCATGGCAGACCGTCGCAGGCGAACTGAACGCCCCGCCCGAGGGCGTCCACGACCTGCGCCTGACCCTGCACGGCGCCTTCCGCCTCACCGCCTTCCGCTTCGGCGGCCCTGGCAGCGCCGACTGACCGCTCGCGCCCGCCCCGTGAGCCGGCGGCCCGTCCGACGGGGGGAGGACGGGCCGCCACTCCCTTGCCCAGCCGTGCCTCGGACCCGCGAGGAGCGTGGTCCTGATGCCACTCCGACCCCCGCCATCTCGTCCACACTCCGACCGGAGGAAGCCCCATGCCGCTCACCGACCTCGGGACCGACGAGCTCGTCGGCTACCAGCCGCAGCTGACCGCTCCGAACGACTTCGACGCGTTCTGGCGCCGCACCCTTGCCGAAGCCCGGTCCTACGACGGGACGACCAAGGTGGAACGGGTCACTTCCGCGCACCTGCTGCACACCGTCGAAGTCGACGACGTGCGCTTCCCCGGCTGGAACGGCGAGCCGGTGGCCGCCTGGCTCCTGCGCCCGCGCGGCACGGACGGACCGCTGCCGGTCGTCGTCACGTACATCGGCTACAGCGGCGGCCGTGGTCTGCCCACCGACCACCTGTTCTGGTCCGCCGCCGGCTACGCCCACCTCGTCGTCGACAGCCGGGGCCAGGGCCACGACACCCCGGACCGGACGACGGGCGACGGCACGCAGTGGGCCGGGGGGTTCATGACCCGGGGCATCGACTCCCCCGAGAACTACTACTACCGGCGGCTGATCACCGACTGCGTACGCGCCGTGGACGCCGTCGCCGGACTGCCCGGCCTCGACCCCCGCAGGATCGTGGTGGCCGGCGGCAGCCAGGGCGGCGGCCTGGCCCTCGCCGTCGCCGGACTCGCCGGAGACCGCGTGGCGGCGGCGCTGCCGGACGTCCCGTTCCTGTGCCACTTCCGCCGCGCCGTGCAGATCACCGGGGAGGGCCCGTACCCGGAGATCGCCGAGTACCTGCGCTGGCACAGTCGCGACCGCGTGGAACAGACCCTCGCCACCCTCGACTACTTCGACGGCGTCCACTTCGCCCAACGGGCCACCGCACCCACCCTGTTCAGCGTCGCCCTGATGGACCCGATCTGCCCACCCTCCACGGTCTACGCCGCCTACAACCACTACCGGGGCGAGGACCGCGCCATGACCGTCTGGCCCTTCGGCGACCACGGCGGCGGGTACGGCTCCAACCCGCCGGTCCAGCTGTCCTGGCTGCGCGAGCGTGGTCTCACACCGGAGCTCTGACCGCCGCGTGAGCACCTCGGTGGGGAAGCGAAGCCGAAGTCCGCCATGCGGCAGGCCACCTCACCCTTGCCGAGTAAGTCGGACTACTGGGCCACTGGAAGAAGGCGGTCTCCCTCGTCCCCGGGGAACCCCTTGCGGGGCCGGAGCGCGAGCGTCGGCCCCGAGATGGTCGATGACGCGGTCCGCCGCCGACTTCGCAACCCCGAACAGCGGAGTGAACTGCCGCGGAACGTCCGCGACTTGCCGAACAGAGCGGGCCCAGCCCGGTGAACGGGCCGTCCAGGCGGACTCCGATGCCGTGATCACACCGGATTCGGCCGGCACCCGGAATACCGGCCGGCGCCCCGGAGCGCAGAGAATCTCGGACAGGGCACCGGCATCGGCGCCCTCGTCGTCGAACCACTCGGGAACCAGCCGCTCGGCACACTCCCGTCGCTCCACATCACCCATCACCGACACGGTTCGATCCGGCAGCGGCAGAGGAGGCGCCGCCCGGTTGATCGCCCCTCAGTGGTGGATCCGGTGCCACCGAGCCCACGAACGTCCCTCGTTCGACCATGCGGGGGACCGCGCACGAACCACTGCGGGAAGCCGGAGAGGAACAGGGGCATGACCGCCAGGACGTACGAGGCGACGGCGCTGCGGTCGGTCGCCGCGGCGGCCACCACCGCCGCGCCGGCGAGATCGGTGCCCGCTTCCGGACCCTGTGCGAAACCACGGCTTCGCCGAGAACTTCGACGCCCTCACCGGAACGGGGCTGCGCGATCGCGCCTACACCTGGACCGCCGCCTATCTCGTCCTCGCCGAAGCCCACACGCACCGAGACGGCCGCTGACGGGCCGTCTCCTCCAAGCCCCGGGACCGATCGGGCCCAGGTTGTCCTTCCCCCCCACCCCAGGAGCCGCAGAATGAAGCCGCTCACCACACCCCCAGGACCCGCGACCCACGCCCGGCGCAGAGCCCTCGCGTCCGTGGCCGTCCTCCTGACCAACCTGGCCGCGACCCTGGTGCCCGCCGCCTCCTCACAGGCCGCGGACGCCACCGTCACCGTTGACTTCTCCGCCACCAGGGGCGCCCCCACCTACCGTGCCTCGGGCACCCTCTACGGGATGGCCGAGGACGGCTCGCTGCCCCAGGAGCACTTCTACAAGGACATCAAGTGGAAGTTCATGCGGGCCGGCGGCGCCCAGCTGGACAGCCCGGGAGGCTGGGTGGCCGGCACGTACGACCGCCGGTGGAACTCCACCCTCGCCCAGTACAAGAGCACCAAGGCGCTGGGCGGCACCTTCGTCATCCTGCCGCACGACCTGTGGGGTGCCGACGGGACCACCTCGCCCACCTTCCCCGGTGACAACGGTGACTGGTCCCGTTTCGACGCCTTCTACGACCGGCTGCTCGCCGACGCGAAGGCGGCCGGCATGACCGACATCCAGTGGGACATCTGGAACGAGCCCGACTACTCCGCCTTCTGGGACCGGCCGCAGGCCCAGTACCTGGAGATGTGGAAGCGGGCCCACCAGCGGATCCGGGCCGCCTTCCCGGGCGCCGTCATCGTCGGTGCCAGCACCGCCGGCAAGCCCTCCGCGGACGGGGGCGGCCCCTGGTGGAACACGTACCTGGACTACGTGAAGGCCAACAACGTCGAACCCGACATCTACAGCTGGCACGATCTGCCGGGTGACCCGGTCGCCGACGCCGACGCCGTCAACTCCAAGCTGGCGGCGCGATCGATGACCACGAGCCGTCCGTTCCAGGTGAACGAGTACGCCGCCGACACCGAGCAGAACCCCGGCCGCGGCGGCTGGTACATCTCCCGTCTGGAGCGCGCCGGGGCGGACGGCATGCGCGCCAACTGGGCGTGGGGCACCAACCTGCACGACTTCGCGGCGAACCTGCTCACCAGGACCGGTGGCCGGTATCTGCCACTGGGCGAGTGGTTCCTGTACCGGTACTACGGCTCGCAGACCGGCACCATCGTGAACCTCACGCCCGGTACGAACACCGACGGGGTGGCGACGAAGGACAACTCCGCGCGCAACGCCAAGATCCTGCTGGGCAGCAACGGCAGCACCGGCGATGTCACCGTCGACCTCAACCGTCTCGACACCACGTCGGTGGTGGAGAACGGCCGGGTGCGCGCGATCGTCCAGCGCATACCGAACAACGGCGGCGGCGCGGTGACGGGGCCGGTGACGGTCTCCGACCGGACGCTGACCGTCAGCGGTGACTCGGCTTCGGTGATCGTGCCGTGGACGGATGCCGCGGACGGCTACACCGTCACGCTGCTGCCCCCGTCGAACACCGCCGTCTCCACGGTCGCGGTGGTACAGCACAGCGGTCAGGGCCTGGACGACACCGACCTCAGCACCGACGACGCCACGCAGTACCAGCAGTACCACTGCGCGGGCGGACACCAGCAGATGCTCGATACCGCCATCAAGAACGCCCGCGAGATGGCCCTCCTGCCGTACGCCGGCCGCTGACGGGCCCACCCGGCGGTCCACTGGAGGGACAGGCCGCGCGGAGGGACAATCATGGTGATTGTCATTTCGCTTCCCGCTCAGGGAGGACGTATGCGTGGCGTGTCGCGTCGCCTACCGAATGTGCTGCTCGGAGCCTCCCTGGCACTGACGGGCGCATGGGTCGGGCCGGCGGACGCGGCCTCCGCCCGAGTCCCTGTGGTCGCCTCCACGAACGTGTACGGCGACGTCGTCGAGCAGGTCGGCGGCGAGAGGGTGTCCGTGGTCTCCGTCATCAGTGATCCGGCACAGGACCCGCATTCCTACGAGGCCAGTACGCGTACACAACTGGAGCTCTCCCGTGCCGAGGTGGTCGTCGAGAACGGAGGCGGCTACGACGACTTCGTCGGCAGGATGCTGCGGAGCTCGGACAACTCCTCGGCCCAGGTGATCTCCGCCGTCGAGGTGTCGGGCAAGGAACCCGACGACGGAGGGGAGTTCAACGAGCACGTCTGGTACGACCTGCCGACGATGGGCCGTCTGGCCGACCGGATCGCCCAGGCCCTGGGCCGGGCATCACCGGCCGACGCCGACGTCTTCAAGAAGAACGCCGAGGACTTCAAGAAGGAGCTGGCCGGGCTCGAAGCGCGCACGGACCGGATCAAGGCGCGCGATGCCGGCACTCCTGTGGCGGTCACCGAGCCCGTACCGCTCTACCTGACGGAGGCCTGCGGTCTCACGAACAGAACGCCCGCCGCCTTCAGCGAGGCCGTCGAGGAGGGCGACGAGGTCTCGCCCCGGGTGCTCCGGGAGACCCTGGCGCTGTTCGCCGGTCGGCAGGTGCGGGCCCTCGTCCACAACGAACAGACCAGCGGGCCGCAGACGGAGCAGGTCAAGGAGGCCGCCGAGGACAACGGGATCCCCGTGGTGCCCGTGACGGAGACCCTTCCGCAGGGCAAGGACTACGTCGGCTGGATGGCGGACAACATCACCGCCCTCGACCGCGCCCTGGACCGCTGATGCAGCGCACCGACCGCCTCGCCCCACACTCCCCGCCGCTGTTCAGGGAGCAGGGGGACGGCATCCCTCCGGCGGTGAGTCTTCGGGGTGCCGCGCTCTCCTACGGCGACCGCGTGCTGTGGCGGGACCTGGATCTCGATGTGCGGCCGGGCGAGTTCCTCGCCGTGCTGGGGCCGAACGGTTCGGGCAAGACGAGCCTCCTGCGCGTTCTCCTCGGCCGGCTGCCGCTCACGGCCGGATCGGTCGCGGCCCTCGGCCGTCCGCCCCACCGCGCCGGCGGGCTCATCGGCTACGTACCGCAGCAGAAGGCGCTGCCCGCCCACACGCTGCTCCGTGCGCGGGACCTCGTACGGCTCGGCCTGGAGGGGCACCGCTGGGGGCTGCCGCTCGCCGGGAGGGCGGCCCGCCGGAGGGTGGACGAGCTCCTGGACTCCGTCGGGGCGCTGCCGTACGCCGACGTTCCGGTCGGCCGTCTCTCCGGCGGTGAGCAGCAGCGGGTGCGGATCGCGCAGGCTCTGGCCACGGATCCGCGGATCCTGCTCTGCGACGAGCCGCTGCTCTCCCTCGACCTCCAGCACCAGCGCACGGTCACCGATCTCGTGGACCGGCGGCGCCGGGCCGCGGACACCGCCGTGGTCTTCGTGACCCACGAGATCAATCCGGTCCTCGGAGCGGCCGACCGGGTGCTCTACCTGGCCGGGGGCGGCTTCCGGATCGGCACGCCGGAGGAGGTCATGACCTCGGCCGTCCTCTCGCGGCTGTACGGGACCCGGGTGGACGTCGTACGGGTCAGGGGCCGCATCGTGGTCGTGGGGGCGCCCGACGCGGCCCCCGCCCACCACCCGGGCGCCCGGCCGAACGGGGCCGGACCACCATGAGCGCGCCGGCCGTCCCGTACGCCGCCGACGGCGCCGATCCGGGCATCTGGCAGCAGATCTTCGACTTCTCCGACTACGGAGACCTGCTGGCCCTCGTCCACAACACGCTGCTCGCGGGCGCCCTGCTCGGCCTCGTGGGCGGCCTCGTCGGAGTCTTCGTGATCATGAGGGACCTGCCCTTCGCGGTGCACGGCATCAGCGAGCTGTCCTTCGCGGGCGCGGCGGCCGCCCTCCTGGCCGGGGTCAACGTCGTCGCCGGGTCGATCCTCGGCTCGCTCCTCGCGGCCGCGGCGATCGGCCTGCTCGGGGTCCGCGCCCGCGACCGCAACTCGGTGATCGGAATCATCATGCCGTTCGGCCTTGGGCTCGGTGTGCTGTTCCTGTCGCTCTACCAGGGGCGTGCGGCCAACAAGTTCGGCATCCTGACCGGGCAGATCGTCGCCGTCGACACCCCGCAGACGGCCTGGCTGGTGGGCACGTCCGTCGTCGTCCTCGCCGCCCTCGCGGCGGTGTGGCGGCCGCTGACCTTCGCCAGCGCCGATCCCGACGTGGCCGAGGCCCGAGGGGTCCCCGTCCGGGCCCTGTCGCTGGCGTTCATGCTGATCCTCGGCCTCGCGGTGGCCCTGTGCGTGCAGATCGTGGGCGCCCTGCTGGTCCTGGCCCTGCTCGTCACGCCGGCGGCCGCCGCGGCCCGGGTCACGGCCTCCCCGGTGCTGCTGCCGGTGCTGAGCGTCCTGTTCGCGCTGGTCGCCATGGAGGGCGGCATCCTGCTCGCCCTGGGCAGCAGCATCCCCATCAGCCCGTACGTGACGACCCTGTCGTTCCTGATCTACCTCGGCTGCCGGCTGGTCGGCTCCAGACGCGCCGCCCGCACCGTCCGAGCCGTACCCGCCGTCGAGCACCCACCGGCCACCCGGATGTGAACGGGCCCGGCTCGACCGTGCGTATCGCCCGGGTCCAGACTGGAGGAGAGGCCCGTCGCACCCTGCCGGGTGCGTGCGGAAGGAGGCGTTCATGCATCCGCTCGCCATCGTCGGCGCCGCCGCCGGCAAGCTGGCCCACTACGCGGTCTCCGGCGTCGTAGGCGCACTGATCATCCAGAAACTCCCCGACGCCAAGCCCGCTGCGCGCAAAGCGGTGGTGGGAGGACTCGCGGGCGGCATCGTGGCGGGCCGGTGGTTGTCGGAGGCCGCCGAGGAGGCCCGGCTCAAGGCCGGGGACATGCTCGCGGAGGCCCGTACCTCGCTCGGCGAGGAAGCCCCGCCGCCCTCGGCGGTCAAGGTCAACCACGACGACCACGGCCACGAGCACTGATCATGCCCGCGATACTCGTCCGTTCCGTCGCGACGGGGCGGGCCCGGCTGACCGTGCCCTGGCTGCGCGACCGCCCCGGCTGCGCCGGCCTCGTCGACGACCGGCTCACCGGGCTCTCCGGCTTCCGCGCCCTGCGGATCTTCCCCCGTACCGGCAGTGTCATCATCTGGATGGAGCCCGCCGACCTCGACGTCGACGCCCTGGTCGACGCCCTCGAAGAAGCCCCTCCGCCCTCGGCTCCCGCGAAGGCCACCCGCTCCGCACCCGACTCCTCCACCGGAGAGGTCGCCCGGCTCGTGGTCGGTGGAGCCGTGCTCGCCGTCGTGGCACTGCGCCGACTGCTCGGCCGGCCCCGGATCGGCCTCGGCTCCTCCGGTCTCCTCGGAGCCATCACGGTCTTCACCGGGCTGCCGTTCTTCCGAGGCGCCCTGCGCACCCTGCGCGGCCGGAGCAGTCCCGGCACGGACACCCTGGTCACCGCCGCCACCGTCATCTCCCTGGTCCTGCGAGAGAACGTCGTCGCCCTCACCGTCCTGTGGCTGCTG
>NZ_JASCXN010000040.1 GCF_030010625.1 Streptomyces sp. CC208A | reverse complement strand
GTGCGCTGAAATTGTGCTGGTCACCAGTGATATTAGCCTTGAGGGCGTTGGAACACGCCACGTCCGCGTCATCGCAGGTTTCGACGATGGCGTCGATCCGCTGCCGCAACGCGTGGATCGCCTCACGCTCCCTGCGCACGAGGTCGGGATAGTCGGGATCATGCCGAAGCGCCGGGTCCTTGATCGACGTGACCGAGTTCCGAGCCTCGACCTCGCCGTCCGCCTTCACAACCAGGCCCTGGGCAGGAGCCTCGGTTTCGACGATTCTCTTGAGATCGTTCTGCGCCTTCTTGAACGCGTTGTACCCGTCCTCAAGGATCTTGCGAATACCGTCTGCCGCCTTGGCGGCGTCGTCGAACTCCTTCGCGGTCTTCTCCACGAACGGCTTCGTGACCTCGGCGTTCACCCCACGCCAGTAATCGTCTTTGGCCTTGGCCACCATGGTCGTACGGGCGTCGTCGGCCAGCTTGTCCAGCTTCCCCTTCATCTCCGACCAGTCGTCGGCCGCAGCCTTCATCTTGCCCAGCGGGGCCCGATAGACATCGTCGAAAGTCAGCACGACAGCCCCCAGCCCTACTTGAAGTACCCGGTGATCGCGGAGACGGCCAGAGACGTCTTGACGTCTTCTTCGTCCTTGGCGTGCTGGGCCACGCTGTAGTCCAGGTGATTGGAGATGTGTGCGCAGGCGTCCAGCAAAGTGCGCAACTGGGAGTTCCATGTTTTCTGCACGGTCGTCATCGCGGCCCCCGTACGAAAGCTGCTGCTGGACATGGCAGTCGCGGCTTCCTCCGTGGTCGTCCGAGCGTGGTTTCCGTCCTTGATGAGCCGACCGTGCAGCGCGTACGCCGCGTTGCCGATCGCCCCCAGATTGTCCTGGTTCACGCTGAGGTTCGCAGTGCCGACGGCGCCACCACCTGCGGCCGGAAGCTGGTTGAGTCGCATATGAGACTGGCGTTCCGCCGCAGCCCTCTTGAGCTCGCCCCACTCCTCCTCGAACGACATCAACCCCTCTTCTCCAGGCACGCTGCGGTGCGCGCCTTCATCGTCAGCGCTGACCTGGCCATTGATTTCCCGAGTACGGGGGCGTTGCCGTTCCGCCTTCTGCAGAGGCACTCGATGGACGTCACCGAACCAGTACGACGGCTCCACCTAGCAGTGCCGCAGCAGTGCTCCCAAGGGTGCCCCTCCCCCATGTGCCCAAAGCCCACCCGTCACTCTACCGATTGGTGCCAACACTCCTGGCTTCGAAGGGAATGTCTCAGCCACCTACGCGTTCCCCGCCGCCACCGCCGCCTGCGGCCTGATCGGCAGCCGGTTGACGGGGCGGCCTGTGGCCGCGCGGACGGCGGCGGCGACCGCTGCCGGGGAGGTGACGACCGGGACCGCGCTGGCGGGCTTGGCGCCGAAGGGGGCCACCACGTCGCGCTCTTCGACCAGTTTGACGATGCGGATGTCGGGGGCGTCCAGGGACGTCGGGAGGGCGTAACCGGTGAGGTCGGGGTGGCGGATCAGGCCTCGGGCGGTGCGGAGGTTCTCGGTGAGGGCCGCGCCCACGCCCTGAGTGACGCCGGCCTCGATGCGGGCGGCCAGCTGGGCGGGGTTGAGGATGCGGCCCACGTCCTGGGCCACGGCCATCTCCACGACCCTCACCGCGCCGAGTTCGATGTCGACGTCGACGACCGCGCGGATCGCGCAGAAGGCGAGGCCGACGAAGGCGTCGCCCTGGCCGGAGTCGTCGAGGGGCTCGGTGGGGTGGGGGCGGCACTGGGCGGTGGCCCAGAGCTCCTTGCCGTCCATCGCCTCGGCGACCGTCGTCGAGAGGACGCCGTCGTACGAGGTGATCTTGCCGTCGCTGATCTGGAGCAGCTCCGTCGACATGCCGAACTTGTGGGCCAGCGGCTGGAGGAGCTGGGTGCGGACCATCTTCGCGGCCCGTTCCACCGCTCCGCCGGAGACCCAGGTGTGCCGGCCGTGGGTGGCGGCGCCGGCGGGGGGCTGGTCGGTGTCGACGGGGGCCACGTGGACCTCCTCGACGCCGAGGGTCTCCTGGACGATCTGGCGGGCCAGGGTCGCGAAGCCGGAACCCGTGTCCACGGCCGCGCAGATGACCGTGGCGACGCCGTCCTGGACCCGCACCGTGGCCGTGGAGACCTCGTCGGTGCCCTCGGCGCCGAGCATGTGGACCATGCCGAGCGCGTAGCCCACGCCCCGCCGCACCGCGCCGGGTTCGCCCGCGCCCTCGGGGCCGCCGGGCAGCAGCCACTCCTCCTCCGGGGTGTCCTTCGGAAGCGTCGGCAGAGGGAAGTCCCTTACGGCGGCGAGGAGTTCGGCTACCGGGGCCGGGCAGGTGACCGTCTGTCCCGTGGGGAGGAGGTCGCCGGTGGACAGGACGTTCCGCATGCGCAGTTCGGCCGGGTCGACGCCGATCCTGGCCGCCAGCTTGTCCATCTGGGCCTCGTACGCCGCGCACACCTGCATCGCGCCCTCGCCCCGGACGTGGCCGGACGGCGGGTTGTTCGTGCGGACCGCCCAGCCCTCGACGAAGGCGTGCGGGACGACGTACGGGCCGCAGGCGAAGGCGACGGCCGCCGCCAGGGACTCGGAGGAGGAGTCGGCGTACGCGCCCGCGTCCAGGAGGATCTGCGCCTCCACCTTCACCAACCGGCCCTCGGCATCGGCGTGGTGGCGGTAGCGGAGCAGGGTCGGGTGCCGGTGGGCGTGACCGAGGAAGGACTCCTCGCGGGTGGCGGTGAGTTTCACCGGGCAGCCGGTGCGCAGGGCGAGCAGGCCCAGCGGGATCTGGAAGCCCGGGTCCTCGCGGTCGCCGGTGGCGCCCGGCACGCCGGTGACGACCACCTTGACCTGATCCGGCGTCAGGCCGAAGCAGGCGGCGGCGAGATCGCGGTCCGTGTGCGGGTCCGTGGAGGCCGTGTACAGCTCGACGCCGCCGTCCGGGCGCGGCACGGCGAGTCCGGCCTCTGCGCCGATCGGGGCCGGGTCCTGGCGGCCGACCCGGTACAGGCCCTCCACCACGACCTCGCCGGTCGCCTCCGGGTCGCCGAAGCGGAGCGGGATGTGCCGGATCAGGTTGCCGTCGGGGTGGAGCGGTTCGGCCTCGAAGGCCTTCTCCGGGTCGGTGACGGGCTCCAGGAGTTCGTACTCGACGAGGATGGCGGCCGTGGCGAGCCGGGCGGTGTCGGGGTGGTCGGCGGCGACGGCGGCGATGGCCTCGCCGTGGTGCCGGACGAGGCCGTCGGCGAAGACGGGCCGGTCGGCGACCCGCCGGCCGTAGGTGGCCGCGCCGGGCACGTCGGCGGCCGTCACCACGGCCCGTACGCCGGGCATGGCCTCGGCCGCCGAGGTGTCCACGGAGACGATCCGGGCGTGGGCGTGCGGGGAGCGCAGGATCGCGGCCCACAGCAGGCCCTCGGCCCACAGGTCGGAGGCGTACGGGAAGGTCCCCTCGGCCTTCGCCCGCGCGTCGGCCTGCGGGAGGGAGGCGCCGAGCCCGCGGGTGGGGGTCTCGGGCTGCTCCGGCGCGGCGCCGGCCGCCTCGGCGAAGGGGAGCGTGGGAATGGCGGTCGTCGCGTCGCTGCTCACGCCATGCCTCCGTCGTGCTCGTGCTGGTGCTGGTGGGGGATGCGGGCGGCGGCGGTGTCCTCGCCGGCGGCCGCGTGGTCGGCCGGGTGCTCGGCCGCGGTGGCCTCGCGCTCGGCGACGACGTCCTTGACGGCCTGGAGCACGCCCTTGTAGCCGGAGCAGCGGCAGAGGTTGCCGGCGAGGGCCTGGCGGGTCTCAAGCTCGGTGGGGGCGTGGTTGCCTTCGAGCAGGTCGTGCACGGTCATGCACATGCCCGGGATGCAGAAGCCGCACTGGACGGTGCCGCACCGCGACAACGCCCGCTGCACGTCGGACGGTTCGCCGTCCACCGCGAGCCCCTCGACGGTCCGCACCTCGCACCCGGCGGCGGTCGCGGCCGGCACCAGGCAGGAGGCCACGAGCCGCCCGTCCACCTGCACGTTGCACGCCCCGCACTCGCCCTGCGAGCAGCCGTCCTTGGCCCCCGCGAGCCCGAGGCGCTCGCGGAGCACGTACAGCAGCGACTCGCCGATCCAGGAGTCCGTGACGGGCCGGTCGGTGCCGTTGACCCGCAGGAGGTAGGAGGTGTGCGGGTGCTCGTCGCTGTCGACGGAGGTGTACGAGGGGACCGGGGCGGCCGGCGCGGCGGGCACGGCCTCGGGGGCCTCCTCGACGGCCGGTTCCGGCTCCGGCCCGGGTCCCTGGACGGGCTCGGACACGGCCTCGGGCTCCGGCTCGGACACGGCCTCCGGCTCCGGCTCCGGCTCCGGCTCCGGCTCCGGCTCGGCCACAGCCTCCGGATCCGGCTCGGGTTCCGGCGCCGGCTCCTCGGCCTGCTCCGGTACCGCCCACGGCGCCGCCGCGCCGCCCGGCAGCGTCGGCGGGGCCTGCTCGTACGAGACGGGCGCGGGCACGTCGACCGGCGCCTCGACCTGCGCCTCGGCCGGGAAGCCCGGAAACCCCGGAAACCCCGGAGACTCCGACAAGACCTCCGGCGCCTCCGGCACCGCCGGGAGCTCCCACTCCCCCGTCGCCTCGAAGCGCCACTCCGCCGTCGCGTGCGGGTCGTGCTCCACGTACGGCCGCGCCACCGGCGCACCCGCGCCCTCTTCCCCGTATCCGTGCGGCAGCGACTCGGGCCCGGCGTCCAACGCCCCCTGCCCCGGCTCCGCCGGCGGGTACGGCTGCCAGGCGCCGACCGTCTCCGGCTCCCCCGCCGCGGGCTGCGTCAGCGGCTGGAGCGGCACGATCATCGGCGGCGTGTAGCCGTGGCCGGGGGCCTCCAGGGGGACCCCGTCCAGCATGAACTCCGGCGGCAGGTGCACGAAGGCGGTCGCGCCCTCGTCGTACCCCTCGCTCTGCGGGATCGGCTGCCAGCCGCCCGGCGCGGCGGGCGCCGCGGTCTCGTTCGGCTCGTGGTTGCTGGTGCTCACGACAGGGCCCTCCCCAGTGCCCGGCGGGCGAGAGTGGCGATGGTACGCCGCAGGTGCAGAACGGCGGGCGGCAGCTGTTCGTCGCCCGGCGGATCGGGTACGCAGGCGGCGGCGACGTACTCGCCGAAGGCCGTCAGCGCCTCCGGCGCGAGCCCCCGGTCGTTGTCCCAGTCCACCAGGGAGGCGATCCAGCGCTCGGCCTCCAGCGGGCGCAGCGGCATCGGGGCGACCGCGCCGACGGCGCAGCGGACCCCGCGCCGGGCCGGGTCGAGGACGACGGCGACGGAGGCGGTGGCGCGTGCCGGGCCGGTGCGGCCTGTGGCCTTGAGGAAGACCTGGGGGGCGTGCAGCAGCGGCACGCGCACGAAGGCGACGAGCTCGCCGGGGGCGAGCAGGTCGCGGCCCGCGAGGAGGTGCGAGACGGGGATCTCGCGGTTGCCGAGCGGGCCGACGACGACGAGGTCGGCCTCCAGGGCGGCGAGCACGGGCAGCGAGTCGCCGGTGGGGGCGGCGGTGACGACGTTGCCGCCGAGGGTGCCGGCGTTGCGGATCTGGGGCGGTCCGGCCGCGCGGGAGGCGGCGGCGAGGGCCGGGATGAGGGCGGCGAAGTCGGGGCGGCCCATGCGGGCGTGGGTGAGTCCGGCGCCGAGGAGGGCGTGGCCGTCCTGGTACTGCCAGCCGCGGATCTCGTTGATGCGGCTGAGGCCGACGAGTCCGGCGGGGCGGAGCTGACCGCGGTTGACGGCGGCCATGAGGTCGGTGCCGCCGGCGACGGGCACGGCCGCCGGCATGGCGGTGAGCGCGGCCACGGCCTCGTCGAGCGAGGCGGGCAGCGTCACGGACTGCGCCGTCTGTGGTGCGTGCGTGGTCAACCCGCTGCCCCTTCCCGGTTGTCCCGGTCCGTCCCCGACTGTGCCCGGCCGCCGCGCGCCTGCGAGCGGGCGCACGGCGCGCCTGTGTGTGGGCGTACCGTACGTGCTCACAGGCCGGTCGTGGCAACTGTGGCACATCTTCCATGCCGTCCGGAGCGAGGGGCCGCGAAGGGCCCTCCGCCGGTCCCCTTCACCACTCCCTCGGCCCGGTACTCCACGGGCGCACCCGGGCGAGGGATGTCCGGAGACGGCCCGGGACGCCCGGAGACGTCCCGACAGAGAAGGTAACTCCCCTTTCGCCGCTCCCGGGTGACCCCGGGACGCGAGGTGGCTCACACGATCGGGGGCGGTCCGTCGAGCGGGCGGCCGAGGAGACCGGGGCGGCGCTGCCAGGGGGCGGGGCCGGTGGGCGGGCGGTAGGCGACGCCGAGGGCGTCGAGGCGCCGGTAGTGGGTCTCCATGCGGCGCAGGAAGCAGGCGGTGTCGCGGTCGGCGGGGGCGGGCAGGGCGGACCAGGCGACCTCGGCGAAGGCGGCGAGGCGGGGGAAGAGCTGGTAGTCGACGCGGTCCCGGTTCTCCATCACCTCGGTCCACACGTTGGCCTGGGTGCCCAGGACGTGGCGGGCCGCTGCCCCGGAGAGGCCGGGCGGGACGGGTTCGAAGCGGTACACGTCCTCCAGGGTGCGGACGAAGCCGATCGGCACGGGTTCGTCGGGGTGGCCGCTCTGCCGGTGGTCGAGGTACACGTGCTGCTCGGGGCACATGACGACGTCGTGGCCGGCCTCGGCGGCGGCGATCCCGCCCCCGTACCCCCGCCAGGAGGAGACGGCGGCGCCCTCGGCGAGGCCGCCCTCCAGGATCTCGTCCCAGCCGATGAGGCGGCGGCCGCGGGCGGCGAGCCAGCGGTCGAAGTGGCGGACGAACCAGGCCTGGAGCCCGTCCTCGTCCCCCACTCCCAGTTCGGCGATGCGGGCCTGGGCTGCCGGGGACGCCTTCCACTGGTCCTTGGGGCACTCGTCGCCGCCGATGTGCACGAAGGTCGAGGGGAAGAGCTCCAGGACCTCCTCCAGGACGCCTTCGTAGAAGCGCAGCACCTCCTCGGTCGGGGCGAGGACGTTCGGGTTGACGCCCCAGGTGTCCCAGACGGTGAGGGCGGCGGTGTCGACGGTGTCGGTGTTGCCGAGCCAGGGGTACGCGGCGATGGCGGCCTGCGAGTGGCCGGGGAGGTCGATCTCCGGGACGACGGTGATGTGCCGCTCGGCGGCGTACGCGACGATCTCCCGGATGTCGTCCTGGCGGTAGAAGCCGCCGTGCGGGGTCTCGTCCCACAGCGGCGAGGCCCGGTGGCCCCGCTTGGAGCGGGCCCGCCAGGCGCCGACCTCGGTGAGGCGGGGGTACCGCTCGATCTCGATCCGCCAGCCCTGGTCGTCGGTGAGGTGGAGGTGGAGGACGTTCAGCTTGTGCGCGGCCATCAGGTCGAGCAGCCGCAGCACGTCCTCCTTGGCGGTGAAGTGCCGGGAGACGTCGAGGAGGAGACCGCGCCAGCCGAAGCGGGGACGGTCGGCGACGGTCACGTACGGCAGGTCCCGGTCCGCGCCGGGCCGGACGGGCGCCCTCCGGTACGCGTCGGGCCCGAGGAGCTGGCGCAGGGTCTGCGCGCCCCAGAAGAGCCCGGCGGGCCCGCCGCCGTCGAGCCGGACGCCGTCCCCGCCCACCGAGAGCCGGTAGCCCTCGGAGCCGTACTCCTCCTCCACCGCCGGGGAGAGCCGCAGCCGGATGGTGCCAGGACCGGTGCCGTCAGGGAGGGGCAGACCGGTGGCGGCGCCGAGGACGGACCGCAGCCAGCGGGCGGTGAAGCCGGTGCCGGGCCCGGCGTCGAGGGCGGTACGGCCGTCGAGCGGGAGGCTGCCGCCGGGGTGGCGGGCCGTCAGGGGGGCCGGGATCAGGGCAGTACCGGTCATCGCACCCTCCACGCACGCGTTGCATCCTGCGCAACGCCCGTTTCGTTTCGCACAACAGCACAGCAGGGGTGAGGTTAGGCGCGCCCGACGGCCGCGACAAGAGGTCTCGACCACTTCCCGCCCGCGCCGGGAAACGCGGAACGGCCCCCGCCGCGCGCACCGCTGGCACGCGCGACGGGGGCCGTCCCCGACAGGACCGGCAGAGAGGGCTACTTCCCCTTGCCGCCCTTGTCCTTGTCCTTGTCTCCGCCCGAGCCCATGGACTCGTAGATCTCCTTGCACATGGGGCAGACCGGGTACTTCTTGGGGTCGCGCCCCGGCACCCAGACCTTCCCGCAGAGTGCGACGACGGGAGTGCCGTCGAGGGCACTCGCCATGATCTTGTCCTTCTGGACGTAGTGGGCGTAGCGCTCGTGGTCACCGTCACCGTGGGACACCTGCGGCGTCGGCTCCACGAGGGTTCCCGTACCTGCCCCGCGCTCGGGCTCGAGAGTGCTCATGGGACCCAAGGGTACTGGGCGTGGCGCGGCTCAGTTGAGCGAAGGGTCGTCCGGGTAGGTGGCGACCATGGCGAGGTCGCCGCGCTGGCGGCGGAGGACCTGGCGCCAGAGGGTCTCGGGGGTGGGGGACGAGATGTCGCCGGGCTCGGACTCGACGACGTACCAGGCGCCTTCGTTCAGTTCGGTCTCCAGCTGGCCGGGGCCCCAGCCCGCGTAGCCGGCGAAGATGCGGAGGGCGCCGAGGGCGGGGCCGAGGAGTTCGGGCGGGGTCTCCAGGTCGACGAGGCCGATCGCGCCGAAGACGCGGCGCCAGCCAATGGGGTCTCCCCTGCTCGAGCGGAGCCGAGAGCGTGGGGAAGGGCCCTCGTCGCCGGGGATGACGGCGAGGCCGAGGGCGGCGTCGAGGGAGACGGGGCCGCCCTGGAAGACGACGCCGGGCTCGCCGGCCAGGTCCGCCCAGGGGGCGAGGACGTCACCGACGGTGACCGGGGTCGGCCGGTTGAGGACCACGCCGAGCGAGCCCTCGTCGTCGTGGTCGAGCAGCAGCACCACCGCGCGGTCGAAGTTCGGGTCCGCGAGGGCGGGGGTGGCCACGAGCAGCCGTCCTGTGAGCGAGGACACCTCGGTCATGCGACACATGATTCCGCATCTTCGGCGAGTACGGGGGTTCTCGGGCCCGATGCCGGGAAACCCGGGGAAAGGCGCGCGAGCGCCGCAGGTCGGGAGGGGCGGGACGGAACGGTCCCGGCCGCCCGCCGACGGGAAGCGGACGGTGACCGTCCGCAAGATCGCGGGAGCGGAGGGTGTTGTGCCGAATTCATTACATCTGACAGGCCCCCCGAGGGGCCCGATCGGGGTCTCATGGGCCCTTACTCTTTTCTCTGGCCCCCGACCGACGACTCCGGAACGCGAGATTCATGACCGGCACAGACGATGTCCTGCTTGTCCACGGCGGAACCCCGCTGGAGGGCGAGATCCGCGTCCGCGGCGCGAAGAACCTCGTGCCCAAGGCGATGGTCGCCGCCCTGCTCGGCAGCGGTCCGAGCCGACTGCGCAACGTGCCCGACATCCGTGACGTCCGGGTGGTCCGCGGGCTGCTCCAGTTGCACGGCGTGACGGTCCGCCCCGGGGACGAGCCCGGCGAGCTGGTGCTCGACCCGACGCACGTCGAGTCCGCCAACGTCGCCGACATCGACGCCCACGCCGGTTCGTCGCGCATCCCGATCCTCTTCTGCGGCCCGCTGCTTCACCGCCTCGGCCACGCCTTCATCCCGGGCCTCGGCGGCTGCGACATCGGCGGCCGGCCGATCGACTTCCACTTCGACGTGCTCCGCCAGTTCGGCGCGACCATCGAGAAGCGGGCCGACGGCCAGTACCTGGAGGCCCCGCAGCGGCTTCGCGGTTGCAAGATCCGCCTTCCGTACCCCTCGGTCGGCTCGACCGAGCAGGTGCTGCTCACGGCGGTCCTCGCGGAGGGTGTCACCGAGCTGTCGAACGCGGCGGTGGAGCCGGAGATCGAGGACCTGATCTGCGTCCTGCAGAAGATGGGCGCGATCATCTCCATGGACACCGACCGGACCATCCGGATCACCGGTGTCGACAAGCTCGGCGGCTACACCCACCGCGCCCTCCCGGACCGCCTGGAGGCGGCCTCCTGGGCGTCCGCGGCGCTGGCCACCGAGGGCAACATCTACGTGCGCGGCGCCCAGCAGCGCTCGATGATGACCTTCCTCAACACCTACCGGAAGGTCGGCGGCGCCTTCGAGATCGACGACGAGGGCATCCGCTTCTGGCACCCGGGCGGCTCGCTCAACGCGATCGCGCTGGAGACCGACGTCCACCCCGGCTTCCAGACCGACTGGCAGCAGCCGCTGGTCGTCGCCCTGACGCAGGCGTCCGGCCTCTCCATCGTCCACGAGACGGTGTACGAGTCCCGGCTCGGCTTCACCTCGGCGCTCAACCAGATGGGTGCTCACATCCAGCTGTACCGCGAGTGCCTGGGCGGCTCCGACTGCCGCTTCGGCCAGCGGAACTTCCTCCACTCGGCGGTCGTCAGCGGCCCCACCCGCCTCCAGGGCGCCGACCTGGTCATCCCGGACCTGCGCGGCGGCTTCTCGTACCTGATCGCGGCCCTCGCCGCCCAGGGCACGAGCCGGGTCCACGGCATCGACCTGATCAACCGCGGCTACGAGAACTTCATGGAGAAGCTCGTGGAGCTGGGCGCGAAGGTGGAGCTGCCGGGCAGCGCGCTGGTCTGACACGTCCGCCGCCGTCGGCCCCCTGCTGGGGGGTCCGGGGGTCATCCCCCGGGCAAGCACAGCATGGAGAAGCTGGTCGAGCTCGGCGCGAAGGTGGAGCTGCCGGGCGGCGCGCTGGTGTAGGGCGTTCTGCCGGGCTCGTACGGGCACGACAAGAAGGGCGGCCACCCCGGAGGGGGTGGCCGCCCTTTTCACGCGCCTACAGGCCGCTTACTTGCCCTTGGCGGCTTCCTTGAGCTTCGAGCCCGCGGAGACCTTCACGCTGTAGCCGGCCGGGATGTTGATCGGGTCGCCGGTCTGCGGGTTACGAGCGGTGCGAGCGGCACGGTGGGTGCGCTCGAAGGTCAGGAAGCCGGGGATGGTGACCTTCTCGTCGCCCTTGGCGACGACCTCGCCGACGGTCTCGGCGAGGGCGGCCAGCACGGCGTCGGCGTCCTTGCGGGTCACCTCGGCGCGATCGGCCAGCGCGGCCACCAGCTCACTGCGGTTCATGTTGTTACTCCCGTGTTCTTCTTGCCTGTGAGGCGTGAGATCGAAGCCGATGCTGCCAGGGGCCTCGGACAGTCCCCGGACCCGGGTCTGCCTCTCGTGATCCCTCGCGCCCTGGGGGTCCCCCTGGACGAAGTCCTCGGGGGAGCATCCTGCCCCCACCAGCGGCGGGAACGCCAATCCGGCACCCCTTGGGGTCACACGAAAAGCGCCGGATCCCCCTCCTGGTGACGTAGCGTCGACTCCCCGCAAACGGTGCGGAGCCGAAAAGCCACCCTAAAGGCGGGTTTACGGCTCCGCGAATCGCGACACGCTCACGTAGGACCGCCCGGGGGCCGCGTAGGCCACCCGGGGGCCACGTAGGGCCGCGCAGGGCCGTCCGGGGCTCAGGCGCCCGCGCCCGCCGCCTTCGCCGCGTTGCGGACCGCGCCGGCGACGGCGCCCGCGACCTTGTCGTTGAAGACGGACGGGATGATGTAGTTCGGGTTCAGCTCGTCCTCGGTGACGACGTCCGCGAGGGCGGTGGCGGCGGCGAGCATCATCTCGGTGTTCACCGTGCGGGACTGCGCGTCGAGCAGGCCGCGGAAGACGCCGGGGAAGACCAGGACGTTGTTGATCTGGTTCGGGAAGTCCGAGCGGCCGGTGGCGACGACGGCGGCCGTCTGGCGGGCGGCGGCCGGGTCGACCTCCGGGTCCGGGTTCGCGAGCGCGAACACGATGGAACCCTCGGCCATCGCGGCCACGTCCTCGGCGCCCAGCAGGTTCGGGGCGGAGACGCCGATGAAGACGTCGGCGCCGACGACGGCCTCCTTGAGGGTGCCGGTGACGCCCTCGGGGTTGGTGTTGTCGGCGATCCAGCGCAGCGGCGAGTCGGCCGGGGCGGCCACCAGGTCCTCGCGGCCGGCGTGCACGACGCCGTGGATGTCGGCGACGACGGCGTGCTTGACGCCCGCGGCGAGCAGCAGCTTCAGGATGGCCGTACCGGCCGCGCCCGCACCGGACATGACGACCCGTACGTCCCCGATGCCCTTGCCGACGACCCGGAGGGCGTTGGTGAGGGCGGCGAGGACGACGATGGCGGTGCCGTGCTGGTCGTCGTGGAAGACGGGGATGTCCAGGGCCTCGCGGAGCCGGGCCTCGATCTCGAAGCAGCGGGGCGCGGAGATGTCCTCCAGGTTGATGCCCGCGAAGCCGGGGGCGATCGCCTTGACGATCTCGACGATGGCATCGGTGTCCTGGGTGTCCAGGCAGATCGGCCAGGCGTCGATGCCGGCGAAGCGCTTGAAGAGGGCGGCCTTGCCCTCCATGACGGGCAGGGCGGCCTTGGGGCCGATGTTGCCGAGGCCGAGGACGGCGGAGCCGTCGGTGACGACCGCGACCGAGTTGCGCTTGATGGTGAGGCGGCGGGCGTCCTCGGGGTTCTCGGCGATCGCCATGCACACGCGGGCCACGCCCGGGGTGTAGATCATCGAGAGGTCGTCACGGTTGCGGATGGGATGCTTGGACGCCATCTCGATCTTGCCGCCGAGGTGCATCAGGAACGTACGGTCGGAGACCTTGCCGAGGACGACGCCCTCGATGTCCCGCAGCCGCTCGACGATCTCGTCGGCGTGCGCGGTGGAGGTCGCGGCGACGGTGACGTCGATCCGGAGCTTCTCGTGGCCGGACGCGGTGACGTCGAGGCCGATGACGGAGCCTCCGTGCGACTCGACCGCCGCGGTGAGCTGCGAGACGGCGGTGCCGCTCGCGGGCACCTCCAGGCGGACCGTCATCGAGTACGAGACGCTGGGCGCCGTTGCCATGGCCGGGTTCCTCTGCTTTCCCTAGCTTCGTTGCTACGCCGACCCGGCTGGTTGCCCGTCGGCGCCCTCCGATGGTCGCACCTACCTGCCGGTAGCAGGTAATGCGGTCATTTTGTTTTCGGAAAGTAGTTTCCACCATACGAGAGAGGGCGGAGCAACAGAAGGGGCCCCGGTCGTCGGAAGACGACCGGGGCCCCAACTTCGTATGTACGTCTAAGTGACACCGACCCGCCATGCTCGCCTCGCGGCAAGTGGTCCCTCTGAGGGACGAAGGTTGGGCCCGGGGGCTTGGATCGAGCCGGTGTCACGACAAGGCTAACAAACCCTCCCCGAAGGTGATCCCCCGACGCGTGAGGACATCGGTTCAGTCCCGCAGGAGGTCCGGGACGCCCGCCTCGTCCGGCAGGTCCCGTTCCCCCGCGAGCACGGTCAGCGCCTGCGTGGAGCGGGTGAGGGCCACGTACAGGACGCGCAGGCCGGCCGGGGACTCGTCGGCGATCTCGGCCGGGGAGACGACGAGGGTGGCGTCGTACTCCAGGCCCTTCGCCTCCAGGGAGCCGAGCGCGACCACCCGGTCGCCCAGCCCGGCGAGCCAGCGGGCGGCCTCGGCGCGCCGGTCCATGGCGACGACCACGCCGACGGTGCCCTCGACCTCGGCGAGCAGCCGCTCCGCCTCGGCCCGTACGGCCCCCGCCAGGTCACCGCCGTCGGCCACGGCGACGAACCGGGGCTCGACGCCGGTCGAGCGGACCGCCCTCGGGGACTCCTTGCCCGGCATGGCGAGGGCGAGGACCCTGGCGGCGAGCTCGGCGATCTCGGCCGGGTTGCGGTAGTTCACGGTCAGCTCGAAGCGGCGGCGCGGCCGGGAGCCGAGCGCCTCGTCACGGGCGGCGGCCGCCTCGTCCGGGTCGGACCAGGAGGACTGGGCCGGGTCGCCGACGACCGTCCAGGTGGCGTGCCGGCCGCGGCGGCCGACCATCCGCCACTGCATGGGCGTGAGGTCCTGGGCCTCGTCGACGATGACGTGCGCGTACTCGGTGCGCTCGGCGGCGAGCCGCTCGGCCCGCTCCCGCTGGGTCTCCTCCCGTACCGGCATCAGCTCCTCCAGACCGGTGAGCTGGTCCAGCGGGTCGTACTCCCGCTTCTTCCGCGGCCGGGCGGGGGCGCCGAGCAGGGTGCCCAGCTCGTCGAGGAGGGCCACGTCGTGGACGGAGAGGCCGGGGCGGCGCAGCGAGCGGGCGACCCGGCGGACCTCGCCGGGGTTGAGGACCCGGCGGGCCCAGCGGCCGAGCCGCTTCTCGTCGGCCATGGCGTCGAGGACCTGACGGGGGGCCAGCTCGGGCCACCAGGCGTCGAGGAAGCCGAGGAAGGAGTCCTCGGTGGAGACGTCCTCGTCGAAGGAGGAGCGCAGCTCGGCGGCGAGCTCGGGGTCGCTGTGCCGGCCTGCGGCGCCCGACCTGGCGTAGAGGGCGTCGAGGAGGAGACGGCGGGCGCGGGGCCGGAGCAGGTTGACGGGGGTGGTGCCGGAGAGCACGTTCTGCCGGATCCGCCGCAGCTCGTCCTCCTGCAGCTCCAGGCGGCGCCCGAAGGCGACGACCCGGAGCAGCCTCGGCGCGTCGGGGCGCTCCAGGGCCCCGCGGGCGGCCTTGCGGAGCACGGCGACCATGCGGGAGGAGCCCTTGACGCGGGAGACGGCCGGCTCGTCGTACGCGTCGGCCTCGGCACCGTCGACCAGGCTGCCGAGCGCCCGGATGGCGACCTGCCCCTCCTCGCCGAGGGAGGGCAGTACGCCCTCGGTGTACGAGACGAGCAACGGGGTCGGCGAGACGATGAGGATGCCGCCCGCGTACCGCCTGCGGTCCTGGTAGAGCAGGTACGCGGCCCGGTGCAGCGCCACGGCGGTCTTCCCGGTGCCCGGCCCGCCCTCGACGTACGTGACGGAGGCGGCGGGGGCGCGGATGACGAGGTCCTGCTCGGCCTGGATCGACGAGACGATGTCCCGCATGGAGTGGGAGCGGGCCTGCCCGAGGGCGGCCATCAGGGCGCCGTCGCCGATGACGGGCAGCTCGGCGCCGCCGAGGGTGGCCTTCAGCTCGGGGCGCATCAGGTCGTCCTCGACGCCGAGGACGCGGCGCCCCTTCGACCGGATGACCCGGCGGCGTACCACCCGGCCCGGATCGACGGGCGTGGACCGGTAGAAGGGCGCGGCGGCGGGGGCGCGCCAGTCGATGACGAGCGGGGAGTAGTCGGCGTCGAGGACGCCGATGCGGCCGATGTGCAGGGTCTCGCCGATGTCGGCGGTGTTGTCGGGCCGGACGGCGTCGTCGGCGGGCTCGACGGAGGTGTAGGCCCCGTCGGGCCCCTTGACCCCGTCCTTCCCTTCCAGCAGGTCGATCCGCCCGAACAGGAAGTCCTCGAACTCGTTGTTGAGCCGGTTGAGATGGATGCCGGCCCGGAAGACCTGGGCGTCGCGCTCGGCGAGGGCGCCGGGCGTGCCGACGCGCCCCTTCTGGGCGGCGTCGTTCATCAGGAACTCCGCCTCGTGGATCTTCTCCTCCAGGCGGCGGTAGACCTGGTCCAGATGTTCCTGCTCGACGCCGATCTCACGGTCTCTGACCGTGTCGACGGCTTCCTGCGCGGCCACTAAGGCCCCCTTCTGACGTGCACTGGGCAGCCGTCAAAGGTACGCCACCGGCGGCTGCCGTGTCAGGCGAGGGGCGGCGCCTGATCGTGCAGGATCCGCTGGAAGAGGTGATGATCGCGCCAGGCGCCGTCGATGTGCAGGTACCGGGGCGCGGTCCCGATCCGCTCGAACCCTGCCCCGGCGAGCACGCGCTGCGAGGCGTGGTTGTCCAGGAGGGTGGACGCCTCGATCCGGTGCAGCCCGAGCTCGTCCCGCGAGGCCCGGATCACCTCGTCGACGAGCGCGGAGGCGATGCCGCGGCGGGTGTGCCCGCCGTCGACCCAGTAACCGAGGGAGGCGCTGCGGAAGGGACCGAGCACGATCCCCGACAGAATGGCGGCCCCGAGGATCCTGTCGCCCTTGACGGCGAACCACCGCCGTCCGCCGTCGGCCAGCAGCTCCGCCTGCGCCTCGGCCGTGTAGTACCGCTCGCTCCGGTGCGGCTCGGTGGCCCGCATGTGCGCCCGGTTCCGCGCGAGCGCCTCCGCGAGCGCCCCCGCGTCCGTCTCCCGCGCCGCCCTGATCCCCACCCCGTCGACCATGCCGGCACGTTACCGCGCGAGGGCCGTCACGGTGCCGGCGGGTCGTCGGCCAGGGGATCCACGGAGAGGCGGTAGCCGCGTTTGACGACCGTCTGGATCAGCTTGGGCACGCCCAGGGAGACCCGGAGGCGTGCCATCGCCGTCTCCACGGCGTGCTCGTCCCGCCCCGCGCCCGGCAGCGCCCGCAGCAGGTCGGCGCGGGAGACGACCCAGCCGGGGCGGTGGGCGAGGCGGTCGAGGAGGGCCATGCCGGCGGGCGGAACGGGGCGGAGTTCGCCGTCGACGAGGACCGCGTGGCCCCGGATCTCCAGGCGGTGCCCGGCGACGGGCAGGACCCGGGACCGGGCGGGCAGTTCGGTGCAGAGGAGCTGGACGAGCGGACCGAGCCGGAACCGTTCGGGCTGGTGCGTCGGGATGCCCTCGGCCTGCAACGGGAGGGCCGTCACGGGGCCCACGCACACCGCGAGCACCTCGTGCCGCAGCGCCTCGACGAGCCGGTCCCGTACCCCCCGCTCCGCCGCCCGCGCGAACAGCGAAGCCGCCGCGGGCGCGCTGGTGAAGGCGAGCGCGTCGACGGCGCCGGACAGCACCGCGTCGAGGAGCCGGTCGAGCGGTCCCAGGTCCTCCGGCGGCATCCACCGGTAGACGGGGACGCCGACGACGCTCGCCCCGGCGGCGGTGAGCGCCTCGACGAAGCCGGGGAGCGGTTCGCCGTGGAGCTGGAGGGCGATCCGCCGCCCGTCGACGCCTTCGGCGAGGAGCCGGTCGAGGACCTCGGCCATGGACTCGGAGGAGGGCGACCAGGACTCGGTGAGCCCGGCCGCCCGTACGGCCCCCTTGACCTTGGGTCCGCGGGCGAGGAGCTCGACCCCGCGCAGCGCGTCGAGGAGCTCGGAGCCGTACCCCCAGCCCTCGGCCGCCTCGACCCACCCGCGGAAGCCGATCGCGGTGGTGGCGACGACGACGTCCGGCGTGTTGCCGATGATCTCCTTGGTGGCGGCGAGGAGTTCGGTGTCGTCGGCGAGGGGGACGATCCGCAGCGCGGGGCCGTGCACGACGGCCGCGCCGCGCCGGCGCAGCAGGGCGATGAGTTCGTCCGCGCGCCGGGCCGCGGTGACGCCGACGGTGAAGCCGGCCAGAGGTCCGTGTTCGTGCTGGTCCATGGGCATCGAGAGTGGCGCGGACGCGTGACAGGAGGGGTTCACGCGTATTTCCTGGTCGTTACGGTACGCGTCCCGCACTCCGGCTCACACCTTCGCGTATCCGGGCCGGGTCTCCGGCTCCTCGGCACCCTCGGCGGTGTCGGGGACGGTGACGGGCCGCCGAAGGTATACCGCCCAGGTGACGGCGATGCAGGCGGCGTAGAAGGCGAGGAAGGCGACGAAGGCCCCGGTGCCGGTGCCGACGGTCTGGAAGGACTGGCGGAAGGCGAGGTTGATGCCGAGGCCGCCGAGGCCGCCGATCGCGCCGATGATGCCCATGGAGGCGCCGGAGAGCCGCCGCCCGTAGGACTCGGCGGCCTCGCCGGACAGGCCCTTGCGGTGGCCCTGGGCGAGGAAGATCGCCGGGATCATCTTGTAGGTGGAGCCGTTGCCGAGGCCGGTGAGGACGAACAGGGCGATGAAGCCGACGAGGAAGACGGCGAGGGACGCGATCACCGAGGCGTAGATCACCACACCGGTGGCGGCGGCCATCGCGGCGAAGGTGCCGAGGGTGATCCGGGCGCCGCCGTGCTTGTCGGCGAGGGAGCCGCCGAGGGGGCGGATGAGGGAGCCGAGCAGCGGCCCGATGAAGGTGAGCGAGGCGGCCTGGAGCGGGGTGCGGCCGAACTGCGTCTGGAGGACGAGTCCGAAGGCGAAGCTGTAGCCGATGAAGGAGCCGAAGGTGCCGATGTACAGGAAGGACATGATCCAGGTGTGGCGGGCCCGTACGGCTTCCCGGAAGGCGCCGGAGTCGTTCCGTACCGGCGCGAGGTTGTCCATGAAGAGGGCGGCGCAGACGGCGGAGACCAGGATCAGCGGCAGGTAGACACCGAGGACGATCCTCGGGTGCATGGCCCCGGCGGTGCCGATGACGAGGAGGCCGACGAGCTGGACGACGGGGACGCCGATGTTGCCGCCGCCCGCGTTGAGGCCGAGCGCCCAGCCCTTCTTCCGGAGCGGGAAGAAGGCGTTGATGTTGGTCATCGAGGAGGCGAAGTTGCCGCCGCCGACGCCGCTGAGGACGGCGACCAGGAGGAAGGTGGTGTACGAGGTGCCGGGCTCCATCACCACGTAGGCGAGGGCCGTCGGCACCAGGAGCAGCAGGGCGCTGAAGACGGTCCAGTTGCGGCCGCCGAAGCGGGCGACCACGAAGGTGTACGGGACCCGGATGAGCGAGCCGACGAGGGTGGCGGTCGCGATCAGGAAGAACTTCCCGGCGGGGTCGACGCCGTACTCGGGCCCCATGAAGAGGACCATGACGGACCACAGGCTCCAGATGGAGAAGCCGATGTGTTCGGAGAGGACGGAGAAGGCCAGGTTCCGTTTGGCGATCCGCTCGCCCTTCTCCCGCCAGAAGGTCTCGTCCTCCGGCTCCCAGACTTCGATCCAGCGCCCGCCCATCTCGCACCTCCACGGTGTCGGATCCCGTCTCGGATCCTGGTGACCCCGACGCTAGGGAGGCCGCGTTTCAAGGCCGTGCCGTGAGGTGACGCCGACGGAACCTTGCTCTCACCCGTGCGGAAGGGATGGTGTGAGCGGTACGGCCTCCGGGGCGGCGGGCGCGGGCGTCGGCGGGCGCGCTGTCCCGGCGTACGCGCTGTCCCGGCGTACGCGGACGGCCGCGGCCCCGGAGGCCGTACCGGACGGCGCCGCCCGCGCTAGCCGCCCGGCACCCCGGGCTCGCCCTCCGGCAGCCAGGAGTCGGCGGGCCGCTCCAGCCAGCCCTCCCGCCTGCCGAGTTCGGCGGCGGCGGCGCGGAGGGCGTCGAGGCCGGGGTGGCGCAGGCCCTTGCGCCACACGAGGCTGACGGGCGAGAGCGGCACGGGGTCGACGAGGGGCCGCAGGACGCAGCCGGGCATGGGCGGGAAGCCGGTGACGGCGAGCACCGGGTGCCGGTGCTTGGCCATGATCCGCTGGAACTCCTCCTTGCCGACGGCGAGCGGCGCGGGCGGCGAGAGGTGGATGCCGCGTCCGGGTCCGGCGAAGAGGCGGACGGCGAGGTCGGTCCACTCGGTGGTGCGGTCGTTGCCGGCGCCGGCGTAGAGGTGTTCGCCGGCGAGGCGGGCGAGCGGCACCTCGGGCAGTCCGGCGAGGTCGTGGTCCTCGGGCAGGAGCACCGCCATCGGCTCGTACCGCACGAACTGCGCGTCGAGCCGCGCCCGCAGCGCGGGCGCGAGCCCCCCGTACCGCCCGAAGGAGACGTCGAGCCGCCCGGCGAGGATCTCCCGTACGGCTCCGGCGAGCCCGGACTCGAAGCGGGCCATCAGCTCCTGCTCGGGGGCGCGTTCGCGGGCGCGGCGCAGGATGCGGTCCTGGACGAGGCCGGGCGTGTTGAGGTCGACGAGGAGGGGCCGGGGCTCGGCGTGGAAGGCGTCGCGGAGCGCGTCGTGGGCGTCGAGGACCCGGCGGGCGTACGGGAGGAGCCGTTCGCCGTCCGGGGTGAGCGCGACCTGCCGGGTGGTCCGTACGAAGAGCTGGACGTCCAGCTCCCGTTCCAGGCGCCGGATGTCCCGGCTGAGCGCCTGCTGGGCGACGTAGAGCCGGCCGGCGGCGCGGGTGAAGTGCAGTTCCTCGGCGACGGCGGTGAAGGCGCGCAGCAGGCGGGGGTCGGTGTCGTACGGTGTGGCCACCGCCGCATTCAACAACACAGGTGCGTGAATGGCGACCGTACAGGTGTTGGACGGTCCGGGCCCCGCGCCCCGAGCCTTGAGCCATGCCGCAGTCGCACCTCCTCGTCCCCACCCCGGCGGGCCCGGGCCTGGCCCCCCGCTTCCAGGACCCCTCCGCCGTCCACCCCGCCCCGGCGGGCCCCGGCCCGGCCCCCGGCTTCCAGGCCCCCTCCGCCGTCCACCCCGCCCCGAGGCCCCTCCCCCGCAACCCGTACCTGCGCCTCTTCGCCCTCCCCGGCACGCGCGCGTTCACCGCGGGGAACCTGGTCGCCCGGATACCGGCGGGCATGTTCGGCATCAGCGAAGTGATCATGATCGCGGCGGCGTACGACTCCTACACGCTGGCCGGCGCGGTCACCGCGACCGGCCTGGTGGCGGGCGCGCTCGCGGCCCCCTGGACCGCCCGCCTGGTGGACCGCCACGGTCAGGCGCGCATAGCCGTCCCGGCCACCGTCCTCGCCGTCCTCGGCCACCTCCTGCTCGTGCTGTGCGTCCACGAACAGGCCCCGGCCTGGGCCCTGTTCGCGGCCATCGCACCGACCGCCACGACCCCGAACACCGGCGGCATGTCCCGGGCCCGCTGGGCCCACCTCCTACGAAACGACCCGGCCGCGCTGCACACCGCGAACGCCTTCGAACAGGCCGTCGACGAACTGTGCTTCATGCTGGGCCCGGTGATCGCGGCGGTGCTCTGCTCGGCGCTCTTCCCGGAGGCGGGCGCACTGGCCGCCGCGACCCTGCTCCTGACCGGCGTACTGCTCTTCACCGCCCAGCGCTCCACCGAACCGCCGGCCGCCCCCCACCCCTCGCCGGGCTCACCCCTGCGCACGAAGGGCATGATGCCCCTGCTCGCGGTCTTCCTCTCCACCGGCGCGATCTTCGGCTCGATGGAGGTGACGGCGGTGGCGTACGTGGACGGCCCCTGGGCCGGCCCGATCCTCGCCCTCCAGGCGGCGGGCTCCTGCGTGGCGGGCCTCCTCTACGGCCGGTCCCGCCGCACCGCCGGCCTGCGCACCTGCCTGGCGGCGATGACCCTCCTGATGACGGCCCCCCTCCTCGCCGCCTCGACGGGCTCCCTCCCGGCCCTCGCGGCGGGTCTCCTGATCGCCGGCATGGCGACGGCCCCCACGATGGTCACGGGCATGGGCCTGGTCCAGCGCCTGACCCCGCCCTCCCGCCTGAACGAAGGCATGACCCTGGCCGTGACCGCCCTCCTGGCCGGCATAGCCACAGGCTCCGCCACCGCCGGCTGGACCGCCGACCACGCCCCCACCCTCACCCTGGGCTTCGTCCTCCCGGTGACGGCGGCGGCGGTGGCGCTGGCGCTGTGCGCGGCGACGGGGGTGGGCGGGGGGCGGCCCGCCCGGATCGAAGCGCCGTCACGATGAGCAGGTCGAGACACCGACAGCCGACACATGTACCGACATCCCGTACCACTCGCGCGGTACAGTGTTCCCGTACCACTCGCCGAGAGGAGCACGGGATGGCCATCACCGCCACCGAAGCCCGAGCACGCCTGTTTCCGCTCATCCAGCAGGTCAACGACGACCACGAACCCGTGGAGATCACTTCCAAGGGCGGAAACGCCGTCCTCATGTCCGCCGACGACTTCCGCTCCTGGCAGGAGACCATCTACCTCCTGCGCTCCCCCGCCAACGCCGCCCGCCTCATGGCTGCCATCGCCGCGGACAAGGCCGCCGACGCCTCCATGACCACCAAGACCGTGGAGGAGCTGGAGGCCATGGCGGAGGACGACGAGTGAGGGACGTGCGCTTCCGCCCCTCCGGCTGGGACGACTTCCTGTACTGGCAGGGTGCTGACAAGAAGCAGTTCCGCAGGCTCGTCCGCCTCATCAGCGAGATACAGCGCACCCCCTTCGAAGGGATCGGCAAGCCCGAACCCCTCAAGGGCGACCTGTCCGGCTACTGGTCCCGCCGGGTGGACGACGAACACCGTCTCGTCTATCGGGCCGACGACAAGGAGATCGTCATCATCAAGGCCCGCTACCACTACTGAGCCGCTCCGGATCGACAAAGGCCCGGCGGTCCTGGGGACCACCGGGCCTGTGCCCACATGGGATGAGTGGAGATGGCGGGAATCGAACCCGCGTCCAACGGTGCGGAACCAGGGCTTCTCCGTGTGCAGTCTGGTGCGATTTTCTCGGCCCTCCGGATCACCCAGACAAGTCCGGAACGGGCTCAGTCACTGTTTGATTTCCCTCTTCACCCCGTGACCGGGATCAAGGTTTAGTCCCCTAGCTGATGCCAGGATCCGGGTCGGGAACAGCCCCGGGCTGACACTTCGCAAGTCGCTACTTAGGCAGCGAGGGCGAAGGAATCGCGCTTGGTGTTGGCGATTATTGGTTTCGGCGCGTGGTTTACGAGATCATTGCCGCTTCCTCGACACGCTTCCCCTGCTTCG
Source organism: Streptomyces sp. CC208A (assembly GCF_030010625.1). Lineage (GTDB taxonomy): Bacteria > Actinomycetota > Actinomycetes > Streptomycetales > Streptomycetaceae > Streptomyces. The sequence goes on along the minus strand of NZ_JASCXN010000040.1, from coordinate 38,179 downwards.
ACATCCGCTGTCGAAACCGATCATCCCCATGTTGATTTTTCAATCCGTGCGCCCTCGGTGGGGTGCGTGGCCCATGGTACGTGACCCGCGGGCCCGGTTGCCAGCGGATTAACGCTCCTGAGCGCGCTGGCGGCGCTTCGCCGCCGCGATGGCGCGGGCGGTCTCGCGGGTGTCCTGCTTCTCCCGCAGGGTCTGGCGCTTGTCGTACTCCTTCTTGCCCTTGGCGAGGGCGATCTCGCACTTCACCCGGCCGCCCAGGAAGTACAGCGCGAGGGGCACGATCGTGTGACCGGTCTCGGACGCCTTCTGCTCCAGCTTGTCGATCTCCTCCCGGTGCAGCAGCAGCTTCCGCTTCCGCTTCGCCGAGTGGTTGGTCCAGCTGCCCTGCATGTACTCGGGCACGTGGATGTTGTACAGCCACGCCTCGTGGCCCTCGATCTGGACGAAGCCGTCGACCAGGGAGGCCCGGCCCATCCGGAGCGACTTCACCTCCGTGCCCATGAGCGCCACGCCCGCCTCGTACGTGTCGAGGATGAGGTAGTCGTGGCGCGCCTTCTTGTTCTGCGCGATGAGCTTGCGCTCCGGGCCCTTGTCCTGGGCCTTCTTCTTGGCAGGCTTGCCCTGCACGTTGACGAGTCCCTTTGCCATAGTGCGGTCATTTTCGCACTACGAGCCCCCTCCGAGGCCACTCAATACCGTACGGGCCCGTTCCTCGGCCCGGTCGTCGGCCGGCAGGTCGGGGGCGATGCCCCGGCCGTCGACCTCGCGGCCCGCGGGCGTGCGGTAGTGGCCGACGGTGAGTTCGGCGACCGAGCCGTCCGGGAGGGTGCTCGGCATCTGCACCGAGCCCTTGCCGAAGGTGGTGGAGCCGACGGTGACCGCCCGGCCCCGGTCCTGGAGCGCGCCGGTGAGCAGTTCGGCCGCGCTCATGGTGCCGCCGTCGATCAGCGCGACCAGCGGCCGGCCGGTGTCCCCGCCCCGCTCCGCGTACAGGGGCCGCTCCTCGCCCTCGACGTCGTACGTGGCGACCAGGCCGCCGTCGAGGAAGGCGGAGGCGGCGACGGCGGCCTCGTCGACCAGGCCGCCGGGGTTGCCGCGCAGGTCGAGCAGGACCCCGGCGCCGGCCGGGGCGGTGCGGACCGCCTCCCGCACCCGGGCGCCGACGCCCTTGCTGAAGGCGGCGACGCGGATGACGACGGTCCGCTCGTCGGGGCGGCTGACGGTGACGGGGTCGGTCGCGACCCGCTCCCGGCGCAGGGTCTGGGTCCAGGTGAGGCCGGAGCGCCGGATCCGCAGGGACACGGTGGAGCCGGGGCCGTCGTCGCCGCGCAGCAGGGAGACGACCTCGGAGACGGACAGGCCGTCGGTGGCCCGCCCGTCGACGGCGAGCAGTCGGTCGCCGACCCGCACCCCTGCCTTCGCCGCGGGCCCGCCGGCCCGTACCCGGGTGACCTCGACGCCGCCGTCCTCCGCGGACGTACGGGCCGCGGAGAGGCCGACGCCGGTGTAGGCGCCGTCGAGGGACCGCTCGAACTCGGCGTACTCCCGCCGGTCGTAGACCGCGCCCCAGCGGTCGCCGCTGCGGCTGACGAACTCCTCGGCGGCCTGCTTGCCCGACTTGCCGTCGGCGACGGCCTCGGCGGCCGCGCGGTGGAGCGCCGCCCGGTCGAAGACCGCGCGCTCCCCTGATCCCGTACGGGGCTCCCGCCCGGCGTCGTCCTCGCGGGGCAGCGCGCCGGTCGCGGCGGCGGTGGCGAGGACTCCGGCGAAGACCAACGTGAGAACGGCCCCGCGGACGACACCGCGGGACCGGAGACAGAGGAGCACGGGACCGGCCGGCATGGCGCCACTCTAGGACAAGGCGAAGGCGCCCCAGGGGCTTTGTCCCCAGGACGCCATCCACCGGCGGTGGTCTCTTCTCACACCTTCAGGTACTTGCGCAGCGCGATGAACGCGGCCACGGACGGCATCAGCAGGCCGATGACGATCACCAGCGGCAGCTGGGCGAGGACCACGTCCCAGCCGATGAAGTTCACCAGCGGCATCTGCTCGGCGAGGTTGAGGCCGTGGTCGACGAGGAAGTACCGGCCGGCCACGAGCAGCACACAGGCGAAGGCGCCGCCGATGAGGCCGGAGAAGGCGGCCTCCATGATGAACGGCATCTGGATGTAGAAGCTGGAGGCGCCGACCAGCCGCATGATGCCGGTCTCGCGGCGGCGGCTGAAGGCCGAGACGCGGACCGTGTTGATGATCAGCATCAGCGCGATGACCAGCATGAGGAGCATCAGCGCGACGGCCGCGTAGTTGACGCTGCGCATCATGTTGAACAGCGTCTCCAGGATGTTCCGCTGATCCTGGACCGACTCGATGCCATCGCGCCCTTCGAAAGCGGTGGCGATCACCTTGTACTTCTCCGGGTCCTTCAGCTTCACCCGGAACGACTCCGGCATCTGGTCCGGGGTGATGACGGAGGCGATGGCGGTGTCGCCGTACTGCTCCTTGTAGTGCTTGAAGGCTTCCTCGGCCGACTCGTAGTAGACGTTCTCGACAATGGCCATCTTCTTCAGATCGGCCTCGATCTGCTTCTTCTGCTCCGAGGTGACCGCGCCCTTGGAGCACTTGTCCCCGTTGGTCGCGTCGGTCTTGGTGCAGAGGTAGATGGAGACGTTGACCTTGTCGTACCAGTAGTCCTTCATTGTCTCGACCTGCTCGCGCATGAGCAGGGCACCGCCGAAGAGGGCCAGCGACAGGGCCACGGAGACGATGACGGCGAAGGTCATCGTCAGGTTGCGCCGGAGGCCGACGCCGATCTCGGAGAGCACGAACTGGGCGCGCATGGTGTTCTGGTTCCTTCGCCGTCAGTGCTGGTAGCCGTAGACGCCGCGTGCCTGGTCGCGGACGAGACGGCCCTTCTCCAGCTCGATGACGCGCTTGCGCATCTGGTCGACGATGTTCTGATCGTGGGTCGCCATGACGACGGTGGTCCCTGTCCTGTTGATCCGGTCGAGCAGCTTCATGATGCCGACGGAGGTCTGCGGGTCGAGGTTGCCGGTGGGCTCGTCGGCGATCAGCAGCATCGGACGGTTGACGAACGCGCGGGCGATCGCGACGCGCTGCTGCTCACCGCCGGACAGCTCGCCCGGCATGCGGTCCTCCTTGCCGCCGAGGCCGACCAGGTCGAGCACCTGGGGTACGGCCTTGCGGATCTCGCCGCGCGGCTTGCCGATGACCTCCTGGGCGAAGGCCACGTTCTGCGCGACCGTCTTGTTGGGCAGCAGGCGGAAGTCCTGGAAGACGGTGCCGAGCTGGCGCCGCATGTGCGGCACCTTCCAGTTGGAGAGCCGGGCGAGGTCCTTGCCGAGGACGTGCACCTGCCCGTGGCTGGCGCGCTCCTCCCGCAGGATCAGCCGGAGGAAGGTCGACTTTCCGGAGCCGGACGAACCGACGAGGAAGACGAACTCCCCCTTCTCGATCTCCAGGGAGACATCCCGGAGCGCGGGGCGGTTCTGCTTCGGATAGGACTTGGAGACGTTGTCGAATCGGATCACGGATGCACCACGGTCGGCCGGGAGTAGGTGTGCGTGACCTTACGCGAACCGGGAACCCCCTCGCAGTCGCGGTCCTGGCTTGCGCGCTTTATCCTTTTTCGCCCTCCGGGGCGGGGCGGGCCGTTCCCGCCGGGGCGCGCCGGAACCCCGCGGAGCTGGCAGAGTGGTAGGGGGAACGTCCGGATCGCATCGGACGTTGTCCTGGTGTGAGCCCCCTGCGGGAGGAGGAGAGCGTATGACCTACGACCGACTGGTGTGCGCCAACTGCGCGGCCCCGGTCGCCGAGGGTCGCTGCCCCGTCTGCCGGGCCAGCCGTGAGCGCCTGGCACCGCAGGGCCTGTCCCCCGCGATGGTACTGACGCTGGTGATCGCCCTGCTGGGCACGCTGGCGTTGCTGGCGGCGGTGCGCGCGGTGTAGCACGGCGCAGGACCGGCGGCCCCGGGGCCGTACACGAGCCGGAACGGTCGAAGGGCCGGGGAGGACAGCCTCCCCGGCCCTTCTTCGGTCCTGCCGCGGTCCTCTTGCCGCCCTATGGCGCGTTCGGACCGTGATCAGCGGGTGATCAGGCGGCGGCGCCGCGACCGCCCGCGACCAGGCGCGGCAGGAAGCGGAAGCCGATGCCACCGGCGATCATGGTGGCGGCGCCGATGATCAGGAACGAGGTCTCGGCCGCACCGGTCTCGGCGAGCTCCTCCTTGGCCTCACCCTGCTGGACGGGCTGCGAGCCGGCCTGCTGGGTGTCGGTGTTGTTGTTCGAGCCGGTGGAGCCGCCCGAACCGGTCGAACCGGTCGAACCGTCGGCGACGCACTCGACGCCGTCGAGCTCCACGGTGCAGGTGCCGGTGCCGCCGTCGGTGGAGGAACCACCGTCGGTCGAGGAGCCGGTCGTGCCCGTGCCGGTCGTGCCGGTGGAGCCCGTCGTGCCGGTGGAGCCGGAACCACCGCCGGAGCCGGAACCAGAACCGCTGCCGGAACCGGAACCAGAACCAGAGCCGCTGCCGGAACCGGAGCCACTACCGGAGCCGGCGTCGGAGCCGCCGTCGGCCGCGCCACCGTCGGCCGCACCGCCATCAGCGCCACCGTCCGCGGCACCACCGTCGGCCGCGCCGCCATCAGCGCCACCGTCCGCGGCGCCACCGTCGGCCGCGCCACCGTCAGCGGCACCACCGTCGGCCGCGCCACCGTCCGCGGCGCCACCGTCAGCCGCACCACCGTCAGCCGCACCACCATCGGCCGCGCCACCGTCCGCGGCGCCACCGTCCGCGGCGCCACCGTCAGCCGCACCACCGTCAGCCGCACCACCGTCAGCCGCACCACCATCGGCCGCACCACCGTCAGCGCCACCATCGGCCGCACCACCATCGGCACCGCCGTCGGCCGCACCACCGTCAGCGGCACCACCATCGGCGCCACCGTCAGCCGCACCACCGTCAGCGCCGCCGTCGCTGTTGCCGCCCGGCTCGCAGACGCCGCCCACTTCCTCGCAGGGGTCGTCGTCGTTCATGATGCCGATGCTCGGCTCGGCCTGGTTCCCGCCGACGGCCTGCGCGGCACCGGCCGCGGTCAGGGACGCACCGGCGATGATCACGGCACCGGCCGCGACTCGCGCCAGGCGGACTCGCGTCTTGTTGGTCATCTGGTTGCTACCCCCAGTAGCTTCTTCTCGTCATGGGGCAGCGCCAGGGGCCGGCGGGCACGGGAAGCGTCATGACTACTGGACCTGCCCCCGTTCACACGCGCCCCAGAAATGCGCATGCCAGTCAGCCACCCTCCCGAGTTTCCGATGCAGCGTCAAGGTCGTTGCGGGCGCAATGCCCGAAAGATCACCAGTTGACCGTCATATGACGAAGCAACTGTGACGTAAACCCTGAACTACGGGCCCCGCAAGGGCAGTTCCCTTGTCGACAAAGCACCTCGCTCACCCGCACATCGCTTGCATCGGCGAACGAACCGGGCCCCGCACCGAGAAGGTGCGGGGCCCGGAAGGGAACGCTGGGGTCCGTTACTTCGTCTGGTCCTGCTGCTTGCGCCAGCGGATGCCGGCCTCCAGGAAGCCGTCGATCTCGCCGTCCAGGACGGACTGCGGGTTGCCGACCTCGAACTCCGTCCGGAGGTCCTTGACCATCTGGTACGGGTGGAGGACGTAGGAGCGCATCTGGTTGCCCCAGGAGCTGCCGCCGTCGCCCTTGAGCGCGTCCATCTTGGCGCGCTCCTCCTGGCGCTGACGCTCAAGGAGCTTCGCCTGGAGGACGTTCATGGCGCTCGCCTTGTTCTGGATCTGCGAGCGCTCGTTCTGGCAGGAGACCACGATGCCGGTCGGGAGGTGCGTGATGCGCACCGCCGAGTCGGTGGTGTTGACGCCCTGGCCGCCGGGGCCGGAGGCGCGGTAGACGTCGACGCGCAGGTCGGACTCGTCGATCTCGACGTGGTCGGACTGCTCGACGACGGGGAGGACCTCGACGCCCGCGAAGGAGGTCTGGCGGCGGCCCTGGTTGTCGAAGGGCGAGATGCGCACCAGGCGGTGGGTGCCCTGCTCGACGGAGAGGGTGCCGTAGGCGTAGGGGGCCTTGACGACGAAGGTGGTCGACTTGATGCCGGCCTCTTCCGCGTACGAGGTCTCGTAGATCTCGGTCGAGTAGCCGTGGCGCTCGGCCCAGCGCAGGTACATGCGCTGGAGGCGCTCGGCGAAGTCGGAGGCGTCGACGCCGCCGGCCTCGGCACGGATGTTGACCAGCGCCTCGCGCTCGTCGTACTCGCCGGAGAGGAGGGTACGGACCTCCATCTCGTCGAGCGCCTTGCGCACGGCGGCCAGTTCGGTCTCCGCCTCGGCGCGGGTGTCCGCGTCGTCCATCTCCTCGGCGAGGTCGAAGAGGACGCCCAGGTCGTCGATGCGGCCGCGCAGCGCCTCCGCCTTGCGGACCTCGGCCTGGAGGTGCGAAAGCTTGCTCGTGATCTTCTGCGCCGCCTCCGGGTCGTCCCACAGGGACGGGGCCGCGGCCTGCTCTTCGAGCACGGCGATGTCTGCCCTCATCTTGTCGAGGTCCAGGACGGCCTCGATCGACCCCATGGTCGAGGAGAGGGACTTCAGCTCTTCGGATACATCGACGACTGCCACGCGTCCAGCGTAACGGCTCCGGGCCCGGAGCCGAACCCGCGCCCGCCGGACCTGTGGACAACCAGGCTGTGGACAGCCGACTACGGCTGCTGCGCGGGCTGCGAGGCCGGGCGGGAGTCCTGGGGCTCGGCGCCGCCGTCCCCGGCGAGCGCCAGATAGCCGCCGACGCCGAGCGCGGCCGCCGCCACGACGGAGGCGACGCCGAGGGCGATACGGCGCTTGCGGACGGCCCCGGCCCTGTTGCGGGCCGAGCCGGGCCGCCGGGCTCCGGCCGGGCGCGGGGCGCGGGCGGTGCCGTGCGGGCCGCCGGACAGCTCGTCGGGGCCGGGCACGCGCATGGAGGTGTGGGTGTCGCGGTGGGAGTCGGCGGAGGCGCCGGGCACCAGCGGGACGGCGGCACGGCGGCGGCCGGTCTCGGTGGCCGGGCCCGTGGAAGCGGGGTGCGCGGGCTCCTCGTACGGCTCCGGCGACGCGGGCTCGGCGCCGGGCTCGTCCACGTCGAGCGGCGGGATGCCCTTGAGCAGCGGGAGGACGTCGGCGAGGCGGGCGGCCAGCTCGGAGGCGCGCAGCCGGGAGGCGGGGGCCTTGGCGAGGCACTGGACGAGCAGCTGCCACAGCTCCTCGGGGATGCCGGGGAGCGGGACGACGGTCTCGGTGACGTGGCGGCGCAGGACGGCGCCGGGGTGGCCGCCGCCGAACGGGGTGAACCCGGCGAGCAGCTCGTACAGGACGGTGGCGAGGGCGTAGATGTCGACGGCGGCGCGGGGCGGCAGGCCCTCGACGATCTCGGGGGCGAGGTAGTCGGGGGTGCCGATGATCCGGGTGGCCTTGGTGCGGCCGGGGGTGTCGATGAGCTTGGCGACGCCGAAGTCGGTGAGGAGGGCGGGGTGGGCGCCGCCGGGGCCGAGCGGGCCCTCCATGTCGAGGAGGATGTTCTCCGGCTTCACGTCCCGGTGGACGACACCGGCGGCGTGCGCGGCGGCCAGGCCCTCGGCGACGTCGCGGATGATCGCGACGGCGGCCTCGGGGGCGAGCCGGCGCTCGCGGTCGAGGCGGGTGCGCAGGTCGGTGCCGCGGACCAGGTCCATGACGAGGGCGAGGTCGTTGCCGTCGACGACGAGGTCGCGGACCTTGACCACGCGCGGGTGGTCGAGGCCGAGCAGGGCGGTCCGCTCCCGCACGAAGCGGCCGACGAGCTCCTGGTCGGAGGCCAGGTCCTCGCGCAGCAGTTTGACGGCGACGGGGCCTTCGGGCCCCTCGCCGAGCCACACCGTTCCGGCGCTGCCCCGACCGAGGATCTGGTGGGCGGTGTAGCGGCTGCCGATGTTCCGTGCCAAGACTGCTCCCTCAGCGGCTGCGGTTCGCGTCAAAGTTACGCGTCCCCGGCCGCCGGACGTCACTTCCGGAGGGAAATCACCCTCCGGAAGTCGATAAATCGGCGGTACGACCGTCTTCCGGCGGTCGTACCGCCCTCGGGACGGCCCTCGTGAGGGCCGTTTCCTACTGGCCCGAGCCGCCGGATCCGGTGGCGTCCCCGATGGTGGAGATCCAGTCGGTCACGGTGGCGATGCCGTCGCCGATGGCCTCCCAGTAGCCCTTGCCCTGGGCGATCCAGTCCTGGAGCGGGGTGAGCTCCCAGATCAGCCAGCCGGCCACCACGAAGAGGACGATCATGATCAGGCAGCCCTTGAGGCAGCCGAGACCGGGGATCTTCACGGGGTTGGCGCTGCGCCGGCGCGGCTCGCGCGGGGCCGGGGCGGGCGGCTGCGGCTGCTGGGGCTGCGGCGGCGCGTACTGCTGCGGCGGCGGGCTCGGGGCGGGCCGCTGGGGTGCCGGGCGCTGCTGCTGGTACGGCGGCGGCTGCTGGGGCTGCTGGTAGCCCTGGGGCTGCTGCTGGTACTGCTGCGGCGGGGGGCCCTGCTGGTACGGCGGGGGCTGCGGCGGCCGCTGCTGCGGCTGGCGCGTGGGGCGGCGGCGCAGGGGATCCTCGCTGGGGTCCAGGTACTGGACCTGGGTCTGCTCGTTGCGGTCGCGGGCCGCGCGGAGCTGGGTCTGCCAGGGGTGCGGGTCCTCCGCCGGGGGGTTCTGCGGCATGGCGGGCATGACGGCGGTCGGGTCCGCCGCGTCGGCGGGGCCGCTCGTCGGCAGGACGCTGGTGGCGGCGGCCGGGTCGAACTGCGCCGCGCCGGCGGAGCCGGTGGGCAACACCTGGGTGGGGTCCGCGGCGCCGGGGGCCTGCGGGACCTGGGCCGGTGCGGGGTCCGGGGCGAGGAGGGCGGCGACGCCCTCGGCGGCCTCGATCTGGGCGGGCGAGGCGTGGACGCCGATGCCCGCGGCGACCGCGCGCAGGCCGCGCGCCAGGTTGACGGCGCTGGGGCGGTGGTCCGGGTTCTTGCTGAGGCAGCGCTCGATGACCGTCCACAGGGGGGCGGGCACGGTGGAGGGGCGGCGGGGCTCCTCGCTGAGGTGCATGTGGAGCACTTCGAGGGCGGTGCCGCCGGCGAACGGCGGGCGGCCGGTGACCAGCTCGTACAGGAGGATGCCGGCGCCGTAGATGTCGACGGCGGAGGTCTGCGGGCGGCCCTCGGCGGACTCCGGCGCCACGTAGGCGGGCGTGCCGACGAACTCGTGGGTGCGGGTGAGGCCCGGGGAGTCGGCGAGGCGCGCGATGCCGAAGTCGGTCAGCATCGGGTGCATCTGGCCGTCCCGCTCGGCGAGCAGCACGTTGGCCGGCTTGAGGTCGCGGTGGACGACGCCGTCGGCGTGGCTGGCGGCGAGCGCGTCGGCGATCTGCGCGGTGAGCAGGGCGGCGGCGACCGGGGTCAGGGGGCCGCTCTCCCGCAGGTAGCGGTGGAGGTCGGGGCCCTCGACGAGGTCCATGACCAGGGCCAGGACGTCGCCCTCGACGACCAGGTCGCGGGTGCGCACGATGTTCGGGTGCGTGAGCCGGAGGAGGACGGACCGCTCGCGCAGGAAGCGCATCACGATGTCCGCGTCGTTGGCCAGCTCCTCCTTGAGGACCTTGATCGCGACGGTCTCGCCGGGCTGGCCGGGCACGGCCGCCTCGGCACCCGCCGTCTCCCTCTGGCGGGCTCGCCAGACGGTGCCCGTGGCGCCGCGGCCGAGCGGCTCCTCGAGCAGGTACTTGCTGCCGATTGGCCGCACGTCACGCGCTCCCTGCTGATCGTGGTCCTGGTGGCCGGTACCGCTCGGTGTGCCGAGCCGGGGCCCCGGAGGTCCTCTTCGTTCTCTGTTGTGACCCGTTGTGACCCGTCCGGGTGTCCGACCCACTCTAATGCCGCCGAACGGACCGCAGCCCGGTCGTCCACAGGCGGATTCCCGCGGACGGCTCCGCCCGGGATCAGGGTCGAGATCACGGCCGGGACCATGGCGGAATCACTGCCGGGGCCCCTTCCGGATTTCGTCCGAACTTGTCCGGAAGAAGACGCTCCTCCGGCCGGGAAGGTTGCCGCACCGGCCCCGCGGCCCTGCCCGACCTGGCGTTTTCGCGTCACTCCCGGAAGCTCCGGGCGGCCGTTCAAGATCACTTCGGGGTGACCCGGCGGCGGGTTGTCGGCGGCAGGTGCGAGGATGCCTCCAGCACGTCGCATCGGTGGGGTCGGGAGCCCCCGCGCCGTGCCGACCTGTACCGGGCGACGCGTCCGTGCCGGGTGGGGGAGACACGGGGCGGTCCCTCTGCCGGGCATCTCGCGCAGAAGGGACCGCTGACGGCGATGCAGATCCGGCTGACCGTCCTCGCGCCGCACGCCGGCCACGGCGCCGGGCGCGCCCGCGACGTGCTCGTCACGGCCCCCCCGGGCACGGCGCTGTCCGCCGTGGCCTCGAACCTCGCCGCCGCCGTCATGGGCCCCGACACGGCCGGCAGCGGCGCACCCGTGCTGTACGCGGGCGCGGAGCGGCTGGACGCCCGCCGCTGCGTCCTCGGTGAACCGCCACTGGTCGACGGGGCGGTGCTCGCGCTCCAGGCCCCCGACCCGGACGACCGGGCCGATCTCGCCGCCTCCTCCTCCGCCGCCCGGCTGCACGTGGTCGCGGGCCCGGACGCGGGCGGGGTGCACCTGCTGCACGGCGGGGCGATCCGGATCGGCCGCTCCGTCGAGGCGGACGTGCCGCTGGACGACCCGGACGTCTCCCGCGCCCACTGCACGGTGACCGTCGCCGAGGACGGCCGGATCACCGTCGCCGACCTCGGCTCGACCAACGGCACGACGCTCGACGGCGCCCCCGTCGGCGACCGCCCGGTGCGGCTGCGCCCCGGCGCCCTCCTCCGCCTCGGCGAGTCCTCCCTCCGCCTCACCGCCCCCGCCGGCGACCCGGCGGACTCCGGGACGCTGCCCACGGCCCCCGACGGCGAGGGCCACCTCCGCGTCCCCCTCCCGGACGGCGCCACGGGCGCGTGGCCGGCCTCCCGTCCCCCCGAGCCGGACACGGCCGCCCAGGGCGGCTCCACGCGCGCGTGGCCCGGACACGTCGAGGGCCCCGGCCCCGAGGCCGGCCGGACCGGGCAGGGCCCGGAGACGCACGGCGGCGCCCGGGGGGTGCCGCTCGCCGAGGCGCGGCCGGACGCCGGGCACGCGCGGGCGCGGGAGCCCGAGGGCGGCGGCGGGGGCGAGACCCACGGCCGCGTCCGTACGACCCCTGAGGGCGCCGAGGCGGCCACCCGCAGGGCCGGCCGTCGCGGGCTCGGCGCCTGGGCGCGGCGGCTCGCGGGCGGCCGCGAGGCGGAGCCCGTACCCGGCACTCACCCCGCCCCGGCCGCCGGCCCGTCCGGTGCCGCCGCGCCCAAGGAGCTCGCGGCGCCCGACACCTGGCCCGACCCGTCGGCCGTCCTGCTCACCGCGCTCGGCCCCGGCCCCCGGTTGTGGGAGCGGGGTCCGCGCCACCCGGAGGCCCTGACCGTACGGCTCGGCACCGCCGACCGCGCGGAGCTGTCCGGGGTGCCGGTCACCGTCGGCCTGCGCGAGGCCGGCTCCTTGGGCCTGGCGGGCCCCGCGGACCGGCTGGCCGGCCTGGCCCGTTCCGTGGTGGCCCAGCTGGCCGCCCTGCACTCCCCCGCCGACCTGGAGATCGTCCTGGTCAGCGCCGACCGCAACCGTCCTCTGGAGGAGCGGCGGCGCGCCTGGGGCTGGCTCGGCTGGCTCCCGCACGTGCGGCCCGCGCACGGCCAGGACTGCCGGCTGCTCCTCGCGTACGACCGCGAGCAGGTCCAGGCCCGTACGGCGGAGCTGACCCGGCGCCTGGACGACGGTCCGCTCGGGCCCGGCTGGGCCAGCGCGGACCGGGCGGCGGTCGCGGAGGCGGCCGCGCGGTACGAGGGTCCCGCAACGGTCGTCGTGGTGGACGGCGATCCCGGCACGGCGGCGCTCCGCGAGACGGTGGCCCGGCTCGCCGGGGCCGGCGCGGCGGCCGGCATCCACCTGATCTGTCTGGCCGAGGCGCCCTCGGCCTCCCCCGCCTCCCCGGTCGCGGCCACCTACGAGGCGGCCTGTGCGGCCTCCCTCGCCTTCCGCGAGTGCGGGGCGGCCGCCCTGCTCAGCGGGGACGTGGCGACGGCGCTGCGGCTCCTGCGGACGGCCGGCGGCCGGGTCGCGGGCCACGGCACCGTCGGGGTCGTGGACGCGGTCTCCGTCGCCTGGGCGGAGCGCTTCGGGCGGGCCCTCGCCCCCCTGCGTACGGACGCGGCGTCGGCCGCCCCCGGGCGGGCCGCCGCGCTGCCGCCGTCGGCCCGGCTCCTGGACGAGCTGGGCCTGGCCCGGGCCACGCCCGCGTCCCTGATGGCCCGCTGGGCGTCCGCCGGGGAAGGCACCGCCGTCCTCGGCGCGGGCCCGCGCGGCCCTCTCTCCGTCGACCTCACGGCGGAGGGCCCGCACCTGCTGATCGAGGGCCCGGCGGGCAGCGGCCGTACGGAGCTGCTGCGCGCCGTCGCCGCCTCCCTCGCGGCCGGCGCCCGGCCCGACCGGCTCGGCCTGCTCCTGGTGGACGGCGCGGGCGGCGAGCGCGGCGAGGGCCTGGCGGCCTGTACGGAGCTGCCGCACGTCACCGAGCATCTGGTGGCCTCCGACCCGGTCCGGATGCGGGAGTTCGCCCAGGCGCTCGGCGCGGAGCTGAAGCGCCGCGCGGAGTTGCTCGGGGACGCGGACTTCACCGACCGGCGGAGCACGCGCGCGGTGATCGGCCAGCGGACGCCGAGCGCCGCGGAGGCGGTGCCGCAGGGCGCCCGGGCGACCGTCCGGCTCCCCGACGCGGCGGACCTCGGCGACCGCCCGAGCAGCCGGACCCTGCGCACGGGCGCGGGCGCGGTGGGCGACAGTCCACCGGGGGTCCGGACGCCGTACCAGGGCGCGAGCGAGCTCGCCGACCGTCCCTCGGGCCGTATCCCCCGTCCCGCCGACGGCGAGCGCCGGGGCGCGGACGAGCTGCCGTCCACTCCCGGCGACCGGCTGGGCGGCCGCGCCTCCGTGGGCGACCTCCCCGCCACCTTCGGCGGCCGTCTCGGCGGCCGCACGGCAGCCGCCGACCTCTCCCCCCGCCCCAGCGGCCGCACCCTCCGCACCGACGACCCGTCCCCGGACGACCTCCCGCCCACGGCAAGCGCCCGCACCCCGCACCCGCACACCGGCGACCTCACCGGCACCACGAGCGGCCGGACGCCGTACCCGAACACGACCGACCTCCCGGGCACCAGCAGCAGCCGGACGGCGCACCCGCGCGCGGGAGACGTCACGGCCCCCGCGAGCGGCCGGACCGCCCACCCCGGCACCACCGGCGACCTCACCGGCACCACGAGCGGCCGGACGCCGTACCCGAACACGACCGATCTCCCCGGCACCACGAGCAGCCGGACCGCCCACCCCAGCACCACCGGCGACCTCACCGGCACCACGAGCGGCCGGACGCCGTACCCGAACACGACCGATCTCCCCGGCACCACGAGCAGCCGAACCGCCCACCCCGGCACCACAGGCGACCTCCCCAGAACCCCGAGCGCGCGGGTGCCGAGACCGGGGAGCGAGGAGGACCACCTTCCGCGGGCCGCCTCCGGGCGGGTCCCGCTGCCCCGGCTCGTCGTGCTCGTCGACGACTTCGACGCGCTCGTCGCCCCCGCCCTCGGCGCGCCGGGCCGGCCCGCCGCCGGGTCCGTCGTCCGGGCCCTGGAGGCGGTCGCGCGGCACGGCGAGCGGCTGGGGGTGCACCTGGTCGCGGCCTCCGCCCGGCCGGACCGGACCGCCGACACCGATCTGGCGCACGGCGCCCGGCTCCGCGTGGTGCTCGACGCGCCGCCGAGCGCGCCCGGGCCCGAAGCGCCGGCGCCCGGCCGGGGCCGGCTCGGGCACCCGGACGGGCGCGTGACGCCGTTCCAGGCGGGCCGGGTCACGGGCAGGATCCCCCGGACGGCGACGCTGCGGCCGACGGTCGTCCCGCTGGAGTGGGAGCGGATGGGCGATCCGCCCGCCCGCCGCCCGGTCCGCGAGCTGGGCAACGGCCCGACGGACCTGGCGCTGCTCGCGAGCGCGCTCGACCGGGCGGCCCGCTCGGTCGAGGCGGCCCCGGTCCCCCCGCTCACCCACGCCTGAGTCCGGCGGACACGGGGTTCACCAGGACGGCCGCCCCCAAGCCGGACAAACAGCGCATATGCCCCACGGCGGACCTAAGGTCGGAGCGTGACGACGCCCGACCGCCCCCGCCCGCGCTCCCGTTCCTCCGGCCCCACGGCCCCCTCACCCCCCTCCCTCACCCGCTCGCCCTTCGAGTCGGACACCTTCACGTCCGCCACCTTCGTCACCGTCGGGCACGGCCCCCTCCTCGCGCTCGCCGCCGTCTGGCTGGTCACCCGCGTGGGCATGCTGGTGCTGCTCGCCGGCGACAGCCTCGGCATCGGTGGGGTCGGCCACGAGGTGCAGCTCCTCTACCGCCACTGGTACGGGGAGTTCGCCCACGGCGCCTTCCCGCTCGCCGACCCGGCCTGGCAGTACCCGCCCGGCGCCGGGCTCGTGATCATGGCGCCGGGGCTGCTGATGCCCTGGCTCGGCTACACCCAGGCGTTCGTCGCCCTGACCCTGCTCGCCGACGCCGCCATCACCCTCGGCCTGGCCGTCGCCGACCGCTCCCGGCTCACCCACGGCGCCTGGTACTGGGTGTGCGCCCTGCCGCTCCTCCTCCACCTGCCGCTCGCCCGGTACGACGTCCAGGCCACCGCCCTCGCCGTCCTCGCCCTGCTGGTGCTCAAGGGCCGCTCCCCCGCCGCCCACCGGCTGGGCGGCGCGCTCGCCGGGCTCGGCGCGATGGTCAAGGTGTGGCCGGCGCTCGCCCTGATCGGCACGCCCCGGGGCCGTACCACCCGCGAGGCGTGGACGGCCGCCGCCGTCACCGCCGCCACCCTCCTCGCCGTGCTCGCGCTCTTCTTCTCCGGCCCGCTCGGCTTCCTGCGGCAGCAGGGCGCGCGGGGCGTCCAGATCGAGTCCCCCGGCGGCACCGTGCTCGCCCTCGCCCGCTCGGCCGGGCTGTGGCCGGGCACGGTGGAGGTCCGCTACGGGGCGTACGAGTACGTCGGCCCGTACGTCTCCACCCTCGGCCACCTCTCCCTGCTGCTGACCGTCGTCGCGCTCCTCTGGCTGGTGCTGTGGCGGCTGCGGTCCCGCCGCTGGACCGGGGCCACCCCGCTCGACGCGGCCCTCGCCGCCGTCCTGCTCTTCACCGTCACCAGCCGGGTGGTCAGCCCCCAGTACCTGGTCTGGCTGCTCGGTCTCGCCGCCGTCTGCCTGACCTCCCGGAGGACGGTGATGCGCCCGGTGGCGCTGCTCCTGCTCCCCGCGGCGGCCCTCAGCTCCCTCGCGTACCCCGTCCTCTACGCCGACGTCGTCGTGGGCACCCCCGTCGGCCTGGCCGTGATGGCGCTGCGCAACGGCCTCCTCCTCGCCGCCGCGGCCGTCGCCGCCCGCCGTCTGTGGACGTCCACGGTCGCTCCCGTACCGGAATAGGCCGAGGCCCCGCCGGACAAGACGTCCGGCGGGGCCTCCGCGCCGCGCCACAGGACTAGCTGTGCGTGCGCAGCAGCGTCCGCATCGTCCGCATGGCGACCGACAGGTTCGCCAGGTCGAAGGTGTCCGAGCCCTGGATCTCCTCCAGGGTCGTCCGGGCCCGGCCGAGGATCGCCGCGTTGTCCTCTTCCCACGCCTTGAAGCGCTCCTCGGGCGTCGAGGTGCCGTTGCCGGCGGCCAGGACGTCGGCGGTGAGCGCCGCGTGGGCGGCGAAGAGGTCCTCGCGGATGGAGGCGCGGGCCATGGACTGCCAGCGGTCGGACCGCGGCAGGTCGAGGATCCGGTCCATCAGGTCGGTGATCCGCAGCCGGTCGGCCAGGTCGTAGTAGACCTCGGCGACCTCCAGCGGGTCCTTCCCGGTGCGGTCGGCGGTCGCGACGACGTCGAGGATCGGGAAGGCGGACGAGAAGCCGGCGACGCGCAGCGCCAGCTCGTCCGGGACGCCGAAGCCGGTCAGCTCGTCGAGGATCGAGCGGTACCACTCCAGGTCCGAGCCGCGCAGCAGCCGCGGCAGCTGCCCCCAGACCTGCTCGACCCGCTCGGCGAAGAAGTCGATGGTCTCGCCGATCGCGAGCGGCTGCGGCCGGTTGTTGAGCAGCCAGCGGGTGCCGCGCTCGACGAGCCGGCGGGAGTGCAGCCGCATCCGGGTCTGGACCTCGGCCGGGACCTGGTTGTCGAGGGCCTCGACGGCGTCCCAGACCTCGGCGAGCCGGAAGATGGTCCGGGCCGCGGTGTGGGCCCGCACGATCTCCTCCATGGACGCGCCGGTCTCCTCGCGGAGGCGGTGCAGGAAGGTCGAGCCGCCGCTGTTGACGGTGTCGTTGACCAGGACGGTGGTGATGATCTCGCGGCGCAGCGCGTGGTGGTCGACGGCCTCGCCGAACTTCTCGCGCAGCAGCGTCGGGAAGTAGGCGTGGAGCAGCCCGGCCAGGTACGGGTCGTCGGGGAGCTCCGTACGGATCAGCTCCTCGGCCACCGTGATCTTGGTGTACGCGAGGAGGACCGCGATCTCGGGCTGGCTGAGGCCCCTCTCGTTGCTGAGCAGTTCACGGATCTGCCGGTCGTTGGGCAGGAACTCCAGCTGGCGGTCGAGCGCGCCCTCGCGGCCCAGGCGGCGCATGAAGCGCTGGTGGGCGTGGAGCAGGGAGGGCGACTGGGCGACGGCGTTGGCGAGGGCGACGTTCTGCGCGTAGTTGTTGCGCAGGACGAGCCGGCCGACCTCGTCGGTCATCTCGGCGAGGATCTTGTTGCGCTGCTTGACGGTCATGTCGCCCTCGGCGACGAGCCCGTTGAGCAGGATCTTGATGTTGACCTCGTGGTCGGAGGTGTCGACGCCGGCGCTGTTGTCGATGGCGTCGGTGTTGATCTTGCCGCCGGTGCGCTCGGGGCCGCCGGCGCGGGCGAACTCGATCCGGCCGAGCTGGGTGGCGCCGAGGTTGCCGCCCTCGCCGACGACCTTGGCGCGGACGTCCTGGCCGTCGACGCGGATGGCGTCGTTGGCCTTGTCGCCGACGTCGGCGTTGGACTCGGCGGAGGACTTCACGTAGGTGCCGATGCCGCCGTTCCACAGCAGGTCCACGGGGGCCTGGAGGATCGCCTTCATCAGTTCGGCCGGGGTCAGCTTGGTGACGCCGTCCTCGATGCCGAGCGCGGCCCGCATGTGGGCGTTGACCGGGATGGACTTGGCGGTACGGGGGTGGATGCCGCCGCCCGCGGACAGCAGCTCCGACTTGTAGTCGGCCCAGGAGCTGCGGGGCAGCTCGAAGAGGCGGCGGCGCTCGGCGTACGAGGTGGCCGCGTCCGGGGTCGGGTCGATGAAGATGTGGCGGTGGTCGAAGGCGGCCACGAGGCGGATGTGCTCGGAGAGCAGCATGCCGTTGCCGAAGACGTCGCCGGACATGTCGCCGACGCCGACGACGGTGAAGTCCTCGGTCTGGGTGTCGTGGCCCAGCTCGCGGAAGTGCCGCTTGACGGACTCCCAGGCGCCGCGGGCGGTGATGCCCATGCCCTTGTGGTCGTAGCCGGCGGAGCCGCCGGAGGCGAAGGCGTCGCCGAGCCAGAAGCCGTAGTCCTCCGCGACGCCGTTGGCGATGTCGGAGAAGGTGGCGGTGCCCTTGTCGGCGGCGACGACGAGGTAGGTGTCGTCCTCGTCGTGGCGGACCACGTCGACCGGGGGCACGACCTCGCCGGCGACCATGTTGTCGGTGATGTCGAGCAGGGCCGAGATGAAGGTCCGGTACGAGGCGATGCCCTCGGCCATCCAGGCGTCCCGGTCCACAGCGGGGTCCGGGAGCTGCTTGGCGACGAAGCCGCCCTTGGCGCCGACGGGCACGATGACGGTGTTCTTCACCATCTGCGCCTTGACCAGGCCGAGGATCTCGGTACGGAAGTCCTCGCGCCGGTCGGACCAGCGCAGGCCGCCTCGGGCGACCTTGCCGAAGCGCAGGTGGACGCCCTCGACGCGCGGCGAGTACACCCAGATCTCGAAGGCGGGGCGCGGCGCCGGCAGGTCGGGGATGGCCTGCGGGTCGAACTTCATGGAGACGTACGCGTGCGGCTCGCCGTCCTTCTTCTGGAAGAAGTTGGTCCGCAGGGTCGCCTTGATGACGGTGAGGAAGGACCGCAGGATCCGGTCCTCGTCGAGGCTGGCGACCTGGTCGAGGGCGCCGTCCAGCTCCTCCAGGATGCCGTCGATGAGCTCGGTGCCGGCGCGCTGCCGCTCCGGCGCCATCCGGGCCTCGAAGAGGGAGACGAGCAGCCGGGTGGTGTGGACGTTGTTGCGGAGGGTGTCCTCCATGTAGTCCTGGCTGAAGGGCGAGCCGGCCTGGCGCAGGTACTTGGCGTAGGCGCGCAGCACCATCGCCTCGCGCCAGGTGAGCCCGGCGGAGAGGACGAGGGAGTTGAAGTTGTCGTTCTCGGCCGCGCCGGTCCAGGTGGCGGCGAAGGCCTCCTGGAAGCGCTCGCGGGCGTCGTCGCCGGCGTAGTCGCCGCCGTTGCCGGTGGAGGCGGGCATCCGCAGGCCGAAGTCGTAGATCCAGGCGTGGGTGCGGTCGGCGCAGCGGAGCTCGTACGGGCGCTCGTCGGTGACCTCGACGCCGAGGCGGTTGAGGACCGGCAGGACGGCGGAGAGGGAGATCTGGTCGCCGACCTTGTAGATCTTGAAGCGGCGCTCGCCGGGTCCTGCGGCGACGGGCTCGTAGAGGGAGAGCGCGAAGTCCTTGCCGCTGGCGGTGAGGGCCTCCAGGTGGACCAGGTCGGCCACGGCGGCGCGCGGCGAGTGGTCGGCCTTGTAGCCCTCGGGGAAGGCGTTGCCGTAGCGGCGCAGCAGCTCGGCGGCGCGCTCCTCGCCCAGCTCGGCGTTGAGCGCCTCGCCGAAGCCGTCGGCCCAGGAGCGGGCGGCCTCGACGAGCCGGCCCTCGATGCGCTCGACGTCGGCGTCGGTGAGCTTGGCGAGCACGGTGCCGGGCTCGACGCGGACGACGAAGTGCAGGCGGGAGAGGATCGACTCGGTGTTCCAGGCGGTGAAGTCGACGCTGGTGCCGCCGAGCTCCTCCTTCAGGATCTCGATGATCCGCAGCCGGACGCGGGTGGTGTAGCGGTCGCGCGGCAGGTAGACGAGGGCCGAGTAGTAGCGGCCGTACTCGTCCTGGCGCAGGTAGAGCCGCAGCCGGCGCCGCTCCTGGAGGTAGAGGACGCTGGTGGCGATGGACTGGAGCTGGTCGACCGGGGTCTGGAACAGCTCGTCGCGCGGGTAGGTCTCCAGGATCTGGAGCAGGTCGCGGCCGTCGTGGCTGTTGGGGGAGAAGCCGGCGCCGGCCAGCACCTCCTGGACCTTGCGCTTGACGACGGGGACTCGGCGCACGGACTCGGTGTACGCGGCGGAGGAGAACAGGCCGAGGAAGCGGCGCTCGCCGATGACGTTGCCGTCGGCGTCGAACTTCTTCACGCCGACGTAGTCGAGGTACGAGGGGCGGTGGACGGTCGCGCGGCTGTTGGCCTTCGTCAGGATGAGCAGCTTGTGCTCGCGGGCCTTGGCGCGGGCGTCGGCGGGGAGCCGGCTGAAGGACGGGGAGACCGGGTGGGCGTGGTGGCCGGACTCGTTGTCGGTGTGGTGCGGGTCGGAGCGCAGGATGCCGAGGCCGGTGCCGGGGAGGGCGGCGAGCGCGTCGCCGTCCACGAGCTCGTACTCGCGGTAGCCGAGGAAGGTGAAGTGGTCGTCGGCGAGCCAGCGCAGCAGCTCCTGGGCCTCCTCGACCTCGGTGGGCCGCAGGTCGGAGGCGGTGGGCTCGGCGGGGAGGCCGTCGGCGATGCGCAGGGCGGCGTCGCGCATCTTCTCCCAGTCCTCGACGGCCTCGCGGACGTCGGAGAGGACGCGGAGCAGGTCGGAGGTGATCTGCTTGAGGTCGGCCTTGTCGGTCTCGCGGTCGATCTCGACGTGGATCCAGGACTCGGCGAGCGCGTCGTGCGGCAGCTCGCCGTGGATCTGGGTGGACAGGACCTCGATGAGCCTGCCGGTGATGTCACGGCGGACGAGGACCTGCGGGTGGATCACGACGTGGATGCCGCGGCCCTGGCGGGACAGCTCGTTGGTGACGGAGTCGACGAGGAACGGCATGTCGTCGGTGACGACCTCGACGACGGAGTGGCTGCTGGTCCAGCCGTTCTCCTCGACCGTCGGGGTCTGCACGCGGACGTTCGCGGTGCCCTGGGGACGGTTCTCCGCGAGCCGGTAGTGGGAGAGCGCGGCGCCGAAGACGTCCTCCGGGTCACGGTCGGCGAGGTCCTCGGGGGCGGTGTGCAGGTAGTAGCGCTGGAGGTAGTCGAGCACGGTGTCCCCGTCAGGGCGCTCGCCCTCCGGACCCGTCGGAAGTCGCCCCCCGACCGGGCTGTGCTCAGCTACGCGGGCGGCCCTCTCGAGCAGCTCGGCCTTTGCTTCGTCCAGCTTGGTCTGCATGTCCTCTGACTCCTGTCGCGCGCCGTTGCGTGACGTCGGTGGAAGAAAGGGCACAACGCCACGACGCGGTGATTCCGGTCGAAGGAGACGTTATGCCCGGATGAGAGATGCCCGGTGCGATATCGGCCACGGTGGGCGCCGCTTCCGGACGGAGAGGATCGGCGAACGCACCGTCGGCCCGGCCGCGTGAGCGGACCGGGCGGCAGCCGGGGGCCGCACTGCCCCCGCGGCGTATCGCGCTGATCACGGGAAAAGCCTATCGCTCAAGCCCCCTGCCCCGTCATGAGCCGTATGTGTACAAAAGCGAGGGGGGAAGTTTGACGTTCTGGACAGCGACACATGTCCCCTTGGCGGATCGCGCGGAACGGTGCAGCGTGGACCGCGGGCACGACGAAGGACCGACCAGCTCTGAATCGGGAGAGTCATGGCGAAGATCTTGATCGTGACAGGGGACGCGGCGGAGTCCCTGGAGGTGTTGTACCCGTACCAGCGTCTGCTCGAAGAGGGGTACGAGGTCGACATCGCGGCTCCGGCGCGCAAGCAGCTCCGGTTCGTGGTCCACGACTTCGAACCCGGTTACGACACGTACACGGAGAAGCCCGGCTACACCTGGCCCGCCGACCTCGCCTTCTCGGAGGTCGACCCGGGCGCCTACGCGGCGGTGGTGCTCCCCGGCGGCCGCGCCCCGGAGTACCTCCGCAACGACCCGGAGCTCCGGAAGATCCTCAAGGCGTTCTTCGACGCGGACAAGCCGGTGGCGCAGATCTGCCACGGCCCGCTGCTCACGGCGTCGGTCGGCGGCCTGGAAGGCCGCCGGGTGACGGCGTACCCGGCCCTCGAACCGGACATGCAGGCGGCGGGCGCGGACTTCCAGGACTCGGCGGCGGTCGTGGACGGCCTCCTCGTCTCCTCCCGCGCCTGGCCGGACCACCCGACGTGGATGCGCGAGTTCCTGAAGGTGCTGCGCGCGAAGGGCTGAGGAGGAACCGGAGGGGCGGTCCGCACGGACCACCCCGTACGGCTCAGGTCAGCTCCTCCGCGACGGCGACGGCCTCCTCCAGGGAGTCGACCACCGGCACGCCGACCCGCTCCAGGGAGCGCCTGCTGTGCGAGCCGCCGGTGAAGAGCACGGCCTTCGCGCCGACGTGCGACGCCGCCACCGCTTCGTCGGCGGCGTCGCCGATGACGACGACCCGCTCGGCGGAGACGGCCAGCGCCGCGAGGTGGCGCACCATGTGCGCGGACTTGCCGTCCGTGGACCGGTCGGTCCTGCCGTCGACCCGGACGAACCGCTCGGCGATCCCGTGCCGCCGCACCAGCGGCAGCAGATCGGCGTGGGGAGCCAGCGAGAGCAGCGACTGGGTGGCCCCGGCGGCCTGCCGGGCTGCCAGCAGCTCGGCGGCGCCCGCGGTCAGCCCGCAGTTCTCCGCCCGCGCCCCGTAGTGCCGGTGGAAGACCCCGTCCATCAGGGTCCACTCGGCGTCAGTGGGCAGCCGGCCCATCAGCCGCTCGTAGAACTTCGGCACCGGGACGGTGTACAGCTCGCGGTACCGCTCGAGCGTGAGCGGTTCGAGGCCGAGCTCCGCGAAGGCGGCGTTGGTGGCGCCGATGACGGCGGCGATGTCGTCGAGCAGGGTTCCGTTCCAGTCCCAGACCAGATGCTTCCCTTTGCGCTTCCCCATGGGACGACGGTACCGGCCGCCTCAGCCGAGCAGGGAGGGGATCTCCTGCACTCCGAACCAGAGCAGCTCGTGGTCCTCGGCGCCGTCCACGACGAACTGGGCGTCGTCGTCGCCCTGGTCGGCGGCGCCGAGCGCGGCGGCGGCCGCGGCGACGTCCGTCTCGGCGTCGTCCGCGTCGGCGTGCACGGCGGCGGCCTTGGCCAGGGGTACGGCCCCGGCGATCCGCACCTCGCCGATCGCGCCGGCGTCGAGCCCGCGGTCCGGGTCCGCGACGGCGTCCCTGTCGGCGACGTCGACCGCGACGACCACCCGGCGCCGCGGCGCCTCGGGGTCGCCCGCGACGAGCCGCAGCGAGGCGGCGGCGGCCCGGCTGAGCGCCGCGTACTCGAGCTCCTCGATGTCGTCGGAGACGTACCACTCGCGCAGCGCGGGCGTGACGGCGTAGGCGGTCAGCGGCCCGGGCCCCAGCTCCCCCGCCTTGTGCGCCTGTGCGAGACCGGGAAGGGTCAGAGGGACGTACACGCGCATGGCTGGCCGCTTTCGTAGTCGGAGACGCCCTCAGGATACGTCCGCCCCCGGGGCCCGGGGAGGCCCGCCCGTACCCCCGCGTCCCCCTGATAGGTGAATCACCCAGCGTGTCCACCCGGCCTTCCGGCCCCTTGCGTCCACCTCCGCCGACCCCGTACAAGATCCCCCACGGAAAGTTACCGACTGGTACCGCACGGTCACCCTCCGAAGGGATCCCCATGCCCCACCACGCCCCCGCCGCCCGCCTCGGACGCCGCATCCCCCACCCCCGGCCGGCCGCGGCCGCCGGCCGGGCCGCCGCCCCCTCCCGCCGGATCCTCCCCGTGCACACCGCCTTCGCCGAGCTGCTGCTCGCGGTGCTCAGCGGGGAGCGGCCGGTGCACTCGATGCTGGGCCTGGCCTCCGGGGAGGCGTACGAACAGCTGGTCAGGCTCGCGCCGAACGCCCCCCGGCACCGGTCCTTCGGCCCGCGCCCCGCCCTGCGGCGCTGTGCCGCCCAGCCGGGCGGCACCGACGGCACCGCCCTGGAGGTCTTCGCGTCCCTCGCCGCCGGACCCCGCGTCCGCGCCCTCGCGTTCCGCCTGGAACGCGGCCCCGACGACCGCTGGCGCTGCGCGGCCGTGGAGCTGGACGGCCTGGGGCCCCTCACCTCCGCTCACTCGTACGATGGCCCGTGACCGACCGACAAGATCGAAGGGGGGCGGATGGTGTCACTGGACACGTTCGCGAACATGTTTGTGGTGGTGGTCGTGGGCCCGGCGTGCCTGTGGCTCGGGGCGACGCGCATGCTCCGGTCGCCCGGGCCTCCGGCACCGGTGCACGGCCCCGTGTGGGTGGTCCGCCTCTGGGGTGTCGACTACGCGCTGGCCGGCCTGTTCCTCGCCGCCGAGGCGATGGGCCGGATGGCCGGCGAGGGGTGGGAGTGGCCCTCGGCCGCGATGCTCTGGATCTCCACACCGCTCCTGCTCGCCTCGGTCCTGATCTCGGGGGCGTTCTGGTGGAAGGAGCGCCGCGGCGGACGGACGGCGGGACGGGGCGCGAGCCACGAGGAGCCGCTGCGACCGTAGGCCGCTCCTCCGACCGACCGCACACGACACGAAGGGCCCGCCGGATCGTCTCCGGCGGGCCCTTCGTCACACGGCCGAGGTCACTTCTTGCGGCGGCGTCCGCCCGCGTTCTTCTGCGCCTTGCGGCGCTCCGCGCGGGTCATGCCGGCGCCGGACTCGTCGCCGTTCGCGAAGTCGCCCTCGACGACACCGCCGTCGCCGTCCACGGTCGGCGCGGAGAAGTGCAGCCGGTCCGGGCGCTGCGGCGCGTCGAGGCCCTTGGCGCGGATCTCCGGGCGGCCGCCGACCGCCGCCGGCTCGCCCTTGTCCAGGGACGGGGCGCCGGCCTGCACCGGGACCTCCTCGACCTGCTGCTCGACCTGGACCTCCAGGTTGAACAGGTAGCCGACGGACTCCTCCTTGATGCCCTCCATCATCGCGGTGAACATGTCGAAGCCCTCGCGCTGGTACTCGACCAGCGGGTCCTTCTGCGCCATGGCGCGCAGGCCGATGCCCTCCTGGAGGTAGTCCATCTCGTAGAGGTGCTCGCGCCACTTGCGGTCGAGGACCGAGAGTACGACCCGGCGCTCCAGCTCGCGCATGACCTCCGAGCCGAGCTGCGCCTCGCGCGCCTCGTACTGGGCGTGGATGTCGTCCTTGATGGACTCGGCGATGAACTCGGCGGTGATGCCCGCGCGGTCGCCCGCCGCCTCCTCCAGCTCCTCGACGGTGACCTTCACCGGGTAGAGCTGCTTGAAGGCGCCCCACAGCCGGTCGAGGTCCCACTCCTCCGCGAAGCCCTCGGCGGTCTCCTGGCGGATGTAGTCGTCGATGGTGTCGTCCATGAAGTGGCGGATCTGCTCGTGCAGGTCCTCGCCCTCCAGGACGCGGCGGCGCTCGCCGTAGATGACCTCGCGCTGCCGGTTGAGCACCTCGTCGTACTTCAGGACGTTCTTGCGCGTCTCGAAGTTCTGCGTCTCGACCTGCGACTGGGCGGAGGCGATGGCCCGGGTGACCATCTTGTTCTCGATCGGCACGTCGTCCGGCACGTTGGCCATGGCCATGACGCGCTCGACCATCTGCGCCTTGAAGAGGCGCATCAGGTCGTCGCCGAGCGACAGGTAGAAGCGGGACTCGCCGGGGTCGCCCTGACGGCCGGAACGACCGCGCAGCTGGTTGTCGATGCGGCGCGACTCGTGGCGCTCGGTGCCGAGCACGTAAAGCCCGCCGAGCTCCTTGACCTCCTCGAACTCCGCCTTCACGGCCTTCTCGGCGCGCTCCAGGGCGGCGGGGAGGGCCGCGGCCCACTCCTCGACGTGCTCGACCGGGTCCAGGCCCGCCTGGCGCAGCTCGGCCTCGGCGAGGTCGTCCGGGTTGCCGCCGAGCTTGATGTCGGTACCGCGGCCGGCCATGTTGGTGGCGACGGTGACGGCGCCGCGGCGGCCGGCCTGGGCGACGATGCTGGCCTCGCGCTCGTGGTGCTTGGCGTTCAGCACCTCGTGCGGGACGCCGCGCTTGGAGAGCTGCTGCGAGAGGTACTCGGACTTCTCGACGGAGGTGGTGCCGACGAGGACCGGCTGGCCCTTCTCGTGCTTCTCGACGATGTCGTCGACGACGGCGGCGAACTTGGCGACCTCGGTCCGGTAGATGAGGTCGGACTGGTCCTTGCGCTGCATCGGCTTGTTCGTCGGGATCGGGACGACGCCGAGCTTGTAGATCTGGTGGAACTCGGCCGCCTCGGTCATGGCCGTACCGGTCATGCCGGAGAGCTTGTCGTAGAGGCGGAAGAAGTTCTGGAGGGTGATCGTGGCGAGGGTCTGGTTCTCGTCCTTGATCGGCACGCCCTCCTTGGCCTCGATGGCCTGGTGCATGCCCTCGTTGTAGCGGCGGCCGGCGAGGATACGGCCGGTGTGCTCGTCGACGATCATGACCTCGCCGTCGATGACGACGTAGTCCTTGTCCTTCTTGAACAGTTCCTTCGCCTTGATGGCGTTGTTCAGGTAGCCGACGAGCGGGGTGTTGACCGACTCGTAGAGGTTGTCGATGCCGAGCCAGTCCTCGACCTTGGCGACGCCGGACTCGTGGATGCCGACCGTGCGCTTCTTCTCGTCGACCTCGTAGTCGCCGGTCTCCTCGATGCCCTTCAGCTGGTTGCCGGGCTCGCCCCTGGTGAGGCGGGTGACGAGCTTGGCGAAGTCGCCGTACCACTTGGTGGCCTGGTCGGCGGGGCCGGAGATGATCAGCGGCGTACGGGCCTCGTCGACGAGGATGGAGTCGACCTCGTCGACGCACGCGTAGTTGTGGCCGCGCTGGACGAGCTCGTCCTTCGACCAGGCCATGTTGTCGCGCAGGTAGTCGAAGCCGAACTCGTTGTTCGTGCCGTAGGTGATGTCGCAGTTGTACTGCTCGCGGCGCTGCGCCGGGGTCATGTTGGCGAGGATGCAGCCGACGGTCAGACCCAGGAACTTGTGGACCCGGCCCATGAGCTCGGAGTCGCGCTCGGCCAGGTAGTCGTTGACCGTGATCAGGTGCACGCCCTTGCCGGAGAGCGCGTTCAGGTACGCCGGGAGGGTGCCGACGAGGGTCTTGCCCTCACCGGTCTTCATCTCGGCGACGTAGCCGAGGTGCAGCGCGGCGCCGCCCATGATCTGAACGTCGTAGTGGCGCTGGCCGAGGACGCGCTTGGCGGCCTCGCGGACGGTCGCGAAGGCCTCCGGGAGCAGGTCGTCGAGGCTCTCGCCGTCGGCGTACCGCTGCTTGTACTCGTCCGTGAGCGCCCGCAGGTCGGCGTCGGAGAGGCTGACGAAGTCCTCTTCGATGGAGTTGACCTGGTCCGCGATGCGGTGCAGTTTGCGCAGGATCTTGCCTTCGCCTGCACGCATGAGCTTGTTGAAGACGGACACTGAGGCTGGTCTCCTTGCCGGTCGGGCCTGCACTGGGTCTTGTTCAGGGACACGAGCGCGGGCACGGCAGGTGGTCCCCACCGCAACGGCCATCGTAAGCGAGACCACCCTCGGGGAGGGAGGCCCGCAGGGCCGCCACCGCACGTACGCCCGGAAAGAGAACGTCCGAGACGGTCGGAAGGTGCCGCGGCTTCCGAAAAGTGTTCGCGTCCGTCCCGCGCCGTCCTCACAATCCGGGCATGGATCCCATCACCCTCACCACCGAGCGCCTCCGGCTCCGCGCCTTCGTCCCCGAGGACGAGGACATCGTGTACGCGCACTGCCAGGACCCCGCCATCCGCCGCTGGACGACCATGCCGGATCCGTACCCGCGCGAGGCCGCCGCCCTCTTCGTGAACCAGCTCGTCCCGCAGGGCTGGCGGGACGACTCCGACTACGCCTTCGCCGTCGAACCGCTGGACGGCGGCCCCCTGTTCGCCGCCACCGGCCTGCACAACCGGGGCCCCGGCGTCTGGGAGGTCGGCTTCTGGCTGGCCCCCGAGAAGCGGGGCCGGGGCTATATGACGGAGGTGGTACGGGCGGTCGCCCACTGGGCCTTCACCGGCCTCGGCTGCGTACGGCTGACCTGGCGGGCCGAGATCGGCAACACCGGCTCCCGCGCGGTCGCCGAGCGGGTCGGCTTCACCGTGGAGGGCGTCCAGCGGGCGGGCCTGGTCCACAGCGGCACGCTCCGGGACGCCTGGGTCGGCTCGCTGCTCCCCTCCGACTTCGGCCTGCCGAGCCCCGTGCCGTACCTGCCGCCCCGGGAGGCGCCGGCGCCGGTCGACCCCCGGGCGGCCTCCCCGGAGGACCCCGGCACTGTCAGTCCCGGGGCCTAGGGTTTCCGCATGACGACCGTGCCGATGCCCGCCCAGAAATCCGTCCCCAAGACCGTCGCCGCGCTCTCCGCCGCCGAGGCCCGCCGGATCGCCCTGCGCGCCCAGGGCTTCCTCGGGGCCCCGGACCGGCGGGCCGGGGTGCGGGGCGTACTCCGTCACCTCGGCCAGGTGCAGCTGGACACCATCTCGGTCCTGGCCCGCTCGCACGAGCTCATCCCGTACGCGCGCCTGGGCGCGGTCGGCCGCTCCGCGGTGGAGGAGGCGTACTGGTCCGACGGTCACGCCTTCGAGTACTGGTCGCACGCCGCCTGCATCCTGCCGGTCGAGGAGTGGCCGCTCTTCGCCTTCCGCCGCCGCGCCTACCGCGCCCGCCCGCACTGGTACCACGAGCTGTCGGACGGCTCCTACGCCAAGGTGATCGACCAGCTGCGGGCCGAGGGCCCGCGCACGGCGACGGAGCTCGGCGGCGCCAAGAACAAGGGCGAGTGGTGGGACTGGTCCGACACGAAGATCGCGGTCGAGCGGGCGCTGATGTACGGCGAGGTCGTGGTCACCGAGCGGCGCGGCTGGAAGCGGGTGTACGACCTGGCGGAGCGCGCGATCCCCGAGGCGCTGCTCCACGACGACCTGGACGACGCCGAGTGCGTGCGGCGCCTGGTCCGGCAGGCGGGCGAGGCGCTGGGCGTCGGCACCCGCGCGGACATCGCCGACTACCACCGGCTGAAGGGCGAGCAGTTCGACGCGGTGGTGGCGGACTCGGGGCTCGTGCCGGTGACGGTGGAGGGCTGGGGGAAGCCGGCCTGGGCGGACCCGGCCGCGCTGGCCTCGGAGCCGCGCGGCCGGCACCGCACGACGCTTCTCTCCCCCTTCGACTCGCTGATCTGGGAGCGGGCGCGGACGGAGCGGATCTTCGGCTTCACCCACCGTCTGGAGGCGTACGTGCCGAAGCCGAAGCGGGTGCACGGCTACTTCGCGATGCCGGTCCTCGCCGGCGGCCGCCTGGTCGGCCGGGTGGATCCGGCCCGTGAGGGCCGCACCCTGGTCGCCAAGCAGATCTCCCTCGACGGCCCGAAGGCCGTCCCGGCCGTCGCCCAGGCCCTCCGCGAGGCCGCCGAGTGGGTCGGCTGCGAGTCGGTGCGCGTCGAGCGCGTCACCACTCCGGAACTGGCCCCGCTCCTGACCAGGGCCCTGGACGCATAGGCCCCCGTACGGGCCCTGGACGCGTAGACCCCGTCAGGGCCCTGGGCCCGGGGGCCTAACGGATCTCCAGGATCTTCTCCCGCATCGCGTACACCACGGCCTCCATCCGGGAGTGCAGCTGCAGCTTCTCCAGGATGTTCCGCACGTGGTTCTTCACGGTGTTCTCGGAGATACTGCATCTCCCGGGGGGCGACCCCCGGACCCCCAGCAGCCAGGCCCGGCTGCCGAGCCTCAGCGGATCTCCAGGATCTTCTCCCGCATCGCGTACACCACGGCCTCCATCCGGGAGTGCAGCTGCAGCTTCTCCAGGATGTTCCGCACGTGGTTCTTCACGGTGTTCTCGGAGATGAAGAGCTCCTTGGCGATGTCGCGGTTGTTCATGCCGGTGGCGACGAGCTTGAGGACCTCCAGTTCGCGGTCGGTGAGCCGGGGCGCGGGGACGAGGCGGCGCTCGTCGGTGCGCTGGATCATCGACTTGAACTCGGTGAGGAGCTTGGAGGCCATGGAGGGGCTGATCTGGGACTGGCCGTCGGCGACGGCGCGGATCGCGGTCGCCACCTCGTCGGTGGAGATCTCCTTGAGGAGGTAGCCGGTCGCCCCCGCCTTGATGGCGTCGTAGAGGTCCGCCTCCTCGTCGCTGATCGTCAGCATGATGATCTTCGCGCTGGGGGCGACCTCCTTGATGGAGGTGCACGCCTCGATGCCGCCGCGCCGGGGCATCCGCACGTCCATCAGGACGATGTCGGGCAGCAGGTCCGCCGCCTTGTCGACCGCCTCCGCCCCGTCCCCGGCCTCGCCGACGACCTGGATGTCCTCCTCCTGGGCGAGGACGATCTCGAGGCCGCGGCGGAAGAGGGCGTGGTCGTCCACCACCAGGACCCGGATCGGCTCCTTGCGAGAGGCCCCGCTGGCCGATTCCGTTTCTTCCGGAGCACCCTCATGCGCGAGCGCACCGCGCTCGTGCCCGCTGAGTACCGGGCCGAAGCTGTCTGCCATCGTTCCTCCCCCTGAAGGCCGTGGCCTGAATTCGTTTCCGGTCCTCCAACCACTGCCCGGGAAGCACCGGTTGGCGTGCACGCCATGATTTCATGCCCCGGCACCGGCGGGGTGGCCGCAGGGGCGCACAGGGGTGCCCCTGGGGGGCGCGGGGAGCGCTCCAGGGGCACCGGAGGCGGGTCGACCGATCGGCCGTTCGACGGGTCAGCCGCCGAGCGCGCCGCCCGCTCCGCCGCTGTTCTCGGCGAGCGGGTCGTTCTCCAGGTGGATGACGCCGTAGTCGTAGGCGTGGCGCCGGTAGACGACGCTCGGCTGCTTGGTCTCGGCGTCGACGAAGAGATAGAAGTCGTGGCCGACCAGTTCCATCTCGTAGAGGGCCTGATCGAGCCCCATGGGGGCGGCCCGGTGCGTCTTCTCGCGGACCACCAGCGGGCCTTCGCCCTGTACCTCGATCGACCCCATCATCGTGGTGGTCACCTCGCCGCCGGTCTCGTCGGCGACGAGCTTGCCCTGGCCGTTCAGCTGGGCGACACCGGGCACGACGTCGGCGACCTCCGCCGCGGAGAGCCGTCCCGTGCCCCGTCGGGTGAAACGCTTGTCGTGCTGCTTGCGGAGCCGCGCCTCCAGCTTGTCACTGGCCAGGTCGAGGGCCGCGTACGGGTCGCCGGCCGACGCTTCCGCCCGGATGACCGGGCCTCGGGAGTGGAGGGTGATCTCCACGCGGTCGGACCGGTCGGCCTGCCGCGGGTTGTGCTCCTTGGACACCTCGACGTCGAGGCTGATCACCTTGCCGTCGAGCTTCTGGATCTTCTCCAGCTTCAGCTTCTCGGCCACGTGCTTGCGGAACCGCTCGGGCACCTCGGTCTTGCGGCCCTTGACGACGATGTCCACGCAGAACTCCGTTCCCGGATCGCCCGACGGCTCCTAGGCCGGCGGGCATTCCCTTTGCACCAGCCCCGGCGGTCTCACCGGAGCTCGGACTTGGCGACTTCGACCTCCTCCTCCCCAGTCGACAAGATCGCCACCCCGTCGACGGGAGGTTAATTCGCCCTGAACTCCTGTCCTGTAG
Organism: Streptomyces sp. CC208A; assembly: GCF_030010625.1. Lineage (GTDB taxonomy): Bacteria > Actinomycetota > Actinomycetes > Streptomycetales > Streptomycetaceae > Streptomyces. The sequence continues at coordinate 7,200 of NZ_JASCXN010000040.1, read as the reverse complement.
GCGCAACCATGTATGCGGTCGAGGGCGGGCATTCACCGTTCCTCACAACCGAACATAGCCCCTTCGGACGGGTGTCGGCACCCGCTACCGCGACTTACCTCCATTCGGATGCTTTCACCTCTCACCACCTGCAACGATGCAAGTTCATGGCGAGTTCCGGTTTATTTCGAACGAGGCGGGAGAGGATGCGATTACAGCCGCCACCCGCTGTTCGAATTCATGCTGCGCGGAATCGCCTCCGGGCCTCCCCGCCGCCCCGGAGGTGAACGGAGGGTGTACGGCTCCGAGGGCGCGCGCCGCCTCCGCGAGCGTCGCCCCGGTGGTCATCAGGTCGTCCACGAGGACCACCCGTCCGGCCGCCAGGAGACGCCCGCCACCCGGCACCACCTCCAGCGCCCCGGCCAGGTTGGCCCGCCGCCCGCGCGCCCCGAGACCCGCCTGGTCCGCCACGGCCCGCCGCTGCCGCAGCACCGGCACCACCCGGGCCGGCCTCCCCGCCCGCCGCAGCCGCGCCGCCGCGGCCAGCGCCACCCGCCGCATCGGATCGTGCCCCCGTGCCCGCACCGAGCGCCGCGAGGACGGCACCGGCACCAGGAGCAGCGGGCGCCCCGCACCGGCGCCCGCACCCGCACCCGCACCCGCCCCTGCGGCCTCCACGACCCCCGCGAGCGCCCCGCCGAACGCCCCCGCGAGCCCCAGCGCCCCGCGCTCCTTGTGCGCGATCAGCAGCGCCCGTACCGCCCCTTCGTACGGCACGGCCGCCCGCACCACCGGCAGCCCCGGCGGCTCCGGCACGGGCCGCACCCGCACGCCCCCCGCCGCACCACCGGCCAGCGCACCCGCGCACCGCGCGCACAGCCCCGTCCGAGGCTCCCCGCAGCCCTCACAGGCGGCGGGCAGCACCAGCCCGGACATCTCCCGCCACCAGCCCCGCACACCTCCACTGTGGCCGCCGCCGAGAGCCCCCGCCACCCCTGTGGACAACACCCTGTGGACAACGCGTAAGGGCCTCCCCGGCCAGGGGGAGGCCCTTACGCGCGGAAAGCCGCCTTACCCGGGATAGACCGGCGCGGTCCCGGCCTTCACCAGCGGCTGCCAGTTCGCCCCCGGCAACAGCCGCACGATGCCGTCGTTGCCGGAGGCCGCGATCAGCGGCTCGGTCTCCTTGTGCGGCGCGGCCACCGCGTTGACCTCGTTCAGGCCCGGCAGGACCGAGCTCGCGGAGGTGGAGCCGTCGGTCTGGAGGTAGCGGATCTGCTGCACGCCGCCGGCTTCCCGGCCGACCACGACCAGCCGGCTCGGCCCCGCCCAGGAGACGGCCAGGACCGACTCCATGCGCGGCGCGGCCGCCTGGAGGCCCTCCACGGACACGACCTGTGCGTCGGCACCGTCCTGCCGCTCGATCCGCCCGATCTGGAGGGTGGTCCGCCCGTCCCGGGTGATCAGGAGCGCGATCCGCACCCCGTCCGCCGAGACCCGCAGCGACTCGACCCGGGTGCCCTCCGTCAGCCACGGCGTGCGGACCTCGATCCACTCGCCGGTGCCGTCGGGGACCACCACGAGGCGCTGGTGCCCCGGAGCCCGGTCGGCGACCCACAGGTCGCCCCGCCCGTCCCAGCTGGGCTGCGAGAGCCGGTTCTCCGGCGCCACCGTGGGCCCCGCCTTGCTCTTGAGCACCGCCGGCAGATCCTCCTGCTCGGTGGTGATCGAGGAGACGTACAGGGTGCTGCCGTCCTTGGAGACGGCGGCCGCCCGGGTCCCGCCCCTGGCCACGGCGACCGAACCCAGCGGCACCGTGCCCTTGCCCAGCGGTCCCGGCACCTCCTTCGTCGGCTGGACGCCGTCCTTCCCGCCGGGGACGAGCGCCGTCATCCGGCCCTGGCCGTCGACGAAGTACGGGGTCTCCTCCTGCCCCGTCTCCCGGACCGCCCGGAACTCCGCCGCCTGCCCGGCCCCGAGCCGGCACACCGCCTTGTTGTCGACGTCCTGGAGCTCCACCTGGTCGATCTGGACCGAGGGCAGGTCGCCGAGGGTGACGAGCATCTGCGCCGCCATCCGCCGGCACACCTCGCCGCCGAACCGGTCGCCCTTCACGTCCAGCGGTACCCGCAGCGTGGACTGGTCGTCCGTGGGCAGCGAGGTGACGTCCTTCTTCAGCCCCACACCGGTCGGGAAGGGCGAGTCGACGGCCGGCCGCAGCCAGTTCGTCGGCCCCTCCAGGAGCGCCTTGACGGTCTGGGTCACCGGGTCCATGCGGGTGACCGGGTCCTGTCGCTGCCGGATGTAGACCGGGTCGGCGACCAGCCAGTTCTCACCGGAGGCGAAGTAGTACGTGTTCACCGACCGGTAGTTCCGCAGGAAGTCGGCCTCGCCCAGCACCAGACCGGGCGGCAGGGCGTCGATCCGCCACTCCTTGTCCTTGCCGTCGGCGACCGTCTCCTCCACGACGTGGATCGTCTGCGCGTACTTCGCCGGGCTGCTCGGCCGGTACGCGTGCCGGGCGTCCACGGTCGCGATCTTCCGGCCGGTGATCGGGATGGAACGGCCCTGGTTCTCGGGGTCCGCGTCGCGGTCGGCCTGCTCGCGGTCGGGCGCGGTGGCGAGCACGGTGATGCTCTGCTCCGGCTTCCAGTTCTTGGCGGCCTGCCGGGTCAGGTACTTGCGGGCGGTCGCGAAACCGGGGTCGTCACTGGTCATGGCCTCCAGGAAGCCGTCGACGATCTCGTGCGGGTTCGCGTTCTCCCGGGGGGCGACCGCGTAGACCCGCACCTGCGCGTCGCCGGGGTTGGCCCCGCGTACCGCCTGCACGTCGCCGCTGTCGGGCATCGTGGCGCAGCCCGTCGCCAGGAGTCCACCGCAGGCGGCGAGCACCAGCGCCCGTCCGCCGTGTCCCCGCCCCGCCCGTGCCCGCCGCACGTCAGCGCTCACCTGTGCCGTCCTCCCGCTCCGTGTTCCCCACCGCGTCCGTGCCCTGCCCGGCCTCCGTCTCCGACGCCGTACGGGCCACCACCCGGGCGCCGTTGCCGGGCAGCGCCGCCGGGTCGACGTCGACGGCCGTACGCGGCGGCCCCGGTATCCGCAGCCCCACGGGGGGCAGCGGAGGCCGCTCCCCCGCCGGCTGGACCGGCACCCCCGCAGTGGTCCGGCCGGTGTCCTGCGCCCGCCCCACGGCGGCCTGCTCCCGGTTGCGCCGGGAGTCCTCGGGCTCCAACGGTATCGGCGAGCCCCGCAGCGGCTCGTCGGCCGTGCGCGGCAGCGTGAGCCGGAACTGCGAACCGCCACCGGGCTCGCCCCAGGCCTGGAGCCAGCCGCCGTGCAGCCGCGCGTCCTCCACCGCGATCGACAGGCCGAGGCCCGTTCCTCCGGTGGTACGCGCGCGTGCCGGGTCGGCCCGCCAGAACCGGTTGAAGACCCGGGTCGCCTCGCCCGGCTTCAGACCGACGCCGTAGTCGCGTACGGCGACGGCGACGGCCCCGCCGGCCGCGGCCAGCTTCACCACGACGTCCCGGCCCTCGCCGTGCTCGACCGCGTTGACCACCAGGTTCCGCAGCACGCGCTCGACCCGGCGGGCGTCCGCCTCGGCCACCACGGGCTGCTCGTCGCCGACGACGACGATGCGGGTGCCCTTCCGTTCGGCCAGCGGCTCGGCGCCGCCTATGACCCGGCGCACCACCTGCCGCAGGTCGATCGGCTCGGCCTCCAGGGCGGCGGCGCCCGCGTCGAAGCGGCTGATCTCCAGGAGGTCGGAGAGCAGCGACTCGAAGCGGTCGAGCTGGTCGCCGAGGAGTTCCGCGGAGCGCGCGGTGACGGGATCGAAGTCGACGCGGGCCTCGTGGATGACGTCGGCCGCCATCCGGACGGTGGTCAGCGGCGTCCGCAGCTCGTGCGAGACGTCCGAGACGAACCGCCGCTGCATCCGCGACAGCTCCTCCAACTGCTGGATCTTGAGCTGGAGGTTCTGCGCCATCTTGTTGAAGGCCTCGCCGAGGCGCGCGATGTCGTCCTCGCCGGTGACCTTCATCCGCTCCTGGAGCCCGCTGGCCGCCAGCCGCTCGGCCACCCCCGCGGCCATCCGCACCGGCGTGACGACCTGCCGCACCACGAACCAGGAGATCGCCCCGAGCAGCACCACCAGGAACAGCCCGGCGGTCGCCAGGGTGCCCTTGACCAGGGCGAGCGAGTCCGCCTCCTGGCTCAGCGGGAAGAGGTAGTACAGCTCGTACTGCTTGCCCTCGGTGTCGTTGAGCCGCTTGCCGATGACGAGCCCCGGCTCGGACGGCTTGTCGCTGGTGTAGTGGATGCGCCCGAACTTCTGGAAGGTGCCGTTGCCGTACGCGACCGAGTGCCGCAGGGCGACGGGCACGGACCGCACGGGGTCGACCTCGCCGGAGGCGCGGGCGCCCCGGCTCGCGGTGTCGCCGGCGTCCAGGGAGAGCGCCACCACGTTGAAGGCGTTCTGTCCGCCGCTGGCCAGCTGCTCGACGAGCGTGGAGCGCCAGTTCACCGAGGAACCGGCACGCCCGCCGTCCTGCCCGGGCCCGGACGGCGTGGTCGCCGCCCGGTCCTGCGCGGCGGAGAAACCGCCCGCGGCCTGGATCTGGGCGGCCTTCTCCTTGGTGTCGAGCAGACCGTTGCGGACCTGCCCGATGACGACCAGGCCGAGGAGCAGGACGACGCCGAGGGACATCAGGAGGGTGCCCGCGACGACCCGCAGCTGGATGTTGCGCCGCCACAGCCGTACGGCGGGCAGCAGCGGCCGTCGCACCAGTCGGGCGACGATCCGGAAGATCCGCCCGCCCGGCGCCCGGTCCTGGAGGAGCCGTCCGCCACGCGTCAGGCGGCCGGAACGCGAGCCCCCCCGCCCCGGTCCGGCAGCCCGCCCCGTACGGCCCCCGGGGTCCCGGGACTCCGGAGCAGCACTGCCCATGCTCATATCAGCTCGGTCCCGCCTTGTAACCGACGCCGCGGACGGTCACCACGATCTCCGGCCGCTCCGGGTCCTTCTCGACCTTCGAGCGCAGCCGCTGGACGTGCACGTTCACCAGCCGGGTGTCGGCCGCGTGCCGGTAGCCCCAGACCTGCTCCAGGAGCACCTCACGGGTGAACACCTGCCACGGCTTGCGTGCGAGCGCGACCAGCAGGTCGAACTCGAGCGGCGTCAGGGCGATGGACTGCCCGTCCCGCTTCACGGAGTGCCCGGCCACGTCGATGACCAGGTCACCGATGGTGAGCTGCTCCGGCGCGGGCTCCTCGGAGCGCCGCAGCCGCGCCCGGATGCGGGCGACGAGCTCCTTCGGCTTGAACGGCTTGACGATGTAGTCGTCGGCCCCGGACTCCAGGCCCACGACGACGTCGACGGTGTCGCTCTTGGCCGTCAGCATCACGATGGGCACACCAGACTCGGCCCTGATGAGCCGGCACACCTCGATGCCGTCCCGTCCGGGCAGCATCAGGTCGAGCAGCACCAGGTCCGGCTTGGCCTCCCGGAATGCGGCGAGAGCCTTGTCGCCGTCCGCGACGAACGACGGCTCGAACCCTTCACCCTTGAGCACGATCCCGAGCATCTCGGCCAGTGCGGTGTCGTCGTCGACGACGAGAACGCGTCCCTTCATATCGACATCATCCCATTTCCGTATCGGTCCCAAGGCGGCTGGTGAGATACCTCACCGATCTGCGGCGACGCCCTGTCGCCCGCCGTGAACAGCTGGTTTCTGTGGGTGCCGATGCCAGACATGGATGCCACCCCCGGCCCCCCGCGGTCGCCCTGCACCGTACCCCGTCCCGGCCCGAACGCCCATGCCCGGAGACATACCGCGCCCCCGGTACGCGTCCCCTGCCGCCCCCTCCGTCGGCGCCGTTCCGCCCGGTCCGCCGCGAGGCCCCCATGACACGATGGCAGCCGGCTCGCCGCCCGCTCCTGGACGGCCGCCGTGACCGAGCCGGTTCGCCGACCGGCACCGCGACCCGAACCTCCGAGGTGGACGACCGTGAACGACACTCCGGGCTGGAACTCGCCCGGATCCGCCCCTTCCGACGGCCAGGACGGCTCCGCTCCCCAGTGGGCGAAGGACCAGCCGCCCGCCGGACAGTGGTCCCCGCCCCCGGGCGGCCCGACCCCGCCTCCCCCGCCCCCCGGCCACGGCTGGGGAAACCTTCCCCCTCAGCGGGGCTGGGGCGGCTACGGCCCCCCGCAGGCCCCGAAGCCGGGTGTGATCCCCCTCCGCCCCCTGGGCGTCGGTGAGATCCTCGGCGCCTCCCTGGCGACCCTCGGACGGCACTGGCGGACGGTTCTGGCCGTCACGGTCCCCGTGGCCGTCGTGACCCAGGCCGCCCTCGTCCTCGTCCAGCGCCACCTCTCCGTGGCATCACCGCCCCTGCACGCGGACGCACCCCCGGCCGAACAGCTGGAGGCCCTCTCCTCGTACCTCCGGGCCTCCCTCACCGAGCAGGCGGCGAGCATGCTGCTCTCCGTGGCCGCCTCGGTCTTCGTCAGCGCCCTGCTGACGATCGTGGTCGGCCGGGCCGTCCTCGGCCGCTCGGTCACTCTCTCCGAGGCATGGCGGGAGGCGGCCCCCCGGCTGCCCCAGCTCCTCGTCCTCTCCCTGGCCCTGCCGCTGGGCGCCGGACTCCTCGCCTTCGTGGCCATGCTCCCGGGCCTGCTCCTCGGCGGCGCCGGAGGCGCGGCCCTCGCCGTCCTCGGCGGAACGACCGCCGTCCTCGTCATCATCTGGCTGCTGATCCGCTTCAGCCTGGCCTCCCCGGCCCTCATGCTGGAACGCCAGGGCATCATCCCCGCGCTGAAGCGCTCGGCGAAGCTGGTCGACGGCTCCTGGTGGCGGATCTTCGGCATCACCATGCTGACCCAGCTCCTCGTCATGCTCTTCATGGTGCTCCTGGCGATCCCGTTCACCCCGATCGCCGCCGGCGTCGGCGGCATCGACCTCGGTGAACTGACCACCTCCGGCTTCGAGTTCAGCTGGACCTATCTGATCGTCATGGGCATCAGCGGAGTCATCGGCAGCGCCCTCGCCTACCCGGTCACGGCCGGTGTCGCGGTCCTCCTGTACGTGGACCAGCGCATCCGCCGGGAAGCCCTGGACCTGGAACTCATCAAGGCCGCCGGCTCCATCGACAACTGAAGCGGTACACCCCGGGGTTCCAGCGGAACCCCGGGGCCACCCGTAAGCAAAAACGGGCCCA
>NZ_JASCXN010000039.1 GCF_030010625.1 Streptomyces sp. CC208A | reverse complement strand
CCGGTCCGGCCCCTGGCGGCGGGACACGGTCCGGGAGGCCCGGCGCAGGAGTTTCAGCGCCCGGTCGTAGTGCTTCGGGTTGGGCACGGTGCGGATCTCGCCCGTGCTGTCGGCCAGCACCGCCAGCGACTTCACGCCGAGGTCCACGCCCACGGCGGCTTCGGGGCGGGCGACCCGGACCAGGTCCTTCTTGACCTCCGCCTGGAAGGAGGCGAACCAGCGCCCGCGCTCGTGCCGCACGGTGGCGGACAGGACGCGCGCGGTCCCGACCTGGAGGCGGATGAGGAGCTTGGTGGTGGGCTCGTGGGTGCGGATCGTGCCCAGCCTCGGCAGGGTGACGTGCCGCCCGTCCTCGACGCGGATGGTGCCGGTGGTGAACCGGCAGGCCAGGCGCGCCTTCCGCTTCGTCTTGAACCGGGGCGCACCCACCCTCTTGCCACGCCGCCTGCCCTGCCTGGACTTGGCGTAGTTGTCGAGCGCGGCGGACGCGTTCGCAAGGCCGGTGCCGTACGCCTCCTTGGAGTTCTCCTCCCACCAGGAGGCGAACCGCGGATCGGTCTTCTTGGCCTCGTTGAACGCCTTCCGCAGCGCGGGCAGCGACCACGGCCGCCACGGCGTCAACTCCGCCTCGGGCACGCCGTACGTCTCCTCGGCCCTGCGCTGCCACCACGACGCGGTCACCCAGCCGACGGCCCAGTTGTACGCCGCCCGCGCCGCACCGCAGTGCGAACGCAACGCCCGCTCCTGGGCGGCGTTCGGATCCAGCGCGAACCGGAACGCCTGCACCACGAAACCCGGCCGCGGCTGGAACTTGCGCATGCCGGACTCCCCTCGCCCTTGTGGTCAGTCAGTGACTACAGTTTAGGGCATGGAATCCCTCGAAGACTGGATCACCAGCGAAGAAGCCTGCGCCCGCCTGGGCATCGCCTGGCGCACCCTCTACAACCTCCATCGCCGCAGCCCCGACTTCCCCACCCCCCGCAAGATCGGCCGCACCCTCCTGTGGCCCCGGGCCGAACTCGACGCATGGCGCGCCGAACATCCCACCCGTAAGAGATGAAGGACGACCAAAGGCGAGATTCGATGAGACTCTCGGCAGCAGCTTTCAGCACCTCGGTCCGCCTCCGCCGGTCGGTTCGACAGGGCCGCCGCGGGTTGTCCGCCTGGGCGGGTGCTGGGTGCTGGCTGTCGGTTGCCGGGTGTGATGCGGGCGTATCGGTTGAATCGTCGACCGATCGGGCTGAACGAGCCGTTCACCACCTGCGCGACCCGTATCCCCGACTAGGGGGAAACCGCGCTCAGTTGCTCGCCGTGGCCAGTTTCGCGGCGAAACCGAGGAACAGCGCCCCCGCCGCCGTCGTGAGGCCCGCCGACAGCTTCCGACGGCGGCGGAACTGCGTGGCGAGGTACGCGCCGGCGAGGATCAGCACGGTCACGTACGCGATGCTGAAGACCTGGTAGACGAGGGCGAGCAGCGCGAAGGACAGGGCCGGGTACGGGTACCGGGGATCGACGAACTGCACGAAGAACGAGAGGAAGAACAGGATCGCCTTCGGGTTCAGGACGGTGATCACCAGCGAGCGCCGGAACAGCCTTCCGCCCGTCGACGGGTCGGCGGCGGCCGCGGTGTCCTCCGCCGTCTTCTCCTTGCGGCGGCGCCACATCGCCCACGCCGCCCGGATCATGCCCACGGCGATCCAGGTGAGGTAGCCGGCGCCGGCGTACTTCACGAGGGAGAACAGCAGCTCGTCGGCCCGCAGCAGCGAAGCGAGCCCGGCGGCCGTCGCCACCATGAGGAGGGTCTCGCCCAGGAACACCCCCGCCGCGGCACGACAACCGGCCCTGACCCCCAGCCGTGCGGCGACCGACAGGGTGAACAGGGAACTCGGCCCCGGCAGCAGGATGATCAGCAGCGCTCCCAGGGCGTAGGTCGGCAGATTCTCCACTCCCAGCATCTCGCCACCCCTTCCGTCCGCCCGCCGGGCCCGACGGGCGGCGCCGCCGTCCGACGTCGTTTCCCGTTCGCACCCCGCGTGCGCTCACCCTCTCCTCCCGGCCGCCCCGCGTCACGCCGATTTCCGGAGAAGAAGTTCCCGGAGCGCGGCAACCTTTTGCGGGGCGGCGGCCACCAGGGAGTGGATCCGCCCGGCCGAAGGCCCGGATCCCCCTTTCTCTGTACCGTCCGCAAGGAGAACAACCCCCCATGAACCACCCCACGAACGGCGGGCGCCGCGGCCGTCACCGCCGTCGCTGGAGCGCCACCGCCCTGCTGCTCGGCGTGCCCGCCGCCGTCGTCCCGTACCTCCTGCTCACCCAGGAGGAGTCGCAGGCCGTGACGGTCGACGGCAGCGCCTACTACCGCCTGGTCTCCGTACGCAGCGGCAAGGTGATGGACGTCAAGGCCTTCTCCACCGCCGACGGCACCCGTATCCAGCAGTGGACCGACCAGAACACCGCCAACCAGCAGTGGAGACTGAGGCCCACCGGCGACGGCTACTACGAGCTGGTGAACCGCAACAGCGGCAAGGTCCTCGGCATAGCGGGCGACTCGACCGCCCAGGGAGCCGCCGCCGAGCAGCAGACCGACAGCCCCTCCGCCTCCCAGGAGTGGCGGATCGACGAGGTGGACGGCTCCGGCGCCGTCACCTTCACCTCCCGCAGGAGCGGCCAGGTCCTGGACGTCTCCGGAGGCACCACCGCCCAGGGCGCGGCGATCATCCAGTACCGCGGCAAGGGCAGCACCAACCAGCACTGGAAGCTGGTGAAGGTGACCGAGACCCAGACGGCCGCGACCGGACCGTACGTGTGGAAGAACGCCCAGGTGGTGGGCGGCGGTTACGTCACGGGCCTGGTGTTCAACCCGCGGGAGAAGGGCCTGCTGTACGCGCGCACCGACATGGGCGGCGCCTACCGCTGGGACCCCGCGGCCGAGCAGTGGATCCCGCTGACCGACTGGCTCGGCGAGAAGGACTGGAACCTGCTGGGCATCGACGCCCTGGCCACCGACCCCGTCGCCCCCGACCGGCTCTACCTCGCGGCGGGCACCTACACCAACGACTGGGCGGGCAACGGCGCGATCCTGCGCTCCACCGACCGGGGCCGCACCTTCCAGCGCACCGACCTGCCCTTCAAACTGGGCGGCAACGAGGACGGCCGCGGGGCGGGCGAACGCCTTGTGATCGACCCTGCGGACAACCGCACCCTGCTCCTCGGCACCCGCAAGAACGGCCTGTGGCGCAGCACCGACAGCGGTGTGACGTGGCGTCAGGTCTCCTCGTTCCCCGTCAAGGACGGGGCGGGCAGCGGCGCGGGCATCTCCTTCGTGACATACGGCCCGGCCGGCAGCAGGACGGTCTACGTCGGCGTCGCCGACAAGTCCACCTCCCTCTACCGCTCCACCGACGGCGGCAGCACCTGGCAGGCCGTCCCCGGACAGCCCACCGGCCAGATGCCGCAGCACGGCGTGCTCTCCGGCGACGGCTCGCTGTACGTGACGTACACCAACGCCCTCGGACCCAACGGCGTGACGGCGGGCTCGGTCTGGAAGCACACCCCCGCCTCCGGGGCGTGGAAGAACATCTCCCCGTCCCAGGGCAACTACGGCTTCTCAGGCCTGGCCGTCGACCCGCGGAAGCCGTCCACGGTGATGGTCACCACCCTCGGCCGCTGGTGGCCCGAGGACGAGTTCTACCGGTCCACCGACGGCGGTACGACCTGGAAGGCACAGGCCGCGAAGGCGGTGCGGGACGCCTCCGCCGCCCCCTACATCGGCGACCACACCGGGCACTGGATGACCGCCCTGGCCATCGACCCCTTCCACTCCGGGCACGTGCTGTACGGCACCGGCAACGGCATCTGGCGCAGCAAGGACGCCGACGCCACCGACGGCGGCGGCACCAGCCACTGGACCGCGGGGGCCCGGGGCCTTGAGGAGACCGCGCTGATGGACGCGATCGCCCCGCCCGGCGGCGCCGCCGTCGTCACCGCCATGGGCGACCAGGGCGGTTTCCGCCACGACGACCTGACCAAGGTGCCGGCCGGGCGGCTGGCCAACCCGATGATGACCAACAGCACCGACATCGACTTCGCCCAGTCGAACCCCTCGATGATGGTCCGCGTAGGCCGTGGCGGCGCGCAGGACGGCGCCTACTCCACCGACGGCGGCGGCAGTTGGACCGGCTTCAAGGCGGAGCCGGTGGCCGGCGCCCAGGACGGTCATGTCGCGCTCGCGGCGGACGGCTCCACCATCGTCTGGACCCAGGCGGGACAGGCCCCGTACCGCTCGACCGACAAGGGGGCGAGCTGGTCGAAGGCCGGCGGTCTGGGGACCGGCGCCGTGGTCGTCGCCGACCGTTCCTCGGCCCGGACCTTCTACTCCCTGTCCGGCGGCACGCTCCACGCCTCCACCGACGGCGGCGCGACCTTCACCGCCCGCGCCACCGGCCTGCCCTCCGGCCGGCTCACGGCCGTGCCCGGCGTCGCCGGGGACCTGTGGATCGCCGGCGGCGACAAGGGGCTGCTGCACTCCACCGACGGCGGCCGCACCTTCACCCCGCTCACCACGGTGAGGTCCGCCTCCGCCCTCGGCTTCGGCAGGGCCGCGCCCGGCGCCTCCTACCAGGCCCTGTACCTGATCGGCACGGTCAAGGACGTCACCGGCGTCTTCCGCTCCACCGACAAGGGCGCCACCTGGCTCCGCGTCAACGACGACGCCCACCAGTGGGGCGCCATCGGCGGCGTCGGCGTGATCACCGGCGACCCCGACGTGTACGGGCGCGTCTACGTCGGCACCAACGGACGCGGCCTCCAGTACGGCGACCCGTCCTGACCGACCCGTCCTGATCGGCTCCTCCTGACCGATCCCACCGTCCCGGCGGCGTGTATCAGCGGCCGCCGGGGCGGTGTTCGGTGATCCAGCGGGCGGCGAGGAGCCCTGAGCCGGCGGTGAGGACGGCGGCGGCGATGACGGTGGCGTCCAGGCCGAGGGCGTCGGCGAGGACGCCCGCGACCAGGGCTCCCGCCGCGTAGCCGATGTCCCGCCAGAACCGGTACGTCCCCAGGGCGTTGGCGCGCCAGGCCGGGTGGGCGTGGTCGGAGACGGAGGCGATGAGGGCCGGGTAGACCATGGCCGTGCCGAGGCCGAGGGCGACGGCGGACAGGACGCCCGCGAGCAGCGGGCGGTCGAGCAGGGCCAGGGCGAGGACGAAGCCGCCGGCCTGGACGAGCATGCCGTACACGATCAGGGGTTTGCGGCCGACGCGGTCGGCGAGGTGGCCGGTGGGTATCTGGCCGAGGCCCCAGAGGATCGGGTAGAGGCCCTTGATCAGGCCGACGGCGGCCAGGCCGAGGCCGTGGTCGGTGAAGAGGAGGGGGAAGACGCCCCAGGTCAGGCCGTCGTTGAGGTTGTTGACGAGCCCGGCCTGGCTGGCGCCGCGCAGGGAGCGGTCGCGCCAGGAGGTGCGGACGAAGACGGCCTTCAGGCCGGTGGCCTCGCCGGCCGGCAGGGGAGTGGTGTGCCGGGCCAGTTCCAGGGCGACGTGGGCGGCGGTGTCGCGGACGACGAGGGCGAGGGCGAGACCGGCGACGACGAAGACGACGCCGACGAGTTCGGGGACGGGGCGCAGGCCGTAGCCGGTGGCGAGGTAGCCGGTGAGCAGGGCGGTGACGCCGACGGCGGTGTAACCGGCGGCCTCGTTCAGACCGGTGGCGAGCCCCCGCCGGGCGGGGCCGACGAGGTCGATCTTCATGTTGACCGTCATCGACCAGGTCAGGCCCTGGTTGAGGCCGAGCAGGACGTTGGCGGCGACGATCCACCCCCATGAGGGGGCGTACGCGAGGACGAAGGGGACGGGGACGCCGATCAGCCAGCCCGCCACCAGGAGCTGCTTGCGGCGGAAGCGGGCGGTCAGGGCCCCGGCGGCCAGGTTGGTGAGGGCCTTGGCGAGGCCGAAGGCGATGATGAAGGAGAAGACGGCCAGGTCGCTGGTGAGGCCGAAGGTCTCGGAGCCGATGAGCGGGACGGTGGTGCGCTCCAGGCCGACCAGGCCGCCGACGCAGACGTTGACGACGACGAGCAGGGCGAACTGGAGCCGGTTCTCGCGCAGTCCGAGGCGTACGGGACGGGCGGCGGCGTTCGCCGAGGCGGGGCCGGTCTTCACGCGCGTGCGTCCCCCGTGCCCTGGACGAGCCGCTGCCCGTGGGCGGCGGCGTAGTCGGCCGGGCCGCCGTGGAGGACGGCGAGGTCGGTGTGGCCGGCGCGCTCCAGGAGACTGGCGGCGGTCATGGCCCGCTCGCCGTGGGCGCAGGCCACGATCGGACGGCGCGGGGCGTCCGCGGCGACGGCGGCCAGGCCGCCGAGTTCGAGGTGGACCGCGCCCGGCACGTGTCCGGCGGCGAACTCCGACTCCTGCCGGACGTCGACGTACGGCCGGTCTCCCGCCCGGTCGGGGGGCAGGAAGGCGATGCTGTTCTGCGGGTTCCCGTCGGCGAGCCAGGCCGCCATCCCGCCGCCGAGGCGCCCCGCGAGCCGCTCGTAGCCGATCTTGTACGCCTGCCGGACGAGCTCGCCCGGGTCCTGGTCCTCGTCCGTGACGAAGGCGAGCGGGGCGGTGTCCGGCAGGAGCCAGCCGAGCCAGGTGGCGAACGCGGCGCGCAGCGGGATCGAGAGGGAGCCGGGGACGTGGCCGGCCGCGTACGCCGCGGCCGGGCGGACGTCGACGACGTGACCGCCGTCGGCGACGAGGGCGCGGACCTGCCCTGCGGAGAGCCCGGGCAGGGTCGGGGGGCCGGTCAGGACTGCGGGGCCGCGCCGGTTGGCCTCGGCGAGCCGGTCGAAGTACGCGGGGTAGCTGCCCAGGCCCGCGGTCAGCCGGGCCACGAAGGCGTCCTCGTCGGGAGCCGCGAGCAGGGGGTTGCTCCGCTTCTGCGCGCCGACGGTGGTGGTGCGCTCGGCACCGGGCGGGGCGGAGCAGAAGGACCCGGCGCCGTGGGTGGGCCACACCGCCGTCGCGTCCGGCAGCGCGGCCAGCCGGCGCAGGGAGCGGTACTGGGCGCGGGCCAGCTCCTCCGTACGGTCGGCGCCGAGGAGGTCGGTGCGGGCGGCGGAGTCCACGATCAGCGAGCCGCCGGTGAACACGCCGAGCTCCCGGCCGCCGTCGAGCAGGAGGAAGGACAGGTGCTCGTCGGTGTGCCCGGGGGTGGCGAGCGCGCGCAGGGTCAGGCCGCCGAGGTCGGCCTCGTCGCCGTCGGCGAGGCCCCGGTGGTCGAATCCGCGGTGACCGGCGGCGGAGGCGAGGATCGTGGCGCCGTGGTCGTGGCCGAGCTGGACGGCGCCGGAGAGGAAGTCGGCGTGCAGGTGGGTGTCGGCCGCGTACGCGACGGTCAGGCCGCGCCGCCCGGCGGCGGCGCGCAGGGCGCGCAGGTCACGGCTCGCGTCGACGGCGAGGGCGCGGCCGTCGCCCAGGTCGACGAGGTAGGCGCTGTTGCCGAGCCCCTCGTCGACCAGCGGGATCAGATGATCGTCGGCGAAACCCATCGTGCTGTCCTTCCCTAGGCCCTCGCCGGGCGGGGGCGTCCTCGCCGGACTTCAGTTACAGTAATCCATAGATATTTGGAGGAAGCAATGCGGGACGCCACGAAGAACGGGACCAAGGCAGCTCTCTACGATGCCTTCGCGGCCAGCGGCAAAGCCCTGGCCAGCGGGAAACGGCTGGAACTGCTCGATCTGCTCGCCCAGGGCGAGCGCACCGTCGACGCGCTCGCGAAGGCCGCCGGGCTGAACCTGACCACCGCCTCGGCCCATCTGCAGATCCTCAAGCAGGCCGGTCTCGTCGCCACCCGCCGCGAGGGCGTACGCATCCACTACCGGCTCGCCGGGGACGACGTGGCCCGGCTCTTCGCCCTGCTCCGCAAGGTCGCCGAACACCACCAGGCCGCCGTCCCCGCCGCCCGCGCCGCCTACCTCGGCGAGGACGGCACCGCAGGGATCACCCACGAGGAGCTCCTGGCCCGCGCCGAGGCCGGGGACGTGGTCGTGCTCGACGTACGGCCGGCGGAGGAGTACCGCGCCGGGCACATCCCCGGCGCGGTCAGCATCCCCGTCGCCGAACTGGCCGACCGCCTCGGTGAACTGCCGGACGGCGTCGAGGCCGTCGTCTACTGCCGCGGCGAGTACTGCGCCCTCGCCCACGACGCCGTTCGCCTGCTCGCCGGGCGCGGCCGGCGGGCGGTCCGGCTCAGCGACGGCATGCTCGAATGGCGCCTGGCCGACCTCCCCGTACACACCGGGGACGCGGCCTGACCCTCCGCACCCGGCCGCCCCACGGCGGGCTCCTCAGTCGGGGCCGCTCCAGTCGAAGGGGAAGTGCTTGCTCGACTTCCCGGTGCGTTCCCAGGTGAAGCCGAACGCGTCGGCGCGGTCGACGGTGGCCCGCCCCCACGTGGCGATCTGGCCAGGTCCCACCTCGGACCCCGGGATGTTGTGGACCTGGACGCGTGCGCCCTCCGGGGTGGTGGGGCCGGTGAGGGCCTCGGCGGTCGCCAGGACACGGCCGGGGATCTCGGCCCGCCAGGTGGCGAGGTCCTCGTCGATCTCCACGTGGATCGGGACGACGTCCATGCCCCGCATCTCGGGGTGGAACATCGCCCCGAACTCCGCCGGCCATCCGCCCGCCTCACCGCCGAAGACGGCCCCGAGCGCGGCGCGCTGCTCGTCGTCGGCACGCTCGTCGAGGAAGACCGCGGCGTACGGGTCGGTGTGCGTGCCGGCCCACACGTCGCCCTCGAAGGAGCCGAGCATCAGGACGTTGAGGCCGTCGAGCCGTACGTCGCCGAAGTTGCCCTCCCGGATGTGCCAGACCAGGACGCCCTCGCAGTCGCCGTAGGTCGGGGGCTGCGCGAACGTGCACGGGCAGGGAATGGCGCACTTGCACACGTCGAACCAGTCGCCGGCCAGGTGCCAGCGGGTGCCGGTGGTGGCCTGCTGTGTCATCTCGCTTCCTCCAGCCGAGCTCCAAGGAGCTCACTCGGAGTGGCGAGACCGCGTGTCCCGAGCCCGTTCCCGGGATCGGAGAACGGTCTCCCTTCCAGCTTGCACCTCATGCCCCCGGGCGGGAAAGCGGCCGGCCCCCACGGCGGACCCGAGGGAGCGACCGGACGCGCCCGGACGATCACATGCCGCCCATGGACGGCATCGAGCCGTCGAGGCCCGGCAGCATCCAGTCCTGGAACGGCGCGAGCACCGCCAGGACGAGGAAGGCGACGCCCACGACACGGCCGAGGAGGACGCCCCGGGACCACAGCTTCTCCATGAAGATCACCAAGGCCAGTCCGGCCATCGCCGCCACGTTCATCATGCCGAGCGGGACGAGCACGACCATCAGCCCGGCGCAGCAGCCGACGCAGTACGCGCCGTGGTGGACGCCCACCCGCAGGTCGCGGGCCGGTCCCCGGAACCCGGCGTAACGCACCAGATGACTCATCGGGTCGCGGCAGTGCCGCAGACAGACGTTCTTGAGGGGGCCGAGCTGGTACAGGCCCGCGAGCAGGAAGGCGACCGAGCCGATCCAGCGTCCGGCGGTGGGGTGGTCGTCCACCAGGCCGCCGGTGAAGGCCAGGGCCGCGTAGGCGAGCAGTCCGAAGGCGGTCCACACGAGCAGGTACCCGCCCATGAACGCGACGGTGCGGGCGGTCCGGGTCCAGCCGGAGGACCGGCGGCCGATCCCCCGCACCCAGGTGAGGGCCACCGGCGCCATCGACGGCAGCATCATGGCCGCCATCATCGTCACCCAGAGCAGCAGGAAGAGGGGCAGCGCCATCCCCATGGTGCCGGGCGCCACGCCCATGTCCCGGGCCTGGCCGATGGTCAGCACCCAGGCGGGCACGGTGATCAGGACGACGAGGAGCCAGGCGACCGCGAGATCCCGCTTGGGCAGCAGCCCCCCGCCGGCTCCGGTCGGGGCGGCCGACCGGGCGGGGACGAAGGCGGAGATCCGGCTGCGACGCATCGGCATGCCTTCCTGCGGCTGCTTCCAGAACAGCACACGTCCCCCTGCGACGCGACCGGTTCGGGCCGCGGCCTCGATCGCCGCCACAGCCGGGCGGTGAGCGCGGCGGCCCCCGCGGCTCCGAGCGCGGCCCAGGTGGCGGGGTGGGTCCACAGGGCGGGGTCGAGCTGCTGGGCGAGGACGAGGACGCCCATCACGACGACGAACCAGCCGAAGGCCCTGCGCAGCGCGTCCTGCGGGACGCGCCCCGCGAGCCGGGCCCCGGCCAGGCTGCCGGCCACCGCCGCCACCGTCACGGTCACGGCCACGCCCCAGTCGAGCGACACGCCGGAGAGGTGCCCGGCGAGTCCCGCGAAGGACTTCATCGCGATGACGAGGAGCGAGGTCCCGACCGCGACG
Organism: Streptomyces sp. CC208A; assembly: GCF_030010625.1. Lineage (GTDB taxonomy): Bacteria > Actinomycetota > Actinomycetes > Streptomycetales > Streptomycetaceae > Streptomyces. Next base: position 52,891 of record NZ_JASCXN010000039.1, on the reverse strand, counting down.
CCCATCGGCAGGCCGCCGAGCAGAACCAGGGCCGGGACGACGAGGAACCCGCCGCCGGCGCCCACCAGACCGGTCACGGCACCGACCGCCAGGCCCTCGGCCGCGATGTGCGTCAGGGGCAGGTCCTGGTGCGCGGACCGGGCGGGGGTACGCCCCTTCCGGGGCGTGCGGAGCATCGCGAAGGCCGTGGCCAGCATCATCAGGGCGAACGCGACGAGCAGCACGGTGCCGGGGACGTACTCGGCGGCCCGGCCGCCGCCGTAGGCGCCGGCCATGCTGAAGGCGCCGAAGAGGAGGCCGGTCCGCCAGCGGACCCGGTGGGCGCGGGCGTGCGGGACGAGGGCCGCGAGGCTGGTGACCCCGACCACGAAGAGGGAGGTGGCGATGGCCTCCTTGGTGTCCTGCCCGGCCAGGTACACCAGGATCGGGACGGTCAGGATCGACCCGCCGCCGCCGAGGACGCCGAGGCTGACGCCGATGAGCAGCGAGGCCGCGACGACCAGGACGGTCACGACGCGCTCCGCAGCTCCGCGATCACGGTACGGATGTCGGTGCGCGGCCCGCGGTTGTAGGGGAGCTTGGAGAGCAGGACGCCCATGGCGCAGGAGTTGCCGATCGCGGCGTAGGTCAGGCCGGCGCCGATCGCCGTGCCGACGAGGTGGACGCCGGGGACGAGGACGCCGAGGAGGCCGGTGACGAGGACGGCGGAGCCGGCGACGAGCCGGACCTGGCGCTCCATGTCCCAGCGCTCGGGGCCCCGCTCCACGGGAGCCCCGGCGGCCTCCCAGGCGTTCATGCCGCCCTCCAGGACGCGGAGGTTGGGCAGACCGGCCTGGGCGAGGGCCTGCTCGGCCTCGCGTGCCCGCTGCCCCGAGCGGCAGACCAGCACGACCTCCTCGTCCAGGTGGGAGCGCAGCTCCGCGCGGTGCTCGCGCAGGGTGTGGAGCGGCACGTTGTACGAGCCCGGGATGTGGGCGGTACGGAACTCGGCGGGCGTCCGCACGTCGAGCAGGCGCGGGGCGCGGCCTTCCGCGACGAGCGGGTGCAGGACGGCGGGGGTGACGGACTGGACGGTGCGCTGGGCGCTCATTGCGGCTCCGGAGGTCGTATACGGGTGGGGGTATAGGGGGGAGTGGTCAGACCGCGGTGCGTTCGGCCGCGAGGGCCAGGGCGGCCCAGCCTCCGAGGACGTCGGAGACGTCCCGGAAGCCGCGCCGGCGCAGGAGGCCGGCGGCGACGGAGGAGCGGTGGCCGCCCGCGCAGTGCAGGACGAGGGGGCGGTCGGCGGGCAACTCGTCGGCACGCGAGGGCAGTTCGCTCAGCGGGATGTGCAGGGCCTCGGGGAGGAAGCCGTTGGCCTCGCGCTCGCCGCAGGTGCGCACGTCCACCACGAGCGGCGGGTTGTCGCCCGCGAGGGCGGCCTTCAGGCGGGCGGCGGTGAGACGGCTCGCGGGGGAGACCTCGTCGGCCATCAGCCTCAGGACGTCCTCGGGGTTGCGGACATAGCCCGCGACCCGGTCGAGACCGATCCGGGCGAGGCGGGTGACGACCTCCTCCTCCCGGTTCTGCGGCGCCATGACCACCAGTTCGTCCGCCGGGTCCAGGACGGTCCCGGCCTGCTCGGCGAACCGGCCGTCGGCCGGCACGTTCACCGCGCCGGACAGGTGCCCGGCGGCGAACTCCTGCGGGTCGCGGGCGTCGACCACCACCGCCCCGCCGGCCCGCAGCCCGGCGAACTCCGCCGGGGACAGCGGGCGGGAGGGCGAGGCCCCGTCGTACAGCGGGTGCTCCCTGCGGTTGAGGTCGGCGTCGTAGGCGAAGTAGCCCGGTGCCGGAGGCTGCCCCGCCGTGACGAGGGCGACGAACTCCTCCCGGCTCATCGGGGCGCAGGCGTAGTTGGTGGCCCGCTGCTCGCCGATGGTGGACTGCTTCTCCGTGGACAGGTTCTTGCCGCAGGCGGACCCGGCGCCGTGCGCGGGGAAGACCCGCACCTCGTCCGGAAGGCCCATCAGCCTCCCCTGCACGCTGTCGTGCAGCATCCCGCCCAGCTCCTCGGCGGTCACGCCCGCCGAGGCGAGCAGGTCGGGGCGGCCGACGTCGCCGATGAACAGGGCGTCACCCGTCAGGACCCCGTACGGGACGGTGTCGCCGGCGTGCTCGTACACCAGCACGCTGACGGACTCCGGGGTGTGCCCGGGGGTCTCCATGACCTGGAGGGTGACGTCGCCGAGGGGGATCCGCTCGCCGTCGGCGAGGTGGCGGATCGGGTACTCCGTCTCGGCGCGCGAACCGTAGCCGATCCAGGCGCCGGTCTCGGCGGCCATCTCCAGGTGCCCGGCGACGAAGTCCGCGTGGAAGTGCGTGTTGATCACGCCCGTCACCGTGAAGCCGTGCGCCCGCGCGTCGGCCAGGTACTCCGAGACGTCCCGGCGCGGGTCGACGACCACCGCCTGCCCGGTCGTCTCGTCGGCGATCATGTACGACGCCTGGGAGAGGCAGTCGAGGTAGTACTGGGCGAAGAACATGGCGGGCTCCCTCACTCTTTCGAATACCCCCCGGGGTATTTACGGGATCGAAGGTAGGGCGCGTCGCGCGGAAAAGTCAAATACCCCCCTGGGTATCTCACCCGGAGGTGGGATACCCAGGGGGGTGTGAGGGTGTGTGTGGCCCGGCGGCGGGGTGTTACTCGACGACGAGGTCGACCCTGATGTTGCCGCGGGTGGCCTTGGAGTACGGGCAGAAGGCGTGGGTCTTCTCCAGCAGGGCCCGGCCGGCCTCGCCCTGGAGGTGGTCGGGGAACTCGGCGCGCATGACGACGGCCAGGCCGAAGCCGCCGTCGGCGGCGTCCTTGCCGATGGAGACCTCGGCGGTGACGGACGCCTCGGAGATGTCGATCTTCTCCTGGCGGGCGATCACGCCCATGGCGCTGCTGAAGCAGGCCGCGTAGCCGGCGGCGAAGAGCTGCTCCGGGTTGGTGCCCAGGCCGTTGCCGCCGAGGGCCTGCGGGTGGGCGAGGGGGAGGTCGATGTGGCCGTCGGAGCTGACGGCGCGGCCCTCGCGGCCGTTGGCGGTGGCGACGGCGGTGTAGATGGCGTCCATGGGTTCTTCCGTTCCTGTTCCTCGGGAAGGGGTGGCCTCATATTTGTAGCGCACGATTAAGTTGTGCACAACTTAATCGTGCGCGGAGGGGTCTCGCGTATCCTGGTGGCATGGAGACGCTCGACACGGTCCCCGGCGAGGACTTCCTCCGGCTCGACCACCAGATCTGCTTCTCGCTGCACGCGGCGACCCGTGCCTTCAACGGCGTCTACCGCGAGGCGCTCAAGGAGCTCGGGCTCACCTACCCCCAGTACCTCGTCATGCTGGTCCTCTGGGAGCACGGCGAGCTGCCCGTGAAGGGCATCGGCGAGCGGCTGCGGCTCGACTCCGGCACCCTGTCGCCGCTGCTCAAGCGGCTTGAGGCGACCGGATACGTCGAGCGGCGGCGCAGCGCCGAGGACGAGCGGTCCGTCACCGTCCGCGTCACCGGGGCGGGCGCGGAACTGCGCGAGCGGGCCCTCGGTGTGCCCCGGCGGATCGCCGCCGCCACCGGCCTCGACCTCGCGGAGATCGCCGAGCTGCGCGACCGGCTCGGCACCCTCGCCGCCCGCCTCGACGGCATCGACCCGGACGAGCTCCGCCCCTCCTGCGGCTGAGCGGCTCCGGGCGGGGACGGGGCGGGCGGGGCGGGGGCACCCGAAAATGTAAGGGCCGGGGTACGAAGGCGTTCCTATACTCGGCCCATGCCCGAGATCAGCATCCGCCGCGCCACCGCGGCCGACTCCAAGCGACTGACCCGGCTCGTCCGGGGCTCCGCCGCCTACCGGGGGCCGTACGCCGTCATGGTCGACGGCTACCAGGTCGGCGGGGCCTACATCGAGCACCACCCGGTGTACGCCGCCGTCGACGACGCGGACGACCGGGTCCTCGGCTTCTACGCGCTCCTGCTCGACGAGGCCGAGCTCGACCTCGCCTTCGTCGCCGACAGCGCCCAGGGGCTCAACATCGGCCGGCTGCTGATGGCCCACATGAACTGTGTGGCCCGCCTTGCGGGGCTCACCGCCGTCCGGGTCGTCGCCCACCCGCCCGCCGAGGGGTTCTACCTGCGCACCGGCGCCCGCCGCACCGGCACCGTCGCCGCCTCCGGACGCATCCACTGGGACCGCCCCGAGCTCACCTACGACCTCACCGGCCCCGCGGACGCCTCCGACCCCTCCGGCACCTTCGCGGACCACTCGTGACCGCCGTCGGGTCGCCGCAGGAGGAGAAGCGGCGGATCTTCGCCGACCTCACCCCGCTGCGGACCTCCGCCGACTACCGCCGCCTCTGGTTCGGGAACACCGTCTCCTGGATCGGCCAGGGCATGACCACCCTGGCGATCTCCCTCCAGGTGTACGAGATCACCGGCTCGGCCTTCTCCGTCGGACTCGTCGGCCTCTTCTCCCTCGTCCCGCTCGTCGTCTTCGGCCTGTACGGCGGGGCGATCGCCGACACCGTCGACCGCCGCACCCTCGGACTCGTCGGCGCCACCGGCGCCGCCGCCCTCTCCGCCGCGCTCGCTGCCGCGGCCTTCGCCGGCTTCCACCGCGTCTGGTTCCTCTACGGGATCGTCGCCCTCCAGGCAGTCTGCGGCGCCCTCAACTCGCCCGCCCGCAGCGCGATGATCCCCCGCCTGCTCCCGCCCGAGCAGCTGCGCGCCGCCAACGCGCTCAACTCCATGGTCATGACCTTCGGCACCCTCATCGGACCCAGCCTCGGCGGGGTCGTCGTGGGCTTCGCCGGCTACCAGACCGCCTACACCATCGATGCCCTCGCCTTCTTCGCGAGCCTGTACGCGATGTGGCGGCTGCCCTCCATGCCACCCGAGCGCACCGGGGCGAAGAGGGCTTCGGTCCTGGACGGACTGCGCTTCCTCGGCACCCGCCCCAACCTGCGCGCGACCTTCGTCTCCGACCTCTTCGCGATGATCCTCGCCCAGCCGAAGGCGCTCTTCCCGGCCGTCGCCGTCCTCTGGTTCGGCGGCGACGCGAAGACCACCGGACTCCTCGTCGCCGCGCCCGCGTTCGGCGCGCTGATGGGCGGGGTGGTCTCCGGGTGGCAGAGCCGGATCCGCCACCACGGACAGGCCATCCTGATCGCGGTCGCCGCCTGGGGCCTCGCCATCGCCGCCTTCGGCCTCAGCCGGAACCTCTGGATCGGACTGCTGTGCCTGGCCGCCGCCGGATACGCCGACACCTCGTCGATGATCTTCCGGAACACGATGATGCAGGTCGCCGCCCCGGACGAGATGCGCGGGCGGCTCCAGGGCGTCTTCATCGTGGTCGTCGCGGGCGGGCCCCGGCTCGGCGACTTCGTCGCCGGCTCGGTCGCCGACCTCACCTCACCGACGGTCGCCATCACAGGCGGCGGACTCGCCTGCGTCCTCGCCATCGGCGTCTTCGCCCTGGGCGCACGCGGTTTCCGGCGGTACGACGCCCACGACCCGCAGCCCTGAGCTCCTGCGTCACCCCTGCGGCAGCCGCTTCTTCAGCACCTTGCCCAGGTCGTTGCGGGGGAGCGCGTCGAGCAGCCGGACCGTCCGGGGCCGCTTGTGCGGGGCGAGCAGCCGGGCCACATGGCCGGCCAGCTCCTCCGCCGCCGGCGGCTTCCCCGGGTCGGCCGGCACCACCCAGGCCACGATCCGCTCGCCCAGGTCCGGGTCCGGCTCCCCGGTGACGGCGGCCTCCCGTACGCCCGGGTGGTCGAGCAGCGCGTTCTCGATCTCGCCCGCCCCGATCTTGTAACCGCCGCTCTTGATCAGGTCGGTGGCCTTGCGGCCCACCAGCCGGATCGTTCCGTCACCCTCCCGGACCGCCATGTCCCCGGTACGGAACCAGCCCCCGGCCACGCTCCCGTCGAAGGCATCCGCCGTCGCCCCCGGCCGGTTCAGATACCCGGAGAAGAGGTTCGGGCCGCGCACCTGCACCTCGCCGACCGTCTCCCCGTCGGACCCGGCGAGCACCGAGCCGTCCTCCTCCACGAGCCGCACCTCCACCCCCGGCAGCGGGGTGCCCACCGTCCCGGGGCGCGGCGGCCCGCCCGGCCGCACGCTGGTGTTCATCAGCGTCTCGCTCATCCCGTACCGCTCCACCACCGTCCGGCCCGTCGCCGCCGCGATCCGCTCGTGGTCGTGCACCGGCAGCGCCGCCGAACCCGACACGAGGAGACGCGCCCCGGACAGGGCGCGGACCAGCTCCGGGTCGTGGGGGAGGGCGTCGGCGAGCCGGTGGTACATCGTCGGCACGCCGAACAGCATCGTGCCGCCGCCCCCCAGCTCCCGCGCGACGCCCTCCACCGAGAACGCCCCCAGGTGCCGGACCTCGCCGCCGCGCCGCAGCGGGCCCAGGATCCCCAGGACCAGACCGTGCACGTGGAAGAGCGGCAGCCCGTGCACCAGGACGTCGTCCGCCGTCCACGCCCACGCCTCGGCGAGCGCGTCGAGCGAGGCGGCGACCGCCCGGCGGGAGAGCAGCACGCCCTTCGGCGGGCCGGTGGTGCCGGAGGTGTAGACGATCAGGGCGGTGGACTCGGGGTCCACCTCGGCCGGCGGCCGGGGCGCGCCCGGCCCGGACAGGTCCACGTCGATCCGGGGGAGGCCGCCGAGCGCCTCCGGCAGCTCGTCCGCCGGACCGGCGAGCACCGCGTCCGGCTTGCTGTCCCCGAGGACGTGCGCCAGCTCCCGCTCGCCGCTGCGCGGGTTGAGCGGTACGGCGGGCACGCCCGCGAGCAGCGCCGCCACGGTGGCGACCGCCGTCCGGGCGGTGGGCACGGCCCACACGGCGACCCGCCGGGTCTCCGCCAGCCGGGCGGCGAGCGCTCCGGCGGCCCGGGCCAGTTCCTCGTACGAGAGCGCGTCAGGGCCGCAGCGCAGCGCGGGGCGGCCGGTCGGGGCCTCCAGGGCCGGGAAGAGCGCACGCACCGGTCGTACTCCTCGGGTCTCGGGTCGCGTCGGGATCGCGGCCGCCGAGGGGCATTCTGCCGGGCCGTCAGGGCTTCCCGGCCGTGACCTTCGTCGCCCCGGCGGCCGGTTCGCCGCCGCCCGGCCGGAGCCCGCGCATCCGCCCGTACGCGTACACACAGCCCGCGAGCGCCAGGTCGGAGAGGAGCATGAAGCCGATCGAGTACGAGTCCTCGGCGCTGTAGACCGCGCCCATGACCAGCGGCGGGACGAAGCCGCCGAGGCCGCCCATGGCGCCGACGATGCCGGTCACGGAGCCCACCTGGGCCTGCGGGGTGACCTGCGAGACCAGTGCGAAGACCGAGCCGCTGGCGGTGCCGAGACCGGCCGCCATGACCAGCAGGGCGATCGTGCCGCCCGGGTCGAGCACCGGGTCGAAGGCCTGCACGACGGCGAGGAGCGCGACGACGCCGAGCGCCCACGCCGTCACGATCGCCGGGTGGATCCGGTCCGACAGCCAGCCGCCGATCGGCCGGAAGACGACGGTGACCGCCGCGAATCCGGCGGCCTTGGTGCCCGCGTCGGTCGGGTCGAGCTCGTACCAGGTCTTCAGGTACGTCGGCAGGTAGACGCCGAAGGCCACGATGCCGCCGAAGCCGATCGCGTACAGCGCCGACAGCTCCCACGTCACCCGCAGCCGGGCCGCCGAGCCCAGTCGGGCTGCCAGCGGGGCGGTCGGCACCGGGCGGTCGGGGCGGTCGGTGATGAGCGCGGCGGCGAGCACCGCGTACACGGCGAGGGCGATGGCCACGACGACGAACGGCAGGTTCTCGCCGTGCCGGGCGATCCGGGGCGTGAAGTAGCCGGAGAGCGCCACACCGCCCATGCCCATGCCGAACACGCCGAGCGCCAGGCCCCGCTTCTCCGGCGGGAACCAGGAGTTGACCAGTGGGATGCCGATCGCGAAGGTCGTGCCGCCGAGGCCGAGGAGGAAGCCGATTACGATCATCAGACCGAAGGAGTCCTTCACCACGGTCAGCAGCAGCACGGGAATGATCGTCAGCGCGGAGACCAGCGGGAACATCAGCTTCGCGCCGTACCTGTCGGTCAGCGCACCGGCCGGGACGCGGCCCACCGAGCCGACCAGGACGGGCACGGCGACGAGGAAGGACTGCTGGAACGAGCTGAGCTCCAGGCGCTCGCCGTACCAGCTGCCGAGGGGCGCGATCAGGTTCCACGCCCAGAAGGTGAGCGTGAAGCCGACGGTGGCCGTCACCAGGTTCCGGTAGGCCGTCGCGGTCGTCGGGGGCTTGGCGTCGGAGTTCACCTGTCTCCTTCGAGGATGCCCCGTCCTTTAGAGCGGGGAGGAATCGAAGCTCCCGCGTGAGCGGGGCAATGAGCGGGGTTTCGCCCCCTGGGCGAAAGACCGTGCCTGTACCTCAACTCGCCCTCCATGATCGGGAACTAGTAGGTTGTTCTGCGTGAAGATCGTCACGCAGGTGAAGCTGTTGCCTGCGTCCGCTCATGACGCGGACGCACTGGCGGCGACTCTGCGTGCCTGCAACCGGGCGGCGAACGCGGCCTCGGAGGTGGCGTTCCGTACGGGCAAGGCCCGCCGGAACGTGTTGCAGGATGAGGTCTACCACCGGATCAAGGCTGACTTTGATCTCGGGGCGCAGGCCGCTGTCCGCACCGTGAAGAAGGTGTGCGACGCGTACGCCACGTTCAAGGCGAATCTCAAGGCCGGGAACTACGGGCCGGAGGGGTCGAAGCGCCGGGCCAAGGCCGAGTCCAGGCCGATCGGTTTCCGGGAGACTGCGGCGCAGCCGTACGACGACCGGATTCTGACCTGGAATCTGGATCAGCGAACCGTCAGCATCTGGACGCTGGCCGGGCGGCTGAAGGGCGTCCCGTTCGTCTGCTCGCCCGAGGCGATGAAGCTCCTGGCCTCCCGCAAGGGAGAGTCGGATCTGGTGATGCGGGACGGCATGTTCTTCCTCGTCGCCACCATCGACCTGCCCGAACCTTCCGTCGCGGAGCCGACCGGTTTCCTCGGTGTGGATCTCGGGATCGTCAACATCGCCACCACCTCGGACGGGCAGATCATGTCCGGGCGTCAGGTCAACCGGTACCGCAAGCGCAAGCGTGACCTGCGGTCCAAGCTCCAGAAGAAGCGCACCAAGAGCGCGGCCCGCGTCCTCAAGCGGCAGCGCCGCAAGGAAGCCCGGTACGCCACCCAGCGCAACCACATCATCGCCAAGAAGCTCGTCGCCATCGCTGAACGCACCTCCCGGGGTATCGGTCTGGAAGACCTGACCGGTATCCGGCAGAGGGTTACGGCCAAGAAAGACCAGCGGGCACGACTTTCCTCGTGGGCGTTCGCCCAGCTCGGCTCCTTCGTGGAGTACAAGGCCAAGCGGGCAGGTGTCGCGGTCGTCCACGTGGACCCGCGCAACACCTCCCGCCAGTGCTCCGAGTGCTGGCACACCCACCGATCCAACCGGATCGACCAAGCACGGTTCGTATGCAAGTCCTGCGGGACAGTGCTGCACGCGGACCACAACGGCTCCCGCAACATCGCCCACCGGGCCGATGCTGTGTGGCAGCGGGGCGCAGTCAACCGCCCCAGAACGGCCTAGCCGTTTAGGACGCAGGGAACCACAGTGCGACATCAGCTTCTCGTCTCGCTCTGCCTGCAAGCCTGGCCCTTTAGGGCCGGGTAGTTGACGCCTCCAGTCAAGATCCGCCCCCACGGCCCCGGCGCGCGGGACTGGTCCGTACGAGGGAGACGGGGCGCGGTGCGGCGACCGGCGCGGAGCCCGTACAAGAAGAAGAGCCCGTACGGGTCAGGGCCAGGTCACCGTCGTCGGCGGGGTGCCGTCGTCCTCGACGCGCAGCCAGGCGCCCTCGTCGCCGACGCCGACGTCCACCGTGATCCGCCCGGTCCCGGGCCGCCGGTGGGCCGCGGCGAGCGCCCCGCGCAGCGCGGCGAGCAGCTTCCGCGCCGACGGCTCGTCGACCAGGGCGTCCACCGCGCCGGTGAAGCGCACCGACGGCCGGAAGCCGAGCAGCGCCTCCGCCCCGCCGGTCTCGCGCAGCACCCGGCCCCGGAAGGTCGTCGGGGCCTCCGCGGGGGGCTGCTGGAGGGCGAAGATCGCCGTCCGCACCTCCTGGATCGTCGAGTCCAGCTCGTCCACCGCCCTGCCGAGCAGCTCGGCCTCCTCGGCGGAGGCCCCGGCACGGCGGCGGGTCGACTCCAGCATCATCTCGGTGGCGAAGAGCCGCTGGACGACGAGGTCGTGCAGGTCGCGGGCGATCCGGTCGCGGTCCTCGAAGACCGCGAGCCGCTCCCGGTCCTGCCGCGCGTCCGCGAGGACCAGCGCGAGCGCCGCCTGCGAGGCGAACTGAGAGGCGAGCAGCCGGTCCACCGCCGAGTACGGGGCGGCGCCCCGCAGCCGGGGGAGCGCGAGGGTACCGATCAGTCTCCCGCCGCTGCGCAGCGGCAGCATCATCGAAGGGCCGAAGCGGGAACGGACCGGGGTGGTCATCCGGGGGTCGGTGGCCGAGTCCTCGACGAAGACCGGCTCCCCGCCGAGGAGTTGGACGAGGACGGGGGAGCCGGGCCGGATGGTGGTGCCGACCAGCTCGCCGGGGTCGTCGGTGGTGGAGGCCGTGACGATCTCCATCCCGCCCTCCGGGGTGGGCTGGAGGATCACCCCGGCGGCCGCCCCCGCGAGGCTCCTGGCCTGCTCGGCGACGGTCATCAGGGCGTCCTCGGCGTCCTCGGCGGACCCGCCGGTGAGCAGGGCCGTGGTGACGGCCGCCGCGCCCTCGATCCACCGCTCGCGCTGCCGGGCGGTCTCGTAGAGCCGGGCGTTGCCGATGGCGATGCCGGCCTGGGCGGCGAGCACCCGCAGCAGGGCGAGGTCCTCCTCCGTGAAGCCGCCGGGCTTCTCGGTGAGGTAGAGGTTGCCGAAGACCCGCGTGTGGACGTGGATCGGGGTGCCGAGGAAGGAGCGCATCTCCGGGTGCCCCTCGGGGACCCCGGAGGAGCGCGGGTCGGCGGTCAGGTCGTCCAGGCGGAGCGGCCGGGGGTCCTCGACGAGGGCGCCGAGCAGCCCCGTACGGCCGTCGGGGAGCCGGCCGACACGGGCCCGCTCCTCGTCGGTCATCCCGGCGGTGAAGAGCCCCGTCAGCCGGGGGCGCTCCGGGTCCACGACCCCCAGCGCCCCGTAGCGGGCCCCGATCAGCTCGGTCGCCGAGTCCACGATGTGCTGGAGCGTGGCGTGGAGTTCGAGCTCCGTGCCGACGCCGAGGACGGCTTCGAGGAGCAGGGCCAGACGGGCCTGCTCCTCGTCCTCGTCGGCGTACGGGGCGCATGCGTCGGGCGGTGTCAGGACCGGTCACCCCGTCGCGTCGTCACCGGCCGGACCGTCACTCGGCCAGGTCGTCGGCGAACGCGCGGTCGAGACCGTCGTGGTCCGCGTCCGCGAGGCCTCGGTGGCCGCCCAGCGGGTCGAGGATCATCGGCTGGACCTTGCCCTCCAGCATCGCGCCGAGGCCCAGGACGGCGCAGACGTCGGGCCGTTCGGCGATGTGCACCGGCATGCCGGTGGCGTCCCGCAGCATCTGGTCGAGGCCCGGGAGCAGCGCGCTGCCGCCGACCATCATGATCCCCCGGTCGGCGAGGTCGGCCACGAGGTCGGGCGGGCAGTCCCGCAGCACCTTCCCGAGGCCGTCGAGCACCGCCGTCAGCGGGGTGTGGATCGCCTCGCGGACCGCGGCCGTGTCGACGGTCACCGAGCGGGCGAGTCCGGTGGCCACGTCCCGGCCGTGGATCTCGGTGGAGGCCGGCCCGTGCGGGGTCAGGCCGTTGCCGCTCAGGGCGAGCTGGAGCGGACGCACCGACTGGCTCGGCAGCATCAGCTCGTGGTGGTGGCGCAGGTGCTGGATGATCGCGTGGTCGATGGCGTCGCCGCCGACCGGGATCCGCTCGGCCGTCACGATCGCGCCGAGCGAGAGCACCGCGACCTGCGTCGTCGCCGCCCCGCACACCATGATCATGGTCGCGGTGGGCTGCTCCACCGGCAGACCGGAACCCACGGCCGCCGCGATCAGCGTGTCGACCAGCTCCACCCGGCGCGCCCCGAGCCCCACCAGGGTCTCCACGGCGGCGCGCTGGGCGAGCGGATCGCTGTCGTGCGGGGTGCAGGCGGCGGCGCGCAGCCGGGGCTTGCGGCGCAGCTGACGGCGCAGCTTCTCGCCGAGGAGGTGGCGCAGCATCCGCTGGGCCATCTCGATGTCGACGACCGTGCCGCCGGAGACGGGCCGGACGACCCGGATGTAGTCGGGGGTCCGGCCGGTCATCTTCTCGGCGAGCGCGCCGACCGCGATCAGCGCTCCGGTGTGGGTGTTGACGGCGGCGACGCTCGGCTCGTCGACGACGAGCCCGGCCCCCTTGACGTAGACCCGGGTGCGGGCGGCACCCAGGTCGACGGCGACATGGCAACGGCGTAGCTGCTCAAGGCTGACGGTCACGGCGGATCCTCCGGGGTGCGGTGCTGACACGGGCGAGGTGTCGCGGTGCGGGTTTCCTGTTGGCATCGTGCGACCACCGGGCCCGCCGCGCGCGCTGGGCTGCGCCGCCCGGGGCCGTCTCCGGGGCCGTTCCGGTGCGTCGGCGAACCGGGAGAATCGCGGCGCCACGGTGTTCGCCCGGGGTTTCCTCACAAGATCCTCACGTCCTCGCCTCCCTGGAGGTGAGCCGCGCGTCTTGGCGCGCGAGCCCATTATTTTCCTGGCGAGGGGGCTACTGGTTTCAGCCGGTGGGGGAATCTCTTTCCTGGCCTGTGGTAGTTTCGTTACGCTCTGTAATGGGTCGGTTCGGGCTGGACCGCAACCTTCGGGTTGGAAGCACCCTCCTCTTTTAGAGGTTGGGGAGCGGAGTCACGGACTACTGCCACGCGTGCTGACGGTGTCCCAACAGGCATCTCGCCTGTGCTGGATGCGGAACCCCCGTCGGCTACGGCTGCGGTACACCCCGCGCCCTGTCTCGTGAGGGCGTCGAGGGATCGCAGCCGTAGTCGACGGGGGTTCCGCGTGCGCCGGAAGCAGTCTCGCGGCCGGACGGCGGTGGTGAGCGCCCTCGGTCTGGTCCTCGCGGCCGGGTCGCTGGGCCTGGCGAAGGCGGCCCTTGAGGAGCCGGAGGAGAAGGGCCCCGCGCAGGCGGTGGAGGAGCTGGAGGTCACCGAGACCCCGCCGCCGCCCGCGCTGCCGACCCGGGCGTCGGGCGACGCGGAGGGCGACGAGGTCGGCGACCGGCCGGGCGGGGGCTCCGAGACCCCGGCCGTACCGACCGGCCGTCCCCGCCAGGTCGGTACGGGCTCCGCGGACGGTTCCGGTACTTCCGGTACGGGCTCCGCCTCCGCGTCCGGCGGGGGCTCCGGTACGGGTACGGGGGCAGGCACCGGTACGGGCACGGGCTCTGGTACGGGCACGGGCTCGGGCGGCTCGTCCGGCGGGTCCCTCTCGGCTTCCTCCACCCCCGCCCCCACCTCCCCGGCCCCGTCCGCGCCGGAGGTCACCGAGGCCCCGCCCTCCGGGACCCCCAGCGGTACGCCGAGCGCCTCGGGCTCGCCCACCGCCCCGGCCCCTGACGGCACGGCCCCGTCCGCCTCCGCGAGCACCGGCCCGGCGACGGCGACGGCGACGCCGACCCCGGAGCCAGAGCCGGAGCCCTCGGAGACCTGCACCCGGTTCCTGTGGTGGTGCGTGTGAGGGCTGGCCTCAGCCCACGTCCTCGCCGAGCATCCGGCGCAGCAGGTCCCGGAGCAGGGTGCGCTCCACGCCGGTCAGCTCGCCGAGGGGCTCGCGGGCGAAGCGGAGGGAGTCGCGCAGGCGGCGGGCGGTGTCCCGGCCCTCGTCGGTGGGGGCGGCCAGCTTGACCCGGCGGTCGGCGGGGTCGGGGCGCCGCTCGACCAGGCCCCGGGACTCCAGGCGGTCGATGATCCCCGTGACGTTGGACGGCTCGCACTTGAGCTTCTCGGCGATCTTCCGCATCGGGGTGGGCTCCAGGGTGAGCAGCCCGAGGACGCGGGCCTGCGCGCCGGTGAGGGAGTGGGCGGCCGCGGCCTCCTCGTACTCCTGGTGGTAGCGCGCCACGACCGTGCCGATCAGCTCGACGACTTCGAGGGTCACGGGGTCGCTGTGTGAGGTGGGCATGGGCACCATCGTACTCCGATGCTTGACAACATGAAATATTCAGGCGCATGGTTGTTTCACGACCTGAAGTTTCACCGCATGAAGTTTCGCCGGAGGTTCCCCCATGACCGCTCTGCCCGCCACCAGCCGTGAATGGCACCTCGTCGCCCGCCCGCACGGCTGGCCCGCCCCCACCGACTTCGCCCTGCGCGAGACCCCGGTCGAGGCGCCCGCCGAGGGCCGGATCCTGGTGAAGAACCTCCACTTCTCGGTCGATCCGTACATGCGCGGCCGGATGAACGACGTGAAGTCCTACGTCCCGCCGTTCAAGCTGGACCACCCGATGGACGGCGGCGCGGTCGGCGTCGTCGTGGCGTCGAACGCGGAGGGGTTCGCCGAGGGCGACCACGTCCTGCACGGCCTCGGCTGGCGTGAGTACGCCAGTGTCCCGGTCCAGCACGCCACCAAGGTCGACCCGGAGCTGGCCCCGCTCTCCGCCTACCTGGGCGTGCTCGGCATGACCGGCCTGACCGCCTACGCGGGCCTCTTCGAGACCGCCTCCTTCAAGGAGGGCGACGCCGTCTTCGTCTCCGGCGCGGCCGGCGCGGTCGGCAGCCAGGTCGGCCAGCTCGCCAAGCTCAAGGGCGCCTCCCGGGTCATCGGCTCGGCCGGCTCCGACGAGAAGGTGAAGTGGCTCGTCGAGGAGCTCGGCTTCGACGCCGCCTTCAACTACAAGTCGGGCTCTGTCCGGGACCAGCTCCGCGAGGCCGCCCCGGACGGCATCGACGTCTACTTCGACAACGTGGGCGGCGAGCACCTGGAGGCCGCGATCTCCTCGCTCAACGTGCACGGCCGCGCCGCCATCTGCGGCATGATCGCGCAGTACAACGAGACGGAGCCGGTCCCCGGCCCGCGGAACATGGCGCTGATCATCGGCAAGCGGCTCCGCCTCCAGGGCGTCCTGGTCGGCGACCACTACGGCCTCCAGCAGAAGTTCGTCGAGGAGGTCGGCGGCCTGCTGCGATCCGGCGAGCTGAAGTACCGCGAGACCTTCGTCGAGGGGATCGAGAACGGGGTGGACGCCTTCCTCGGTCTGCTCCGCGGCGACAACACCGGAAAGATGATCGTCTCGGCGGCCCGGTAGTCTTCCCTCAGCCGTCGCGATCGTGGGCGCGAGTCGAGACGGGGAGAAGAAAGCGGAAACCAGCATGTCCATCCAGCACTCCGACGTCCTCTACACCGCCGTCGCCACCGCGGAGAACGGCCGTGACGGCCGCGTCGCCACGGACGACGGCAAGCTCGACGTCGTCGTCAACCCGCCCAAGGCCATGGGCGGCTCCGGCGAAGGCACCAACCCCGAGCAGCTCTTCGCGGCCGGCTACAGCGCCTGCTTCCAGGGCGCCCTCGGCGTCGTCGCGCGGAACGAGAAGGCGGACATCTCCGGCTCGACGATCACCGCCGAGGTCGGCATCGGCAAGAACGACGACGGCTTCGGCCTCATCGTGAAGATCTCGGCCTCCATCCCGAACGTGGACGTCGAGACCGCCAAGAGCCTGATCGAGAAGGCCCACCAGGTCTGCCCGTACTCCAAGGCGACCCGCGGCAACATCACGGTCGAGCTGGCCGTCTGATCCCTGCCGCTTCCGGCCGTTTCCTGGCGCTTCCTGGCGCTTCCTGACGCACGGAACCGCTGACCCACCCCGATAAGCTGCGCGCATGCGCGATTTCGGGGTGGGTTTCGGTCATCTGGTCCAGGGCCAGAAGTGGGTCGCACGGCACGGACGCCGGTTCGGCTTCGGGCTGCTGCCCGGCCTGGTGACCCTGGTCCTCTACGCCGGGGCCCTGACCGGCCTCGGCTTCGGCGCGGACGACCTGGTGGCCTGGGCGACGCCCTTCGCCGACGACTGGTCCTCGCCGTGGCTCGGCCTCTTCCGCAACGCCCTGACGGCGCTCCTCTTCGTCTTCGGCCTCTTCCTCGCCGTCATCACCTTCACCGCCGTCACCCTCCTCGTCGGCCAGCCCTTCTACGAGACGCTCTCCGAGGACGTCGACCGCGACCAGGGCGGCGAGGCCGCCGAGTCCGGTCTGCCGCTCTGGCGCGAGCTGTGGATCTCCGCCCGCGACAGCCTGCGGGTCCTGCTCCGGGTCGCCCTCTACGGCATCCTGCTCTTCGCCTGCGGCTTCATCCCCGTCGTCGGCCAGACCCTGGTCCCCGCCCTCGGCTTCTGCGTCTCCGGCTTCTTCCTCGCCGAGGAGCTGACCGCCGTCGCCCTCCAGCGCCGGGGCGTGGAGCTCAAGGAGCGCCTGACGCTGCTGCGTACCCGGCGCGGCGCCGCCCTCGGCTTCGGCGTCCCGCTCACCCTCGCCTTCCTCGTCCCCTTCGTGGCGGTCTTCCTGATGCCCGGCGCCGTCGCCGGCGCCACCCTCATGGTCCGCGACCTGCGCGGCGAACAGCCCGCGCGGGAGCCGGACGAGAGCACCCCGCACAAGGACGCGCACCTCCACTGAGCCACGCCTCCCCACAAGGCGGCGGGCACCACCTGCCGCTGCACGGCCTCCGGCCTCTCGTACGACCAGGTCACTCCGCCGCCAGGACCGGATGGAGCTCCGGCCTGGCGTCCCACCACTCCTGGTGGAAGGCGCCGTTGCCGACGTTCGCGGGGTACGCCTCGGCCGCCGCCCGGTTTCGGGCGAGCCGGATCCGGCCGGTGACCGGCTGCGACAACGCCGAGCGCGCCTACCGGGGCAGCCTGACCTCCGGGCAGGTCGCGGCCCGGCCGGACGGCTCGTACTCCTACTCGGCGAGCGCCGGCACCGCCTCCGCCGACGAGGACATCCGCCCCTACGGCACCGCGGGCTACTACCGCTACCTCGTCCACGCCTACAGCGGCTCCGGCACCTCCACGCTGGGCCTGAGCGCCCCCTGACGGGCGACGAGCGCCCCGGGCCGGGCCGCCGCGGTCCCACGGCGACCCGGCCCTTCCCGCACGTCAGCCCACCTCGGCCAGGACGAACCCCGGCTTCTCCGTCCCCGCGTCGGCGAGTCGCCCGCCGTCCGGCCCCCAGATCCCGGCCATGCCGCCGCCCTCGCCGACCTCGCTCGGCCCGAGCGAGTTGCCGAGCGCCACGTACAGGCCGAAGTCCCGGGCCCGGACCGGATAGACGGTCTCGAAGGAGTCGTTCCCGGCGTCCAGCATCGAGCTGGCCAGGTACACCGAGCAGCCGTCGGCGGCGGCCCGCTCGGCGAGTTCGGGGAACCGGTTGTCGTAGCAGGTGGCGAGCGCGAACCGGAGCCCGTCGAGCGCGAACCGCCCGTCGGCCGTGCCCGCCGCGAAGGTCTCCTGCTCGTCCCCGTGGAAGAGGTGCCGCTTGTCGTAGCGGGCGAGCGTCGAACCGTCCGGCCCGATCACCAGCGTGGTCAGACCGGGGCGCGAACCCCCGCCCCGCACCGGCCCGTTGACGACCGCGGCCGTCCCGGCGGCCCGGCAGGCCGCGCGGACCGGCGCGAGCCGCGGATCGTCCTCGGTCAGGATCAGGGCGGGGTCCTCCCGGATCAGCGCGGTCTCGTACCCGGTGAGCGACAGCTCCGCGAAGACGACGAGCCGGGCCCCGGCGGCCCCGGCCTCCCGGACGAGCCCGGCGATCGTACGGACATTGGCGTCGACGTCCCCGGAGACCGGGGTGAACTGGGCGGCGGCGAGCATCATGCGTCCCATGCTCGCAGCCCGGCGGGCGTCGTGGGGCCCGGCCTGGAACTCCGGCCATCGGGGCGGCGCGCAGCCTCGAAGGGTGCGGGGCCGTGGCGGAGCGGTCGATCGCGGAGCCGGGCCGAGGAGGTCCCCGAGGCCCGGGGAGAGGGAGCGGGCCGCCGGACCCGGCGGCCCGCTCGCGCGGGTTCGAATCCCGCCGGCCCCGCACCCGCCTCCTCTACGCCTCCGCGTTCCCGCGCAGCAGCCGCAGGAAGTCCCGGAAGGCGCCCGGCATGTCGACGGCGGACGGGTCCAGGAGCCACTGGTACTGGAGGCCGTCCATCACGGCGGTGAGCAGGGGTGCCGCCCGCTCGGGGGTGAGGCCGCCCGGCAGGCGCTCGCCGAACTCCAGCCGGAGCACGTCCGCCATGCTGGCCCGCACGTGCGCGTACCGCTCGGTGAAGAACTCCCGCGCCGGATGCCCGTCGGTGACGGACTCGCCGAGCAGCGCGGAGAAGGTCTGCACGATGCCGGGCCGCATCGCGTTGTACTCCACCAGCGAC
Organism: Streptomyces sp. CC208A; assembly: GCF_030010625.1. Taxonomy (GTDB): domain Bacteria; phylum Actinomycetota; class Actinomycetes; order Streptomycetales; family Streptomycetaceae; genus Streptomyces. The sequence continues at coordinate 34,463 of NZ_JASCXN010000039.1, read as the reverse complement.
TCCAGCAGGTCGAGCCGCCAGCCCTCGCGGTCCCGGCCGCCGCTGGTGTCCCAGCGGTCGCGCTCCTCCAGGACGGCGACGAGCAGCGCCTCCTTGGTCGGGAAGTAGTGCAGCAGACCCTGCTGGGTCAGGCCGACGCGCTCGGCGACGGAGCCGAGCGTGGCGCCCCGGTAGCCGCGCTCCGCGATCACCTCCAGGGCGGCGCGCAGGATCTCCGCGCGGCGCTCCTCGCTCCTGGTCCGTGCCATCGCCGGCCCCCTTTCCGCTGGTCCTGTCGACAGGACCGTACGCCATGGCCTGAGCACCGAACTCGAATAACGGAAAGATAACGTCACCTACCGATCTACAGGTAGGTGGGTTCATGATGGGCCGCACCAGCACTTCAACGCGGAGGTACGGACGTGATCGAGGACACCGTGCGCGAGGACGCCGTGAACGGGGACGCCGTGAACGGGGACGCCGTGCGCGAGGCAGCCGTCGAGGCCGCGCTCGCCCAGCTCGACCTGGACGCCAAGACCCGGCTGCTCGCCGGCCAGGACATGTGGTCCCTGCCCGCCCTGCCGGAGATCGGCCTCGCCTCGATCGTCATGTCCGACGGCCCCATCGGCGTCCGCGGCGTCCGCTGGACCGCCGACGACCCGTCCGTCGCCCTGCCCTCCCCGACCGCGCTCGCCGCCGCCTGGGACCCCGACCTCGCCCGCCGCGCCGGCCGGCTCCTCGCCCAGGAGGCCCGCCGCAAGGGCGTCCACGTCCTGCTCGCCCCCACCGTCAACCTGCACCGCACCCCCCTCGGCGGCCGCCACTTCGAGGCGTACAGCGAGGACCCGTACCTCACCGGCGCCATCGGCACCGGCTACGTCCAGGGCGTCCAGGAGGGCGGCGTCGGCACCACCGTCAAGCACTTCGTCGCCAACGACGCAGAGACCGACCGCTTCACCGTCGACAACAGGATCGCCCCGCGCCCGCTCCGCGAGCTCTACCTCGCCCCCTTCGAGGCGATCGTCGCCAACGCCCACCCCTGGGGCATCATGACCGCCTACAACCAGGTCAACGGCGTGACGATGACCGAGCACCGGTACCTCGTCAACGAGGTCCTGCGCGGCGAGTGGGGCTTCGACGGCTTCAACGTCTCCGACTGGATGGCCGCCCGCTCCACCACCGGCGACATCACCGGCGGCCTCGACGTGGCCATGCCCGGCCCGCGGACCGTCTACGGCGAGGCGCTCGCCGCCGCCGTCCGGGCCGGCGAGGTCGAGGAGTCCGCCGTCGACACCGCCGTACGCAACGTGCTCCGGCTCGCCGCCCGCGTCGGCGCCCTGGACGGCGCCCCCGCAGCCGTCACCGAGCACCCCGCCCCGATCGACGGCGACGCCCTCGCCCGCGAGATCGCCCGCCGCGGCTTCGTCCTCGTACGCAACGAGAACGGGGCCCTTCCCCTGAAGCCCGGCACCGTCGCCCTCTCCGGTGCCGCCGCCCGCGACGCCCGCGTCCTCGGCGGCGGCTCCGCCCAGGTCTTCCCCGAGCACGTCGTCTCCCCGCTCGACGGCCTCACCGCCGCCCTGGCCGCACTTCCCGGCGGGGCATCCCTCTCCTACGTCACCGGCGCCGACCCCAGCGACGAACTCGCCCCCGCCGACCAGGGCTTCACCCTCCGAGCGGTCTGCCGCGACGCCGAAGGCAACGTCCTCGGCGAAGGCACCCTGCCCAACGGGCAGGTCCAGTGGATCGGCGACGACCTCCCGGCCGGCGTCACCCACGACACCCTCGCCTCCGTCGAGGTCACCGGCGTCTTCACCCCCCGCGAGACCGGCGCCCACGCCTTCGGCACCCGCGGCCTCGGCGCCTTCACCCTCACCGTCGCCGGCCGCGAACTCTTCGACGGCGTCCAGGAGATGGGCCCCGAGACCGACCCCTTCGAAGCCTTCTTCGGCTCCCCGGTCGAACGCGGCACCGTCGAACTCACCGCCGGCGAGACCGTCGAGGTCTCCCTCCGGCACACCCTCGCCAAGGAGTTCGCCGCCCCGCTCCCCGCCGTCATGTTCTCCTTCGTCCACCTCGGTCCCCGCCGTGACCCCGACGAACTGATCGCCGAAGCCGTCGAGGCCGCCCGCGCCGCCGACACCGCCGTCGTGGTCGTCGCCACCACCGAGCGCGTCGAGTCCGAGGGCTTCGACCGGAGGGACCTCGCCCTCCCCGGCCGTCAGGACGATCTGGTCCGCGCCGTCGCCGCCGCCAACCCGAACACGGTCGTCGTCGTCAACGCGGGCTCCCCGGTGGAGCTGCCGTGGCGCGAGGACGTCGCCGCGATCCTCCTCGGCTGGTTCCCCGGCCAGGAGGGCGGCGCCGCCCTCGCCGACGTCCTCACCGGCGCCGAGGAGCCCGGCGGCCGCCTCCCCACCACCTGGCCCGTCGCCCTCGCCGACGTCCCCGTCACCGAGGTCACCCCCACCGACGGCGAACTCGCCTACACCGAGGGCCTCTTCATCGGCTACCGCGCCTGGGACAAGGCCGGCGCCGTCCCCGCGTACCCCTTCGGCCACGGCCTCGGCTACACCACCTGGTCGTACGACTCCGTCACCGCGACCCCGGACACGGTCACCGTCCGCCTCACCAACACCGGCGACCGCCCCGGCCGCGAGACCGTCCAGCTCTACCTCGCCCCCGTCGCCACCGTGTCGATCGGCGCGCGGAGCACGACCGCCGAACGCCCGGCCCGCTGGCTCGCCGCCTTCGCGGGCGTCGAGGCCGCGCCCGGCGAGACCGTCGAGACGACGATCGCGCTCCCGCGCCGCGCCTTCGAGATCTGGGACGAGGAGAAGAACGCCTGGACCCTCGTCCCCGGCCGGTACGAGGTCCACGCGGCCCACTCCCTGGCCGACAGCCGCCTGACGGCCACCGTGGAGCTCTGACACCCCCGATCGGCCCCGGGGCGGACCTGACGCCCGCCCCGGGGCTACTTCTCCGTGATCCTCCGGTACGCCAGCTCCGCGAGGCGCGCCTGCCCGTCGCGGCTCGGGTGGAACCAGTCCCAGGAGCTCAGCAGCGTCTCGTCGAAGCGGAAGCCGAAGACCGCGCCGCCGTCGTACCGGCACAGCTCGTCCCGGGCGCAGACCTCGCCGAGCACCTCGTTGTACGCCACCACCCGGTCGCGCACGGCGGTGCGCCGCTTCTCAGCCGCCGCCCCCAGGTCCTCCGGGTCCGCGAGCATCGAGCCGCAGACGCCCAGCTCCCAGACCCGCCGCACCAGCGGACTCGCCCGGCCGGTGTCCCACAGCCGCCGCAGGTCCGGCACGCTCGCCACGTACACCTGCGCCTTGGGGGCGTCCTTCCGCAGCCGGGCCAGGGCCGCCTCGAACGACCGCCGGAACTCCGCCACCGGCGTCATCCCCGCCGGGGTCGGCCGACAGGCGTCGTTGGCGCCGATCATCACCGTGACGAGGTCCGGCCGCTCGGCCGCCGCCCGCGCCATCTGCTCCGGCAGCGCCGCCACCCGCGCCCCGCTCCGGGCGAGGTTCCAGCTCTTCGCGGCGACCCGCCCGGGCCCGAGGAGACGCAGCGCCAGGCTGTTCACCGCCGGGTCCGTACCGGTCGCCCAGGACGCCTCCGGGCAGTCCGCGAGCAGCGAGCAGGCGTCGAAGGCCCGGGTGATGGAGTCGCCGACGGCGGCGACGGAGGAGGGCGAGACGTCCCAGCGGGAGGACGGCGTGGGGCTCGGCGTCACCCTCGGAGCCGTAGGAGGAGTGGGGGCGGCGGTGCAGCCCGCGAGCGCGGCCACCGCGAGTACGGTCCCCGCGACGGCGGTACGGATGCGGCGTCGGCCGTACGGCACCGGCCCCCTCCTTCGCGCTGCTGGCCTCCTGGCGAGTGAAAGCTTCGTGTCCACCCGCCCCCGTACCGACCGTACGTCACCCCGATGACGGTGCGGCGCGGTAGCTTTTCCCCGTCGAACCAGCGGCGCGCCCGCGCCGACCGGCTCCGGTAAATTACATCACGTCACATGCTGTCCCTTTTCAGAAGGTTTGTGGAGTTATTCGCCTGATGCTGTTTACCGAGGCCGCTGGGAAGGCGAACCTCGTCCCACACTGGAGGTCCCGGTGACGACACGTGGAGTCCTGTACGTACACTCCGCACCGCGCGCGCTCTGCCCGCACGTCGAATGGGCGGTGGCGGGTGTCCTCGGCGCGAGGGTCCAGCTCGACTGGATCCGCCAGCCCGCGGCGCCCGGCACCTGGAGAGCCGAGTTCTCCTGGCAGGGCGAGACCGGCACCGCCTCCCAGCTCGCCTCCGCCCTGCGCGGCTGGCAGCTGCTCCGCTTCGAGGTCACCGCCGAGCCCTGCCCCACCGCCGAGGGCGAGCGCTACAGCGCCACCCCCGAGCTCGGCATCTTCCACGCCGTCACCGGCATGCACGGCGACATCCTCGTCCCCGAGGACCGGCTCCGCGCCGCGCTCGCCCGGGCCGCGCGGGGCGAGACGATCCTGGAGGCCGAGATCGCCAAGCTCCTCGGCAAGCCCTGGGACGACGAACTGGAACCCTTCCGGTACGCCGGCGAGGGCGCCCCGGTCCGCTGGCTTCACCAGGTCGTCTGAGCGCGTTCACCCGGGCCCGGTAGCTTCCGCCCCGAGGCGCGCAGGGGGCGCGCGGGGCGGGAGACGGGCGTGACGGATCTGCGCAGAGTGGGCGGTGTGGTCACCGCCCTGCTGGCGGCGACCACCCTGGGCACGGCCCTGGTGCTGCTGTCCGGCTTCGCCTACCAGCTGGTGGCCGGCGACCCGACCGGCACCCTGGCGGCCTGGGCCTTCGGCCTGCTGCTCCTCGCGGCGGCCCTCTTCGGCGCCTTCGGCGGCCTGCTCCCGGACAGCGAGCCCGGCGAGTGGGCCGACACCCTCGTCTTCTGCCTCGTCCTGCTGGGCCTCCTGGCCGGAGGCCCCTTCGGCATAGCCGGCTACGAAGCCCTCCGCTGAGACACCGGAGGCCCACCCCGAACCCGGGGTGGGCCTCCGTACACGTACCGCGGGTCAGACCGTGCGGAACGCCAGGACCACGTCGTGGCCGCCGAAGCCGAAGCTGTTGGCCCCTTCTTCGTGCGCCTCTCGCACCGCTTCGCGGGCTTCGGGGCGCTGTGCCGGACTCCGTCCGGCGGCCTCCGTGCGGGGCGTTCCGCGGGTCAGACCGTGCGGAACGCCAGGACCACGTTGTGGCCGCCGAAGCCGAAGCTGTTGGCCCCTTCTTCGTGCGTCCCTCGCACCGCTTCGCGGGCTTCGGGGCGCTGTGCCGGACTCCGTCCGGCGGCCTCCGTGCGGGGCGTTCCGCGGGTCAGACCGTGCGGAACGCCAGGACCACGTTGTGGCCGCCGAAGCCGAAGCTGTTGTTCACCGCGGCGATCGTGCCCTGGGGCAGCTCGCGGGGTTCGCCGCGGACGATGTCGGCCTCGACCTCGGGGTCGAGGTCGTCGACGTTGATGGTCGGCGGGGCCAGGCGGTGGTGGAGGGCCAGGACGGTCGCGACGGTCTCGATGCCGCCGGCGCCGCCGAGGAGGTGACCGGTCATCGACTTGGTTGCGGAGACCGCCACGTGGTCGAGGTCGTCGCCGAAGACCTTCCGCAGCGCCTTGATCTCGGCGACGTCGCCCTGCGGCGTCGACGTGGCGTGCGCGTTGAGGTGCACGACCTCGGACGGCTTCAGGTCGGTCGTGTCGAGCAGGTGCTGGAGCGCGGAGGCGATGCCCCGGCCGGTCGGCTCGGGCTGCGCGATGTGGTGGCTGTCGGCCGACAGGCCCTGGCCCAGCGCCTCGCAGTAGATCTTCGCGCCGCGGGCCTTCGCGTGCTCCTCCGACTCGAGGATCACGACGCCGGCGCCCTCGCCGAGCACGAAGCCGTCGCGCGCGGTGTCGTAGGGGCGCGAGGCCTTCTCCGGCTCGTCGTTGTTCTTGGACATCGCCATCATGTTGGCGAAGGCGGCGATCGGCAGCGGGTGGATCGCGGCCTCGGTGCCACCGGCGACGACCACGTCGGCACGGCCGCTGCGGATCATCTCGATGGCGTAGCCGATCGCCTCGGCACCCGACGCGCAGGCGGAGACCGGGGTGTGGACGCCGGCGCGGGCGTTCACCTCCAGACCCACGTTCGCGGAGGGGCTGTTCGGCATCAGCATGGGCACGGTGTGCGGGGAGACGCGGCGGACGCCCTTCTCCTTCAGCACGTCGTACTGGTCGAGCAGGGTCGTGACACCGCCGATGCCGGAGGCGATGACCGAGCCGAGCCGCTCGGGGGCGATGCTCGCGTCCTCACCGGCCGGGGCGGTGTACCCCGCGTCGGCCCACGCCTCACGGGCCGCGATCAGCGCGAACTGCGCCGAGCGGTCCAGCTTGCGGGCGAGCGGACGGGGCAGGACCTCACCGGGGTCGACCGCGGCGGTCGCCGCGATCTGGACGGGCAGTTCGGCGAAGCGCTCGCCCTCCAGGGGCTTGACGCCGGAGCGTCCCGCAAGAAGACCTTCCCAGGTCGATGCGGAGTCGCCACCCAGCGGTGTGGTTGCGCCGATACCGGTGACGACCACGGTGCGATTGGTCGAGCTCACAGGAATTCGTTCTCCATGTGTGTGATGGTCGAAAGACGGCGCCACCGCCGGGTGGCGGACCGAATCAGCGGGGACCGGGCCCGGTGGGGCCTGGTCCACCAGGGCCGAATCAGGCCTGGTGCTTGAGGATGTAGTCGACGGCGTCGCCCACGGTCTTGAGGTTCTTGACGTCCTCGTCGGGGATCTTGACGTCGAAGCGCTCCTCGGCGGCGACGACGACCTCGACCATGGACAGGGAGTCGACGTCCAGGTCGTCGGTGAAGGACTTGTCCAGCTGGACGTCCTCGGCCGGGATGCCGGCGATCTCGTTCACGATCTCGGCGAGGCCCTCGACGAGCTCTTCCTGGGTGTGAGCCATAGTGGCGCTCCTTCTTGCGGTTACTTCGGTAAAGGGGGCTTCCGGAAGGTCCCGGTCGCCTAGGGGAGAGTAACGACCGTCGCGGCGAACACGAGACCCGCCCCGAAGCCGATGACGAGCGCGGTGTCGCCGCTCTTCGCCTGTCCGGTCGCCAGGAGCCGCTCCATCGCGAGCGGGATCGAGGCGGCCGAGGTGTTGCCGGTGGTCTCCACGTCACGGGCGACCGTGACGTGCTCCGGCAGCTTCAGGGTCTTCACCATCGAGTCGATGATCCGCATGTTGGCCTGGTGCGGGATGAAGACGTCCAGGTCGTCCGCCGTGATGCCGGCGGCGTCCAGGGCCTGCTGGGCGACCTTCGCCATCTCGAAGACGGCCCAGCGGAAGACCGCCTGACCCTCCTGCGTGATGGCGGGGAACTTGATCTCGCCGCGCTCGTTGAGCGGCAGCTTGGAGACGTCGCCGGTGGGGGTCCCCCCGCTCGAGCGAAGCCGAGAGTGGGGGAGGTACTCGTTCCACGGGACGGTCTGCTTGATCGTCTCGGACTTGTCGCCCTCGGAACCCCACACCGTGGGGCCGATGTGCGGCACGTCCGAAGGACCGACCACGACCGCGCCGGCGCCGTCGCCGAAGAGGAAGGCCGTGGCGCGGTCCTCCAGGTCCGTCAGGTCGCTCAGCCGCTCCACGCCGATCACAAGGACGTACTCCGCCGAGCCCTCGACGATCATGCCCTTGGCGAGGGTCAGGCCGTAGCCGAAGCCCGCGCAGCCGGCGGAGATGTCGAACGCGGCCGGCTTGCCGGCACCGATCTTGTCGGCGATCTCGGTGGCGACGGCCGGGGTCTGCTTGAAGTGCGAGACGGTGGAGACGACGACGGCGCCGATCTGCTCCGGGGAGATCCCGGCCGCGGCGATCGCCTTGCCGGAGGCCTCCACCGACATGGCGGTGACGGTCTCCTCCGGGGAGGCCCAGTGGCGGGTGGCGATACCGGAGCGCGAGCGGATCCACTCGTCGGACGAGTCGATCTTCTCGAGGATCACCTCGTTGGGCACGACCCGGGTCGGGCGGTAGCCGCCGACACCCATGATCCGCGCGTACGGCGCGCCCTTGCTGGGCTTGATCTTCGACATGCTTCTCGACACTCCTCGTCAGACGGCCGTGTGCTCGGCGACGAGCGTACGGGCCGCGTCCAGGTCGTCGGGAGTCTTGAGGGCCACGGTGGCCACGCCCGGCAGCGCCCGCTTGGCGATGCCGGTGAGGGTGCCGCCGGGGCAGACCTCGACGAGCGCGGTCGCGCCGAGGGCCTGGAAGGTCTCCATGCACAGGTCCCAGCGGACCGGGTTGGCGACCTGGCCGACCAGACGCGCGAGGACCTCCGCGCCGCCGGCGACGGTCCGCCCGTCCTTGTTGGAGACGTACGGCACGGTCGGGTCGGCCGGGGACAGCTCCTTCGCCGCCGCCTCCAGGGTGGCGACCGCGGGGGCCATGTGGTGCGTGTGGAAGGCGCCGGCGACCTTGAGCGCGACGACCCGGCGGACGCCCTCGGGCTTGTCCGCCTCCAGGGCGGCCAGCTGCTCCAGCGTGCCGGCGGCCACGATCTGGCCCGCGCCGTTCACGTTGGCCGGGGTCAGGCCGAGCTTCTCCAGGTGCGGGACGGTCACCTCGGGGTCGCCGCCGAGCAGCGCCGACATGCCGGTCGGGGCGATCGCGGCCGCGTCGGCCATCGCCAGACCCCGGGTCCGTACGAGACGGAGCGCGGCGGTGTCGTCGAGGACGCCCGCGAGGGCGGCGGCGGTGAACTCGCCGACGCTGTGCCCGGCGACCGCGCCGGGCGTCACGTCACCGAGGGCGGCGGCGGAGAGCAGACCGGCGGCGACGAGCAGCGGCTGGGCCACGGCGGTGTCGCGGATCTCGTCCGCGTCCGCCTTCGTGCCGTAGTGGACGAGGTCGAGCCCGATGGCGTCGGACCAGGCCGCGAGGCGGTCGGCGGCACCGGGGAGTTCGAGCCAGGGAGTCAGGAAGCCGGGCGTCTGGGCGCCTTGGCCGGGAGCGACGAGTACGAGCACCCTCACACTCTCTCTTGGGGACGGTGTCCGGCGCCCGTGGGGACTGGGACGAAGAACCGTCGGTCTCGTTGTTGGTGTTCGACAAAAGTCTAGGACTGGCCGTCCGCGTCGGCCAAGCGCCCGAGGATCAGGGCGATCCGCAGGGTGAACGCGGATCGGACGTCGGAGGGTGACCAGCCGGTGACGTCGGTCACACGTCGAAGCCGGTAGCGCACGGTGTTCGGGTGGACGAAGAGCATCCTCGCCGCGCCTTCGAGACTGCTGGCCTGCTCCAGATAGACACTCAGAGTTTCGAGCAGCGCCGAGCCCGCTTCTTCCAGCGGTCTGTAGATCTCCTCCACCAGCTGTTCGCGGGCCGAGGGGTCGGAGGCGATGGCGCGCTCCGGCAGCAGGTCGTCGGCGAGGACCGGACGGGGCGCGTCCTGCCATGCCGTGCACGCCTTCAGACCGGCTGCGGCGGCCTGCGCGGACCGGGTCGCCGCCAGCAGGTCGGGCACCACGGGCCCGGCCACCACGGGACCCGGCGCGTACGGCCCGATCAGCGCCTTCGCCACGCCCAGCGGATTGTCGGAGCCGCCCGCGATGACCACGAGCCGGTCGCCGAGCACCCCCGTGAGCACCTGGAGCTTGGCGTGCCGGGCGGCCCGCCGGATCGCCTCCACGGTCAGCTCGCTGTCCCCGTCGGGCGCGGTGCCGAGGACGACGCACACGTGGTCCGGCGAGTTCCAGCCGAGCGCGGCGGCCCGCGACACGGCGCCCTCGTCGGCCTCGCCGGACAGCACCGCGTTCACCACCAGCGACTCCAGGCGCGCGTCCCAGGCGCCGCGTGCCTCCGCCGCCTGCGCGTACACCTGCGCCGTCGCGAAGGCGATCTCCCGCGCGTACACGAGGAGCGCCTCGCGCAGCACCGACTCGTCGCCGGGCGCGGCGACCTCCTCGATCGCCGCCTCCATGACCTCGATCGTCGTCCGGACCATCTCCACGGTCTGCCGCAGCGTGATCGCCCGGGTCAGCTCGCGCGGCGCGGTCCCGAAGACGTCCGTCGAGATCGCCTGCGGCGTCTCCGGATGCCGGAACCACTCGGTGAACGCGGCGATGCCCGCCTGCGCGACCAGCCCGATCCACGAGCGGTTCTCGGGCGGCATCGCCCGGTACCACGGCAGCGTCTCGTCCATGCGGGCGATGGCGTTCGCGGCGAGCCGCCCGGAGGACTGTTCGAGGCGCTTCAGGGTCGCGGCGTGCGGGTGAGCGGCGTTCACGGGTTCAGACACGGGGACAAGACTGCCTCATCCGGGCGCCGGGGTGCCGCGTCGGGGCGGTTTCGCCCCCACGGGCCGCGCCGCCGTACCGCTACCGTACGCAGGGTGATCCGCATCCAGCGCGCCGGCGACCGCTACCCGGGCGGCGACCCCGAGGCCGGCATCGAGACCCGGCACGCCCTGTCCTTCGGGCCGTACTACGACCCCGACAACCTCCGCTTCGGCCCCCTCCTCGCCGTCAACGAGGAGCGCCTGGCCCCCGGCGCCGGCTTCGGCGAGCACCCCCACTCCCACACGGAGATCGTGACCTGGGTCGTCGAGGGCGAACTCACCCACCGCGACACGACGGGCCACGAGACGCTCGTCCGCCCCGGCGACCTCCAGCACCTCAGCGCGGCGACCGGCGTCCGCCACGTCGAGCGCAACGCGGGCCCCGCCCCCCTGACCTTCGTCCAGATGTGGCTGGCCCCGTCGGACCCGGCCGGCCCCCCGACGTACGACCTGATCCGCGCGGTCCCGGACCGCTACGACCTCCCGGCGGCGGGCGCGACCCTCCACGTCCACCGCCCCGGACCGGGCGACGAGGTGAACCTCCCGGAGGCGGACTCCCTGTACGTCCACGTGGTCCGGGGCACGGTGACGCTGGGCGCCGAGACGCTGGGGGAGGGCGACGCGGTGCGTATCGCGGCGGAGAAGGCCCTGACCCTCAAGGCGACGGAAGCGGCCGAGCTCCTGGTCTGGGAGTTCCGCGCCTGACGCCCGCACCTCACCGCACCGCGCTCTTCGCCTTCCACTGCGCCCACGACAGGTTCCACGCCCCGTACCCGTTCCCCTCCGCCACGACCCCCTTCGTGTCGCCGCCGCGGATCTCGAACGGGTCGCCGACGTTGACGGAACCGTAGAACGCCGCCGCATCCGCCGTGCTCATCCCGATGCACCCCGAACTCCGGTTCGCCACCCCGAAGTACCCCGCGTTCCACGGCGCCGCGTGCGCGTACATCCCCGACCACGTCAGCCGCATCGAGTAGTCCACCATCTTGTCGTACGCGTCCCCGAGGCCGACCGTCTCCGAGTTCATCCGGATCGTGCCCTCCTTCGCCATCAGGACGGCCGTCCCCCGCCACGACCGCTTGTCGCCGCCCGGCGTCCCGCCGGAGACGGGGATCGTGCGGACCGTCCGGCCGTCCTTCACCAGCGTCAGCCGCTTCGCGTCGAGGTCCACCTTCACCACCTGCGCCGCGCCGACCGTGAAGCCGGTCCGGTAGTCCCGTACGAACCAGCCGTCGCCCGAGTCCGTGCCGTTGAGGTCCGCCTCCAGCGTGACCTCGGTGCCCGGCTTCCAGTACTCCCGGGGCCGCCAGTCCACCCGGTCACGGCCGGAGTAGTCGGTCACCCAACCCCACGACCCCTCGGTGTTGTCGGAGGTCGTGACCTTCAACTGCCGTTCCACGTCGGCCTTCCGCTTCACCGGCCGGTCGAAGACGATCGACAGCGGCTGCGCGATGCCGACGGTCGTGTTCTTGCCGGGCGCCAGCGTCAGCTTGTTGACCCGCTCGGCCTTCGCCGTGGTGAAGGTGGAGCGGCTCGTCGTCTCCTTCCCGCCGGCCGTACGGGAGACGGTCTCGACCGTGTACGAGGTCCCCGGCACCGCCTTGCGGCCGGAGGTCCACCGGGCGCCGCCCCCGGCGACCTCGCCGGCCAGCCGCCCGCCCTCCGCGTCCGTGACCGTCACGGAGACGAGGGTCCCGCCGGCCGCCGTCACCGTCACCGGCCGCCCGGCCTCCGGGTCCACGACGGTCACCTTCGCGGGCGGCCCGTCCGGCGCGGCGTCCCGGCCCGGGGCGGCGGGGGAGGCGGGACCGCTCGCGGCCTGGGCCGTACAGGCGGTGAGGGAGACGGCGAGGGCGACGGCGGCGAGAGCGGGCCGGGGCAGGCGTATCGGCGGCACGGAAGACCTCCGGAAGAAGAGGAAAAGGGTGGGATGCCCGGACTGTAGGCCGCTCCCGGCCGCCTCCGCCCGGCCGGAGGCCCATGTGACGAAGGCTGGAGAAGAACGGTCATCGTCTCGTCACACACGCCGTGCGGACCCGTCTCATCCGGCTGTGAGCCTGCTGTGCGCCGCCCCACCGACGGGGCGGACGAACCAAGGAGGCTCCCGTTGTGTCAGCGCTGCTCGTGACGCCCGCACCCGTGAAGCGCCGTGCCGCCGCAGGCCCGCCCGCCGGGCCGGTCCGGCTCGGACCCGTGACCCCGGAGGCGTACCGCGCCTTCCTCGCGTCCCGTGCCACGGGACCGGAAGGACCCAGCTTCCTCCAACTCCCCGCCTGGGCACAGGTGAAGGAGGGGTGGAGCCACCAACTCATAGGCTGGGGGCCGGAGTCCGGAGAACTGACCGGCGTCGCCCTCGTCCTGCTCCGCGCCTTCCCCGGCACCCGCAAGCACTTCGCCTACCTCCCCGAGGGGCCCGTCGCCGACTGGGCCGACCCGGACCTCGACCGCTGGCTCGACCCGCTCCTCGCCCATCTGCGGGCCGCCGGCGCCTTCGCCGTACGCATCGGGCCCGGGCCCGCCCACCGCCGCTGGACCGCCGCCACCGCCAAGGCCGCCACGGGGCCCGGCCGCCGGCTCGGCGACGTCCTCGCCGACGAGGTCGACCCGCTCGGCACCGCCGTCGCCGAACGGCTCCGCGCCCGCGGCTGGAAGCGCTGCGGCGGCGACTCCGAGGACGGCGCCGACGCCCAGCCCCGCCACGTCTTCCAGGTCCCGCTCACCGGCCGCACCCCCGACGACCTGTGGTCCGGCCTCAACCAGGAGTGGCGGCGCAACGTCCGCAAGGCCCGCAAGTCCGGCGTCGAGGTCACCGTCGGCTCCGCCGCCGACCTGCCCGAGTTCCACCGGCTGCTGAGGATCACCGAGGAGCGCGACGGCTTCCGGCTCGGCCGCTCCCTCGCGTACTACGAGCGCCAGTACGCCGTCCTCAACGCCGAGCACCCCGGCCGGATGAAGCTCTACCTCGCCCGCCACGAGGGCGAGATCCTCGCCGCCCACACCATGATCACCGTCGGCCGCCGGGTCTGGTACCAGACCGGCGCCTCCGCCGACCACCGCCGCGAGGTCCGCCCCTCCAACGCCCTCCAGTGGCGGATGATGCTCGACGCCCACGCCCTCGGGGCCGACGTCTACGACCTGCGCGGGGTACCCTCCACCCTCGATCCGGACGACCGCGCCCACGGGCTCCTGCGCTGGAAGCTCGGTACGGGTGGACAGGTCGTCGAGACGCTGGGGGAGTGGGAGACACCGATGCACGGCACGACCAACCAGGCGCTGTACCGCGCCTTCCAGGCCTACCTCAACCGCCGATGAGCGGCGGCACCGCCCTCGCGCCGCCCGCGCAGCCCGCGCCGGCCCGGCGGAAGGCCGCCTCCGCGCTCCGCAGCGGCGCCCTCATGGCCGCCGGCTCGCTGGTCTCCCGCGCCACCGGCTTCGTCCGCGCCTCGGTCGTCGCCGCCGCGCTCGGCGCGGGAGCGGTCGCCGACGGCTACGCGATGGGCAACTCCGTCCCCACCATCGTCTACATGCTGCTCCTCGGCGGCGCCCTCAACGCCGTCTTCGTCCCCGAGCTGGTCAAGGCCGCCAAGGAGCACGAGGACGGCGGCGCCGCCTACACCGACCGGCTCCTCACCCTCTGCGCGCTCGCCCTCACCGTCCTCACGGCCGCCGCCGTCCTCGCCGCGCCCGCGCTGGTCGACGCGTACACCGACTACACCGGCGGCCAGCGGGACCTCACGATCGCCTTCACGCGCGCGTGCCTGCCGCAGATCCTCTTCCTCGGCCTCTTCACCCTCCTCGGGCAGGTCCTCAACGCCCGCGGCCGGTTCGGCGCCATGATGTGGACCCCGGTCCTCAACAACGTCGTGGTCGTCGCCGTCTTCGGCCTCTTCCTCGTCGTCAGCGACGGCGGCGAGCTCACGGCGGGGGAGACCGCGCTCCTCGGCTGGGGCACCACCGCCGGCATCGCCGTCCAGGCCCTCGCCCTGCTGCCCTCGCTGCGCGCCGCCCGCTTCCGCTGGCGGCCCCGCTTCGACTGGCGCGGCAGCGGCCTGACCGCCCCGCTGCGCGCGGCCGGCTGGCTGGTGCTCCTCGTCCTCACCAACCAGGCCGCGTACTGGGTGACCACCTGGGTCGCCACCTCCGCCGGCGCGGGCGCGAGTACCGGGGGCGCGGGTCTCGCCGCGTACAACAACGCCTATCTGCTGTGGGCGGTCCCGCACGGCATCGTCACCGTCTCCCTCGTCACCGCCCTCATGCCCCGGATGAGCGGCGCCGCCGCCGACGGCGATCTCGCCGCCGTCCGCCGGGACGTCTCCTACGCCCAGCGGACCACGGCCGCCGCCGTCGTCCCCGCCGCCTGCGCCCTCTTCGCCCTCGCCTTCCCGCTGATGAGCGCCGTCTTCGGGTACGGGGCGACCGGCGACGCCGACGTACGCGCGATGGCCTGGACGCTGACCGCCTTCGCCCCCGGCCTGATCGCCTTCTCCGGCCAGTACGTGTGCACCCGCGCCTTCTACGCGCTCCGCGACACCCGCACCCCCTTCCTCCTCAACCTGGTGATCGCCGGGCTCAACGCGCTCCTCTCGCTCGCCGCGTACCACTGGCTGCCCACCCGCTGGGTCGTCACCGGCATGGCCGCCGGCTACTCCCTCGCCCTGTGGGCGGGCTGGGCGCTCACCGCGTACGTCCTCCGGCGCCGCCTGCCCGCGGCCGAGGGCGGGGACGGCGGGAACGGCCTCGGGCGGCTGCTGCTCGCCGCCGTCCCCGCCACCGGCTACGGCCTCTTCGCCGCCGAGGGAACCGCCTCCGCCGGAGCCGTCGTCTCCGGTCTCGTCGGCGCGGCCACCGTCCTCGGCACCTTCGCCCTCCTCGCCCGGCCGCTGCGTCTCACCGGGGTCTCCGCCCTCCTGACGGCCGCCGCCGGCCGGCTCACCCGCCGGACCTGACCACCGGGGGCTCCCTCGCGGGCGCCCCCGCCGACCTTGGGATACTCCACCCATGCCTCGCGTCCTCCTCATCGAAGACGACCCCTCGGTCCGCGAAGGCGTCGAGCTCGGGCTCCGGCGCCGCGGGCACGAGGTGCGCACCGCCGCCACCGGGGAGGCCGGGCTCGCCGCCCTCCGCGAGTTCCGCCCCGACCTGCTGCTGCTCGACCTCATGCTGCCCGGCATGAACGGCGTCCAGGTCTGCCGCAGGGTCCGCGAGAGCAGCCAGCTCCCGATCATCATGCTCACCGCCCGCGGCGACGACTTCGACATGGTCGTCGGCCTGGAGGCGGGCGCCGACGACTACATCGTCAAACCGGCCCGCACCGAGGTCATCGAGGCCCGCATCCGGGCCGTCCTGCGCCGCATCGAGGCGCCCGGCGGCGGCCGCCCCGCCGTCGAGCACCACGGCGCTCTCGCCGTCGACCGGGCCGGCCTCACCGTCGCCAAGAACGGCGAACGGCTCGCCCTCGCCCCCTCCGAGCTCAAACTGCTGCTCCACCTCAGCGCAGCCCCCGAGCAGGTCTTCAGCCGCCAGCAGCTCCTGGAGCACGTGTGGGAGCACGACTACCACGGGGACGCCCGCCTGGTGGACGCCTGTGTGCGGCGGCTCCGCGCCAAGATCGAGGACACCCCCGGCGACCCCCGCTACATCCAGACCCTGCGGGGCTTCGGCTACCGCTTCGGCCCGCTGTGAAGGTGTGCGTGCCCCGCGAGGAGCCGGGGCGGGAGGCGGCGGACCTCCCGGAGGGGACCCCGTACGGGAACGGTGCCTCGCCCGGCGGAACCGGAGGCGCGGACGGGACCGCCCCGGAGGCCGGCGGCCGGCGCCGACCCGGCCTGCGGGCCCGCCTCCGGCCCCGGAACCGGCGGAGGAACGCCGGCTCGGAGGGCCGCCGGCCGCGCGCCCGCCGCCCCCGCCCCTTCGGTCTGCGCACCCGCCTGGTCTTCTCCTTCCTCCTCGTCGCGGCCGTCGGCTGCGGCACCACCGCCGCCCTCACCTACCGGGCCGCCCGCAGCGCCATCCTGGAGCAGACCCAGAACACCGCCGTCTCCGCCTTCCGCCAGCAGGTCGACGACCTCAACATCTCCCTGCCCCTCGACGAGGAGACGCTCCGCGACCGGCTCCAGTACATCGCCCGCCAGGGCAGGCCCCACCCCTGGCGGGTCTACGCCGAGTACGGCTCGCTCCGCGTCTCCTCCACCGACCGCCCCACCTCCACCGTCCTCACCCCCGAGCTCAGGGCCCGCGCCCACGACCGCGAGGTCACCCCGCACACCTCCTTCCAGCGCGTGGTCAAGGGCGGCACCCCCTATCTGACGATCGCCGTCCCCGCCCTCTTCCTCACCCACGTCGGGGGAACGGCCCAGCCCACCGGGCTCGTCGTCTACGCCGTCATGGAACTGCGCGAGGAGGACGCCAACATCGAGGCCATGCTCACCGCCGCCCGCGACGGCGCACTGCCCGCCCTCGCCATCGCGCTCGTCCCCGCGCTGATCGCCTCGCGCGGCGTCCTCCGCCCCGTCCGCGAACTGCGCCACGCCGCCCACAGCATGGGCCGCGGCCGGCTCGACACCCGCATCCACGCCAAGGGCAGCGACGAACTCGCCGACCTGGCACGCACCTTCAACGAGTCCGCCGCCGAACTGGAGCGCTCCGTCACCGAACTGCGCCACGCCGAGGCCCGCGCCCGCCGCTTCGCCTCCGACGTCTCGCACGAACTGCGCACCCCGCTCGCCGGGATGCTCGCCGTCACCGAGGTCCTCGACGAGGACGCCGGCGCCCTGGACAGCGACACCGCCCGCGCGGTCCGGCTGATCAGCGCCGAGACCGTCAAACTCGCCGTGCTCGTCGAGGACCTGATGGAGATCTCCCGCTTCGACGCCCGCGCCGCCGAGCTCCACACCGACGAGGTCGATGTCGCCGACTGCGTCCGCAAGACCCTCATCAGCCGCCGCTGGACGGACCCGGAGCAGGTCCACGCGGCCCTGGGGGAGGGCATCAGGGCCCGGCTCGACCCCCGCCGCTTCGACGTCGTCGTGGCCAACCTGGTCGGCAACGCGCTGCGGCACGGGCGGCCCCTGGTCACGGTCCGCGTGTATGTGGACGGCGGCGACGACGGCGACCACGGTGACGGCGACGGCACGCTCGTCGTCCAGGTCTCCGACCGGGGCCCCGGCATCCACCCGGACGTCCTGCCGCACGTCTTCGAGCGCTTCTACAAGGCCGACCCGGCCCGTGCCCGCTCGGCCGGCAGCGGCCTCGGCCTGGCGATCACCCGGGAGAACGTCCTGCTGCACGGCGGCACCGTGGAGGCCGCCAACCACCCGGCGGGCGGGGCCGTGTTCACGGTCCGGATGCCGCTGTGAACCGCCGCCGCGCCCTCCTCCCGCTGCTCGTCGCAGGACTGCTGGCGCTCGCCGGCTGCGGCATCCGGGGCAGTGACGTCGTCGAGGCGGGCGAGGCGCCGACCGTCGTCGTCCCGCCCATCCCCGAGCGCCGGATGCTGCTCTACTTCGCCGGCCCCGACGGGCAGCTGATGCCGGTCGCCCGCGAGGTCGGCTTCCGGAGCGTCCCCTTCCCGACCCCGACCCATCCGGAGACCGCCCGGGGCAGGGCCACCGAGGCCGACGGCTCCGGCATCGGCTTCGAGGCCGACCACCCGTACACCTCCGACCTCGCCGTAGTGAAGGTCCTCGCGGCCCTGCTCGCGGGCCCCGGCGGCGCCGAACGCCAGGCGGGCCTCACCACCGAACTGCCCGCGAGCGGCGAACTGATCAGGGTCGAGGACGACGGCTCGGGCGGCATCCGGCTCCTGTCCCCCTTCCCGGTCCGCGAGCTGTCCGGGACGGCGGTCGCCCAGCTGGTGTGCACGACCGCGTACGCCGTCGACCGCTCCGGCACCCCCCAGGTGACCCTCACAGGCCCCGACGGCGCCCTGCCGCAGACCACCTGTGCGCTGTAGCGCCCGGCGGCTAGCGGCGCAGGTCGGCGAGGACCGCGTCCGTGAACGGCGTCCACGCCTCGATCGCCCACGGCCCGAAGGCCCGGTCGGTGAGCGCCACGCAGGCGGCCCGCGCGTCCGGGTCGATCCACAGGAAGGTGCCGGACTGGCCGAAGTGGCCGAAGGCGCGCGGTGAGGACGTGGTGCCGGTCCAGTGCGGCGACTTGCCGTTCCGGATCTCGAAGCCGAGCCCCCAGTCGTTGGGCCGCTGGTGGCCGT
This sequence comes from Streptomyces sp. CC208A, assembly GCF_030010625.1. Taxonomy (GTDB): domain Bacteria; phylum Actinomycetota; class Actinomycetes; order Streptomycetales; family Streptomycetaceae; genus Streptomyces. The sequence continues at coordinate 15,944 of NZ_JASCXN010000039.1, read as the reverse complement.
AGCCGGGCAGGATGCCGGTGAGACCGGGGTACGTGACCGTCATCGCGTCCAGGACCGTGCGGGCGTCGAGCAGCCGGGGCGCCTGCACCTCGGCCGCGAACCGCACCAGGTCGTCCACGGTCGACACCGCGTCCTTGGCGGGGGAGCCCTCCAGGCTCGTCGCCGCCATGCCGAGCGGCTCCAGGACCGCCTGGCGCAGATAGTCGGCGAAGGGGATGTCGGTGGCCTTGGCGACCAGGTCGCCCAGAACCTCGAAGCCGGTGTTGGAGTAGATCCGGCGGGTGCCCGGCGCGGCCATGATCCGGTTCTCGTCGAAGGCGAGCCCCGAGGTGTGGGCGAGCAGGTGCCGCACGGTCGAGCCCTCGGGGCCGGCCGGCTCGTCGAGGTCGATCGCCCCCTCCTCGTACGCGACGAGCACCGCGTACGCCGCCAGCGGCTTGGTCACCGAGGCGAGCGGGAAGCGGTGTCCGGTCGGCCCGTGGCTTCCGGCCACCGTGCCGTCCGCACGGACCACGGCCGCCGCCGCGGTGGGGACGGGCCAGTTGTCGATCGCCGCCAGGCTGGGCACGCTGCTGCTCTCCATGGGCCCGAGCCTACTTGCTTGGAGTGCACTCCAACCTTTTAGCGTGGGGGCATGAGCGTGATCGAGAGCACCACCGGACTCTCCGGACGGGACCGCTACACCATCAGCGAGGTGGCCGCCCTGACCGGGCTCAGCGCCCACACCCTGCGCTGGTACGAGCGGATCGGCCTGATGCCGCACGTCGACCGTTCGCACACCGGGCAGCGCCGCTTCACCGAACGGGACCTCGCCTGGCTGGCCTTCGTCGGCAAGCTGCGGCTGACCGGGATGCCGGTCGCGGACATGGTCCGCTACGCCGAGCTGGTCCGCGAGGGCGACCACACCCACGCGGAGCGCCGGGCCCTCCTGGAGGCCACCCGGCGCGACGTCCTGAACCGGATCGCCGAGCTCCAGGACACGCTCGCCGTGCTCGACCTCAAGATCGACCACTACGGAACCATCTGCGGAGGCCCCTCTTCATGAGCGACAGGATCGACACCGTACGCCTCGGCGGCCAGGACGGCCCGGAGGTCGGCGTCCAGGGCTTCGGCGCCATGGGCATCAGCGAGTTCTACGGCGACACCGACGAGGCCGCCGCCCGCGACACCCTCGACGCGGCCCTGGAGGCCGGCGTCACCCTGATCGACACCGCCGACATGTACGGCAGCGGCGCCAACGAGGAGTTCCTCGCCCACTTCCTCGCCGCCCACCGCGACGAGGTCACCATCGCCACCAAGTTCGCCATCGAGCGCGACCCCGACCGGCCCGCCTCCCGCGGCATCCGCAACGACCGTGCCTACATCCGGCAGGCCGTCGAAGGCAGCCTGCGCCGGCTCGGGGTGGAGACCATCGACCTCTACTACATGCACCGCCGCGACCCGGAGGTCCCCTTCGCCGAGTCCGTCGGCGCCATGGCCGAACTGGCCGCCGAGGGCAAGGTCCGGTACCTGGGCCTCAGCGAGGTCACCGGGCCCGAGCTGCGCGAGGCGCACGCCGTCCACCCGATCGCCGCCCTCCAGTCCGAGTGGTCGCTCTTCTCCCGGGACGTCGAGCGCAGCGCCGTCGGCGCGGCCGCCGAACTCGGGGTGACCTTCGTGCCGTGCTCGCCGCTCGGCCGGGGCTTCCTGACCGGCTCCTTCGCGGACGCCGGGAAGGACCTTCCGGACGGCGACTTCCGCCGCCACCAGCCCCGCTTCACCGGCGAGAACGCCGCCCGGAACGCGGACCTGCTCGCCCCGGTACGGAAGATCGCCGCCGTCCACGGGGCGACCCCCGCGCAGATCGCCCTCGCCTGGGTGCAGCAGCGCGCCGCCGTCCACGGCCTGACCGTCGTCCCCATCCCCGGCACCCGCAAGCGGGCCCGCCTGGAGGAGAACGCCGCCGCCACCCGCATCACCCTCACCGAGGCCGAACTCGCCGACCTCGAACCCCTCGCGGGCCTGGTGGCGGGCGACCGCTACCCCGACATGAGCTTCACCTCGGCCGCCCGCGAGGCCTGACCCGAGAGCCCCGCTCCTCCTCACGCGAGGCCCAGGGCGAAGACCGCGAACCCCGCCGCGAGCACGCCCGCGAGCGCGCGGCGGGCCGGGCCGGTGCGCGCCCACGGCGACTCGAAGCCCCGCGCGTACCGCCCGATCAGCACGAGCAGCCCGGCGAAGACCGGCAGCCAGGCCAGCCGGGCCAGGATCCAGCCTGCCGAGTCCGGTGCCCCGACGAGACCGGGTACCTCGCCCAGGTACGCGCCGGGGACCGCCGCCGCGAGCATCGCGGTCCGGTGCCAGCACAGGATCGTCATCGCCGACAGGTTGACCACGACGACCGGCGCCCACAGCGCGGGCCGCCGCAGCCACCGGCCGAGCCGGTCCCGCAGCAGGACGGCGGCCCCGCTCTGCGCGGCGGCGAGCGCCAGGACGAGCAGCGACGGCGGGTGCGCGTTGGTCCGGGCCTCGCCGGGGACGCCGACCATCGACGCCGGGTAGCCGAAGGCCAGCAGCAGCGCGGCGAAGAGCGCCGCCCCGCCGAGCAGCAGCCCCCACGCGTGCCGCCGGCCCACCCGGCCCTCGCCCCAGGCGACGCCGAGCTGGTACGCGAAGAGCCACCCCGGCAGGATGTTCGGCAGGCTCACCAACCTGATTGGCGTTCCGTAGTCATCCTGCGGCAGAGTGTCATGCACGCCCGGCGCCCAGGCGACGTCAGGCACCCTCCTCGGTCCCATAGCTGTGCAGGTTGGACCGATCAGCGTCCGGAGGGACGTGTCGCGAGGGCCGATCGCTTCGGTGACCGGCACCAGGGCACGAAGGCGACTGGCTCACCTCCCTGAGCAACACCGGGGATCACCAGGCCAGTCTGAGACGCTCAGCCAGGACGGCCCGGCCTCCGCGTACGGGCCGTACTGCAGGAAGTACATGGCGGCGACCGAGCCGAGCCAGGCCCGTGTCGTACCGGCCCGCCGCCGGTAGGGCAGGACGGAGGCGCAGCCGCCGACCAGGAAGAAGATCCCCAGCATCTGGAGGATCCAGCTCGCCGGGGCGAACGCGGAGAGCGGGGAGGCGTTGTGGAGCGCGCCGTCGGCGGAGAGCGTGAACCCGCCGAGCAGCCAGTGCCCGGTGGGCACGGCGAGCAGCGCGAGGGCCCGCAGGCCGTCCACGGCCCGGTCGCGGTGGGCGGGGGTGCCGGCCTCGATCCTCCGGACCAGGGCCCTCATCGGGCGTCCCCCTCCGCGATCGCGGCGAAGGCGCGCAGCGAGGACGTGCCGGGCGCGAAGTAGCCGTCGTGGCCGTCCGCGTCCCCGGCGGGCACCGGCCGGGCGCCGAACTCCGGCGCCGCCGGGTCGGTGCCGTGCCCGAGCCCGGCCACGGCCACGTTCGGCACCCGGTCGATCCAGTCCGTCGGGTTCTTCGCCGCCCACACCCGGGCCGTCGTCCGCAGCGCGGCCGCGTTCCCCGCCCGCATGCCGGGGGAGCCGAACACCACCAGGTCCTTGGCCTTCACCTCGTGCGCGGCGAGACCGCAGACCACGGAGCCGTAGCTGTGGCAGAACAGGGACGGCTCGGGGCGCACCCCGGCGGCCCGCAGCCCCTCCGTGAACCGGACGAGACGCCTGGCGCCCGCCTCCGCCAACTCGCCCGACGCGGCGTCGAGTCCGACGCCGACGGGGGTGGTGTAGCCGGCCCAGGCGACGACGGCCGTGCGCCCGCCGGTCGCCTCCCGCAGGGCGGTGGCCTTCCGGGTGAGGGAGCCCAGGTGCCCGGCGTCGACGTCGGAGCCCGGCACCAGCACCGCCACCCGCTCGGCCCGCTCCAGGTCCCCGTAGACCAGGACCGCCTGGCCCCGGCCGCGGGGGTCGTACGCGAGGACCCGTGCCCCCGGATACCGGCCCGGCGCCGTACGGGAGTTGGCCTCGTACCGCAGCTCCGGCGGCGCCCCCTCCAGGTTCCCCACCACCGTCGGGTGCGCCCGCACCAGCCTCTGCCGCTCGGCGGGGCCGAGCCCCGCGAAGAAGCGGGCGAGCCCCGCCGGGTCCGTCCGCTCCGGGTCGGGCAGGCCCTCCGCCCGCCACTCGGCGGTTCCCGGCGGCGGCCCGGTGACCGGCTCCTGCGCGGTGCCGGACGCCCAGCCCGCCGTCCCCGCCACCACCGCCGTCACCACGGTGGTGGTGACCAGGGTCCTCGTCGCGCGGCGCATGTCCGCCCTCCCTCGTTCTCGTCGCTCTCGTCGCTCTCGTCGGCGTTCTCGTCGGCGTGAGGAAGGTAGGAAGGGGGTGGGTGACGGCACGTCACACCGGGGAGCCGACTGCCGTGCCATACCCGGGTAGGGGGTGGACGAGGCGGTGTCCCCCGGTGGGGGGTGGGGCTGTCCCCCGGGGGTCACCAGGCCCGACTCGTAGGCGAAGACCACCGCCTGCGCGCGATCCCGCAGGTCGAGCTTGGCGAGGATCCGCCCGATGTGGGTCTTCACCGTCTGCTCGGCGAGCACGAGGCGTTCCGCGATCTCCTGGTTGGACAGGCCCCGGGCGATCAGCTCCAGTACCTCGGTCTCACGCGGTGTCAGACCGTTGAGCCGGAGCGCCGTCACGTCCTTGCGGGCGGCCGGTCGGGTGGCGGCGAAGTTGGCGATGAGCCGGCGGGTCACGGAGGGCGCGAGCAGCGCGTCGCCCGCCGCCACGACCCGTACGGCGGCGATCAGGTCGGCGGGCGGCGCGTCCTTGAGCAGGAAACCGGAGGCCCCGGCCCTGGGGGTCCCCCCTGAACGAAGTTCTAGGGGGAGCCTCGTACACGTAGTCGTCGACGTCGAAGGTGGTCAGCATCAGCACCCTGGGCCGGTGGGTCACCCCGGCCGGCGGGTGCAGGATCTCCCGGGCCGCCGCGAGCCCGTCCAGCTCCGGCATCCGCACGTCCATGAGCACCACGTCGGGGTGGACGGCCCGCGCCACCTCGATCCCCCGCCGCCCGTCCGGCGCCTCGCCCACCACGTCGATGTCGGCCTGCGCGGCCAGCAGCGCGGCGAACCCCGCCCGCACCATGGCCTGGTCGTCGACGATGATCACGCGAATGGTCACGGGGCGCCCTCCGTACGGCGGTTCACTGGGTCTCTCTGTCCGGCGAGGCATCCTCGACCGCTGCGGCCTCCCCGTCCGGCGCGGCTTCCCGCGGCGGCCCGAGGGGCAGTCGGGCCGCGACCCGGAAGCCGCCGTCCGGAAGCGGCCCGGTGTCCAGCGAGCCGCCCGTCAACCGTACGCGCTCCCGCATCCCGACGAGCCCGTGTCCCGTACCGGCCCCGCCCTCCAGCGGCGAGACCGGCTCCGGGGCGGGCCCGTTGACCACCAGGACCGTCAGCCGGCCGGCCCCGTCGCCGCGCACCGACACCCGGGTCGGGGCGCCCGGTGCGTGCCGCACCACGTTGGCCAGGGCCTCCTGCACGATCCGGTACGCGGAGAGCCCGACCGCCTGCGGCACCTCGGTCCCTCCGCCGCCGGGCCGTGCGACGAGCTCCGCGGCGAGCGACAGTTCGGCCGGCACCCCCGCCCGTACCGTCGCCTCCACCAGCTGCTGGAGCCGGTCGAGACCGGGCTGCGGAGCCCGTTCGCCGCCCTCGCCGCCGTCGCTGCGGAGGACCGCGAGCAGCCGCCGCATCTCGGCCAGCGACTCCCGCGCGCTGCCCGCGATCGCCGCGAACTCCTCGCGGGCCGCCTCCGGCAGCTCCGGGATGCGGTACGGCGCGGAGTCCGCCTGCACGGTGATCACCGACATGTGGTGGGCGACCACGTCGTGCAGCTCGCGGGCGATCCTGGCCCGCTCCTCCAGGAGCGTGCGGCGGGCCCGCTCGGCCTCGCTGATCGTCTCCTGCTCGGCGAGTCTCCGCTGGGCCTCGCTCCGCGCCCGTATCGCCGAGGTGAGCAGCAGCAGCACGCCGCTGAGGACGAAGAGCAGGGTGGTGACGCCGGTGTCGCCGTACGGCCGGACGATCTCCAGGAGGTAGCCGGCCGCGCCGGTCGCCAGCCACACCCCGACGAGGGTGCGGCGCGACTCGCGCAGCCCGAGCGCGAGCATCAGCGCGCAGTACCCGACGACGACCGGCGGGGTCCAGGGCCACACCTGGGCCCGGGGCCCGTCGGAGGCGAGCAGGACGAGCGCCCCGGCGACGTCGGCGGGCAGCACCACCCACCAGGCCTGCAGCGGCCGGGTCGCGGCGAGCAGCAGCGGCGCGGTCTGCGCGGTGCCGAGCGCCCCGGCCAGGGCGCCGGGCACGTCGTAGTCCTGGACGAGGAGGTGGACGGTGACCGGCAGCAGCGGGGCGACGAGCGCGACCCCGAACACGTACGGCAGCACCCGCACCCACCACGAGGACCCGCCCGCGAAGGGGGAGGAGCCGGGTGGTGCGGGCGAGGCGAACGCTGCTTCGAGCGCCCGCCCGGCCGCCTGCCCCCCGCCCCGGAGCCGCGCCGCGAGCCGTTTCTGGATCACCTTCATGACGGGTCAGCCTAGGTTCGCGCCCCGACCCCCGTCGTCGTACCAGGGGCGACAATCGCGGATACGCCCCTGGTAGGGGGCGCGCGACTTTCGTCGCGCGCCCCAAGCCGTCCCCGCCCCTCGGCCCCTACAGCTCCGCCAGCAGTTCCGTCTTCTTCGCCGCGAATTCCTCGTCCGTCACCAGACCCGCCCGGTGCAGTTCGCCCAGGTGCCGAATCCTTTCGGCGATGACGCCGGGGTCCCCGTGCGCCGCGCCGCGCGCCCCCGCCGGGACGGGGGTGCGGTCCTTGGCGCGGGTCGCCGCGAGGACCGCCGCCGCGAACGGCAGGGAGTCGTGCACAGGCCCGTAGCCGAGGCCGAAGACGACCGACGCCGGGTCGTGTTCGGGCCGGTCGGGGCGGGGCGCGCCGTCCCGGGGGAGCAGGCGCAGGAACCCGCCGGGGGAGTCCGGCGTGCGCCATTCGATCCCGGCCAGCTCCCGCACCGGGAAGGACTGGTCGCCCGTCCGCCACTTCTCCGACGTGGCCATCGTCGACGACCAGCGGAAGGAGACCTCGGACGAGCCGTCGAAGCTCGCCTTCCCGTCGTACGCCTTGAAGGAGAGCGGCCCCTGCGGCGCCGCCACCAGGAACCCCGTGTCGAGCCGGTCCGCCGGGTCCGCGGGGGCCGGCGGGATCACCGCGGCCAGCTCGTCGCGGCAGTGGGCGGCGAGGGCCTCCCGGTCGGCGGGCAGCACCAGCCGGTACGGGTCGCAGCTCTCCTTCAGCTGCCCCGCCGCCGCCTCCATCAGCGGATCGGCGCCCGGCCGCGGCACGGCGTGCAGCACGACGGTGCCGCGCCTGCCCGGCGCGAGCGTCGCCGACGCCAGCGCCTCGTACGGCACGCGCCGCTCGCGCAGCGTCTGGAACAGCCTCGGCGTGCGGATCCCCCGTTCGAAGCGGATGACAAGTGCGTCGCTCTCCAACTCCCAGGTGGCATGAATTCCGGCCAGCACATCACCCATACGCCTCATCGTAAGCGGCGCGTGGCCGTGCGTCGCCCCTTGGAACTGTCAGGAAATTCCGGGATCTACGCGCGTCAGAGGCCGGAGCCGCCGGAGATTCCCCTGTGGCAAGCGCTGTCGGCACGTGCGCAGACCACCCGCCCGAAGGCCCCGATGCCTATCGCCGCGAAGTTGCCGAGGCTCTCCGTGCCCGGCTCGAAATAGCCGTTGTGTCCGTCCGCTCCGGCCGCGGAGACCAGCCGCGCACCGAACTCCGGCGCCACCGGGTCCGCCCCGTGCCCGACCCCGCCGAGCTCCAGGTGGGGGACGTCCGCGATCCAGTCCTCGGCGTCCCGCATCGCCCAGATCCGCGCCCGGGTGCCGAGCTCCGCCGCCGACTCCACCCGCATTCCCGGACTGCCGGCCACCGCCAGGTCGGTCACCCGCCCCGGCAGCCGGGGCGCGGCGAGTCCGCACAGCACGGAGCCGTAGCTGTGGCAGAAGAGCGCCACCCGGCCCGTCCCCGGCAGGCCCTCGGTGAGCCGGACGAGCCGGTCGGCGCCGGACGCGGCGAGCCGGCCGGTCGCGGCGTCGACGCCGACCCGGGCGGGGGCGGTGTAGTCGGCCCAGGCGATGGCCGCGACCCTGGCCCCGGGCGAGGCGCGCCGCTCGGCCTCGTACAGGGCGCGGGCCATGCCGGCGGGGGCCGTGTACCGCCCGTTCGTCTTCTGGAAGGTGAGGAGGTGGGTGTCGACGCCGGGCACGATCACCGACACCCGCCGGGCCCCGTCCAGGTCGCCCAGGACCTCGGCCGCCCGTCCCGTACCGGTGGGGTCGAAGGCGAGGATCCGGCGGCCGGGCTTCAGCAGGGAGGCGAAGCGGTCCACCCGGCGGCGGGCCTCGTGCCGGCCCTCGGCGGAGAGCCGGGGGTCGTCGAGGCGGGGCCGCTCGGCCGCCAGCGCGCGCCGGAGGCCGATCCGGTTGGCGCGGTAGCGCAGGGCCGTCGGGGCCCCGTCGAGATTGCCGACGACGAGCGGGTGCCGCCGGGCGAGGCCCTCGGCGCGGTCCTGGCCGAGCGCGGCGAACCAGGCCGCGACCGTACGTGGCGGGGCGGTGGCCGGGCCGGGCGGCGGTGCGTCCCCGATCCGCTCCCGCGCCCAGGCGGCCAGCGCGGCCTCCATGGAGAGGGTGGGCGCCGGGTGGTGCCGGATGGCGGTCCACCCGGTGGTGGCCAGCATCACGAGGACGACGCCGAGCGTGAGGAGGGTGCGCAGGACCGCGGGGGAGGGCGGGGCGTCGGATGAAGGCGGGGCGTCGGCGGAGGTCATCGGCGGCCACCTTAGACGGCGAAGGTGACGCGCCCGGTCCTTCAGGAGCTTGCAGGGGTGCGCGGCTCGCGCCAGTGGAGCGAGAGGGCGGGCCCCAGGTGGTCCAGGTACCGCTCGGTGAGGGCGCGGATCCCCTCCAGGGTGGGGTCCGTCCCCTTGCCCCACATCTGGCCGGTGACCCGCATGACCCCGCTGAAGGCGGCCACCGCGATCCGGGGCCGCGGGTCGACGTCCACGTCGAGCCCCTCGCGGCGGGCGATGAGCAGGGCGATGGTCTCCTCCAGCTCGCTGGACCGGCGCAGGTGCGCGGCGAGCAGCGACGGCGTCGACTCGATCATCTGGAAGGTCTTCAGGTACAGCTCGACCGGGACGACTTCGTCGATCGTCCCGGCCAGGTCGTCCCACGCGGCGAGCACGGCCTTGCGCATCGCGTCGAAGGGGCCCTCCTCGGGAGGGCGCCGGGCGAGCGCCCGGACGAACTCCGCCTCCACCATCCGCTGCACGGCGAAGGCGACCTCCTCCTTGGAGGAGAAGTAGCGGAAGAAGGTCCGCTGGGAGACCTCGACCGCCTCGGCGATCTCGTCGACGGTGGTCCGCTCGTACCCCTGGTCGGTGAAGAGCTCCAGGGCGACCCGGACGAGCGCGTCGCGCGTGCGCTGCTTCTTCCGCTCGCGCAGGCCGGGCGCGGACACAGTCAAAGGAGTCTCTTTCCGGTCGATTGCAGGAGGTTCTTCCTGCTCAGCGTACCTGTGAGCTACATGACAGTTACCGACGCGTGAATCGCTTTGTCAATTGTCAGTGACTGTCACTAGCCTCATCCGCATGACTAGTCAGATCAGCATGGAAAAGGTCCCGCAGGGCCCGGGGGGTTTCCGGGAGCCTGCTCCGGCCCCGGCGAAGGGCCTGCGCGACCATCCCTGGCTGACCCTGTTCTCCGTCCCTAATCACGCTTAAGTGGGTAGGAAATTTCTGGGGACGCGTGAAGCCCCGACCAGGGAGGGCTGGTCGGGGCTTCGACATTCTCCTCTACGGCCAGGTCAAGGGCCGCCGTAGAGCCGTCGGTAGACATCCAGGAGCTGCGCCAGGGCAACGGCAAGGTCTCCGGGCGGGGCCGCAAGCTCGGCGGCGTGCTCGGCGCAGGCGTAGACCGGCTCGCCGTCGGCCAGGGCGACGAGCGTGGTGGGGGAGCCGTCGGCCGAGGTGGTTGCGCCGCAGGTCTTGCAGCGGGTGTCAGGCATGGTGTGCGTCTCTGCGTGGGGGAGGGGCCGGTTCGGCCCGGGTCGTTCATGATCGAACTTTTTACCTGGTCAGGTAAAGACCTAGCTTCATGATCATCAGAAGTTGGAGGGATGCCCTCCGACCTGCCTGCATGGGTGCTGAGCCGACGCCAGGCGATCGGTGCCCGCATCCGCACCGCCCGCGAGCACGCCAACCTCTCCCAGCTCGCCCTCGCCGACCGGTGCGGCGTCGACCACAAGACGATCCACCGCATCGAGTACGGCACCAGCGACCCGAGCCTGAGCCTGCTGCTCCAGATCGCACAGGCCCTCGACGTGCCGCTCGCCGAGCTGCTGGAGTAGCCGGCCTGCGGGCGATCGGCGCAACCATCCGCAGGCCGGACATCAGGGAGCGGCGTCGCACGGGACGGCGTCGCGGTACAGCTCGGGGTCGCGGAGGTCGACGGCCGTGACGTCCTCCAGGCGGCGGACGAGGTACTCGGCAAGGAGGAAGCGCGCGTCGACGTCCTGGTGGCCGGCGTCCTCGTCCAGCTCGAACACAGCTCGCTGTCGGGCCTCCACCTGGCCCTCGCCGGTCGGCCGGTAGAGGGTGCCCTCGACGGCGGCGAGCGGCGCCTGGCGGACGAGGAGGGCGGCATACCCGCCGTGCCGGAGCCGCGGGCACCAGCGGGCCGCCAGAGGAGCGTGCGCCGCGCACACCGGCGGCTCCACCGTCCGGACCGCCGGCCACCCCGGCTGGTGCGGATCCGCGGCACTGCCCGTGGGCCGGGGGACGATCCACAGGACGCCGTCCGGGCCGACGGTGGCTGGGCCCATGCCGACCTGGCACAGCAGGCGTTGGGGATTCTCCATGGCGGCCCGCTGCCGCAGGGGGTTGACGTCGGCGTACAGCGGGTCGCCAGTCTCCTCGCCGACGATCCGGGGCCACAGGATCCCTTCCGCGTCCCGATCCGCCGGATCCGGATTCGGATAGGCGATGCCGTCCGCCGTGATCCGGAGCGGTCCGCGGACGATCCGCTGTCCGGCGCGGAGCACGAGCCGGGGCACCGGGCGGTTGCCGCTGATGGGGCAGGCGGATGTGGGAGTGACGGGCGCGGTCACCGCGGCGCCCGCACGCGTTCGGTGACGAGGTCGCTCGCGGCGAACTCGCGGTACTTCCGGTGGTTGGTGCGCCCGCTGTGGTCCATGGCCCACAGGTCGCATTCCGACTGCGAGACCTCCGTGGGCGAACGGTCGTCGCAGTCACGGCACTGGACGTACCGGGTGGGGGCCTGTCGATCGGGGTCGGGCTTGATTCGCCACAGCAGGTGCCGGAGGACGGTCGTCATCGGCGCTCCCCCGTCCTGGGGTCGACGTACACGTACAGGGGGAGCACGCCCCGCTTCTTCGCGCACCGCGTGTGGGCGTAGATGTGCGTGATCTCTCCGGTCTCGCTGCGGTGCGAGCGGATGCATGTGTCGGCGTCGTCTCGCCGTGTGCAGAAGGTGCAGGGCCGCCTGCTGGTCTGCGTTGCCATGTGCCGGACGGTAGGCGGGGGTTGGTAGCGTGAGCGACGTCATGTTCTCGAATGTTCTCGATGCTTGGCCGGATGGTTCCGTCTGGTCGCAGGTAGGCACTCGAAGGTCGTGGCGCAGGGCCCCGGCGGCGACCAAGCTGAGGGGCGACAGAGTTCGACCAAGGGGAGGACGAGCACATGACGCGACACCTGCGCTTCATCGGCACCGACAGCAAGAACGGCAGCTGCCCCGCACTCCACGAAGACCTCGACACCGGTGAGGTCATCGTCCAGGGCCGACCGCTCACCGACCAGGACGACCTCGCAAGGCTTCAGCACTTCGGTCCGGAGGACGCAGCGGTCGCCGTGCCGCGCGAGCTGCTCGTCAACCACGCCCCGAAGGAGATGCAGCGCGTGAGCACGCTGATCAGCCCGGAAGAGTTCGGCCAGCTCTTCCACAACTTCGCCTACTCGGCCTGGCACCTGGAGACCCGCGGCCGTTACGCCTCCGACGAGGAGGACGAGGGGTACGCCACGTTCCTGGAGACCGGGGAGGCCCCCATGGACCTCGACAGCGACTGGTGCCGGAACATCACCGCCCAGACCGCGGCCGGCAAGTACGTCGGCCGCGTACGGATCGTCGACAACCCGCCAACCGACGGCCAGCGGTTCCTCCTGTCCTACGCCCGCTGCAACGCGGCCACCGGCGAGGACGCCCGGAACCTGTGGCGGGATGAGGCCGAGGCCGTGCTCCTGCCGGCCGAGGACTTCTGGGTCTTCGACTCCCGTCTCGTCGCCGTCCTCCGCTTCGACGAGCAGGACGAGTTCCGCGACGTCGAGATCATCACCGAGCCCGCCGAGGTGCTGCGGTACGTCCAGGTCCGCGACGCCGCCGTGGCCGCGTCCCTGCCGTACGACGCCTTCGCTGCCCAGCTCGGCACCGAGTAGGCCCATAGCCGGTGAGCACGGACTACCAGCAGGCGCGTGAGGCTCTCGGGATCCGCCTCCGAGAGCTACGCCTCACCGCTGTTGGTGGCCGGCTCACCGGCCCGCAGCTCGCCCAGCGCCTCGGCTGGCAGCACTCGAAGGTCTACAAGCTGGAGAACGGCCGACAGACCGCGCACGCCGAGGACCTGACAGCCTGGGCCGAAGCCGTCGGCCAGCCTGAGGCCGCCGAGGAGCTGCTCGTCCGCCTGCGAGGGTTCGAGTCCCACATCCGGTCCTGGCGCCGCCAGCTCGCCGCCGGCCACCGCCCGGTCCAGGACACATGGAACGTCGCCGTCGAGCAGGCCCGGACGATCCATGCGTGGGAGGAGTCGGTGATTCCCGGCATGCTCCAGACTGCGGACTACGCGCGGCACATCTTCCTGCGGTACGCCGAGCTCCAGGGCACGAAGCCGGATACCGAGGACGCTGTCCGGTCCCGGATACGGCGTCAGGACTGGCTGTACCAGGGGGGCCACCGTCTCCACGCGCTCGTCTGGGAGCCCGCGCTTCACGCGCTGATCTGCCCGCCGCTGGTGCTCGCCGGGCAGTTGGACCGGCTTGCCGGGACCGTCGGTATGGACACGGTGGAGCTAGGTATCATCCCGCTCGGGGCGCCGCTGAAGATCCCGACGGCGAACGGCTTCTGGGTGCTCGACGAGCGGTTGGCGGTCACTGAGGACTGGCACTCGGAGTCGTGGCTCGACGACGGGGGGACAGTGGCCACGTACATGCGGGTGTGGCGGACGCTTCGGCAGTCGGCGGTGGTGGGCGCGGAGGCGCAGGCGGTGATCATGCGGGCTCGTCGTTCCCTTCCCGCGCGGTGACGGCGGTGCTGGTGGGGTGGTGTCGTAGCATCCCGCCGTGGCGATCGAACTCACCGACGAACTGATCCGGCTCGAAGAAGCGGCGTGGGCCGAGCAGCAGGCCGGAGCCCTTACCGTGGCCACGGCGGAGGCGGTGCAGGCCGCGATCACTGCCCATGCGGAGGCGACCGGGCAGTCTCGGTTCGACGTCGAGGCCGCTCTCAAGAAGCATGTCCGGCACCCAGAAGACTGACCTCGGAAACGACGAAGCCGCCCCCTCCCGAAGGAGGGGGCGGAGTACGTTCAGCGGCCGGCCAGCTCCCAAAGCGCGAGTCCCGCACCCGCCACAGCCGTGAGTGCGGCGATGGAGGCGAGGGGCCACCGGTTCTTCTCCAGGGCGTCGAGCCGGGCCTCGTGGTCGGCGAGCTGCTTGTCGGTCTGATCGGACCGTTGCACCAGCAGCGCAAGGGAGCCGTCCACCCGCGCGAATCCGGCGTCGAGCGAGCCGCGGAGCCGCTCCAGTTCGAGGGCCACCTGGTTCGACTCCGTCGGCGTCACCGTCGAGCCTCCGTCCCGTCGGTGCGAAGCCAGGGCGGCAGCAACGCCTGGACGCCCGGGAGGGCCATCACGCGGGTGATGGCGCCCGCGACGGCGAGCGCGCCGGCGACCCACGGCAGGGCGGCGGGGATACTGGCGGCCTCGACGACCGCGGGGAGGACGACGGCGATACCGAGGGCAGTCTGGAGGATGGTGCGCGCCGTGCGCTTGGCGGCGTCGGACATCGTCACTTCTCCTTCTGGGCGGTGAGCAGCGAGTTGAGCTTGTCGATCTTCGCGCCGAGCGCGACGACAGCCTCGTACGTCTTCACCACGTAGCCGTAGAAGTCCGGGATGCGGCGGCCGGCCTTCTTGCTGGCCTCGTCCGCCTTCGGGTTGCGGTACTCCAGCACGCGCAGTGCGACGCGGGTGATGTCGTCCTTGGTCAGGGCCACGGTGGGCTCCTTCTCGGAGGTGGGCCTCGGCGTGGCCGGAGGCGCGGGGGTGGCCGGCTTGTCGCCGGGGTTCCAGGACGCCGGGTGCCGCAGGCGCTCGGCGACGGCGGCCCGGAAGTCGTCCATGTCGATGCGGGGATCCAGGGGCTTGCGGGTCGTGGCCTCCTTGTGGGCCCAGACCGAGTCCGCAGACCAGCCGTGGTGGCGGCAGCGGGCGGCCTGGACGCGGACGGCGACGTCGTACTGCTTCGGTGTCCAGTCGCGGCCGGGCTGGCCGTTGTTCTCGACCTCCAGGCCGTACGAGACCGCGTTTCCGTCGAGGGCGTCGGGCCCCGGCGCCGGATGCACGGACCGCTCGTGGAGGACGGCCTCGTACGCGTTCCGCGCGACCCGGCCAGCGTGGTTCGCCCGCCCGTTGCCGACGAGGTAGAGCGTGCCGGAGCGGGCGAGGAAGTCGTGGCACAGCGGGCCGGGAAGGTCCGCGCTGCCGTTGTAGCACCAGGCCGGGAGCCCGGGGCCCTCTCCGGCGGTGTGGTGGACCATCGTGGCGTGGACGTCGCCCCAGCCGTCGCCGCGCTGGCCGCGGTTGTGGGTGCGCCAGCCCTTCATCTCGACGATGTCGGTGACGCCCTCCGCGCGCAGAGCGGCGAGCCACTGGTCGGCAGTCATCGGAACGGCCATCAGCGGATCACCCCTTCGGACAGGAGCCGGTCGACGACCGCGACCATGAGCCCCTTGTTGTTCTCGGGCACCTCGGCCCAGGGCTTCCGGGACGCCTCGCGGGTCTCGTAGCCGTGGCTCGGCGCCAGCTCCTCGTACGCCGCATGGAACTGCTGGGCGATCTCCTCAGCGCGTTGGGTCATCAGGCACGCCCCGGCCATGCCCAGGTGCCCGGCTCGGCGCCCTCGGCGCGCGAGGTGGCCCACAGCACGTCGTTTCCGTCCAGCGCCACCTGGAGGTTGACGGTCACGGTGGACTCGTCCCAGACCCGCACGATCATCGCGGGGAACACGTCGCCGGGCTCGACCCGGTTGCCGACGTGGCCGACGAACCCGGTGCGGTCAGCGGCGCCCCGGCTGTTGTGGAAGTCCCGCCGACGGCGGTTGACGGCATCGGCCTCCTCCTTGCTGACGCGGTAGTGAACGATCCGGCCGATGGCCGGGGTGGGGTGGGACATGAGGGCCTCCAGGAAGCAGAAGGGCCCCGGCCGTACGGCGCGGGGCGGGCGGTGAAGCGGTGGGGGTCAGACGGGGTTGGTGAAGCACACGTTGTCCAGCCAGATCGTGGTCGGCGACGCCGAGCCTGTCGGCACCGAGCCGGTAAGCGCGCCCGAGACCATCAGGCCGAGACGCACCGGGAAGTGCGCGCTCGTGGCGGCATACACGCTCGCGCCGCGTTCGACCAGGGGCCGGTACCCGCTGTTGAAGGTGAACATCGTCTGCGTCGTGTTCACCATGTTGGCCCCGGAGTTGTTGATCCGGCCCTCGTACATCCAGTACTCAGTGCCGAGGACCCGGAGGATCCGCATACGGGGAGCCATCGCAGGGTTGGCGGAGAAGTTGGTGGCGAAGCTGCCGAGGTTGGCCAGG
>NZ_JASCXN010000038.1 GCF_030010625.1 Streptomyces sp. CC208A | reverse complement strand
GTTGCTGGTTTCTAGAGCTGAACACAACTACAGAGTGTGCTTGTTCGCTCGAAACCGATAGGGTTTCGGTGGTCATAGCGTTAGGGAAACGCCCGGTTACATTCCGAACCCGGAAGCTAAGCCTTTCAGCGCCGATGGTACTGCAGGGGGGACCCTGTGGGAGAGTAGGACACCGCCGAACAATTCTTCAGGACCCCTGGTCCCAGCGTTCACGCTGGGACCAGGGGTCCTTTTGTTTTTGCTTGACTTTTTGTGCCGATGCGCGGCTGAGTGCCGGCTGCGCGAGAATGACTGCAGTACCTGAAGACAGGAGTCACACCGATGTCCACCAACTCTCCCGACGACCGCCCGGAGCGCGAACCGCGTCGCAGGGACGGTGCCGGTGGCGACCGGGGCGGCTTCCGTGGGCCGCGCCGGGATGACAACCGCGGTGGTGGCGGCTTCCGCCGTGACGACCGTGGAGGTGACAACCGTGGCGGCGGCTTCCGTCGCGACGACCGGCGCGATGACCGTCGCGACGACCGTGGTGGCGAGCAGCGCGGTGGTGGCTTCCGCCGGGACGACAATCGGGGTGGCGGTTTCCGCCGCGACGACCGCAGGGATGACAGCCGCGGTGGTGGCTTCCGGCGTGACGAGCGTCGGGATGACAGCCGTGGCGGTGGGTTCCGTCGCGACGACCGGCGCGATGAGCGGCCCTCGTCGTTCCGCCGCGACGAGCGGCGCGATGACAACCGAGGTGGTGGCTTCCGCCGCGACGACAACCGTGGCGGTGGGTTCCGTCGCGACGACCGTGGTGGCGAGCAGCGCGGTGGCGGTTTCCGCCGCGACGACCGCCGGGACGACCGCCGTGACGAGCGTCGCGATGACAGCCGTGGCGGTGGCTTCCGCCGTGACGACCGGCGCGATGAGCGGCCCTCGTCGTTCCGCCGCGATGACCGGCGTGACGACAGCCGCGGTGGTGGGTTCCGTCGCGACGACCGTGGTGGCGAGCAGCGCGGTGGCGGTTTCCGCCGCGACGACCGCCGGGACGAGCGTCGTGACGAGCGTCGGGATGACAGCCGTGGCGGTGGGTTCCGTCGCGACGACCGGCGCGATGAGCGGCCCTCGTCGTTCCGCCGCGACGAGCGGCGCGATGACAACCGCGATGGTGGCTTCCGCCGCGACGACAACCGCGGTGGCGGGTTCCGCCGTGACGACCGGCGCGATGACCGTCGGGACGACCGCCGTGGCGGTGGCGGGTTCCGCCGTGACGACCGGGGTGGGTACCGGGGCCGGGACGACCGGGGCGGGTACGGGCGTCGTGACGACCGCGGGGAGCGGAGCGACCGCGCGCCGATCAAGCGGCTGCCGATCCCGCCGGAGGTCACCGGTGAGGAGATCGACGCCGATGTGCGTCAGGAGCTGATGAGCCTGCCCAAGGGGCTCGCCGACGACGTCGCCCGCAACCTCGTCATGGTCGCGCAGCTGATCGACGAGGACCCGGAGAAGGCGTACGGGTACTCCCGTGTCGCCCTGCGGCTCGCCTCGCGTGTCGCCGCCGTCCGCGAGGCCGCCGGGTTCGCCGCGTACGCCAACCAGAAGTACTCCGAGGCACTGGCCGAGTTCCGGGCCGCCCGGCGGATGAGCGGCGGCGTGGAGCTGTGGCCCGTCATGGCCGACTGCGAGCGCGGCCTCGGCCGGCCCGAGCGGGCGCTGGCCATGGCCGGTGAGCCCGAGGTGCAGAAGCTCGACAAGGCCGGGCAGGTCGAGATGCGGCTCGTCGCCGCCGGTGCCCGCCGGGACATGGGGCAGCTCGACGCCGCCATCGTGACCCTCCAGAGCCCCGAGCTCGCCTCCGGCGCCCACCAGCCGTGGACCGCGCGGCTGCGGTACGCCTACGCCGACGCCCTGCTCGCCGCCGGGCGGGAGCAGGAGGCCCGTGAGTGGTTCGCCAAGGCCCTGGAGGCCGACAAGGACGGGGCGACGGACGCCTCCGACCGGCTCGCCGAGCTGGACGGGGTCGAGTTCGTCGACGCCTTCGACGACTCGGACGACGAGGACGAGACCGAGGACCGGGTCGAGGACCGGGCCGAGGCGAAGGACGTCGCCGACGAGGACGACGACGAGAGCTGAGGCTCGGTGACATGAGGAAGGGGCGGCACCCGTCGGGTGCCGCCCCTTCCGCTCTCAGTCGAGGGCGAGGCTGCGGAGGACCAGGCCCGTCGCCGGCTTGGGGCCGAACGAGGTCGACTTGCGGGGCATCGTGACGCCCTGGCGGGCCAGGTCCCGGACGACCTCCTCCCGTACCGGGTGCATCAGGACCGCCGTGCCGCCGCGGCGCTCGGCCTGCTCGACGGCCGCCGCCGTGTCGTGGATGTAGGCGATGTCCTCGGCGGCGTCCGGCACGTGCCAGACGTTTTCCAGGAGCGTGGAGTGGAGCACCGTCGCGTCCAGGGTGCGCCAGGCCTCCGGGCGGTCCGTGCGGACCGTGCGGGCCAGCAGCGCCGGGGCCGGGCGGTCCAGGAGATGGAAGGCGCCGTCGCCGGCGAGGAGGAAGGCGTTGCCCTCGGCGGCTGCGTCGGCCAGGGCCTCCAGGGCCTCCGGGAGCGGGCGTTCGACCCGGCGGACCCGGAAGGAGTCGCCGACGGCGGCGAGGGCGTCGGCGACCGGCAGGCGGTTGAGGAGCCGGTGGATCGCACGGACCCGCAGCGGGTAGCGGGCCGTGTCGATGAGCAGCACCAGGCCCTGGTTCCAGGGGCCGGGCGAGGGGTGCTCGTCGCGGAGGCGGAGATAGGTCGCCCAGCGGTGGTGGCCGTCGGCGATCAGCGCCTGGTGGCGGGCGAGTTCGGTCGTCACCGCCGTCTGCTCGGCCGGGTCCGTGACCGCCCACAGGCGGTGGTGGAAGCCGTCCTCGGTCGTCGTCGCGAGCAGCGGCTCGCGCTGGATCGCGCGCTCGACGACCGCGTCCGCGCCGTCCCCGTCGCCCGGGTAGGTGAGGAGCAGCGGCTCCAGGTTGGCGGCGGTCGTGCGCATCAGCGAGGCCCGGTCCTCGACGACGTGCGGCATGACGTCCTCGTGGGGGAGGACCACTCCCTCGTCGGGCCTGGTGAGTTCGAGGGCGCCGATGATGCCGCGCTGGAGGATGCCGTCGCCCCGCTGCTCGTACACGTACAGGGCCGGGCACGGGTCGGGGGCGAGGACGCCGTCGGCCAGCCAGCGGTCCATCGTGACCGCCGCCTTGCGGTGGCGGGTGCCCGCCGTGACCGCCTGGGGGAGGATCAGCCGGACGATGTTGTGGGGGTCGGCGGACTCCAGGTGGAGCAGCCCGTCAGGTCGTACGACGACGTCGTAGGGCGGGGACGTCACGGCCGCGAGGCTGCCGACCCGTTCGGGGACGTACCGGATGCCGCGGAACGGATGCAGACGCAGCCCCGCCGTGTCGTCGCGGACGGCGCTGGCCGCGTGACCTGAGGTGTTCATCTCGTCATCGTAGGCGCGCGGCGGCGATGCGCGATGATCGGGGGAGCGGGGACGTACCGGTGGTGAGTGAGGAGCGGTGGTCATGGGGCGAGAGGGCCAGGAGCGGCGGACGGGGCGGAGCCGGCCCGGGGGCAGCGAGGTCGCGCTGAGCGAGGCGTACGACACGGCGCTGCTCGACCTCGACGGGGTCGTGTACTTCGCGGGCGGGGCGGCGATCCCGTACGCCGTGGAGGCGCTCGTGGCGGCGCGGGACGGCGGGATGCGGCTCGCGTACGTGACGAACAACGCGCTGCGGACGCCGGACACGGTGGCCGCGCACCTCACCGAGCTGGGTGTGCCGGCCGAGCCGGGGGACGTCGTCACCGCGGCGCAGGCCGTGGCGCGGCTCGTCGCGGAGGACGTGCCCGAGGGCTCCCGGGTGCTCGTCGTCGGCGGCGAGGGGCTGCGGGTGGCGCTGCGGGAGCGCGGGCTCGTGCCCGTCGAGTCGGCCGACGACGGGCCGGTGGCCGTCGTCCAGGGGTACGGCGGCCCGGACATGGCCTGGGGCCGCTTCGCGGAGGCCGCGTACGCGGTCGGGCGGGGGCTGCCCTGGTACGCGTCCAACACCGACCTGACGATCCCGGGGGCGCGCGGGATCGGGCCCGGCAACGGGGCCGCCGTCGAGGTCGTCCGGATCGCCACCGGCGGGCGGACCGAGCCGAAGGTGGCGGGGAAGCCGCAGCCGCCGATGCACCGGGAGACCGTGCTGCGGACCGGGGCGGAGCGGCCGCTGGTCGTCGGTGACCGGCTCGACACCGACATCGAGGGCGCGTTCCGCGGGGGAGTCGACTCGCTGCTCGTGCTGACCGGGGTCACCGACGTGGCGGCGCTGCTCGCGGCGGCGCCGGAGCACCGGCCGACGTACGTGGCGGCCGATCTGCGGGGGCTGCTCGCCGGGCAGCCGGAGGTCCTCGCCGACGGCGACGGGGCCTTCCGGTGCGGGCGCTGGCGGGCGTCGGTGAGCGGGGAGGAGCTCGTGGTCGAGGGCTCCGGCGCGTCCGACGTGCTCGACGGGGTGCGGGCGCTGTGCGGGGCGGCGTGGACATGGGCCGGGTACGGGGCGTGCGGGCTCGACGCGGGGAAGGCGCTGGCGCGGCTCGGACTGTAGGACGGAGGGGCCCGTCGCGGCTCGGGCCGTAGGGGCGGAGAGGGACGCGGCGGCGGCCTTCCGCGCGTTCGGGGTAGTGGCGGTGGCCTTCCCCGCCTTCGGGGTCGTGCCGGTGGTCTCCCTGTCTTCGGGGTGGTGGTGGTCTCCCTGCGTTCGAGGGCGTGGCGGTGGTCCCCCCCCGCGTTCAGGGTCATGGCGGTGGTCCCCCCGCGTTCGGGCCCCACCGCGGTCTCCGACGCGTTCGGGGCCGCCGACCCCTCCTAGGTCAATATTGGGTAGGCTAACCTAACCACGTGTTGGTCGAGACTCCCTCCCGTACGAGCGCGGAGCCGGCGACGTCCGGGCGGTCTCCGAGGCGCCGGAACACCGTGCGCGCCTTCGGTCTGCTCGCGGCCGTCGGCGCCCTGCTGCTCGTCTGTGTCCTCAGCATCATGATCGGCGCCAAACCGGTGCCGCTCGCTGACGTGTGGCACGGACTGTTCCACAACAGCGGCGTCGGCAACGACGTCGTCATCCACGACGTGCGCGTGCCGCGCACCCTGCTGGGGCTGCTCGTCGGCCTCGCGCTCGGCCTGGCCGGCGCGGTGATGCAGGGGCTGACCCGCAACCCGCTGGCGGAGCCCGGGCTGCTCGGGGTCAACGCCGGCGCGGCGGCCGCCGTCGTCTCGGCCATCGCCTTCCTCGGCGTCACCGACGTCCGCGACTACGTGTGGTTCGCCTTCGTCGGCGCCGCCGTCGTCTCCGTCGTCGTGTACGTGCTCGGCGGCAGCCGCAGCGCCACCCCGGTGCGGCTCGCGCTCGCCGGTACGGCCGCCACCGCCGCCCTGTACGGCTACGTCAACGCCGTCCAGCTGCTCGACTCGGCCGCCCTCGACCGGCTCCGTTTCTGGACCGTCGGGTCGCTGGCCTCGGCCGACCTGGACACCGTCCGCCGGGTCGCGCCGTTCATCCTCGTCGGCGCCGTGCTCGCGCTGGCGATCGCCCGGCCGCTCAACGCCATGGAGATGGGCGACGACGCGGCCCGCGCGCTCGGCGTGAGCATCAACAGGACCCGGATCCTCGCCATGGTCGCCGTCACCCTGATGTGCGGCGCCGCGACCGCCGCGTGCGGCCCGATCGTCTTCCTCGGCCTGATGGTGCCGTACATGGTCCGGGCGGTCACCGGGCCCGACATGCGGTGGATCCTGCCGTACGCGGCCGTCCTCGCGCCCGTGCTGCTGCTCGGCTCCGACGTCCTCGGCCGGGTCGTGGTCCGGCCCGCCGAACTCCAGGTGGGCATCGTGACGGCCCTCGTCGGCGGGCCCGTCTTCATCCGCCTCGTACGCCGCAAGAGGATGGCCCAGCTGTGACCACCAAGACCCTGCGGACCGGCGGGCTCTCCGTGCGGTACATGCCGCGGGCCGCGCTCTCCGGCCTCGGCCTGATCCTGCTCACCCTCGGCGTCGGCACCGTCCTCGTCTGCACCGGCGACTTCCCCATCGCCCCGGGAGAGGTCCTCGACACCCTCCTCGGCCGGGGGACGGTCGTCCAGGAGTTCGCGGTGCTTGAGCTGCGGCTCCCGCGGGTCCTCGTCGCGATCCTCGTCGGCGCCGCCCTCGCCCTCGGCGGGGCCGTCTTCCAGTCGATCTCCCGCAACCCGCTCGGCAGCCCCGACGTCATCGGCTTCGGCCAGGGCGCCACCGTCGGCGCGCTCACCGTCATCGTCCTCTTCCAGGGCAGCGCCGTCGCCACCGCCCTCGGCGCGGTCGCCGGCGGCATCGTCACCGGCGCCGCGATCTACCTGCTCGCCTGGAAGCGGGGCGTCCACGGCTACCGGCTCGTACTCGTCGGCATCGGTGCCGCCGCCATGCTGACCTCCGTCATCCACTACCTCATCACCAAAGCCGACCTGATGGACGCCACCCGCGCCACCGTGTGGATGACCGGCTCCCTGGAAGGGCGCGACTGGACCCAGTTCTGGCCGCTGCTCGCCGTCTGCTGCGTCCTCGTGCCGCTGATCCTCGGCCACGGCCGGGCGCTGCGGATGCTGGAGATGGGCGACGACGCCGCGTACGCGCTCGGCGTGAAGGTCGAGCGCACCCGGGTCGTGCTCATGGCCTCCGCGGTGCTGCTCGTCGCCGTCGCCACCTCGGCGGCCGGTCCCATCGTCTTCGTCTCCCTCAGCGCGCCCCAGCTGGCCCGCAGGCTCACCCGTGCGCCCGGCCCCAACCTGGCGGTCTCCGCCGTCATGGGCTCGGCGCTGCTGCTGAGCGCCGACTGGATCGCCACCCACGCCTTCGGCGACCGCCGGCTGCCCGTCGGCGTCGTCACCGGCATCCTCGGCGGCTGCTACCTGCTCTGGCTGCTCGTCAGCGAACGCAAGGCAGGCCGGATATGACCCCGCCTCCGCACCCGAACCCGCACGCATCCGTCCAGGACAACAGGAGCACGCCCATGAGCGGTCGGCAGCAGCAGCGCCTCGGGGCCGAGTCGGTCACCCTCGCGTACGAGCAGCGGGTCATCGCCCGCGACCTGTCCGTCGAGATCCCGGACAACTCCTTCACCGTCATCGTCGGCCCCAACGCCTGCGGCAAGTCCACGCTGCTGCGCGCCCTGTCCCGGATGCTCAAGCCGGCCCAGGGGCGGGTGCTGCTCGACGGGCAGTCGATCCACTCCCTGCCGGCGAAGAAGGTCGCCCGGACCCTCGGCCTGCTGCCGCAGTCGTCCATCGCCCCCGACGGCATCACCGTCGCCGACCTCGTCGCCCGCGGCCGCTACCCGCACCAGGGCCTGCTGCGCCAGTGGTCGCCCGAGGACGAGCGGATCGTCCGGGAGTCGATGGAGTCCACCGGCGTCGCCGAGCTCGCCGACCGGTTCGTGGACGAGCTCTCCGGCGGCCAGCGCCAGCGCGTGTGGATCGCCATGGCCCTCGCCCAGCAGACCCCGCTGCTGCTGCTCGACGAGCCGACCACGTACCTCGACATCCAGCACCAGATCGACGTCCTCGACCTCTGCGCCGAGCTGCACGAGACGCAGGGCCGGACGCTCGTCGCCGTCCTGCACGACCTCAACCACGCGGCCCGGTACGCCACCCACCTCATCGCGGTGCGCGGCGGCGAGGTCGTCGCCGAGGGGCCGCCGTCCGAGGTCGTGACGGCCGAACTGGTCGAGCGGGTCTTCGGGCTGCGCTGCCAGGTCATCGACGACCCGGAGACCGGTACGCCGCTCGTCGTCCCGGCCGGGCGGCAGGCGCGGGCCCGCCGGGCCGTGCCCGCGCAGGAGCCCGCCCGGGAAACCGAGCGGGAATCCGGGCAGGAGCCCGTCCTACAGAAGTGAGCGCAGCCGCAGCAGGTCGCGGAGACCGGCCTCCAGCCTGACCCGGCCGGAGGCCCACGCCTTCGCGAAGTGCAGCCGGCCGTCCACCATCGCGACCAGGTCGTCGCCGGTCATCGCCAGGCGGATCTGCGCCTTCGAGGGCGGCGGGCCCGCCACCGTCGACTCCACGGCCATCCGGCCGCCCGCGAGCCGGCCGGTGAAGGTGGTGTCGAGGTCGGTGAGGTGGCAGCTCAGGGTGCGGTCGAGCGCGGCCGCGCCCCGGACCCCGCCGTCCGCCCGCGCGAGACCTGCCGCCAGCCTGTCGAGTGCGTCGCGGCACTCCGTGATCGTCGCCATCGCCGACGACCGTACCCCAGGGCTTCGCGGTAGCGTCGGGGCATGAGCGAAGCGATGACGGACACCGGTGAGGACGCCGGTACGGAACCGGCGGCGGAGGAGCCCGCGGAGTCCGCGGAGCCGGCCGCGCCCGCGCCCCTGGGGGTCCCCCGGGAGCCCACCGGGCTGCCGGCCGTCGACGCGCTCCTGGAGCGGCTCGGCGAGGCCGACGACCTCCCGGCGGACGGACACCTCGCGGTGTACGAGGATGTACACCGAGGACTGCGCGCCGAACTGACCTCGCTCGACGCGCACCCCGCCTCCGCACCCCGTCCGCACGACCCCAGGAGCTGAACCCAACGTGGCAGGAGTGGCACGCCGCCGACTCGACGCCGAGCTGGTCCGGCGCAAACTCGCCCGCTCGCGCGAGCACGCCGGCCAGCTGATCGCCGCAGGCCGGGTGACCGTCGGCAAGACCGTCGCCACCAAGCCCGCCACCCAGGTCGAGACCGCCGCGGCGATCGTCGTCTCCCGGGACGACTCCGACCCCGACTACGTCTCGCGCGGCGGCCACAAGCTGGCCGGCGCCCTCGCCGCCTTCGTCCCGAAGGGGCTGCGGGTCGAGGGCCGGCGCGCGCTGGACGCCGGCGCCTCCACCGGCGGCTTCACCGACGTGCTGCTGCGCGCGGGCGCCGGGCACGTCGTCGCCGTCGACGTCGGCTACGGGCAGCTCGCCTGGTCGCTGCAGAGCGACGAGCGGGTCACCGTCAAGGACCGCACCAACGTGCGCGAGCTGACCCTCGACGTCCTCGACGGCGTCCCCGTGGACCTCGTCGTCGGCGACCTCTCCTTCATCCCGCTCGGGCTCGTGCTGCCCGCCCTGGCCGCCTGCACCGCCCCGGACGCCGACCTCGTCCTGATGGTCAAGCCGCAGTTCGAGGTGGGCAAGGACCGGCTCGGGTCCGGCGGCGTCGTCCGCAGCGCCGAGCTGCGCGCCGACGCCGTGAAGAACGTGGCCCGGCAGGCGGCGGAGCTGGGGCTCGGCGTGCTCGGCGTCACCGCCAGCCCGCTGCCCGGCCCCTCCGGCAACGTCGAGTACTTTCTGTGGCTGCGGGCAGGCGCGCCCGCGCTCGATCCGGCGGACGTCGACCGCGCCGTGGCGGAGGGACCTCGTTGACAGCATCAGCGGCACCACAGGCACCACGTACCGTCCTCCTGCTCGCGCACACCGGGCGGCCGGCCGCCGTGCGCAGCGCCGAACTCGTCGTCCTGGGGCTGCTGCGCAGCGGCATCGGCGTCCGCGTCCTGGAGACGGAGGCCGCGGACCTGCCGCTGCCGCCCGCCGTGGAGAAGATCCCCGACGACTGCCCCGAGGCGATCGACGGCTGCGAGCTGATCATCGTCCTCGGCGGTGACGGGACGCTGCTGCGCGGCGCCGAGTTCTCCCGCGCCTCCGGCGTGCCGATGCTCGGCGTCAACCTCGGCCGGGTCGGCTTCCTCGCCGAGGCCGAGCGCGACGACCTCGACAAGGTCGTCGACCGGGTCGTCACCCGGGCGTACGAGGTCGAGGAACGGATGACCCTCGACGTCGCCGTCTACCAGAACGGCGACGTCCTGCACCGCGACTGGGCGCTCAACGAGGCCGCCGTGCAGAAGGTGTCCCCGGAGCGGATGCTGGAGGTCGTCCTCGCCATCGACGGGCGGCCCGTCACCGGCTTCGGCTGCGACGGGGTGATCTGCGCGACGCCGACCGGCTCGACCGCCTACGCCTTCTCGGCCGGCGGCCCGGTCGTCTGGCCGGAGGTGGAGGCGCTGCTCATGGTGCCGATCGGGGCGCACGCGCTGTTCGCCAAGCCGCTGGTCACCACCCCCCACTCCGTCCTCGCCGTCGAGGTCGAGCCGCACACCCCGCACGGGGTGCTGTGGTGCGACGGGCGGCGGACCGTCGAACTGCCCTCGGGCGCCCGGGTGGAGGTCCGGCGCGGCGCCGTCCCGGTCCGCCTCGCCCGGCTCCACCACGCCTCCTTCACCGACCGGCTCGTCGCCAAGTTCGCCCTGCCGGTCTCCGGATGGCGGGGCGCGCCCCACTGATCACCCCGTGACGGGGGTGATGTCGCGTCGCGGCCCGGAAACCTCGTATGGTCTGGGGCGTGCTGGAGGAGATGCGGATACGGTCGCTCGGGGTCATCGACGACGCGGTGGTCGAGCTGTCGCCCGGATTCACCGCGGTGACCGGTGAGACCGGCGCGGGCAAGACCATGGTCGTCACGAGCCTGGGGCTGCTGCTCGGCGGACGGGCCGACCCGGCCCTGGTGCGGATCGGCGCGGCCTCGGCGGTCGTCGAGGGGCGGATCGCCCTGCCGCCCGGCTCGCCCGCCGCGCTGCGGGCCGAGGAGGCCGGGGCCGAACTCGACGAGGGCGCCCTCCTGGTGACCCGTACGGTCTCCGCCGAGGGACGCTCACGGGCCCACCTCGGCGGGCGCGCGGTGCCCGTCGGACTGCTCGCCGAGCTCGCCGACGAACTCGTCGCCGTCCACGGCCAGACCGACCAGCAGGGCCTGCTCAAGCCCGCCCGGCAGCGCGGTGCGCTCGACCGGTACGCCGGTGCCGCCGTGTCCGTGCCGCTCGCCGCCTACACGGAGGCGTACCGGCGGCTGCGGGCCGTCACCGCCGAGCTGGAGGAGATCACCACCCGGGCACGTGAGCGAGCCCAGGAGGCCGATCTGCTGCGCTTCGGGCTCGGCGAGATCGAGGCCGTCGAGCCGCGTCCCGGAGAGGACACGGAGCTGGCCGCCGAGGCCGAGCGGCTCGGGCACGCCGAGGCCCTCGCCTCCGCCGCCGCGCTCGCGCACGCCGCGCTGGTCGGCGACCCGGAGGACCCCGAGTCCGTCGACGCGACCACCCTGGTCGCGGGCGCGGGCCGGGCCCTGGAGGCCGTACGGGCGCACGATCCGGCGCTCGCCGCGCTCGCCGACCGGATGGGGGAGATCTCCATCCTGCTCTCCGACGTGGCCGGTGAACTGGCCGGGTACGCGGACGATCTGGACGCCGACCCGCTGCGGCTCGCCGCGGTCGAGGAGCGGCGGGCCGCCCTCGCCCAGCTCACCCGGAAGTACGGCGACTCCGTCGCGGCCGTCCTGGCCTGGGCGGAGGAGAGCGCGGCGCGGCTCGGGGAGCTGGAGGGCGACGACGAGCGGATCGGGGAGCTGACCGCCGAGCGGGACCGGCTGCGCGACGAACTGTCCGTCCTCGCCCAGCGACTCACCGATGCCCGGACGGAGGCCGCGGACCGGTTCGCCGGGGCGGTCACCGCCGAACTGGCCTCCCTCGCCATGCCGCACGCGCGCGTGTCCTTCGACATCCGGCAGACCGAGTCCGTCGACGAGGCTTCGGGCGTCGAGGTCAACGGGCGGAACGTGGCCTACGGGCCCACCGGCGCCGACGAGGTCGAGCTGTTGCTCGCCCCCCACCCCGGCGCCCCGCCGCGGCCCATCGCCAAGGGCGCGTCCGGCGGTGAGCTGTCCCGCGTGATGCTCGCGGTCGAGGTGGTCTTCGCCGGGGTCGACCCGGTGCCGACGTACCTCTTCGACGAGGTCGACGCGGGCGTCGGCGGCAAGGCGGCGGTGGAGATCGGCCGCCGGCTCGCCAAGCTCGCCCGCACCGCGCAGGTCGTCGTCGTCACCCACCTGCCGCAGGTGGCCGCCTTCGCCGACCGGCAGCTGCTGGTCGAGAAGACCAACGACGGCTCCGTCACCCGCTCGGGCGTCACCGTCCTGGAGGGCGAGGAGCGCGTCCGCGAGCTCTCCCGGATGCTCGCGGGGCAGGAGGACTCCGAGACGGCCCGCGCCCACGCGGAGGAACTCCTGGCCACGGCCCGCGCGGACCTCTGACCTCCCGTCCGGGGAGTCCGGGGCGGCTCCGGCGCGTGCACGGGGGGCGCGTTAAGCGGAGGCGCGCGCTCACCCGTGTGGGTGAACCCGGGGGCGGGGTGCGGCACCGGACGCCCGACGCGCCGGGGAACGATGCGGTGTCGGTGCCGGAACGTGCGTACGGTGGGGCGTCCGGACTGGCATCCTTGGGCGCGTGACACAGCTCCGTACGGTCCAAGTGCTGGGCGGCGGCAGCGCGGGCAGCAGCGCTCACGTCAGATCACTTGCCTCGGGGCTGGTGGCGAGGGGCGTCCGGGTGACCGTGTGCGCTCCGGCCGAACTCGACCGCCTCTACGACTACTCCGGGACCGGCGCGCACGTCGTGCCGCTGGCGCGCCGCAACGACCCGGCGACCGTCGGTGTGCTCCGCAACGCCTGCATCGGCGCCGACGTCGTCCACGCCCACGGGCTGCACGCCTCCGTCCGGGCCGCGCTCGCCGTCTCCGGCGGCGTCGGACCCGCCCGCCTCCCGCTCGTCACCACCTGGCACGGCCGGCCGCACGCCGAAGGACCCCGCGCCGGGCTCGTACGGCTCCTGGAGCGGCGGACCGCACGGGCGGCCACCGTCGTCCTCGGCACCTCCTCCGAACTCGTCGACCGGGCCCGCCGCCGCGGCGCCCGCGACGCGCGGCTCGCCCCCGTCGCCGTGCCCGCCGCTCGCGGACCCGTCTGCCTCCACGACGGCAAGGCCCGGGCCGAACTCGGCGCCGTCGACCGGCCGCTGCTCATCGCCGTCGGCGCGCTCGAACCCGGACGGGGGTACGGGACGCTGCTCGACGCGGCGCGGGAGTGGCGGGGGCTCGACCCGCAGCCGCTGCTCGTCATCGCCGGCGAGGGACGCGAACGGGCCGTGCTCCAGCGGCGGATCGCCGCCGAAGGGCTCGCCGTACGGCTCATCGGCCGGCGCGACGACGTCGCCGAGCTGCTCGCCGCCGCGGACATCGCGGTCCTGCCCTCGCGGTGGGAGGCCCGGTCCCTGCTCGCGCAGGAGGCGCTGCGGCTCGGCGTGCCGCTGGTCGCCACGGCCGTCGGCGGCGTGCCCGAACTCGTCGGCGACGCCGCCGAACTCGTGCCGTACGGCGATGCCGGCGCCCTCGCGGCGGCCGTGCGCGGCCTGCTGGCGGACGAGGAGCGGCGGATGGACCTCGCGGCGGCCGGCCGGGTGCAGGCGGGCACATGGCCGACGGAGGACGACACGATCGCCCATGTGCTGAGCGTCTACGACGAACTGACCGGCCGTTAGCCGCCTGCTACGGCGTGTGCCTCCTCGCCCTCAGCGCCAGGGACAGCGCCAGGACCGTCTGGGGGTCGTCCAGGTCCGTGCCGAGGAGTTCGGAGATGCGGCCCAGACGGTTGTAGAGGGTCTGGCGGTTGAGGTGGAGCTCGCGGGCCGTCTCCGCCTTGCGGCCCGCGTGCGCCAGGTACGTCTCCAGGGTGGGGAGCAGCGGGGGGCGGGAGGTCCGGTCGTGGTCGCGGAGCGGGCCGATCGCGCGGTCGACGAAGGCCGCCAGGTCCGGGTGGTCGCGCAGCCGCCACAGCAGCAGGTCGATGTCGAGGCGCCGGGCGTCGTACCAGGGGCGGTCGGTGAGGCCCTGGGCCGCCGTCGCGGTCTCCGCCGCGTGCCGCAGCCCCGCGGAGGCCGCCGCCCAGCCGCCCGCCATGCCCACCACCACGACCGGCGGATGCGTCCCGGCGCCCTCCAGACCGGCCCGTTCGACACCGGCCCGCAGCGCCGCCGCGACCCGGTCCGCGACCGCCGTCCGCTCCGACTCCGAACGCAGCCCGAGGAGCAGCGGGACCCGGCCCTCGACCGGCCGGACGCCCAGCAGGGCCGGGACACCGACGGCGGAGAGCTCCTCGTGGACGGCCCGGGCAAGCAGGGCCCAGCTGCCGGAGGGGGACAGCTCGGGGGCGAGCCGCATGACCACCGGCAGCAGCGGGCCCTCGCCCGGCTTGAAGCCGAGGACCCGGGCCTGCGCCGGGGCGTCCTCCGCCGAGATCCGGCCCTCCGCGAGGTCCGTCAGGAAGTCCCCGCGGCCGCGCGCCGCCAGCTCCTCCTCCTGCCGGGCCTGCATGAGGACGACCGCGAGGAGGCCCGCCGCCCGTTCGGCGGCCATCCGGTGGACCGGGGCGAGGGCGCCGGAGACCGCCAGCAGCACCAGGCGGGCCCGCACCGAGCCCGTACCCGGGCCTCCGCCGGGCACGTCGACGAGGACCGTGCCGGTCGGCGGCCCCGACTCGCGGGCCGCGCGCTGGCCCCGCAGCCCGTCCCACACCTGGAGCGGGTCGGCAGGACCGGACTCGGTGCCCGCCGCGTACAGCAGCTGCCCGTCGGCGGTCTCCAGGAAGACCGGGTTCGCGGCGAAGTCCGAGAGGATGCGGAGCACCTGGGGGACCCCGCCGCCGCCGAGCAGCGCCTCGGTGCACTGCCGGTGGACCTCCTCGGCCCGCCGCTGGAGCGCGTAGTGGCCGTTGACGATCTCGGTGTGGATCTCCTCGGTGACCGTGACGAACGGCACCTCGCGGTGGAGCTGGACCAGCGGAAGCCCGGCGGTCCTGGCGGTCTCCACTATCGTCGCCGGGAGCCGGGCGAACCGCGGGCCGAGCTCGACGACGAGGGCCGCGATGCCCCGGTCGGCGAGGCGGCGCACGAAGGTCCGCTGCTCGGCCGGGCGGGTGCCCAGACCGAGACCGGTCGTCAGGAGCAGCTCGCCGCCCTTCAGCAGGGACGCGATGTTGGGCACCTCGCCCGCGTGCACCCACCGCACCGTCCGCTGGAGCCGGTCGGCTCCGGCGACGACCTCCGGGAGGCCGCTGCGGAGCCCCGGGAGTTCGAGTGCCCGTTGTACGGTGATGCCGCCCTGCGTGTCCATGGGCGGACGCTATCGCCCGTGGTGTTTCCTGGACATCTCCCCACGGTCACAGGGGACGACGGTTCGCCCTCAGGGGCGACAACTCGTCGTGGTACGGCGCCGATTGACTGACCGCCTGTCGATTGTGGCCTACGTCACTCCAGTGGATGCTCTCCCGCCATGACAGACACCTCCACCCCGCCGGGCGGCGGCCCCGCGCCCCGCGTCGACCGGCTCAAGGCGAACTCCGTCGGACTCGTCGGCGTCGTCTTCATGGCCGTGGCCACCGCCGCGCCCATCACCGCCATGACCGGCAACCTGCCCATCGCCGTCGGCTTCGGCAACGGCACCGGGGCCCCCGCCGGCTACCTCTTCGCCACCCTCGTCCTGACCGTCTTCTCCGTCGGGTACGTGGCCATGGCCAAGCGGATCACCGCCGCCGGCGCCTTCTACGGCTACATCTCGCACGGCCTCGGCCGGATCGCCGGCATGGCCTCCGGCATGCTCGCCGTCCTCGCGTACATCGTCTTCGAGGCGTCCATCGTCGGCGTGTTCGCCTACTTCACCAAGACGACGGTCGCCGACCAGCTCGGTGTCGACCTGCCGTGGATCCTGTACGCGGCCGCCATGCTCGCGGTCACCGCCGTCCTCGCGTACTTCGACATCAACCTCACCGCCAAGGCCCTCGGCATCATGCTGGTCGCGGAGATCGCCGTCCTCTTCGCGGTCGCCACCGCGATCCTGATCCACGGCGGCGGCCCCGACGGCATCCCCGTCGAGCCGGTCAACCCCGCGAACGCCTTCACCGGAGCCTCCGCCGGCCTCGGCCTCTTCTTCGCGTTCTGGTCGTGGGTCGGCTTCGAGTCCACCGCCATGTACGGCGAGGAGTCCCGCGAGCCCAAGCGCGTCATCCCCCGCGCCACCCTGATCGCGGTCGTCGGCGTCGGACTCTTCTACATCTACGTCTCCTGGATGGCGATCGCCGGCAACGGTCTCTCCGGCTCCGCCGCCCTCGCCACCTCCGACAACCCCCTCGACCTCTTCTTCGCCCCTACCCGGACCTTCATCGGCGCCTGGGCCGTCGACGCCTTCCAGTGGCTGCTGCTCACCGGCTCCTTCGCCTGCGGCATGGCCTTCCACCAGTGCGCCTCCCGCTACCTCTACGCCATCGGCCGCGAGGGCTTCCTCCACCCCGCCCTCGGCCGGACCCACCCCGGGCACGGCTCCCCGTACATCGCCTCCTTCGTCCAGAGCGCCATCGCCGTCGGGCTCGTCGGCACCTTCTGGCTCACCGGCCAGGACCCGTACATCCACCTCTACACGCTGCTCGCGATCCTCGGCACGATGGCGATCCTCATCGTGCAGACGCTCTGCTCCTTCGCCGTCATCGGCTACTTCCGCAAGAACCACCCCGAGGACCGGCACTGGTTCAGGACCCTCACCGCGCCCCTCCTCGGCGGCATCGGCATGACCGCCGTCGTCGTGCTGCTGATCGTCAACATGGAGACCGCGGCCGGGCTCGCCGCCGAGTCGCTCTTCTTCAAGGCGATCCCGTGGATCGTCGGCACGGTCTTCTTCGGCGGCCTCGGCCTCGGCTTCTACCTCAGGGCCAGGCGGCCCGAGCGGTACGAGATCATCGGCCGGATCGTCCTGGAGGACGCCGCCGAACGCGACGACGACGAGCGGGCGGAGCCCGTACCGGCAGCGCACGGCTGACCCCTCACGGCTGAGACCGCACAGCCGACCCCTTCACCTCTCCAGGAGCGCCCCATGGCACGCACCAACCCGATGCACCTCCTGAACCGCCTCGCCGCCGACCACGCCGACGCCCGCCGGCTCGGCCTCCCCGTCGACGAACTCCGCGGCCTGAGGAACGACCCCCTCGGCCGCCGCACCCTCCTCAAGGCCGCCGCCGCGGCCGGCATCACCGTCTCCGCCGTCTCCACCGGGGCCGCCCCCGCCCCCGCCGCGGCCGCCGTCCCCGACCGGCCGGTGCGGTCCGACGCCCGGATCGCCGTCGTCGGCGCCGGCATCGCCGGACTCACCGCCGCCCTCACCCTCCAGGACGCGGGCCTCAGCCCCGTCCTCTACGAGGCCGACCCCGCCCGCGTCGGCGGCCGCATGTGGACCCAGCGCGGCCACTGGGCCTACGGACAGATCTCCGAGATCGGCGGCGAGCTCATCGACACCGGCCACAAGAAGATGCTGGCACTCTGCCGCCGCTTCGGCCTGACCACCGAGGACTTCCTCGGCGGAGGGCCCAACGGGGCCGAGGAGGTCCTCTGGTTCGGCGGCGGCTACTACCCGCGCCGCCAGGCCGACGAGGACTTCAAGGCCGTCTACCAGGCGCTGCGCCGCGACCTGTCGGAGGCGGGAGAGGTCTTCTGGAACCAGACCACGCCCGCCGGCACCGCCCTCGACAACCTCTCCCTGTACGAGTGGATCGAGACCCGCGTCCCCGGCGGGCACTCCTCGCCGCTGGGCCGGTTCATCGACGTCGCCTACAACGTCGAGTACGGCGCCGACACCACCGAGCAGTCCTCGCTCGCCCTCGTCCTGCTCATGGGCTACCAGACCAATCCCGGCAACTTCAACATCTGGGGCCTGTCCAACGAGCGGTACCACGTCGTCGGCGGCAACGACCGGCTCCCGCACGCCATCGCCGGCGCCCTGAACCCCGGCACCCTCCGCATGGGCTGGACCCTCCAGGCGGTACGCGCCAACGCCGACGGCACCCAGACGCTCACCTTCGCCGAGGGCGGCTCCACCCGCACCGTCACCGCCGACCACACGATCCTGTGCGTCCCGCTGCCGGTCCTGCAACAACGCCTCGACCTCAGCCGCGCCGGCTTCGACCCGCTCATGACGAACCTGCTGCGGGACGCCCGCATGGGCTACTGCACCAAGCTCAACATGCAGTTCGCCACCCGCCCCTGGCGCGGCACAGGGCCCTGGCCCGGTGTCTCCGCCGGCGACTGCTTCACCGACCTCGACGTGCAGCAGACCTGGGACACCACCAAGGTGCAGGGCGGCACCGGCGGCATCCTCATCCAGTACAACGGCGGCAGCCTCGCCCGGAACCTGAACCCCGCGGGCCCCTTCTCCACCGAGTCCGACCCCTACGTGAGGAACCTGGTCGGCCGCTACCTCACCGGGATCGACGCCTTCTTCCCCGGCACCTCACGCACCTGGACCGGCCGCGCCCAGCTCTCCGCCTGGCACAAGAACCCCAGGGCCCTCGGCGCCTACTCCTCCTGGCCGGTGGGCTACCTCCACCGGTACGCCGGGTACGAGGGCACCGCCCAGGGCAACGTCCACCTCGGCGGCGAGCACTGCTCCTACGACTTCCAGGGCTTCATGGAGGGCGGCGCCACCGAGGGCGAGCGGGCCGCGAAGGAGGTGATCGACGCCCTCCGGTGACCCCCGGTGGGCTCAGGCGGCCGCCGGCACGATGTTGTGGTTGAAGCGGAAGACGTTGTCGGGGTCGTACGCGGCCTTCACGGCGGCGAGCCGCGGGTAGTGGTCGGCACCGAAGCCGGCGACGACCCGCTGCTCGCCCTCCGTGCCGATGAAGTTGAGGTACACCGCCTCCGTCGACCACGGCCGCATGTCGGTCCGCACGTCGTGCACCCACTGCACCGCCCTGCCGTCGTCCTCCGGGTTCTCCCAGGTGGCGAAGGGGTGGACGGCCCAGGGCGCGGTGCGCCACGGCACCGGATAGTCGAGCGGGCCGCGGGCCAACGCGCCGCCCATCGGGAAGAGCACGTGCTGGGTGGCCGTGCCCGCCGGGATCCGCTCCCCGCGGGCGCAGAACACCTCCACGGCCTCGTCGGGGAAGGAGCCCAGGTACTCCGCCGACCAGTAGTTCCGCAGCCCCGGCGGGTCGTCCAGCATGCACTGGAAGTCCGCGTAGGGGATGTCCTGGACGAGCTCCACCACCGGCCGCAGCGCGGACAGCGGGCCCGCCAGCTCCCGCGTACCGGCGACCGGCCCCGCGTACGTGATCAGCGCGCCGCACACCAGCTGCCCCACCAGGTGCTCGGGTATGAACGGCTCCGGCGGCGCGGGGAAGTACAGCACCCCGCCGCCCACCTCGTCCGGCGCCGTCTCCAAGAGCGTGCGGTAGGCGGTCGTCACGGCCTGCCCCGAGGCCGGCGGGAAGAACATCAGGGCGAAGCTCATCGCGGGCAGCTCGTGGAGCCGCAGCGTCAGGGAGGTCGCCACGCCGAAGTTGCCCCCGCCGCCGTGCAGCGCCCAGAACAGCTCCGGGTTCTCCTCGGCGTTCGCGACGACGTGCTTCCCCTCGGCCGTGATCAGCTCGACGGCCAGCAGGTTGTCGCAGGCCGGCCCGAACTTCCGCTCCAGCCAGCCCGAGCCGCCGCCCAGGGCGAAGCCGGCGACGCCGGTGGTGGAGACCCGGCCGCCGGTGGTCGCCAGGTGGAAGGGCTGGGTGGCGCGGTCGAGGTGCCCCATCGTGGCGCCGCCCTCGACCCGTACCGTCATGTGCTCCGGATCCGCGACGACGGCGTGCATCCGGCGCAGGTCGATCACCAGGCCGCCGTCGACGACGGAGGCGCCCGCGACGCTGTGCCCGCCGCCGCGCACGGCGATCGGCAGACCGGTCTCGCGGCCGAAGAGGACCGCGTTGGACACGTCCGCCTGGGTCGCGCACTGGGCGATGACGGCCGGACGGCGGTCGATCATGCCGTTGTGGACGAGCCTCGCCTCGTCGTAGCCCGGATCGCCGGGGACGAGCACCTCACCCGCCAGGTCCTCACGGAGACCTGCCAGGGCCGTGTCCGGGACGGGGGTCTGGGGAGCCATCGAACGCCCCCCTTTCGTTGCGGGGGCCGGGACATCTTCATCGTAGGTCCGGCCCCCGGAGGGCGCCCCTCCACCGCGCCCCTCAGCCGCCGTACGCGCCGCTCGCCGTCAGCCGCAGGGCGGTGTCGATCAGCGGGACGTGGCTGAACGCCTGCGGGAAGTTGCCCACCTGCCGCTGGAGCCGCGGGTCCCACTCCTCCGCGAGCAGCCCCAGGTCGTTGCGGAGCGACAGCAGCTTCTCGAAGAGGGTGCGGGCCTCGTCGACCCGGCCGATCATCGCCAGGTCGTCGGCGAGCCAGAACGAGCAGGCGAGGAAGGCGCCCTCGTCGCCCTCCAGACCGTCGACGCCCGCCTCCTCGCCGGCCGTCGGATAGCGCAGCACGAAGCCGTCCTCCGTGGACAGCTCCCGCTGGATCGCCTCGATCGTGCCGATCACCCGCTTGTCGTCCGGCGGCAGGAAGCCCATCTGCGGGATCAGCAGCAGCGAGGCGTCCAGCTCCTTGGAGCCGTACGACTGGGTGAAGGTGTTCCGCTCCTTGTCGTAGCCCTTGTCGCAGACGTCCCGGTGGATCTCGTCGCGCAGCTCGCGCCAGCGCTCAAGCGGCCCGTCCGCGTCACCGGACTCGATCAGCTTGATCGTGCGGTCGACCGCCACCCAGGCCATCACCTTGGAGTGGGTGAAGTGCCGGCGCGGGCCGCGGACCTCCCAGATGCCCTCGTCGGGCTGGTCCCAGTTCTTCTCCAGGTAGTTGATCAGCTTGATCTGGAGCAGGGAGGCGTAGTCGTTGCGGGACAGGCCCGTCATGTGCGCCAGGTGCAGGGCCTCGGTGACCTCGCCGTACACGTCCAGCTGGAGCTGGCTCGCGGCGCCGTTGCCGACCCGGACGGGGCCCGAGTTCTCGTACCCGGGCAGCCAGTCGAGCTCCGCCTCGCCGAGCTCCCGCTCGCCCGCGATGCCGTACATGATCTGGAGGTTCTCCGGGTCGCCGGCGACCGCGCGGAGCAGCCACTCCCGCCAGGCGCGGGCCTCCTCGCGGTAGCCGGTGCGCAGCAGCGAGGAGAGGGTGATCGCCGCGTCCCGCAGCCAGGTGTAGCGGTAGTCCCAGTTCCGCACGCCGCCGATCTCCTCCGGCAGCGAGGTGGTCGGCGCGGCGACGATCCCGCCGGTGGGCGCGTACGTCAGGGCCTTCAGGGTGATCAGGGAGCGGACCACGGCCTCCCGGTAGGGGCCGTGGTAGGTGCAGTGATCCACCCAGTCGCGCCAGAAGCCGGCGGTCGCCTCCAGGGAGCCCTCCGGGTCCGGCAGCGGCGGCTGCTCCTTGTGCGAGGGCTGCCAGGAGAGGGTGAAGGCGAGCCGGTCGCCGGGGGTGACGGTGAACTCGGAGTAGGTGGTGAGGTGCTCGCCGTGGGTCTCGACCTCCGTGTCGAGCCAGACCGAGTCGGGCCCGGCCACCGCGACCGTCCGCTCGCCGACCTTGTGCACCCAGGGCACGATCCGGCCGTAGCTGAACCGCATCCGCAGCGTCGAGCGCATCGGCACCCGGCCGCTGACCCCCTCCACGATCCGGATCAGCTGCGGGGCGCCGTCGCGCGGCGGCATGAAGTCGGTCACCCGGACCGTGCCGCGCGGGGTGTCCCACTCCGACTCCAGGATCAGCGAGTCGCCCAGGTAGCGGCGGCGGTCGGCGGGGGCCGGCTCGGCGTCGGCCGGGCCGGCCGGGCCCACCCGCCAGAAGCCGTGCTCCTCGGTGCCGAGCAGTGCCGCGAAGACGGCATGCGAGTCGAAGCGGGGCAGGCAGAGCCAGTCGACGCTGCCGTCCCGGCAGACCAGCGCCGCGGTCTGCATGTCTCCGATGAGTGCGTAATCCTCGATACGCCCGGCCACGTGTTTCACTCCAGTCGAACGGCCTGTCCGCCCCTCGGGGCGCGTGCTGCGGGTGTCGCGTCCACGCGCCGCGAGACCTGCGGTGGGTGCGAGAAGGTACCCGCGGTGCCAGTGTGCGGGATGCCCGGCCCGGGCAGCGGATCAAGGGGAGCCGACACGGCCCCCGGTCCGCTTCCCCGGGCGGGGCGGCGGCGTCGGCCCGCCGCCCGGTGACGACGTGCGGCGGGACGGTCCGCACCCTGACGACCGTGATGATCACCCGGTGACGTGCTGCTCCGTACGGGTGAACAGGATGTTCATCGAGCGTCTGTGTGATCTTCTCCGTGGTCCGCCGGCCTCCCCCGGACGGCCCCCTCGCGGTCCCTCCCACACGGTCGGCCGGTGCGCCGACCGTGTGGCCGGAAGCGGTCTCCTGCTGTCACTGATACCCTGGTACCCCGTGGACCGGTGGGAAACGGCGCTCAGCCGAGGCCCCCGAAACCGCAGCGACGGCACCCCCGATTCTTCCGGAGGACCTGCCGCTTCGCACCTCCAGAACGCGACCACGGGAGCCCCCTCTTGGCGATGCCGCCCAACACCACGACGACCAAGCACATCTTCGTCACCGGGGGTGTCGCCTCCTCCCTCGGCAAGGGTCTCACCGCCTCCAGCCTGGGTGCGCTCCTCAAGGCGCGGGGCCTGCGGGTCACGATGCAGAAGCTCGACCCGTACCTCAACGTCGACCCGGGCACGATGAACCCGTTCCAGCACGGCGAGGTCTTCGTCACCAACGACGGCGCCGAGACCGACCTGGACATCGGCCACTACGAGCGCTTCCTCGACGTCGACCTCGACGGCTCGGCCAACGTCACCACCGGCCAGGTCTACTCGCAGGTCATCGCCAAGGAGCGGCGCGGCGAGTACCTCGGCGACACCGTGCAGGTCATCCCGCACATCACCAACGAGATCAAGTCGCGGATCCGCCGCATGGCCACCGACGACGTCGACGTGGTCATCACCGAGGTCGGCGGCACCGTCGGCGACATCGAGTCGCTGCCCTTCCTGGAGACCGTCCGCCAGGTCCGCCACGAGGTCGGCCGCGACAACGTCTTCGTCGTGCACATCTCGCTGCTGCCCTACATCGGCCCCTCCGGCGAGCTGAAGACCAAGCCGACCCAGCACTCGGTCGCCGCCCTGCGCAACATCGGCATCCAGCCCGACGCGATCGTGCTGCGCGCCGACCGCGAGGTCCCCACCGCCATCAAGCGCAAGATCTCGCTGATGTGCGACGTCGACGAGGCCGCCGTGGTCGCCGCCATCGACGCCAAGTCGATCTACGACATCCCGAAGGTGCTGCACTCCGAGGGCCTCGACGCCTACGTGGTGCGCAAGCTCGACCTGCCCTTCCGCGACGTGGACTGGACCGTCTGGGAGGACCTCCTGGACCGCGTCCACAACCCGGAGCACGAGGTCACCGTCGCGCTCGTCGGCAAGTACATCGACCTGCCCGACGCCTACCTCTCGGTCACCGAGGCCATGCGCGCCGGCGGCTTCGCCAACAAGGCGCGGGTCAAGGTCAAGTGGGTCACCTCCGACGACTGCAAGACCCCGGCCGGCGCCGAGAAGCAGCTCGGCGACTGCGACGCCATCCTCGTCCCCGGCGGCTTCGGCGACCGCGGTGTCGCCGGCAAGGTCGGCGCCATCCGGTACGCCCGCGAGAACAAGGTGCCGCTGCTCGGCATCTGCCTGGGCCTCCAGTGCATCGTCATCGAGGCGGCCCGGAACCTGGCGGACATCCCCGAGGCGAACTCCACCGAGTTCGACCCGGCCACCGCGCACCCCGTCGTCTCCACGATGGAGGAGCAGCTCGCCTACGTCGAGGGCGCCGGCGACCTGGGCGGAACGATGCGCCTGGGCCTCTACCCGGCCAAGCTCGCCGAGGGCTCGGTCGTCCGCGAGGCCTACGGCGACGAGCCGTACGTCGAGGAGCGCCACCGCCACCGCTACGAGGTGAACAACGCCTACCGCGCGGAGCTGGAGAAGAAGGCCGGCCTGGTCTTCTCCGGCACCTCCCCGGACAACAAGCTCGTCGAGTTCGTCGAGTACCCGAAGGAGATCCACCCCTACCTGGTCGCCACCCAGGCGCACCCGGAGCTGAAGTCCCGCCCGACCCGCCCCCACCCGCTCTTCGCGGGCCTGGTCAAGGCGGCCGTCGAGCGCAAGACGGCCCAGTAGCACCCCCCTTGTTAACGTTGCCGGGGTACGGCTCCTCGCACGAGGACCCGTACCCCGGCTTTCGTATGTGGGAGGACCAGTGACACAGGTGCAGGACACCCCGGAGGAGTGGCGGACCGTCGCCACCGCCACCCCCTTCACGGGCAACAAGACGAGTGTCCGCACGGACGACGTGGTCATGCCGGACGGCTCGGTCGTCCGCCGCGACTACCAGGTCCACCCGGGCTCCGTGGCCGTCCTGGCCCTGGACGACCAGGACCGGGTGCTCGTGCTGCGGCAGTACCGGCACCCGGTGCGGCAGAAGCTGTGGGAGATCCCGGCCGGACTGCTCGACGTGCCCGGTGAGAACCCGCTGCACGCCGCCCAGCGCGAGCTGTACGAGGAGGCGCACGCCAAGGCGGGGGAGTGGCACGTCCTGACCGACGTCTACACCACCCCCGGCGGCTGCGACGAGGCCGTACGGATCTTCCTGGCGCGCGACCTCGCCGAGGCGGAGGGGGAGCGGTACGAGGTCGCCGAGGAGGAGGCCGACATGGAGGTGGCGCGGGTCCCGCTGACGGACCTGGTGCGCGGTGTCCTCGCCGGCGAGCTGCACAACAACTGCCTGGTCGTGGGTGTGCTGTCGCTGGTCGCCGCGAGGGCCGGTGACGGCCTGGACGCGCTGCGCCCCGCCGACGCGCCCTGGCCGGCCCGCCCCTTCGAGGCGTAGCGCCTCGACGCCCCGCGCTGGCTGCGCCCCGCGTCCCTGTGTGGGCTGCGCCCGCCTGCGTGGGCAAGGTCCGGTGTGACTGTCCGTTGATCCGATCGGGGGATGTGCCCGTCGTGCTCCGCCAGGGGTGTGCGGGGGGCTGAACTACGCTCGTACACGCCCGTGCGGAGTCCCCGCGGGATCGGCTCGTGCGCAGGTGGACGGGAGTGTGGCCCCGTGACGGATCAGGCTGTGGCAGCGGCGGCCGGCAGCCGGCAGTTCTACGGCCGGCAGCGGGAGTTGAAGGCGTTGCGCGCCGACATCGAGCGGACCGGCCTGGACACCCTCACCGGCCGCAAGGCGCCCCGTGCCCGCGTCCTCCTCATCGCCGGCCGGCCCGGCTCGGGCCGTACCGCGCTCGCCGAGGAGCTGATCGCCTCGCTCGCCGACCGCTACCCCGACGGCGTCCACCGGGCCCGGCTCACCGAGCCCGGCGGGGAGCCCGTCCCCACCGCGCGGGCCGCCCGCGAACTCCTCCGCGACCTCGGGGTCGCCGAACCCCCCGGCGCCGCCGAGGACGAACTGACCCAGCTGGTCCGCGAGGCGCTCTCCACCCGCCGGGCGGTGCTGCTGCTCGACGACGCCGTCGACGCCGAGCAGGCCGACCCCCTCCTCCCCGACAACCCGGACGCCCTCGTCGTCGCGGTGGCGCGGGGGCCGCTCACCGGCATCCCGGACGTACGGCCCTGCACCGTCGGCGGGCTCGACCCGAAGTCGGCCATCGAGCTGCTGACCTCCGCCACCGGCTCGGTCCGCATCACCGTCGACCCCCAGGCCGCCGAGGCGCTGGTGGAGGAGTGCGGCGGACTGCCCGCCGCGGTGGTCCTGGCCGGCGGCTGGCTGGCGGGACGGCCCGAGACCTCCGTCGCCGACCTCGCCAAACGGCTCCGCGGCATGAGCGGCGACCCCCTCACCCGCGCCTTCCTCCTCGCCCACCAGGCGCTGCCCCAGCCGGCCGCCCGGATACTGCGCTACCTGGCGCTCGCCCCGCTCGGCCGGGCCGACGCCCACACCGCCTCCGCCCTGGCCGGCTGCTCGGTCTCGGCGGCGGCCACCACCCTCGCGGACTTCGCCCGTCTGGGGCTGGTGGCCGACAGGGGGGACGGACAGTACGAGGCCCCCGGCCATCTCGTCCCCCTTCTCCGCGCCCAGCTGGAGGAGCGCGACCGGCCCGCCGAGGTGCAGCTCGCCCGGGCCCGGATGCTGGAGCGGACCGTACGGCTCCTCCAGTCCTGCCGTGCGGTCACCGAACCCGAGGGCTCCCCGGCCCGGCGCAAGCTCGCCGGCCTGCCGCGCGCCCTGCGCTTCCCCACCCCCGAGGCCGCCGCCCGCTGGCTGGCCACCCGCAGGACCGTGCTCCTCGCCTGCGCCCGGCTCGCGGTCGCCGACGGCGAGCTCGACACCCTCGCCCGCCGGCTCATCGCCTCCCTGGTGCGGGCGCTCACCGCGCACTCCGGCGCCGAGGCGGCGGCCGCCGACCTCTACGGGCTGCACCGGCTCGTCCTCGACGTGGCCGAGCGGCGCGGACTGCACCGCGAACGGGCCGCGGCCCTGCTCAACCTCGGCGACCTCGACGCCAGAACCGGCCGCGCCAAGGACGCTCTGCTGCGATATCGGTTGGCATGGGAGGCCGGAAGGCAAGCAAATGACCCGTACGCCACCGGTCGCGCAATGGAATCCGTAGGTGGCAGCTATCAGGAGCTCGGCGACTGGCAGCGGGCCGGCGACTGGTACGGCCGCGCCCTCGCCCAGCGCCTCGCCCACGACGAGCGGGCGGACCAGGCGCGGCTGTACGCCCGCCTCGGCGCCGTACAGACCTATGCGGGGCGGTACGGGGAGGCGCTGCGGCACTGGCGGGCGGCCGCGGCCGGGTACCGCAGGCTCGGCGATCTCCCGGGCCACGCACGGGCGTTGAGCGAGGCGGCCCGGGTGCAGGAGTACGCCGGACGTCCCGAGGAGTCGCTGCGGACCTGTGAGGAGGCGGTCGAGTGGGCCCGCCGCGCCCAGGACACCCGGCTCCAGGCGGCGCTCCGGCTGCGGCTCGCCGACACCCTCGACCGGCTCGGCGACCCCGCGGCGGCGCGGCTGCACCGCGCCACGGCGGACCGACTCCTGGAAACGGAACGCCACGCCTACGAAATCCGCAGTGGCTCCGCAGAAGATTAGTACTTTGAAAGGCTAGACAGCGGGAACTCCTTCATTAGACTGGTTCTGCCGCGTTGGAACGTGGTCTGCCCCGGTGTGCCGCAGTGCATCCGGGTATGTATCGCAGTGACCCAGTTATCCCCTGATTCAAGGACCGTGATCGACGATGAAGGTCGGCATCCCCCGCGAGGTCAAGAACAACGAGTTCCGCGTGGCCATCACCCCCGCCGGTGTCCACGAGCTCGTCCGCAACGGCCACCAGGTCTTCATCGAGCAGAACGCGGGCGTGGGCTCCTCGATCACGGACGAGGAGTACGTCGCCGCCGGTGCCGAGATCCTCGGCACCGCCGACGAGGTCTGGGCCACCGCCGACCTGCTCCTCAAGGTCAAGGAGCCGATCGCGGAGGAGTACCACCGCCTCCGCAAGGACCAGACGCTCTTCACCTACCTGCACCTCGCCGCCTCGAAGGAGTGCACGGACGCCCTCCTGGAGTCCGGCACCACCGCCATCGCGTACGAGACCGTCGAGACCGCGAACCGCGCGCTTCCGCTGCTCGCCCCGATGTCCGAGGTCGCGGGCCGCCTGGCCCCGCAGGTCGGCGCCTACCACCTGATGCGCTCGGCCGGCGGCCGCGGCGTCCTCCCCGGCGGCGTCCCCGGCACCCACGCCGGCGAGTGCGTCGTCATCGGCGGCGGCGTCTCCGGCTGGAACGCCGTGCAGATCGCCATCGGCCTGGGCTTCCACGTGACCCTGCTCGACAGGGACATCAACAAGCTCCGCGAGGCCGACAAGATCTTCGGCACGAAGGTCAAGACGATCGTCTCCAACGCCTTCGAGCTGGAGAAGGCCGTCGTCGAGGCCGACCTCGTCGTCGGTGCCGTCCTCATCCCCGGCGCCAAGGCCCCGAAGCTGGTCACCAACGAGCTCGTCGCCAAGATGAAGCCCGGAAGTGTCCTTGTCGACATTGCCATCGACCAGGGCGGCTGCTTCGAGGACTCCCACCCGACCACCCACGCCGAGCCGACCTTCCAGGTCCACAACTCGATCTTCTACTGCGTGGCCAACATGCCGGGCGCCGTCCCGAACACCTCCACCTACGCCCTCACCAACGCCACGCTGCCCTACATCGTGTCGCTGGCGAACAACGGCTGGGTCGAGGCGCTCCGCCGCGACTCCGCGCTCGCCCTGGGCCTCAACACCCATGACGGCAAGGTCGTTTACAAGGAGGTGGCCGAGGCGCACGGCTACGAGCACGTGGAGCTGAGCACCCTCATCGGCTGATCCGGAGCACCTCCCGGACACCCCCCGACGACGGCCCCGTCAACGCCCGCCGTCAATGTCACGCACCTGGCCGGACCTTGTTCGACAAGGTCCGGCCGACTGTGTCTCCGGCCACGCCAAAACGTTCGGTCAACTCGCCTCGAACGTAACCCTTTAACCGTTTCGCACACCCCTGAAACGTGTGGATGCATGGCTGCGCGCCCTTGACAGAGGCGTGTTCGGTTGCCGACACATCGGGCCGGGTCCGGGCGATTGTGTTGCTGCGGAGCGGTGACACGCCATAGAGTCGCCAACCGTCGGCATGGTGCCACGCTGACCTATCGATAAATGTTCCTGGTCACGTCCAAGGAGGTAAGACGACTTGTGAATGAGTCGACATTTACTCCCGGGAGCGGTGCGCCAGGTGCCCCGGTCGGTTCCGTCGCGGTGCGGACCTTCGCGACGCACCAGCCCATGACGACAACCCACACGCTGAAGACGATGGACGGCCTACACGTGAACGCCACGGCCGGCAACGAGATGGGCCGAGAGTCCACCCACTTCGCCGCCTACGACGAGCTGCCCGAGGGGCACTTCTACGACCCCGACG
This sequence comes from Streptomyces sp. CC208A, assembly GCF_030010625.1. GTDB lineage: Bacteria > Actinomycetota > Actinomycetes > Streptomycetales > Streptomycetaceae > Streptomyces. The sequence goes on along the minus strand of NZ_JASCXN010000038.1, from coordinate 35,648 downwards.
CCGAGTACGAGCCCGACCCGGAGTACGCGGCCACCCTCGCGCCCGACGCTGCCCGCCAGCGCCGCGAGCGGATCGGCCCCACCGGACGGCCGCTGCCGTACTTCCCGATCCCGGGCCCGCTGACCGACCACGGCCCCGCCACGATCATCGCGATGTGCAACCAGAAGGGCGGCGTCGGCAAGACCACGTCGACCATCAACCTGGGTGCCGCGCTCGCCGAGTACGGACGACGGGTGCTGCTCGTCGACTTCGACCCGCAGGGCGCCCTGTCGGTCGGCCTCGGCGTGAACCCGATGGAGCTCGACCTCACCGTCTACAACCTGCTCATGGAGCGGGGCATGTCGGCGGACGAGGTGCTGCTCAAGACGGCGGTCCCCAACATGGACCTGCTGCCGAGCAACATCGACCTCTCCGCCGCCGAGGTGCAGCTGGTCTCCGAGGTCGCGCGCGAGTCCACGCTCCAGCGCGCCCTCAAGCCGCTGATGAACGACTACGACTACATCGTGATCGACTGTCAGCCCTCGCTCGGCCTGCTGACCGTGAACGCCCTGACGGCGGCTCACAAGGTCATCGTGCCGCTGGAGTGCGAGTTCTTCGCGCTGCGCGGTGTGGCCCTGCTGACCGAGACCATCGAGAAGGTCCAGGAGCGGCTCAACCCCGAGCTGGAGCTCGACGGCATCCTCGCCACGATGTACGACTCCCGGACCGTCCACTCCCGCGAGGTGCTCGCGCGCGTCGTCGAGGCCTTCGACGACCACGTCTACCACACGGTGATCGGCCGGACGGTGCGCTTCCCGGAGACCACGGTCGCCGGCGAGCCCATCACCACGTACGCCTCCAACTCCGTGGGCGCCGCCGCCTACCGCCAGCTCGCCAGGGAGGTGCTCGCCCGGTGTCACGCCGAGTGAGTCTGCCCGGAGCCGACGAACTCTTCCGTACGACCGGGGGGATGGCGCTCCAGGCGTCCTCACCCCGCCGAACCGTTCCCGCTCCGGCGGGCGAGAGCGACCCGGCGGCAGGCGCGGACGGCGGTGCCGCTCCCGGCTCCGCCGAGCACGCGGCGGCCGGCTCGGAGGCGGCCGAGCCCCGCGCCCGGGAGACCGAGTCGGTCCCCGCGCAGCAGCCCGCCCCCGCGAAGGCGGCCGCCCCCGCGCGGCGCCGGGGCCGGACCACCAACCGGCGCCCCAGCGGCCGGGAACGCCACGACGAGAAGATCACGGTCTACGTCTCCGCCGAGGAGCTGATGGACCTGGAGCACGCGCGGCTCGTGCTGCGCGGCGAGCACGGCCTCGCCGTCGACCGCGGCCGGATCGTCCGCGAGGCGGTCGCCGTGGTCCTGGCGGACCTGGAGTCCCGCGGCGACGCGAGCATCCTCGTCCGCCGTCTGCGCGGCCGCTGACGGTACCCTGCGGGCGGCCCCGCCCCCGCACCTCCCTGGAACCGCCCCCGATGCCCCAGCACGCCGACGAGACGTCCCGCCCACCGCGCCGCCGCGCGCTGGGACGGGGCGGCGGGCTCCCGGCCCCCGAGCCGGAGGCGGCACCCGTACCGGAGGCGGAACCCGGGCCCGTACCGGATCCCGGGGCCGCCCCCGTACCGGAGGCCGTACCCGCTCCGGACGCCCCCGGAGCCGTACCGGAGCAGTCGGAGCCCGCGGCCGGAGAGCCCGGCGGGGCCGGCGACGGGCGGTTCACCGTGCGGCTCGCCAACTTCGAGGGGCCCTTCGACCTGCTCCTCCAGCTGATCACCAAGCACAAGCTGGACGTCACCGAGGTCGCCCTCTCCCAGGTCACCGACGAGTTCATGGCCCACCTCCGGGCCCTCGGGCCCGACGGGGACCTCGACCAGACCACCGAGTTCCTGGTCGTCGCCGCCACCCTGCTCGACCTCAAGGCCGCCCGGCTGCTGCCCGCCGCCGAGGTCGAGGACGAGGCCGACCTCGCCCTCCTGGAGGCCCGCGACCTGCTCTTCGCCCGGCTCCTCCAGTACCGGGCGTACAAGCGGATCGCCGAGATCCTCGCCGAGCGCTGGGAGGCCGAGGGACGGCGCCACCCCAGGACCGTCGGCCTGGAGCCGCACCACGCCGCCCTGCTCCCCGAGGTCGTCCTCTCGATCGGCCCCGAGGGCTTCGCCGAGCTCGCCGTGAAGGCCCTGCAGCCCAAGGCCAGGCCGCAGGTGTACGTGGACCACATCCACGCCCCGCTGGTCAGCGTCCAGGAGCAGGCGGGGATCGTCGCCGCCCTGCTGCGCGAGCGCGGCACCGCGGACTTCCGGGAGCTCGTCGAGGACGCCGGGGACACCCTCACCGTCGTCGCCCGCTTCCTCGCCCTCCTGGAGCTCTACCGGGAGAAGGCCGTCTCCCTCGACCAGAAGGACCCGCTCGGCGACCTCACGGTCACCTGGACCGGCGGGGACGGCGAGACCCGTGTCACGGCAGAGTTCGACCAGGAAGCACCGGAGTCCGCATGACCGACATGAGCGACCTCAAGCCCGCCCTCGAAGCCGTCCTCATGGTCGTCGACGAACCGGCCGCCGAGGCCCACCTCGCCAAGGTCCTCGGCAGCACCCCGCGCGAGGTCGCCGACGCCCTGCGCGAGCTGGCCGACGAGTACACCGCCGACGGGCGCGGCTTCGAGCTGCGCCGGGTCGCCGGCGGCTGGCGCTACTACACCCGCCCCGCCCACGCCGCCGCCGTCGAGGCCTTCGTCCTGGACGGCCAGCAGGCCCGGCTGACCCAGGCCGCCCTGGAGACCCTGGCGGTCGTCGCGTACCGCCAGCCGGTCAGCCGCTCCCGGGTCTCCGCCGTCCGCGGGGTCAACTGCGACGGCGTGATGCGCACCCTCCTCCAGAGGGGTCTGGTGGAGGAGGCGGGCACGGAACCCGAAACAGGTGCGATCCTGTACAGGACGACGAACTACTTCCTGGAGCGGATGGGCCTGCGCGGCCTGGACGAGCTCCCGGAGCTCGCGCCCTTCCTCCCCGAGGCGGACGCGGTCGAACCGGACTCCCTGGAAGGCGTTCCGTCGTTCGATCCCGACCGGGACGAATCCGGCGGGGGCGAAGCAGCGGACGAAGAGACGACGGAAGTTTGATGCGAAGCAGCAGCGGCAGGAACAGCGGAAACAACGGCGGGAGCCGTGGTGCCAAGAGCGGCGGCCGCGGCAACTACCGGGGAGCGGGCAACAACCGCGACGAGCGCGGCCAGAGCGCCGGCCGTCCGCGCAAGACCCGCCCCGAGGAGCGCACCTACGACGTGAGCATGCCCTCGGACAGCGGCAAGGGCGGCTCCGGCGCCCCCAAGAAGGGCCGGGGCGCCGCCGCCCGCGGCGGCGCGAAGGGCGGCCCCAAGCAGTCCCCGAAGCAGCAGCGGGGCGGAGGCCGCACGGCCCCGGCGCGCTCGCGCGAGTACGAGGCCCGGGCCGAGGAGCGCAACCGCGAGCGGTACGCGAACAAGCCCCAGGTCAAGACCCCGAAGACCTTCCCGGGCGCCGAGCAGGAGGGCGAGCGCCTCCAGAAGGTGCTCGCCCGCGCCGGCTACGGCTCGCGCCGCGCCTGCGAGGAGCTGGTCGAGCAGGCCAGGGTCGAGGTCAACGGCGAGATCGTCCTGGAGCAGGGCCTCCGCGTGGACCCGGAGAAGGACGAGATCCGTGTCGACGGCCTCACCGTCGCCACCCAGTCGTACCAGTTCTTCGCGCTGAACAAGCCGGCCGGCGTCGTCTCCACCATGGAGGACCCGGACGGCCGCCAGTGCCTGGGCGACTACGTCACCAACCGCGAGACCCGGCTCTTCCACGTCGGCCGGCTCGACACCGAGACCGAGGGCATCATCCTGCTCACCAACCACGGCGAGCTGGCCCACCGTCTCACCCACCCCAAGTACGGCGTGAAGAAGACCTACCTGGCCGCCGTCACCGGCCCGCTGCCCCGCGAGGTCGGCAAGCGGCTCAAGGAGGGCATCCAGCTGGAGGACGGCTACGCCCGCGCCGACCACTTCCGCGTGGTCGAGCAGACCGGCAAGAACTACCTGGTCGAGGTCGTGCTGCACGAGGGCCGCAAGCACATCGTGCGCCGCATGCTCGCCGAGGCGGGCTTCCCGGTCGAGAAGCTGGTCCGCACCGCCTTCGGCCCCATCACCCTGGGCGACCAGAAGTCGGGCTGGCTGCGCCGCCTGTCCAACACCGAGGTCGGCATGCTGATGAAGGAAGTCGGCCTGTAGGAGTCCCGAGGGCAGAGGAGGCCCGTGCCCCGCGCGATCCGCGCGGAGCACGGGCCTCCCGCCGTTCTCCGGCCTCGTGCTCCGAGCTTGTGCGGAAGCCCCCGCACCTTTTATAGTCAGAATGACTCTTAAGGAGGCGGGCGTGAACGTCCTCACCGTTCCCGCCGCGAGCGGCCGGCGGACCTGGACCCACGGGGGTGGACCAGGTCCCACGGAGGCCGTTCCGGCGGGGACGGTGGGGGTCCGCGCCCCTCGTACGCCGGGCCCGCCGGTACCGGAGGCGAGGGCATGAGCACCCGATACGGGCACGGACTCGTCCCCGGCAGGTTCTGTCCGCCGCACGCCGGCCACCACCACCTCGTCCGCACCGCCCTCGCCGCCTGCGAACGCGTCACCGTCCTCGTCCGCGCCACCCCCGCCGACCCCCTCCCCCCGGCGGACCGGGTCGCCTGGATGCGCGAGATCCACCCCGACGCCCTCGTCGTCGGTGCCGCCGACCTTCCCCGCGATCTCGGGACCGCCGTCCCCGAGCCCGTCGACGCCCTCTTCGCGTCGGAGCCGTACGGGTCGGAGCCGTACGACGAGCTCGCCCGCCGCCTCGGCGCCGTCCCCGTCCTCGTCGACCCCGGCCCCACCGCCTTCCCCGTCTCCAGCGCCGCCGTCCGCGCCGACCCCGCCGCCTGCTGGGACCTCCTCGCCGCACCCGTACGGGCCGCGCTCACCCGCCGGGTCGTCGTCCTCGGCGCCGGATCCACCGGCACCACCACCCTGGCCCTCGCCCTCACCGACCACTACCGGCGGCGGGGCGGCGTCTGGGCGCGCACCCGGTACGTCGCCGAATACCGGCGCGAGTACGCCGGACGCGCCCTCGCCGAGCTGCGCGAGCGCCACCCCGACGCCACCCCCGCCGACCTCGTCCTCCGCTCCTCCGACTTCCCCGTCATCGCCCAGCACCAGGCCGAACGGGAGGAGGAGGCCGCCCGCGACGGCTCGCCCGTCCTCTTCTGCGACACCGACGCCTTCGCCGCCACCGTCCGGCACGAGCGGTACACCGGCACCACCAGCCCCGACACCTGCGCGATCGCCGCCCAGGGCCGCCAGCACCTGTGGCTGCTCACCGACCACCGGGGAGTCGCCGCCGGGGACGACGGGCCGCCGGACGACGCAGACCTGCGGGCCTGGACGACCGCCCGGCTCCTCACCGGGCTCGCCCACAGCGGGCGCCGCACCGCCGTCCTCACCGGCCCCCACGAGGAGCGCCTCGCCACCGCCGTCGCCGCCGTCGACGCGCTCCTCGCCGAGGGCCTCCACCTCACCGATCCCCTTCCGGAGCGCCGATGAGCACCCGTCCCGAGGGATACGACCCCAGGGCCTTCGAACCCTTCGCCGTCACCGTCGACCTCGCCGTCCTCACCGTCCGCACCGGCCGGCTCCACGTCCTGCTCGTGCAGCGCGGCCAGGAGCCGTACGCGGGCGCCTGGGCGCTCCCCGGCGGCTTCGTGCTGCCCCGCGAGTCGGCCGGCACCGCCGCCCGCCGCGAACTCGCCGAGGAGACCGGGCTGCCCGAGGCCACCGTCGCCGGACTCCACCTCGAACAGCTCCGCACCTACACCGAACCGGACCGCGACCCCCGGATGCGGGTCGTCTCGGTCGCGTACACGGCACTCGTCCCCGACCTGCCCGAACCGCGCGGCGGCGGCGACGCGGCCGAGGCCCGCTGGCTGCCCTACGACGAGGTCCCGCCGCTCGCCTTCGACCACGACCGGATCCTCGCCGACGCCCGCGAACGCGTCGGCGCCAAGCTGGAGTACACCTGCCTCGCCACCGCCTTCTGCCCGCCCGAGTTCACCCTCGGCGAGCTGAGGGAGGTGTACGAGACGGTCTGGGGCGTCTCCCTGGACCGGCCCAACTTCCGGCGCAAGGTCCTCACCACCCCCGGCTTCGTCGAGGCCGTGGAAGGACCGCCGCGCCGCACCGGCGGACGGGGGAAACCGGCCGCGCTCTACCGGGCGGGGGAGGCCACCACCCTCCACCCGCCGCTGCTCCGACCGGAAGGACGATCCGCATGACCAAGAAGGCCGCCACGGGGACGCTGATGGGGCTGGCGCTCGGTGACGCGCTCGGCTTCCCCACCGAGTTCAACGACGTGCCCACGATCCTCGCCAAGTGCGGGCCGTGGCGGGCGATGGAGCTGCCGGTGCGGCGGGGGACCGCGTACATCACCGACGACACGCAGATGACCCTCGCCTTCGCCCGGGGCATCCGGACCGCCCTGGAACGGGGCCCGCTCGCCCCGCTCCGGCTCGCCCGGCCCGTCCGCGACGAGTACGTCGACTGGTACCACTCCCCGGAGAACAACCGGGCCCCCGGCAACACCTGCATGCGCGCCTGCATGCTCCTCGACGGCGACCGGCCCTGGCAGGACGCCAGCCAGATCCACTCCAAGGGCTGCGGCGCCAACATGCGGGTCGCGCCCATCGGGCTCGTCCCCGGCCTGAGCGAGGAGCAGCGGGCCGGCGCCGCCCAGCTCCAGGCCGCGCTCACCCACGGCCACCCCACCGGGCTCGCCGCCTCCGACCTCACCGCGCGGGCCGTGTGGCTGCTCGCCCAGGGCGTCGACCCGACCGGGCTCGTCGGACGGCTGCGCTCGTACGCGTACGAGAACCGCGACCGGTACCACGAGCGGTGGCTCGGCGACCTGTGGACCCGCTCCCAGGACCCCTCCGCCGCCCACTTCGTCCGGCGTGGCTGGGACGAGTGCCTGGCCGTCCTGGAACGGCTCGACGCCGTGCAGCGCACCGCGGACCCGGAGCTCGACCCCTGTACGTACACGGGCGACGGCTGGATCGCGGAGGAGGCGCTCGCCACCGGGCTTCTCTGCTTCCTGCTCTTCCCCGGCGAACCGCTGACCGCCCTGCGCCGGGCCGCCTGCACCCGCGGCGACTCCGACTCGATCGCCGCCCTCGCCGGCGCCTTCGCCGGGGCCCATCTGGGCGCGGACGCCTGGCCGGCCGAGTGGACCGCGCGGATCGAGCACCGGGACGAACTGCTGGCTCTCGGGGCCCTCTGGGACGAGTGATCGAATTCTGGGAAGCTAGGGCCCCATGACGCTCACCCTTGAGGCCCACAAGGCCGACCTGACCGCCGTCGTCGCCGAGGAGCCGGACCCCCTGCTCTTCGCGACGGTCTCCGGCGCCCACCTGTACGGCTTCCCGTCCCGCGACTCCGACGTGGACCTTCGGGGCGCCCACCTGCTGCCCGCCCAGGCGCTGGTCGGGCTCCGGGAGCCCGAGGAGACCCGGGACCGGATGTGGACACGGGACGGCGTCGAGATGGACCTCGTCACGCACGACCTGCGGAAGTTCGCCCGGCTCATGCTGCGCCGCAACGGCTACGTCCTGGAGCAGCTCACCTCGCCGCTGGTCGTGCACACCACCCCGGTCCACGCCGAGCTCACCGCCCTCGTGCCCGGGGTGCTCACCACCCACCACGCCCACCACTACCGGGGCTTCGCCGCCACCCAGTGGCGGCTCTTCGAGAAGAGCGGCGAACTCAAGCCGCTGCTCTACACCTACCGGGCGCTGCTCACCGGCATCCACCTCATGCGCTCCGGCGAGGTCCAGGCCCACCTGCCCACCCTCGTCGGCGAGGTGCCGGAGGCCCCGGCCCGGATCCCCGACCTCGTCGCCGCGAAGACGGCCGCCGAGCACGGCGCCGCCGGCGTCGTGACGGAGGACGTACGGGCCGAGGTCGAGGCCCTGCACGGCACGCTCGACGCGGCACGCGCGGCCTCGGACCTCGCGGACGAGGTGAGCGCGTACGACGCCCTCCACGACCTCGTCGTACGGGCCCGGCTACAGCTCCTGAAGGGCTGAGGCGCGGCGGGCGCGGACCAGGAGGTCCTGCACGCGCGCGTGGTCCGGGGCCACGGGCAGCGGACTGGTGTCGAGCGCGGCGTCGGCCTCGTCCTGGAGGCGGTTCATCCACCCCTCGACCTCCGCCCACGAGAGCTCGCCGCGCTTGACGGCGAGCAGCCGCTCCCGGTCCGCGCCCACGTCGATCCGCAGCTCGCCGGTGCGCAGCAGGTCCCGGCAGCTCATCAGCAGCCGCAGCAGGTGCATGGCGTGCTTCCAGCGCGGATGCCCGTACTGGCGCACGTCCGCCTCCAGCTTGCGGCGCTGCCCGCCCGCGTACCGCACGAAGGTGCGGTGGGCCTGCCGGGAGAGGAAGGCGCCGCGCAGGGCGAGCAGCTCGCCGCCCCACTCGGTGGTGTGGGTGACGAGCGGCGAGTGGAGGCACTCCAGGACGTTGGGGTTGTTGCGGAGGGCCAGCTCGCAGAAGCGTTCCAGCTCCCAGCTGAACTGCTCGGGCGCAGGGCCCTCCACATGCGCCGGGGGCTTGTCGAAGCGCCAGAAGAGCGGTGTCGGGGCGAGGTAGACGCCCCGCACGTCGGTGTCGCTCTCCTCGGTCGCCAGGCCGAAGGCGCGCGAGCCCATCACACAGGCGTAGACGGTGTGTTCGCGCACCAGCGTCTCGGGGGACATGTCCATGGCGGCCAGGCTACGCCAGGACGATCGTCTCCCCGGAGACGGTGATCTCCTCGGCGGGCAGCGGACGCGGCGCGGGCCCGGCCTGTACGGAGCCGTCCGTGATGCTGTACTTCGAGCCGTGGCAGGGGCAGTCGATGGTGCCGTCCGCGACCTTGTTCACCGTGCAGCCCTGATGGGTGCAGATCGCCGAGAAGGCCTTGAACTCGCCCTCCTCGGGCTGGGTGACGACCACCTTGCGGTCCGCGAAGACGGTGCCGCCGCCCACCGGGATCTCCGAGGTGCTCGCCAGCGGGGTGCCGTCGCCCGGCGCGGTCGGGGAGGCGCCGGTGCCGGTGGGCGGGGCGCTCGTCTCCGTACCGCCGTCGCCGCCGTCCGAACCACAGCCGGCGGTCGTCGCCGCGGTCGCCGTCGTCAGGGCCGCCGCGGCGAACAGGACCGTCCTGCGGGGTGTCGTCCGTGAAGTCATACGACCCAGCTTCGCCGGGCCCGCCCCGCCGCCCCCGCAACACGCCGGGGCCCGGCTAGACCCAGGGCGCCAACTCCCTCGCACGGCCGTCCGCCTCCCGCAGCACCTCCAGGACGGCGGTCACCGCACCCCGCTCGACCGGCCCGTACACGTGCGGGAAGACCTGGTCCTCCGAACCCTCCCAACGGACCTCGCCGGAGAGCAGGGACTCGTCGATCACCAGCACCAGGAGCGGGCCCGGCACGTCCCGGTAGTGCGCGTCGGCGACGGCGAGCGCCGCCTGCTCGTCCGGCGAGCAGTGCACGAAGCCCTCGGCGGCGAGCGACGGCGGGGCGTAGGGGAGACCGGGGTCCGCGGACCACTCGTCCAGGGGCACGACATGGAGCAGCATCCGCCTTTTCTACCCGCTCGCCGGGCCGGCGCTCACCCCGGGTGGTGGGATGTCTGTGTATGGGTGACATTGAGGCTGTTCGACAGCGATGCTCACCGGAGGAAAGGCGGAACCATGGCGGGAAACGACCTCGGCAGTCTCCTCGGCCCCCTGCTCGGCGGGGACGGGGGCCGGAACGGCGTTCTGGGCTCGCTGCTCGGCGCCCTCGCGGGCAGCGGCGGCGCAGGGGGCAAGGCGGGGCAGAACCCGCTCGGCGGGCTCCTCGACATGCTCACCAGGTCGGGCCTCGCCGAACAGGCCCAGTCCTGGATCGGCACCGGCGAGAACAAGCCCGTCGACGGCACCCAGATCGCCCAGGCCCTCCCCGACGAGACCCTCCAGAAGGTCGCGCGGGAGGCCGGGGTCACCCCGCAGCAGGCCGCCGACGAGCTCGCGCAGTCGCTGCCGCAGGCCGTCGACAGGCTCACCCCCGGCGGCGCCCTGCCCGAGGGCGGCTCCCTGGAGGAGATCATCCGCGCCCAGCGGCTCTGAACCGGGCAGGCCACGCACGCCGCGCCCGCCCCGTGTCTCGCGGGGTGGGCGCACGCGCGCGTGCGGGCGGCGGCTGACTAGGCTGGGCCCTCTCCACCCCATGCCCTCAAGGACTTCACCCCGTGAGAACAGCGCTCGTCATCGGAACCGGACTGATCGGCACCTCCGCCGCCCTCGCCCTCGCCGGCCGGGGCGTCACGGTCCACCTCCGCGACCACGACCCGGCGAGCGCCCGGACCGCCGCCGCGCTCGGCGCGGGCACCGACGCGGAGCCCGAGGGGCGGGTGGACCTCGTGATCGTCGCCGTACCGCCGGCGCACACCGCCGCCACCCTCGCCGACGCCCTGCGCGCCGGCCTGGGCCGGGGCTACCTCGACGTGGCCAGCGTCAAGGGCGGCCCGCGGCGGGAGCTGGAGGCGATGGGCCTCGACCTCACCGCGTACATCGGCACCCACCCCATGTCCGGCAAGGAGCGTTCCGGCCCGCTCGCCGCCGGCGCCGACCTCTTCGAGGGCCGGCCGTGGGTGCTCACGCCCACCCGGGACACCGACACCGAGGTCCTCAACCTCGCGCTCGAACTCGTCGCGGTCTGCGGGGCCGTGCCCGTCGTCATGGACGCCGACGCCCACGACCGGGCGGTGGCCCTCGTCTCCCACACCCCGCAGCTGGTCTCCTCGATGGTCGCGGCGCGCCTGGAGGAGGCGGAGGAGTCGGCCGTACGGCTCTGCGGGCAGGGCATCCGGGACGTCACGCGGATCGCCGCGTCCGACCCGCGCATGTGGGTGGAGATCCTGTCGGCCAACCCCGGGCCGGTCGCCGACGTCCTCTCCGGCGTCGCCGCCGACCTCGACGAGACCGTACGGGCGCTGCGCTCCCTCCAGTCCGCGGACGAGGAGAAGCGTCGGGAGGGCATCGCGGGCGTCGAGGACGTGCTGCGGCGCGGCAACGCAGGGCGCGCGCGGGTCCCCGGCAAGCACGGTGCCGCCCCCGCGACCTACGAGGTCGTCGCGGTCCTCATCAGCGACCAGCCCGGCGAGCTGGCCCGCATCTTCGCGGACGCGGGGCGTGCGGGGGTCAACATCGAGGACGTCCGCATCGAGCACGCGACCGGGCAGCAGGCGGGCCTCGTCCAGCTCATGGTCGACCCGTCGGCGGCCCCCGCGCTCGCCGCGTCCCTCCGCGAACGAGGCTGGTCCCTCCGCACCGGCTGACCCCCCGCCGCGCGGCGCCCACCCCGCGCCCGGGGCCTGCGCGCCCGGCGCCGCGGTTCCGTTCCGTTGTGGGCAATCGTTCCTCCTCCAAGGACTTCATCCAGGGGGTGCCCCCAGGGCGTGGTGGTCCCCCCCCCGGACGAAGTCTGGGGGAGGGTGGGCACAACGGAACGGCACCCTCTGCGGGTGCCTCCGCACCGGTGCCTGGACCCGCACCACGGGTGCGCCGCGCACGGGGTGCGGGCTCAGGCGCGGAAAGCCTGGGCCCGGCAGAGGGCGCCCTCCCTGTGCCCACCCGTCCCTCTCCCAAGGACTACGTCCAGGGGAGACCCCCAAGCGGGACGATTGCCCACAGGGACGGCGGGCGCAGCCCACACGGTGACGGGGACCGCAGCCCATACAGGGGTGCAGCGGAGCGCAGCCCCGGCGGGCACCGCGCAGCGAGAGCCGCGCCCGCGTGGGGCGGCGTGCGGGCCGCTGGGCCGAATGGGGGTGGGGGACTCGGTAACCTTGTAGGGGTTCCGGACTGCCGCCGGGGCCCCACCCACCCAGGAAGGTCACCCTCACCGTGGAATCCGTGATCGTCGCCATCGACGGCCCCTCCGGCACGGGCAAGTCGAGCACCTCGAAGGCGGTCGCCGCCAAGCTGGGGCTGAGCTACCTGGACACCGGCGCCCAGTACCGGGCCATCACCTGGTGGATGATCAGCAACGGGGTGGACGTCACCGACGCCGACGCCGTGGCGAACGCCGCCGGCAAGCCCGTCATCGTCTCCGGCACCGACCCGTCCCGGCCCACCATCACCGTGGACGGCGTCGACGCCTCGGGGCCGATCCGCACCGAGGAGGTCACCTCCCGGGTCAGCGCGGTCAGCGCCGTCCCCGAGGTGCGCACGCTCATCACCGAGCTCCAGCGGACGATCGCCCGCGAGGCGGAGGCCGGCATCGTCGTCGAGGGCCGGGACATCGGGACGACCGTCCTCCCGGACGCCGACCTGAAGATCTTCCTCACCGCCTCGCCGGAGGCCCGCGCCGCCCGCCGCTCCGGCGAGCTGAAGGGCACCGACGTACGGGCCACCCAGGAGGCCCTGGCCAAGCGGGACGCGGCCGACTCCAGCCGCAGGACCTCCCCGCTCGCCAAGGCCGACGACGCCGTCGAGGTCGACACCACCGAGCTCACCCTTGACCAGGTCATCGAGTGCGTCGTCACCCTGGTGGAGTCGAGGCGGAGCGCGACCGCAAAGCCGGAGAAGCGGGCGGCCGCCAAGTGACCCAGCCCTCCGCGAAGGGCGCCGCCGTCGGCCGTCGCATCGGCATCGGGCTGATGTACGGCTTCTGGAAGCCGCGCGTGCTCGGCGCCTGGCGGGTCCCTGCCACCGGCCCCGTCATCCTCGCCGTGAACCACGCGCACAACATCGACGGCCCCATGCTCATGGGCACCGCCCCGCGCCCCGTGCACTTCCTCATCAAGAAGGAGGCGTTCGTCGGGCCGCTGGGCGGTTTCCTGGAGGGCATCGGGCAGCTCAAGGTCGACCGGGAGTCCACCGACCGGAAGGCGATCGGCAACGCGCTGGGCGTGCTGGAGCAGGGCGGTGTCCTCGGGATCTTCCCCGAGGGGACCCGCGGCGAGGGCGACTTCGCCTCGCTCCGCGCCGGCCTCGCCTACTTCGCCGTCCGCAGCGGCGCCCCGATCGTCCCGGTGGCGGTCCTGGGAAGCACCGAGCGGCCCGGACGGCTGGTGAAGGGGCTGCCCGCCCTGCGCAGCCGGGTGGACGTCGTCTTCGGAGAGCCCTTCGAAGCAGGCGACGGCAGCGGGCGGCGTACCCGCAAGGCGCTCGACGAGGCCACGCTCCGCATCCAGGAGCACCTCACGGAGCACCTGAAAAACGCCAGGCGCCTCACCGGGCGCTGAGCGACACTCTCAGTAGTGGCCCCACGGCTCCGGCCTCCGGGACCACCGACCACGAATGATCAAGGAACGGACTTCATGAACGACCAGCACGACCACGGGGCACTTGGCGACGCCGAGTACGCGGAGTTCATGGAGCTCGCCGCGGAAGAGGGCTTCGACATCGAGGACGTCGAGGAGGCGATCGAGGAGGCCGGCCACGGCCCGCTCCCCGTCCTCGCCGTCGTCGGCCGTCCGAACGTCGGCAAGTCGACCCTGGTGAACCGCATCATCGGCCGCCGCGAGGCCGTCGTCGAGGACCGGCCGGGCGTCACCCGCGACCGCGTCACCTACGAGGCCGAGTGGGCCGGCCGCCGCTTCAAGGTCGTCGACACCGGCGGCTGGGAGCAGGACGTCCTCGGCATCGACGCCTCCGTCGCCACCCAGGCCGAGTACGCCATCGAGGCCGCCGACGCCTGCCTCTTCGTCGTGGACGCCACCGTCGGCGCCACCGACACCGACGAGGCCGTCGTCAAGCTGCTCCGCCGCGCCGGCAAGCCGGTCGTCCTCGCCGCCAACAAGGTGGACGGCCAGTCCGGCGAGGCCGACGCGGCCATGCTCTGGTCCCTGGGCCTCGGCGAGCCGTTCCCCGTCTCCTCGCTGCACGGCCGGGGCACCGGCGACCTCCTCGACGAGGTCCTGAGGAAGCTGCCCGACGCCCCCGCGCAGACCTTCGGCAAGGCCGTCGGCGGCCCCCGCCGCATCGCCCTCATCGGCCGCCCCAACGTCGGCAAGTCCTCGCTGCTCAACAAGGTCGCGGGCGAGGACCGCGTGGTCGTGAACGAGCTGGCCGGCACCACCCGCGACCCGGTCGACGAGCTGATCGAGCTCGGCGGGAAGACCTGGAAGTTCGTCGACACGGCGGGCATCCGCAAGAAGGTCCACCTCCAGGCCGGCGCCGACTACTACGCCTCCCTCCGCACGGCCGCCGCCGTCGAGAAGGCCGAGGTCGCGGTCATCCTCATCGACACCACCGACCAGATCTCGGTCCAGGACCAGCGGATCATCACGATGGCCGTCGAGTCCGGCCGCGCCATCGTCATCGCCTACAACAAGTGGGACGAGCTCGACGAGGAGCGCCGCTACTACCTGGAGCGCGAGATCGAGACCGAGATGCAGCAGGTCTCCTGGGCCCCCCGGGTCAACGTCTCCGCGAAGACCGGCCGCCACATGGAGAAGCTGGTCCCGGCGATCGAGACCGCCCTCGCCGGCTGGGAGACCCGCGTCCCCACCGGCCGGCTCAACGCCTTTCTCGGCGAGCTGGTCGCCGCCCACCCGCACCCGATCCGCGGCGGCAAGCAGCCCCGCATCCTCTTCGGCACCCAGGCCGGCACCAAGCCCCCGCGCTTCGTGCTCTTCGCCTCGGGCTTCCTGGAGGCGGGCTACCGCCGCTTCATCGAGCGCCGGCTGCGCGAGGAGTTCGGCTTCGAGGGCACCCCGATCCACATCTCGGTCCGCGTGCGCGAGAAGCGCGGCAAGAAGAAGTAACCCGCGCCAGGAGCACGGCCGAGGGCCGGAGTCGTACGGTACGACTCCAGCCCTCGGCCGTTTCTGCTTCCGCCGGCCCGCTCAGTGGCTTCTGCGCGGGGCCGGCGGCAGCGCCGCCTGCGGGGGATGGTGCTGCGCCGACCAGGCCGCCGGATACGCCGTGTGCTGGTGGCCGTGGTAGCCCGAGAACCCCGAGAGGCCCGTGCTCCGCACCGTGCCGAAGGCCCGGAACACCAGGTCCTCCTCGCCGCTGCGGTCACCCGGAAGCGTGCGGAACGACCGGCGGTACTCCGAGTACAGGGCGTCGAAGATCGGCGTCGCCGAGAAACCGGCCGGGCCGTCCTGCGCCGGGCGCATGGCGGGGATCGGACTCGGATGCGGCTGGGGGAAAGGGTCGTATGCGTGCACGTAGGTGCCAACGACCCCGCCGCCCGTGGGATGCGGGCGGCTCTCCGAAAGAGGCGCCCGCCGGGGCCGCGGCACGGTCGGGACCCCGGACGGACGCACCGGCCCTATCCCGGGACGCCCCCCGTCCATCAGGTACCGGCCAGCGGCATCGCGGCGGCGACCAGGCGCCCGTTCACCGCGGCCTTCTCCAGGGCGTCGCGCAGCAGGTCCTCGCGCGGCTGCTGGCCGATGGAGCCGACGGGCGCGGCGAAGACGAGGACCGTGTGCGACTTGTTGGCCGCCGCGCGCCAGCCCTCGGTGACCTGGAGCGGCTGGTGCGCCTGCCACCAGGCGGACTGGCCCGCGCCGCCCGCGCCGGGCTGGAGCACCGAGTGCAGCTGGCCCATCGCGACCAGGACGGACCAGCCGGGCAGCGCGGCCGGCTTGGTGTTCAGGTCGGAGACCGGCTGGAAGCCCTGCTCCGTGAGGAGCGACAGGAACTCGTCGGTGAGCCCGCCGGAGCCGGGGCGGGCCACCGGGGCGGTCGGCTCCACGACCAGCGCCGGGTGCAGCTCGCCGTCGATCAGTACGAGACCGCTGGTGACGCCGAGCACGGCCTGCTCGGGGTGGGCGGCGGACAGCGCCTCGGCCGCGTCGGCGGCCGTGATGGAGGCGACGGCCCCCTGGAGCTGCTCCTCGGCGACCCGGACGACCTGCGACGGGATGCAGCTGGCGTGGGCGAACGCGAGGACCGCGGTCTCCTCGCCGACGAACAGCACCGTGGAGGTGCGCTCCTGCTCGGAGTCGCCCGGCGTGCGGCAGGAGGTGCAGTCGTAGCTGCCCGGGGCGTTGTCGCCGGCGAGCAGCCGGTCGGCTTCTTCGTCGCCGATCTCGGCGCGTACGTCCTCGCTGACGTCGAGCATGCGCGGCACGGAGGGCTCCCTGGAGTCGGTACGGACGGACCCCGGGCCTTTCCCGGGCGTCTCATGCCGAGTTCAACGGGCCAGGCGCGGGAGGGGTCACGCGCCGAAGGGAGGCAACTTGCCGCCGGCCCGTGCGGAGGCGGGCGGGAAGCGGCGCGCCGGGGGGCGCGGGGAGGGGCCGGGCGCGGGTACCTCCGACCGGGTGGGAAGTGAACGGTGTTCCGCGCGGCACGGGTCCGGCCCCTGGAGGCCCGACCTAGCCTGCGGCGATGTCGATGATCCGATTTTGGACAGCCGGCTCGCTCGCGGCGGCCTCCGCGGCGGCGCTGCTCGCCCTCCACCAGGCGCCCGTCGCCGTGGCGGCGCCCGGCGACGACGGACCGGGGCGGGCCGGGGTGCCCGGCGCGCCCGCGCTGCCGCCGCCGCCCGCCGTGCCGGACGCGGCGGAGCTCGCCGGGACCCTCGCCGAGGCCGGGGCGGGCGAGGCCGCCGCCGCGCTCGAAGCCGCCGCGGCCGCCGTCGCGGAGGCCCGGGGCGACGGCACGGGCACGACCGGGAACGGTGCCGAAGGGACCGGGGCCGAAGGGACCGGGGCCGTTCCGCCGCCGCCGTCGGCGGGACCGGGGGGCGTGCCCGCGTACGCCTGCGCCGAGGACCAGTGGCCCTGGGGCTGCATCGCCGAGTGCGAGAGCAGCGGCCGCTGGGACGTCAACACCGGCAACGGCTACTACGGCGGGCTCCAGTTCTGGCAGCCCACCTGGATCGAGTTCGGCGGCCTCAGGTTCGCCCGCCGCGCCGACCTGGCCACCCGTCAGCAGCAGATCACCGTCGCCGAGGACGTCCTCCGCGTCCAGGGCTGGGGCGCCTGGCCCGTCTGCTCCAAGCGGTACGGGCTCAGCGGCCGCGTCCACACCGTGCAGGCCGGCGACACCCTCGCCGCCATCGCCCGCCGCTTCTCGATCAAGGGCGGCTGGCAGCGGCTGTACGAGGCCAACAAGAGCGTCATCGGGCCCGACCCGGACCGGCTGTACATCGGCATGATGCTGCGGATCGCGCCCCTCTGAGCCCACGGAGCCCTCACGTGGGACGGGGCTCCGCCGCCTCGCCGCTGAACACGCGGGCGCCGCGGCGCAGTTCGTGGAGGAGGGTGCCGGGCGGCAGCCCGTCCGGCACCTTCTGCTCGGCAAGCACCACCGCCGTGCCGTCCCGCGCGGCGAGCTCGGCGAGCAGCGCGTACGTCCGCGCCGCGACCGGCGGTGCCATGCCCAGGGCCGGTTCGTCCGCCAGGACCACCCGCGCCGGTCGCAGCAGCGCCCGCGACACGGCCAGCATCCGCCGCTCCCCGCCGGAGAGCGTCCCCGCCGTCCGGGACAGCAGCGGGAGGAGGGCGGGGTACGGCACCGGGGCGGGCGGCCCCGCGAGCGCCAGGTTCTCGGCGACGGTCAGCCCCTCGTACACCGCGCCCCTGTCCGGTACGAGGCACAGCCCGCGGCGGGCCCGCTCGTACGGCGGCAGCCCTGTCACGTCCTCGCCGTGCCAGAGCACCCGGCCCGCGGCGAGCCGTACCGTCCCGGCGAGCGCGCGCAGCACCGTGGTGCGGCCCGCGCCGTTCCGGCCGACCAGGACCGTCACCGTGCCCGCGGGGACCGGCAGGTCCAGGCCGTGCAGGGCCTCCAGGGGGCCGTAGCGCACCCGGGCGCCGCGCAGCTCCATCTCGACGCTCATGACCGGAGCCCGCCCCCCTCCATGGTGTGGACGGTACGGGCGATGCCGGCGACGAGGTCCGGGTCGTGCTCGACCACCAGGACCGTCAGGCCGTCGGCGGCGAGCGCGGCGAGCAGCCGGGACAGGGCCGCCGCCTCCGCCGCGTCCAGGCCCGCCGCCGGCTCGTCCAGGAGGAGCGTGTGCGGCCGGCCCGCGAGCGCCCGGGCCAGCTCGACCCGGCGCAGCGTCCCGGTCGGAAGGCCCGCGGCGGCCCGGTGCCGTACGGGTCCGGCGAGGCCGGTCAGGAGCAGCGCCCGCTCGGTGGCGGCGTCCGGGGACTTCCGGCGGTGGCCGTGCTCGGCGCCCACCCGTACGTTCTCCTCCACGGAGAGGGACGGGAAGACGGCGAGCCGCTGGAACGTCCGGGCGATCCCCAGCCGGGCCCGGACGTGGGCGGGCCGGCGGGTGATGTCCTCGCCGTCCAGGACGACCCGGCCGCGGCGGGGCCGCGCCGCACCGGCCAGACAGTCGAAGAGCGTGCTCTTCCCCGCCCCGTTCGGCCCGACGAGCGCGGTGACCTGGGCGGTCGGCAGCGCGAGACCGACGTCCCTCAGGGCCGTCACCCCGCCGCGGTGCGTGAACCACAGGCCCTCCGCCCGGAGCCGGGCGGCCCGGTCGCCGGGCGGCGGGCGGAGGGGGGCCGCGAGGGGCGGGACCGGCGCGGACCTCCCCGCGGCCGGGGGCGGGCGGCCGGGCGAGGCGCGGGAGGCGCGGGAGACGAGGGGGGTGAGGGGAGCGGTGAGGAAGGAGGTCAGGGGCGGGAGGTGGGTGCGGGTGGCCAGGACGCCCAGGACCACCGCCGCCACGCCGGCCGGGCCCGCCGTGTCCAGGGCCAGGAGGAGGGGGGCCGCCAGGAGGGGGGTGAGGAGGTTGTCCGCGCCGAGCGTCACCACCGCGGCGAACCAGAGGAGGCCGCGTACGGGGTCGAAGGCGGCCGGGTCGAAGGCGTGGACGCCCATCGTGAGCAGGCCGCCGCCCAGGGCCGCCAGGGCCGCGCCCAGGCCGAAGGCGAGCAGTTTGTGGGTGCTCGCGCCGATGCCGGCCGCCTCCGCGCCCGCCTCGTGGTCGCGGAGCGCGGCCAGCGCCCGGCCGGTGCGGCCCCGCCGGAGGGCCGCGACCAGGAGGAGCGCGGCGGCGAGGAGGGCCAGCTCCAGGAGGTAGTAGGCGCGGTCGTCGGCGAAGCCCGCCGGGCGGTCCGGGGGCGGAAGCCCCGCCGTCGCGTACGGCTGGTCGAGGACGAAGCGGCTCACCGCCACGCCCACCGCGAGCGTGGCGAGCGCCAGGGCGAGCCCGTGGCGGCGGATCGCGGGACCGGCGGTCAGCAGGCCCGCCACGCCGGTCAGCGGCACCGCGAGCGCCAGGGCCAGGAGCTCGGGCAGGCCGGCCGCCGCGAGCAGGAGCGTGAAGAGGGCGCCGAGACCCGCGTACGCCGCCTGGCCCAGTGCGAGCTGCCCCGTCCGGCCCGTCACCACGACCAGCGACAGCAGGACGATCGCAAGCGCCGGGACCTGCACCGCCGTGCGCAGGTCCGGGCCCGCGAGGGCGAGGGGGAGCAGGAAGCACAGCGCGGCGACCGGCCAGACGGACGGCGGCGTGCGGCCGCCGCGGGGCGCCGGCGGCAGCGCGTCGCGGCCCTTGCCGCCGATGCCCGGCAGGACCAGGGCCGCGACGAGCAGCGCCACCACGAACAGGTTCGCCCCCACCGCCCGCACCAGCGGCTCCGCCCAGCCCTCCGGGTGGAGCCGGGTCAGCTGGGCCTGGGCCGCCCCGATGAGCAGCGCCGCGCCGATCGCCACCGGCAGCGACCGCATCCGGGCGATCACCGCGACCGCCATCACCTCAAGGACGAGCAGCGGCAGCCCGTACGGGTCGAGCCGGACGTACGGGGCGAGCAGCACGCCCGTCAGGCCGGCCGTGAACGCGCCGAACGCCCAGCCCGCCGCCGCGATCCGGTCCGCGTCCACCCCGGAGAGGACCGCGAGCGGCCGGTTGTCGACCACCGCCCGCAGCTCCCGGCCGAAGCGGGTCCAGCGGGTCACCGCCGTCACCGCGCAGGCCACCGCCACCACCGTCGTGAGCTGCGCCCACGGGTCGCGGCCGAGCAGCGCCGGCGCGTCGTTCCGCGCCCCGCCGCCCCACAGCAGCACCGCCCCGCCGACGAGGAGGACGAAGACGCCGATGGAGGCGACCAGGGTGCGGCCCTGCTCGGCGCCGGCGCGGGCCAGGGGACGGAAGACGGCCCGGTCGAGGAGGAGGCCGATCCCCGGTGCCACCAGGAGCAGCGTGACCAGGGCGGCCGGCCACAGCGGCCACCCCCACACGACCGCCAGCTGACGGAGCACGTACGCGCAGACCATGGCGACCGCGCCGTGCGCCAGGTTCAGCACCCCGGTCGCCCGGTGGGTGACGATCAGGCCGATGCCGGTGAGCGCCGCCGCGCTGCCGATCGCGAGGCCGGCCAGCGTCAGCTCGTACGTCAGGGAGGCCACGGCTCACACACCGGGCAGGGCGCGAGCTCCGCGTCCCCGGCCGCCGGCACCGCGTCCGGCCGGTCCGCGACCAGCGGGCAGTCCGGGCGGTGCGCCAGCGTCCCGCCGGGGACGCGCAGCGGCGGGTCGTCGGAGGAGGGCGGGGGAGGACCGCCGGTCTCCTCCTCCGTGTCCGGGGCTGCTGGTTCCGGGCCCGGGGTGTCGGTGCGGGCCGCCGCCGCGAGCAGTACCGCGCCCGCCACGATCAGCGCCGCCCCCGGCACCGTGCACGAGGCCAGGTAGGGCAGCTGGCGCTCGGCGAAACGCTCGCCGGAGATCCCGTACCAGCCGAGGACGCACAGCAGCGCGCCCCCGGCGGCCGCCACCAGGCCGCCCCGCCACAGGAGCCGCGCCATCGGCACGAGCAGCCTCCCTCGCCACACTCCTTCTGGTCCTTTCCTCGACTATGCCCCGCATTCTTGCGGTCTGCCCCGTATCGGCCCACCCTGGAACCGTCAAGGCCGCAACGGCCCGCACGGACATCCGGTGGTGAGCCAGATGGTTCTCAGACAGCTCCTCAAGCGACGCACGACCGCCTTCGCGGCCGCCGCGGTGCTGCTCCTCGCCCCACCCCTCGCGGCCTGCTCGGACGACGAGCCCGCGACCGGCAACCAGGTCACCTCCGTCCCGCCGCCCCCCACGACGGCCCAGCCCCCGGCCGCCGAGGAACCGGACGACCCGGCCGCCGCCCGGGCGGAGATCACCCGGAACTGGGAGGCGTTCTTCTCCGCCGACACCCCGCCCGCCGAACGGGTGAAGCTGGTGGAGAACGGCGAGGAGATGCAGGACGTCCTCGCCGCCTTCGCCAACAACCCCCAGGCCGCGGCGAGCACCGCCAAGGTCACCGGCATCGAGTTCACCTCCGCGAGCGGCGCCGACGTGACCTACGACCTGCTGGTCGGCGGCAACCCGGTACTGCCCGACTCCTCTGGCACCTCGGTCCTCCAGGACGACACCTGGAAGGTCTCCGAGAAGACCCTGTGCGGCCTGGTGAAGCTCAGCGGTGTCACCGTCGAAGGCTGCTGAGGCGGTCGCGGCGCGCCTCCCGGCCCTGCTGCTCGCCCTCCTCCTCGCCCTCCTCGCGGGCTGCGGCAGCCGGCTCCCGGAGAGCGCCTTCGAGACGCGGCCCACCGCCCACCCCTCCGGCGGTGAGCCGCTCCGCGTCGGCATCATCACCAGCGCCACCAGCCCCGTCGGCGGCCGGGCCCTCACCGGGCCGCGCGACGGCGCCCTCGCCTTCTTCGACGCCCTGAACGCCGCCGGGGGCCTCGACGGGCGCCGGATCGAGGTCGAGACCTGCGACGACGGCGGCAGCGGCGTCGGCAACACCGCCTGCGTCCACCGGCTCCTCGACGAACGGAAGGTCTTCGCCCTGGTCGCCACCACCGCCCGGCTGGGACGGCACCCTGTACGGCGGGACCGAGGTCTACCGCTGGTTCAAGCGCGAGCAGGGGGCCAGGACCGCCGCCGTCGTCTCGTACAACCAGGCCGCCTCCGCCGCCTACGCCCGGCTCGTCGCCCAGGGGCTGCGCGCCGAGGGCTACCGGGTCGTGACCGAACAGGTCGACTTCGTCCTGCCCGACTTCCGGGCCGTCGCCGCCGATCTGCGCGCACGCCGGGTCGACCTCCTCTTCGACGCGCTGGACGCGCACGGCAACGTCCGGCTGTGCGAGGCGATGGAGCAGCTCGGCGTCCGTGTCACCGCCAAGGTGACGAACGTGCAGAACTGGTCCTCCGCCGTGGCCCGCGACTACGCCCGCGCGCCGGGCTGCCGCGCCTCCCTCTGGGTGACCGGGTCGAGCCGCAACTTCCAGGACACGGACCACCCGGAGGTCCGTGCCTTCCGGGCCGCGATGGGGGAGCGGGCCGACTCCCAGTGGAAGCTGGAGGGCTGGGCGGCGGCCCTGTGGTTCACCGACGCGGCCCGCTCCTGCCTCGACCGCCCCGACGGGGACGGACTCACCCGGGAGTGTGTCGAGGCGTACCTGAACCGCCCGGAGCCGTACACCGCCCGGGGATTGCTGCTCCCCGTCCGCTTCGAGCACCTGGACCGGCCGCCCGCCACCCGCGAGACCTGCCTCTCCGTGGCCCGCTGGCAGGACGGGCGGGGCTGGGTGAGCCAGGGCGAGATGACGCGGAACTGCGCCACCGTCCCCCAGCTCGGTTACCGGCCGTGAGGAAGAGGGCCGCTGGAGCAGTACAGTCGCCAGGACCGACCAACTGACCGGGGGGAACCGGCAGATGCGCATCTCCTTCCTGCTCCACAACGGCTATCACTACGGCGGCACCATCCGGACCACCTTCACCCTCGCCGAACAACTGGCGGAACGTCACGAGGTGGAGATCGTCTCGGTCTTCCGCCACCGTGACCGGCCCCGCCTCGGCCTCCCGTCGGGGGTGACTCTCCGTCACCTCGTCGACCTGCGGAAGGACGGACCGGGGTACGACGGCGACCACCCCGACTTCCACCGCCCCGCCCGCGTCTTCCCGCGCGGCGACGGGCGCTGGAAGCAGTACAGCGCGCTGACCGACGCGCGGATCGGGGACCACCTGCGCGGGGTGGAGGCCGACGTCCTCGTCGCCACCCGGCCGGGGCTCAACGTCCAGCTGGCCCGGCAGGCCAGGCCCGGCCCCGTCCTCGTCGCCCAGGAGCACCTGATCCTGGACGGGCACAGCTACCGGCTGCGCCGGGACATCGCCCACGAGTACGGGCTCCTCGACCTCGTCACCACCGTCACCGAGGCCGACGCCCGCGCCTACCGGAAGCTCGGCCTGCCCGCCGCGGTCCGCGTCGAGGCCGTCCCCAACGGCGTGCCAGCGCCGTCCGTCCCGCCCGCCGACCCGTCCGCCCGGGTGATCGTCGCGGCCGGCCGGCTCACCCGGGTCAAGCGGTACGACGTCCTCGTCGACGCCTTCGCCGAACTGGCCGCCGACCACCCGGACTGGACCCTGCGGATCTACGGCAGCGGCGACGCCGCGCAGGACCTGCGGGGCGCGCTGTCCCGGCAGATCGAGGCACGGGGACTCGGCGGACGGGTACGGCTGATGGGCCAGGTCCAGCCGATGGAACCGGAGTGGGCGAAGGGCTCCATCGCGGCGATGACCTCCGAGCGCGAGGCCTTCGGGATGACCGTCGTGGAGGCGATGCGGTGCGGCCTCCCGGTGGTCGCCGCGGACTGCCCGCACGGGCCGCGCGAGATCGTCGAGGACGGGGTGGACGGACGGCTCGTGCCCGTCGGCGACCCCGGCGCGGTCGCCCGCGCGCTCGGCGAGCTGATGGCCGACGAGGAGCTGCGGGCGAAGGCGGGCCGGGCGGCCCTCGCGGCGGCGGAACGCTTCGACCCCGCGCGGATCGCCGCCCGCCACGAGGAGCTGTGGACCGCGCTCCTCGACCGCCGCACGGGCCGCCGCGCCCACTCGCCCGGCGCCGCCGCACGCCACGCCTGGACGGGCCGCGCCGTCGACGCCGCCTACACCGCCAAGGCCGCGGCGGGCCGCACCCTGCGCCGCCTCGGCCTGCGCTGACGCCCTCGGGCCCGGCCGCCCGACCTACCGGCCCCGGGCCGGCGGGGACGGCGGCGGGCTCGTGAGCCGCATCCGCTCGTAGTCGGCGAACTCCGGGTGGTGCAGGTCGAAGGCGGGGGACTCGGAGCGGATCCGGGGCACCTCCAGGAAGTTGTGCCGGGGCGGCGGGCAGGAGGTGGCCCACTCCAGGGACCGGCCGAAGCCCCACGGGTCGTCGGTCTCCACCTTCGGCGCGTACCGCCAGGTCCGCCACACGTTGTAGAGGAACGGCAGGGTGGAGATCCCGAGCAGGAAGGCGCCGATCGTCGACACCGTGTTGAGCGCCGTGAAGCCGTCCGCGGCCAGGTAGTCGGCGTACCGCCGGGGCATCCCCTCCGCGCCCAGCCAGTGCTGGACGAGGAAGGTGAGGTGGAAGCCGGCGAAGAGGGTCCAGAAGTGCATCTTCCCGAGCCGTTCGTCGAGCATCCGGCCGGTGAACTTCGGCCACCAGAAGTGGAAGCCGGCGAAGGTCGCGAAGACGACCGTGCCGAAGACCGTGTAGTGGAAGTGGGCGACGACGAAGTACGAGTCGGTCACCTGGAAGTCCATCGGCGGCGAGGCCAGGATCACCCCGGTCAGGCCGCCGAAGACGAAGGACACCAGGAAGCCGGTCGCCCACAGCATCGGGGTCTCGAAGGAGAGCGAGCCCCGCAGCATGGTCCCCGTCCAGTTGAAGAACTTCACCCCGGTCGGCACCGCGATGAGGAAGGAGAGGAAGGAGAAGAACGGCAGCAGTACCGCCCCGGTCGCGAACATGTGGTGCGCCCAGACCACCACCGACAGACCGGTGATCGCCATGGTGGCGGCGATCAGGCCCCCGTACCCGAAGATCGGCTTCCGGGCGAAGACCGGGAGGATCTCGCTGACGATGCCGAAGAACGGCAGGGCGATGATGTAGACCTCGGGGTGGCCGAAGAACCAGAAGAGGTGCTGCCAGAGCAGCGCCCCGCCGTTGCCGGGGGCGAAGGTCAGCGCCCCGAACCGCCGGTCGGCCTCCAGGGCGAGCAGCGCCGCCGCGAGGACGGGGAAGGCGATGAGCACCAGGATCGCGGTGAAGAGCACGTTCCAGGTGAAGATCGGCATCCGGAACATGGTCATGCCCGGCGCCCGCATCCCGATGATGGTGGCGAGGAAGTTCACCGAGGTGAGGATCGTGCCGAAGCCGGAGAGCGCGAGCCCCATGATCCACAGGTCGGCGCCGACGCCGGGGGAGCGCTCCGCGCTGTTCAGCGGGGCGTAGGCGGTCCAGCCGAAGTCGGGCGGTCCGCTCGGGGTGAGGAAGGAGCCGACCACCATCAGCCCGCCGAGGAGGAACAGCCAGTACGAGAACATGTTGAGGCGCGGGAAGGCCACGTCGGGCGCGCCGATCTGGAGCGGCACCAGCTCGTTGGCGAAGCCGGCGAAGGTCGGGGTGGCGAAGAGCAGCAGCATGATCGTGCCGTGCTGGGTGAACGCCTGGTTGAACTGCTCGTTGGAGAGGAACTGCAGCCCCGGCCGGGCCAGCTCGGCCCGCATCGCCATCGCCAGCAGACCGGCGAACAGGAAGAAGAGGAACGAGGTCGCCAGATAGAGGTGACCGATCTTCTTGTGGTCGGTGGTGGTGAGCCAGCCGACCAGGATCCGGCCGTGCCGCTGCCGCCCCGATTCCGCCGTCGTGGTCGCCACCTCGGTACTCATCGGTGCCTCCGCCCGTGTTCCGTTCTCCGGCGTCCGGTCAGCGTAAACACGGTGTGGGGGAAGGGTGCGGGAGCCGCGCGCGGACTTCCGTACATTTCGCTGCTTGGCCCCTTCCGACCGGAATTCCGGACGACCGCGATACCTTCCCGAACGGTTCGTACGAACCTCCGGCCGCTTTTTCGAATTGACGGAGAAACAGCCGGGAACGGGCCTTCCGGCGGGGCCGCCGCGGCCCGGCCGGCTGTCGGGAAGTTGTGACGCAAGCGTGACCGGCAGGGGACTAACGTGGCCCCATGGCATCCCACCCGCGCATCCCCGAACCGCCCCGAGACACGCCCGAGTCCTATGTGGGCCTCGACGCGGACGGCGCCGCCCGGCTCGCCCGGACACGCGGCTGGCACGTCGTCAGAGCCCTTCCGCCCGGTGCGATCGTGACCATGGAGTACGTCACCGGACGGATCAACTTCGAGGTCGAGGACGACACCGTCACCCGCTGCTGGATCGGCTGACGGCGGACAGCGGGAAGGGCCCCGGCCGGTGCGGCCGGGGCCCTTCCCGTACGGAGGGGGTGTGCCGGGTCAGGCGGTGAGCCGGTCCGACGGCCTGCCCCGGGCGGGCCTGGCGTGGCTCGCCGCCGTACCCACGGTCTCCCGCGCGGGCTCCTCCCGGTCCGCGGGGGCCGGGAAGAGGCGGGGACCGCCGGACGCCACCGGCAGCGAGGGCACAAGCCGGCGCCGGGCCCGCAGCCGCTCCCTGATCCGGTCCCGCCGGTCCAGGACCCAGGACTCCACCACGGCGATGACCGGCTCGCACCAGGGCAGCGCGAGCAGGATCAGCAGGCCGGCGGCCCAGCCGAGCAGTACGTCGCTCAGCCAGTGCGTCCCGAGGTAGACCGTGGTGAGGCCGACGCCGAGCGCGACCACGGCGGAGAGCGCCGACAGATAGCGCCGGGCCCGCGGGGTGGTGGCGAGGTAGGCCAGGATGCCCCAGGTCACCACCGCGTTCGCGGTGTGACCCGAGGGGAATATGTCGCCGCCCGCGAACAGTTCGGCCGAGCCGATCTGTGTCGCGTAGTGGGGGCCGAGCCGGCCGAGTCCGAGCTTCACCGCCCCGACGGTGACGTTGAGGAGCAGCAGCGCCGCGCCGAGGGAGAGGAGCGGCCGCAGGGTGTGCTGGCGCCAGGAGCGCCACCCCAGCCAGGCCGCCACCATCACCGCCGTCGGACCGCGCTGGCCGAGGACGACGTAGTAGTCCAGGAAGGCGTGCAGCTCCGGCCACTGCTGATAGGGCCGGAAGAGCATGATCTTCCAGTCGAGGGTCACCAGCCAGGTGGACAGCAGTACCGCCACCACGATGAGGAGGTAGAACGCCGACGTCCCGCCGAAGAGGGCGAGACGCGTCCGGGTCATCCGCGGGACCTCTATCTTCGGCGGGACCGGCTCCCGGTCCAGCCGGGCAAAGATGTCGGTACGCACCCAATCGACGTTACAGGGGGCGGGTAGCCGCCCCGGGCGATCCGCACCCTTCGTGATGACGATGTGATGTGGAACGGGTCTCGGTCGTCCGCCTTTTCCGGACTCCCGTCGGAAAATCCGATGACCTTCCGCCCTATTGCCGCCGGAGGTGATTCCGGAAGCCTGTTTGTATGGCACGGAATTACTTCAAACACCCGTCCGTGCGGAATTCCATGCGACGCGCGGGCCGGGCGGAGTGGCGTACGCCACACCCGGAGCCTCGCCGGGGTGAGAGGTGCGCCACCCACTCGGGCTCCGCACTCGCGTACGCTGACGGCTCACTCGCCCCTCGTCGCCGTGCCGCCCCGCGCACATCAGCCCTGGTCGGCGGCGTCCGCCGAGCGCGAGAGCGTCACTTGGAGGTAGGTATATGTCGCGGACGATCACGGCCCGAGCAGGACGGCGCGCCGACGGCGGCGCCAACCGCTGGGCCGTCCTCGTCGTCCTCTGCGTCAGCCTCCTGCTGGTCGCCCTCGACGCGACCATCCTCCACGTCGCCGTCCCCTCGCTCACCGAGAACCTGCGGCCCGGCGCCACCGAGCTGCTCTGGATCGTCGACGCCTACCCGCTGGTCTGCGCCTCGCTGCTGATCCTCTTCGGCACCCTCGGCGACCGGATCGGCCGCCGCCGGGTGCTGCTCCTCGGCTACGGCCTCTTCGGCGCCTCCTCGGCCCTCGCCGCCCTCGCCACCGAGCCCTGGGTCCTCATCGCGGCCCGCGCCCTGCTCGGCGTCGGCGGCGCCATGATCATGCCGGCGACCCTCTCCATCATCCGGACCGTCTTCCCGGACCGGCGCGAGCGCGCCACCGCCATCGGCATCTGGACGGCGGTCGCCGCGATCGGCGCCGCCACCGGGCCCGTGCTCGGCGGCTTCCTCGTCGAGCACTACTGGTGGGGCTCCGTCTTCCTCATCAACATCCCGCTGATGGCGCTGATCCTGCCGCTCGCCCGCCGGCTGCTGCCCGAGTCCCGGGGCGGAGCCGAAGGCCCCTGGGACGTCCTCGGCGCGCTGATGGCCGCGGCCGGCGTCCTCGGCTGCGTCCTCGGCGTGAAGCGCGTCGGCGCCGGCGAACCGCCGCTCTCCGCGCTCACCGCGGGGCCGCTGCTCGCCGGGGCGCTGCTCCTCGTCCTCTTCGTCCGGCGCCAGCGGCGCAGGCCGCACCCGCTCATCGACACGCGGCTCTTCTCCCGGCCCGCCTTCACCACCTCCGTCGGCTGCATCGTCCTCGCCATGCTGGCCCTCGTCGGCCTGGAGCTCATCGCCGTCCAGTACCTTCAGCTGGTCCTCGGGCTCAGCCCCCTGGAGACCGGGCTCCGGCTCCTCCCGCTCACCTTCGCCGCCATGGCGGCCGGCGCCACCGGCTCGTACACCCTGCGCAGGATCGGCCCCCGGCGGATGGTCGGCTGGGGCTTCCTGCTCACCGCGGGAGCGGTGCTGCTGCTCACGCTCATGGGCCAGCACGACCGGCCGCTGCTGCTCACCGGGGGCTTCGTCCTGCTCGGCTTCGGCCTCCAGACGACCCTCTTCTCGGCGTACGAGTCGATGCTCAGCGAGGCGCCACCGCGCAGCGCGGGCGGGGCGGCGGCGATCGGCGAGACCTCGTACCAGCTCGGCGCGGGCATGGGCATCGCCCTCCTCGGCAGCGTCATGAACGCCGCGTACGCCCCCGGTCTCGCGAACGTCCCCGGCGTGCCGGCGGAGGCGAGCGGCGCCGCGGCGAACTCGCTCGGCGAGGCGTACCAGGTGGCCGACCGGCTCGGCGGCGCGGCAGGACAGGCCCTGCACACGGCCGCGCGCCACGCCTTCGTCGACGGACTGCACCTGACGCTCTTCGTGAGCGCGGGCCTGCTCGTCACGGGCGCCGTGATGGCCCTCCGGCTGCCCCGGGTGATGGAGTCGCCGGTGGACGTCGAGGCGGCCGTGGAGGAGGCGGAGGCGGAAGCCGCGGCGGAAGCGGCCGCGAAGGCCGCGGCGGCGGCTCCGTCGGTGGCCGGGGGAGCGTCGGCTTCGGCGGCGGGCAGGGTGCCCGGGCAGTCGGTCGTCTCCCCGGCCGATCCGGACGGGCCGGGGCCGTGCGCCGGTCCGGCGGAGACGGTGAGCGGCGGGGCCGCCAGGACCCGCTGAGCGGCGCGCCCCTCCGGACGTGCGACCGGCCCGGAGCCGCGAGGGCGGGTCCGGGCCGAAGGTGGTTCAGGTGGTGCCGCGCGCGTGGGCCCGGGCGTCAGCTCTGGTTGAAGAAACCGTCCTGCCGACGGCGGCCGGACTCACCGCTGACGATCTCCGTGTCGGCCGGGGTCAGCAGGAAGACCCGGGTCGCGACGCGCTCGATCGAGCCGCGCAGCCCGAAGGCGAGACCGGCGGCGAAGTCGACGACCCGCTTGGCGTCGTTCGGCTCCATGGCGGTCAGGTTCACGATCACCGGGACACCGTCCCGGAAGAGCTCGCCGATGCTCCGGGCGTCCCGGAAGCCGTCCGGCGAGACGGTGGCGATGCGGCGGCCCCGTTCCTCGGCGGTGTCCGTGGCGACCCGGACCCGGGGATCCGTCACCCAGGCGTCTCCGCTCTCGGCACCGTCGGCGTACTCGTCGTCGTAGTAACGCTCGTCGTTGTCCTCGACGAGTCCCAGCCAGGCACTCGCCTTGCGCACCGATCCCATGGACGCCTCCTTTCACGCGGTCACTGCGGTCACTTGTGGTTCCGCAATCCCTATCGTCGTCCATGATGCGGATCGCGCGCCAAGTGGATAGGCGCCGCACAGGGGATTCGTGACGGTACTGGTGCAGAACGTGAGGGCCGTTTTCTGGCGATTCGTCAGGAAACTTGGGGTATGCGGGGCCTGACGGAGGGCCATGTTGCTGAAAATATGAAAGTCGGTCTGGAAGGGTGATGTCGGGCGCGTACGGGTGAACAGGCCCTCGCTACGATGCCGCGAGGCCGTTCGGCGATTCCCCGGGGGACACCCCCGGGAACGTTCCGTGCGGCCTGTCGTGCGCTCCGCGCGCGGCACGCTCTCGCACCGCGCCACGGGGGAACGGAAATGTTCGGAATCGTCAGACCCTGCACGCACCGGCTCACCGACGGTCTCAAGACCCAGTGGATGGCCCATCTCTGCGGACTGTGCCTGGCACTCCGCGCCGACCACGGCCAGTTCGCCCGGATCGTCACCAACTACGACGGGCTCATCGTCTCCGTCCTGACGGAGGCTCAGACCGGCGTCACCGGCGCGGGACGGCGCACCGCCGGCCCCTGCCCGCTGCGCGCCATGCGCACCGCGCCCGTCGCCCGCGGCGAGGGCGCCCGGCTCGCCGCCGCGGTCTCGCTCGTCCTCGCCTCGGCCAAGGTCCGCGACCACGTCGCCGACCGCGACGGCCTCCTCGCCCGCCGGCCGGTCGCCGCCGCGGCCCGCCGGGTCGCCCGCTCCTGGGACCGGGCCGGCGCCCGGGCGGGCCACGCGGTCGGCTTCGACACCGCCGTCCTCGTCGACGCCGTCGACCGCCAGACCGGGATCGAGGCCCTCGCCGGGCCCGGCACCCCGCTCCTCGTCGTCACCGAACCCACCGAGACCGCCACCGCCGCGGCCTTCGCGCACACCGCGCTCCTCGCCGGCCGGCCGGGGAACGCCGAACCGCTCGCCGAGGCGGGCCGGCTCTTCGGCCGCCTCGCCCACCTCCTCGACGCCGTCGAGGACCAGG
Organism: Streptomyces sp. CC208A; assembly: GCF_030010625.1. Classification (GTDB taxonomy): domain Bacteria; phylum Actinomycetota; class Actinomycetes; order Streptomycetales; family Streptomycetaceae; genus Streptomyces. The sequence continues at coordinate 4,798 of NZ_JASCXN010000038.1, read as the reverse complement.
CCGCCGACGCGGAGGCCGGCGCCTGGAACCCGCTCACCGCCACCGGCACCTCCCGCGAGGAGGCCCGCCGCCTCGCCGACGACGCCCTGCACGGCATCCGGCTGGCCCTGCGGGACGCCGAGTTCACCGACGGCAAGCTCGTCCACCAGCTGCTCGCCCACGAACTGCGCGCCTCGGTGGACCGCGCCTTCGGCACCACGACCTGCTCCCACGGCACGCCGGGCCCCGCGCAGGGGAACCCGTACGCGAACGGGGGGCCCGGGGCGCACGGCCCCTACGGGGGCGGGAGCGGGAATCCGTACGGTGGCGGCGCGGGCGGGCCGGGCGGCCCCGGCGGCGGGCTGCCGCCGCAGTTCGGCGAGGGGGCGCCGAAGGCCCCCAAGCCGCGCGGCTTCCTCGCCGGTTGTGCCATGTTCACCTGGCTGTTCTGTACCTGCCGGATCTGCTGCGCCGAGAAGTACGAGGGGCCCTGGTCCCGGAAGAAGCGCGAGGGCTGCTGCCACAAGGGCGACTGCTGCAACTGCAATGGCTGCGACTGCGGCGGCTGCGACTGCTGCTGCTGTCCCTGCGACGGCTGCTGACGCCCCGTCGGGTCCGGTGTCTTCCGTACGGAGTACCCCGCCACGACGCCCCGCCCGCACCCCGGCCTTCCGGTGCCGGTGTGGAAAGGTGGAACACCATGAGCGACACCCACGACAGCCGAGGCCCCGGCGGTACGGAGACCGACCCCCGCGCGGACTGGCGGCACTGGCACGAGCAGCGCGAGGCGGCGGTGGCCTCCTCGTACGGCCCGCTCTCCCTCACCGGCACCCACTGGCTCGCGGACTTCCCCGACGGCCGTCTGCCGGACCTGCCGGGGGAGTGGCGGGAGGACGGCGACGAGGTGGTCCTGACGGCGGGCGCCGACGAGGGGATCACCGTCGACGGCAAGCCCTTCGCCGGGACCGTCCGGCTCACCGCCGACCACGGGCCGATCCACGAGTCCCGGGTCGAGTCGGCGGGCCGCCGGATCGTGGTGATGCGCCGCGAAGGGCTGTGGGCGGTAAGGGACTTCGACCCCGGATCGGCGGCGCGGCGGGCCTTCCGGGGCATCGAGGCCACGCCGTACGACCCGCGCTGGGTGGTGCCGGGGGTCCACCGGCCGTACGAGGGGACACGCAGCGTCCGGGTGCGGAACGCGGACGGCAAGGAGCGCGGGCTCGGGCTCTCCGGCGAGGTGTCCTTCGAGCTCGACGGGCGGGCGCACACGCTCCAGGTGGCGGTGGAGGCGGACGGTTCGCTGTGGGCGGTCTTCGCGGACGCCACCAGCGGGCGGTCCACCTTCCGCTTCCGTTTCCTGCGTCCGGCGGCGCCGGCGGCGGACGGCTCGGTGACGGTGGACCTCAACCGGGCGCTGCTGCCGCCCTGCGCCTTCGTGGACCACTTCATCTGCCCCTTCCCGCCGCCGGGGAACACCCTCGACCTCGCCGTGGAGGCGGGGGAGCGACGGGTGCTGACCGCCTGACCGGGGGTCTTCCGGCTTTCGGACGACGGGTGCCCCCGGCCGGTGCGGGCGGGGGCACCCGCGGGTCCGGCGGTCCCGTGCCGTGCGAGGCGGTCTTGTGCCCGTGGCCGGAAGGCGGCACCATCGCTGGCGGTGGATGTCAGGGACACGTCACCTGATGGCGCCTCACGGGCCTTTCACCCCCCGGGCCCCCTCCGCTTTTCCCCCCCAGAAGGATGTGAGGAGCACAGTGAGGATCAAGCGCACCCGTCTGCTCGCCGTCGCCGCCGGACTCGCGGCCGTCACCGCCCTCGGACTCCCCGGAGCCCAGGCCGCCCCGAGCCCCGGACCGGCCTCGGCCGCCCAGCTGGCCCGCGCCGAGAGCGCGGTCGACGCCGCCGGCGTCGGCGGCACCGCCTGGTACGTCGACAAGGCCGCCGGCCGGCTCGTCGTCACCGCCGACTCCACCGTCACCGAAGCGGGTCTCGCCAAGCTCCGCGCGGCGGCCGGCGCCGACGCCGGGGCCCTGCGCGTCCAGCGCACCCCCGGTGTCTTCAAGCCCCTCCTCGGCCCGGGCGACGCCATCTACGGCAGCGGCTACCGCTGTTCGCTCGGCTTCAACGTCCGCAGCGGCAGCACGTACTACTTCCTCACCGCGGGCCACTGCGGCGACGTGGTGAAGACCTGGTACGCCAACTCCGCCCAGTCCACCCTGATCGGCGCCACCGTCGGCTCCAGCTTCCCGGGCAACGACTACGCCCTGGTCCGCTACGACAACACCTCGCTCTCCCACACCGGCGGCTTCACCGCTGCCGACGCCTACGTCGGCGAGCCGGTCAAGCGGTCCGGCTCCACCACCGGCACCCGCAGCGGCACCGTCACCGGCCTGAACGCCACCGTGCACTACTCCGGCGGCGGCACCGTGCGCGGCATGATCCAGACCAACGTCTGCGCCGAGCCGGGCGACTCCGGCGGCGCGCTCTACGACGGCACCAAGGCGCTCGGCCTCACCTCCGGCGGCAGCGGCAACTGCTCGACCGGCGGCGTCACCTTCTACCAGCCGGTGCCGGAGGCCCTGGCCAAGTACAAGGTCTCCCTGTACTGATCTCCGGAACGACGTGGGGCCCCGCCGCGGCGGGGCCCCACGCGTACGCCGGTTCAGACCCTGGCCCCGTCCACCTCCGCCGCGATCGGCTCGCCCTCCGGCGTCCGCTTCAGCGAGGCCGTCACCAGCGTCACCGCGGCGCCGACCACCGCCCAGGCGGAGAGCACCAGCATCGAGGCGGTCATGTCGTTGCCCTTGAAGTACGCGATCGAGCGCGCCGCCCAGGTGCCCGCGCCCGGCGGCAGGGCCGGGCCGATCGCCTTCCAGAACGGTGGCAGCATCGGCGCGGGGAAGGCGCCGCCGGCGCTCGGGTTGCCCAGGACGACCACGAGCAGGATCGCCAGACCGATGCCGACGATCCCGAAGACCGACTGGAGCGCGAGGGTCGCCGCCCCGACCGCGAAGACGACCAGGGCGCCGAGTCCCCACAGGGCCGCGACGGAGCCGGGCAGCGCGCCCAGGACCGGGCCGACGATCACCGCGCCGCCGAGGCCGCCGAGGGCGGAGTAGAGCGCGAGGACGCCGAGCCGGATGACCGCCCGCTCGCGGTTGGCGGGCCGTGAACCGGCGCTGATGGCGAGGATCGCGGCGCAGATGTAGCCGCCGACGCACCAGCCGACCACCAGGTAGAAGGCCGAGAGCCCGTCGAAGTCCTGCGGCGAGGCCGGGGCCACGTCGACCGTCCGCACCTCCCGCTGCTGGGCCGCCTCCACCTCGGTGAAGATCTTCTCCAGGGCCGAGGAGAGCACGGTGCCGCCGCCGGAGGCGACGAGCAGGGTGTCGGTGCGGCCCGCCGGGTTCACGATCAGGGCCCCGTCGATCTCCCGGTTCAGGACCATGTCCCTGGCCTCGTCCGCGTCGGCGACCGGCCGCGGGTCGAGCGGGTCGCCGGGCAGCTGCTCCAGTCGGTCCACCAGGCCGTCGGCCACCTGCGGGGGCGCGACCACGCCGAAGGGCACCTCCGACGGCTTCGGGTTGTGCAGGGCTCCGACGTACGAGGTGATGAAGAGGAGCTGGAGGGCGAAGACCCCGACGACGAGCAGGGCGGCTCGGGGGGTGACGGCGCTTTTCAGTTCGTCGACGAGACTCATGCCCCCAGGCTCCGGGGCGGGGTGCGCCCCCGCAGGCGGGAAGGGGCCGAACGGAGGACGGGCGGAGCGCCGGGGGAGAGGTGCGTACCGGGGGAGAGACGGGGGGCGTGCGCCGGGGAGCGACGACGCGCTCAGTTTTTACCGACGCGTAACTTCCCAGCCGGTAACACCCGTGCGTAACTTGGCGGAGAACCATCCCCACTTGTGGTCCGGGCCACAGGGCACAGCACCCCCACCATCCCCTTGAGCCGCAAGGAGATCGTCCGATGCTGCCCTGGAAACACCTGACCAGAGCGCTGTCCGTCCTGCTCCTGACCGTCGCCGCCGTCCTCGCCCCCACCGCCGCCGCCCAGGCCGCAGCCCCCAGCCGTGGCTGGAACGACTGGACCTGCAAGCCCTCCGCCGCCCACCCGCGTCCGGTCGTCCTCGTCCACGGAACCCTCGGGAACTCCGTCGACAACTGGCTCGCCCTCGCCCCCTACCTGGTGAACCGCGGCTACTGCGTCTACTCGCTCGACTACGGGCAACTGCCGAACGTGCCCTTCTTCCACGGCCTCGGCCCCATCGAGAAGTCCGCGGGACAGCTCGACGCCTTCGTCGACAGGGTCCTCGCCGCCACCGGCGCCCCCGAGGCCGACCTCGTCGGACACTCGCAGGGCGGCATGATGCCCCGCTGGTACCTCAAGTTCCTCGGCGGGGCCGAGAAGGTGAACGCGCTCGTCGGCATCGCCCCCGACAACCACGGCACCACCCTCCTCGGCCTCACGAGGCTGCTGCCGTACTTCCCCGGCGCCGAGGACCTCATCAGCTCCGCCACGCCGGGCCTCGCCGACCAGATCGCGGGCTCCGCCTTCCTCACGAAGCTCAACGAGGGCGGCGACACCGTGCCCGGCGTCCGCTACCACGTCATCGCGACCAAGTACGACGAGGTCGTCACCCCGTACCGCTCCCAGTTCCTCACGGGGCCGAACGTCACCAACGTCCTCATCCAGGACAAGTGCGCCCTCGACCTCTCCGAGCACGTGGCCATCGGCACGGTGGACCGGGTCGCCTTCCACGAGGTCGCCAACGCCCTCGACCCGGCCCACGCCACCCCGACCACCTGCCTGTCGGTGATCG
>NZ_JASCXN010000037.1 GCF_030010625.1 Streptomyces sp. CC208A | reverse complement strand
GGCGAGCACCACCCTTCCTGGGCGAGAGCGATGTCCGCTCCGCCGTCGGTATGCCGACCGAGTACTTCCCCGGGTCGCGGCCGGCCCTGGACAGCGCGGGTCCGGTCCCGCCGAGCAGAGGCTGCCGCAGGTGGAGGAGGACCGGCTCGGTCCGTTCCGGCTTCCGTGAGCCACAAGTCTGCGGGGCGCCGCGAAGTTCTCACGGTGCCCCACAGGCTGTTGTCGCGTGGCCGTCGCCTACGCCGTCGCGGTCTGCGCGGGCTCAGGCCCGGTCTTGGCGGCGGGCACCGCTCGGCGGCGGGCGCGCGCCAGGAGGCCGTGTTTCGGGGCGAGGCACCAGGTGAGGGCGAAGAGGCCGGTGAGGACGACGACGATGGAGCCGCCGGCGGCCAAGTCGTAGGCGTACGACACGTACAGTCCGCCCAGGGTGCCGGCGCAGCCGATGCCGGACGCCAGAGCGGTCATGACGCCGAGCCGGTCGGTGAGCATGCGCGCGGTCGCCGCCGGGGTGATGAGCAGGGCGAGGACGAGGATGTTGCCGACCGCCTCCAGGGACATGACGATCGTCGTCGTCACCACGATGTAGAGCACCAGGTCGAGGCCGAAGACCGGCAGGCCGGCGGCGCGGGCGGTCTCGCGGTCCAGGGTGACGGCGATGAGTTCCTTGCGCAGGAGGAGCACGACCGTGACGAGGACGGCCCCGACGGCCGCCACCGTCCAGACGTCCTCCGGGCCGACGGCGAGGACCTGGCCGAAGAGGAAGGAGGACAGGTCGGTGGTCCAGCTGTCACGGGTGGACACGAGGACGATGCCGAGGCCGAAGGCGAACGCGAAGAAGACGCCGATGACGGTGTCCTCCTTCAGCCTCCGGTTCTGGGAGACGAAGGCGATGAGGACGGCGGTGGTGATTCCGGCGGCGGCTCCGCCGAGCAGCAGGTTGCCCTCCAGGGCGTAGGCGAGCGCCACCCCGGGGAAGGCGGAGTGGGCGACGGCGTCGCCGATGAAGGCCATGCCGCGCAGGACGACGTAGACGCCGACGACGCCGCAGACCAGGCCGACGACGGCGGCGACCGCGAAGGCGCGCTGCATGAAGGGGAGTTCCCAGGGGCCGATCAGAAACTCGATCACGCCGCCGCCTCCGTCTCCGCGCTCCGCTGCCGTGGAAGGGTGGCGCGGTCGAGGCCGAAGGCCCGGAGCATACGGTCCGGGTCGGACAGCAGTTCCGGGCCGCCCTCCGCGACCACGGTCCGGTTGAGCAGGACGACGCGGGTGCAGGTGCGGGCGGCGGCCGCCAGGTCGTGGGTGGTCATCAGCAGGGCGGTTCCGTCCTCGGCCAGTCGGCCGAACAGGTCGTTGAGGAGTTCCTGCGTGGGGACGTCGACGCCGGTGAACGGCTCGTCCAGGAGCAGGATCCGTGGTTCCGCGGCCAGGGCACGGGCCACCAGGACGCGTTGGCGCTGGCCACCCGACAACTCGCCGATGGGCCGGCGCCGCAGGTCGGCGAGGCCGGTGAGCTCCAATGCCCGGTCCACGGCCGCGTGGTCCTCCGCCGTCGGCCTGCGCAGCCAGCCGATCCGCCGGGTACGGCCCGACAGGACGGCGCCCGCGATGCCGACGGGGAAGTCCCAGGCGAACTCGTGCCGCTGGGGCACGTAGCCGATCAGCCGGCGGGCCTCCGAGACCGGCTGCCCGGCCACGAGAACGCGGCCGGCCGCAGGCGGGGTCAGGCCGAGGACGGCGCGCAGCAGAGTCGTCTTGCCGGCGCCGTTGGGTCCGATCAGCCCGACCAGTTCCCCGGCACCGACGGAGAGGTGCGCGTCCTGGAGGGCGACGCGGCCGCCGAGGACGACGGTGACGTCTTCGGCCCGCAGTACGGGGTCGCTGCCGCTCATGCCCGAGCTCCGTTCCGCTGCTCCCGGCGCCGGTTCATCACGACGAGGGCTGTGCCGGCGGCGGCGAGCGCCACGGCGCCGCCGCCCAGGACGGCGACGTCTTCGGCACCCGTGGCGGCCATGGAGCCCGAGGTGCCCTTGCCCGCCGCCCTGCCGTCGTCCGCGCCGTTCTCCGTGCCGTTCTCCGCTCCGTTCTCGGGCCCTCCGGACGCGGAGCCGCCGTCGTCGGAACCGGGCTCACCGTCGGGTCCCGAGGACGATCCCCCGGACCCGGACCCGGACCCGGACGGGCTGACGGCACCCGGGGCGGTCTCGTCCCCGACCACGAACGTGAAGGTCTCCGTGTCGGTGGAGGCCGAGCCGTTCGCCAGGGTTCCGGTCATGGAGAGGGTCAGCCGGTGGACGCCTTCACCGCCGAAGGCCCAGCCGCCGTGCGCGTGCGTGTTGGCCGGCACGTCGATGGTGTCCGGTACGCCGTCCTTGCTGTTGAACAGCACGGTGGCGCCTGAAAGTCCGTCGTAGGTGTACAGGGCGAAGCCGCCGGGTCCTTCGGCCTTGGTCAGGTCGAACTTCACGCCGCCCTTGAGGGCGCCCGCCTCGACGTTGTCGGTGGACCAGCCGGGCCACAGCAGACCCTCCTGCTGGACCTGGTCGAGCAGCCAGACCGGCTCGCCGGCCTTGCCGAGGAAGGAGAAGGCCTCCCCTGCCGGGATCTGCTTCCTCGCCGCGGACTTGACGTGGAGCACGACCGAGGAGGGCTCGCGCCACGTCGTCTTCCCTGGGACCGTGCCGTCCTTGACCTGGATCTGCAGCGTCCCGTCGACGACCCGGGCGGCGATGTCGAGGTGCCCGTCGTCGAGGACCTTCTTCTCCGTCGCGGCCTTCTCTTCGACGCTGTTCTCCGTCGCGGCGTTCTCCTCGGCGGTGTTCTCCGTCGCGGCCGTCGCCGAGACAGGCGCCGCCTCGGCGGCCTGCGCGCCCAGGAGCAGGTCGCTCCGTTCGCGCGGGGCCGGCTCCGCGAGGGCCAGCTCCACGGGGGCCGGCTCCGCGAGGGCCGGCGGCGAGGAAGGGGACGTCGAGCCGGACGGGTCCGGCGTCGGGACCGGGGCGGGGAGCGTCGTGATGGCTGCGTCCCCCACCCGTACGGTCAGCGTGGTCGTCCTGCGGGCCGGCTCCGTCTCCCCCGATGCGTGGGCGAGGGTGAGCCGGTACGTGCCCGGGGTGGTGAACGCCCAGCGAGCGACGGGGCCGGTCGTGTCGGCGGTACGAGGCGGGATCGCGTACCCGTCCTCGGGCATCCCCTCGGCATCGCCGCTGTGCACCAGCGGTTCGGGAGCCTCGCCCTCCTCCCCCGCCCGGTGGACCACGAGGGCGCCCGGGCCCTCGACGCCCGTGAGGGTCAGTCCGGCGGTGTCGACGGGCTCCTCGATGTCCCATACCCGCGCACCCGGCGCGCCCAGGAACGCGAATGCGGCTTCGTCCGGCACCACCACCTGGTGTGTGTCGTCGACGTCGACCACCGGACCGGTCACCGGCGCGGTGGGTGAGAGCGGTGCCTCGGGTGCCGTCGTGCCGGCCGGGCCCGGTTCGTCGGGGGCCGCGACGGCCGCCGCGGCCGGTGTCAGCATCAGGGCCGTACCGAGAGCGCAGCCCAGCGCGATCCGGCCCGCCGTCCCCCTCGTCCCCCTCGTCCCCTTCTTCCGTACGCTCGTCATCAGGCCTTGCTTCCCTTTCCACCCAGGCAGCGGGCGAGTTCGTCGGCGTTGTGGCGCATCATCCCGACGTAGTCGTGGACCTTGTCGTCGAAGGAGTCGCCGTAGATCGTGCAGAGACCGACGCCCTCGTCCTGGGCGACTCGGCGCAGAATGTCGGCGCGTGCGGCAAGGTTGGGTTCGAGGAAGACTGCCGGGACCTTCTTGTCCCGGATGGTGTTGCGCAGCTTCTCGACCTCGGCGGCACTCGGCTCCTGGTTCGGTACGGGGACGACGAACCCGGCGACCTCCATGCCGTACGCCTTGGCGAGGTAGCCGAAGGCGTCGTGCGTGGTGATGAGCTTGCGGTTGGCCTTGGGGACGGTCGCGAGCGTGGCGGCCATCTCCTTGTGGAGGGCCGCGAGCCTGCTCAGGTACGCCTTGGTGTTGCGCTCGTAGACGGCTTTGCCGGCGGGGTCGGCCTTGGTGAGTTCGGCCTGGATGCGGCGGGCGTACGCCTCGGCGTTGGAGACGTCGCCCCAGGCGTGCGGGTCCATGTCGCCGTGGACGTGCTTGCCGATGACGGCCTGCGGGAGGACCCAGATGTCCTGGCCGGCCGTGCCGAGGAAGCGGTACTGCGGCTCCCTGGGCACCTGCTGCTTCGCCCGGTCGGGCACGTTCAGCGCCACGGCCGTGCCGTCCATGCGCACCCGTTCGCCGGTGACCTTCTCGTCGGTCCGTACGTAGACCGTCTTCTGCTGAGCGTTGAGGGTGAGGTCGGCGTGGCCGCCGTCGAGGCTCTTGCGTCCGGCGGCCGCCTTGTTGTGGGCGGCGCCGCCGACGGTGAAGGTGACAGTGCCCTGACCGGCGTCCGTCTTCGCTCCGTCCAGGGCCTCGACCTGGCCGCGTACGGTCAGTTCGTACGTACCCGGCTTGGTGAAGACCCAGTTGACGTGGGTGTGGGCCTCGGGCGGCAGGGTGAAGGAGTCCTTGGCGTCGAGGCCGTCGGAGGAGTCGATGTAGCTGGTGGGGTTGCCGAGCGTGTCGGTGAGGTAGACGTGCAGGTCCCCCGGCCCCGTGAGCTTCACGGCGGTGGTACGGACGTGGGCGCCGTCGCCGGCGACCTCGCCCTCCACGGCCCAGCCCAGCCACAGCACGTCGAGACCGAGGTCCTCCTCCAGCTTCATCACGGTGCCGCCGAACTGCTCCAGCCTGCCCGCGATCTCGACCTTCGGCGCACCCTTGCGGGCGTTGTTGTGGATCATCTTCATGATTCCGGGCTCCTCCAGGAGCAGCCCGTTGGAGAAGACGATGTCGGCCCGGGCGACCTTGGCCGTGTCGCCCGGGCTCGGCTCGTAGGAGTGGGGATCGCCGTGGTGCGGCACGATCGAGGTGACGTCGACGCGCTCGCCGCCGACCTGGCGTACCAGGTCGGCGATGATGCCGGTGGTCGTCGAGACCGTCAGGGCGGCGTCAGAGGTGCCGGGGCCGGTGGCCGAGCAGCCGGCCAGCAGGAGGGCACTGACCAGTGCGAGTGCGGTTCTTCGTGGTGCGGTGCGCACGACGGAAACTCCTTGGTGGGTACGGAGGACCGGCTCCGGGAGCGGGAGGGACGGTTGTGAGCCCCCGGAGCCGGTGGTCATGGGGTGGTGGCGGACGCTTCCTCGGGGGTCCGGCGTCGTGCCACCAGGAAGGCCACCACCCCCGCGCCCACGGAGGCGACCGCCAGGCCGACGGGCAGCAGTGCGGGGGCGCCGGTGGAGGCCAGCCGGCCGCCGGTCGACCCTCCGGTGGCGTCGCCGCCGTTCCCGGCTCCGCCCGCTGTGCCCGTGGTGCCGGTGGACGTGTCCGGTGGGCCGGCCGTGGCAGTGGTGGCCGGTGCGGACGGCGACCCGGACGGGCCGGGCTCGGACGGGCCGGAGTGGGACGGTCCGGGCTGGGGCGCGGACGCGGTGCCGGTCGGGGTCCCGGTGCCGGTCGGGGTCCCGGTGCCGGTCGGGGTCGCCGTGGACGGGGCGGTCGTGGGGGGCGGGGCCGTCGTGGGGGCGGGGGGCTCGGTTCCCCGCCCCGGCTTCACCGTCGTGGGATCGACGGATCCGACGGCCCAGGCGATCGTCGCGGTGTCGCTGACCTTCGTACCGTCGGTGAGTGTGGCGGCGACGGTGAAGGTGGCGCGGTAGACGCCTTCCTGGGTGAAGGCCCACGCGGAGTGGGAGTGGCTGCCCGCGGTGTGCTCGAACGCGTCGGGGAGCCCGTCGCCGCTGTTGACGAGGATGGTGCTGTCCATCGAGTTGTCGTTGACGATCGCGAGGGTGCCGGGGCCCTGGAGGGAGTCGACCCGGTAGGTGACCCTGCCTCTCACCTGGGTGGCGGGGAGTCCTTCGGTGTTCCAGCCAGGCCAGACGAGTCCGGCGAGTTGGCTGGAGGGGAGCCACCACACGGGGTCGCCGGGGGTGCCGAGGAAGTCGTAGGCCTCGGTGATGCGGCGCTTGGCGGCGGGCTTCACGTGGATGACGACGTCGTCGGGCTCGTGCCACCGGGGGCTCTGGGGTGTGCCTTCCTTGATCTGGAAGGCGAGTCCGCCGGCTTCCACCGGGCGGGCGGCCAGGTCGATGTGCCCGTCGTCGATGACGGGCACGGTGGGTGCCGTCGTGGTCGGTGTCGGGGCGGGCGTGGACGGGGTGGTGGTGGGGCTGGTGGGCGTGGGTGTCGTCGGCGTCGGTGTCGGTGTCGGTGTGGTGGTGCCGTCACCGGGCCGTACCTGCGTCGGGTCCGTCGAGCCGACGGCGACGGCGAGGGTCTCGGTGTCGCTGACCTTGCTGCCGTCGGCCAGTGTCGCGCTCACGGTGAGGGTGAGCCGGTGGACGCCTTCGGCGGCGAAGCCCCAGGTGGGCGCGAACCGGCCGGTTCCCTGCGGCAGTGCGAAGGAGCGGTACGCGGGATCTTCGCTGTTGAGGTGCTGAACCGGCTCCTGATCCGACCACTCCATCTCTTCGGTGAAGGTGTAGAGCGCGAACCGCCCCTCCCCCTGGGCACGGTCGAGCGTCACCTCGACCGACTGCGCCCCGGGCGGCCCCGTCCAGCCGGGTGTCAGGGCGAAGATCTCCTTCGCGTGACGGCCGTTCAGGAACCAACCGTAGAGCCCGTCACCGAGGATCGGGTTGACCGGCGAGATGATCGATTCCTTCGCCTCGGGCACCACGTGCAGCACCACGTCCGACGGTTCGCGCACCACCGTCGCCGCGCCGGTGCGGTCGGCGATCCGCAGGTCCAGCCGGCCGTCGGCGAGCTGGGGCACGAAGTCGATGTCGCCCTGGGCGAGCACCACCGCTCCGCCTTCGGCGTGGGCGGTCCCCGTACCGGCGGCGACCAGTCCGGCCGCCGCGGCGAGCAGCGCCGCGGCCAGGGTGCCGGCCGTCGCCGCGACGGCGCGCCGGCCGTGTGTCAGGACGCTCATGGTCCTGCCTCCTTGCCAAGGCGGTGACCCGCCCGCGCGGCGGGCACGGGCGGGTCACCGCGGTCGGTGGGCCGGTCAGTTGGAGACGGTGAAGGTGTACGTGGCCGTGGCCGACTTGGCGACGCCGCCGACGGTGCCGGTGACGGTGAAGTTCACCTTGTAGGTGCCGGGCTCCTCGAAGGCCCAGTTGGCGTGGTCGTGTCCGCCGACGGCGAAGGTCTTGTTCTTGTACGAGGTGGTGGTGCCGCTGTCCCAGTAGCGGTCCACGGACGTGCCGTTGACCTTGTAGACGCTGAAGTCGTCGGTGGCGACGCCGTTGCGCGTCACGGTGCCGAGCTTGTACTGCACGGTGTTGTTGGCGAACACGCCGGTGGCCAGGTGCTCGGTGGAGATGCCGGGCCACAGGATGTTCTTGGCGGTCGCCGCGGCCTCGTCCTGGGGCAGGACCCAGACCTGGGCGCCGGTGCCGAGGAAGGCGTACTGCGTGCCGGACGGGCGCGCGACCTTGGCCGCGGCCGGTACGGAGAGGACCGCGTCGGCCGGGTCGTACTCGACCGCGTTGGTCTCGTCGTGCACGTGCAGCGCGAAGGCAGCGCCGTCCCACTCCGCGTCGAGGACGTCGACGTGACCGTTGGAGATCGTGGTCGCGGCGAACGCGGAACTCTGGAGACCGGCCACGGCGAGCGCGGCGGCGGCCACGCCGGTGACAGTCAGCAGGCGCTTACGGGTGTGCAAAGCAACCCCCCATGGGTCATGTCCATGTCCGTCATGGAACACCGAGACGATAATCATTTTCGTTAAGCCATCGCAACTCCCGTCCCGCCACCCCGCCACACGGGCGCGGCACATGTTGCACATGGATTTCATTACTATCTAAGCTGGCCAGTCATCCCCAGCCTCACGAGGAGACAGGAGGACATGGCGTGAGTCGGGCTGAATCCGGGCCGCGGACGCAACCTCAGCCCGGCGCGTGGAGACGTACGACCCGTCAGCGCGAAGCCGTGCACACCGCCTTGGCGCACTCACCCGACTTCGTCTCGGCCAAAGCTCTGCACGCGTCGCTGGTCGCGACAGGGGTGCCCACGGGCCTGACCACGGTGTATCGCGTGCTCCAGGCCCTCGAACGCGCCGGCCAGGTCGACATCGTCCGCGACGAGGCAGGGGAACGTCTGTACCGGATCCGCTCCGCCGGCGGGCACCGCCACTACCTGATGTGCCGCGACTGCGGCCGCAGCCATCCGGTCGACACCGAAGTCGTCGAACGCTGGGTCGCCGACGTACCGGCCGCATCCGGCTTCAGCGACATCCACCACACCCTGGAACTCACGGGCGTCTGCGCAGACTGCCGACGCCCGTCGGCAACCGCCTGCTGAGTGCGGCGACGGGGCATCGCGCGCGGCGATCCGACTTCGGTCACGGCCGGGAGCCGATGCCGCTCCTTCCGGCGAATCCGAGCGTGGGCTCAGTCGCCGGTCGTGCATCGCTGGGCGGGTGGTGCCGGATCCGGCGCTCACCCGCTCCCTGGACGTGATCCTTCTCGCCCGGGGGCTTGGGTGTGCCGCAGCCGACCGTCACCACGCAGGAGACGGGAGCGGTCGGCCTCGGCGGCGCGGGCGAGGAGCGTGTCCAGGTCGGCGTCGGCCGAGGCGGTGACGATGTCGGTTGCCAGGGTCCGACGAAACGCAGATTCGTGAACAGGCGCTGCGCGGAGGCGGTCGCGCCGGTGAGGGCCAGGGGAATTCCGAGGTGGTCGCACATGCGGTGTGCGCGGACGACGGCGCTGAGCATGGCGGGGGTGGGCTCGCCGGCCGGGGTGCGCACGGTGACGCGGCGGGGGTGGTGGGTGTGGGCGGCTGCCTCGATCTCCAAGGCGGCTGCTGCTCGGTCGGTGGCGGCGAGCTGCTCGTGCACGGTCACGAAAAGGGTGCTGCCGTCGGCGGCGTGACTGATCGGCATGCCGGCCTCCCGCTCGCGCGTCTCGTACCCGGTGGACTACGGGAGGCGGATGTACGGCGCCCGTCGCTGACCCGCCTGATTTCGGGGCCGTCCCGGCATGTCGTCACACCGGTCGTTCCGCTCCTCGCGGCCGTCTCGACCAGCGCCTGATCGTCGAGCACCCGGTTGGCGGCCTTCAGCCCGGAGGGGTTCGTCAGGTGTCCGTACCGTCGCTCTGACCGCTGTCCGTACCGCGGAGTGCGTGGCGCTGGACGAGCCGGTCGATGTCACGTGCGGTGATGATGCCCGCCAGAAGCCCGCCTTCGGTCACGAGGATCCGTGTGCCGCTCCTGCTCGGGCGGACCTTTTCGAGGACGTCTTCCAGGAGGTCGCCAGGGGTGCAGGTGGTGCACTGCGACAGCGGGGTCGCAATGTCACGTACGCGCGATGTCCCGCGCTGCGTCACGGGGATCTTCGCGAGGCTCGGCAGGTCGACCAGGCCGCTGGGGCGGCCTTCGAAGTCGATGAGGGGCAGGGCGGAATGGCGGGTCCGCAACGCGACCTCGTCCACGCAGCGTTCCACGGTGAGCCAGTCGGGGCAGGTCTCCACGGGGCTCGACATGGCGTCGGCCGCCCGTACCCCGTGCAGGGCCGCGGCCACTTCGGTCTGGCGTCGTTCCGCGTTGGCGACGATGAGGACGAAGAAGCCGATGATCATCGACCACAGGCCGCCGAGGGCGCCGCGCAGGACGAGGAGCCAGCCACCGGCGATCAGCAGGAAGCCGAGCACCTGGCCACTGCGCGCGGCTGCTCGTTCGGCCCGGTCCCGGTCTCCGGTACGCCACCAGATGACCGACTGCACCACCCGCCCTCCGTCGAGCGGCGCGGCGGGCAGCAGGTTGAACACCCCCAACAGGAAGTTCACCCATGCCAGCCACACCAGGACGGCCGCCGGTACCGCCCAGCCGAACAGCGCGTTCAGCCCGAGGCCCGCACCGAGCGCCACCCCGCCGACGACGAGGCTGGTGACCGGCCCGCCCACGGCCACCAGGAAGGCCGCGCCGGCCGTGCGCGGCTTGCCCATCTGGGTCATCCCGCCCAGTGCCCAGAGCGTGACGTCCTGGACGGGGATGTCCTTCCTCCTGGCGATGGCCGCGTGCGCGGCCTCATGGGCCAGGAGACTGCCGATGAGCAGCAGGGACCCCACCAGCCCGGCGATCGTGTACACGGCGTTCGACCGGTCCGGGAGCCAGGCGGGGAGCGTCTGCGCTCCCAGGCTGTACCCGAAGAGGAGCACGAGCAGGGGCACGGTCCAGTGGATGCGCAGCGGTACGCCGAGAACCCGTCCGATCCGTACCGAGCCGTTCATCTCCGTCTCCCATTGGTTGAAGCAGGCCGCCCTCCGCCCGAGCCGGCAGGCCCGCGAGGCACTTCCGGTGACCGGACCGGTACGGTGACCGCCTGCTCAGAGCGCTGCCGGGCCGGTGCCCGAGGGCCCACCTGCGGGAGCGCCGGGAACTACGGACCGCGGCGTCGGCGGCGAAGCACCGCGCCCGCTACCGATCAGAGCGGCGACCAGCCGAGAGCCGCCTGGTCCGGTGTGCGTGGTCAGGCGAGTCCGACGCTTCTCCGGCTCCTGGTGGTGCGGAACAGCCGGAGGGCTCCGGTCAGGACGAACAGCCGGCGCAGCTGGTGGGGTGATCGGGCCGGCGAGGACGAGCCGGTGGTGGCTGAAGCGGGCGGCGGCGAGCGCCTCGTGCCGGCAGGGCATGGTGTCCACGTCGAACTCACCGGTGGCGGACAGCATCACGATGCCCGGTTCGGCGGACGGCTCCCGGACCGCCCAGGTGGCGCCGGCCGGTGCCTGGCGGACCCCCGGGCCTGCGACGGGGGAAGGGGCGGCGTACGTCCGGAGCCGGGTGATCGTTCTTGGTCATCATGGCGGTCCTTCCGCCGGGCGGAACTGCTTCCCGTGATGGATCACCTGCGCACATCCATTGTGTGCCGATGCGGTCATCTGGCCAAAGGCCGGACGGTGCGCTACCCCACCCAACGGGTTCGCGCATCGACGCCGAGTAGCAGCGGGCGACGGCCTCTGGGCCTCCCGGAGCGTCATCGCAACCAAGCGGCCCTGTTCCACCCGCTTTGCCCGTGGGAGGCGACCAGTGCCCGAGCAGTGGGTGCGTAGTACTCGGGGGCTCGGGTAGGCGCCCAGCATGGCTCCCTATCGGGGTGGAGGCGTGGACATGACCCGGTCTGTTCACGGCGTCGTGACCGATCACCCGGTGGCCGTGGGCACGCTGACCTCCTTGTCGGAACCTAACCGACCGCGGTCTCGTCGTGCGTGCCATGGCGGAGGGCAAAGAGCCCGCAGACACCGCGGTCCATGCGGGATGCAGCACCGAACCGGTGACCGTTCGGCCCGATGACGTTCTCGACCATGCTGTCGAACTCATGCGGCAGCACGCAGTGCGACGGTCGACCGTCGCGGACGGCCGGCTCGTCGGCATCGTCACGCTCGGCGACCTGGCGGTCGAGAAGGATCCGGAGACGGCGCCGGAATCCGGTGGAGGACTGGGGCCGCGTGCGTAAGGAGTGGTGCACGATGACGAACCCGCAGACGGGGTCACCCACCCGTCCGTTCCCTCAGGGACCTGACCCGCGTCCCGCGCCTCCCACTCGTCCGTTCCCCGTCGATCCACAGGCGCCGAAGCCCACGCCACAGCCCACGCCTGAGCCGGCACCTCGACCGGCGCCCAAGCCCGGACCACCGGCCTCGGGCTGAAGAGGGAGGGACCGAGCCATGAACACCACGGACGGGAACTCCCACGTGGTGGTGGGGGTCGGCGGCTCTCCGGCGTCGTACGAGGCGTTGCGCCGGGCCGTGCGGCACGCGCGGCTGGCCGGGGCGACGGTGGACGTGGTGGCGGCCTACGACGTACCGGGCGCCGTACGAGGCTCCGCGCCGCCGGTGGCCGCCCTTCGACGAGGACGAGGCCCGGAAGGCCCTCTCGGAAGAGATCCGGACCGTGCTCGCCCAGGTCGGTGACGGGGGTCCGAGCGCGGAGCATGTGGTCCGGAGCGATCCGGCGAAGGCACTGATCGGAGCCTCGGCCGGCGCCGAGTCGCCAGGCCGGCCGGTGCGAAGCGTGGCGAGTTCATCGCACCCACGCCCAGCAGGAGCGACCGAAGACGCCTCACCATGTGGGACACCTCCCGGTCCGGTTCCGCCGCGTCCGGGGGCAGCGCACGGGTGGCCGGCTGCCGACATCATCCACGCGCGCCCGTCGGAGGGAGAGACGGTCATGGGTACCTGGTGGTGTTGGCCGTGTGGTGGCCCCCAGGACACCGAAGCCCGTCCCCACCACCGCGTACGGTGGACGGCGCGGGCCGGCAGGAACGGCGAGGCGACGGACGTCATCCCCACCGTGGGCTCAGAGCAGGAGGTCGTGGGTCCGGCATGGCGGTCTTCGAGCTGATGGGCATCGCCTTGGTGTCGGACGAACTGGGCCGGATCACCGTTCCGTCGGACACGGACGTACGGGAAACCATGGACCTTCCCGCAGGAGCGGTGGTCGGCGTCACCCTGGCCTTCCGGGTCGGCGAGAAAGCAGTCGGGTTGGCCTTCGAAGAGGAACGGTGGCGCGAGGGTCACGTGCTCGCCACGACCCGGAGCACGCTCGGCGGGTTCCGGGCGGGAGGGCCGTACGAGGTCGAGCCGGCGGCCGAGCGGCTTCCCATCGGGCGGGCGCATCGCGGAACCTGCGACGTGACGGGCCGGTTCAGCGGAGATGGTGCTTCAGGTCCGCCGCTTCCTGTGCGCAAGCCCGGCGTGCGGGCGGCGGACGTTCGTCGAGCAGATACCGGGCTTGGCCCGCCGTCATGGCCGGCGGACCGAGCGGCTGCGTTCCACCCTGGCCGCGGTCGGCCTCGCGCTGGCGGGGCGGGCAGGCGCTCGGATGGCCCGCGTGTTCGGGGTGACCGTCAGCCGCAGCACGGTCCTGCGGCTGGTCGACGCGCTTCCCGAGCCGGAGCCTCCGGCCCCGAGGGTGGTCGGCGTCGACGAGTACGCGACCCGCAAGGGCCGCCGCTACGGCACGATCCTCGTCGACATCGGGACGCGGCGCCCGGTCGGCCTGCTGCCCGACCGGGAGGCATCGACGCCGGCCGCGTGGCTGGCCCAGCGGCCCGGCATCGAAGTCGTCTGCCGCGACCGCGCGCCGTTCTTCGCCGAAGGCGCCGCCGCCGGGGCACCGCAAGCCGTCCAGGTCGCGGACCGGTGGCGCCTGTGGCACAACCTCAGAGAGGCCACCGGGCGGACCGTCGCCCAGCACCGCCGCTGCCTGCGCGTTCTGCTCCCTGAAGCACCCGAACCCGAGCCCACACCGGTCCCGGAGGAAGAAACGTCCGGCTCGCCGTGGCCGACCGGCCACCGGTTCGCCGACCGCACCCGCACCACACACGCCACCGTCCACGCACTGCTCAAAACGGGACACAGCCGCCGCGCCATCCAGCGGCAACTCCGCATGACCAGCCGCACCGTCAAGAAGTACGCCGACGCCGCCCAGCCGGAGGACCTCTTCACCGGCCAGTGGCAGAACCGAGCCTCCGTCCTCGACGAGTACAAGTCCTACCTCGATGACCGGTGGAACGACGGCTGTACCCATGCCTGGAAGCTCTGGGAGGAGATCGTGCCGCTCGGCTGCAAGGGGAGCTACCAGCGCGTCCGCGCCTACCTGCACCAGAAACGCGCGTCACCGCATCCCGTGACCGCACGGCCGCCCTCGCCCCGCGCCATCGCCGGATGGATCCTTCGTCACCCGGACGCCCTCTCCGAGGCCGAACAGCTCCGGCTCAAGCACGTCCGGACCCGCCTGTGCCGAACTGGACGCCCTCACCCGGCACGTCCGCTCCTTCTCGACCATGCTCACCGAGCGTCAGGGCGAGCGGCTCCCGGACTGGCTTGACGCCGTCCGGCAAGACGATCTGCCCAGCCTCCACACCCTCGCCGCGGCATCGACCGCGATCGCGACGCCGTCACCGCCGGCCTCACCCTGCCCTGGAGCCCGGGTCCGGTCGAAGGACATGTCAACCGGATCAAGATGCTCAAGCGTCAGATGTTCGACCGCGCAGGCTTCCAGCTTCTCCGCAAGCGAGTTCTTCTCGCTTCATGATCAGGTCACCCGACGCGGGGCGGACCTTACGATCGAGACGTGACGATCACTTACCAGTGGCGGGGCAGCTTCAACAACGCTGCCCTCAACGCGCTACACGCCGAGGGCTTCGGCCACCCGGTCGCTCAGACCGACTGGCGAACACGGCTTGAGCGCCACAGCTTGGGCTGGGTCTGCGCGTGGGAAGAAGACTCCCTGATCGGCTTCGTCAACGTCGTCTGGGACGGTGGAGCCCACGCTTTCATCCTGGACACGGTGGTCGCCCAGCAGCACCGGGCGCAAGGAGTCGGGGCCGCGCTGGTCGCAGCGGCAGCGCGTGAAGCCCGTGCCGCGAAGTGCGCATGGCTTCATGTCGACTTCGAGGAGCACCTGCGTCCGTTCTATTTCGGCGCCTGCGGCTTCAAGGAGACCGCAGCCGGTCTGATTGCCCGGTAACAGCGCAGGTCAAGCGCTCGACGGTACACACGCGACCAGGAGCGGTATCAAGACGCCTGCCAGGTCCCCGACCCGCTCTCGGCTGCCACAGGGAGTGACCGCGTCACACAAGTTGGGCCAGACCCGCGATTTGGCCCCGGGCAGGAACGGTCTGGAGTGGCCCCACCTGCCTGCCGGGGGGGGCGTCAGGCATGAAGATGTCCGTGTGGAGCTCGAACGTCGGTGCCACTGCCTCGGGCTCCGCCTGAGCGCGTTGATGGAACCGCGTCATGACGTACAGATTCACGGCCCGTGCCGCCGGCCTCGCCGAGCGCGAGGATGGCAGCGGCTTCGTCTTGCTGTTCATGGCGGGCGAAGAAGATCCCGACGCCCAAGAGGTCGCTCTGGGAATGGACACCCATTGCCTGGTCACCGCCGGTCAGGGGACCGCCTACGGCTGCGTACGCGAAGCCGTCCTGGAGGGCCGCGTGGACTGCGGGGTCCGGCCCGGTGTCTCACCGCCTGTCATCGTCTGTCGTCCACGAGCTCGTCAGGAAGGCCGTGCGGCGCGGAGGAGGCGCCAGGTGTCGCGGGGGCAACGGCCCTGGGGGGCGGGCCTTCTCGAAGTCCTGGTACGCGACGAGGCGAGGGGGCAGTCCGATCTCCACCCAGTGGTCCCTGCCGGAGACGTGGTCCCAGCCCTGGTTGGGAATGCGGATGTGGTCGTCCCGGTGGTCCTTGTTCTTCGTCGTGATCTGGAGGACCTCCGCGTACCGCCACCGGGCCCGCAGGACGACGCAGTAGTGCGGCAGCGCTCCCCCGCCTTCCCGGAAGGGCACCCTGGCCAGCCAGATCTGGCCGGCGACGGGCCGGTGACGGCGGTTGCGGTCCCACCAGCGCACCACGGCCCAGAAGACGAATCCGGCGGCGCCGGCGGCCAGCGCCGCCGCCAGACCACGGGCGTTCGGGGAAGCCTCCGCGACACGCGGCTCGACCCAGCCCACCACCAGCGTGGCGACGGCCACGAGGGCGACCGCCCTCGCTCCCACCAGCCACCAGACGAAGGCGCGCCCCCGACTGGCCACCCAGGCCACGACGAAGGCCACCGACACCACCATCCCGTACAGGAAAGCGTGCTGGGCGAAGCCCTCGACCTTCTGCGGCGGGCTCTGGGCGTCGAGCACCGCCGCGAACGTGGCCGGCACCGCGAGGAAGTACCCCACGAAGCCCCACACCATGAACAGCCCCATCGCCAGGCATCCCATGCCTGCGGGCGAACCACCTCTGCGCCCCAACACGCCCTCCCCCAGGTCCACTTCTCAGGCGGACCACGGTAGAACACGCGTACAGGACCGGCCACCTCCGCCCCTTCCCCGCCAACCGGCCGCCCTGTGCCGCGCGGCCGGTCCGGGCCCTGCCGCCGAGGCGGTGCTCAGGCCGTCGGCGTACCGGTGCCCCTGAAGGTGCGGCGGTACGCCATCGGTGAGACGCCGATGGCGGCGTGGAGGTGTTCGCGCAGCGAGGTGCCGGTGGCGAAGCCGACCTGGCCTGCGATGTCGTCGACGGCCAGGTCGGTGGTCTCCAGGAGGTGCCGGGCCCGCGCGACGCGCTGCTGGATCAGCCAGCGGCCGGGGCTTGTTCCGACCTCGTCGTTGAAGCGGCGCGCGAAGGTGCGCAGGCTCATCCGGGCGTGCGCCGCGAGCTCCGTCAGCGTCAGGGGCTCGTGCAGGTTCTCCAGCGCCCACTGGCGGGTGGCCGACGTGCCGTTCGCGGACGCCGGGGGCACGGGGTGCTCGATGTACTGGGCCTGGCCTCCGTCCCTCCACGGCGGTACGACGCAGACGCGGGCCACGTGGTTGGCGACGGCGGCTCCGTGGTCCCGGCGTACGAGGTGGAGGCAGACGTCGACGCCGGAGGCGGCGCCGGCCGAGGTCAGTACGTCGCCGTCGTCCACGAACAGCACGTCCGGGTCCAGCGCCACCTTCGGATACCAGGACCGGAAGACGTCGGCGACGGCCCAGTGGGTGGTGGCGGGCCTGCCGTCGAGCAGCCCCGCGGCCGCCAGTACGAAGGCGCCCGTGCAGATCGACACGATCCGCGCCCCGGGACGTACCGCCGCGAGCGCCTCGTCCACCCCCGGCGGGAGCGTGCGCGAGATGCGGGAGAGGTCGAAGGGCGGCAGCAGCACCGTGTCCGCCGTCGAGAGCACGTCGGGGCCGTGTGCCACCGTGACCGAGAAGTCGGCGTTGGTGACGACGGGTCCGCCGTCGACGGAGCAGGTCAGGACTGTGTAGCGGTCCTGGAGCGCGCCGAAGACCCGGCTCGGGATGCCGAGTTCGAAGGGGTACACCCCGTCCAGGGCGAGGACGGCGACACGATGGACGGCCATGGCAGGATCCCGTCGGAAGATGGCATTCATGCCATGGTACGGCCCCGGGGGCTCCGGCGAGGCTGGAACGCATGACGAACCACGCCACGAACCATGCGACGAATCACGCGGCGAGCCGCGCCACCATGCGGGCCATCGGCCAGGACGCCCACGGCACCCCCGAGGTGCTGAAGGAGGTCGTGCTGCCGCGGCCCGCGCCCGGTCCGGGCCAGATCCTCGTCGCGGTCCGCGCCGCCGGGGTGAACCCGTCCGACTGGAAGCACCGCGCCGCCGGTCTCTTCCTGAACCGTCTGCCGCTCGTCCTCGGCTGGGACGCGTCCGGGGTCGTCGAGGCCGTCGGTTTCGGCGTCACCCTGTTCGAGCCCGGTGACGAGGTCTTCGGGATGCTGCCCTACCCGCACGGCGTCGGCTCCCACGCCGAGTACGTGACGGGTCCCGCCCGCGCCTTCGCGCGCAAGCCCGCCGCCATCGACCACGTCCAGGCCGGTGCCCTGCCGCTCGCCGCCCTCACCGCCCACCAGGCGGTCGTCGACACCGCCGCGGTCCGTGCCGGACAGCGCGTCCTGATCCACGCGGCCGCCGGCGGGGTCGGCCATCTCGCCGTCCAGATCGCCAAGTCCCGCGGCGCGTACGTCATCGGCACCGCCAGCGCGCCCAAGCACGACTTCGTGCGCTCCCTCGGCGCGGACGAGGTCGTCGACTACCGCACCGCCGACTTCCGTGACGCCGTCCAGGACGTCGACATGGTGCTCGACCCCCTGTCCGGCGACACCCGCACCCGTTCCCTCGACGTCCTGCGGCCGGGCGGCGTCCTCGTGTCGATCCTGCCGGGCACCGACCCCGACGAGGCCGCGAAGGCCGCCGCCCGCGGGGTCCGTGTCGCGACCCTCCTCGTCGAGGCCGACCACGCCGGCATGAACGCCGTCGCCGACCTGGCAGCCTCCGGGGCCCTGCGCGCCCACGTCGAGGCCGTCTTCCCGCTCACGGACGCGGCCAAGGCGCATGCCTTGGGCGAGACGGGCCGCACCACCGGCAAGATCGTGCTCACCGTCTCCTAGGCCGCGCCTTCCGGGTCATGCCGGGCCCGCGTTCCCGTAACCCGTACGAAGGGGAAGGCGGCTGCCCCTGCCGCGCGGGGTGCTGTCCATCCGCGGCAGGGGCGGCCGCCGGTCTCGAAGCCGCCGTCACGGGGGTGGCGGTGTGCGCGGGGCGGCGGCGTGGAGGTCGGCGAGGAGCTCGGCCTGCCCGGCGAGCACGCCGGAGAGGATCGACCGTGCGACCGCGAGCAGGTCGGCCACCTGGGGGCTGGTCAGTGAGTAGTGCACCGTCGAGCCCTCGCGTCGCGCGACGACCAGGTTCGACCGGCGCAACACGGCGAGCTGCTGCGACAGGTGCGCCGCCTCGACGTCCGTCTCGGCCAGCATCTCCGAGACCGCGTGCTCCCGCTCGCTCAGCAGCTCCAGCACACGGATGCGTACGGGATGGCCGAGCGTCTTGAAGAACTCCGCCTTCAGTTGGTACAGCGGCGCCTTCACCGTGTCCACCGCCCCAGCCCCAGCCTCCGGAAACCCTCCGGGGTGCCGTGCGGTCGTCGCCGTGCCCGCGGTGTCCGTCGTGACCGTCCAGAACTCTTCGTCATGGGGACCATCCTCCCGCTCCGCACCGTCGTGGCGATCAAGGAGGGGTGTGCGGTCTCCCCCGGTCAGCTTCCGGCCGGGGCCGCCGTGGTGCGCGGGCCGGGCCAGTCGTCGCTGCGCCACTCCCGCTGTTCCTCGCCGCCGCCGTGGTGCGCGGCCAGCGCGGCCTCCAGGTCGCAGTGGACCGGGATCGGAGGGGTGTCG
This sequence comes from Streptomyces sp. CC208A, assembly GCF_030010625.1. Lineage (GTDB taxonomy): Bacteria > Actinomycetota > Actinomycetes > Streptomycetales > Streptomycetaceae > Streptomyces. The sequence continues at coordinate 47,806 of NZ_JASCXN010000037.1, read as the reverse complement.
CCGGTGGGGACCAGGGAGCCGTCGGCGGGGATCGCGGCGAGTTCCAGGCCGCGTCCCTCCGTCGCGAGGCGGCGGGCCGCCTCCGCGACGGCGAGCTGGCCGCCGGCCGACCAGCCGCGGAGGCCGGTGAGGTCGAGGACGACCGGGCCCGTCCCCCGTGCCAGTGCCCAGCCGACGGCACCGCTGAACCGGCCGACCGCGTCCGCGCCGAGGTAGCCGGACAGGGACAGCACGCCGAGGCCGGGGTGGGTGGTGTAGCGCCATTCGATGGTCATCGTCTTCGCCTTCGTCTTCACAGGGGCGGCGTCGGCGCGTGCCGATGCGGAGGGGTCTCGTCGCCTGCCGTCACGCGGGGTTCACCGTGCCCAGCCGGTGCCCGGTCACGGTCTGCGGGGTGATCCGCAGCAGCGTGTCGTGCGGCCCGTACGCCCAGCCGGGCAGGGTACGGGCGTAGTGGGCGGCCTCGGCGGCGTCCGTGACGGGTTCCGCGGGGCCCGACACCGTGACGCTCCATCCCGTGCCGGCCTCGCTCCGGATCTCCTCGGCCTGGTAGGTGAGGACCGGTCTTCCGGCGAGCGCGTCGGCCTGCACGGGGCAGCGGACGACGAGCCGGCCGTACTCCAGGACGTGGACGGCGGGGCGGACGACCGGCACCTCGCGCCTCAGGTGGACCAGGCGTCCCCGGGCCGTGCCCTGGAGGAGCCACAGCGCCTCCGCGCCGGAGACGTCGACCATGCGGCGGGTCGTGGCGGCTGTCATCGGACGGGCTCCTCGGCAGTGGTGCGGGGCTGCTGGGCGGGGGCGGCGGTCAGTACCCCCGTGCCCTGGAGGTGGGCGCGGGCGCCGGCGATCGCCTCGGGTGTGGTGGCGAACTCCCGTCCGTGGAGACGCAGCAGGTCCAGGGCGCCGACGGAGTCGAGGGCCTGCCGCTGGCCGGGGCGTATCCCGGAGGTCATGACGGCGATGCCACGCCGGTTGAGTTTCTCGACGACGTCCTTGAGCACGAGCGCGCCGGTGGCGTCGACGGTCGTCACGCGGGACATGCGCAGGATGACGACGCGGACGTCGGCCACTTCGGACAGTTCGAGGAGGAAGCGGTGGGCGGCGGCGAAGAAGAGGGGGCCGTCGATCCGGTACGCCACGATGTGCTCGGCGAGCAGCGCGTGTTCCTCCGCGCTGTGGTCGCCCGGCAGGTCCGCCTTGAGGTCGACCTCGGCGAGCCGTGCCTGTCGGGCCACGGCGCGCAGGGCGAGGGCGCCGGCGACGACGAAGCCGATGATCACCGCGTACACGAGGTCCAGGGCGAGGGTGGTGACGGCGGTCAGGACGAGGACGAGGGCGTCGGAGCGGGTGGCCTTCGCCATGGCCCGCAGCGAGCCGACCTCGACCATGCGGACGGCGGTGGCGAGCAGCACCCCGGCGAGGGCGGCCAGCGGGATCTTCGACACCAGCGGGGAGGCGGCGAAGACGATCGCGGCGAGGACGGCGGCGTGGGTCAGTGCCGCGAGCCGGGAGGTGGCGCCGGTGCGGACGTTGACCGCCGTACGGGCGATGGCGCCGGTCGCCGGCACGCCGCCGAACAGGGGCGCGGCCAGGTTCGCGAGGCCCTGGCCGAACAGCTCCCGGTCGGGGTCGTGCTTCTGCCCCACGGTCATGCCGTCGGCGACCTGCGCCGACAGCAGGGACTCCAGGGCCGCGAGCGCGGCGACGGCCATCGCCGGGGCGATGAGCGATCCCAGCTGCGAGAGGTCGACGAAGCCGAGGGAGGGGACGGGGAGTCCCGCCGGGAGCTCGCCGATCGGGGTGGCCGCGTCGAGGTGGAAGAGCTGAGCGACGACGGTGGCCGCGATCACGGCGACGATCGAGAAGGGGATGGCGGGCCGCCATCGGGCACCGCCCAGCATGAGGGCGGCCACGCCAAGCGCCAGGCCGAGGGCGGTCCAGTTCGGGGCCTGGACGAACTCCCCGACGGCGCGCCACGTCACCTCCAGCACCCGCTCGCCCTCGGGTTTGGGGACACCGAGGGCGTGGGGGATCTGCTGGAGGCCGATGACGAGCGCGATGCCGAGGGTGAAGCCCTCCACCACCGAGGCCGGGATGTACGCCATGTACCGGCCGGCCCTGGCCACGGCGAGGCCGATCACGATCACACCGGCGATCAGGCCGACCGTGAGGACCCCGCTCGGTCCGTACCGCGCCACGATGGGGACCAGGACGACGGTCATCGCCCCGGTCGGCCCGGACACCTGCAGGTTCGAGCCGCCGAACAGGGCGGCGACCGCTCCGGCCACCACGGCGGTCGCGAGACCGGCCTCGGCGCCGAGGCCGGAGGAGACGCCGAAGCCGAGCGCGAGCGGCAGCGCGACGATGGCCACCGTGAGTCCCGCGAGCAGGTCCCGGCGGGGATCGCGGCCCATGGCGGCGAAGTCCGCGCGCACGGGCAGCAGGGAACGCAGCCTGCTCAGAACCGTGATCACCGGGCCCCGGCCTGGGTCTCCCGGAGCTCGGCGAGGAGCTCGTTCCGTCCGGACAGCATCTCGGTCAGGATGCGCCGCGCGGCCTGCATCAGTTCCGCGACGTCGCCGCCGGCGAGCGTGTAGACGACGGTCGCGCCGTCCCGGGTCGACGTCACGATCCCGGACCGGCGCAGAACCGCCAGCTGCTGCGACAGTGCCGGCGGCTCCACCTCGATCTCCGCCAGCAGATCCCGTACGGCCATCGGGCCGTCCTGGAGCAGCTCCAGGACGCGGATGCGGACGGGGTGCCCCAGCATCCGGAAGAACTCGGCCTTGGCCTGGTACAGCGGAACCGACACGCTCCCGCCCTCTCCTCGCCGCCTCGCGCGGCGGCGCGAAGGCTCTTGCTCAGCGCTGTGCCCGCGGCTACTTACGGGCACAGCAAACACATCATGTAGCTAATTGCCAAATTATGCAATTCATAGAGATGGGTGGCCGGGTGCGAGGAGGGGGCGGTGGAGGCGCGGTCAGGCCTTCTTGACCACGCTCGACTTGAGCTGCATGGGGCCGAAGCCGTCCACCTTGCAGTCGATGTCATGGCCGTCGACGCCGTCGACGAGCCGGATGTTGCGGACCTTGGTGCCGGCCTTGATGCCGGTGGGGCTGCCCTTGACCTTGAGGGTCTTGACGACGGTGACCGTGTCGCCGTCGGAGAGGACGTTGCCGACCGAGTCCTTGATCACCTTCTCGGCGGACGGGGTGTCCTCACCGGCGGCCTGGGACGAGGCCGCCCACTCGTGACCGCACTCGGGGCAGACGAGGAGGGCGCCCATCTCGTAGGTGTAGGTGCCGGAGCACTCGGGGCAGGGGGGAAGGGTTTCGTTCATTCGACGATGTTATGCCAGCCGAAGCGATGTCAGCCGAAACCGCCGTTTCCGGCTCCTCACCAGGCAACCTGCCGGCGGGGCCTCGATCCCGCAGCGCCTCACCGAGTAGCCTTCTCGGGAGAGAAAGCGAAGGGTCGGTTGCTGAGTACCCACAACTATGCTAGGGAGCCGGGAGCCGATGATGCGCGGGTGTGCGATCCTGCCGTGAGGCGGAGGTGCGCGATGGAGTCCGACGGACGCATCCTGGTCCCGGTGGGGCCCGACGCCGGACGTTGGCGCACTTTCGGTGGCGAGCGGACGCTGGTGGTGGCGGCGCGGACGGTCACCTCGCTCGTCCGGGTCCTGGAGGTCGTACCGGAGATCGTCCATGACGACCCCCGCGTCACCGTGGTCTTCGCCTACGATCCGACCTCGGCCTTCAACGACGGGGTCCTCGATCTGCTGCGCGCCTCGGGCTGTCGCACGCTCCCCTGGTCCCAGCTCGCGGACATCTCGCCGGACCTGCTGGTCTCGGCCTCCGAGAACATCACGGTCCCGCCCGGTGACTACCCGGTCCTGGTGCTTCCGCACGGCGTCGGGTTCCAGAAGCTGGTACCCGACTCCGCCGGGACCGGCACACGGCTGTCGGGGCTGGTCCCGGAGGAGCTGCTCACCGCCCGGCGGGCCTGGCTGGCGGTGTCCCACCCCGACCAGGCCGCGCAGCTCGCGGCGGCTCATCCGGGCACCGCGGGGCGGACCGTGCTCGTCGGCGATCCGTGTCTCGACCGGTTGCGGGCCAGCGCCCGTTGGCGCGAGCGGTACCGGGCCGCGCTCGGTCTGCTGCCCGGTCAGCGGCTGGTGCTCGTCAGTTCGACGTGGGGGGCCGAGTCACTGATCGGCACCCGGCCCGAACTGCCCGCCGAGCTGCTGGCCCAGCTGCCCGCCGACGAGTTCCGGGTGGCGCTCGTCCTGCATCCGAACGTCTGGTCCGCGCACGGCTCCTGGCAGGTGCGGACCGTACAGCGGACCGCCCTGGAGGCGGGGCTGATCGCCGTCGATCCCACGGACGGCTGGCAGCAGGCCCTGGTCGCGTCCGACGCGGTGATCGGTGACCACGGTTCGGTGACGTTGTACGGGGCGGCGATCGGCCGGCCCGTCCTCCTCGGCGCGTTCGGCTCCGAGGCGGTGCCGGGGACGGCCGGGTACGCGCTGCGTACCACCGCGCCGTGGGTGGCCGCGGACCGGCCGCTGGGCGGGCAGGTGGAGGCGGCCCTGTCCGGGCACCGCCCCGATCGGTTCGCCGCGATCGCCGCGGGCGCTTTCGCGGAGCCCGACGCCGCTCTGTCCCGTCTCCGCGAGCTCGTGTACGAACTCCTGGACCTCCTCCCGCAGAAGCCCGTCCCGTCCCGCGGCCCCCGGGCCTATCCGCTTCCGCCGCCCGCCACCGCGCGCGCCCGGTCTTTCCTGGTGCGCACGGAGGTCGTACGGGACGCGGCGGGCGACGTGGACGTACGCGTGCGCCGGTTCCCGGCCGGGGCGGCCGAGGAGTCGGCCGAGGGCGATTCCGCCTTCTGGCACCTGGCCTGCGACATCGACGAGCCGGACACCCGGCTGGTGGAGAGCGCCTCGGTCGTCTGCGTCACCACGGGATTCCACTCCCCCGAGGCGGCGGGCGAGGGCGTCGGCCGTCTGCTGGCCGACTGGCCCGGGGCGCGGATCGCCGCCTTCCCCCAGGAGGACGGCTGCCTGGTGGGGCTGCGCGACGGGCGGACCGTCCACGTCACGGCCCTCGACCGCACGCCCCTGGACGCCGGTACCGCGGCCGCGGCGGTGTACGCCTCGTTGCGCGCCGGACTGCCCCTCCACGGCACGACGCTGACGCTGTGGCACGGTCCGCGCCGCCGGCGTCTCGCGCTGCGGGCTCCGGATCCGTCCCGCGATCAGTCCGCGGTCAGGCGGGCCAGGACGGCCGCCGCCCGGGGGCTGCCGCCCTCCTCGTAGATCGTGAGGGCGCGGCGCAGGGACGCCCTGGCTTCTTCGGGGTCGGTCAGGAGCTCGGCGAGGTCTTCCCGGGCCTGCGCCTCGTAGTGGAACGCCTCGCCCTTCTTCAGGTCGTCGGCCGCCTGTACGAGGGCGGTGACCGCCCCGTCGGCATCGCCCAGCCGCGCCTTCGTCCTGCCGATGTCGGCGAGGGCCCGCGCCGCCATGCGGTGGTCGTCGAGGGCGAGGAGGTCCGCACGCGCCTCGTCGAGCGTCGCGAGAGCGGCCCGGTGGTCGCCCGTCGCGCTCTGCGCGCAGCCCAGGAAGTAGCGGGCGAGCGCCTCGCCGCGCCGCTCCCCGGCCTCGGCGTTGAGGGCGAGCGACGCCCGGTAGGCGTCCGCCGCGCGGGCCGGGTCGTGCCGGTCCCAGTAGCGGCCGAGGAACTCCTGCACGGAGGCCTGGAGGGCGAGGTGCCCGGATTCCACGGCGAGCCGCTCCGCGGTGTCCAGGTGTTCCCTGGCCCGCTCGTCCTGCTCCAGGTCGAGGAGCGGCCTGGACAGCAGGCTGCGCAGCCTGGCCTCCGCCGCCACCGCGCCGTCCCGTCGGGCCGCCTCGATGCCGAGTTCCAGCGACTCGCGCCAGTCCGCGAGATGGCGGTGGTGGAGGAAGAGCACGGTGAACGACTCTGCCGTCTGCCAGACGGGGCGGGCGAAGTCCGGTGCGATAGCGGTACGGAGCACGGCGAGGATGTTGGAGCGCTCGGCCTCCAGCCAGCAGAGCGCGTCGTGGCGGGGATCGTCGGCGGCGGCGAAGGGGCTCGGACCACCTCCTTCCGCTCCGGAGGCCGCGAGGGTCCCGGTGGCACCGGCGGCCTCGGCCGGGTCGGTGATCCTGAGCCGGTCGGCGCGGACGGCCAGGTCCGCCAGGACCGTCAGCAGGCGGTAGTGGCCGAGCACCCGGCCCACGGTCTCCCGGTCCGTGCCGGGCGGGTCCTCGGCCAGGGATGCCTGCCGGGCGTGGAGCCGTACGAGTTCGTGCAGGGCGTACCTGCGGTCCTCCAGGACGGAGAGCAGGCTGGCCCTTTCCAGCACGTCCAGGGCTTCCTGGGCCTCCTCCGTCGCTCCGAGGCCCGCGGCGACCGCCGCCACGGCCGTGTCGAAGCTGAGGCCGGGCAGGTGGCCGAGCGCCCGGTACACGCGGGCGGCGGTGGCGGGGAGGTCGCGGTAGGCCAGTTCGAGAACGGCGGACACGGTGCGCTCCTCGTGGTCGGAGGACACGGCGATACGGCTCAGGCGGCTCTGCTCGTCGGTGAGTTCGGCGACCAGTTCGCCGACGGTCAGGCGCCGGTGGGTCAGCAGCCGGGCACCGCACAGGCACACCGCGATCGGCAGGCCGCCGCACAGTTCGACCAGGCGCCTGGCCGCCTCGGGTTCGTCCGCGATCCGCCGGGGGCCGCACACGGCCGACAGCAGTTCCAGGGCACTGTCCGGGTCGAGGACGTCGAGCTGGAGCAGTGCCGCGCCGTCGAGGGCGAGTTCGCCGAGCCGCCGCGTGCTCGTCGCCAGCAGAGCGCTGCCCTCCCCTTGCGGCAGGAGGGCGGTGACCTGGGCGGGGCGCGTCACGCCGTCCAGGACGACCAGCATGCCGCCCCGCTCGGCCGAGAGGTCCCGGTAGAGAGCGGTCCGGTCCGCGAACCCCGTGGGGAGGTGCGGCTCGTGGACGCCGAGCGCCCGGAGGAAGCCGGCGAGCGCCTCCGAGACGTCCCCGCCGGCGCCTGCCCGCAGGCGGGCGAAGTCGGCGAAGAGCTGTCCGCCGGGGAAGCGCCGGTGGTTGCTGTGGGCCCACTGGCTCGCGGCGGCCCGCTTGCCGATGCCGGGAAGTCCGTTGAGGACTCCGATCGGGCAGCCGGGGGAATCGGTGACGGCGAGGACTTCGTCAAGTTCGGCGAAGGTCCGGTGGCGGTCGACGAAGCGGCGCGGGGGTCTCGGCACCTGGTTGGGACGGCGGCCTCCGGGCGTCGGCACGCCTTGGACCGCGTGGTAGTTGAAGGTGATGGGTCCGTGTACGACGCCCACCTGAGCCAGTTGTCCGTCGACGTTCCCGGCGAGGTGGTTCGTGATCCCGGACGTCACGGGACGCTCCGGTCCGTCGTGCGCGCTCAAGGACCACCACCTCTCGGTTCGCCGGACACGGGCCACCGTACTGGACCCCGCCCGAGGATGAGCGGATTACACGATCGGTACCATCGGGGCCATGCCGCATCAGGCGTCCTCGTACGACCCCACTCCCCTTTCGCCCCGCCCACCGGATAGAATCGAACACTTGAACGGGCAGCGGGCAGCGGGCAGCGGGCAGCGGGCAGCGGGCAGCGGGCAGCGGGCAGCGGGCAGCGGGCAGCGGGCAGCGGGCAGCGGGCAGCGGGCAGCGGGCAGCGGGTCGTGCTGGTCGCCGTGCGTTCCGCCGTGGCGCTGCACCGGCTCCTCGACGTCCTGCCCGTCTTCCACGGTGACCACCGGATCGTCACCCGCTTCACCCTGATGCCCGGTTCGGACTTCGGCGTCGACGCCCTCGCGGCGCTGGAGCGGGCGGGCGTTCGGACCCTGCCGTGGGAGGAGGCCCTCCACGCCCGGCACGACCTGGTTCTCGCCGCCAGCCCCAAGGGCGGTCTCCACCGTCTCTCCGGCCGCCGCGTCCTGCTGCCCCATGGGGCCGGTTTCAACAAGTCGGTCGACGACGGTGCGCCGGGGGTGCCGTCCGGTCTCGACCCCTCCTACCTGCTCGCCGACGGCACGCCCTGGGCCGATCTCCACGCCCTGGCCCACGGGGACCAGGTCGCCCGCCTGGAGAGCCGGAGTCGCCTGGCGGCGAGCCGGGGCGTCGTCGTGGGCGACCCCACCCTGGACCGCTTCCTGGCCTCGGTCCCGTACCGCGAGGAGTACCGGACGGCTCTGGGGACCGGCGCTCGCCGACTCGTGGTCCTGGCCTCCACCTGGGGCCGGGAGTCGCTTCTCGTCCGCCGCCCGGGGCTCGCCGCCGAGCTCACGGCGCTCCTGCCGTACGACGCGTACCAGTTCGCCCTCGCCCTGCACCCCAACGAGCACAGCAGGATCGGCTCGTTCGACCTCTCGGGCCGACTCGCGCCCGCCCTCTCGGCAGGGCTGATTCTCGCCGGGCCGTACGAGGAGTGGGCGGCCGTCCTGGTCGCCGCCGACGCCGTGGTGACCGACCACGGCTCCGCCGCTCTCTACGCCGCGGCGCTGGGAACGCCGGTGGTCAACGCCTACGACGGCGGCGGGGAGGTCCTGCCCGGCAGTCCGGGGGCGCGGCTTCTGGACGCCGCTCCGAGGCTGACGGCCGCCGCCCGCCTGGAGGCCGCTCTCGACGCCGCGTCGTCCGTCGACACCCGTCCTCACGCGGCGCGGGCGTTCACCCCGCAGGGGCAGGCGCTGGCGCGGCTGCGCGCGCACCTCTACCGCCTGCTCGGGCTGAGCCCCCTTTCGGAGGACGGCCCGGACGCCCGGGCGTTCCCCCGGCCTTCGGCGCCGTCCCGTCGGCCGCCGGCCTTCGCCGTGCGGATCCGCGTGGCGGGTGACACGGTCTCCGTGACGCGTGTCCCGGCCCGCACGCGCGAGGCGTTCCACCACCTCTGCGCGGAGTTCCCCGCCGCGGGCCCGCGTCATCTGCAGAGCGCCGGCGTGCTCTGGCGCCGGGCGGGGACGGACACCGCGTCGGGTCCCCTCGCCGCGTGGACCGCGGAGGGCTGGACGGAACGGGCCCTGGAGGAGTACCCCGGCTGCCGTACGGCGGCGGCTGTTCTCGACCGGAGGCGCATCCTGGTCCGGCACCGGTCGGCGGGGGTGTTCACCGCCCGGGTGGAACCGGACCGGAGCGGTGGCCGTGCCTCGTACCCCGACCCGTCGGCCGTGGTCTCGGCGGTCCACGCCCGGCTGGGCGACGCGCGGACGGGCCCGGTGCCCGGCATGACGCTGGTGTGCGACACCGGGCCCGTGGCCGTCCGCGTACACCTGGACACGGCGCACGCGGACGACCTGCTCTACGAGCTCTGAGCGCCGTCGGCGGGGGCTCCGTCGGCCTCGGCGGTGAGGCGGCGTGCCGCCGCGCGGTGCGCTTCGGCGTCCGCGGGGTCACCGTTCGCCTCCGCCAGGAGCGCCAGCTCCTCCAGGACGCGGATCTCGTCCGTACGCGAACCGCGGCGGCGGGCGCCGTCGAGGGCGGCGCTCACCAGGGGGTGGGCCTCCCCCGGCCTGCCCGCGAGCCGCAGAGCGCGCCCCAGCTCGAACCCGGCGCGCGAGGTCATCCGTTCGCGCTGCTGCTCGACCGCGCTCGTGTACGCCTCTTCGAGGTGGGCGATCGCCTCGTGGGGGGCGCCGCTCCGCAGGGCGGTCCGTCCCAGCAGGTAGGTCTGGAGCAGCACGCCGTACGTGTTGCCGATCTCCCGGTGCGCGTCCCTCGCCGTCGTGAAGTCGGCGGCGGCGCCGGTCCAGTCCTCGGTCTCCGCCCGCAGGAGGCCGCGGAACTCGATGGTCGAAGCCCTGAGTTTCCGCTCCGCGAGGGACTCCCCCAGGGACTCGGCCGCGCGCAGGGCGTGCCGCAGCTGCTCGGCGGCGTCCTCGTACCGTCCCTGTTCCCACAGCGGACGGGCCAGCTGGCACCGCATCCTGATCATGGCGGGCAGGTGTTCGGCCTGGTCGGCCGCCTCCACGCCGGTCCGGAAGGCGTCGATGGTGTCCGCGTAGTGCGGGTGGTCGAGGAAGTGGGTCCACAGTGGCTCGCACAGCGCCCAGGCGTCCTCGTCCAGCCCCGCTTCGAAGGCCAGGGTGACGCTCCCGTACAGGGCGAGGCGCTGCGACTCCAGCCACCGCAGCGCCTCCGGCTTGCCGCGGAACACGACGTCGGGGACGTCTTCCCCGGCCGCGTCGGGCGTCCCGGCGAAGGTCATGCGCGGGCCCGCCGCGAGCAGATCCGCCCGGGCGGCCTGGCGCCGGTACCACGTGATGACGCGGCGGCGGGCCCGCGCGCGCTCCTCCCCTTCCGGGTCGTGCCGTCGCGCGCGGCGCTCGGCGTGCCCCCGCAGGAGGTCGTGCATCCGCCATCCGCCCTCTCCCCTGCTGTCCAGCAGGGCGGCGGATTCGAGCTCTTCCAGGGTGTCGGCCGCCTCGTCGGGGCCGCGGGCGAGCAGGGCCGCGGCGGGCAGTTCCTCGATCCTGGGTCCCGGCAGCTCCGGCAGCAGCCGGTACAGGCGGGCGGCTTCCGCGGTGAGGCCCTCGTACGCGGCGTCCCAGACGGCCTCGACCATGGGGATGCCCTTCGTGTGCAGTTCCGCCGTGAGCTCGTCGACCAGCCGGGACAGGCTCCGTCTGCGGTACTTGCGCACCCACTGGCCGGCCACCTGCAGCGCGGCCGGCAGGCCGCCGCACCCTTCGGCGAGTCGGGCGGCGGCCTCCGGTTCACCCGTGAGGCGGGGGTCGTCCACCAGGTGCGTCAGCAGGCGCGCCGCGTCGTCCGGGTGGAGCGGGTCGACCGTGACCTCGACGGCGGCGGTGCCGTCGAGGTCGTACAGGGCGCCCTGGCTGGTGACGAGGAGCATGCTCCGGTCGGACGCGGGAAGGAGCGGTGTCACCTCGCTGCCGGATCTGGCGTTGTCCACGACCACGAGCAGGCGCTTGTCCCGTGTGCGGCTCCACCACTGCTTCGTGCGGCCGGCGAAGGAACGCTCCAGCCGCTCCGGGGAGTGGCCGAGCCCCGTCAGCAGTTCGCCGACGGCGTCGGCGACTTCGACGGAGCCGTCCCGCCGGAGGTCGTCCAGGTCCAGGTAGAGCACCCCGTCCTTGTAACGGTCCGCCAGTCCGCGTGCCACGTGGAATCCGAGGGCCGTCTTCCCCACCCCGCCCATGCCGGTGAGCGCGACGACGAGAGGACCGGTGCCGGTGGCGTGGTCCTCGATCGCCCGGGTGATGCGCCCCTGTTCGTCGTGCCGGTTCTCGAACCAGCGGAGCGCCGGGGGGAGTTGGAGCGGGACGGGTGGCGCCTGCGACAGCTCCACGCCGTGCAGGTGCTGGTGCAGTTCCCCTATGCGGCCGGCCTGTACGACGACCTCGGCACGTCCGTCCAGACTGTTGCGCGTCTCCTCCGCCATGCGACAACAGTAGGGCGTACGAGGCGAGCTGACGGACCGACGGGTGCTGTCGGCCTTGGCGAGGAATCGCCCCCGGGGCAGCCGTTCACCGCTCTAAACTGGGGATCCGCGACACAGACCGAGGGGGACGGACGTGGATCCGATCACGGCGGCCGCGCTGGCGGCACTGGCGGGCAGCATCGGTTCCGAGGCGGGACGCAACGCGTGGCTCGGGCTCACGGCCCTGGTCCGGCGGCCTTTCCGCCGCGGGTCCGCACAGGGAGCCGAAGACGAGCAAGTCCCGTCGATCAGTTCGGGCGAGGCGGAGCTCACGGCTCTGGAGGACGCGCCCGCCGATGATGTCCGGGCCCAGGCACTCGCCACGGCCCTGGGCGTACGCGCCGCTCTGGACGGCGAGTTCCGGGCGTGCCTCGACGAGTGGTGGGGGCAGGTGCAGACGGCGCAGGGCTGCACCGTCCACAACAGCGTCAGCGGTGACGTGAAGGACAGCACCGTGGTTCAGGGCCGGGACTTCTCCCACCTCACGTTCACCATGAACCGGTCGGCGGCCGCGCCCGGCCAGGAGCGGTGAAGGGTCACGCGGAGAGCTTTCCGTCGGCCATGGTCAGGACGCGGTGGCAGAGGTGCCGGACGGCGGTCCTGTCGTGCGAGATGAACAGGAGGGCGAGGCCCAGTTCGTCCTGAAGGTCCATCAGGAGGTTGAGGACCGCGGCCCGCCGGGAGGGATCGAGGGCGGAGGTCGGTTCGTCGAGCACGAGGAGCTCCGGGCGGGTGGCGAGGGCCCGTGCGATGCCGACGCGCTGGCACTGGCCGCCCGAGAGTTCGTACGGCCGCCTGGCGCCGTGGGAGGCGTCCAGGCCTACCGCGGACAGGAGTTCCGCCACCCTGGCCGGGCCCGTCTCCGCCGTCCAGAGGCCGTGGAGCCGGAGCGGCTCGGCGATCTGGTCGCGGACGCGCCGCCGGGGGCTGAGGGCGCCGTACGGGTCCTGGAAGACCGGCTGGAACCTGGCCCGTAGCGGGCGCAGTTCCCGCTCGCGCAGGGTGGTCAGCTCGATGCCGTCGAAGCGCACGGATCCCGCTGCGGGACGCAGCAGCCGCAGGACGGCGGCGGCCGTGGTCGTCTTCCCGCAGCCGGACGGGCCCACGAGGCCGACGGTCTCGCCGGCCGCGACGTCGAAGCCGATCCGGTCGACGGCCGTCCGTTCCCCGAACCGCACGACGAGGTCGCGTACGTGGAGGAGGGGGAGGGTGGTCATGCCGTCTCCTGTACGGGGTGGTGACAGGCGACCCGCAGGCCGTCGACGCTTCGGAGGAGGGGTTCCTCGGTCCGGCAGCGGTCGGTGGCGGCGGGGCAGTGCGGGGCGAAGGCGCAGCCCTGCCCGGGTGTGCCGGTGAGGTCGAGGGCGGGGAGGCGGGAGCGGTGGGGCAGGTCGGGGGTGGGCAGCGAGGCGAGGAGGGCCCGGGTGTACGGGGCGGCGGGGCGGCTCAGGACGCGTTCCGCGGGGCCGAGTTCGGCGATGCGGCCGGCATGCATCACGGCCACCCGGTCGGCGTGGCACCGTACGGACTCCAGATCGTGGCTGACGAGGAGGAGCGCCGCCCCCGCCGCCGCGCATCGCTCGCGCAGGAGGGCGAGGACCTGCTCCCGCCGGTCCGGGTCGAGTGCCGTGGTCGGCTCGTCGGCCACGACGAGCCGGGGGCCGTTGACAAGTGCCGTCGCGATCACGGCCCGCTGCCGCATGCCGCCCGACAGCATGTGCGGGTACGAGGCGGCCGCTTCCGGCGGGAGGCCGACGGCCGCCAGCGCACGCCGCGCGGCCGTCCGGGCCTCGGCACGGTCCGCGCCCCGCACGGATCGGACCGCGGCGGCGAGCTGGTCCTCCACGCGGTGGACCGGTGAAAGGGCGGACAGGGAGTCCTGGGGGATCCAGGCGAGGACGCGGCCGAGGTCGGTGGGCGTGACCGGTGCGCCGCGCAGCAGGACGCGGCCGGTGACGGCGGCGTCGGCCGGTACCAGAGCGAGCAGGGAGCGGGCGACGAGGGACTTCCCGGCGCCGGACTCGCCGACCAGGGCCAGTACTTCGCCCGCGTACACCTCCAGGGAGACACCGCGCACGGCCTCGGTTCCGGGGAAGGAGACGCGCAGGGAGTCGACGGTGAGGAGCGGTTCACTGGGCGGGGGTGGCAAGGGGGGTCTTTCCTTCGGTGTGGACAGAGGTGGGGGCGGGGCGGGCGGGACGGAGTCGTACGGCGGTGTGCGAGAGCCGGACGGCGAGTACGGTGAGGAGGCCGAGGGCCACCACCGGTGCGAGTGCGGCGACGGGGGCCCGTTCGACGTAGTCGGCCGACTCGTCGAGGAGCAGGCCCCATTCCGGTGAGGGCGGCTGGGCGCCGAGGCCGAGGAAGCCGAGCGAGGCGAGGGCGAGGGCGACGCCGGGGAGCCGTAGCATCGCGTGGCGGGCGACCGGGCCCGCCACGGCGGGCAGGACGTGCCGGGTCGCGATCCAGAACGGGCTCGCGCCGAGGGCGCGTTGGGCCTGGAGGAAGCGGGAGGCGCGCAGTTCCTGGGCGAGTGCCGCGGCGTGCGCGGCGAGCGGCGGCCAGGAGACCAGTGTCACGGCGAGGGCCGCGGCGGCCGTGCCAGGGCCGGTCACGGCCGCGACGACCATCCCCACGATCACCGGTGGCAGGGCGTTGGCGACCTCCGCGAGGCCGGCCGCGGTGCCCGGCAGGAAGCCGAGGGCGAGGGCGGTCAGCCAGCTCAGGCCGGTCACGGCGGCGGCCGTGCCGACGGTGGTGGCGGCGCCGTGCCCGAGGCGGGCCAGGACGTCCCGGCCGAGTGCGTCCGCGCCGAGCGGGTGCGCGGCCGACGGCCCGGCGAGGCGGGCCGTGAGGTCCACCGCGTACGGGTCACGGAGCAGCCCCCATGTGACGACGGCGGCGAGCAGGCCGGCGAGGGCCAGGAGGACGGCGGGGGATCCGCGGTGCGGCAGCGGTGCGGGAAGGCTCAGGGCCGCCTCGCGCAGCGCCGGTCCGAGGAGCCCGCGCCGCACGGCGGCGGCCGCGCCGCCGGCCAGGAGGCCGAGGGCGAGGAGCGCGAGCACGCAGCCCTGGAGCAGCGGGAGGTCCTGGGCCTTCGCGGCGCCGAGTGCCGTCCGGCCGATGCCGGGGACGGCGAAGACCGTCTCGACGGCCACGGCGCCGCCGGTCAGTCCGACGGCGACCATCCCGAACTGGGGCAGCAGCGAGGGCAGCGCGCGGCGGAGCGCGGCCCGGACGATCCTGGCCCTGCCGACGCCGGCGCCGCGCCACAGCTCGGCCCAGCGCTCCGCCAGGACGGCGGGGAGCGCGTCGGCGACGAGCCGTCCGAGGAGCGCGCCGCCGGGCAGGCCGAGGGCGAGCGCGGGCAGCACCAGATGGGCCGGTCCTGCCCAGCCGGAGGTCGGCGCGAGACCGAGCCACACGCCGGCGACGATCAGGAGGACGAGGGAGAGCAGGAACTCGGGCAGCGAGGCGAGGACCGCGGCGGCCGTCCCGGCGGTCGCCCTGCCGCGGAGGCAGACCGGTGCGGCGAGGACCGCGGCGAGGGCGAGGGCGACGGCGAGGGCCGCGCCCATGAGGGTCAGGGAGGCGCCGAGGCCCGAAAGGACGGCCGGCAGCACCTCGGCCCCGGAGACCCAGGAGGTGCCGAGGTCTCCGCGGAGCACTCCGCCGGCCCAGTCGCCCAGGAGGCCGAGCGGCCCCGCGTCCAGACCGAGGTCGGCCCGGATCGCGGCCAGTGCCTCGGGGGTGGGCTCCTGCTCCGCCGACCGGGCGCGGAGCAGGGCGAGGGCCGGGTCCTTCCCGGACAGCCAGGGCAGCAGTCCGAGGACGGTGACGAGACCGCCGAGGGCGGCCGCGCGTCCGAGGACGGCCGCGCCGGCTGTCCGCCCGCGTGGACCGGGGCCGGTGGTCCGCTTCGACCGGTCCGTCCGATCGGCGGCGGGTGTCGGTCGGTTCATCGGACGTGGGTGGCGGCGGTCACGAGTTCGCGTTCGCGCGGGTCGCGGGCTGCTCCCACGACGCCGGGCGCCTCGCCCTGGATGACGCGTTCGTGCAGCAGCGGGACGGCCGCGTCCGAGGCGAGTACGGCGGCCTCCGCGTCGATCAGTGCCCGGCGGCGGGCCTCTCCGGGGGCGATCGCGGCGGCCTTGTCGAGGGCCCGGTCGACGGCCGGGTCCGCGAGCTGGGCGATGTTGAAGGAGCCGTCGGCGGCGAAGTCGCTGTAGAGGTACGCGGCGGGGTCGCCGGAGTCGAGGACGGTGGCCCGGGAGAGGACGAAGGCGTCGAACTTCCCTGCCAGCGCGTCGGCTTCGATCATGGCGTACTCGCGGATGTCCAGCCGTACCGTGAACCCGGCCTTCTGGAGCTGCTGTTGGAGGAGCTGGGCGACCTCGGGCAGTTCGGCCCGGTCGGTGAAGGTGCCGAGGGTGAGGGTGGTGCCCGGGGGCACGGTGGCGCCGGCGGTCTTCCGGATCGGCTCGCGCAGCTTCGCCGCCCAGGGCAGCGCCGGGCCGAGGAGGCCGGTGGCGAGGTCGGCCCGGCCCTCGTACACGCCGGCGACCAGGGCGCGGGCGTCGACGGCCGTGCGGGCGGCGGCGCGCAGGGCCGGGTCCTTGAACGGGCCGCGGCTGGTGTTGAGGTACAGGGTGTTCGTCCGCGGCATGGCGACCTCGGCGATCCGTTCCGGATCGAGGAGGCTCGCCTGGGAGACGGGGACGGCCTCGACGATGTCGGCCTCGCCGCTGCGCAGGGCCGCCGCCCGGGCGGTGCCGTCGGGGACGTACCGCACGTCGATGCCGGCGGCCTTCGCCCGGTCGCCCCAGTAGCCGTCGTACCGGTCGAGGGTGGCGGAGGCGGTGCCGTCGGCCCGGACGAGCACGAAGGGGCCGGTGCCGGCGCCGACGGGGTTCACCCGGCCGTCCCGGTACGCCTTGGCGGCGAGGATCGACAGCTGTGGCGAGCTCAGTCTCTGGGGCAGGAGCGGGTCGGTGTCCGCCGTGGTCACGGTGAGGGTGCGGGGGCCGGTGGCGTGGGCCGTGAGGGTGACGCCGTCGAGGATGCGGGGCTTGGGCGAGGCCTGGGCGGCGGCGGTGAGGGAGCGGGCGGCGGCCTCGGCGGTCAGGGGGGTGCCGTCGTGGAAGGTGACGCCGTCGCGGAGGGTGAGGGTCCAGGTGCGGCCGGACCGGTGCCAGGCGGTGGCGAGCGAGGGGACGGCGTCGCCGTTCGCGTCGAGCCTGATCAGGGTCTCCGCCGTGGACCACCGGGAGAGCTTGAAGGCGTCGTCGGAGAGCGGCGAGAGCCCGGAGCGCGGCGGCTGCATCATCGCGACCCGTACGCGGCCGTCGCGCGCCGACCCGTCCTTCGCGGTCCCGGCGGCCGGGCCGGTGGCCGGGCCTGCGAAGCAGCCGGACGCCAGGACCGCCGTCGCGGTGGCGAACGCCGTCGCGGCGAACGCGCGGTGGAGAGAGCGGCGGGATATGCGGCGGGGTGGGGGCAGCTGGGGCACAGTGAGATCTTTTCTACGTTCAGTCGCCGGGGTGAGGATCGGCGGGGAGCCGGCCGGTCGGCCGGCTCCCCGGATCGAGGCGCCGAGTTCTGTGGGAGGAGGGGCTGTTCGGTTGTCGTCAGCGGCTGGCGTAGGGCAGGAGGGCCATCTCGCGGGCGTTCTTGATGGCGGTGGCGAGGGCGCGCTGCTGCTGGGCGGTCACGCGGGTGACGCGGCGGCTGCGGATCTTGCCCCGGTCGGAGATGAACTTGCGCAGCAGGTCGGTGTCCTTGTAGTCGATGTAGGTGATGCCGGCCGCGTCGAGGGGGTTGGGGCGGGACTTGACGGGCTTGCGGGGGTCGGGACGTCGGGCCATCGCGGGGTCTCCTTGGGTGGGGTGTTTCTCGGGGGTGGTCAGGCGGCGTCGAGGAGGGCGTCGAAGGCGGCGGGCAGGTGCTTCCACGCCTCGGGCCCCGAGGCGTACTCCGCGTCCGTCAGGAGGCAGGAGTCCAGGAGCCGTTCCAGGCCGTCGCGGTCGAGTCCTGGCGAGGTGAAGACGAGGTGCTGGCAGCAGTCGCCGTGCTCGGGGTGCCAGTCGAGCGCGGCCGCCGCGCGGCGCACGGCGGGAACCATCTCCCAGGCCGCGTCGGGCAGGGACGCCAGCCAGGGACCGGCGTTCTCCACGCACAGCGCTCCGCCGGCGGCGTCCCAGGCGAGCAGGGTGTCGGGGCGGTCGGCGAGCCAGAACCGGCCGCGGCTGCGGGCGGCGGCACAGCACAGGTCCTCCAGCGCCTGGTAGAGCCGTTCCGGGTGGAACGGGCGGTGCCGACGCCAGACGAAGGTGGCGACCCCCGCCTCGTCCGCCTCCTGGGGCAGCAGCGCGCACGCGGGGTGCTGGGCGGCCGCCGCGGCCTCGACATCGAAGCCGGCGAGGGCGATCCGGGCGAGTTCGGCGGAGGTCGCCGGTACCCGGAGGGCGGTGGGGTGCAGCTGGGCGAGGAGGGCGCGGTCCTCGTCGTCGGCCTCGTCGTTGTCGACGACGGCGAGGACGGGGGCGTACTCCAGCTGGCGGGCCCAGGTGTCGCCGACGGTCCGCCGGTCGGTGGCGGCGGCCGCGAGGCCGGCTTCCGACAGGTCGTCGCCGTTGGCGAGGCAGGGCAGGACGAGGGCGGGGTCCACGGCGGTGATCACGTTCGTCAGGACCAGACGGTCTCCGCCGTGTCCTGCGATCACCTCGGCCATGGCCTTGGGCTCGACCGAGTCCCACAGTTCGACCACGGCGAGACGGGTCGAGCCGTCGTCGGCCATCCGCTCGAGTTCGGGGACGAGGTCCTCGCGCAGGGCGCAGCAGGCGCAGTCGTTGACCAGGGGCGCCTCGCCCCGGGAGAGGGTGCCGGCGGCGTCGCGGATCAGCCGGAGGACGCTGCCGTCGGGTGCCCCCGTCAGGTCGTGGTGCAGGGCGACGCTGCCGGGGACGGCCTTCAGGAGGCGGTCGACGACCTCGGTCCTGGCCTCGGCGTGCAGGCCGGCGACGATGACGACGGGGAGCTGGTGCTCGTGACGCATCACCGGGCTCCGTAGCGGCGCTGGAACTTCTCGACGCGCCCGGCGGTGTCGAGGACGCGCGCGGTGCCCGTGTAGAAGGGGTGGCTGGCGGAGGAGATCTCCACGTCGACGACGGGGTAGGTGTTGCCGTCCTCCCATTCGACCGTCTTGTCGCTGGTCATCGTCGACCGGGTGAGGAAGGCGGTTCCGGAGGCGGAGTCGCGGAAGACGACGGGCTCGTAGGCGGGGTGGATTCCGGGCTTCACAGAAGGACCTTTCGGCGGTGTGTGTACGGGAGTGGGGTGCGGGATCAGCGCTCTTCGCGGAAGTCCACGTGCCGGCCGACGACGGGGTCGTACTTGCGCAGCACCAGGCGGTCGGGGTCGTTGCGCCGGTTCTTGCGGGTGACATAGGTGAAGCCGGTGCCCGCCGTGGAGCGGAGCTTGATGACCGGACGGATCTCGTTGCGTGCCATGGCGGCTAGCATATGGGAACGATTTCCATTACCAACACGCCCCTGGGGCGGGAAAGGCGGCTGCCCCCGTGTCAGCCCACTGCCAACTGACCGGCGCCAAGCCCGGTTTCGGCAACAACATCTCCCACTCGCACCGGCGCACCTCGCGCCGCTTCGACCCGAACATCCAGCGCAAGCGCTACTGGCTGCCCAGCGAGGGGCGGTACGTCCGTCTGACCCTGAGCGCCAGGGCGATCAAGACCGTGGACACGATCGGCATCGAAGCCGCCGTGGCCCGGATCCGCGCGCGAGGGGTGAAGGTCTGATGGCGAAGAAGAGCAAGATCGCGCAGAACGAGAAGCGCAAGGCAATCGTCGAGCGGTACGCCGCCCGGCGGGCCGAACTGAAGGAGATCATCCGCCGCCCGTCCTCCACCGCGGCCGAACGCGAGGCCGTTCAGGCGGAGTTGCGCCGACAGCCGCGCGACGCCAGCGCCACCCGCGTACGCAACCGCGACAGCGTGGACGGGCGCCCGCGGGGATATCTGCGCACGTTCGGACTCTCGCGCGTACGGACGCGGCAGCAGGCGCATGCCGGGTTCCTGCCGGGAGTGACCAAGTCGTCCTGGTAGGGAGCGACTTCCCCGCACGCCCGGCCTCGCCGGGTGACGGCGGAGGGCGAGCCGTGGCCACGCCATTGAAAATGGTTGCCATGAGCGCTTAAGGTCGGCTCTGTCCGCGTGGGGCACCCCGGGCCCGCGAGGGGGACCGGGGTGCCGCACGCGGGCACCCCGAAGGCCGCTCCGGAGGGCGAGGACCGGGTCCGTGCGGAGTCGTTTTGAAAATGGGATCCATTTTCATGTATCTTCTCCGTGTCAGAACCGACCGAGGAGTCTCACGATGGCCGTCCCCAAGCGGAAGATGTCCCGCAGCAACACCCGCCACCGCCGCGCCCAGTGGAAGGCGACCACGCCCCAGCTGGTGCCGGTCACCGTCGACGGCGTGGTGCACCAGGTCCCGCAGCGCCTGGTGAAGGCGTACGAGCGCGGCCTCATCCGCCCGGAGGGCTGAGCGGCTCATGGCGTCCACCGACCGGCTGCCCGTCACCGTCCTCTCGGGGTTCCTCGGGGCCGGGAAGACCACGCTGCTCAACCATGTGCTCGGCAATCGCGAAGGGCTGCGGGTCGCGGTCATCGTCAACGACATGAGCGAGGTCAACATCGACGCCGCGCTCGTGCGCGGCGGCGAGGCGGCCCTGTCCCGCACCGAGGAGCGTCTGGTCGAGCTGACCAACGGGTGCATCTGCTGCACCCTCCGCGACGACCTGCTCGAAGAGGTCGACCGACTGGCCCGCGAAGGGCGGTTCGACTATCTGCTCATCGAGTCCAGCGGCATCTCCGAGCCCCTGCCGGTCGCCGCGACGTTCTCCTTCCCCCGGGACGACGGGGCCACGCTCGGCGACCTCGCCCGCCTGGACACGATGGTGACCGTCGTGGACGCCGCCGGCTTCCTGCCGGAGCTCGACGGCGGCGACGAGCTCGTCGCGCGCGGCCTGGACCAGTACGAGGACGACGAGCGCACCGTCAGCGATCTCCTCATGGACCAGGTCGAGTTCGCGGACGTCATCGTCCTCAACAAGCTCGACCTGGTCGGGCCCGAGGAGGCCCGGCGGCTGCGCGCCACGCTCTCCCGGCTCAACCCGGCGGCGCGGATCGTCCCCGCCGTACGCGGGCGGGTACCCCTCGAACACGTCCTGGGAACCGGCCTGTTCGACGTGGAGAAGGCGCAGCAGGCCCCCGGCTGGGTGAGGGAGCTCAACGGCGACCACGTGCCGGAGACCGAGGAGTACGGCATCTCGTCGCTGGTGTTCCGTTCCGATCTGCCCTTCCACCCTGGCCGGTTGTGGACCTTCGTCACCAAGGGTCTCGACAGCGGCACGTTCGGGCGCGTCCTGCGTTCCAAGGGGTTCTTCTGGCTCGCCAGCCGGCCCCGGGTGACCGGGCTGTGGTCCCAGGCCGGCGCCGTCGCCCGGTTCGAACCGTCCGGCGCCCGCGGTCCGGAGACCGCACAGGGCCAGGAGCTGGTCTTCATCGGTACGGGCCTGCGTGCCGACGCTCTCCGTGCGGCCCTCGACGCCTGTCTGCTGACACCGGGCGAGGCCGTTCCCGCCGACGACGACTTCCCCGCGTGGGAGACGTACGGCATCGAGGACGCCTGCGAGCACGAGCACGCGGCCTGACATCCCAGCCCCTCCTGACTCCGGGCCGGACGGTGGTCGCAGCCACGGCACCGTCCGGCCCGGCCCGTGTCATCGGCGCGCCGGTCCGCCCGCCTTCGTCCGCCGGGTGAAGGGCCACACGAGCCGCGAGGAGCGGGACCGGGCCCTGGCCGAGGCCCGTGCCGAGCAGGGTGCCGGTCGTGGGGGTGCGGTCCGTGCCGACCGGGCAAGGACGACAGCGGCCGCGCTCCGCGCCACCCCTAGGACGCTTTGAGAACTACGCCCAAGGGCGCAGTCCGCCTGTGGCTCGGGACTGATCCGTGGAGGCGGAGCGGGGCATAACCTGCTGCCGGAACTTGATCATCCATGTCGAGGAGAGACAGCATGGACACCATCGCGCCGGTATCTCTGGTCACGGGCGCCAACCGGGGAATCGGCCGGGAGACCGCACGTCAGCTCGCCGCGCTCGGCCACACCGTGCTGCTGTGCGCCCGCCGCCCGGAGGACGCCGAACGGGCCGTCGCCGGTCTGGCTCCCGGCGTGTCCGGCACGCTGCTGCCCCGCCGACTGGACGTGACCGACGCCGACGGCGTCCGGGTCCTCGCCCGCGAGGTGGAGGCGGAGTTCGGGCGCCTCGACGTCCTCGTCAACAACGCCGCCATCGACTACGACAGCGATCGGCGCGCGGTCTCCGCCGACCTCGACGAGGTCGGCCGCACGCTGGAGACCAACCTCTTCGGGGCCTGGCGGACCGCGCAGGCGTTCCTGCCGCTGCTGCGCCGCTCGGCCCACCCCCGTCTGGTGAACGTCTCCAGCGAGTCGGGCTCCCTGGAGCACATGACGGGCGGAACCCCCGCCTACGGGGTCTCGAAGGCGGCCCTCAACGCCCTCACCCGCAAGCTCGCCGACGAACTGCGCGCCGAGCGGATCCTGGTCAACGCCGTCTGCCCGGGGTGGATCGCCACCGACATGGGAGGTCCGGGCGGCGGGCCCGTCGAGCAGGGCGCCGCCGGTGTCGTCTGGGCCGCCACCCTGCCCGACTCCGGCCCCACCGGAGGGTTCTTCCGGGACGGCGAACCGCTGGCCTGGTAGAGACGGAGTCCGCGTCACGCCGTTCGGCCGTGTGGCGGGCGGCGAGCACGCAGGCGTTCTCGTGGCCGGGCCGGTCGTGGTGGTGCCGTACGCGGAGCCGGGCAGTGGGCCGCGGGACCTGGCCGGGCTCCGGTCCTCCGCTCTTCCGACCGTCCCCCGCGCTCGCCTCCTTCGTCCGGCGGGCCGGGTGTGGGACGGTGAGGGCATGCCGGTTCCCGTGATTCTCGACTGCGATCCCGGTCACGACGACGCCTTCAACATCCTGCTGGCCGCCGCGCACCCCGCGGTCGAACTGCTCGCGATCACCACCGTCGCGGGCAACCAGACGCTGGAGAAGACCACGCTCAACGCCCGCCGGGTCTGTTCGGCGGCCGGCATCCGGGGCGTGCCGATCGCCGCGGGCCGGGACCGTCCGCTGCACGGGCCGCGCCGGATCGCCGAGAACATCCACGGCGAGTCCGGCCTGGACGGACCCGGCTTCGGAGCGGGCGAGCCGGACGTGCCGCAGGACCCGCGGGACGCCCTCACCCTCATCCGGGACACCCTGCTCGCGCACCCGGCGCCGGTGACGCTCGTACCGACCGGGCCGCTCACCAACATCGCGGTCTTCCTGCTCGCCCATCCCGAGCTCGCCGGGCGGATCGAGCGGATCGTGCTCATGGGCGGCTCCACGGGGCGCGGCAACGCCACGCCCGCGGCCGAGTTCAACATCCTGTGCGATCCGGAGGCGGCGGACATCGTCTTCCGCAGCGGTCTGCCGGTGACGATGTTCGGCCTCAACGCGACCCACCAGGTACGGGCCACCGCCGAGGTCGTCGCCCGGATCGCCGCGCTCGGCACCCCGCTGAGCGGCCTCTGCGTCGACCTGCTCACCTACTTCGCGGCCACCTACCGCGAGGTGTACGGCTTCGACGCGCCGCCGCTGCACGATCCGCTCACCGTCGCCCACCTGATCGACCCGTCGCTGGTCAGCCTGGTGCGGGCGGCGGTGACAGTGGAGCTGAACGGCACGCTCACGCGGGGCGCGACGGTGGTGGACCTGTACGGGGTGACGGGTCGGCCCGCCGAGACCGACGTCGGCATGGAGGTCGACACGGAAGGGTTCTGGGACCTGATCGTGGAGGCCGTACGCACGTTGGGCGGCTCCGCGGGCCGGTCCTAGGCGGGGGCGGTCGTCGAGAGGGACGGATCGCCTCCGGCGGGGGCGAGGGCGTCGAGGGACTCGGGCCCGGTCCGGCCTCCGTCGACGGTGAGGGTCCGGCCGGTG
Source organism: Streptomyces sp. CC208A (assembly GCF_030010625.1). Taxonomy (GTDB): domain Bacteria; phylum Actinomycetota; class Actinomycetes; order Streptomycetales; family Streptomycetaceae; genus Streptomyces. The sequence continues at coordinate 24,245 of NZ_JASCXN010000037.1, read as the reverse complement.
ATGAACGCCGCCTCGTCCGAGGCCAGGAAGCCCACGGCGTGGGCGATGTCCACGGTCTCCCCCAGCCTGCCCAGCAGGGTCGGGGCCGTCATCCTCCGCAGGTGGCCCTCGCCCGGCTCCCCCAGGCCCTCGGTGCGGACGTTCCCGGGGAGCACGGCGTTGACCGTGATGCCCAGCGGGGCCGGTTCCAGCGCCGCGCCGCGCGGGAACCCGAGCCGGCCGGCCTTGCTCGCCCCGTAGTGCGACCAGCCGGTGCACCCGGGGTGAGGGAGGAGGTGAGGACGAGACGTCCGCCGGTGGAGCGGGCCAGGCCTGCGGCGACCTCGCGGGCCGTCGCCCTGGCCCGGCCGGTCAGGGGCACCGCCGCTCCGCGGCGGGCGAAGAACCCGGCGATGCCACGTTCGTCACACAGGCGGTGCCCTGCCCGGGGAGCCACGGGCGGGGCACCGTCTCAGCGGGTCAGCGGCTCGGCGCGGGTCAGCACGTGACCCAGTAGCCCGGAGAGGTCTCCTTGATGGTGCTGCTGGTGGCGAGGTTCCAGAGGCCGAGGTTCTGGTTGGAGCCGTTGGCGTAGGTGTAGCCGCCGGACTGATGGGCCCGGCCGGCCTGGGTGTGGGCGTAGTTGTCGGCCGTCACGCAGGTCGGGGCTCCGGTGGTGGTGGCGGTGATCGTGCCGGATCTGGTGCCGGGCGTGCCGGAGGCGTCGACGGCGGCGACGGTGTAGCCGTAGGTCGTGCCGGGGGTCAGGCCGGTGTCCGTGTACGTGGTGCCGGTCACCGGGGCGCTGTTGATCCTGGTGCCGTCGCGGTACACCTCGTACGACGCCGCGCCCGGGACGGCGTTCCAGGACAGCGAGGCGCTCGTGGCCGTCGTGGCGGTGACGGTCGGTCCGGTGGGGGCGGGGAGCGTGGCCGGGGTGCCGGTGGTGCTGTCGGCGCCGAGCGCCTTGACCATGTTCATCACGGCCTTCATCTGCGGGCCGCTCTTCTGGGCGTAGTCGGCCGACTTGTACCCCCACCAGTCCCAGCAGCCGCGCGGGTTGCCGGTCATGGTGGTGGTCTGCGGGTAGAGGACGATCATGTCGTTGGTGTCGGCGTACTCGTTGAGGTAGCCCTTGTCCATGAGGGCGTTGCCGACCAGTCCGAAGTACTGGTAGCAGCCGTGGAGGGTGACCATCAGCTTGCAGGAGGCGCCGGTCTGGCAGGACCGGGGGACGTAGGCGAAGCCCTCGTCGCCCATGCTGATCGCGCTCGGGCTGCCGCCCGGGGTGTAGGTGCTCTGGGCGAACCGGACGAGGGTGCCGGTCAGGGCCAAAAAGGTGGCGGGCTTCACGCTGCCGAACAGGTGGGTCAGCATGTCCTTCACCGGGTCGCCGCCGCAGTTGTTGACGTAGGGCGAGCTCGTGGAGGAGCAGGAGTTGGGGCCGATCGGGCTGACCCAGGCGTGGCCGGAGGAGGACGTGTTGTCGTAGACCACCTGGGCGCCGAAGTCGCGGTAGTAGGTGGCGAGGTCGTCGTTGACGGGCGCCTTGACGGTCGTGTCGTTGGTGCCGTGGAAGAGCCAGACCTTGTCGCCCGCCAGGTTGGCGACCGGGTCGACCTTGCCGGCGGCGGCCCGGTCGCGGGTCAGCTGCTCCAGCTGGGCCGGCGTCTTGCGGGTCTTGAAGGTGTCCATGCAGGCGTACAGGGCCGTGTTGAGGCTGTTCTGGGCGCAGTCGTAGGGGCCGGCCGAGAAGATGCCCGCGCCCTTGAAGACATCGGAATGGGCGACGTGCAGCTGGTTGGCCATGAACCCGCCGGACGAGAGCCCGCTCACGTACGCCGCGCTGATGTCGTACCGCTGCAGCGGGCCCGGGGTCGGCGCCGGGACGGCCGCTGTCGCGCCGCCGACGGTCGTCGTGGCAATGCCGACGGCCGCCAGAACGGCCACGAGGAGTTGTCTGATTTTCATGTTGCGCCTCCCGGCAGGTGGTGAAGTGCCGTCATCCTGAGGAGAACGGGCCGTCCCGGCCCACGGGTCGTCCCACCATTTCCACGGGTGGGAATGTGGCGCGCCTTGCCATAGGGAGGAGACGGTCAGGTCTACCGGGTTCCGTGGCACAGCCGGTGGAGGCGGAGGGCCAGGTGGAGCTCCAGGGCGCTGGCGGGGGTGTTCCAGTCGGGGCCGAGGAGTTGGGCGACGCGGTCGAGGCGCTGGACGACCGTGTTCACGTGGACGTGGAGGGCGTCCTTGGCGCGGGACAGGCTCGCCCCCTGGTCGTAGTAGGCGTGCAGGGTGCGGACCAGTTCGGTGCCCCGCTCCCTGTCGTAGGCGAGGACGGGGCCGAGGACGCGTTCGACGTACGGGGCGATGCCGGCGCGGTCGCCGAGCAGGACGCCGATGAAGCCGAGGTCGGTGACGTCGGCTCCCTCGCCGGTGCGGCCCAGGGAGTGGAGCGCGGTGCGGCAGCGGAGGGCCTCGGTGTGGAGGGCGGCGTGGTGCTCCGGCCCTGTGCCGGGTCCGGCCGCGCCCACGGTGACGGGTGTGCCGATGATCCGGGCGAGGTCGGCGGCGAGGTCGCGGGCGAGGGTGCCGGGCTGCTCGCAGGGGGCGAGCAGGACGGTGTTGCCGTGGCGGGTGCCGGCGAGGCCGCCGAGTCTGCGGGCGGTGCGGGCGGTCTCCGTGGCGAGCCGGGAGCGCGCGGCGGGTTCGCAGTCGAGGACGGCAACGGCGTGGGGGCGGGCGAGGTCCACGCCGAGGCGCCGGGCGCGCAGGGTGAGGCTGCCCTCGTCCCAGTGGGCCGAGGAGGCAGGGCCCGCGAGGAGGTCGTCGAGGAGTTCGCCGCGTACCCGGTCCTCGGTCTCGGCGACCGAGCGGCGGATCAGGAGGAGCATGGCGGTGACGAGCGCCGCGCGTTCGAACAGCCGCCGGTCGGGTTCGGGGAGGTCGGCGCGTCCGGTGAGGACGATGCTGCCGAGGGGTTCGGCGCCGGCGAGGACGGCGCAGGTCCAGACGCCGTCGGCGTGGACCGCGCGGCCCTCGGTGTGCGAGGCGTCCAGGCCGGCGGGGGAGGGTGTCACCGGTTCGGTGCCGACGCGGGCGAGTTCGCTGCCGTCGGTGTCGTGGACGGCCACTCCCCCGCCGAGCAGCGCCGCGATCTCGGCGGCCACCTCGTCGGTGCCGGCGCCGCGCAGCACCAGTTTGGAGAGCCGGTCGTGGGCGTCGGACGCCTGGTGGAGGGCTTCGCTGTGGGCGCGGGCGGTGGCGTTGGCGGTTTCGAGGCGGGTGAGCGCGGTGCGGGTCTCGTCCAGTCGGCGGGCGCTGTCGATGGCGACGGCGGCGTGGTCGGCGAGCGAGCCGAGCAGAGCGATGGCGTCGGGGGTGAACTCGCGCGGGGTGCGGTCCGCCGCGAAGAGGACGCCGATGATCTCCTCGCCGAGACGCAGGGGGACGCCGAGGATGCCGCGCAGCCCCTCCTCGGCGACGCCGTCGTCGATGGTGCCGGTGTGGCGGTAGCGGCGGTCGGTGCGGTAGTCGGTGCTGGCGTACGGGCGGGCGGTCTGTGCGACCAGGCCGCCGAGGCCCTCGCCCATGCCCAGGCGCAGCTGTTGGAAGGCCGCCGAGACGGAGCCGTCGGTGACCCGCATGAACGTGTCGTGCGCGGCCGGGTCGTTGAGCGTCAGATAGGCGACGTCCGAGCCGAGCAGCGTCCGGGCCCGCCGGACGATGGCGCGCAGGACGGCGTCGAGGTCCCTCAGGCCGGCCAGGTCGCCGGCGGTGTCGAACAGCGCCACCAGCTCCGCTTCCCGGCGCCGGTGCTGGTCGAGGACCCGCCGCACCGCCAGGGCGGCCTCGGTGGCCTCCTCGATCCGGGCGGCCTCGCCCGGATCTGCCCCGTCGGCGCGGGCGCGGGCGGGCTGGGCGGCGAGTTCCTGCGCCGGGGCGTCGGCGGCGAGAAGGTCCAGCATGCGGCGGGCGGCCGCCTCGGCGGGCGACGGCGTCCGGGCATCGGCGCGGCGGCCGGCGGTCATGGGGCCTCCTGGCGGCCGTACGGGCGGGTGGTGTCGTGTGGTGGCGGAGCCCGGTCCGTCGTCCTCACGGGGGTGAGGACGACGGACCGGGCGGCCGGCGAGTGCGGTGCTCTACTGGGCCGGGTCGCCCGCGGTGGCCACGGGGGCCGCCGGGGTCTTCTCGGCCCGGTTGTCGTGGGTGAGGTCGCGGCCGAGGGTCTCCTTGGCGACCGCCACGGTGAGGGTGGTGACCACGGCCGCCGCGCAGAGGTAGACGCTGATGGGCGTGGAGCTGCCGTAGTCCTTGAGGAGTTCGACGGCGATGATCGGGGCGAGGGCGCCGGCGAGGATCGAGGCGAGCTGGGAGCCCATGGAGGCGCCGGAGTAACGGACCTTGGTGTCGAACATCTCGGAGATGAACGCGGCCTGCGGCCCGTACATCGCCCCGTGCAGCAGCAGGCCGGCGGTGACGGCCAGGGTGATCACGACGAACGACTTCGAGTCGACGAGACCGAAGAAGACGAAGGCCCAGATCGCCATGCCCGCCGAGCCGATGAGCGTGACGGGGCGGCGGCCGATGCGGTCGGAGAGCGCGCCCCACATCGGGATGGTGACGAAGTGGACGGCCGAGCCGATGAGGACGGCGTTCAGGGCGGTGCTCTTCGGCAGGCCCAGGTGGGTGGTGACGTACACGAGGAGGAAGGAGGTGAGGATGTAGTACGAGATGTTCTCGCCGAAGCGGGTGCCGATGGCGGACAGCACCTCGCGCCAGCTGCGCCGGAAGACCTCCACCACTGGGGCCTCCTCCTTGACGCCCGCCGAGGCGGCCGCCTCGGCCTTGGCCTGCGCCTCCAGGAAGACCGGGGACTCGGAGACCGAGACGCGGATCCACAGGCCGATCACGACGAGCAGTCCGGAGAGCAGGAACGGGACGCGCCAGCCCCAGGACTGGAAGGCGGCGTCCGACTGGACGGCGGCGAGCAGCGCCAGGACGCCGGTGGCGAGCAGGTTGCCGCCGGGGGCGCCGGCCTGCGGCCACGAGGCCCAGAAGCCGCGGTGCTTGTCCCCGCCGTGCTCGGAGACGATGAGGACGGCACCGCCCCACTCGCCGCCGAGGGCGAAGCCCTGCACGAGGCGGAGCACCGTCAGCAGGATCGGCGCGCCGACGCCGATCGTCTCGTACGTGGGCAGCAGGCCCATCGCGAAGGTGGCGCCGCCCATCATGAGGAGGCTGAGCACCAGCAGCTTCTTGCGTCCGACCTTGTCCCCGAAGTGGCCGAAGACGATGCCGCCGAGCGGTCGGGCGGCGAACCCGATGGCGTACGTGACGAAGGCGATCAGCGTGCCCACCAGGGGGTCGGCGGTGGGGAAGAACAGCGTGTTGAAGACGAGCGCGGCGGCGGAGCCGTAGAGGAAGAAGTCGTACCACTCGATGGTGGTGCCGATCAGGCTCGCGGCGACGATGCGCTTGATGGATCCGGGGGACGTGGGAGTGTGTGTTGCGGCGGCCATGAGCACCACTTCCGAGCGAGTGACGGGGGACGTTTTCGTATCGCCACACCGTAGAAACCTGCTGGTCACGCGCGTATGTGGTTGCGCACCATAGTTCACCGGGCGAGGATGCGGGCGATCACCATGCCGGTCCCGACAGGGCTCTCCGCAGACGCCGACGCATCCCCGCAGGACGGTGTCAGGTCTCGCCGGCTGGGATCAGGCAGCCGCGACGAGCGTGTCGCACTCCAGGGGCGGAGCGAGTTCGGTCTGCCGGGTGAAGCACGATGTCCCAGCCGCTCCGCCGGGTCCGAGACGGGCACACCCTTCGAGAGGCCGGTCGACGCGAAGAAGTGGTGTACAGAGCTGCACTTCCAGATTGCCCGTTCCGTGGTGGACGAGACCGGACACGTCCCGGGTGAAGCCCGGAACAAGGTCGGCGTCCTTCGGGTCGGCCTTCAGGTGGGCCCGGAGCTTGCCCCGCTGCGGCGGACACGTGCAGGCGAAGTTCCGCAGCCGCCGATACGCCCGGTACATCTTGCGCTCGACGCGGTTCACGCCATCCCCCGAGACCGAGCAACGCCTCATCGACCGCGCTCGCCGACTCCGCCGTAGACCTGCCCTGGACGTCGGCTGCCGGCCGGGCGACCGCCTGCCGACGAGCCTGGCGGACCACCCACGTGCCGCTACTGGCGGACGCCACGGTCTCAAGCCCGAGCAGATCGCTGCCGAAGAGCCGGTGGCGGACCAGGTGCTCGAACTCGGTCCGGTGGTCCACCAACCAGCTGAGATGGAACAACCCCTGGTCGACGGTGCCGGCATCGACCCCGCGCTGGTACTCGACGATGGCCGGCGATCCGTTCTCGTCCAGCCCTGGCGAGTCGATCCGGCCGCCGTGGACCGGTCCCGTGCCGTACTCACTCGCCAGGAACCGGACGCCCAGCAGCGTCTCCGTGTTCTCCTCGACGAGACCCTGCATCTCGCTGTGTGGAACAGCTTCAGACCCGGCACCTTCCCGTCCTCGCCAGAGGACAGGCAACAGCGGCCAGATGGCCGACCGGCCGAGCCGAGCTCACCGGATGCCTCATGCGCGCGTCCGCGCGGGCAGTCGCGTAGCGGTCTCCAGCAGGCGGACGCTGAAGGCGTGCTGCGGAGCGGTGAGGAGCTGCCGTGCCGGCCCTTCTTCGACCAGGTCGCCGGCCTCCAGTACGGCGATGCGGGTGGCCAGCGCGGCAGTGGCCAGGTCGTGCGTGATCAGCACGAGGGACAGGTCGCCTCGGTCGCGCACGAGTCCGGCGAGCGTGTCGAGGATGCCCCGTCGCGTGACCGTGTCGAGGCCGGAGGTGATCTCGTCGCAGATCAGCACGCGTGGCCGGGCCAGCAGGGCGCGGGCCAGCGCTGCGCGCTGGAGTTCGCCGCCGGACAGCCGGTCGGGGCGACGGCGTACGAGGTCTTCGGACAGGCCGAGGCCGGCGAGGGTTGTGAGCGCTTCGGCAAGGGCGTCCGGCTCGGCCGCTCCGCGGAGCCGTACCGCCGTTCGGGCCACCTGTTGGAGGACCGGGCGGTGTTCGTCGAACGCGGCTCTGGCGTCCTGGAAGACGTACTGGACGGAGGCGAGTTGCCGGCGTGTGCGGTTCCTCAGGCTGCGTGGGAGAGGGACGCCGTCGAGGAGGAGCTCGCCGTCGTGATCCCGGTGCAGGCCGGCGAGGCAGCGGGCCAGGGTGGTCTTTCCGCTGCCCGAGCGGCCGACGACGGCCAGGCATTCGCCGGCACGGAGGGCGAGTCCGGGTACGCGGAGCACGGCCGTCCGGCCGTGGCGGGCGGTGAGGGGGCCGGTCCGGAGGACCGCATCGTCCTCGGATGCCGGCTCGATGCGGGTGGTCGTGGATTCGGAGGCCAGGAGTTCGGCCGACCAGGGGTGCCGTGGTGCGAGCCACAGGCGCTCCGCCGGAGCGGACTCCACCACCTGGCCGTCGCGCATGACCAGGACCTCGTCGGCGAGTGCGCGTACGACGTCCAGGTCGTGACTGAGCAGGACGACGGCGATGCCTTCCCGGGACACGGCGGCGAGCTGCTCGACGACGCTCCGCTTCGTCAGCGCGTCCTGGCCTGTGGTCGGCTCGTCGGCCACCACCACCTTGGCTCCGAGCAGCAGCGCCTGCGCGAGGACGACGCGCTGCTGCTGGCCGCCCGACAGTTGGTGGGGATAGCGCCCCAGCATCGTCTCGGCCTCGGACACCTGGGCCAGCGACAGCGCCCGCAGGACCCGCTCGTGGACGGCGGCCCGGCGGTCCCGCCGCGGCAGGTGCCGTACCTGCGTACGGGCGATGTCCTGCAGCAGGGCGCCGATGCGGCGCGCGGGATTGAGTACGGCGCCCGGGTGCTGCGGGACGTATCCGACCAGGCCGTCGGGCACGCGTACGTCTCCGGTGACGCGTGCGCCTGCCGGGTACTCGCCGAGCAGGGCGAGGCCCGTGGTGGTCTTGCCGCTGCCGGACGCGCCCACGAGGGCGGTGATCGTGCCGGGGAGTACCCGGAGGTTCACCCCGTCGACGATGGCCCGGCCACCGACGTGCACGCACAGGTTCTTGATCTCGGCGACCGCGTTCACGGCGTGCACGTCCGTTTCCCCTTCTCGAGTCGGGCGTCGACGAGCAGGTTGGTCCCCATGGTCAGGGCGACGATGAGCAGGGCGGGCACGACCACGGCCCAGGGCTGGACGAACAGCCCGGTGCGGTTGCGGTCCACCATCACCGCCCAGTCGGCCGCGTCGGGCTCGGCGCCGACGCCCAGGAACGCCGCAGTGGCGACGAGGTACAGCACTCCGGTCAGCCGTACGCCCGCGTCAGCGGCGAGCGTGCGGGTGAGGGACCGGCCGACGTAGCCGACGGCCGTCCGCCACCAGCTCTCGCCCTGCATGCGCAGCGCTTCGACCGCCGGGCGCGACGCGGCTTCGGCCGCCGCTGCCCTGACGATTCGGGCGGCGTCGGGAATGTTGACGAAGGTCACCAGCAGGGTGAGGCCGACGGCCCCCGGGGTGAAGACGGCGGCGACGAGCAGGATCATCAGCAACGACGGCACGGCGAGCAGCACGTCCAGCGGCCGCATCAGCAGCTCTTCCCACCACGTGCGGTGGGTCAGCGCGCTGACGAGGCCGACGGGGAGCGCCACCAGGTAGGTCAGGGCCGTCGCGGCGAGCGCCACGAGCACCACCGAGCACCCGCCGAGCAGGACTTGGCGCCAGACGTCCCGGCCGACGAAGTCGGTGCCGAGCCAGTGTCCGCCACCGAGCGTGAACGAGGCGGTGCGCGCGCCGGGTTCTCCGGCGAACAGCGGGCCCAGGAGGGCCAGGGCGAGGGGGACGCCGACGATGACGGCGCCGAGCGCGACACGGGATCTCACGCGGCCACCTCCGACCGGGGGGCGAAGCGGCGCACGACCAGGTCGGCACCGAGGTTGAGCACGACGGTGGTGACGCCGAAGACGACGGCGAGGCCCTGGACGACGGGCACGTCGCGTTCGGCGACGGCGTTCATCAGGACGGTGCCGAGACCGGGGATCACGTACAGCGCCTCCACGACGATGACGCCGCACAGCAGCCAGTCGACGGTGCGGGCCAGTTGCTGGGTGGCCGGCGCGATGGCGTTGGGGAGGGCGTGTCCGTACCGGATGCGGATGCCCGGGACGCCGTAACGGCGAGCGTGTGCCGCGTACGGGGAGGCCAGCGCGTCGATCATGCCGGCGCGCACCAGCCGGGCGAGGGAGCACACCGGGCGGGAAAGCAGGACGAGCACGGGCAGCACCAGCGCAGCGGGGTGGGCGAGGAGGTCGGTGCCATAGCCGACGGCGGTCGGAGGGAGCCAGCCCAGGCGCAGGGCGAAGACCGTGACGAGCAGCACGCCGAAGGCGAACTCGGGCACGGCGTACGCGCCGAGCGTCACCGAGCTGACCAACCGGTCGACGAGTCGGCCCTCGTGCCGGGCGGCGAGCACACCGAGGCCGACGCCGATCGGGACGAGGAGCGCGATCGTCAGGGCGGCGAGCAGCAGTGTGGGGCCGAAGCCGTCGGTGATGTACGTGCTGACGGGTCGCCCTGAGGCCAGGGAGGTGCCGAAGTCGCCGTGCGGCAGCCCGGCGGCCCAGTCGGCCAGACGCTCGTGCGCGGGCCGGTCGAGGTCCAGCGCCTCGCGGATGGCGGCGATGCGCTCCGGGTCGGGCTGGTCGCCGGCGAGAGCGACGGCGGCGTCGCCCGGCAGCGCCTCGGTGAGGGCGAAGACGAGCAGCACGACGGCTGCCGTCTGCGCCGCACCGAGCAGCAGCCGCCGGGCGATCCAGGACCGGAGTCCGGTCACGCGAGCCACACCTTGTCGAAGCGCGCCCAGTCGAGGGAGTTGGCCGGTGCCTTGGCCTCGACGCCCTTGACGTTCTTCGCGGTGCCGAGGATCCAGTCGGCGAAGCCCCAGATCAGGAAGCCGCCTTCGGCGTGCAGGCGGCGCTGCATACGCTCGTAGACGGCGGTGCGGGCGACCTTGTCCTTGGTGGACTGCGCCTGCTGGTACAGGGCGTCGAAGTCCTTGTGCTGCCACTTGGTGGCGTTGGTGGTGGAACCGGTGAGCAGGCGCTGGGAGATGTGGGATTCGATGGGCATGGCGCCCGAGCGGTAGGAGGCGAAGGTGCCGGAGTCGAGGATGTCCTTCCAGTAGCTGTCCTTGCTGCCGGTCTTGACGGTGACGGTGACGCCCGCCTTGGCGGCCTGGTCGCGGAAGATGGAGGCCGCCTCGGTGAATCCGGCGGCGACGGGCGAGGTGTCGAGGGCGACCTTGAGGCCCTCGGCGCCGGCCTGCTTGAGCAGCGCCTTGGCCCGGTCGAGGTCCTGTTCCCGCTGGGGCAGGCTCGCGGCGTAGTACTCATAGCCCTTTCCGAACAGGTCGTTGCCGATCTCGCCCGCGCCGGACAGGGCGCCGTCGACCAGTTCCTTGCGGTCGGCGATCAGGAAGAACGCCTCCCGTACCCGCTTGTCGTCGAAGGGCGGGCGGTCGGTCTTCATGACGAAGCCCTGCATGGCGCTGTTGCGGAGCCGGATGATCTCGACCCGGCCCTTGTCCTCGTGGGCGCGAGCGGTGGTGGGGTTCAGCTCGTGGGCGTATTCGATCTGGCCTCCGAGCAGGGCGTTGACGCGGGCGGACTCCTCGTTGGCGACGATGAACTCCAGTTCGTCCAGGTACGGGGCGCCGTCCCAGTAGTCCTCGTTGCGCTGGAAGACGGCGGACTTGCCGGGGGCGAAGGAGACGAAGCGGAAGGGGCCGCTGCCGACCGGCTTCCTGTCGAAGTCCTGCTCGCCTTCGGGGACGATGTACGCGCCGAACGAGGCGAGCACGTTGGGGAATTCGGCGGTGGGGCGCTTGAGGACGAACTCGACGGTCCGCTCGTCGAGCGCGCGGCTGGCCTTGAGGTCGATGGGTTCCAGGGAGGCCTTGGCGCGGAACGCCTTCGTCGGGTCGGTGATGCGCCGGTAGCTGTACAGGACGTCGGCGGCGATGACCGGCTTGCCGTTGTGGAAGGCGGCCTCGCGCAGCGTGACTCTCCAGCGGTCCAGGCCGGCATCGGGCTCCCACCGGGTGGCGAGGCGCGGCCGGGCGGACAGGTCGGGGCCGTAGTCGGCGAGCTTGTCGAAGAGGGCCTTGGCGCGGGCCGCGTCCGCGAAGAGGTTGGCGAGGTGCGGGTCGAGCGTCTCGCTCGCGCCGCCGCCGGCGAACGCGGCGCGCAGGCGTCCGCCGCGCCGGGGCGTGCCGCCGGCCTTGGCGGGGCCGGCGGCCGGTTCGGAACCGGCGCAGCCGGTGAGGGCGAGGGCGCCGAGGCCGACGGCGCCTCCGGCGACGGCGAGGAAGCCCCGGCGGCGCAGACCGGGGAAGCGCGGGCCGTCCACGGGGACGTCGTTCACGGGGGTGTCGTTCATGGCGGTGTTCCTTGCTGCTGTGCGAGCGGATGGACGCGTGAGGGGTCAGGGGTGGGGCGTGGGGGTGCGGCGGGCGACCAGGTGCAGCCGGTCTCCGTCGGCCGTCACGCAGGGCAGGTCGCCCTCCTGCCACGGCGGTTCGGTGCGCGGGCCGGGGCCGTCGTACAGGGCGAGCACCTCGAAGCCGTGGGCGGCGAGGACGTGGCGCAGCTCCTGGGGGAAGAGCAGACGCCACCCGGAGCGCTGCTCGACCGTAGGGGAACCGTCGTCGGCGGCCCACACCCGCGTGCGGCGCAGCAGTTGGGCGGTCCTGTCCACGGACAGGGTGGTGGTGGAGCGGTAGACGGTGCCCTGCCAGGTGAAGCCGTTGACGGACGGGGTGTCCAGGAGTTCCGTTCGGCCCAGGAAGAAGGCGCCGTTGCGCATTTCCGCGATGAGCAGGCCGCCGGGCGCCAGGGATCGGCGGCAGGACGTCAGGAAGCCGTCGAGCTGGTCGTTCGTGTGGCAGTACAGCAGGGCGCTGTCCAGGCACACGATCGCGTCGAAGGCCCGCTCTCCGAGGTCGAATCCGTGCAGGTCGGCCCGGACGTACGCGGGGCCGGGGTGCTCCACGCGGGCGTACGCCAGCATCGCGTCGGACAGGTCGGCGCCGGTCACCGTACGGCCGGCGCGGTGCAGGTGCGCTGCGTCCCGGCCGGTGCCGCAGCCGATGTCCAGGACGCGGGGACCGGGTGCCCCGTAGCGGCGCAGGCAGTCCTCGGTCCAGCGTCCGGCGAGCCGGTCGGGGTCGGGAAAGCGGGCCTCGTACAGCGCGGGGTTGTCGGTGAGCAGGTTCGCGGTGGTGACGGTCATGGGTGGCGTGCTCCTCACACGGTCGCCGGGGCGGTCGCGGGGCGGTCGGGAAGGACCTGGCGGCGGTGGAGCCAGGCGACGCCGACGGCGGAGGCGAGTCCGAAGGCCAGGCAGCAGGCCCACGGCAGCCACAGCGCGTCGGTGCGCTCACCGGTGTCCATGGCCCAGCCGACGACCGTGTTGCCGACGGCGGCGGCGAGGCCGGAGACGACGTAGAACAGGCCGAAATAGGTGCCGGTCAGTTCGGTCCGGCCGAACCCGGGGATCAGCTCCATCACGAACGGCTGGGCCAGCATCACGCCCAGGTAGAGCATCAGGGCGCCGCCCAGGACCGGCAGCACGCGCAACGCCGCCTCGGCGAGGCCGTCGGGGGCCGCGCCGTACCCCGACACGGCCATCGGCGGTACGAAGGACAGTCCCATCAGCGCGAGCCCGGCACCGATCCAACGCGCCCTGCTGCCCCGGGCCTTGAGCGCGGTGGTGATGCGCAGCTGAAGCCAGAGGTTGGCGAGGGTGCCGACGACGAAGACGAGCCCGGCGGCGCCTTCCCAGCCGGTGGCCCGCCGGGCTCCGTCGGGCAGCAGCAGGTACAGCTGGTTCTCCAGGGTGAACATGCCGACCATGGCCAGGGCGAACGCGAGGAAGCCCCGGTTGCCGACCACCTCGCGCCAGTCGGCGAGGACGCTGTTCCCGGTCGGCGCGACCTGGCGGACCGGCAGGACCAGGGCCTGGGCGACGGTGAGCACCGCGAAGATGCCGGCCGCGGTGAGCGCCGAGGCACGGAAGTCGACGAGCAGGAGGACGCTGCCGAGCAGCGGCCCGATCAGGGCCCCGGTGGTGGCGAAGACGTTGAACAGGGCGAACGCCTCCGCCTTGCGCTCCCCTGCCTCCAGGGCGACATAGGCCCGCACGGCCGGGTTGAACAGCGCCCCGGCCAGGCCGCTGAGCACGGATGCGGCGAGGAGTACGGGCAGTCCGTCGCCGAGCGCGAACAGCCCGAAGCCGACGGTGCGCAGGGCGCATCCGGCGATGATGACGCCGCGCGCTCCGAGCCGGTCCGACGCCGTCCCGCCGATGAGGAACAGCCCTTGCTGGCTGAGGTTGCGCACGCCGAGCACGATGCCGACGACGGCCGCCGACATTCCCAGGTCCTCGCTCAGGTGCAGGGCGAGGTACGGGACGAGCAGGTAGAAGCCGGTGTTGACGCCGAGCTGGTTGACCAGGAGGAGCCTGATCGCGAGCGGGAAGCCGCGTGTCTCGTGCCACGTCTTCACGCTCGGGCCCCCGAGGTGGCGCGCTCGCGTACGCCCAGGCCCGGGTGCCGGCTCGCCCGTACGGTGCCGTCGGTGCCGCCGATGCCCGTCCATGGGTCGTGGGCGAGGAGCAGGTGGCCGTCGAGGTCGACCCAACGGGCGCGGTCGGCCAGGTGGACGGCCGGGGCGATGCCGAGAGTGCTGGCGGTCAGGCAGCCGAGCATCAGCTCGGTTCCGGTGTCCGCGATGATGTCGGCGATGCGGAGGGCGGCGCTGACGCCGCCGCACTTGGCCAGCTTGACGTTGACGCCCTGGACCCGTCCGGCGAGGCGGTGGGCGTCCTCCAGGTCGACCGCGTCCTCGTCTGCGATGACGGGGAGCGGCGAGCGCTCCGCGAGCTTCGCCAGTGCCTCGGGATCGCCGGGGGCCAGGGGCTGCTCGACGGCCTCGACGCCCAGCTCCGCGAAGAGCGGCAGCAGCCGCTCCGACGCGTGGACGGTCCACGCGCCGTTGGGGTCGAGGAGCAGCCGTGCGTGCGGGGCGGCGGTGCGGACGGCCTGTACGCGGGCCAGGTCGTCCGCCGGGTCAGGGGCGCCGGCCTTGAGCTTGAGGACCGAGAATCCGTCGCGTACGAGGCGGGCCGCCTGCGCCCCGGCCCGCTCCGGCGCGGTGATGCCGATGGTGCGGGCGGTCGCGGCGGAAGGCGGGGCTCCATGGGCGCCCACGAGCTGGTGGACCGGGGTGCCCGCGCGCTTGCCCACGAGGTCGAGCAGCGCGGATTCCACGGCCGCGGTCACGGCCGGCGGGACGGTGGCCTTTCTCGTACCGGCGCGGCAGCCTTCCAGAGCGGTCTCGGGATCGCCGAAGCGGGCCAGTCGTTCGGACTCCGCGTGCAGCAGCCGCGCGAGGGTGTCGGCGTCGAGTCCGTAGTACACGCTGGTGACGGCCTCTCCGTGGCCGCGCTGCCCGTCGTGCTCGACGGTCAGCCACACGGCCTCTCGGGCCGCCATCGTCGAACGGGATATGCGCAGCGGCTCGGTGAGTTCGAGGCGTACGGTACGCAGGGCGGCCTTCACGTGTTCTCTTCCGGGGTCGTGTCGGTCGATCGGTTCGCGAGCGGGTCGGTGACGGTGCGGCAGCGGGCCCAGCCAGTGGCCTCGACGGCCCGGGGGTGCGGGATCTCGACGGGGCGGGTGGCGGCGGTGGACGGGTCGATGCCGTGGGCCGAGGTGAAGTCGTCGTCGAAGACGCTGCCGAGATAGCGGTGCGGCCCGTCGGGGAACACGGTGGCGACCACGGCACCGGAGTGGACGCGGGCGGCCCAGGCGGCGACGAGGGCCACGGCACCGGTGCTCCAGCCTCCGCTGACGAAGGCGGAGCGGGCCAGCCGGCGGCACGCGTCGGCGGCCTCGGCGGGGCCCACCCAGTGGACCTCGTCGAAGGCGTCGTAGGCGACGTTGCGCGGGTGAATGCTGCTGCCGAGGCCACGCATGAGGCGCGGTCGGGCGGGCTGGCCGAAGATGGTGGAACCGGTGGCGTCCACCCCGATCAGCCGCAGGCCGGGCCAGTTGCGGCGCAGGGGCCCGATGATCCCGGCGCTGTGGCCGCCGGTGCCGACGCTGCACACCAGCACGTCGAGATGGTCGAGCTGGCCGGCCAGCTCGGCCGCCAGGGAGGCGTAACCCGCCGTGTTGTCCGGGTTGTTGTACTGGTCGGGCCAGTACGCGTCCGGAAGCAGCGCGAGCAGTTCGCGCAGCCGGGCGAGCCGCGCGGCCTGCCAGCCGCCCTCGGCCGCCGGACGGTCGACCAGCTCCAGGCGGACGCCGTGGGCGTGCAGCAGCTGCCGCATCGAGGGCTCCAGCTCGATGTCGCCGACCAGCACGACCGGATGGCCGAGGGCCTGTCCGGCGAAGGCCAGTCCGATGCCGAGCGTCCCCGAGGTGGACTCCACCACGGGTGCGCCCGGCCGCAGTTCGCCGCGTTCCTCGGCGCCGAGCAGCATGGAGACGGCGGCGCGCGCCTTCATGCCGCCGACGCCGAGCCCTTCGAGCTTGGCCCAGAAGCCGGGCTGGGGGCAGGGCAGGTCGGCTGTCACGCGGGCGAGCGGCGTACGGCCGAGCAGGCCGAGGAGCTCCCGTCGGCCCGTGGTGCGCGGGGAGCCGAGGACGGCGGTGGTCACTGGGCGGCTCCGTAGCGGTGGATGCTCCCCGGGCCGCCGTCCAGCCAGAAGAAGGGGTACGGCTCCGCGCACACCGCGGTGACGCCGGAGCCGATGAGGCGCGGCAGGACCGCGCTGCCGGTCTGCGCGAACATCACCAGGGGGATGCCGTGGCGCTGGGCGTGCCGGCGCATCGGCTCGAAGCTGCCGTTGCCGAGGGTCATGCCGGAGGCGAGGACGGCGTCGCAGCGCTCCAGCTCCGCCAGGGCGTCGGTGCGCACCGGCTCGCCCCATTCGGTCGTGCCGCCCTTGAGGTCGCAGGGGATGTACGCGAGTCCGCGCGCCCGCAGGGCCTCCAGCAGGGAATTGACCACGCCGACGACGAGCACGGTCGCTCCGGGCGCGACGTCGACCAGCTCCACCACGGCCTTGGCCCTGGCCCGGGACTTCTCCAGTGACGTGCCGGAGGGAAGCGGGCAGGGTCGAGCGCCGTTCTCCGGACCGTGCGGCAGGGCGTACATGAGGTACGCGTCAAGGGCCGCGACCCGGACCGGCGTCAGCTCGTGTTCCAGGAGACAGGCGACGTCCGCGCCGACGCAGTCCTCCACGGCGCCGTCGGGCAGTTCGCCCGGCTCGACCGCGCAGGAGCCCACGGCCTCGGCGAGACGCAGGCTGAGGACTTCGTTGCGGTAGCCGGAGCCGCGCCCTTCGTGGCGTACCGCCTGCCGGGTGGTGAAGGCCACCGAGATCCGTTGGGCGCGCGGGTCGGGGCCGAAGCCGCCGGCCAGCACGCGCTCGACGAGGTCGTCGTACGAGGGGGCCGCGAGGCGCGTGTCGGTGAGTGCGTTCATCGGGTCACCACCCGGGGACTCAGCTGCGCGAGCAGGGATTCGACGCGGGCCCGGGCGGCCAGGCCCTGCGTGTCACCCGCCATGACGTGGCCGAGGTACTCGTTGTTGCTGCCGGCGGCCTTGACGGCCCTGCCGGGTTCGGCGAGCTGCAGTTCCAGCAGGGCGTCCGCCGCCCCGACCACGTCAGCGCCGTCGACGGCTTCCAGCACTCCGTCCTCGTCCGGCACCAGGAAGCCGATCGCGGCGCTGGTCAGTCCGGTGGCGCGGCGGCGCAGGTCCGGTTCACGGCCGAGGGCCACGTCCACGCAGGCGGCGGCGAGGTCGAC
Source organism: Streptomyces sp. CC208A (assembly GCF_030010625.1). Classification (GTDB taxonomy): domain Bacteria; phylum Actinomycetota; class Actinomycetes; order Streptomycetales; family Streptomycetaceae; genus Streptomyces. Next base: position 7,369 of record NZ_JASCXN010000037.1, on the reverse strand, counting down.
GCCGGTCACGTGACGTACGAGTTCGGTGATGCGGTTGCCGGCGGGCCGGGGGTTGACCTCGACCAGGCGCGGTCCGTCGGCCGTCAGCTTGATCTCCGTGTGGGCGACGACCCCGTCGAGCCCCAGTGCCTTGAGCGCCTGGCGTGCGGTCTCCGCGGCGGCCTCGGTGTCCGCCGGATCCAGGGCGGCGGGGAACATGTGACCGGTCTCGATGAACGCGGGGGCCCCGCCCACGCTCTTGTCGGTGACCCCGACGACGTGCACGGCCCCGTCGTGGGACACGGTCTCGACGCTCACCTCCGGGCCGTCGAGGAGCTCTTCGAGCAGCACGACGGGGTCGCGTCGCTGTCCGCGGGCGTTGACGGGGAAGGCGGCGAGCGCGCGGAAGGCGTCCGCCAGAGCGGCCTCGTCGTCGACGCGGCGGACGAACATCCCGGCGCACAGGTCCACGGGCTTGAGCACCAGCGGATAGCCGAGGTCGTGTGCTGCGGTGGCGGCCTCGGCCCAGTCCGCGCACACGGCGAACCGCGGTCCCGGGAGCCCGGCTTCGGCCAGGACCCGGCGGGTGGCGTCCTTGCGGCACGCGTTCTCGACCGCCTCGGGCGTGGGGCCGGGCAGCCCGAGACGCCCGGCGACGCGCGCGGCCGTCCCGAGGTAGTAGTCGCAGGAGGTGACGACCCCGTCGAAGCGCAGGAGTTCGTGGGCCCGCTCGACGAAGGGCAGCAGCGCGTCGGTGTCGTTGGTGTCCGCCGTAAGCACGTGGCGGGCCGCGAGGAGGGGGTGCGCGGTGCCCTCCGGAGCCGACCGCAGGTAGTGGTGCAGGTCACGGGTCAGGAAGGTGAACTCGTGACCTGCCTCGCGAATGGCCCTGGGCAGCAGCCTGCTCATGGACCCGACCCAGCTCTCGACCATCAGCAGATGAGCCACGACTTCCCCTTCTCACAGCACGGTTGAGGTGTGATCCGGTCGCTTCGGCGCGCCGCCCGGGCGCGCTCGCTTGACCGAGAAGGACCTTATCGATAATCGTTTTCATTGTCATCTATCAGGGCGCACTTCTCCGCATGCGAGACGCACGCCTGCCGTCGTACGCCCTCACACCGCGCGAGGAGCCCCTCGCGCGTCTTCAGGAGATCCCGATGAGCCGTCACCCGCACCCGCCCTACACCGTCCGCCCCGCCGGCCCGGCCGACGTGGAGGGCGCCCGCCAGGTCATGCTCGACACCTTCTACCGGGACTTCGGCTACGGCTTCGTGCCCGCGTGGCACCGCGACGTCATCGAGATCGAGAAGACCTACCTGAACGACCCCCGCCACCTGCTGCTGGTCGCCCTGCACGGCGACCAGGTGGTGGCCACCACCGGAGTCCGCTCGGAAGGACCGGCCCATCCGCCGCATCCGCGCCGGCTCGCCGAGCGCTACCCGTCGGGCACCACCGCGCAGCTCGTCCGGGTCTACGTACGCCCGGAGCACCGACGGCACGGCCTGGCCCGCACCCTCGTGGACCGTGCCTGCGCCTTCGTCGCCGAGACCCCCGGCTACGACAGCATCTACCTGCACACCAACGTCGACGTCGAGGGCGCGGAGGCGTTCTGGCGCGGCCTGGCCAAGGAGGTCTTCGACGCCCGCGCGACGGGAGAGCACGGTCCCGGCGTCGGCACCGTGCACTTCGAGATCCCGTTGCCCCAGTGCCGCCGCCTCCGGCGCGCGACAGCGATCCCGGAAAACCCGCACCACGAAGGGAAACAGGCACCATGGCACAAGCCCTGACGGCCGCCGAGGCGGCCCCGTGGGTGGAGCGCCGGGAGCCCCAGCAGCGGCACTACGCCACCGCCCGCACCGAACGCCTCGACGTCGTCGCCGACGCGGTCGCGCACGCCTGCCGCGACAGCCGACGGCCCGTGATCGCGGACCTCGGCCGCGGCCCCGGCTCGCCGGCCGCCGGACGGGCCGACCGACTGCCGCACGCCCGCGTCCTGGGCGTCGATCACGATCCGTTCCTTCTGGCGCTCGGGCAGGCGGTGCACGGGGCCGCCGTCACCTTCGTGGACGCGCGTATCGGGCCGGGGTCGTGGACCCCGGCGCTCTCCGCGGACGGTCGGCTGGACGCGGTGGTCTCCACGGCCGCCCTGCATGACCTGCCGCCCGCCGACCTCGCGACCGTGTACCAACAGGTCCACGACCTCCTCCGACCCGGCGGAGTGCCGGTCGACGCAGACCACCTCTTCCAGAACGACGCGCCCGTCCGTGGACTGGCCGCCGCCGTCGGGCGCGGGCACAGGGCCAGGCAGGCCGAACAGCCCGCGGAGGACTGGGCCGACTGGTGGGCGGTGGCCGCCGTCCACGAGGGGTTCGCGGAACTCCTCGCGGAGCGGGCCCGCCGCGGCACCGGCCCGGACGGCGACAACGGGCTCGGCGCCCGCGAGTACGCCGAACTGCTGTGCAAGGCCGGTTTCCCGGCGGTGGGAACGGTCTGGCAGTGCGGCCACAGCGTGGTCCTGACGGCCGTGCGGGGAGAGGAGGCCGGCGTGGAGCGAGGCCGCCCCGGCCCGGGACTCAGCCGTCCGTCGGCGGCGCGTCCTGGTAGGGATTGCGGGGCTGCGCCACGGACTTCAGGGCGCCGACCTCCATGGTCGGAACGGGCTTGTCCGGAGTGACCTCGCCGGGCTGCCACACGCCGGTGACCTCGACCCAGGTGTCGTCGGCGGGTGCCTTGAAGCCGTGCATCTCCACGCGCAGGGTCCGCGCGTCGCCCGCACAGCAGCCGACCTTCAGGCGGTTGAGGTACCAGGTGTCCGGAGTCCTGCCGGCGGTGACGAATCCGAGGACGCGGATCTTGCGGCCGCGCAGGCTCATCGAGTCGTACATCGACCGGCCGATGAACTCCTCCAGCGCCATGGGTGTGGTCGGCGCGTCCGCCAGTTCCTCGTAGCCGGTCCGCTCGACGCGGGCCGTCGCGCCGTCACGCGAGGCGGTGTACGAGCCGAGCGCCGGCGGCGCGACGAAGAGGAGGGTGAGGGCCGGTACGGCCAGGAGCCAGGCGACGCGGGTGGCACCGCCGTGCCCGTGTCCGTGGTCGTCGTGTCCTTCCGCGTGGCCGTCGGCCGGATGGTGCCAGTACCTGCGGCCGGACGCGTCCCTCCGCAGCACCGGTTGCCGCAGGCGGCGCGCCACCTCGGCCCCGATCCCCGCCAGCCCCAGGAGGACCAGCAGGACTCCGGACGCGACGAGGTAGGGCCACAGCCCTTCCTTCACGTACCGGAGGTACATGTCGCTGCCCACGGTGGCGCGCAGCAGGCCCGTGCCGGTCAGCACCAGCAGCAGAGGCAGGCCGAGTTCGCTCAGCGAGCGGGGGTCTCCCGCGGGGGTGGGGGGTTGTCCGGTCACAGCAGTACGCCTCCGACGAGTACGCAGCACAGGACGGCCACGACGAACGTGGCGGCGCAGAACCGCACCGCGAACGCCCGCCCGAAGGCCCCCGACTGCAGGGCGATGAGCTTCATGTCGACCATCGGTCCGACCACCATGAACGCGAGGCGGGCGGTGGGCGAGAAGCCCGTGAACGAGGCCGCGACGAACGCGTCCGCCTCCGAGCAGACCGAGAGCAGCACCGCGAGCAGCGCCGCCACGAGGACGCCGAGCCACGGCGAATCGGAGAACACCTCGAGGACGGACGGCGGTACGAGGATGTTGAAGGTCGCCGCGGCCATGGCGCCGACCACCAGGAAGCCCCCCGCGTGCAGGAAGTCGTGCTGAAGGCCGCGCCGGAAGGCGGCCAGCCGGCTCGATCCGGGCGCGTGCTCCGGGTGCCCGGCCGGCAGCCGCAGCCACTCCTCGCGGCCCAGCTTGATCCACAGCCAGCCCATGACGACCGCGGTGACGAGCGAGGCGCCGAACCGCGCGGCCACCATCTCCGGGCTGCCGGGGAACGCGATGGCCGTCGAGACGAGCACCACCGGGTTGACGGCGGGCGCGGCAAGCAGGAACGTCAAGGCCGCCGCGGGCGCCACGCCCCGCCGCATCAGGCTGCCCGCGACCGGCACCGAGGCGCATTCACAGCCGGGGAGCACCACCCCGGCGGCACCCGCGACCGGCACGGCGAGGACGGGGTTGCGGGGCAGGACCTTGGAGAAGACCCGGGCGGGGACGAAGGCGCCGATGGCCGCCGAGACGACGGTGCCGAGCAGCAGAAACGGTACGCCCTGCACCACGATGGCGACCAGCAGCGTCCGCCACGCTCCGAACGCCGCGAGTCCGAACAACCGCTCCAGCCACGGCCCGACCGGCACCATGACCAACGCGACCCCGACCAGGATCGACCCGATCACGCCGGTCCTCGCCCTGGGCCGCGGCTCCGAGTCGACCACCCCGTGCGGGAGGTCGGGACGTGGTGGTGATGCCGCCGCCGTACCTGCCGAGCTCTCGACCACGCCGCGCCCCCTCGCTCCTGGTCCACCGTGGTCCGGCGAACGCACCATGCCCGCCCGGAGGTCGCCCGGCGCGAGCGGGCACACATTAGCCGATGACATTCATGTTCATCTAGGCCTGGGGGTCGGGACGTCACAGACGTGTCATGCCGGAAGGTGCGCGGGCGGGCTGCCCGGCGCACACCTCGTCAGGCCGCAGCCGTCTCCGCCTCGGCCGGGGCGGCGGAGCGGGCTGCGAGGCCGCGGTGGTAGCGGCGCAGGAGGAGGGCGGTGACGACGAGGCCGGTGAGGAGGCCGAGCCAGACGCCGGTGCTGTCGAGGCCGGTGAAGTGGCCGAGGATCCAGGTGGCGGGGAGGCCGATGAGCCAGTAGCCGACGAGGGTGACGTGGAAGCCGCCCTTGGTGTCGTCCAGGCCGCGCAGCAGTCCGACGCCGACGGATCACGCGTACGCCTGGGTCGCGGCCTGGCCGTAGCCGTCCCCGTCCGCCTCGGCGGCGGACCGGGTGCGGCGGCCCGGCGCCCGTGCCGAGGCCCGCTTCAGCCGGCGGTCGGTACCGTCGTAGCGCGCTTGGCAAGGCACCCGGCCGTGGACGACGAGGTCGTTGTCCACGACCAGGACGTCACCCGGCTCCAGGCTGACGGCCACGGAGACGCGGGCGAGTTCGTCCTCAAGGCGACCGTAGGCGGCGCGGTGTTCGGGAGTGGCGTCGCCGAGCGGCGTGTAGGCGGGGTCGAAGCGCAGGGTGAGGCCGTTCCCGGACTCCCAGAGGGCGGGCACCTTCGGCGGCAGGCCGTCGAAGGCCTGGGCCTCGGCACAGGTGTCATCGGGCAGGATCGGGAGCTCGGGGCGGGACAGCAGTTCCACGCCCTCGTGCGCGAGGTGCGCCTTGCGGATGCCGGCGGCCGTGGTGGCGCTCCGGTCCTGGCCGACCGGCGGCCGCCTCGCCCTGATCGCCGCCGCGTACGTCCTCGACGTGCCGTACGCGGTGCGCCTGGTGGCCGCGCCCGTCGTGGCGTCCGGCTACGTCGAGGCGGCGGCGGCCGGAGGCGGGCGCGTCGGGCACCTCGTGGTCAGAGAGGTCCTTCCCAACCTGCGCGCCACGCTCCTCGCCCTGTTCGGACTGCGGTTCGTCGCCGCCGTGTACGTCGTCGCCACGGCCGGCTTCCTTCAGGTCGGGCCCCAGCCGCCCGCCACCGACTGGGCGCTGATGATCCGTGAGAACGCCGGCGGCATCCTCCTCAACCCCTGGACCGTCCTGGCCGCCTCGGCGCTCGTCCCGCCCGGCGGCCGCAAGGCGGTGACCGCGCTGTGAACCACATGCCCCGCTGGTACGCGGACCAGCGGATGCCCGAGGGCGAGACCGTCGTACGCGTCGACTGACTCACCGTCACGCCTGCTCCTGGAGAACGGCGGCCTCGAACTCCGCACCGGCCGGGTCACGGCCCTCACCGGCCCGTCGCGCTGCGGAAGGACGACGCTGCTGCGGGCCGTCGCCGGTGTCCTGCCGCCGGGCGCGCGGCTCACGGCTCACGGCTCACGGCTCACGGCTCACGGCTCACGGCTCACGGCTCACGGCTCACGGCTCACGGCGGGCACGATCGACGTCCTCGGCGGCGACCCGCTCGCCCTGCCCGACCCGGAACTGCGCGCACCGCGCCGCCACCGCCTCGCGTACGTCGGTCAGGACCCCGGCCCCGGCCTCACAACCCCCGTATGCAGGTCCGCCGTCCACCCGCCGAAGTCGCCGTGGACCGCAGCCCGGAGGCGCTCACCGCGCTCCTCGACGAGGCACGGCTCCCCACCGACGGAGACCTCGCCGACCGCCGCCCCGGTGGTCTCTCCGGCGGCCGACGGCGGCGGGTCTCCCTCGCCCGCGCGCCGGCCCGCCGCCCCACCGTCCTCCTCTTCGGCGAACCGCCGGCCGGACTCGACGCGAACGTCCGCGACGAGATCGGCGAACTCCTTCGCCACCTGGCCGAACGACACCGCGTCGTGATCGCCCTGTGCTGCCACGACGCCGACCTCGTGCGTCGGCTCGCCGACGACGTCGTGGAACCGCGCCCCCGTCTCACCACAGGCTCGCTGTCCGTCCCAGCGCGCCGCTCCGCACCACCCGAGACCACCGGCAGGCCCGCGGTACTTGCTGTCACCGGCCTCGCGGCCGCCTTCACTCACCGCGGCCGCCGGATCCCCGCGTTGCACGGCGTCGACTTCGACCTGTCCGCCGGCGGTGGCCTCGGCGTGGCCGGCGCTTCGGGATCCGGCAAGACGCCCCTGATGCGCACGGTCGTCGGCCTGCACCGCGCGACGGCGGCACCGTCACCCTCGACGGCACCGCACTGCACGCCATCGCCGCCCGCCGCACCCGCGAACAGCGCCGTCTCGTCCAGCTCGTCCCCCAGAATCCCCTGGGCACCCTCAACTCCAGCCGCACCGTCGGCGCGACCATCTGCCGTCCCCCTCGCCCTCCACGACCGCACACCCCGTGCCCGGAGGGACGAGCGCGTCCTCGAACCGCTCGACCGGGTCGGCCTCCCCGCCGACTTCGCGACCCGCTCCCCCATGAACTCCCCGGCGGCCGACGCCGGCGCGCCTCCGTCGCCCGCGCCCTCGCAGCCGAACCGGACGTTCTGGTGTGCGAGGAGGTGACCTCCGCCCTCGACGCGGACACCGCCGAAGCCGTCATGAACCTGCTGGACGACCTCCGCACCGGGCGAAACCCCGCGCTCGTCCTCATCAGCCACGACCTGCGCCTGGTCGCCGACCGGACAGACACGCTCCTCGTCCTCTCGGAAGGCCACGCCGTCGAACAGGGTCCTACCGACCGCCTGTTCTCCCGTCCCACCCACCCGGCGACCGCGGCCCTGCCGGGAGCGGCCGTGACGGCCGGCTGAACGGTCGACGCGGTCGGCGGCCTCCCACGTGCCGATGTCCGGGGCATGCG